>NZ_JBIAKJ010000001.1:0-1598993 GCF_042872365.1 Streptomyces sp. NPDC005263 | reverse complement strand
GGCGTCCCCCACACCACCGGCCCGGTCTGCCACTCCACCCGGCGGCCCTGACGGTCCACCGACTTGCCGTTGGACTCCATGTCCAGCTGCTGCAGATACGCCGTGAACTTCGACAGATAGTGGCTGTAGGGCAGCACCGCATGCGACTGCGCGTCATGGAAGTTGCCGTACCAGATGCCCAGCAGCCCCAGCAGCAGCGGCACATTCGACTCCGCGGGCGCGTTGAGGAAATGCTCGTCGACGATCCGGAAACCGTCCAGCATCTCCCGGAACCGGTCCGCACCGATCGCGATCATCAACGACAGGCCGATCGCCGAATCGAAGGAGTACCGGCCCCCTACCCAGTCCCAGAACTCGAACATGTTCGCCGTGTCGATCCCGAACTGCGACACCTTCTCCGCGTTCGTCGACAACGCCACGAAATGCTTCGCGACCGCCTTGTCCTCACCCAGACCACCCGGACCGTTCAGCAGCCACTCCCGCGCCGACGTCGCATTGGTGATCGTCTCGATCGTGGTGAACGTCTTCGACGCGACGATGAACAGCGTCTCCGCGGGATCCAGATCACGGACCGCCTCATGCAGGTCGGCACCGTCCACGTTCGACACGAACCTAAACGTCAGCGACCGGTCCGTGTACGCGCGCAGCGCCTCGTACGCCATCGCCGGACCCAGATCCGAACCACCGATCCCGATGTTGACGACATTACGGATCCGCCGGCCGGTGTGACCCGTCCACTCACCCGACCGCACCCGCCCGGCGAAGTCACCCATCCGCTCCAGCACCGCGTGCACCCGCGGCACGACGTTCTCACCGTCGACCTCCACCACCGCGCTCGCCGGAGCACGCAACGCGGTGTGCAGCACCGCACGGTCCTCGGTGATGTTGATCCGCTCACCCCGGAACATCGCATCCCGCAACCCGAACACATCGGTAGCGGCCGCCAGCTCCCGCAACAGGGCCAGCGTCTCGTCGGTGACCAGGTTCTTCGAGAAGTCGACGCGCAGATCACCCACGCGTGCGACATACCGCTCCGCGCGCCCGGGGTCCGCGGCGAACAGGTCACGCAGATGGGCGTTCCACTCGGCGCGGTGGTCCGCCAGGGCGGTCCATTCCGGCCGCTGGGTGAGCTTGGGGGAGTCAGACATGAGAGGGGATCTCCTTGGTGCCCTCGCCGCGCAGGGCGACGGCGTACATCTCGTCCGCGTCGAGGCGCCGAAGCTCCTCGGCGATGAGTTCGGAAGTGGTGCGGACCTTCAGCGCGAGGGTGCGCGAGGGCTGTCCGGGCAGGGACAGCGTGGCCAGCGGGCCCTCGGGGCGGTCGATGACGATCTCGCCGTTCTCAGTGCCGAGGCGCACGGCCGTCACCACCGGTCCCGCGGTGACCACCCGGTCGACGGTGACGCCGAGGCGGGCCTCAAGCCAGCGGGCCAGCAGTTCCGCCGCGGGGTTCTCCGCCTCGGCCTCCACGGCCGCCGAGATCACCCGCACCCGGGCCTGGTCCAGGGCCGCGGCCAGCATCGAGCGCCACGGGGTCAGCCGGGTCCAGGCGAGGTCGGTGTCGCCGGGCGCGTAGGAGCGCACCCGGGTCCGCAGGACCTCCAGCGCGTTCTCCACCGCGTACAGGTCGGTGATCCGGCGCTGGGCCAGCGCGCCCAGCGGGTCCTTCGCCGGGTTGTCCGGCGCCTCCACCGGCCACCACACCACGACCGGGGCGTCCGGAAGCAGCAGCGGCAGGACGACCGAGTCGGCGTGGTCGGACACCTCGCCGTAGGTCCGCAGGATCACCGTCTCGCCGGTGCCTGCGTCGGCGCCCACCCGTACCTCGGCGTCGAGGCGGGAGTTGGTGCGGTCGCGCGGGGTGCGGGCGTGCCGCTTGATGACGACCAGGGTGCGCGAGGGGTGCTCGTGCGAGGCCTCCTCGGCCGCCTTGATCGCGTCGTAGGCGTTCTCCTCGTCCGTGACGATCACCATCGTCAGGACCATGCCCACGGCTGGTGTGCCGATGGCGCGGCGACCTCGCACCAACGCCTTGTTGATCTTGCTTGCCGTGGTGTCGGTCAGGTCGATCTTCATGGCCTGCGCCAGCTCCGTCCGTCTCGTGCGAGCATCTCGTCGGCTTCCTCGGGTCCCCAGCTGCCGGACGCGTACCGCGCCGGCGTGCCGTGGTTCGCCCAGTACTCCTCGATCGGGTCGAGGATCTTCCAGGACTCTTCCACTTCCTGGTGGCGGGGGAACAGGTTGGCGTCGCCGAGGAGGACATCCAGGATGAGGCGCTCGTACGCCTCGGGGCTGGACTCCGTGAACGACTCGCCGTAGGCGAAGTCCATCGACACGTCCCGGATCTCCATCGAGGTGCCCGGCACCTTGGATCCGAACCGGACCGTCATGCCCTCGTCGGGCTGGACGCGGAAGACGATCGCGTTCTGCCCGAGCTCCTCGGTGGCGGAGGAGTCGAAGGGGGAGTGCGGGGCCCGCTTGAAGATCACCGCGATCTCGGTGACCCGGCGGCCCAGCCGCTTGCCGGTGCGCAGATAGAAGGGGATGCCCGCCCAGCGGCGGTTGTCCACCTCCAGCTTGATGGCCGCGTAGGTGTCGGTCTTCGACTGCGGGTCGATGCCCTCCTCCTGGAGGTACCCGGCCACCTTCGCGCCGCCCTGCCAGCCCTCCGCGTACTGCGCCAGCACGGTGTGCTCGCCGATGTCCTCGGGCAGCCGCACCGACTTCAGCACCTTGAGCTTCTCGGTGAGCAGCGAATCGGCGTCGAAGGCGATGGGCTCCTCCATGGCGGTCAGGGCCATGAGCTGGAGCAGGTGGTTCTGGATGACGTCCCGGGCGGCGCCGATGCCGTCGTAGTAACCCGCCCGGCCGCCGATGCCGATGTCCTCGGCCATCGTGATCTGCACGTGGTCGACGTACGACCGGTTCCAGAGCGGCTCGTACATCTGGTTGGCGAAGCGCAGCGCCAGGATGTTCTGGACGGTCTCCTTGCCGAGGTAGTGGTCGATGCGGAACACCTGGTCCGGCTCGAACACGTCGTGCACTAGCGCGTTCAGCTCACGTGCGCTCTTCAGGTCGTGCCCGAAGGGCTTCTCGATGACCGCCCGCCGCCAGGAGCCCTCCGGCGCGTCGGCCAGCCCGTGCTTCTTCAGCTGCCGGACGACCTTCGGGAAGAACTTCGGCGGTACCGAGAGATAGAAGGCGTAGTTGCCGCTGGTACCCCGTGAGGCGTCCAACTCGTCCACGGAGGCACGCAGTTGCTTGAACGCGGTGTCGTCGTCGAAGTCGCCGGGGATGAACCGCATGCCCTCGGCGAGCTGCTGCCAGACCTCCTCCCGGAACTCGGTGCGCGCGTGCTCGCGGACCGCGTCGTGCACGACCTGGGCGAAGTCCTGGTCCTCCCAGTCCCGGCGGGCGAACCCGAGGAGCGAGAAACCCGGCGGCAGCAGACCACGGTTGGCGAGGTCGTAGACGGCCGGCATCAGCTTCTTGCGGGACAGGTCACCCGTCACGCCGAAGATGACCAGCCCGGACGGGCCCGCGATGCGCGGCAGCCGGCGGTCCTGGGGGTGCCGCAGCGGGTTGGACCAGTCGGCGGGCGGTACGGCCGGAAGGGTGGTGACGGCCTCAGCCGCCTCGGACAGTTCCTTGCTCATTCCTCGTCAACCCCCTTGCTGTTCAGGGACTTCGTCACGGCGTCCAGCAGCTCCTGCCAGGCCACCTCGAACTTGGCGACACCCTCGTCCTCCAGCTGCCGCACGACCTCCTCGTAGGAGATCCCGAGCCGCTCCACCGCCGCGAGGTCGGCGCGGGCCTGGGCGTAGCCGCCGGTGACGGTGTCGCCGGTGATGTCGCCGTGGTCGGCGGCGGCGTTCAGCGTGGCCTCCGGCATGGTGTTGACCGTGCCGGGGGCGACCAGGTCGTCGACGTACAACGTGTCCTTGTACGCGGGGTCCTTCACCCCGGTCGAGGCCCACAGCGGGCGCTGCTTGTTCGCCCGGGCGCCGCCGAGGGCGGTCCAGCGCTCACCGTCGAAGACGTTCTCGTACGCCTCGTAGGCGAGCCGCGCGTTGGCGAGGGCGGAGCGGCCCTTCAGTTCCAGGGCCTCCGCGGTGCCGAGCAGGGTCAGCCGCTTGTCGATCTCGGAGTCGACGCGGGAGACGAAGAAGGACGCCACGGAGTGGATCAGGGAGAGGTCCAGGCCGTTCGCCCGGGCCTTCTCCAGACCGGTGAGGTAGGCGTCCATGACCTCGGAGTAGCGCTCCAGGGAGAAGATCAGCGTGACGTTGACGCTGATGCCGAGGCCGATGACCTCGGTGATCGCCGGGAGGCCGGCCTTCGTCGCCGGAATCTTGATCATGACGTTGGGGCGGTCCACCAGCCAGGCCAGCTGCCTGGCCTCGGCGACGGTGGCCCGGGTGTCGTGGGCCAGCCGCGGGTCGACCTCGATGGAGACCCGGCCGTCCCGGCCGCCGGTCGCCTCGTACACCGGCCGCAGGACGTCGGCGGCTGCCCGGACGTCGGCGGTCGTCATCATGCGCACGGCCTCGTCGACCGTGACACCCCGCACGGCGAGGTCGGTGAGCTGCTCCTCGTACCCTTCGCCGGAGCCGATGGCGGCCTGGAAGATGGACGGGTTGGTGGTGACGCCCACCACGTGCCTGGTCCGGACGAGTTCGGCGAGGTTGCCGGACTCGATCCGGCTGCGGGAGAGGTCGTCCAGCCAGATGGAGACGCCCTCGTCGGACAGGCGCTTGAGTGCTCCCGCGGGTGCGGTCGCTTCGGTCACTTCGATCATCTTCTTTCTGGCGATCTGATCAGCCGCGGACGGCGGCCAGGGACTGCCTGGCGGCCGCCGCTACGTTCTCGGCGGTGAAGCCGTACTCGGCGAAGAGGGTCTTGGCGTCGGCGGAGGCGCCGAAGTGTTCGAGGGAGACGATGCGTCCCGCGTCACCCACGAACCGGTACCACGTCAGACCGATCCCGGCCTCGACCGCGACGCGGGCCTTCACGGACGGCGGCAGGACACCGTCGCGGTACTCCCGCGGCTGCTGCTCGAACCACTCGACCGACGGCATCGACACCACCCGGGTGCCGACCCCCTCGGCCTCCAGCCGCTCCCGCGCGCCCACGGCGAGCTGGACCTCGGAGCCGGTGGCTATCAGGACGACGTCGGGGGTCTCGGTGGAGGACTCCGCCAGCACGTAACCGCCGCGCGCCGCATCCGGGTTCGGCGCGTACGTCGGTACGCCCTGGCGGGTGAGCGCGAGGCCGTGCGGTGCCGGGTCGGTGGCGTGCCGCTTGAGGATCTCGGCCCAGGCGATCACGGTCTCGTTGGCGTCGGCCGGGCGGACGACGTTCAGACCCGGGATCGCGCGCAGGGACGCCAGGTGCTCGACGGGCTGGTGCGTGGGACCGTCCTCGCCGAGGCCGATGGAGTCGTGCGTCCAGACGTAGGTGACGGGCAGCTGCATCAGCGCGGACAGCCGGACGGCGTTGCGCATGTAGTCGGAGAACACCAGGAAGGTGCCGCCGTAGATACGGGTGTTGCCGTGCAGCGCGATGCCGTTCATCTCCGCGGCCATGGAGTGCTCGCGGATGCCGAAGTGGATCGTGCGGCCGTACGGGTCGGCCTCCGGCAGCGGGTTGCCCTTCGGCAGGAAGGAACTCGTCTTGTCGATGGTGGTGTTGTTCGAGCCGGCCAGGTCGGCGGAGCCGCCCCACAGTTCCGGGATGACCGCGCCGAGCGACTGGAGCACCTTCCCGGAGGCGGCGCGGGTGGCGACCGCCTTGCCCTCCTCGAAGACCGGCAGGGCGTCCTCCCAGCCCTCGGGGAGCTGACCGGCGACCACGCGGTCGAAGAGCTTCGCGCGCTCCGGCTGGGCGCCGCGCCACTTGTCGAGCTGCTTGTCCCAGGCCGCGTGCGCCTCGGCGCCCCGGTCCAGGGACCGGCGGGTGTGGGCGAGGACGTCGTCGGCGACCTCGAAGGTCCGCTCCGGGTCGAAGCCGAGGAGGCGCTTGGTGGCGGCGACCTCGTCCTCGCCGAGCGCGGAGCCGTGCGCGGCCTCGGTGTCGCGGGCGTTCGGGGCGGGCCAGGCGATGATCGTGCGCATCGCGATGATCGAGGGCCGTCCGGTCTCGGCCTGCGCGGCCCGCAGCGCCGCGTGCAGGGCGTGGACGTCGATGTCGCCGTCCTCGCCGGGCTCGACGCGCTGCACGTGCCAGCCGTACGCCTCGTAGCGCTTGAGCACGTCCTCGGAGAAGGCGGTCGCGGTGTCGCCCTCGATGGAGATGTGGTTGTCGTCGTAGAGGAAGACCAGGTTGCCGAGCTTTTGATGGCCGGCCAGCGAGGACGCCTCGGCGGAGATGCCCTCCTCCAGGTCGCCGTCGGAGACGATGCCCCAGATGGTGTGGTCGAAGGGCGAGGTGCCCTCGGGGGCCTCGGGGTCGAACAGACCGCGCTCGTAGCGGGCGGCCATCGCCATGCCCACCGCGTTGGCGACACCCTGTCCGAGCGGGCCCGTGGTGGTCTCGACGCCGGCGGTGTGCCCGTACTCGGGGTGACCGGGCGTCTTCGACCCGTGCGTCCTAAAGGCCTTGAGGTCGTCGAGCTCCAGCTCGTACCCGGCGAGGAAGAGCTGCGTGTAGAGGGTGAGCGAGGTGTGTCCGGGGGACAGCACGAAACGGTCACGGCCCGTCCACTCCGGGTCGGCCGGGTCGTGACGCATCACCTTCTGAAAGATCGTGTACGCGGCAGGGGCCAGGCTCATCGCGGTGCCGGGGTGGCCATTGCCCACCTTCTGCACGGCATCCGCCGCCAGCAGGCGGGCGGTGTCGACGGCACGCCGGTCGAGTTCGGTCCATTCGAAGTTGTCCGGTGTCTGCGTGCTCATCTTCAAGAAATCCTCGATCGGAGCGGGGTAGCTGGTCTGACGTGTTCGAACTTAAAAGTCTGACTTTTCCGAGGGAAGGTCGCGGTGTGTCAGCCTGTGGTGAAAGTGGGACACCGGGCGGGTGACCGAGGCGGCACGAGAAGGACATGGTGGACAGAACCATCCAAGCCGGAGACGGTGACGGCGACATTGACGCGATCAGAACGTTCCCCTTCCCGGTCGAGTTGAGCGTCGGCGGAGTCGGCGTCCAGGTCGGCCCCATGGGAACCGGCCGCACCTGGCACGCCGACGCGCCCCTGCACCGCGTCCACCGCATCGACTTCCATGTCGTGATGCTGTTCGACGACGGCCCCGTGCACCACATGATCGACTTCGCCCCGTACGAGGCGACCGCCGGCGACGTGCTGTGGATCCGCCCGGGGCAGGTCCACCGCTTCTCACGAACCAGCGAGTACCGCGGAACCGTCCTGACCATGCAACCCGGCTTCCTGCCCCGGGAGACGGTGGAGGCCACCGGGCTCTACCGCTACGACCTGCCGCCCCTGCTGCGCCCCGACGAGCCCCTCGCGGCCGGCCTGCGCGCCGCCCTCGCCCAACTCCAGCGGGAGTACGAGGACACGACGCTCCCGATGAGCCTGCACACCTCGGTGCTGCGGCACACCCTGACGGCGTTCCTCCTGCGTCTGTCCCATCTCGCGGCGAGCTCCGCGAACGCCACCCGGCAGTGGTCGGACACCACCTTCACGCTCTTCCGTGAGGCGGTCGAGAAGGGCTTCGCCACCAACCACAGCGTCAGCGCGTACGCCGACGCCCTCGGGTACTCCCGCCGCACCCTCGTCCGCGCGGTCCGCGCCGCCACCGGCGAGACCCCGAAGGGCTTCATCGACAAACGGGTCGTCCTGGAGGCCAAACGCCTCCTCGCCCACACCGACATGCCCATCGGCCGCGTCGGCGCCGCCGTCGGCTTTCCCGACGCGGCCAACTTCTCCAAGTTCTTCCAGCAGCACACGGACATGACACCGGCGGTGTTCCGGGCGGAGCTGCGTTGAGCGGTGCCGGTGCCGGTGCCGGTGCCGGTGCCCGTCGGCATGGAGAAGGGGCCCCACGCGTGCGTGGGGCCCCGGTGGCGAGGTCGCCGATCAGTGACCGAAGGTGAACCAGTTCACGTTCACGAAGTCGGAACTCTGGCCGCTCGTGAAGGTGAGATACACGTCGTGCGTCCCCGTCACCGAGCTGATGTTGGCCGGGATCGTTCTCCAGGACTGCCAGCCGCCGGTGTTGGCGACGGCGAAGCTGCCGACGGGGGCGGAGCTACGGCTGTCCAGACGGACCTCGACCAGTCCGCTGACCCCGCCCGACGCGCCGCTCGCGACCCGGGCGACGAACTGCCTGGCCGCCGTGGAGCCGAAGTTGACGCCCTTGTAGAGGGCCCAGTCGCCGGCGGCGAGGGAGCCGATGTTCTGTCCGCCGCCCGTGTCCGACGTGGTCTCGGTGGTCGTACCGGACTGGGCGTCGTACGACTCGGCCTGGATGGTGCCGTAGGCGTCACGGTTGCCGGTGGGCGGGGGAGTGGTGCCGCCTCCGCCCGACGACAGCACCTGGACGTAGTCGACGACCATCGGCACGCCGGAGCGGGTGTCGCCGTCCAGGCCGCCACCGAACGCGTCCGGGAAGGCGCCGCCCATGGCCACGTTCAGGATGATGAAGAACCCGTGGTTGGTGGCGTTGGACCAGGTCGTCGCGTCGACCTGGTTCGCGGTGACCGTGTGGAAGGTGACGCCGTCGACGGAGAAGCGGATCGCCTCCGGAGTGACCGAACGGTCCCACTCCATGGTGTAGGTGTGGAAGCCGGACTGGCAGGTGGTGCCCGGGCACGCGGTGTTGTTGCCGATGCCGGACGTCTCGTTGCACGGGCCGCCCGGATTCGTGCCGCAGTGCATGGTGGCCCACACCGTGTTGCGGCCCTGGACGTTCTCCATGATGTCCAGTTCGCCCACGCCCGGCCAGTTCTGGTAGTTGCCCCGGTAGGGCGCGCCCAGCATCCAGAACGCGGGCCAGTACCCCTCGGCGGCGGTGCCGGTGACGTTCGGCATCTGGAGGCGGGCCTCGACGCGCAGTCTGCCGCCCGCCGGGGGCTGGAAGTCGGTGCGGTTGGTCTCGACGCGACCCGAGGTCCACCTGCCGGACGCGTCGCGCAGGGGGGTGATGCGCAGGTTGCCGTTGCCGTCGAGCGCGACGTTGCCGGTGCTGTTGGTCATCGTCTCGACCTCGCCGGTGCCCCAGTTGGCGGGGCCGCCCGGATAGGAAGTGCCAGTCGCGTACTGCCAGTTGGAGGTGTTCACGCCGGTGCCGGCGCTCCCGACGAAGTCGTCGAGGAAGACCTGCGTCCAGCCCGACGGGGGCGTGGGCGCGGAGGCGTTCGCGGAGGGGGAGGCGACCGTGGCGGCCGCCGCCGCGAGGCCGAGCGTGCTGACGACGGCGAGGAGTGCCCGTCGCAGCGGGCGGCGCCGTCTGTGGGGTGTGCCGGAGGTGTCAGTCATGGGGGACCTCTCGGGTACGGGGGGAATGCGCGGGTGCCTCGGAGAGCGCCGCCCTGACGTCTGAGAGCGCTCTCAGGGTGCGCGGTCAATGTGCTCCCCGGCGCTGTGGCCGTCAAGAGGTGAAACCGAGAAAGTGTTTGTGGCGCAGGTGAGTTGACTCGGTGAACGGCGCGGGGTCGCAGCCCGCCGAGGCCGAGGCCCTCTTCGGCCTCCTGCGGGCTCGGCGGCCGAACTACACCTCGACGGACTGCTCCGTGGTCAGCGCCAATCCGCAGGGATGTTGCGCAGCTGCTCGAGGAGATCCCAGTCCTTCGGCCGTGCCCCGCGAGAGAACCACTGAGCGCCCTGCCCGGCCCAATAACCGCGGTACTCCCGGGTGCCTTCGAGCCCGAGCGCCTGCGTACCCGACTCCCAACCGCAGCAGCTGCAGATGATGTGGGTCGGCCAGGTGTCCTCGAAAAAGAGACTGCCGTCCGTGTAGCCGCAGACGCGGCACACGTCCTCGTCCTCGACACTTCTCATGGGGTTGTTCCTGTCCATAGCTCCTCATCCTGTTTCACGCCCCCCAAGAGAGCCAAGCCAGTCGCAATATCGTGCTGCCGAGTCACGATCCCCACGGGTCGGTGCCCTGGGCGGCGTAGACGAGCCGTATGCGCCAGTCAACGGTGACTGCCGCATGCCCCCGCGGGGCCGCACCTGCCCCAATGGCCTACCTGAGTGGTCTTCAGCAGGCGCGAGCCCCGTCGGCTGCATACCGTCACCAGAGGGACGGCTTCCCGGTCGTGGCCGGTGCGGAGCCCGGGAGACCAGCCGGACGACGAACTCGAAAACGTAGCGGCACCGCCCATGGGGTGACCAGTGCCGGGTGTCAAGGAGGTCGGCAATGGTCACGCGGGAACCGCGGGTTCGCCGGACATGGAGAAGTACCCGTCGAACCGTCGGGGCCGGCGCGCTCGCCGCCGGGTGTGTCCTCGCGAGTTGTGTGCCGTCGGCCGCCGGGACTCCCCAGGGGGGCGCGTCCCGCCTGTGTGCGACGAAGCCCTACCCTCCGTCGGAGAGCACTCCGCCCCCGATCCTGTCCGGCAGCGACGTGTGGAGATTCGTCTCCGAGCCGGGCCTGCGTCCCATGCGGGTGAAGGTGACCGCGAACAAATCGGGGACGGCTCGCGGGGACATCTTCGTCGCCCCGTTCAGCGCGGACCAGATGGTCGGCCAGACCGGGGCGCTGGTCAACGACAATTCCGGCGACCCGGTCTGGTTCCGTCCGCTGTCCTCCACGAACCTCCAGAACGCCGACTTCAAAGTCCAGACCTATTACGACGGACACCGGGACCGCGGCCAACCGGTACTGACCTGGTGGCAGGGGAGCCTCGCGCTTCCCCCGGCCTACACGAACCTGCCGGCCGGCGCGCCGGAACCGGGCGGGTGCTACTACCTCTACGACGCCCGGTACCGCCTGCTCAAGACGGTCTTCGCGCACCACGGCTACTACCCGGACGAGCACGAATTCACCCTGACCCGCAGGGGCACCGCACTGTTCCTCGCCTCCAAACCGGTGCGCCTGGATCTGAGGCCCTACGGGGGGCCGAGGAACGGCGCCATCCTGAACAGTGAGGTCCAGGAGGTGGACCTCGCCACGGGGAGACTCCTGAATTCCTGGAACGCGCTGGACCACCTGGACCCCGCCGATTCCGAGGAACCGGTCTCCAGCGCGTCGTCATCCGACGGGGTGTGGGACGCCTTCCACATCAACTCCGTCGACGAGGGCCCGGGAGGCCAATGGCTGGTCTCGTCCCGGAACATGTGGGCCGTCTACGGCATCTCCAAGAAATCCGGGAAGATCCGCTATCAGATCGGAGGGAAGAAAAGCGACTTCACCTTCGGACCGAACGCGCACTTCTACTGGCAGCACGATGCCCGATTCCGGCCGGGAAGCCGGATCAGCATGTTCGACGACGGCTGCTGCGACCTTCCCGACGGCCCACCCGAACAGCAGTCGCACGGACTGATCCTCAACCTCGACTTCCGCCGGCACAGGGCGACGGTGGCCAAGACCTATTACCACAAGCCGCCGTTGTACTCGCCCACCCAGGGAAACACTCAGGCTCTTCCCAACGGGAACCAATTCATCGGGTGGGGTCAGAGCCCCTACTATTCGGAATACGCGAGTGCGGGGAACACCCAGGGAAACGGCTCGCGAAACCGGCTCTACGACGCGAAGCTGCCGGGCTCCAACATCTCGTATCGAGCGTTCCGGAACGCATGGACCGGCACGCCGTACTACCCGCCGAAGGCTGCGGCACGGGCCGACGGCAGGGGCCGTATCGTCTACGCCTCCTGGAACGGATCGACGCAGACGCGAGCGTGGCAGGTGCTCGCCGGACCGAAACCCGATTCCCTGTCGGTGGTGGTCAAGCGCGCCGAACGGTCCGGGTTCGAGACAGCGGTCAGGACCGGCGCCCCAGGACCGTACTACCAGGTGAAAGCGCTGGACGCGGCCGGTAAGGTCCTCCGGGCCTCACGCGTCGTCAGACTCCCGAAATGACGCCTTGAGCGAGGCGAGGCGTTCCGGGGACCCGTCCTCATCGGTGCGAGGCGGCACCTCCGGCGGGCCTCGCCCCGCCCCGCGTCCGGCCCGCGTCCGGCTGCCACCCCAGGGCCCGGGAGATCCCACGCGCCGCGAGCCGCACCGCCGGCACGAGTACCGGTACCTGGGCGTCGGCCTGTGGCACCACCACCGACACCGCCGCGACGAGGGTCCCGCCCGGCCCGCGCACGGGCGCCGCCACCGACAGCGCGTCCTCGGTGACCTGACGGTCGCTCACCGCCACGCCCGAGCGCCGCACCTCGGCCAGCGTCCGGCGCAGTCGTCCGGCGTCGGTGAGGGTGTACGGGGTGAGGGAGGCGAGCGGCCTGGCGCAGTACTCCTTCTGCAGTTCGGCGTCGCCGTACGCGAGCAGCACGAGTCCGACGCCGGTGACGTGCAGCGGCCAGCGGGCGCCGACGCGGATGTGCACGCCGACCGACGAACGGCCCGATATCCACTCGGTGTAGACGACCTCCGAGCCGTCGCGCACCGCCAACTGCACGTTCTCGTGCGTGGCCTCGTACAGGTCCTCCAGGTGCGGCAGCGCGGCCTGGCGCAGCGCCAGTCCGCGGGGTGCCAGCGCGGCGACCTCCCACAGCCGCAGCCCGACGTGGTAGACGCCCGAGTCGTCCCGCTCCAGGGCGCCCCACTCGGTGAGCGCGCCGACGAGCCGGTGGGTGGTGGTGAGGGAGAGTCCGGCCCGGCGGCTGATGTCCGTCAGGCACAACGCCGGGTGGTCGTGGTCGAACGCGGCGAGGACCGACAGCAGTCGGTCGGGCGCGGAACGCGCCGCCCGCGACAGGGCGGCGTCGGCGGTCGTCGGCATGGCCTCACCCCAGCCCGGTCTCGGCGACTCTCTGCAGCAGCGAGTGGAGCCCATCGCGCTCGGCGGGGTCGAGGGGCTGGAGCAGCTCGTTGGTGACCCGCAGTCCGGCCTCGTCGGTGTCGCGCAGGAAGGCGCGGCCGTCCGCGGTGAGCACGACGATGCGGCTGCGCCGGTCGTCGGGGGAGGGGCGGCGCTCCGCGAAGCCCACCTTCTCCAGGTCGTCCACCAAACCGACGATCGCGCTCGGGTCGTAGCCGAGTGAGGTGCTCAGTTCGCGCTGCAGGGCGCCCTCCGACGTGGCGAGGAAGCGCAGCAGCGCGTAGTGGCGCAGGCGCAGCCCGGACTCCTGGAGGGAGGCGTTGAACAGTTGCCCCGAGCGCAGTCCGAGCCGGTAGAGCAGGTAGCCGGTGTCCGCGTGCAGACCTCGCATCCACGGCTCGTAGGCGTCGATCGGAGCGGGGCCCGCGGCAGGGGGCGTCGGGTGCGGCTGGCGGGCGATGGTGGTCTCCCTGGTCGGGGCCCCGGTCGGGGCGGTCGTGCGGGCGCCTCGTGCGGGGCGCGTCGTGCCTGGTGCTCCCAGTCTGACGCACTCGACGGGTCGGCAACAACTATTGACGTCAACAATTATTGCTCTTAGCTTCGATCTCAGCGGCCGCATCGAGCCGTACAGAGCCGTATCGCGCCGCATCAAGCAACACCCAGCCGCATCTCTCGCGTCAGTCTGTGAAGGGACCCACCCGTGCCCAGCATCGATCTCACCGGCAAGGCCGCCGTCGTCACCGGCAGCGGCCGGGGCCTCGGCCTCGCCTACGCGCACGCCCTGGCCGCCCACGGCGCCTCCGTGGTCGTCAACGACATCGACGAGGCCGTGGCCGAGCAGGCCGTGAAGTCGATCGTCGAGGCGGGCGGCAAGGCCGTCGCCGAGGTGGTCGCCGTCGGCACCACCGAGGCCGCCGACCGGCTCGTGAACCGCGCCGTGGAGGAGTTCGGGCGCCTCGACGTCCTGGTCACCAACGCCGGCATCCTGCGCGACAAGGTGCTGTGGAAGATGACCGACGAGGACTTCGACGCGGTGATCACCACCCACCTCAAGGGCACCTTCACCTGCGCCCGCGCCGCAGCCGTCCGGATGCGCGAGCAGGGCGAGGGCGGCAGCCTGATCCTGGTCGGCTCCCCGGCCGGGCAGCGCGGCAACTTCGGGCAGACGAACTACGCCGCCGCCAAGGCGGGCATCGCCGCGATGGCCCGTACCTGGTCCATGGAGCTGGGCCGCGCGGGTATCACCGTCAACGCGATCGTGCCGGTCGCCGCGACCGCGATGACCGAGACCATCCCGGCCTTCGCCCCGTACGTCGAGGCCATGAGGAACGGCGAGCCGCTGCCGGGCTTCCTGCGTAAGGGGGAGGGCTTCGGCACCCCAGAGGACTGCGCCGCGCTCGTCCCCTTCCTCGCCTCCGAGGCCGCCCGTGGCATCACCGGCCAGGCTATCGGCATCGGCGGTGACAAAGTGGCACTCTGGTCGCATCCGCAGGAGATCAGCGCGGCCTACGCCGACGGCGGCTGGACTCCCGAGACCCTGGCCGACGCCTTCCCCACCTCGGTCGGCGCCGAACTCCAGAGCGTCGGCATCCCCGCCCCGAAGTTCCCGGAGGCGTGATGGACCTGAACGACCTCGTCGCGATCGACGTCCACACCCACGCGGAGGTGTCCTCGAAGGGCCACTCCTCCCTGGACGACGACCTGCACGACGCCTCCTCCGCCTACTTCAAGGTCGAGGGCAAGCGCAAGCCCACCCTGGAGGAGACGGCGGCGTACTACCGCGAGCGCAGGATGGCCGCCGTGATCTTCACGGTGGACGCCGAGTCCGCGACCGGGACGGCCCCCGTGCCCAACGAGGAGGTCGCCGAGGCGGCCGCCGCCAACGCGGACGTGCTCATCCCGTTCGCCTCCATCGACCCCTTCCGGGGAAAGGCGGGGGTCAGGCAAGCCCGCCGTCTGGTCGAGGAGTACGGGGTGAAGGGGTTCAAGTTCCACCCCAGCATCCAGGGCTTCTTCCCCAACGACCGGTCCGTGGCGTACGCCCTCTACGAGGTGATCGAGGAGACCGGCACGATCGCGCTGTTCCACACCGGCCAGACCGGCATCGGCGCCGGGGTGCCCGGCGGGGGCGGGATCCGGCTGAAGTACTCCAACCCCCTGCACGTGGACGACGTGGCCGCCGACTTCCCGCACCTGAAGATCATCCTGGCGCACCCGTCGTTCCCCTGGCAGGACGAGGCCCTCGCGGTGGCCACCCACAAGCCGGGCGTGCACATCGACCTGTCCGGCTGGTCGCCGAAGTACTTCCCGCCGCAGCTGGTGCAGTACGCCAACACCCTGCTCAAGGACAAGGTCCTCTTCGGCTCCGACTTCCCCGTCCTCACCCCCGACCGCTGGCTCGCCGACTTCGAGAAGCTGTCGATCAAGGACGAGGTGAAGCCGAAGATCCTCAAGGAGAACGCCGCCCGCCTGCTCGGGCTGACGAAACCGTAAGGGGCGTCACGATGCGCAACGAGGGACTGGGGTCGTGGCCCGCACGCCGGGCCCGCAAGACCCCGCACCGCACCGCCCTGATTCACGGTGAGCAGGCGACGGACTACCGCACGCTGCACACCCGCACCACCCGCCTCGCGCACGCCCTGCGCGCCCGGGGCGTCCGGCGCGGCGACCGGATCGCCTACCTCGGCCCCAACCACCCCTCCTACCTGGAGACACTGTTCGCGGCGGGCACCCTCGGCGCGGTCTTCGTCCCCCTCAACACCCGCCTGGCCGGCCCGGAGATCGCCTACCAGCTCGCCGACTCCGGGGCCAGGGCCCTCGTCTACGGCCCCGCCTTCCAGGGGCTGGTCGCCGGGCTGCCGGGCAACAGCGACGTCCGGACCTACGCCGAGGTCGGCGCCGAGTACGAGCAGATGCTCGCCGAGGCGTCGGCCGAGCCGATCGACGAGCCGGTCAGCCCCGACGACACCTGCATCATCATGTACACCTCGGGCACCACCGGACGCCCCAAGGGCGCGATGCTCACCCACGGCAACCTCACCTGGAACGCGGTCAACGTCCTCGTCGACACCGACCTGATCGCCGACGAACGCGCCCTGGTCTCCGCCCCGCTGTTCCACACGGCCGGCCTCAACATGCTCACTCTGCCGGTCCTGCTCAAGGGCGGCACCTGTGTCCTGGTCGAGGCCTTCGACCCGGAGGCCACCTTCGACCTGATCGAACGGCACCGGATCACCTTCATGTTCGGGGTGCCGACGATGTTCGACCAGGTGGCCCGGCATCCGCGCTGGCCGGACGCCGACCTGTCCTCCCTGCGGATCCTCACCTGCGGCGGCTCCCCGGTACCGAGCCCGCTGATCGCCGCCTACCAGGAGCGCGGCCTGACCTTCCTCCAGGGCTACGGCATGACGGAGGCCGCACCCGGCACGCTGTTCCTGGACGCCGAGCACGCCCTGAGCAAGGCGGGCTCGGCCGGGGTGCCGCACTTCTTCAGCGACGTCCGGGTCGTCCGGCCGGACCTCGCTCCGGCCGACGTCGGCGAGACCGGCGAGGTCGTGGTGCGCGGGCCGCACGTCATGCCCGGCTACTGGGGGCTGCCCGAGGAGACGGCCGCCGCCTTCGCCGACGGCTGGTTCCGCAGCGGGGACGCGGCCCGGACCGACGAGGACGGCTATCTCTTCATCGTCGACCGCATCAAGGACATGATCATCTCCGGCGGGGAGAACATCTACCCCGCCGAGATCGAGGACCTGCTCCTCGCCCACCCGGACATCGTCGAGTGCGCGGTCATCGGTGTACCCGACGACAAGTGGGGCGAGGTGCCGCGCGCGGTGGTCGTGCCGCGCGAGGGCGCCGCGCTGGATCCCGACGAGGTGCTGGCCTCGCTGGCCGGGCGGCTCGCCAAGTACAAGATCCCCAAGTCCGTGGTGGTGGCGGACGAACTGCCCCGCACCGCCTCAGGAAAGCTCCTGAAGTCCCGGGTGCGCAACCGCTACGGACATCACCAACTCCCTTAAGGAATCGGTTACTTATGAGTATCACCGTGAACGGTCTCGACGAACTGAAGAAGCTGGCCGGAAGCGATCTCGGGACCAGCGAGTGGATCGAGGTCACGCAGGAGCGGATCAACACGTTCGCCGACGCCACGGGGGACCACCAGTGGATCCATGTGGACCCCGAACGCGCGAAGGAGGGCCCGTTCGGCGCGCCCATCGCCCATGGATACCTGACCCTTTCCTTGTTCATCCCGCTGTTCACCGAGCTGCTGGAGGTCGAGGGAGTCTCGACGAAGGTCAACTACGGGCTGAACAAGGTGCGTTTCCCGTCCCCGGTGAAGGTCGGGTCGAAGATACGGCTGGTGGGGAAGCTGGCCTCGGTCGACGACGTGCCGGGTGGGGTACAGATCACCGTGGACGGCACGATCGAGATCGAGGGTGGGGCGAAGCCGGCGGCCGTGCTGCAGAGTCTGTCGCGCTTCTATTCGTGAGTGTTCCCTCGTCGCGTCGTAGGGCTTGAGCGTTGCGGGGCGCGACCGTTGTGGCTGGTCGCGCCCCGCGGCGGAGCCGCATAATGTCACAGCCCCGCGCCCCTTACGGGGCGCCTCAGCTGCCAACCACGTCCACGAAGATCGGGTTGGAGTAGAACCAGGTGTCGGCCCACGGGTCGCCGTCTCCGGGGACGTGCGGGATCGGGCCGTGCGGGTCGATGGCGGCCCCCAGGTAGCCGGTGCCGTTGCGCTTGCCGTCGCTGCCGCGCAGGCGGACGTAGAAGGACTCGTCCCCGGCGGTGACCGGGATGCGCAGGGTGTACGTCCCGGTCCGGCCGGAGACGTCCTTGGTCTGGACGACCTTGGTGTCGGGAGCCTTCCAGGTGTCCCGGTCGGTCACCGGGCCGCGCACCGCGCCCCGGATCAGGTCCACGTGGGCCAACTGGGGCAGGATTCCCTGGGTGTTGGGGCGGGAGGTGGTCGTGACGGTGACGTTCAGGGTGAGCTTCTCGCCCTTGCGGACCCGCAGTCGGCCGCCCAGCGTCACCCCGGGACCGAAGTCGCGGTCCCGCTGAAGCCGCACGTCGAGCCCGTCGAGCAGATGCCCGTGGTCGAGCCAGACCCGGCCCGCGCGCAGGCCCGCCATCACCGCGCGGTAGCCGTAGCGGGTCACGCCCACATGGGTGCGGCTGAACTGGCCGGGCCAGAAGTCGCCGCCGGGCTGCGGGGAGTCCGTGTTCACGGGGTCGGGGATCTTGCCGGTGTTGTCGAAGTTCTGCCCCGGCAGCCAGTCGCCGTTCTTCCACGTGTCGAAGACGACCCGGTGGACGTCGGAGTTGGTGGTGATGGTGAACAGCTTGCCCTCGGCGAGCATCGCGTCCCACATGCCACCGACCGTCGACGTCATCCAGTCGAAACCGCCGTACAGCACATACGTATCCTCGGGGTAGCCGGCCCAGGAGTTCACGGACGGCTTGTTGGTGTACTCGCCGCGCTGTGAGGTGGGGCCCTCCCAGCCGGGGATGCCGCCGCCCTGAGCGCCGGGCGCGCCCTCCATGCCGATCATGATCTCGGGAGCCGCGTCCCGCCAGTTGCGCATCTCGTGCGGGGAGTCGATGCCCAGCCGCATCGGATGGTTGGCGAAGACGAGGACGTCGTCGACGTAGCCCGTACGGCGCTGTTCGGCGAGCCACTGGATGGCCTTGACCGCGTGCGCCTCGTTGCGGGCCGTGTTCGGGTTGCCCGGGGCGCCGTCCGTGTACCCGAGCAGCTTGCCGTCATAGGCCAGCTCGAACTGGGTGAGGACGTCGACCTCGTGGGGACCGGGCGCGGCGAAGATCGTGCAGTGCTCGGCGGCCGGGATGTACCACTCCAGGCCCTGGAAGATCAGCTGGCGGGGGTTCTCGGCGCGGGCCTTGAGGATCTCCTTGTGCTCCATGGCGGCGCCGTAGGAGGCATGCCCGAAGTTGGAGTGCTCGTTGAAGACCATCCAGTCGAGGCCGTACTTGGCGGCCGCGGTGGCCAGCTGGGAGAAGGTGTACTTCGCGTCGTGGCTGTAGACGCTGTGGACGTGGTGGTCGCCGACGAGGTAGGCGAGGCGGGGGTCGCCGCCGCCGAGCGGTCTGTCGTCCGCCGCTGCCGCCACCGTGGGCGTGGCCGCCGAGCCGAGTGCGAAAGCGGCCCCGAACAAGCCGGCGCTGCGCAGCAGCCCGCGCCGGGAGACGCCCTGCGGGTCGAGTTCGGAGGGGGAGACCGACGGGTCGGCCCAGGCGGGCAGCTGTTGCTCTGTCATGGTTCTCGCGCCTTTCTTCGGGGACGTCAGTGGTTCATGAACGAGGTGACGGGCAGCGCCCGTTCGACGATCCGGACGTCGCCGAGCCGTCCGTGCAGGATCTGGTCGATCTTCCCGGCGTACTCGTAGCCCCCGAGCAGCCACGGCAGCCCGACAGAGGTGACCCCGACGGCGGTGGCGTGCGGATTGCGGGCGACGGGGCAGCCCTGGACGTACATGACGGTGTGGGAGCCGTCGTTGACGACGGCGACGTGCCACCACACCTCCCGGGCCGTCTCGTCGCCCCAGTTCGTGGCGATGCCCTCCTGGTTGAGCGGCCGGACCGCCCACTGCGGGCCGGGGCCGTCGGACAGCGAGAGCGTGGCGAGCGGCTCGTCGGGGTCGTCCGCGGTCTTGCCCGCGGCACCGCCCGTGCCGGTCCGGCTGACCAGTCCCGACCAGGCGTTGTGGTCGGGGTCCCAGTCGGCCGGGACGCGGTAGAACGCCTCGATGGTGTAACCGGCCTTGAACGTCGCCGAGTTGAGGGGCGCCCCGTCGACCGTGCGCAGGTAGGCGCCCTTCAGCGGGGACTTGTACCCCTGGAACTCGAGGCTGCCGTGGCCGGGCTGGTCGGGGTGGTGGTCCGAGGACCAGCCCAGCGTGCCACCGCCCACCGACACCAGGCTGAGGTCGTTGCCGCGGCCGGACAGGTCACGGACCGTGCCGGACACGGGGGACTCGAAGCGCCAGTACGCGACCGTGCCCGGGACGAGCATCCGCGACACGGGACGGGCCGGACGCGCGGACACCGGGGCGAACCCGGCGAAGCGGTCGGTGAAGTCGATGTCGACGGAGAACCGGTCGGCGTCGCCGCTCAGCTCGATCTCCTGCCGCTCCAGTTCGTTGAGCCCCTTCGCGGCGCGGCCGAGGATCCACGGGGAGACCGTCTCGACGTCGATGACGTCACGGTCCAGGTCGAAGTGGTAGAGGCGGATCATCGCCGCGCCACCGAAATACCGGTTCTGATAGTTCGTCAGGTGCAGATGGACGTCGTTGCCCGCCGCGTTCTTGCGGGTGGCCCGGCCGGCCGGCCAGTAGTGCCCGTTGAGGGTGAGGAAGATCTGGTCGTGGTCCGCGATCAGCTGGTCCCACAACTGCTGTCCGTAGTCCGACAGGGTGTCGTCCTCGACGACCAGCTCGTGCGTGGTGAGGATGACCGGGGTCTTCGGGTGCCGGGCGATGACGTCCTTGGCCCAGGCGAAACCCTTCGCCGACAGCCTCCAGTCCAGGGCGAGCACCAGCCACTCGCGGCCGCCCGCCTTGAACAGGTGGAAGGTGTTGTAGCCGTCGGGCGAGGCGCCGCCGAAGGTCGGCTTGTCCTTGAACCGCTGCGGCCCGAAGGCGGCCAGGTACGGCGTCGGACCCCGCTGGTCGTCCGTCGAGGACTTCACGTCGTGGTTGCCGGCCAGGACGCTGTAGCCGACGCCACGCCGGTCCAGCAGTCCGAACGCCTCGCTGATCGCGGTGACTTCGATCTGGGCGCCGTTCTCGGTGAGGTCACCGAGGTGGGACAGGAAGACGATGTTGTCTTCCTGGCCGTGCTCCAGGAGGTAGCGCAGGGACGCCTCGATGGGTGCCTTGTCGATGCTCGGCCCGTCGAAGAGGTACTGCGTGTCGGGCATGACGGCGAGGGTGAAGCGACGGCTGTCGGGATCGGGCCGCCAGCCCGACTCGGACGCCGGGGCCGCCTCGGCGGCCGTCGGCAGCGCCAGACCGGCCGTGGCCGCCGCGCCCAGCAGCGCGGTCGCCCGCAGGAAACCGCGTCTGCCGGCACCGGCCTGCGCGGCCTCGCCCTGGTCGTGCTCATGCGAAACGCACACGTGTGCTCCGTAACACTGCGTAAAGGGTGACAGAGGAGGTGTGGGGGGTTCAGAGGGCGCGCAGGGTCCAGCTCCAGCGATGGGTGCCCGGTGCGAGGAGGTAGGAGGGTGAGGTGTCCGGACCGCACGAGGCGGTGCCCAGGCCGCGGTGGGCGGCGTCGAGGTGGACGACGCACCCGGCCCGAGGGACGAGTTCGTCGTGATGGGTCGCGGAGGTCAGGTCCTCCGCGCGGTAGCGGGTCACGGAGACCTGCCGTGGTTCGTCCAGGACGACTGTCAGTCCCGTGGAGTCAGGTGCCGACAGGGTGAAGCGCCGTACGCCGTGCCGCCCACCGCTCTCCTGCGGGCGCAGGTAGGGGGTGAACAACTCGTCCACGGGTACCGAGTGGTGGCCGACCGGTGCTCCGAAGGCACGGTCCGGATAGGACTCCCAGGGGCCCTGTCCGTACCACTCCATCAGGTCCAGGCCCGCCACCGTCTCGAACACGGAGCCGACCCGGGCCAGATCGGTGAGCTGGTCCGGCAGTTCGGCCGACTCCTCGACCTGGACGCCGCCCTCGATGGGGGTGAACACCTGCGTGTGCCGGATGACACCGGCGGCCGCGGCGTACTCCGCGGACACGGTGACCCGGCCGTCCGCCCGGCGCACGTCGACGAGCTTGCGCACCAGCGTGTCGAGTCCCCAGGCCCGCCAGTTCACCGCCATCCCGCCGAGTTCGTCGTTGTCGGTGGGTGCCCGCCACAGCGACAGCGTGGGCGCGGAGGAGAGCAGCGGATGGACCAGCAGACCGTCGCCGTCGACCTCGACGAAACGATTCCGCACGGGCGGGGGAGTGGCCTGGGGGTCAGCCGCCCGCAGTCGTACTTGCGGCAGGCACACCACCGTCCCGCGCGGCGCCCACGGCTCGTCCCCGGCGGTGGTCACGCGCAGGGTCAGCCACGCCTCCCCGCCGTCCTCGGGCAGCTCGAAGGGCAGCGGCACCGCCGCCGTCTCGCCCGGCCGCAGATCGGGCAGCTCGGCCGGCGCGGTCAGGGTGCCGCCGTCCGCCAGGGCCAACCGCCACTCGGCGGACAGCCAGTCCAGGCCGCGGAAGTGCTGGTGGTTGCCGATGACGATGCCCTCGTGCCGGAGGCACTCCAGCCGCAGGGGCGCCGCGATCTCGCGGTGCTCGTACATCACGGGCTTGGGAGTGCGGTCCGGGAAGACCACCCCGTCGGCGATGAACGCGCCGTCGTGGATCGTCTCGCCGAAGTCGCCGCCGTACGCCCAACGATGTCCGGGCGCGGCGACACCGTTGTCATGGAGTCCGGCGCCCCCACGCCCGACCGGTCTGCCGTCGTTCACACGCTGAAGGATTCCGTGGTCCCAGAACTCCCAGATGAATCCGCCCTGAAGGCCCGGGGTGGACTCGATGGCCGCCCAGTGGTCGGCCAGTGTGCCGTTGCTGTTGCCCATCGCGTGCGAGTACTCGCACTGGATCAGCGGCTTGGTCTGCTCCCCGGACAGCGCGTGCGCGACGCAGTCCTCCAGCGGCGCGTACATCGGGCAGGCGATGTCGGAGGCGAGGCCCGGGTCGGCCCAGCCGAGCTTGGCGGCGCCCTCGTACTGGATCGGCCGGGTCGGATCGTGCCGGCGCACCCAGCCCGCCGCCGCGTCGTGGTTCGCGCCGTAGTCGGACTCGTTGCCCAGCGACCAGATGATCACCGAGGGGTGGTTCTTGTCGCGCAGCACCATCCGGGAGACCCGGTCGACGAAGGCGTTCAGATAGCGCGGGTCGTCGGCGATCTCGTGGGCGTGGTCGTGGGACTCGATGTCGGCCTCGTCCACCACGTAGAACCCGAGCTCGTCGGCCAGGTCGTACAGCGCCGGGTCGTTCGGGTAGTGCGAGGTGCGGACCGCGTTGAAACCGAAGCGCTTCAGCAGCACCAGGTCCGCGCGCATCTCGTCGTACGTCACCGTCCGCCCGGTCAGCGGATGGAAGTCGTGCCGGTTGACGCCCCGGATGTACACCCGCTCGCCGTTGACCAGCAGGTCCCGGCCGACGATCTCGACATCCCGGAACCCGATCCGGTGGTGCGAGGCGTCGGCGACGGTGCCGTCGGCGCGGTGCAGCCGGACGGTCAGGTCGTACAGCTCGGGCACCTCCGCGTTCCAGGTGCGCACGTCCCGCACGGTGGTCAGCAGCCGCGCCTCGCCGAGGAAGTCGGAGACCCGGTCGTCCTCGGTGTTGACCCGGTCGAACTCCGCGTCCTGGGAGAGCGGGTGACCGTCCAGCTCACCGCTGACGTACCACCCCTGCGGGAGCGCCCCGCCCGCGTCCCGCACCTGGCAGTCCACCCGCAGGTCGCCGTCCCGCCCCGCGCGCACCGTGACGTCCGCGAGCCGCAGCGGGTCGGTCGCGTACAGCAGCACCGACCGCGTGACCCCGCCGTGCCACCACTGGTCCTGGTCCTCGATGTGCGAGGCGTCCGACCACTTCACCACCGTCAGCCGTACGGTGGCCCGCTCGCCGGGGCGTACCACCTCGGTCAGGTCGAACTCGGCGGCCAGGTGGGAGTCCTTGGAGACGCCCACCGCGCGCCCGTCGACATGCACTAGGAGCACGCTCTCGGCGGCCCCGACCTGGAGCACGATCCGCCGCCCGGCCCACTCGGCCGGCACCTCCACCGCACGCTCGTACACCCCGGTCGGGTTGGCCGCGGGTGAGGCGGGCGGGAACTGCGCGAACGGCATGCGGACGTTGGTGTACTGCGGGAGGTCGTCCGTGTCCTGCGTCGTCCAGACACCGGGGACGTAGGAGGACGACCAGTCGCCGGCCGGCGGCGTGTCCGGCGCCGGCAGCAGTTGGAAGCGCCACTCGCCGTCCAGGTTCAGCGCGCCGGCGCGGCGGTCGACGGCGTTCATCGGCAGCCGTCGCCAGGAGGTCACCTCGGGCGTCTCCCAGGGGCGCAGCGCGAGCAGGGGGTCCGTCACTTGATCGCTCCCTTGCCGAGGTCACCGATGATCTGCTTGGCACCGATCGCGAACACGATCAGCAGCGGGATCAGGGCGAGCAGCGCGCCGGTCATCACCATGCCGTAGTCGGTGGTGCCGTGGACGCCGTTGAGCTGCGACAACGCGACCTGGAGGGTGACGTTGTCCGGGTTGGTCAGGGAGATCAGCGGCCAGGCGTAGTCGTTCCACTGGCCCATGAAGGTGAAGATGCCGAGGAAGGCCAGGCCCGGGCGGACCACGGGAAGCGCCACATGCCAGTACTGGCGCAGAAAGTTAGCGCCGTCGATCTTCGAGGCGTCAAGGAGTTCGTCGTGGATCGCGCTCTTCATGTACTGGCGCATCCAGAAGATGCCGAACGCGTTGGCCGCCGCCGGCACGATCAGCGCCGTCATCGAGCCGATCCAGCCGATCTTCGCCATGATCACGAACTGCGGGATGATCGCCATCTGGGTCGGCACCATGAAGATCGCCATCAGCAGGACGAACAGCGCCCTGCGGCCCGGGAACTCGAACTTGGCGAAGACGAACGCGGCCAGCGAGTCGAAGAACAGGACCAGGAAGGTCACCGAGCTCGCGACCAGCAGCGAGTTGAACATCGAGCCGAAGAAGTCGATGTTGTCGAAGAGGCTGCGCACGTTCTGCAGGAAGTGCGAGCCGGGCAGCAGCTTCGGCGGGTAGGAGAAGATCTCGGTCGACGTGTGCGTCGACATGATGAGGGCCCAGTAGAACGGGAAGGCCGACAGCAGCAGCCCGATGACGAGGACCGCGTGCAGCGCGATGCCCCGGCGCCGGGAACCCCGGATGCCCCTGGAGTCTTTGGTGTCCTTGACGGATGCCATGGTGTCCCGGCCTCCCTAGTCTTCGTCCCGGCGCTGCACCAGGCGCCAGTTGATGATCGAGAAGATGACGACGACGAGGAAGATGCCCCACGCCACGGCGGCGCCGTAGCCGAAGTCGTTGTTGTCGAAGGTCTGCTGGAAGAAGTAGAGGACCATCGTCCGGCCCGCGTGGCCCGGTCCGCCGGAGAACGTGGAGTCGTTCGAGGTGTTCTGCAGCAGCACCTGCGCCTCGGTGAAGCTCTGCAGGCCGGTGACGGTGGAGACGACGAGCACGAAGAGCAGGGTCGGCCGCAGCATGGGCAGCGTGATCCGGAAGAACGTCTGCACGGGCCCGGCGCCGTCGACCCGCGCCGCCTCGTACAGCTCGCTCGGGATGGTCTGCAGACCCGCGAGGAAGATGATCGCGTTGTAGCCGACCCACTGCCAGGTCATCAGTGTCGCGATGGCGATCTTGATGCCCCACGGCGTGTTCAGCCAGGCCACCTGGTCCAGGCCGACGGCTCGCAACAGGGCGTTCACCAGGCCGAAGTTGGTGGAGAACACCGAGCCGAAGACGATCGCGATGGCCACCACCGAGGTGACGTTCGGCAGGAAGTAGGCGAAGCGGTAGACGTTCTTGAACCGGACCGCCGAGTTGAGCAGCACGGCCGTGATCATCGCCAGGAAGATCATGGGGAAGGTGGCCAGCGCCCAGATGATGATCGTGTTGCCGATCGAGCTCCAGAAGTCGCTGTCGCTCACCAGGTACCGGTACTGCGACAGGCCCGCCCACTCCATCGAGCCGAGGCCGTCCCAGCGGTGGAAGGACAGGTAGAGCGAGAAGCCGACGGGAATCAGGCCGAAGGCGAGGAACAGCAGATAGAACGGTGAGATCGCGGCGTACAGGTGCCAGTACTTGCGCCATCCCTTCTTCGGCCGCGTGGCGGGCGGATCCGCCACCGCCACGGGGGGCCTGTCCAGCGCGGGGACGGTGGCCATCAGTAGCTCACCCCCAGGTGCTGCGCGATCCGCCGGCACTTGCTCATGGCGTCACTCCAGGCCTTCTTCGGGGCCTTGCCGAGGACGCCGACGTTCTTGATCTCGTCCTTGATGGGCTGCCCGAGGGCCACGTCGAACGGGCTGTTGTAGGCGACCACGATCTTCTGCGCGGCGGGCCCGAAGACGTCCGTGGTCACCTGGCCGCCGAAGAAGGGGTCGGCCTCGCGCAGTTGCTTCAGGCCGTACGAGGCGGGGGTGGACGGGAAGAGGCCGGCGTCCACGTAGCCCTGCGCCTGGTTGGAGGCGTTGAGCATCCACGCGATGATCTCGAAGGCCCGCTCGGGCTCCCGGCACGCCTTGGTGACCGACAGGAACGAGCCGCCGTTGTTGGCGGGCCGCACGGGCATGTCGGCGACCCGCCACCTGCCCTTGGTCTTCGGCACGCCGTTCTTCAGGTCGTAGGTCGCCCAGGAGGCGCCCAGCTGGCTGGGCAGCTTGCCGGACTCCACCGCCGAGAGCTGGTCCGGGGTGCCGGTGACCAGGTTGGAGACGAGCCCCCGCCGCTTGGCCTCCACGGCCAGGGCCCAGGCGTCGCGTACGTGCTCCTGGTCGCCGATGAAGACGCGGTCCTTGTCGACGTACCGCTTGCTGCCTTGCTGCACCACGTTCTCGAAGACGCTGTTGACGTCGGTGAGCAGGGAGGTTCCCGGAACGCGCTGCTTGAGACGCTCGCCCGCCGCGAAGAACTTCTCCCAGGTGTCCAGCTCCCGGGACACGTCGGCGGGCTCGTACGGCAGCCCCGCCTTGCGGAAGACCTCGTACTGGTAGAGGTGCGCGACCGGGCCGCAGTCGATCGGGAAACCGATCATGGAGCCGTCGTCGGCGATGCCCTGTTGCCACTTCCACGGCAGGTACTGGCTCTTGTACGTGTCCGCGCCGAGCGTCCGCAGGTCCACGAACTGGTCCGCGTTGGGCAGGTAGGACGCCATGTCCTCGCCCTTGAGGCCCGCGATGTCGGGGACGTGGGCGCGGCCGGCCATCGTGGTGATCAGCTTGGACCGGTAGTAGCCGCCGATCTTTACGGCCTTGAGGTCGACCGTGCTGTCGTAACGGGCCTTGGCCTTGCCGATGACCGTGTCGCCGAGGCCGCCGTCCCAGTACCACAGGACCATGTTGCGGCCGGTCGAACCGGTCGGGACGGCACAGCCGGACGCCAGACCGCCGAGCGCTGTGGCGGCCGTACCGGCCAGGCCCGCGCGCAGCAGTCCTCTACGTGAGAGCCGCAAAGCTCCCACCGCCTTTCGGATCTGTCAGTGCTTCGCTTGTGGGGGGTCAGTGGTGCGGTGCGGGCGGGGTGACGGGGGCGTGTCGCACCGGAGGGCCGGGGTCCGCCGGCAGCCGCTCCGCGAGGAAGCCGTACGCCCGCTTCAGGTCGGGGTCGGTCAGGGCGCGCCACCAGCGGTCCACGCCGTACCAGCCGGGGGCCGCGAGGGCGCCCCCGTGATGGCGTACGGACAGTCCGGCCGCCAGGACCGCGAAACGCAGCCGCTCCTCCAGCGGCCAGCCGCCGAGCGAGGCCGCCACGAAGCTCGCGCCGAAGACGTCTCCGGCGCCCGTCGCGTCCAGGACGTCCACGGCGAGCGCCGGCACGTCCGCGTACTCGCCGGTCGTCTGGTCGACCGCGATCGCGCCGTCCCCGCCGCGGGTGACCACGGCCACCGGGACCAGTTCGGAGAGGGTGCCGAGGGCCGCGACCGCGCTGTCGGTGCGGGTGTAGGCCATCGCCTCGGTCTCGTTGGGGAGGAAGGCGTGGCACAGCGCGAGCTGGTCCAGGAGCGCGGGGGACCACTCCTGGGTCGGGTCCCAGCCGACGTCGGCGTAGATCCGGGTACCGTTCGCGGCGGCCTTGGCGAGCCAGGCGCGTGGTTCGGCCTCCAGGTGCACGAGGGCCGTGCGCGCCTCGGGCGGGTCGGCCATCAGGGTGTCCTGCGAGTACGGCGGTTCCTGGCCGTGGGTGACCAGGGCCCGGTCGTGACCGTGCGCCAGCGCGACCGTGACCGGGGTGTGCCAGCCCTCCGCGACCCGGGAGAGCGCGAGGTCGACGCCCTCCTGGCCGGCCAGGACCTCCTGGCAGTACGCGCCGTAGAAGTCGTCGCCGAAGACCGTGGCCAGGGAGGTCCGCAGGCCGAAGCGGGAGGCGGCGACGGCCAGGTTGGCGATGCCGCCCGGGCCGCAGCCCATGCCGGCCGTCCAGATCTCCTCGCCGGGCGTCGGCGGCTTGCCCAGACCGGTGAGGACGAGGTCGTAGAAGAGCAGCCCGGTCAGCAGCACCTCGGGCCGGTCGTCATCCACGTGAAGGTCCTCTCATCCAGGAGAGCTCGTCAAAACTCTTCATTTCGTGACCGGAATCGTGCGACGATCCGCGAGATTGGTCAATACCTGAGCAGAACTGAGCATGGAAATGATTGAAGATGACGAGTAGTGTTCACGTCGTGCTGGCAGAACGACGACATCAACTCATCCTGCGGGCCCTGCGCTCCGGTGGCCCCGCGGCCGTGACCGATCTCTCCGAGCAGCTGGGTGTGAGCCCCGCCACGATCAGACGTGACCTGGTCAAACTCGAGGACGACGGCATGCTGACGCGGGTGCACGGCGGCGCCGTGGCCGAGGACGGCGACCAGCCGTTCGCCGAGGTCGCCGAGGTGCGCGTGGCGGAGAAGGACGCCATCGCCGCGCGGGCCGCCGCCATGGTCGCGGACGGTCAGTCGGTGCTGCTCGACATCGGCACCACCGCCTACCGCCTGGCCCGGCAGCTGCACGGCCGGCGGCTCACCGTGATCACCAGCAACCTGGTGGTCTACGAGGAGCTGGCGGACGACGAGGGCATCGAGCTGGTGCTGCTCGGCGGCATGGTCCGGCGCGAGTACCGGTCCCTGGTCGGCTTCCTCACCGAGGACAACCTGCGCCAGCTGCACGCCGACTGGCTCTTCCTCGGCACCAGTGGAGTGCGCCCCGGTGGGCAGGTGATGGACACGACCGTCGTCGAGGTCCCCGTGAAGCGGGCCATGATCAAGGCCAGCGAGAAGGTCGTCCTGCTCGCCGACTCGGCGAAGTTCCCGGGCACCGGCATGGCGAAGGTCTGCGGTCCCGAGGACCTGGACGCGGTGGTGACGAACGCGCCGGTCAACCCGGCGACGCTGGCCTCCTTCGAGGAGGCGGGCGTCGACGTGGTGCCGGCAGGCAACAACGGAAAGGCGGACGCGGCGTGAAGCTGACGATTCTGGGTGGTGGCGGGTTCCGGGTGCCGCTCGTGTACGGGGCCCTCCTCGGGGACCGCGCCGAGGGCCGCGTCACCCATGTCGTGCTGCACGACCTGGATGCCCGGAGGCTGTCCGCGGTGACCCGGGTGCTGGCCGAGCAGGCCGCCGGGGTGCCCGACGCGCCCGAGGTGAGCGCCACGACCGACCTCGACGAGGCACTGCGCGGCGCCGACTTCGTCTTCTCCGCGATCCGCGTCGGCGGCCTTGAGGGCAGGGCGAACGACGAGCGGGTGGCGCTGGACCAGGGTGTCCTCGGGCAGGAGACGGTCGGCGCGGGCGGCATCGCCTACGGTCTGCGGACCGTTCCGGTCGCCGTCGACATCGCCCGGCGGGTGGCCCGGCTGGCCCCGGACGCCTGGGTCATCAACTTCACCAACCCGGCCGGCCTGGTCACCGAGGCCATGTCCCGCCACCTCGGCGACCGGGTCATCGGCATCTGCGACTCGCCGGTCGGCCTCGGCCGCCGTATCGCCCGTGTCCTGGGCGCCGACCCCCAGGAGGCGTGGATCGACTACGTCGGCCTCAACCACCTCGGCTGGGTGCGGGGCCTGCGGGTGGCCGGCCGGGACGAGCTGCCGCGTCTGCTCGCCGACCCCGGCCTGCTCGGGTCCTTCGAGGAGGGCAAGCTCTTCGGCGTCGACTGGCTCCAGTCCCTCGGCGCGATCCCGAACGAGTACCTGCACTACTACTACTTCAACCGGGAAGCGGTCCGGGCCTACCAGCAGGCCGACAAGACCCGCGGCGCGTTCCTCGCCGACCAGCAGGCGCGCTTCTACGAGGAGATGAAGCGCCCCGACGCGGCCGCCCTGACCGCCTGGGACCGCACCCGGGCCGAGCGCGAGGCCACCTACATGGCCGAGAACCGGGAGACGGCCGGCGCCGGCGAGCGCGACGCCGACGACCTCTCCGGCGGCTACGAGAAGGTGGCCCTCGCCCTGATGCGGGCCATCGCCCGCGACGAGCGCACCACCCTGATCCTCAACGTCCGCAACCAGGGCACCCTCTCGGTGCTCGACCAGGACGCCGTCATCGAGGTCCCCTGCCTGGTCGACGCCAACGGTGCCCACCCGGTCGCCGTCGCCCCGCTGCCCGACCACGCCACCGGCCTGGTCTGCTCCGTCAAGGGGGTCGAGCGCGAGGTGCTGGCCGCGGCCGAGTCGGGCTCCCGTGCGACGGCGGTGAAGGCGTTCGCGCTGCATCCGCTGGTCGACTCGGTCAATGTGGCCCGCAGGCTGGTGGAGGGCTACACAGACGTCCATCCTGGCCTGGCGTACCTTGTGTAGACGCGCCCGGTAAGCGCTTTCTGGCCTTCGGGCTCTCCCCCCTCCCTGGCTTCCTGTTTCCTGGAGATCTTCATGCACGACGAACGCCGCCGGATCGAGGAGCGCGTCGAGCGCGTCCACACCCAGCGCATCAAGCCCGCCATCTACGCGGCCACCGTCCCCTTCGAGGTCGAGGCCTGGCAGGCGCCGGGCGAGCCGGTCCCGTTCGCGGAGGCCGCCGCCGCGCCCTACGCGCCCTTCGCGATGGACACCCCCTGGGGCCCGCCGTGGGGCACGACCTGGTTCCGGATGCGCGGGCAGGTGCCGGCCGAGTGGGCGGGACGGCGCGTCGAGGCCGTCATCGACCTCGGCTTCGTGGGCGACTGGCCGGGCAACCAGGCCGAGGCGCTGGTCCACCTGACCGACGGGACCCCGCTCAAGGCGGTCAACCCGCTCAACCAGTACGTACCGATCGCCAACCCGGCGACGGGCGGCGAGACGGTCGACTACCTGGTCGAGGCCGCCTCCAACCCGGACATCCTCGCCGACAACTTCTCGAAGACCACCCACCTCGGTGACGTCCTGACCGCCGGTGACAAGCCGCTGTACACCTTCCGGTGCGCCGACATCGCCGTCCTGGACGAGGAGGTCTGGCACCTCGACCTGGACCTTCAGGTGCTGCGCGAACTCATGGTCCACCTCGGCGAGCACGAACCGCGCCGCCACGAGATCATGCACGCCCTCGACCGGGCCATGGACACCCTGGACCTGGACGACGTCTCCGGCAGCGCCGCCGCCGTCCGCGAGGTACTCGCCCCCGTCCTGGCCCGGCCCGCGCACGCCAGCGCCCACACCGTCTCCGGTGTCGGCCACGCGCACATCGACTCCGCCTGGCTGTGGCCGATCCGCGAGACCAAGCGCAAGACGTCCCGCACCTTCTCCAACGTGACGTCCCTGGCCGACGAGTACGAGGACTTCATCTTCGCCTGCTCCCAGGCCCAGCAGTACGAGTGGGTGCGCGACAACTACCCCAAGGTGTGGGCCCGCATCCAGGACTCGGTCAAGAAGGGCCAGTGGGCGCCGGTCGGCGGCATGTGGGTCGAGGCCGACGGCAACCTGCCCGGCGGCGAGGCCATGGCCCGCCAGCTCATCCACGGCAAGCGGTTCTTCATCGAGCACTTCGGCGTCGAGACCAAGGGCGTCTGGCTGCCCGACTCCTTCGGCTACACCGCCGCCTACCCGCAGCTCGCCAAGCTGGCCGGCAACGAGTGGTTCCTCACCCAGAAGATCTCCTGGAACCAGACCAACAAGTTCCCCCACCACACCTTCTGGTGGGAGGGCATCGACGGCACCCGCATCTTCACCCACTTCCCGCCCGTCGACACCTACAACGCCCGCTTCAGCGGCGAGGAGATGGACCGCGCGGTCCGCAACTACAGCGAGAAGGGCGGCGGTACCCGCTCGCTGGCGCCCTTCGGCTGGGGAGACGGCGGCGGCGGCCCCACCCGCGAGATCATGGAACGCGCGCGCAGGCTCGCCGACCTGGAGGGCTCGCCCAAGGTCGTCGTGGAACACCCCGACGACTTCTTCAAGGCCGCCCGGGACGAGTACCCGGACGCCCCCGTCTGGAACGGCGAGCTCTACCTGGAGCTGCACCGCGCCACCTACACCTCCCAGGCCCGCACCAAGCAGGGCAACCGGCGCAGCGAACACAAGCTCCGCGAGGCCGAGTTGTGGGCGACCACGGCCGCGCTGCACGCGCCGGGCTACGCGTACCCGTACGAGAAGCTCGACCGGCTGTGGAAGACGGTCCTGCTGCACCAGTTCCACGACATCCTGCCCGGATCGTCGATCGCCTGGGTGCACCGTGAGGCGGAGGCCGAATACGCCCGGGTGGCCGAGGAGTTGGAGGCGCTGACCGCCGAGGCGGTCGCCGCGCTGGGCGCCGGAGGCCCCCGCGTGCTCAACACCAGCCCGTACGACCGCTCCGACGTGGTCCGTGCGGCCGACGGCACACCGGCGTACGTGGAGGTACCCGCGAGCGGCAGCGCGCCGCTGACCGACGCCCAGCCCCCACAGCCGGTGAAGGTCGCGGGGCGGACCCTCGACAACGGCCTGGTCCGGGTGGAGGTCGCCGCGGACGGCACCCTGTCCTCCGTACGCGATCTGCGGGCCGACCGCGAGGTCCTCGCCGGCTCGGGCAACCTGCTCCGTCTGCACACCGACCTCCCGAACTACTGGGACGCCTGGGACATCGACAAGCACTACCGGAACCGCTACACGGACCTGCTGGAAGCGGAGTCGGTGGCCGTCGTCGAGGAGGACCCCCTGCTCGGCGCGATCCGCGTGACGCGCTCCTTCGGCAAGGGCTCGACGCTCACCCAGACCATCACCCTGCGCGCCGGCAGCCCCAGGATCGACTTCGCCACCGAGATCGACTGGCACGAGGCAGAGAAGATCCTCAAGGCCGGCTTCCCGGTGGACGTCCGCGCCGCGCACTCCTCCGCGGAGATCCAGTTCGGGCACGTCCAGCGCCCCACCCACACCAACACCACGTGGGAGGCGGCCCGCTTCGAGGTCTCCGGCCACCGCTGGGTGCACGTCGGCGAGCCCGGCTACGGCGTCGCGGTCATCAACGACTCGACGTACGGCCACGACGTGACCCGAACGGTCCGCGAGGACGGCGGTACGACCACCACGGTCGCGCTCAGCCTGGTGCGCGCCCCGCGCATCCCGGACCCCGAGGCCGACCAGGGGGCGCACCGGTTCACGTACTCCCTGCTCCCCGGCGCGAGCATCGAGGACGCGGTCGCCGAGGGCTACGCCCTGAACCTGCCGCTGCGGGTGGCGGACACGGCGGGGACCCCGGAGCCGGTCGTCTCCGTGGACGGCGAGGGCGTGACCGTCGAGGCGGTCAAGCTCGCCGACGACGAGTCCGGCGACGTGGTCGTCCGCCTCTACGAGTCCCGCGGCGGCCGCGGCCAGGGCGTGCTGCGCACCGGCTTCCCGCTGGCCGGCGCGCGCGTCACCGACCTGCTGGAACGCCCGCTGGAGAGTGCTGAGGTCGGCACCGACGGCACGGTCGCGGTGGCCCTGCGCCCGTTCCAGGTGCTGACGCTCCGCCTGGAGCGCGGCACCACCGGCCGCTAGCACCGGCCCCGGGGGCGGGCGCGCCCGCCGCGCCCGCCCCCCTTCCCCGCTCCTTCTCTCCGAACGTCCCTGCTTCCACCGCGTGACCTTGCCCTGTAGAGGAGTTCAGCCGTGTCCATGCAGCAGTGGTTCACCGACGCCAAGTTGGGGATCTTCGTCCACTGGGGGATCTACGCCGTCGACGGAGTCCAGGAGTCCTGGTCGTTCTACGACGACATCGTCCCGCACGACCAGTACATGTCCCAGCTCGACCGCTTCACCGGAGCCCGCTACGACCCCAGGGCCTGGGCCGACCTGTTCGCCCGAGCGGGCGCCCGGTACGCCGTCCTCACCAGCCGCCACCACGACGGCGTCGCCCTGTGGGACACCGCGTACGGCGACCTCAACCTGGGCCGCGACTACCTCACCGGCTACGTCGACGCCCTGCGCGAGAAGGACCTCAAGGTCGGTTTCTACTACTCGCACTCCGACTGGAACCACCCCGACTACGCCTCCACCCGCAAGCCGGGCCGCCCGCCGGAGCAGGAGGACAACCGCTACTCCGAGGTCGCGGCCGAGGACGAGGACCTGGCTGCCTGGGAGCGGTTCATCGCCTACCGCGACGGCCAGATCCGCGAGCTCGCCTCCCGCTACCGGCCCGACCTGATGTGGTTCGACGGCGAGTGGGACCGCAGCGAGGAACAGTGGCGCATCCCCGAGCTCGCCGCGCTCATCCGCTCCTACTCGCCCGACGTCGTCTTCAACGCCCGCATGCTCAGCGAGGGCGACTACGCCACCCCCGAACAGGGCGCCCCCATCGAACCGCCCGCCGGTCCCTGGGAGTTGTGCCTGACGATCAACGACTCGTGGGGCTACCAGCACCACGACCACAACCACAAGTCGCTCAGCCAGCTGATCCGGTACTTCACCGAGACCATCGGCGGGGGCGGCAACCTGCTCCTGGACGTCGGCCCGAGGGAGGACGGCACCATCCCCGAGCCGCAGGTCGAACGTCTCGAAGGACTGGGGGAGTGGATCCGCAGGCACTCCGAGGCCGTGTACGGGACGGTCCGCGGACTGCCGGCCGGGCACCACTACGGTCCCAGCACCCTCTCCGCCGACCGCCGCACCGTCTACCTCACCCTGTACGACATCCCGCGCGCCGAGATCGGCGTGCGCGGCCTGGTCACACCGGTCCGCAAGGTCACCGTCCTCGGCACCGGCACCGAACTCGCCCACCGGGTCGTGGGCGGGCTGCACGAGGCGGTCGGCGTGCTGTGGATCGACCCGCCCGCCGCGGCGGACCTCGACCCGCACGCCACGGTGCTCGCGGTCGAACTGGACGGAGAGCTGGAGCTGTACCGGGGATCGGGCCGCTTCTGAGCAGAGCCTTGCAGCCTCGGCGAATTGACCCATGGTTTCGGCCCTGAAATGCCCCCCGTCACCGGTCGATCGGCTCCCTAGAGTTGTGGACATGATGACGAACAGGGAGTCAGAGACCACGATGACCGCGCCCTTCGCACCGGTTCTCACCCGGGCCGCCGAGGCCGAGACGACGAGCGACCCCAGCAGTGTGATGACGCTCCTCGCGGACTCCGACCACACCGGCGGGCGGCTCACCAGTTACCGGTCGACCTTCGCCGAGGGCGCCGTCGGAGCGCCCGCCCATCTGCACACCCAGGCGTCCGAGTTGTTCTTGGTGATCGACGGATCGCTCCAGGTGCTGGTGGGCGAGGAGATCACCGTCCTCGACGCGGGCGACTTCCTCGTCGTGCCCCCGCACACCCCGCACGCCTTCGCCGCCGCGCCCGGCAGGACGGCCGACGTGCTGTTCGTGTTCACGCCGGGCGCGGGCCGCTTCGACTATCTGCGGCTCCTGGGGCGGGTGATGCGCGGCGAGGCCGATCCCCAGGAGATCAAGGACTCGGCGCAGCGGTTCGACAACCACTACGTCGACAGCCCGGTGTGGCGCGAGGCGCTCGCCACCCGCGGCTGACCTGCCGCGGCCCCGGCACCTCGGCGCCGGGGCGCCGCGACTAGTGCCGTGGCAGAGGGTGTGAGGGGCTGGCAGCGCCCGCCGTGGCCTCCAGGCGCAGCGCGCCGGTCACCTCGGTCCTGACCGCCGAGCCGATCGGGGCGGGCTCGACGGGGGCGGGCTCGATCGGCGCCCGCTCCACCGGCGGGGGCGACGACTGCTGCGGAATGGACACCGCGCGCAACGGCCGTGGCCCTGACACCACCGTGTAGTCCTGCCCGAGGAACGGCGGAGCCATCTCGCCCGGGTCCTCGCCGAGCGCCAACTGCACCGCGGCCCACGGGACGTTGACCCCGCACAGGGACAGCTGGTGCAGACCGCCGGCCGGGCGGGTGTTGACGTCCATCAGGACCGGCGTGTCACCGAACATCCGGAACTGGATGTTGGACAGGTAGTGCAGCCCGAAGCCCTCCGCGATCTGTCGCGCGGGCTCCAGCCACTGCTCGGCGAGCGTGAACCCGCGACGGCGGCCGTTCTTGGTGCGGCCGATGGCCAGCCGGATCCGGTTGTCGGGTCCGGTCAGGCAGTCGACCGACACCTCCGGCTGCTCCAGGCGCGGCATGACCAGCCAGTCCACCGGCTCGTCCGTCTGCTTCAGCGCTTCCAGCACCAGGTCGAGCGAGACGTACGGACTCGGGAAGCCGTTGAGTTGCGCGAGCGAGAAGGGGGTGCGGGTGATGATCCGGAAGCCCACCCCGCCGGCGCCGGACGCGGGCTTGAAGCACGCCTTGTGCCCGCCGGCCTCCAACTCCTCGACGGCCGCGACCAGTTCGTCCGCCGACCGGGCCCGCCACCAGGGCGGCACCGGCACCCCGGTGGCCTGGACGGCCTCGTAGGCGATCACCTTGTCGTGGAAGACGGCCACGGCCTCCGGCGGCGGGGCGAGCAGCGCCGTCCCGGCCGCCTCGAACTCGGCGCGGTGCGCCACGATCGCCGACTGGTGCAGCCGGGGCACGAACACGTCGATGCCGCGTCGTACGCACTGGTCCAGCGCGTACTCCACGTACCCGGCCGGGGACAGACCCTCCGGCTCCAGGTCGGCGGTGTCGGCGGCGGCCAGGACGGGGGAGTCGGCGTCACCGTGAGTCGCATGGATCTCGACGGCACGGTCGCTGGGATTTCTCCGCAGCTGATCCATGAAGAAGACGTTCTCCGCGTACGTGCGGTTGAGCCAGACGCGTACGCGAGAGACCATTCAGGCCGCCTTTCAGGGTTCACGGGCACGGCGAAGCAGGCCGTGCCCGGCCAGGGTGTTGGGAGGTACACCAAACCGCCCCCGTGCGAAGGGGGGTGTGCGGTGGTGTTGGGGCGATCATACGGGTTCCGAAGGGGCGCGCGTGCAACGCGCGTGTTACGGATTACCCGATCATGCCGGCACCCTCCCCGCCGAGCGGGCAACACCGCTGGTACGAGGCGTGCGGAGCACCGCGGCACGAAATGTGGTCGTGGAAACGAGCACCGCGGGCGGGCTGCTGGACCACGGGCCGGCGTGCCGCCGGACGTCCGGCCGGACCCGCAGGCCGGACGGCCCGAGTCGCCCTTGTCCTCGGGCCCGCGGATATGTTCTCGTGGTCACATTCGGGAGCCCGGAGGAGGCGAGAGGTGACGTCGACGGTCGGCGGTGCCGGACAGCTGCTGGCCATCAGTGACCTGCACATCGGCTACGAGGAGAACCGCGCGCTGGTCGAACGGATGCGGCCGGAGACCGACGACGACTGGCTGCTGGTGGCCGGTGACGTCGCGGAGACCGTGGCCGACATCCGCTGGGCGCTGAAGACGCTCGCGGGCCGCTTCCGCAAGGTCGTCTGGGTCCCGGGCAACCACGAACTGTGGACCCACCCCAAGGACACCGTCACCCTGCGCGGAGTCGCCCGCTACGACCACCTCGTCGACATCTGCCGGGAACTCGGCGTGACCACACCCGAGGATCCCTACCCCATCTGGAACGGCCCCGGCGGTCCGGTCGCGGTGGCCCCGCTCTTCCTGCTCTACGACTACACCTTCCTGCCGGCCGGCTGCTCGACCAAGGACGAGGGACTGGAGTACGCGCACTCCACCGGGATCGTCTGCACCGACGAGGCCCTCCTGCACCCCGACCCCTACCCGACCCGGGAGGCCTGGTGCCGGGCCCGGGTCGCCGAGACCGAACGCCGGCTCGCCGCGCTTCCCGACCACCTGCCCGCCGTCCTCGTCAACCACTACCCGCTGGACCGGCACCCCACGGACGTCCTGTGGCACCCCGAGTTCGCCATGTGGTGCGGCACCCGGCTCACCGCCGACTGGCACCGCAGGTTCCGCGTCGAGACCATGGTCTACGGCCATCTGCACATCCCCCGCACCACCTGGCACGAGGGCGTCCGCTTCGAGGAGGTGTCGGTGGGCTACCCCCGCGAGTGGCGCAAACGCTCCGAACCCCCGGGCCGGCTGCGCCGCATCGCCCCGAGGGAGACGGCGGCGCCGTGATCGAGGAACTGCTGCCCGGCTCGGTGGTGACCGTGGAGGCGTACGGCCACGAGGAGCCCGCGACCACAGGTCTGTACCCCGAGGAAGCGGCCGTCGTGGCCCAGGCGGTCCGCAAGCGGCGCCGTGAGTTCGCCGTCGTGCGCTCCTGCGCCCGCCGGGCCATGGAGAAGCTCGGGGTGCCGCCGCAGCCCGTCCTGCCCGGGGAGCGCGGTGCCCCGCAGTGGCCCGCCGGACTGGCCGGCAGCATGACCCACTGCGACGGGTACGGCGCCGCCGCCCTGGTCCGCCTCACCGACCTGGCCTCCCTCGGCATCGACGCCGAACCCGACGGGCCGCTCCCGGACGGCGTCCTGGGCGCCGTGGCGCTGCCCGCCGAACGGGAGCGCCTGCTCCGGCTCGCCCAGGACCATCCCGGGGCCCACTGGGACCGGCTCCTGTTCAGCGCCAAGGAGTCCGTCTACAAGGCGTGGTTCCCCCTCACCCGGCAGTGGCTCGACTTCTCCGAGGCCGACGTCGAGATCGGCGTCGACCCCGGAGAGCGGCTGCATGGCTCCTTCCGCGCCGAACTCCTCGTGCCCGGGCCGGTGGTGGGCGGCCGACGGCTCGGGCACTTCGACGGCCGCTGGGCCGTCGGGCGCGGACTGGTGGCGACGGCCGTCACCGTGCCGTACGGCTGACGCACGGCACGACGGGTGGGTCCCGGGCGCGTGGCGGCTACGGCTGCGGCGGGTACCAGGTGTGCAGCAGCCGGAAGAACTCCTCCTCATTGCCCGTCAGCCCCGCCTCGGCCAGGGCCTGTTCCGCCTCGGCGAGCACCGCGGGCGGGACGACGGGTGGTCGGCCGGCGTCCGGCGGTCCGGGCGCCACGTCGAACGCGGCCCGCACCGTGTGCAGCAGCCGAAGATAGGCCTGGACGGCGGCGCGCTCGCGGTCGGTCAGTACGGCGGTGTGCATCGGACGGCTCTCCCCAGGTCGACTGCGTCGGTCACGCCGCACACGGCGGCGCACTTCCAGCTTGCCGCCCGCCACTGACAATCCGGCCCCGCCGCACGCCGGTTCGCCCGCTTAGCGGAGGCCCGAGCGCACCGAACTCCCCGGCGGGCACGCCCCTCCGGGCTGAAGCGGACGGCCACGGCCGCCCCCGGATCAGGACTCGGGACGCTTGACGCTCTCCAGGAGCATGTCCAGCCACTCCGCGACCTTGTCACGGTGCTGGTCGGTGGGCAGCTGAGCGGCCCGCCAGGCGATCCCGCGGACACCGTGGTCCTGCAGCAGCCGTTCCAGCGGATCGTCGAGCGCCGCGGCCGCCTCCCGTTCGGCGAGCCTCTGCAGGAGCTCCTGCTCGGTGCGCTGGAGGGCACCGGCGAGCGCCTCGGGGTCCTCGGCCGTGAGGAAACCCGCGTGCACCCGGAAGAAACGCTGGATGGCGTCGCAGTGCTCCATGGTGGGGCGCCGGTCACCGTTGATCAGCGCTCCGGCCTGCTGCCGGGACATCCCCGCGCCGTCGGCTATCTCCTGCTGGGTGTACTTGCGCCCGTTGGGCTTGAGCCGGGTGCGCCGCAGCAGGTCCAGCCGTTGCAGGAACCGGGCCTGCACATCGGGCTGCCCGGCGGGCCGGCCGCTCAGCAGGGCCTTGACCACGGGTTCCGGCACACCCGAGGCGACGGACAGCGCACCGGGGCCGAAGATCTCCGCATGCGGCACGCCGAGCCGGTCGGCCAGTGCGGTGACACGGCCGACGACGGCCGACAGCACAGTCGACGCCGCGTCGCCGGGACCCTCGAAGCCGATCGACACCGACAGATCTCCTAGGTCTCTCACAGGCTTCTCACAAGCGGATGCCGTGAACTTCACGGAGACTAGCCGGTTGTTCGAACTCACATCCAGGTGTCGCCACAACTGTGGCCAATTTCTGCCGTCAACGGGCATGAAATGCCACGATAGTTGACACCGCTCGCGTCGGGGAAGCAGGATCAAGGGCGCCGCGTGAAGGCCGCAGAGGCAAGAGGGGTGACCTCCCGATGGCATATCAGGCAGGTGGGCAGCGGTCCGTACCGCGGTCCGTCCCCGAAGGGCCTGAGGCCCGTACGTATCTCCAGGACTACGCCACCCTCCTGGAAGCCGTCACGTTCCCGTCCGTCGTCCTCGACCACCGCTGGGACGTCGTGCTCGCGAACACCGCATTCGCGTCACTTTTCGGTGGCGTGGGTCCGCACCCGACGGCCATGCCGGGCGACAACTTCCTCAGATTCGTCCTCTTCCACCCCGACGCCGGCACCGTCCTCGCCGAGCACGAGTCGCGCTGGTGCCTGCCGGCGCTGGCGCACTTCGCCGCCACCGTGGAGCGGCACGGCCACGACCACGCGCTGGAGTCCATCCGCCGCGAGATCGCCCAGGACCCGATCATGGACGCCGCCTACCGGCACGGCCTGCCGCACTGGATCCGCGCGGTCGGCGAGCAGGCCGTCGAGCACGACGGCGCGGTCCGCCCGCTGGTGCACCCCGACCCGCGCTGGGGCGCCACCGACTGCCGGATCGTCGACGAGACCTCGGCGACCCTGAGGGACCTGGGCTACACCCGGCTGACGCTGGTACTGCGCCCCGCGCGCCGTCCGGCACCCGCGACGCGACGTACGGCGCGTCCGCGGCGTACGGCGGGACACCTGAGCGTGGTGCCCGCCCCCGAGGCCTGACAGGCACCGCCGGCGTTCAGGTCGCCGACGGCGCCTCGTCAGCTCATCCTCCCCGGGCCTGCCCCACCCCGGGCCGGTTCAGCCCGCGAACTCCCGCATCCACGCCTCCACCTCGTCCGAGGAGCGCGGCAGGGCGGCCGACAGGTTCTCGTGCCCGTCCGCCGTCACCAGGACGTCGTCCTCGATCCGGACGCCGATGCCCCGCCACTCTTCCGGCACCGTCAGATCGTCCGGCTGGAAGTACAGCCCGGGTTCGACGGTGAGCACCATGCCGGGTTCGAGGACACCGTCGACGTACTCCTCGGTGCGGGCCCGCGCACAGTCGTGGACGTCGAGCCCGAGCATGTGGCCGGTACCCGCCATGGTGAAGCGGCGCTGGAGGTCGAGGGCGTGGACGCGGTCCGCGGGGCCCTCCAGAAGGCCCCACTCCACCAGCCGGGCGGCCAGCGAGCGCTGGGCCGCCTCGTGGAAGTCCCGATAGGCGGCGCCCGGCTTGACCGCCGCCAGACCCGCCTCCTGCGCCTCGAACACCGCGTCGTAGATCTGGCGCTGGAGCGGCGTGAACGTTCCGTTGATGGGGAGGGTGCGCGTGATGTCGGCGGTGTAGAGGGTGCGGGTCTCCACGCCCGCGTCCAGCAGGAGCAGTTCGCCCGGACGGACCGGGCCGTCGTTGTCGGTCCAGTGCATGATCGTGGCGTGTTCGCCGGCCGCGCAGATGGAGCCGTAGCCGACCTGGTTGCCCTCGACGCGGGCGCGGCGGAAGAAGGTGCCCTCGATCCACCGCTCCGAGGTCGCCACGGCCTGCGACAACTCCCGTACGACATCGGTGAAGCCGCGGACCGTCGCGTCCACGGCGCGGCGCAGCTCGCCGATCTCCCAGTCGTCCTTGACCAACCGCAGCCCGGACAACGCCTCTTCGAGTTCCTCGTCCCGCTCCTCGTCGGTGTCGAGCACCGCCTCAAGGGCCGGGTCGACGCCGCGGACGACCCGGGTGGGTGTGCCCGACCCGGCCAGGTCCTCGGCGATCGACCGCACGTCCCGGCAGGGCAGTCCCAGTACCCGCTGCGACTCGGCGAGTGTGCGGCGGCGGCCCATCCACAGCTCGGCCGTGTAGCCCGTCCAGAACTCGTCGCTGTCCCGGCTGTCGCGGGGCAGCTGGTAGCAGTGCGCGTCGTGGCCGCCGTCCGCCCGGGGCTCCAGCACCAGGGCGCCGCCCCGGGCTTGATCGCCCGTCAGGTGCGCGTACCCGGTGTAGGGGCGGAACGGGTGGTGGGTGTCGTTCGAGCGGGTCAGGAGGTTCCCGGACGGGATCACCAGCCGCTCGCCCGGGAACCGGGCGGAGAGCGCGGCGCGGCGTCGGGCCGCGTCTGGTTCTCTTCGCCTCCTGGGGTGAGTTGCAGGAGTACGCGGAATACGATCCCGCCGGCCGAGATCTCCAGCCGTTCGTAGAACTTGTCGACGCCTACGGGCCTGAAGCCGTCATCGCCGCCGTCGACGCGCTGACCGTCGAAGTCAAAGCCGAGGTCACGGTATCCACCGCTCACACGGCAAAAGGTCGGGAGTGGCTCAGGGTCAGAATCGCCGACGACTTTCCCCCGCCGCCGGACAGCGACCAGGTGGACGACAGCGGTCGGCCGATCCCAGAGACCGTGAGCGAAACGGACGCCCGTCTCGCCTACGTCGCCGTCACGCGCGCCCAACACCAACTGGACCTCGGAGGGCTCGCATGGATCGAGAACCAACCAACTCCTGTCGATTGCGCCCGGGCACCAAGTACATCCAGGACATTCGCATCCGGCTCACCCGGCGTCCGGGCGGGTCGCACGTCCTCGACGGCGTCAAGAACTACTCCACCGGCGCGCTCTTCGCCCACGGAGGACCGGACGGCCCTGTAGAGGCCGAAAGGACGTCCTCACAACCGTGAACGCGTCGGCTGTCGACTGAACGCGGCTCATCCTGGCGCCTCACCCACATCGTCAAGGGCTCGATCCCGGCAGGCGTGCGGTCGGCCAGGACCTGCTGTATGCACACGCCCCACACCAGCTCGATCCCGGCAGGCGTGCGGTCGGTGCCATCCCCAGTGCGGCAAGGCGAAAGCCCAACTGCTGGGGGACGTAACGCAGGCGCGGCCCCGATCCCCCGAGGCTGCTCCCTCAGCCCGCGGTCGCCGATGCCTCAAGGCGACGGCTACGGTGCTGTGTCACTGGTGCCGCGTACAACCAGCTTCGGGTCCAGTACGACTGACTGCCCGAGCTTCCAGGTCCGGTTTCTCCAGCCGCTCCACGGCGAACCGTACGGCATGCTCAGCCATGAGAGCGGCGTCCTGGCGGACGGTGGTCAGGCCGATCGGCATCAGATGGAAAGGGTGACTGTCGTCGTACCCGACGACGGACATATCGCGCGGGACATCGACGCCCTCCCGCGACAGCGGCTCGGTGGTACGGCGAGTGGATCACAGGTGTTGCCGGGCCCCGCGTCGCCGACGCTGCTCGGCCGGGTTCGCGACCGGGGCGGCCAGCAACAGCCTCTGCGTGTAAGGGTGTTCGGGGCTCGTGGTGACGTCGCTGGCTGGTCCGGTCTCGACGATGTCGCCCCGGTGGATGACGCTCACGCGGTGGCTGATGTGCCGGATGACCGCGAGGTCGTGCGAGATGAACAGATAGGCGACGCCGGTGCGCCGCTGGATGTCGATGAGCAGATCGAGGACGCGGGCCTGGGTGGTGAGGTCGAGCGCGGAGACCGGTTCGTCGCAGACGATGAGCCGTGGGGCGGGCGCGAGGGCGCGGGCGATCGCGACGCGCTGCCGTTGGCCGCCGCTGAACTCCCGCGGCAGTCGCTGCGAGGCGTCCTTCGGCAGTCCCACGTGGTCGAGCAACTCTGTGACCCGGGTCCGGGCCGCACTCGCCGCGGCACCCTGCACGATCAGCGGTTCGCTGAGGATGTCACCGATGGTGAGGGCCGGGTTGAGGGAGGAGTAGGGGTCCTGGAAGACCACCTGGATGTCCCGGGCCAGGGCGCGGCGCTCCTTTCGCCCGGCGTGGGTGATGTCGTGGCCCTGGAAGCGGACCGTGCCTCCGCTGGGCGCCACCAGGCCGAGCACGGAGCGGCCGATGGTCGTCTTGCCGGAGCCCGACTCGCCTACGACGCCCAGGGTCTCGCCCTGGCCCACGGTGAGCGACACAGCGTGCAGGACTTCGTGGGGGCGGGCCCGGAAGCCCCGCCCGGGGTAGGTGACGCGCAGGTCGTTCACCTCCAGCAGTGTGGTCATCGGGTCTCCGTCTCGAGTACGTCCGCGGGGGCGGCCGGCGGGTCGGTGCGCAGTGCGGTCTCGTCGAGGATCGCGTCCAGGAGCGTGCGCGTGTAGGGGTGTTTCGGCGCGGCGAACAGCTCTTCCGCCGTGCCGGTTTCGACGACCGTGCCCTCCCGCATGACGGCCACGCGGCCGCAGATGTCCGCGACCACGCCGAAGTTGTGGGTCACGAGCAGCACAGCCATGTTCAGTTCCTGTTGGAGGTCGCGCAGCAGATCGAGGATCTCCGCCTGGACGGTCACGTCGAGAGCGGTGGTCGGTTCGTCGGCGATGAGCAGCAGGGGGCGGCTCGCGACGGCACCCGCGATGAGGACGCGCTGTGCCATGCCGCCGGAGATCTGGTGCGGGTAGGAGCGGAAGGTGCGTTCGGGGTCGGGTATGCCGACCCGGGCGAGGAGCGCCAGGACCTGTTCGCGGGCCTCGCCCCTCGACGTGGGCGTCGCGGCGCGCAGGCCCTCCACGAGCTGGGCGCCCACCGTGCGGGACGGGTCCAGGTTGGACATGGGTTCCTGGGGGACGTAGGCGATGGATGTACCTCGTACCGCGCGCAGTTCGCGCTCGCTCAGGCCGAGCAGCTCGCGGCCGTCGAGCCGGATCGAGCCGCGCGTGACGACCGCCTCCGCGGGCAGCACCCCGAGGGCGGCGAACGCGGTCTGTGTCTTGCCGGAGCCGGACTCGCCGACCAGGCCGAGGGTCTCCCCGGCGGCCACGCTCAGGGTGACGCCGCTGACGACCTCCTTCAGTTCACCGTCGGGGGCCGGGTAGGCGATCGCCAGGTCGTCGACGGTGAGCAGTCCGTCGACGGCGGCCCCTTCCGTGGCCGGAGGCCGGTACCCGGTGGCGGTCACGATCCGGACCGGCTTGGGGCGCCCGCCCTCCAAGGCGTCCCGCAGCGCGTTCCCCAGGAGCACCAGCGAAGCCGTGATGATGCCGAGGACGAGGCTCGGCCACAGGAACTGCAGTGGTTCCTCGTACAGGTTGGTGTAGCCCTCGGAGATCATCGCGCCGAAGCTCGGCACGGTGTTCGAGCCGACGCCCAGGAAGGCCAGGCCCGACTGGACGGCGATGGAGGGGCCGGCGAGGAATGCCGTGGCGATGATCACCGGGCCGCGCACCACGGTGAACACGTGCCGTCGCAGGATGCGGCGGTCGGGAAGTTCCGAGACCCGGGCGGCGTCGACGAAGAGCTCGTTCTTCACGCCGAGAACCAGATTGCGTACGAGCCGGTAGATGCCGGGGGAGAGCAGGAAGCCGAAGACGAGCATGGTGGCCCGGTAGTCGCCCTTGGTGACCGGCATCAGGATGATGAGTACGAGCAGTCCGGGGAACGTCATGACCAGGCTGAAGAGCCATTCGGTGACGCCGCGTACCCGCTTCCCGAAGTAGCCGCCGACCAGCCCGGACGTGATCCCGATCGCGAGGGCGATACTCGCGCCGATGAGCGCCGAGACCACGCTCGTGTTGATGGAGAACAGCAGCCTGGCGAAGGTGTCGCGGCCGCTCTTGTCCCCGCCGAGCAGGTAACCGTGGTCGCCGACGCCGGCGTTGACGGCGTCCAGGTTCGCCTCGTTCGCACCGTGCTCGGTGAGGACGGGTGCGAGGAGCCCCAGCAGGACGACGACGATCAGCAGGCGCGCGCTGACGACGGCCTGCGGGTCGGCGATCAGGTGCCGGAGCGCCGAGCGGCGCCGCGCTTCCTTGTGTGTGGTGGTCAACTGACCGTCCTCGCCTTCGGGTTGAGCCAGCTGCCCAGCAGGTCGACGACGAGGTTGACGACCACGACGAGCAGCACGCCGAACAGGCTGATGCCCATGATGATCGGCACGTCGCCCTGCAAGGAGGCGTTGAACGCGTACTGGCCGAAGCCCGGCAGCGCGAAGATCTGCTCGATGATCAGGGCCCCGCCGAGCATCTGGATGAACTCCAGGGACAGCACCGTCAGGGCCGGACCCGCGGCGTTGCGCAGGGCGTGCCGCAGAACGATGGAGCGAGTCGGAATGCCCCGGGTGCGCAGGATGCCGACGTAGTCCTTGCGCAGTTCACCGATCATGGCGCCGCGGATCTGCGAGGTCAGGCTGGCGATCCCGCCCATCATCAGGGCGACCACCGGAATGGCGATGGAGCTGGCCCAGGGGCTCGGACTCTCGCTGAAGGTGGTGTATCCGGTGGCCGGGAACACATGCAGCTTGATGGCCAGCACGTAGACCAGTGCGATGGCGACGAGCAGGCTCGGGACGAGGTAGCCGATCATCGCGGCGCCCTGTGCGAACCGGTCGACGGCGCCGCCGCGCGCGGCGGCGGCCACCCCGAGGGCGACGCTGATCAGGGAGGTGGCGAGCAGCGCGACGACGACGATCGACAGGGTGACACCGAGCCGGGCGGTAATGGCCGAGCGGACCGGTTCACTGGTGAGGTACGAGGCGCCGAGGTCACCGCGGACCGCGTGCGCGAGCCAGTCGCCGTACTGCGCCGCCAAGGGGCGGTCGAGGCCCATCTGCGCCTTCTGGGCGGCGATCTGGTGCGGGGTGGCGCCGTTGCCGAGGACGCTGCTCGCGACATCGTCGAACGACGCGCTGAGCAGCGTGAACGTGATCATGGTCACCAGGACCGCGAGCACGAGGCCCGCGGTCAGGCGACGCAGCACATAGAGCGTCATGGTGGCCTGCTCACCCGCCGGACTGCGAGGAGCCGGCCACGCCGAACTGGCGGATGGTGGCCATGGTGGAGGAGCCGTCACCGAGATAGGTGATGCCCTTCTTGGTGGCCCAGTCGGTGCCGAGGTAGAAGACGGGCGCCAGCCACGCCTGCTCGACGCCGAACTGGTTGATCTCCCGGTAGATCCCTGCGGACTTGGCCGGGTCGAGTTCCCGGGAGGCCTGGCCGAGCAGGTCGGTCAGCTTCGGGTCGGTGGAGCGGAAGACGTTGCGGAAGCCGGCCGGGGTGTAGAAGCTGCGGGTCATGACGGCGTCGGAGGCGAGGCCCTCAACGAGCAGGAACATCGGGTACTTGCCCGAGGCGACGGCGGTGGTGGTCTGCTGCGCGGGCACCGGCTCCCAGGTCACCTTGACGCCGATGTCGGCGAGCGCCTGGGTGAAGATCGGCTCGAAGCTCTTGGTGAAGACGAGGCTCGGCATGGTGACGGAGAATCCCTTGGGGTAGCCGGCCTCGGCGAGGAGCTTCTTGGCCCCGGTGACGTCATAGGGGTAGAGCTTGTTGAGCGACTCGTCGTAGGCCCCGCCCTGCGGGTTGAACAACTGGTCGGTGGCTTTGCCGGAGCCCCGCAGCATCTGGGTGACGATCTTCTGCCGGTCGAAGGCCATGTTGATGGCCTTGCGCACGCGCAGGTCGCCGAGCGCCTTCAGTTTGCTGCCCGCGCGGTCGCCGAGGACGAGGAAGGCGCCCGCGGTGGCCGGCACGTGCGAGATCCGGAAGCCGGCCGCCTTGATCGCGGAGATCTGCGAGACGTCGACGGTACCGGCGTTGGTCTCGCCCGCCTTGAGGGCGTTGGCCGAGGCGGTCGGGTCGGTGATCACGCGGATCTTGACCGTCTTGAACGGATACGCCTTCTGGTTCCAGTAGTCCTCGCGCTTCTTGAGGACGTAGACGGAGCCGTTGACCGTGGCCTTGGTGTCGAGGGTGTAGGGACCCGAGCCGACAGGGTTGAGGGTGGTGCTCTTGTTCGCCATCGTCTTCGGGTCGCCGATCACGCCGGGCGACGTCGACAGTGCGGCGAGCAGTGAGGCATCGGGCTGCTTGAGCTTGACGAGGACCGTCGCGGGGTCGGGGGTCTCGACCGAGGAGACGGAGGCCAGCGACAGCCGGCTCTGCCCGGGTGTCGACCGGATCCGCTCCAGGGTGGCTTTCACCGCGTTCGCGTCGACGGGATCGCCCGAGCTGAACTTCATGCCCTGGCGGATCTTCAGCGTGAGCGCGCGGCCGTCCTTGGAGTACGACCAGCTCTGGGCCGCGCCGGGGTGGAGTACGCCCTCGTTGTCCTGGAGGAGCAGCGTGTCGAAGATCGAATCCCAGACGTAGGTCTGCTGGCCCTCGATGAGCTGGGCGGGGTCGAACGAGTTGGGTGTGCCGAGGATGGACAGCGAGAGGGCGGCGGCGGCGCCGGAGTTCGACGTGGCGGCCGGGGTGCTGTCGCACGCGGCAGTGGCTGTTGCCAGCAGGGCGACGGTCACGGCTGCGGCAAGGGCCTGCGAGCGCTGTCGTGGCCGTGGCATGGGCCGGGAATGCGAGAAGCGGATACGCATGGGCGGATTCCTTCGTCCTGGAACCTGAAGAGCCGGGGCCTTCGTCAGTGCGTCGGTGTGTGGGCGCGGTCATGCATGGGCGCACGAGTTGGCCGATGCACGTGTGGGGGTGTGCGGTGGAGCCCCGTGAGGCCGGCATGCGGGTGGTGAACAGGGACGGTGAGGCGGTCGCGGATCCGCCGGTTGGTCCCGTCACGCGAACAGTTACCACGTGGTTGAATTTCACTCGGAAGGTAAGCCCCGACGGAAGGCGCGGGAAGATGGGAAGCCCCGTTCGTAATCAGAGCGTTACCTGGCGCGAAATCGTCGCGCCCCGCCCCTTGTGCTTGCGACGGTCGCCGCCCACACTCCGAGCAGGCAACGAAAACCTAATGCCTGGAAGGTTTTTGAAGGTGTGATGCGGGATCCGGGAAGAGGAAGCGCACTGTGACCCAGGCCAAGGCCCGCGGCCCGTACACCAAGACCCCCGCCAGACGGGCCGAGATCGTCCGGGCGGCTCGCGAGAGCTTCGCGGAACACGGCTTCACGAAGGCTTCGCTGCGCGACATCGCCGAACGAGCAGGCATCACGCACGCCGGGTTGCTGCATCACTTCCGCAACAAGGACGACCTGCTGGCCGCCGTGCTCGCCGAACGCGACGCCGGGGAACGGCGGTACGCCGAGTCGCAGGTGTCCGACATGGACCATCTGGCGCCCTACCTCGGCGACATGCTGTGCCACCACCAGAAGGCCCCCGAACTGATGCGCCTGTGGATCGAGCTCGCGGCGGCCGCCTCACGCCCGGAGCACCCCGCGCACGGCTACTTCGCGCAGCGCTACGCCTGGGGACGCGACCAGTTCGCCCGGGGCATGCTCGGGAAGGACGAACGCGGCGAACTCCACGAGGCGCTCTGCCCCGACGATGCGGCCACCCTGCTTCAAGCCGTGCTCAACGGCCTTCAGTTGCAGTGGCTGCTCGACCAGGATCTCGACATCGTCGGCCCGATCCGGTCCTTCATGCGTATGACCTTCCCGCAAACCGCAAAACCGGAGGACGACGCATGAGCCCCGGCATCCTCGCCGCCCAGTTGTACAGCGTGATCGAGGTTCTGGAGGCCGGCCGCCCTGGCACCCTCGCGCGCCTGTCCGCGCTCGGATCTAGCCACGTCGAGCCTTTCGCGCTCGGCCTGTGGAACACGTCCCCCGACGAACAGGCGTCCTCCGCGCGCGCATTGCGTGCGGATCTGGACGAGGTGAATCTCGGCGTCAGCTGGGTGCACATCGCTGTCTCGGCCGACAGTGACGCGTGCGTCGGCGCGGACGGGTGGATCATCGCGGGATGACGGCGCCTGGTGGCCGATCGGGACGGCTCCACGTCCGACGGCGGAGACGTCACCGTGCATCTGACGGGGCTGGGCGCTGACCGGGCCGACCAGCGCTCTCCAACGCGTTCCGCTGGACCGCAGCTGGTGCGAGGCGCCGCCGGGTCTTGATTACGGGATCCGGCTGGCCACGCTTGCTGTCCCTTCGGGCTCCCGTACCCCCGAAGCGTAGAAGGGGCACACTCAGAGGTGGCCCGCACACGTACGCGGTCCGGTCGGCTCAATCCGCCTTCCGTATACGACGGGTGGCACTGAAACTGCCGCAACCGGGGGGCTCTACGGCGGTGCCGTCGGGGAAGAGGATGCGTGCGGTGGTGGCCGGTGGGACGTCGACTGTGACGGCGAGCCGGTCGCCGGTCGTCCGCCACTCCACGGCGATCGTGCCCTGGGGGGAGTCGTGCGTGCCCCGGGCCCAGGGAACGGACGGGTGCGGGACGGGCGCGACCTCGAAGGACTCCCAGGCGATCGATCCCGGCGTCTGCCGTAGTCCCAGGACGTGGGTGTGCAGGAAGCGGATCACCGCGCCCTTGCTGTAGTGGTTCAGGGATTCGTGGGCGGTGCCGGTCTCGTCGACACCCTCCCAGTCCTCCCAGATGGTGGTCGCGTCCCGGTCGAGCATGTACAGCCAGGACGGCGCGGTTCGCTGAAGGAGCAGCTCGTAGGCGACATCGGCGTGACCGGTGTCGGCGAGAACAGGCAGCAGGTCGCCGGTCGCGAGAAAGCCGGTGCCGAGATGGGTGCCGGCCGCGCGGATCAGCTCGACCAGCCGCGCAGCGGCAGCCTCACGCAGTTCATCCGGGACGAGTCCGAGGACCAGCGCGCGCACATAGCCGGCCTGGGTGTCGCCGACGGTACGTCCGTCTCGGGAGAGGAACTCCGCGCGCCAGGCGTCGCGGACCCGCCCGGCGATCACGGCGTAGCGGTTCGCGTCCCCGGTGCGGCCCAGCACCCGGGCGACACGCGCCATAGTCGCCGTCGACCGGTAAAGAAATGCCGTACCGATCTCGCCCTTGTCGGCCGTGAACCAGGCGACGGGGTCGCTCTGGACGGGGTCGATACGGGTGCCGTCCGCCGCCCTCGCTTTCGGTTCGGTCCACTCGCCCCAGTGGAAGGAGCCGTCCCAGAGGTATCGCTCGTGCGGCAGCGGCTCGGTCGAGCGCTCGATCCGGGACGGATGGCGGGCGGTGCGGGCGGTCGTGAGCGCCCACTCCACCCAACCCACCATCGCCTCCCAGTTCTCGGCGAGCACTTGGCGGTCACCGTAGGACTCGTACAGCTCCCAGGGAACGGCGACGATGGCGTCTCCCCACCCGGCCGAGCCGGTCATCATGGCGAACTGGTCGTCGAGGTGGTGTTTGATACGGCGTCCGTCGGGCGAGAAGTTGGCGATCCGGCCGTCGGGCAGCTGGTCGTCGCGCACGGAGCGTAGCCACTTGCGGCTGAAGCCCAGCACGTCGTACAGGCGCGTGGCGGTGGGGGCGAAGACCTGGTAGTCACCGGTCCAGGCGAGACGTTCGCGAGTGGGGCAGTCGGTGGGCACGTCGACGGCGTTGCCGCGGAAGCTCCAGTCGGCGATCTCGTGGAGGCGGCCGAGGTCTTCGTGGCCGCAGGCGAAGGTGCCGATGCGGCGAAGGTCCGAGTGGACGACCCGCATGACGAGGCTCGCCGGGTCGAGTGGGGCACCGTCGCGGCGGACGCGGGCGTAGCGGAAGCCGTGCACGGTGTGGCGCGGCTCGAACCTGTCGCCGCCGCCCGCGGAAACGGCCTCGTCGCGTTGGACGAAGGGGATCGGCGCCTGGCCCGGCCGGGTCGCATTTAGATGAGTGGTCGTCAGGTCGCCGTCAGCGCCCACGTGTTCGCCGTAGTCGATGACGGTACGGGTGCCGGCTGGGCCGAGATCGCTGAGGCTGATCCAGCCGGAGGCGTTCTGGCCGAAGTCCGCGATCCACAGCCCGTCCTTGAGCTGCCGGACCGACTGTGCGGGGCGCGACTCCACGATCCGCACCGGCGGTGCCGGCGACCAGGTGATCGGGGGTGCCTCGACCTGGTCCACGAGGACGGGGTGTTCGACGCCCGGTCCGACCCGGAAGTCGGTGGTCTGCCCGTCCATGAGGTCGGCCCGGGTGATGGCCGACTCCGTGCTCGTCCACGTTCCGTCGGTGCGGACGACCTGCCGTGTGCCGTCCTCGTGCACGAGGTGCAGTTCGGCCCGCGCGCCGGGCACCGTGCCCCAGCCGGCCGGTTGGCGGAAGGCGCCCACCTGGCCCCGGTACCAGCCGTCGGACAGCAGGATCTCGATCCGGTTGTCGCCCGTGACGACGGCGGCCGTCACGTCGTACGCCTGGGCGTAGAGCGTGCGGTCGTAGGAGGTGGACCCGGGGGAGAGTTCGGCGGTGCCGGACCGCTCGCCGTTGACGTACGCCTCGTACACGCCGAGTGCCGTCGCGTACAGCCGTGCCGAGCGCACCCCGGCTGGCACGTGGAACCGGGCCGACAGCACGTATGCGGGCCGTCTGCCGTAGCCGCGATCAGCGGACTCGGCGGGACTGATCCAGTGCGCCCGCCAGTCGGCGTCCAGCAGACCGCTCTCGAACGCGTGCCACTGCGACCAGGGCGGGTTGCCGTCGGTGGCGAGCGCCCGGACCCGCCAGGCCACCTGGCGACCGCTGGCCAGCGCCGCCCACGGCCAGGGGAGAAAACGGTGCTCGTCCACAGCGGTGGTCACGGTGGGCTGCGCTTCGCCGTCGACTGTGCACTGCACCTCGTAGGCCACCTGGTGCGCCGTGTCCGACGGAGGCTTCCACGACAGCCGGGGCGTGGGCCCGGACACGGGGAGGTCGTCCCCGCCGCTGTCGATTCCCAGGTTGTACGGTGCGTCGCGCATTCTGTGCCTTCTCGGAACTCGGTGGAATCTCGGGTGACGGCCGGGAGGCGGACTATCGGACCGACCTGATCTTGAACTTGACGATGAGGCCACCGGCCAGGGCCAGGACCGCGCCGAGCAGGTAGAGCTGGGTGTAGTTCTTCTCACCGCCGGCGCTGACACCCAGGGTGATGACGAGCGGGGCGACCAGTGGAGCGACGGCGCTGGGAATCTTCTGCGCGAAGCCGACGACGGCGAGGTACCGGCCCGCCTGGGCCCTGTCCGGCAGGACGGCGAACACGATCGCCTGGTCGACGGCGCTGAACACGGCGATGGCGAACTGCATCAGCACCGCGCCCACGACCAACTGCGCCAGCGAGTGGGCGAACGCCTCGGTGACGGCCCCGGCGACGAACCCCACGGCGCCGATCATGGCGAACAGCTTGCGCCGGCCGAGCTTGTCGGAGAGGAAGCCGCCCCCGATGGCGCCGCCCGCCGCGGCCACCACGCCGATGGTCCCGATGACCGCCACGACCCCGGCGACCTCCTTGACCGGCAGGTCGAGCCGTTGCGCGTAGAAGAAGGTGCCGAAGGTGGTGTTGAAGTACAAGCCCATGAAGAAGACGAAGCGGCCGAGCCAGTTCCAGCCGAAGTCCGGGTACTTGCGCGGGTTGAAGCCGTAGCTGGCGACCATGCCCTTCAACGTCACACCGCTGCTGTGTACCAGCGCGCGGGAGTCGCCCTCAGGCTTGAGCACGGGGAAGAGCACCACCATGGCAGCACCCAGAACGCCCGGGACCAGGAACACCAGGAACGTGCTGGAGGCCACCGCGTACGCGAGGCCGATGCCTAGCACCGGGGCGATCTGGGTCATGACGCTGGTCAGGGCGGAGATCCGGCCCCGCTGCTCCTCCGGCACCCGGTCCGCCTGGACGTTCTGGATCGCCTGCCCGGCCGTCGACCAGCCGATCATGCCGACCACCCAGGCCAGGCCCAGCAGGAGGACCGACGGCGCGAGGGCGACACCGACGAGCGCGGTGGTACCGAGCAAAGCGCCGCCGATCATGAAGGGGGTGCGACGGCCGAGCCGGGAGCGTGTGCGATCGCTCCATAGGCCGATGAGAGGGCTGAGGACCAGATAGACGAACTGCGCGGACCCGGTGACGTAGCCGAGCCGCTCCTCGTGCCCGGGTGCGAGGTCGTCGATTCGCACAGCGAGGGAGTAGGCGAGTGGGACCATCAGGGCCAGGGAGCCACCGAAGCTGGCGATCATCAGCCAGACGAGGTAGCCCCTGGCGAGCCGCTGCAGCGGCGGTGCCTCGACCTCGGGCGTGGCGGGAGCCTGGTCGGTTTCCTGCCGTGAGGCCGTGGATGGGGGAAGCACCACCCTGACGTCCCGGTCGTCGTGAGGCATGGAGACTCCTTCGTCAACATGGTCGCAGGGCGCGGCGGCCGCGGGGGGAGTACGGCCAGGGCGGGGCACTTCGGCTGCGGCGGTTCCGCACGGAGGGCCCCGCTCTGCGCCGGTGCGGAGAGATAGGGGGATGGGGTGGGCGGGCGCGCGGAACCGAGCTCGCCCGGGCTGGGTGCGCGAGCCGGACCAACGGCCGTAAGGCAGTTGCCGTGGTGGAGCGGTAGTTCGATCAGGCCCGCCGAGGAGCGACGGGAGCGGTGGAACGAAGCGGTCCTGGCTGCCGGGATGCCGGCGGCACGGCCGACGCCGTCCCGCCGACGGGTTCCGTCACGGGGGGGCGCTGGGCCGTCCCGCTCACGGTGGGCGGAGATGGTGCCCGCCTTCACGGTCGGCGGGCCGTGTCCGCGCTGGTGTGATGAAGGTGCGGACGGGTCCGCCAGGGCGGCAGAACGCATGCCCTGCGTCGCCGGGTTGGTGCCGTCAGTGGCCGGTTCGGTGCAGTGTGCCGGCGCGGATCGTCCGTGCGCGGTGGGAAGTGGCGGTGCGGGTCGGCCGGCCCGGCGGCTTCCCGGTCGTCGCGCCGAGGACGGGGCCGCATCTCTCCGGCCCGTGAGGTGTCAGTCGGCCACGGCCTGGCCAGGCTTGCGGCCTTCCAGGCCTTGCCAGCGGCGGCGCAGGGCGAACGCGGCCGACTTGGGCTTTCGGTCACGGGTGAACACGCCCTTCTTGTTGCCGTCGACACGGTGGATGCCCGCGGAGGTCTGGAAGTCGGCGAAGTTCCACACGTGCTCGCCGACGAACTCGGGGAGGCGGTCGAAGACGCGGTGGTACATGGCGAGGAAGTCGCTCTGGTACTCCTCGCTCCACGGGGCGTCCCAGACGGAATGCAGGCCGGGCTGGGTGTCGGCGCCGTACTCGGACATCATGACGGGCTTGCCGAAGCGCTGGACCCACCCGCGCAGGTCCTGCTCCAGGTATCCCTCGGCGGTCGCGAGGTCGCCGGTGAACAGGTACCAGCCGTAGTAGCGGTTGATGCTCAGGACGTCGAACAGGTCGCCGATCTGGTCGTTCTGCGGTGTCGCGAACATGACGGCGGAGTAGGTGAGGGGGCGGGTCGGGTCGAGTTTGCGGGCCAGTTCGACCAGCGGCTCGAAGTACTCGCGGGCGCCGTCCTCGTTGGAGGCGGGTTCGTTGGCGAGCGACCACATCACCACGCTCGGGTGGTTCTTGTCCCGTTCGATCAGCTCCCGTAGGTGCTGGGCGTGGACGTCCCGAGTGGTCCCGCCGAAGTTCTCCGGCGCGAAGGTCGGGGTCGGGGGAACGCCGGTCAGCCCGCCCTGGACGCCCAGGTTGAGGCCGACGGCGGCGGTCTCGTCGATGACGACGATGCCCTGCCGGTCGGCGAAGTCCAGCACTTCTTCGGCGTAGGGGTAGTGGGAGGTGCGGAAGGAGTTGGCACCGGTCCACTGCATGAGCTGGAAGTCGTGGACGAGATAGGCGTCGTCATGGCCCTTGCCGCGGACCGGGGTGTCCTCGTGCTTGCCGAATCCGGTGAAGTAGAACGGCTCCCCGTTGATGAGGAAGTCGGTGCCGCGCACCTCGACGGTCCGGACACCGAAGGGCTGGCTGTAGCTGTCCACGGTCTCGCCGTTCACGGCCAGTTCTACGACGAGATCGTAGAGGTAGGCCGCGCCCGGCTGCCAGAGGGTGACGTCCTCGATGCGCAGGACACCCTCGTGGCCCGTTCCCTCCGCGACGGTCCGGCCGGCCTCGTCCACCGCGCGCACCCGCACGGCGGCCGTCTCGGCGTGCACACCGGCGGTCTCCACGCGGTAGCCGACGGTGCCGGCCGAACCGTCCCGCCCGGTGACGACGGTGACATCCCCGACGAACGTCGTCGGCGTGCTGTAGAGGCGGACCGGGCGGGCGATGCCCGCGTAGTTGTAGAAGTCGTGCAGATACGACTGCCGCGCGCGGCCGTCGGGGCCGGTCGTGACGGTGCCGGGCGGGATGGTCAGGTTCGTCAGCCGGTTGTCGACGCCGACCGTCAGCCGGAACGCGGCGCCCGGCTCGACGATGCCGGTCAGGTCCGCCTCGAACGGTGTGTAGCCGCCGCTGTGCTCGGCCACGAGCCGTTCGCCGACGTAGACCTGCGCGGCATGGGTGACGGACCCGAAGCGCAGGAGCACGCGCTCGCCGGTCCAGCCGCGCGGCACGCGCACATCGCGCTGGTACCAGACGACTCCGACGTGGTCACGGATCTCCGGGTCCACGAACAGGTCGTTGTAGCTGGCGGGTACGGGGACTTCGAGCGGCGGGACGAGCCGGGAGGACCATGGGGAGGCGCCGGCCCGGGCGTCGAGAGCGAACCGCCACAGTCCGTCGAGGCCGACGATGTCGCGGGTGGGGGTGGTGCGGTTCGAGAGCATGGAGTTCCTGCCGGGTGCTGGGTGAGGTCGGGTGGTCTGGGCGGCGCTCCGGTCAAGCGGTTTCTCCGGCGTCCGCGAGGAGTGTGCTACCTGTCATGAAGGCCGAGAGGTCGCTGGCGCAGAACAGCACCACCCGGGCGACGTCGTCGGGCACGCCGAGCCGGCCGAGCGGGCCCGGCTGCATCACGGACATGATCGTTTCGGAGTCCACCCCGGCCGCGGCCGCTGCCGCCAGGTTTCCCTCGGTCGGTACGAACGTCGGCGCGACGCCCAGCACGCGGATGCCGAACGGGGCGAATTCCAGGGCGAGTTGCCGGGTGAGGCCGCGGGCCGCGTGCTTGGAGCCGACGTACGCGGCGAGCCCGGGGGCCGTGCCACGGAACCCGGCCGTGGAGACGACGTTGACGATGGCGCCCCCGTGACCGGCCTCGCTCATCCGGCGCGCCGCTTCCCGGGAGCCGAGGAAGACCCCGCGGGTGTTGACGGCGAACACCTCGTCGAATGCCTTGTCGGACATCTCCAGGGCGGAGACGCTGGGGAAGATCCCGGCGTTGTTCACCCAGATGTCGATCCCGCCGAGTTCCCGGACGGCGAGGTCGGCGGTGGCCACGACGCTGTCGGCGTCGGTGACGTCCAGGTGGGCGGACAGCGCACGGCCCCGGGTGCCGAGGTCCGCGGCGACGGCGGTGGCGAGCTCGTCCTGGATGTCGGCGACGAGTACGTCCGCTCCCGCTTCGGCCAGTCGCTCGGCGACGGCCCGGCCGAGCCCCTGGCCTGCGCCGGTCACGACGGCACGCCGACCGGACAGCGAGACGAGTTCGGCCAGGGATTTCGACGAGACGTCGGGTACGGATACCTGCATGGCATGTCCTCCGTGCGTCGGTTTGGTCAGATCCGGCCGCGGCGGGCGGTCTCGCCCAGCCAGGCCAGTGAGGGCTTGGGACGGCGCTCGAACGTCTCGCGGTCGACCGCGATCAGGCCGAACGTCGGTGCCCAGTGACCCCACTCGTAGTTGTCGAGCAGGCTCCAGTGCAGATAGCCGCGGACGTCCACCCCGTCGGCGATCGCCTTGCCGAGGTGTTCCAAGGCCTCGCCGGTGTAGGCGATACGGCGGGTGTCGTCGCCGGTGGCGATGCCGTTCTCGGTGACCATGATCGGCAGTCCGCCGGTGACCTCGGCTGTGTGCCGTACCGCGATACTCAGGGCGTCGGGCCGGTAGGCGCTCCCCACCAGCGTGTTGTCCGGGTGCGGCGGGTAGGGCTCGATGCCGTCCGGGCCGACCCACTGGCTGGAGTACGACTGCACGCCCACGAAGTCGTCACCGCGCGAGCCCTCCAGGTAGAGGTCCTCCCAGGTGCGCTCCAGTTCCCGCTTCTTCTCCTCGGAGCCCGGACGGGCGACGAAGGCGCGGTTGGCGACCGTCCAGCCGACCTTGGCGCCGGTGTGCTCACGCAGCACCTCCCGCGCGGCGTGGTGCGCCTCCACGAGCCGCTCGCCGATCACCGCGTCGGGAGCCGGCAGCGCCGGACGCGGGCCCTCGTTGTCGAGAGTGGGGCTCTGCCACTCGCCGGAGGCCTGCGCGCTCTGCATCGCCCGGGCCATGCCGACCATGATGGCCAGCATGTTCGGCTCGTTCATGGTCACGACCCACTCGACGTCGTCGAGGATCGGCGCGACCGTCTCGACGTAGGTCCGGAACCTGTCGACGGCCCGGTCGCCGAGCCAGCCGCCCTCCTGGGAGAACCACAGAGGGCTGGTGAAGTGGTGCAGAGTCACGACCGGGGTCAGACCGAGCTCGAAGGCTGTCTCGATCATGCGCCGGTAGTGGGCGAGTTCGGCGCGCGAGACCATGCCGGGGACGGGCTCGATGCGGGCCCACTCGATGCCGAAGCGGTAGGCGTTCAGGCCGGCGTCCGCGAGCAGTCGCATGTCCTCGCGGTAGCGGTGGTAGCTGTCGCAGGCGTCGCCGCTGCGCTCCATGCCCGGAATGCGCCCCTCGTTCGCCCAGAAGTCGTTGTTGAGGTTGTTGCCCTCGATCTGGTGCGGTGCCGTGGATGCGCCCCAGAGGAATCCGGGAGCGAGTTCAGTCATCGTCGACTGCCTTCCTGAGTGCCGAGGGTGACGGTCCCGGCGGCTCTCAGGCCGCCGAGGATTCTCTGCATGCCCGGGTGACCGGGAGCGGGGGTATGGGGTGCGGGCTCGGCAGTAGTTTTGTCCGAGCGTCAACTCTTACCAAGTGGTTGGTTTTCGCTGGAACGCTAACCGGGATCCCGAGGGAGGCAAGACTGCGGGACCGTTTCGTAACCTGAGCGTTACATGAGTGAGCGAGCCCCAGTCCGTCGATCACGGAGTGCGGGCCTGGTCAGGCGCTTGTTCGTGCCGGAGTCCTCCCGGCGGCTACGTACTGCGCGGTCGTCCTGCACGCCTTGTCGGCGTCCGCATGTGCCCCGCTGATCGATCGACGTCGCACCCGCCGACGCGGGCACCCCGCCCGGGAGGTGCTCACCCCTTCGCATGTGAACTTCGCAGCACAACGGCGTCGGTCCGCCCTCGGGTTCGTTGCCGTGCGGGTGGGCTGCTCTCCGGCCGTGGCCGGGATCGTTCACGGCTGCGTGATCGCTGTGGACGTCGGGCCGGGTCTGGCGTCCACGCTGTTCAGCCGGCGTCCGCAGTGCCGTCCTGGTCGAACAGCAGCCTTGCGAAGTCGGTGACCGGTCCCACGATGTCGAGGTCCTGGTCGAGGACCCACTGCAACTGGAGTCCGTTGAGCACGGCTTGGAAGAGAATCGCGGCGCTCTCGGGGCTGAGGCCCTCGCGGAGCCTGCTGCGGGCCGCTTCGTCGGGGAATCCGTCGACGAACTGGACGCGGCTGCGGTCGTACCGTTCGACGAAGTAGCCGTGGGCGGGATGATCCGGCCGGGAGGCGGCCGCCGCGAGCTCGATCCACAGGCGCATCAACTCGGGGGCCTTCTGGTGGTGGCGGATGAGCCCGGCGAGGTAGGGGCCGAGCTGGTCGGGCCGTTCGACCTCGTCCAGGCCCCGCCGCCACTCCTCGGAGTCACGGTCGGCGAGCACCTCGGCGAGGAGTTCGTCCTTGTTGTGGAAGTGGTGCAGCAGCCCGGCGTGGGTGATGCCGGCCCGCTCGGCGATATCGCGCAAAGAGGCCTTGGCGTAACCGTGCTCGGCGAAGCTGTCGCGTGCCGCGCGGACGATCTCCGCCCGGCGGGCCGCTGTTTTGGCGTACGGTCCACGCGTCTTTGCCTGATCCACGGTGTGCTCACCCTCCTCGACGAAGCGAACCAAAGATCTCATGACGAACTCCGAAGGCTGCAAGGAGGTGAGCCGTCATAGGACTCTCGGCCCCGCCGAGGCGAGCGCTCTCGCGACTGGCGAGACCTCCTGGGCGGGCTCGCTCGGCGGAGCGCGGCCGAACTCGGCACATCAGGCACACTCGGGCAGGATCACCGGCTCCAGCGCGTTCTGTGGTGCGTTGCACATCTCGCACGGGCTCGCTGCCGCGTACTCGCTACGTCGGTCCAGACCCTCGCCCCAGGTCATCATGCGCGCCAGCTCCACGCCCGCGAACGAGGTCGCCCACACGTTGGTGCCCATGAGCCCGGCAGGCATCGCGATCTCCCGGACCCGGTCCTCGATTCCCAGGTCGCGCAGCACCTCCACGGTCCGCTGGTTGGTGATGTGAGCTCGAGGCGTCGGAGCCGTCGACGGGTACTTGGTCACCGTGAGCGGCCAGCCCTGCCGGACCGGCGCCGACGACCAGAACGTCCGTCCGTACAACGTCGCGTCCGGGGAGCGATGTCGGTGGGCGCGGGCGGCCGGCGTGAGGCATGGTCCTGACAGGCCTGGTGGACGTGTGGAGCGGGGCTTCAGCTGCCGGGCCGGCGTGCCTCGAGGGCCTGTTCTGCCCAGATGGTCTTGCCGGAGGCGGAGTGGCGGGTGCCCCAGCCGCGGGTCAGCTGGGCCACCAGCAGCAGACCGCGGCCGCCCTCGTCGTAGGTGTGCGCCCGGCGCAGGTGGGGGGTGGTGTTGCTGGCGTCGGAGACCTCGCAGATGAGGTGGCGGTCATGGATCAGCCGTAGCTGGATGGGCGGGGCGGCGTGACGGATGGCGTTGGTGACCAGTTCGCTGATCACCAGTTCGGTGACGAACGATGCCTCCGCCAGGTCCCAGTCCATGAGCTGGGCGGAGACGAGCTTGCGGGCCTGGGCCACGATGGCCGGCTCGGCGGGCAGGTCCCAGGAGGCGACCTGCCGGGCGTCGAGCACGTGAGTGCGGGCGGTGAGCAGCGCGATGTCGTCGGTGCGGTCCTCGGGCCGCAGCGCACCGATCACTGTCTCGCAGAGGCCGTCCAGGTCGGTGCCGGGATGGGCCAGTGCCCTGCGCAGCCGCGCCAGCCCCTGGTCGATGTCCAGGTGGCGGGACCCGATCAAGCCGTCGGTGAAGAGGGCGAGGATGCTCCCCTCGGGCATCACTACCTGGGTGGCCTCGAACGGCAGGCCGCCCAGGCCCAGAGGAGGGCCGACGGGCGCGTCAAGGAAGTCCACGGCGCCCTCGGGACTGACCAGCGCGGGCATGGGGTGACCGGCGCCTGCCAGTGTGCATGTGCCCGAGACCGGGTCGTAGACGGCGTACAGACAGGTGGTACCGAGCCCCCCGGCGGTCTCGGCGGCCTGGTCGGTCGGTGACGCGCCGCCGGTGTCCGCGTCTGCCGCCAGCCGGATCACCAGGTCGTCGAGCTGGGTGAGCAGTTCGTCCGGCGGGAGGTCGACGTCGGCGAGGGTACGGACGGCCGTGCGCAGCCGTCCCATGGTGGCCGCCGCGTGGATGCCGTGCCCGACCACGTCGCCGACGACCAGGGCGACCCGTGCACTGGACAGCGGAATGAGGTCGAACCAGTCGCCGCCCACTCCGGCGAGCGCACTGGCGGGCAGGTACCGGGAGGCGACCTCCACGGCTGTCGGCCGCGGCAGATGTTGCGGAAGCAGGGTCCTTTGCAGCGCCGTCGCGGTGTCGCGCTCGTGGGTGTATCGGCGGGCGTTGTCGATGAACACGGCGGCCCGGCCGGTGATCTCTTCGGCAAGCAGCAGATCGTCTTCGCTGAAGGGCTCCTGCCGCTGATGGCGGACGAAGACGGCGACGCCGAAAACGGTGCCGCGAGCGCGGAGAGGCACAACCATGACGGAGTGCATGGCGAACGCGCGGACCGAGGCCTCCCGGCGAGGGTGGCCTACCGACCAGTCGGCTTTGGACGGATCGAACGTCGCGTGGAGCACGGCCCGTCCCGTGGCCAGGCACTCGGCGGTCGGGGAGTCGGCTGCGTAGTCGTCCACCTCGCCGAGAGCAACGACTGCCTCAGGAGCGCCCGGGATCACGGATTGGTGTGCCATCCGGCGCAGGCGGACCGTGCCTGGTGGGGAGGTCCCGGGCGCCGGGTCGGAGTCGGGGAGCAGATCAACGGTGGCGAAGTCGGCGAACTCCGGCACGGCCACCTCGGCCAGTTCCTGGGCCGTGCGCGTCACGTCGAGGCTGCTGCTGATCCGGACGCTGGCGTCGTTGAGCAGCTGCAGCCGCTTGCGCGCCCAGTACTGCTCGGTCACGTCATGGGTGGCCTGCCCCACTCCGCACACGGCGCCGCCCTCGTCCCGCACCGGGTACAGGAGGAGGGACCAAGCACGCTCCCTGCTCTCGCCGGGGGGCCGTGCGAACAGCTCCAGGTGGAGCGGCTCCTCGCTTTCCAGCACCTGGCGAGCAGCCCGCTCCACCCGTACGGCTTCCGGGTTGAAGTCGAACTCCGAGAACCGCAGCCCACGCATCTCGGTCTCGGTGAGGCCCAGTTCGTTCTCCGCGCAGCTGTTGGCCCGGCGCAGGCGCAGATGCGTGTCGAACACCATCATCGAGCAGCTGGGCGACTGCTTGACCATCCACTCCGTGAGCGGCGTGTCCTGCGAGGTGGAGGCCCCGGTGAGGGAACAGACCAGAAACCAGTCCGGGCCCGTATCCCTCATGGTCCGGCGATGCGCGAGCAGACCTGTCTCCACCGGGTACCCGTCCAGGTGCCGCAGCCGTGCCCGGCCGCTCCACCTCGGCAGAGCCTGGATCTCCCGCAGGGTCGGCGAGGCGAGGCTCTCGGCGAGCAGGCGAGCAGGCGGGCGGCGGGTGCGCCGACGATCTCGGCCGGCGGGTAGCCGAGCAACTGCCGAGCCCCCTCACTCCATTCCGTCACAACGCCGTGCTGATCGACGACAGCCCAGGCCGCACCATCGTCGCCGGACACGTCACCGCTCGGGCCCAGTCGTTTGGTGGCCGGGGTGCGTCCCTCTTCCATAGCGGTCTCGCTTCCACCGGGCCTCAGAGAGTTCCGCCTGTCCGCGCAGCGCTGTCGTGCCGACCCTGTTTCCCCATTATCGCTACGCTCCACCCGAACGGCACTCGGCAGTGCTTCGTCAGGTCGGTGGCAGTGGTCGGCTTCCCTCTGACGCGGAGTCCGGGAAGTTCGTTGTACAGAAGTGGTACCGCGATCTCCCCGATGGCGAGGCGTGTGGCCCCCGGCCGGCGCACAGGTGCGCACCGTGACCGAAAGACGCCGCAGAAGAACAGTCCGCGACGAGGGTGTCGACAACGCCGCGGCGGTTGACTCCGCCCTCACCCTCCTGGGCATGCTCAGTGCCGACGAACAGAGCAGCATCCGGCATCCCCTCGACAGTCGCGTGTGGCGGGCCTGGCTGAACCCGGAGTTCTGCCTCAACCCCTTCGGTGTCCGGCTGGAGGAGGTCAGCGAGAAGGTCCGTGAGCAGGCATGCCAGTTCGTGGCTGCGTGTCTGAGCCCCGCCGGGTACCAGAAGGTTTGGGCATCATGACCACCGGCAGGTTCCTGGGCGACCTCGTCGAGCTCCCCGGTCTCCTCAACGAGCACAGCTACAACATCAACATCTTCGGCACTCCGTCCGCGACCGAACCGTGAGGCTGGAACCTCTGGGGACACCACCTCGCCGTCAACTGCCTCCTGATCGGCGGCCGGCAAGTGCTCACACCGGTGTTCTTCGGTTCCGAGCCGAACCTGGTCGACCGCGGTGAGCACGCCGGACTGTCACTCTTCGAGGAAGAGGAACGCGCGGGCCTCGCTTTCGTGAGGAACTTGACGAACGGCCAGGCCGGTCGGGCGGTGCTGTTCCACCAGAAGCGGGACCCGGAGCTGCCCCCGGGCGACTGCACCCCGCTGACGAACTCACCCTGGCGGGAGCGTTTCAGGACAACCAGGTCATTCCTTACGAAGGGGTTCTCGGCGCAGAACTCGACCCGGCCCAGCGGGATGCCCTCATAGATCTGGTGGCCATCTTTCTGGAGTACCAGTCCGACGGGCCCAGGAAGGCACGGCTGGCGGACATCCGCCGCCATCTCGACGAGACGTACTTCTGCTGGATCGGCGGGCGCGGCGACGAGGACCCGTTCTACTAACGTGTGCAGAGCCCGGTCGTCCTCGTTGAGTTCGACCATCACGCCGGCGTGTTCCTGGCGAGCACGGAGCCCGAGAAGTTCCACACCCACACCATCGTCCGGACGCCGAACGGCAACGACTACGGAGCCGCACTCGTTCAGCGCGCGACAGGGACTCCGCACCGTCTCGACGGACCTGTCTGGGGCAGAGGTGACCACGGCACGCGGCCCGGCCGATGTGCGACCATCACGGAACAGACGCCCGGCGAGATGCCCGGAAACGAAGCGGGGACGATGCGGAGCGTCACCACAGCGCTGCAGGTTCTGGAGGCCGTGGCGGTCAACCAGCCGATCGGGCTGAGCGCGCTGACCCGGACCCTCGGTCTGCCGAAGACTACGGTGCAGCGCAGCCTGGCGACACTCGCGGAGGCCGGTTGGATCGAGCAGCAGACGGACACGGGCCGGTGGCAGGTCGGCGTCCGCGCCTTCGTCGTCGGCAGTGCCGTCAGTGCCCGCGGCGGGCTCCGGCCTGCCGCGCTGCCAACGATGAGGGACCTCGGTGCCGAAGTCGGCGAAACGGTGCACCTGACGGTTCCGACCGGGCGTGAAGTGGTCCTGGTCGATCGGGTCGACAGCCCCCAGCCCGTCCGGGCCGTGTCGCCCCTCGGGGCGCGGGGGCGCTGCACGCCACCTCCAACGGCAAGGCTGTCCTTGCCGCGCTGCCGCAGGCGGAGGTGGGCGCGTACATCGACGGTGGTCTGGACGCGGTCACCCCGCACACGATCACCGACCCCGGCCGCCTGCGATCCGAGCTCCGAGGCATCGCCGAGGCCGGATTCGCGATCTGCCGGGAAGAGGCGGAGGAGGGCGTGGTCTCCGTCGGCGCCGCCATCCGCCCCCGGCACGGCCGGCCGATCGCCTTGCTCTCGATCTCGGGCCCGAAGAGCCGTATGTCCCCCGACATCCTCACGCCCTACGGCGAGAAGGTCCGGCTCGCCGCAGAGGCCATCGCCATTGCCCTGCCTGTCGACGCCGAGATGTCCTGACCCGGGTCCCGAACGCCGGGGATGTGGGCAGGCGGCAGTGAGAGGGCGTCTGATCCAGGTAGTTGGGAGCTGGAGATGTCTTTGTGACGGTTGGTGCTGGTGGTCGCAGTGGTGCGTGACGTGGCATGGAACGCCTTCCGGCACACTCTTCGGTGAGCGCTGCACGAGGGGAATGACGGCGCCTGCTTGCTCAGAACTCGTGGGCTGGCGGAAGTCCGTGTCAGGCGGCAGGCGTTGTTCATTCAACGGTTGCTGTTCTGTCGACGCGAGCGGAGTCCATGCAGCATGGCCGGTTAGGTCTTCCCCATGTCAGTGAGCCGCTGAACGGACAACAGGGAGCAACCCATGTCCAGCCATGACAGGAATATGCAGGTCGAGCCCGAGGCCGCGTACTGCCCCTACCCGCTGTACTCCCAACTGAGAGAGCGAGGCGTGCCCTTCGTCGAGGAGGCGGGCGCCTTCATGGTCACTCGCGCCGATGACGTCGACTCGGTGCTGCGTGATGTCGAGACCTTCTCGTCGCGCGACGCGCTCGGACTCAAGCCCGTCGAACCCGGGAGTGAGCCGACGGGTGCGGAGTTCTATCTGGTCACCACGGATGCGCCGGAGCACAGTCGGCGTCGGCGTTTGGCGGCCAGGGCGTTCACGTCCGGACGGGTCGCCCGCTTCGAACCGCAGATCCGGACTATGTGTGCGGAGCTGATCGAGAACCTGCGTGGACGGGAGGAAGTCGACTTCGTGTCCGACTTCGCCGTCAAGCTGCCCATCGCCGTCATCGCCACGGTGTTGGGCATCCCGGAAGCGGACACCGGCACGATGAGGCGGCTCTCGGAGAACGTGCTTTCCTCCCTCGTCGGTTCACCCGACCCGGCCGGCTTCAGGCTGGCCTGCGAGGAGTTCGGTGCGCTCCTGGCCCCGGCGTTGGAGGCCGCGGCCGGTGTCGAGCAGGAGACCACCATTCTGCATACGATCGCGGCCGCCGGCCTCGGCGCGGAGGACGCCACGCGGTTTGTCATCGAGTTGCTGTTCGCCGGTAACGTGACGACCGCCGATGCCATCAGCAGCAGCACCAGGCTGCTGGCCGAGGATGCGCGGCTGGCCGACCGATTGCGGCAGGACCCCTCGCGGCTCGCCACGTTCGTCGAGGAGTCGCTGCGTCTGGAATCGCCGGTTCAGGGACTGTTCCGGACCGCGACCCGTGACACCGAGATCGGCGGCTGTCCGGTTCCGGCCGGCGCTCGCCTCCTGGTGAGTTTTGGAGCCGGCAACCGTGACGCGAAGCTGGTCGAACGGCCCGACGAGCTGGACCTCGATCGTGTCTCGCCCCACGCGCACCTCGCGTTCGGTCGGGGAGCGCACACGTGCCTGGGGCACGCCCTCGCCCGCCTCGAAGTGCGCATCGCTGTGGAGGTGCTGTTGGGTACGGTGCAACGCTTCGAGCTGGCGGTGCCACCTGAGCGGCTCGCTTACCAGCGTGAACTCACCGTGAGGCATCTGCAGTCCCTGCCGCTTCGCCTGTACTGGTCCTGAGAGAGCCGAAAGGACTTGCGTGCTGAACCTCGGACCGGTGGCGACAGGCCGCCGCCACCGGTACGGGGTTCACCAGGTCCAGGGTTTTTCACCGCCGGGCCGGACACATCCAGAACGGATGGACGTGTCCCGGCCCGGCCAGTGTCACCCGCCCGGGTGGGAGAGCTCGATGTCGTGGCTTTCCACACCGGAGCCGTGAACGGTCAGGTGGGTGGCCTTCGGCGGGTAGCCGGCCGCCGTGACCGTGTACTCGCCGCCGTTCAGGTCGGTGAAGGCATAGCCGCCGTCCTCGCCGGTAGTCGAGCTGACCACCACATTGCCGGCCGTGTCGATGAGCGTGACCCGGGCGTCGTTCAGAGGCCGGCCCGCGGCCTGGACCATGCCCCGCACGTGCAGGCCGGGGGAGAGTTCGAGCTCGGTCCTGGTGACGCCCTGCGCGGAGATCTCGACGGGCAGCGCGATCGGCCGGTAGCCGGTCGCGGTCACCGCGAGGGTCAACTGACCAGGCAGCAGCTCGGTGAAGCCGAAGGTGCCGTCCGCGTCGGTCGGACCGGCGGCGAGCACATCGCCGCGCACGTCGGCCGCGACCACCATGGCGCCGACGACCGGCTTCCCGTGATCGGCCGACGTGACCGTGCCGACCAGGCCGCTCGTGCCGGAGAGCAGGATGTCGTACGACACCGGCTCGCCGCCGACCACGACCGTGGACGCCTGAGGCTGGTAGCCCTCGGCCGAGGCGATGAGTACGTAGCTTCCCGCGCCCGGCGCGTCCACCGTGTACGAACCGTCCGAGTGGGTCACCACGTGGCCCACCTGCCGTCCGCCCAGCGAGATCAGGGTGATGACCGCCCGCGGCACGGGTGCGGACTCGGCGCCGATGGCGTGCCCGCTGACCGGGACGCCGACGGAGGACCGGACGGTGGCTGCGGCCGGGGCCGGCACCTTGGTGTCGTGCCCGTGGTTCTCGTCCTGCCGACCGCGGAGGCCGAACGCCGCCAGGGCTGCGCCCACGAGGGCGAGGAGGCCGGTGACCAGGACGGCGGTGTGGACGCCGTTCATGAAGGCGGTGTGGCTGCCCTCCACCACGGCTGCCCTGAGCTGTGCGGGCATCGCGTCGGAGACCGGGGCGACGCCCATCGCGACCGCGTCCTTCGCCTCCTCGAAGCGAGCGGCCGCCGAGTGGGGCACGCCGGCGTCGGTCAGCGAGTCCGTGAGCGTGGAGCCGACGCGGCTGCTGATGAGGGAGACCAGCACCGAGGTGCCGAGCGCGCCGCCGACCTGGAGCGAGGTGGCCTGGAGGCCACCCGCGATGCCGCCGTCCTTGACGGGGGCGTTGCCGACGATCGCGTCGGAGGACGCGGCCATCACGATGCCGACGCCGAGACCAAGCGCGACGAACGGCGGCCACATGGCGGCGTACGAGGAGTCGGCACTCCACGCGAGCATCGCGAACGCGGCGCCTGCCTGGAGCACCATCCCGAGCGGCATGGTCAGGCGCGGGCCGAACTTCTCGGTGAGCTTCGCTCCGAGCGGCGAGGCCAGCATGGAGGCGAGGCTGAGCGGCAGGGTGCGCACACCGGACTCGACGGGCGTGAAGCCGTGCACGTTCTGGAGGTACAGCATCACGAAGAAGATCGCGCCGAGCAGGACGAAGAAGTTCAGCGCGGTGACGAACGCACCGATGGTCAGGGCCGGGTTGCGGAACAGCCGCATGGGCAGGAGCGGGTGCGCGACGCGGGTCTCGTACCAGCCGAAGAGGACCAGGACCACGACACCGCCGACGATCGCGCCGAGCGTGCCGGCCGAAGTCCAGCCCCACGTTTCGCCCTTGACGACTCCGAAGACGACGGCGATCAGTCCGAGCGCGAGCAGTACGACGCCGGGCACGTCGAACTTCTCGCTCGCCGCCGCCTCGTTCCTGGACTGCGGCAGGACAACGAGTCCGAAGACCAGGGCGATCACGCCGATGGGGGCGTTGATGTAGAAGACCGACTCCCAGTTGACATGCTGGACGAGCAGTCCGCCGACGATCGGGCCGAGCGCGGTGGCGACGGACGAGATCATCGCCCAGATGCCGACCGCCATGCCGAACTTCTTCGGCGTGAACACCGCACGCAGCAACGCCAGGGTGTTGGGCATGAGCAGAGCGCCGAAGAGGCCCTGCAAGGCCCGGAAGGCGATGACACCGTCGACCGAGCCGGCGAGGCCGATCGCGACGGACGCGAGGGTGAATCCGACGACGCCGACGAGGTAGACAGTGCGGCGGCCGAAGCGGTCGCCGAGCTTGCCGCCGAGGATGAGGGCGGCGGCGAGGGCGAGCAGGTAGGAGTTGGTGACCCACTGCAGTTCGGCGGTGGTGGCGCTCAGGTCACGGGCGATCTCCGCGTTGGCGATCGAGACGACGGAGCCGTCGAGGCCGACCATGAACAGACCGAGCGCGACGGCGATCAGCGTCAGCCAGGGGTTGGCGCGAAGACCGCGGGGGTGAGGGTCGGATACGGGAGCGGGCGCTGTGGAAACAGCGGTGACAGACATGTGTGAGCTGTCCTCGGGACGTGCGGCGCGCGGCTTGGGCGCGTGGACATGTGGGGGTGAGCTGTGTGTGGGGCGGCTGTCCAGGAGGCAGCACACCGGGCCCCAGCAGCGGCAAGGGCGGTAGGCGTACGAGATCCGGACCGAATCGTCAGGTGGCGGAGTGCTCGCGCAGACGCCGGGTGAGAGCCTCAAGGGCGCCGAGCGCCGAGCCGAGGGCGTCGCGGTCGCCGTCTGTGAGAGTCCGCAGCGCGGCCGCGAGCTGTCGCGCCGCGACGTCCTCGGCCTGGCGGATGCGTTGCCGGGCCTCGGCGGTGACACGCAGGTGCGCGACGCGCTTGTCGACGTCGTCCTGGTGCCGTTCCAGCAGGCCCGCGTCGGTGAGGCGGGTGACCAGGGCGCTGACGTTGTTCGGCATCATCCGCAGCGCGTCGGCGGCCTTGTGGACGGTCGCGCCGTCGTACTCCGCGACGTACTGGAGCAGGGCCAACTGCCGCTCGGGGAGCTTGGGGTAGGGCAGTCGCCGGTCGATGCTCTGTTTGACGTACCGGTTCAGCGCGGGCAGGCATGCCACGAGGCCTGCGGCCACCTGGTCGACGCCCTGGCTCGGACGAGCCTCACTGATTCCGGTCACGACTTCAAGATACCTATGAAAAGAAACCTATGTCAAAATACTAAATACGCGGGTGGCGACCGGCTCGTTCCTGCACCCACCTGATCATCCGTACGGTCCGGCCCGGTACCTCAGACACGCGCACTGCGGGCTCGTGTGATCCGGCGGTGAGCAAAGTGGCCCTGGGGACGGCGCGAGGGCCGTTGTGCCGGTCGGACGCCCCCGAGCCGACCGCGGACCGGTCCGTCAGTCAGTAGGAGTGCTTGCGTCGTACAGTCAGGCAGCCCTGAGCGCGCAACGCCCTTCCGGGCGTCGCGCCACCCATGATGCGATCGCGGAGGATCTCACGATCGACTGGATGCCACCGCTCGACCGTGCGGATCCGGTGAGGGGGCGCAGGTCGACGGCCGTCTCATCGTCGGACCTGACCAGGAGGTTCCCGAGAGGGGGCGGGCGTCCACTCAGAGGAGCCCGCTCAGCGGCGCGTGCTTCCTCCGTCCGCGACGACGATCTGCCCCGTGATGAACGCGGCGTCGTCCGAGGCGAGAAACGCCACGACGCCCGAGACGTCGGCCGGCATCTGCACCCGCTTGATGTTCTGCATCTGCACGGTCTGCTCGAAGAAGAACTCGCTCGTCTTCTCCGCGGCCGTGGCCGTCCGGACCAGGCTCGCCGCGACGCCGTTGACGGTGATGTGGTGAGCGGCGAGGTTGGCGGCCAGGACGGAGGTGAATCCGTTCAGCGCGCCCTTGGCGGAGACATAGGAGACGAAGGGAGGCTGCGGACTCCAGTAGCTGGAGGAGGTGATGTTGATGATCCGTCCAGACCCGGACTCCTTCAGGTCCGGCAGGAATGCCCTGGAGGCCAGGAAGGGGCCGTGCACGTTGACGGCGAAGGTGCGACGCCATTCGTCGTAGGTCACGTGGTCGATATCGGCCAGCAGAACGACAGCCGCGTTGTTCACCAGGATGTCCGCGGCGCCGAGCGCACGTCGGACCCGGGCGGCGAACCCGTTGATGGCTTCCTCGTCCGAGACGTCGACCTTGTCGCTGAAGAATCGCCGACCGGTTTCCGCGACGAGGTCCCGCGTCTCGTCGGCCGGATCGATGTCCGCGACCGCGATGTCCGCTCCCTCCGTCGCGAGCCTGCGGGCGATCTCCTGCCCGATGCCCGTACTGCCTCCGGTCACGACGGCGGTCCTGCCCGTCAGCCTTCCAGCCATGCGTCACTGCTCCTTCCAGGCGGCGCGGCAAGGCCGTCCTCCAGGGATGGTGCGCTGGGAGACCGCGGATCAGTTGCGGCTTGTTCGTCTAATGAACATGACCGTTGAGCGTGATGCGGGTCACTCCTAGCTTGACGCTGCTCAGCCGGTCGGCCACCACGCCGAGCGTCCTGAATCAGGTCCGGTGGACGGGCGGCGCGGAGGCGCTTCGCAAGGCCCAGGGCGGCACGGCAGCGGTGTTGCCGAGATGACCGCGAAAAGCAGCACCCACATCAGGGCCGGCAGCGGACGCCGGTTCCGAACAGCGGCGCTTTGCGCCAAGGAGTCGTCCATGGTTCAGATCGATTCACCCAAGGCGGTAGAGGGAGAGGGTGGCAGATACACCCTGACCCCGGGCACCCTGGCCGCGGTGGTTCTCGCGGTGTGCCTCGCACAGATGGCCCTCGCCGTCCCCTCGCTTATCAACGGGCTGCTCCAGCAGGACCTCGCGCCGTCCTCGGCCCAACTGACCTGGATCACCGACGCCTTCATGCTTCCCGTGGCCGCGTTGGAGCTGGGCTTCGGCGTGTTCGGTGACCTGTTCGGCCGTAAGCGTCTGCTGGTCGGGGGCGCCGTGCTCATCGCGGTCGGTTCGACCATCGCGGTCCTGGTGCCGGGTTCGGCATACTCGAGCGACACTCGGGTGACGTTGCTGATTCTCTCCCAACTCATCAGTGGCATCGGGGCCGCGGCCATCTTCCCGACCAGCCTCGCCATGGTCGCGGCCGGCACGCACACCACCGCCACCCGCGCGCGTGGCGTAGCGGTCTGGGCCGCCGCGCTGTCGGTCGGCGGCTTCCTCGGACCGCTGCTCGCAGGGCTCTCCACCAGGATTCACAGCGGTTGGGCCGGGAACGCGAACTGGCGCTGGGCCTACGTCGGCATCCTCGTCATCGCCGCGGTGAGCGTGATCCTGTCGCTGGCCGTCGCCCGCAACTCCTCCTCGCCCGAGGGCCGATCCCTCGACTGGCCGGGGCAGATCACCTCCGCACTCGGTCTGTTCGCTCTGCTGTATGCCGTGATCCAGGGCTCCGAGAGCGGCTGGGGAAGCCCGCAGATCGTCATCGCGTTCCTCGCCGCGGCCGTGCTCCTCGGGCTGTTCGTCTTCGTGGAGAACCGCACGGACGCGCCGCTCCTTCTCCTGAGCGCGTTCAAGAACCGGGCGTTCGCCGTGAACTCGGTGGTCACCGTGATCGGGATGTTCGGCTTCCTCGCGATCATGTACTCCACCAGCATCCGCCTCACCATCATCCAGGGAATCAGCCCGCTGAAGGCCTCCGTCGCCTACCTCTTCTTCGGAGGCATCGGGCTCGTGCAACTGCCCCTCACCTCCAAGCTGTTGGAGCGGTACAACCCCCGGTGGGTTCTCTGCACGGGTCTGACCCTCATAGGCGCCAGCGGGCTGTGGTTCGCCGGTGTTCCGACGAGTAACCGGGCACTGTCCTCGCTCGTCGGGCCGCTGGTCCTCGCCGGCGTCGGCTCGGCACTCGCCTTCGCCGCCATCAGCGCGGTCGCGGTCAACACGTTGCCCAACCACCTCGCCGGCATGGCAAGTGGCGCCACGAGCACGTTCCGGGACCTCGGGTTCGCGCTCGGCCCCGCGATCATGGGTGCCATCGCGCTCAGCCAGGCTGCCAAGGAGATCGCCCGCAACCTGGCCGACAGTCCCACCCTGAGCAAGGCTTACGCGGCGTTCCAGGCCGCCCCGGCCCATGCCCCCGCGGATCAGAAGCCGCAGCTGGAGGCGGCGGTGCACGCCGTGGGCTCGGGTCCGCTCGGCGCCAACTCGGTGCCGGGCAGCATCACCACGCCGGACGGTCACGTCGTACCTTTCAACCCACTCAAGGACGTCGCTTTCCACGCCCTCAGCAGCAGTTACTCGCTGGCGTTCGTGCTTGGTGGCGTGGCCGCTCTCGTCGCGGCGGCACTCACCCTCATGGGCGGGCCCGGCGGTGTCGACCAGGCTCATCTCGACGACGACCCGCACACCCTCGACGGCTGACGCCCCGACGAACGCTCGGCGCCGGAGCGCCCGCCGCGAGTCCACCTTCTTTTCAGGAGCAGGAGTCGCGGCGGGCCACAGGCGTGCAGAGACAACGATCGACAGACACATCCGGACAGGAGTCGAACAATGCCCACGACACGTCTGGAGGCGAGCAGCGACGACGTCCGCGTACCGGTCACGGTCGCCAAGGGAGAGGCAGCGTGGCTTCTCGCGATCACGGACGGCGACGAGCAACAGCGTGAACTCACGCTCCCCGGCTGCGTGATTGCTCACGGCCCGGCCGGGAATGTCCATGAACGCGAGCATTTCCTTGCCTGCAACGCCTCCACGGGAGACACGGCCGAGGCCCAGACCAGCGGGGTGACCTGCAGAGAGCGAGGCGAACGGGCCGTAGCGACGTGCTCCCGGTAGATGAGTGTCCGGCGCCTGCCCGAACTGCCGCCGTTGCTGGCGCAGGCCGCGGCTCTCGCCCACATGCAGCTCTCCTGACGGCAGCCGTCGGCACGGCGGCCCGGTCCCGCGCCCCGTGAGAGGTCAGGCAGTGCGGATGGGGATGCCCGGCCTCCAGCCGAGACTCCTGGACAATCCCAGCCCGCTCGCGACCAGCGAGGGAACGGCCGCCTGCAGCTTGATCGAGCCCGCGGCCACGACGACGGAGAGCGCCGCGACGACGTTGCCGCGGCCGTCGACGATGCGCGTCGCGACCGACTCGGCCCCTTCGCTCAGCTCCTCCTTGACGACCACGGTTCCGGTCGAGCGGCAGGACGCCAGTTCGCTACGGAGTTCGGCCGGGTCCACGATCGTCCTGGAAGTGAATCTCTGCAGTCTTCCGGCCAGCACCTCATCGATGAAGGCTGGACTGCTGTGGCTCAGCAGCACCTTGCCGACTCCTGAGCAGTGCAGGGGCAGCAGTCCGCCGATCTGCGACGTCAGACCGACGGCGTTGACCGCCGACAGCCGCTCGATGATCACGGCTTGGTCGCCCTGGAGGACGGCCAGCTGCACATGCTGGCGAAGAGCCGTGTACAGGTCCTCCACGAACGGCTGCGCGGCACTGCGGAGCGTCTCGGCACGCGGTGCGAGGGTCCCGAGGCGCCACAGTGGCAGACCGATCGCGAAGCGGTTGTCGCTGGTGCGTTCCAGCGCGCCGGCCTCCACGAGTTCGAGCGTCAGCCGCCTGGCGGTGGCGTGCGGCATGCCGGTGCGTCGGACCAGGTCGGCGAGGGTCAGCTCGGTGTTGTTGGGGTCAAAGGCGAAGAGTAGATCCCAGAGTCGGGAGCTGACGGTGCGTCCTGGCTCGTTCGCGCGAGGCATGGGCCTCTCCTTCATGATGTGCGGCCCCGGACAGCCACCTTACCTTCAATGTTCGTTGAATGGATGAAACTGTTCTTTCAGTGCGTGCTTTGCCGAACTCTTGCAGGAGCCAGCTATCACCTCGCCAGAGGTCCACGGGAGTGAAGAGCATGATGAATACGGAAGCAGGCCCCAGGATCGCGATCCTCGGTGGTGGCATCGGAGGCCTCGCTGCCGCGGCCTTCCTCCGCGACAAGGGCTTCCACAGTGACGTCTACGAGCAGGCCGCCGCCCTGACCGAGGTCGGTGCCGGCCTGGTGATCGCCCCCAATGCCGCCCGCCTGCTCCGGCGTCTCGGAGTGCTGGACCGGTTCATCGAGCGCGCGGTGCAGATGGAGATCGGCTGGGAGTTCCGGCGCTGGGAGGACGGCTCCGTCCTCTCCGCGGAGAACCTTCAGGACGGGTGCAAACGCCTGTACGGCGAGCACACCTACGCTGCCCACCGCGCCGATCTGCTGGCCGCCCTGAGGTCGGCCGTCCCCGGCCACTCGCTCCACCTCGGCAAGCGTTGTGTCTCGATCGAGTTCGAGGGCGACCAGGCGGTTCTGCAATTTGAGGACGGCGAGACGGTTCGCCCGGACATTCTCATCGGTGCCGACGGAGTTCACTCCCGGGTGCGCAGCGCCATCGTCGGGCCGACTCAGGCCAGGGAGTCCGGCATCTGCGCCTTCCGGGCCCTCGTACCGGCACAGAAGGCACCCGAGTTCGCCAGGCGGCATGCCCAGACCCTCTGGATCGGCCCCGACCACCATCTGGTGCACTACCCGGTTTCGGACGGGGAGTACGTCAATCTCGTCGCCTTCGCGCCGGCCGGGGCGAGCAGCGTCGAGTCGTGGACGGCCACCGCGACGCTCGAAGAACTGCTCGAGGAGTTCGACGGCTGGGATCCGCGTCTGGTGGAGCTGATCAGATCGGCCGACATGCCGGGACGCTGGGCGTTGCTCGACCGCGAACCCCTCGACCACTGGAACCGCGGCAACGCGACCCTGCTGGGCGACGCGGCCCACCCGATGTTCCCGTTCTTCGCCCAAGGCGCTGCCCAGGCGATCGAGGACGGCGCCGTCCTCGCCCTGTGCCTCGCGCAGGAACCGGACAACCCGTTCGCGGCGCTGGCACGCTACGAAGAGCTCCGTCGACGCCGCACGGCACGCCTGCAGGAGGTGTCGCACGGAAGGTCCCACATCAACCACCTTCCGGACGGCCCTGAGCAGCAGGCCCGCGACCTGGCGTACTCACAGGCCGACCCACTCAGGGCGAACGGCTGGATCTACGAGTACGACCCCGAGGTCGCCGTCTCGGCTTCGGTGTGAGTCGGTCCCGGGAGGCACATGTGCCTCCCGGGACCGACTCACGGCTGGAAGCGAGGGCGCTGTTCCTGCGTCTGATGGAGACCGATGGATGCTGTTACGCAACGAGGAATTCAGGCGAGCCCGAGTTGCCGCATGAAGGTCAACTGGTCGTAGATGATGAATTCCTCTTCCATCACACCCTTTCTGTTCCAGATGCCGACGGTGACCAGGTTGATGGCGTACTTCTTGCCGGTGGGCGGGTAGAAGCCGCCTTTGCCGTCGGGCATGGGCCGGGTGAACGTACCGGTGGTGACTCCGGTCACGGCGGTGAGGTTGTCCTTGGCCACTCGGACCGGGTGGTCGACGGCGCGTGTGTCGGGCGCGAAGGTGAACTGGAACTTCAGGTCCTCGATGTGCGCGGCCAGGCCGTCGGTGTAGTGGCCGTCGGGCCAGTGCGCGCGGATCTTGTCCGAGTGGCTTTCGCGGACTCGGTCCCACTGCTGGCCGGAGTAGACGACGAAGTCCAACTCGTCGAAGGCCTCCAGATTGCGCCGCTCCTGATGGGTCAGGTGCTTGGGGTAGCCCAGCGACTCGCCGGTTTCTGCCGGGTTGCCCATCAGCGCGGGCATGACCGACGCGAACGCCGAGTCGTTGCCGCTTTCCACCGCGGTGATGGCAAGGGCGCCCGCGGCGACAGCGCCGCTGCCGCGGAGCACAGCGCGACGATCGATCATGACATTCCTCCTTGAACAAGGTTGCTCGAACCCCGTCGGCGGCTTCCACCACACATGGCGTCGCGCCGAAGCGAGTCGTTCGAATTTGAACTACAGGATGAAGCTAACAGGTAGTTCGAACTTGAACAAGTGGTGGTAGTTTGGACCTGTGGACGAATCCAAGTGGCTGAACCAGCGCGAGCAGCAGGCGTGGCGCACGTTCGTCACCGCCAGCACGCTGCTCAACCGGGTGATCGATCAGCAGTTGCGCAACGATGCCGGGCTGTCCCACGTGCAGTACGGAATCTTGACTCGCCTCGCCGGCGCCCCCGACGGGTCGATGCGGATGCTGGCGCTCGCCGAAGCGTTGGCGGTCACCAAGAGCGGCCTGACCTATCAGATCGTGCAAATGGAGAAGGAGGGGCTGGTCAGTCGCAGAGCCTGCACCACTGACGACCGCGGAGTGATCGCCACTGTCACTCCGCACGGCGTGGAGTTGATCAGCCGTGCGGCACCCGGTCACGCCGACCTGGTCCGCGAACTGGTGATCGATGTCCTCACTCAACAGCAACTGGACGTCCTGGCCGACGGCTTCGCCGAGATCCAACGCCGCATCGTCGAACGCAAGATGTAGCTTGCGGACCGGTTGATGGCTCGGTGCCCCTGCCGTGGCTGCGAGCTGTGGCTGGTGTCCTCGGTGCCCACGGCGCGGAAGGACTGAGCGGCCGCATCACGCCGTCCACGTGGGTGTCCGAGTGCCGGCCGGGAGCCAGGCGGATGTTGAGCCGGCGGGGTTGCATTGCCTGGAACGACATACCGACGTAAATCCGATGCCCGTCGGTCTGGACATCCCTCTCCCGAATGGTCCGGTCGCCGGGTCTCCGCTCTTCCATGGCGAACAAGGCGTTGACCATCCAACGAACACGGCCATTGTCGTCATCCAGGTCACACCCGAGACTCCGGTACGGGAGGCCTGAGACATGGCCCTGCCCCAGCGTCTTTTGTTGAAACTCTGAGTACGTCCCGAAGGGCGGATCATCGAATGGCAACCGCAACCGGTAGTGGGCTTGTCGTGCGTACGTTGCAGCGAGCCGGAGTCAACGTCGCCTTCGGTCTGCCCGGAGCGCACATCGACCCCATTCTCCAGGAGGCCATGGACGCCAAGCTCCGGGTCGTCGACGTGCGCCACGAGATGAACGCCGGACACGCGGCGGAGGGCTATGCGCGGGTCACCGGGGACCTGGGGGTCGCCGTCGTCACGGCCGGCGGTGGCTTCACCAACGTGCTGACCTCGATCACCAACGCCTATCTGGACCGGACCCCCGTGCTGTACATCACCGGCTCCGGTCCTCTCGAGACGGACGAGGTCAACGACCAGCAGGCCGGATTCAACCAGGTCGCCATGGCTGCCCCGGTGACCAAGTTCGCGCACCGCGTCACCCGTACGGACCTGATCCCCCGCCTGGTCGCCCAGGCGATCCGCACCGCGCAGTCGGAGCCCAAGGGCCCGGTGCTCCTCGACATTCCCTGGGACGTCCTGCGCCGGCAGATCGACGTCGACGAGTTCGAGGACTACCGCGTCGAGATCGACGGCACCGGCATCGCCCCCGCCAACGCCGTCGACCGGATCATCGACGCGCTCGGTGCCGCCCAGCGGCCGATCGCGCTGGTCGGCAAGTCCTTCGTCACCGCCGAAGCGCGAGCCCAGTTGCACGAGTTCGCCGCACGCACCGGAGTGGCCCTTCTTTCCGACTGGGAGGGCCTCGGGGCGATCGTCGGCTCCGGTCAGCACGTCGGTCTCGTCCAGACCCTGGCCACCGTCCCCGAGGACGAGCGGCCCGACCTGGTCCTGCTGCTCGGGCTGCGCTTCGGAATGACGACACAGTTCGGCACGGGCCGACTGCTCCCGAAGAGCGCGCGGATCTTCCAGATCGACCCCGACGGCCGTGAACTGGGCCGCCTGCAGGATGTGGAACTCGGCATCCAGGCGGATCCGATCGGCACGGTCGGCCTGCTGAACGAGCGCCTGGGCGACAGCCCGGTTCCCTCCGGGCGCGGCGACTGGCTGGCGACCCTGCGGGACATCTCGGCCACCCGGCGCTCGGCACTCGCCGCCGAGACCGAGGGGCACGAGGACGACGCGATCCACCCGTATCTCGCTGTCCGTACGATCGCCGAGAGCGTCCCCGACCAGGCCACCGTGGTCGTCGACGGCGCCCTGACCGAGCTGTGGCTCTCCGAGACGATCGCCCTCGCGCCGCTGGCCCACTACCTCGGGCACGGCTACCTCAGCTCGATGGGGAGCAACCTCGGCGTGGCCCTGGGAGCGCAGTACGGGGCCTCCGACAAGGCGACGATCCTGGTCACCGGTGACGGTGCCGTCGGCTACAGCCTCGCCGAGTTCGACTCCCTCGTCCGGGCGGGACTCCCGGTCGTCGTGATCGTCCTCAACAACCAGGCCTGGGGCGCCACACTGCACACGCAGCAGTTCTTCTACGGACAGGACCGTGTTACCAACAACCGTCTGGGGAACGGCTCCTACAGCGGCGTGGCGCGAGCTCTCGGTGCGGACGGCGTCGACGTCACGGAACTCGACCAGCTCCGCCCCGCGATCGAGGCGGCCCTCGCGGCCCGTCGGCCGACATGCATCGACGTACGCGTGAGCCTCGCACCCATTCCTCCGGAGGAGCGCGTCCTGAACGGCGGAGCTCCGTTCGGCGGCGTCGAGATCGACGCGTGAACCGCACCTCCTGATCTCCCACGAAGGGGAACCGTGAAGGACACGACTGACGTCGGACGCCGCGACCTGGACGTCGGCGACCGGCGTCAGCGTTTCCTCGGGAAGACCTGCCTCGTCACCGGCGGCAGCAGTGGACTGGGACTGGCGGCCGCACAGGCGTTCGCGCGCGAGGGCGCCCGCGTGATCATCATCGCGCGGGACCCGGACCGGCTGAAGACCGCGAGCGATCTGATCGGCGACGGCACGATCGCCGTGGCAGCCGATCTCTCCTCGTCGGCCGGAATCAAGGCCGCGGTCACGGAGGTCGCCGCACGGGTCGACCACCTCGATGCCGCCTTCCTCAACGCTGGGCGGGCGGGCATCAAGCGTCTCGACGACATGGACGAAGCGACCTGGGACATGGTGTTCGACACCAACGTCAAGGGTCCGTTCTTCCTCATGCAGGGACTGAGGCCCCTGCTCGCACCCGGTGGGGCCGTCGTCTTCTGCGGCTCGGCAGCAGGCCGAAGGGCCGGCGCGGGAACCGCCGCCTACGGAACCAGCAAGGCCGCACTCGAGCACCTGACACGGGTCCTCGCCGCCGAGGTCATCGGCGAGGGAATCCGGGTCAACATCGTCATTCCGGGCGGCATGAACACCGACATCGCCGCCCGCACGACGGGCCTTCCGTCTGACGGCGCCGAGGCCTTCCGCGAGCGGGTCAGGCTCAGCACTCCCATGCTCCGAGAAGGAGAACCGGACGAGCTCGCCGACGCCGTGCTCTTCCTGGCCTCCTCCGAAGCCGGCTACATCACAGGCGCGGCGCTCCCGGTGGACGGCGGCGCCACCGGCTTCACCCGCCCGCCGGCGTAGAGGAGACGGCCGCCCTCGATCAGCACCCGCGCCACAGGACCAGAGCGAGGACGACTGTCATGACGTTGCCCTTCGGCCAGCCGGCCGGGGCCGTCATATGGGTCGAGTACGTGGTTGCCGGGATGCGCTGGTGGACCGGACTCGGCTGTCGGGCCGCGCGGGATCTTCACTTCCGTGTGGCGGGCCTGCGCCGGCTGGGATGGGGCGCCCTTGGCGGGACTTCGCGGAGTCGCTGCAGGCCTGACTATGGGGCCGGTGCCCGGCCACCGGCCCCCGGCTCTCGACGCGTTGCGCCCTCCCACGAGGCCCGGGCGAACGCCGTGGACGCCCCTCTGGTCGTCCACGGCGTTCGCCGGAGTTGTGTGGCCGTGGACGACTACTGTCCGTTGGTGAGTTCGATGTAGGTGTTGCCGGTGACCGGGCGGTGGTCGTAGGTGCCGGTGACGGCAGCGCTGCCTTCGTAGCCAGGTGAGGGGACCGTCAGCTCCTGGTCCTTGGCGTACACGGTGACGTTCAGCTTCGCGTGCTCGCCCGGGATGGTGACCTTCCAGCGCGTGGGGTAGCGCTTTCCGGTGGCCGGGCTGGTCCAGAGGGTGCTTTCGTCCGGAGTGAGGGTGGCCTCGGTGAGGGTCTGGGTGCCGTCGGGCTTCAGGATCGTCGCGAAGTTGTTCTTCTTGTCGTCGTATTTCTGGTTCCAGACGCTGACCTTGTCGCCGTTGGACAGGTTGAGGTTCATCCAGGACCACGAGCCGTGTCCCGTGCTGAGGTCGGGAAGAGGTCCCCACTGGCGGTCCACCCAGGACTGACCGCGGACTTTGTCGGCGCGGCCGTTCAGGGTCAGGGACCCGGAGGTGTCCACGGTGGGCAGGGCGTATTCGTAGTTGGAGTACTTCGCGTCACCGAACATGGGGAAGTAGCCCGTGCCCATGTTGTAGAGAGTGTTTCCGCGGGGGCGCAGCGTGACGTCGATGGTCCCCTCGGGGACCTTGGCGTGCAGTTTCATCTCCCTCGCGTCGCCGGTCCAGGTGATGTTGTCGGTGTGGATGTCCACGCCCTGCTTGTCGGAAAGACCCGTCGCGGGAGGGAGGGCGATCTCCGACTTCGTGTACCAGCCGGTGTCCTCGTTGACGATCGACACCCTCGAGATGGCGCCCCCTTGATCGCCGAAGCTGGAGTTCAGGTAGTGGGCCAGGAATCCGTACCGGTGACCTCCGGCGGTCACGTGCGCTGTGACGTACCAGGACTGGTTGGACTGGGCGGGGTCGTAAGTGAGGTCTGCGGCCGGGTCGATGAGAACCGGCAGGTTGGTCCGGGCCGGCCCCTTCGTGGATGTGGTGTGGTTCGCTGCGGTCGGGTCGGCGGCGGTCGTCGCCGTGGCCGGCCCACCTGAGGCGAGCGTGAGTGAGGCGATCAGCGCGGAGGCGATGGCGGCGGCGCCGGCGGTGGTCTTACGCATGGTGGCTCCTTGCGCGGAGGTTCTGCACGGATGCACGGTGTGTGAACGAAACTGTTTCGTACTGTCGATGAACGCTGTTGTCTGCAGGAGGAAGCCTGCTGTGCGGGGAGGGTGCGGTCGGTGAACGGTCGCCCAAAGGTGCGGATGGTCGTTCGGGAGGGCGCCGTATGCGCAGTCCCGCGTATATCCGACAGATGTCAGTTTAACTGCTGGCGGGCAGGTGTCAACCGTGCTCAGAGGTGCCGATCCGGACGACTACGCTGGTCGGACTGACAGGCACGCCCGTACGGCCGGCTGAGGAGGACATTTGGGAGACAGGTCGACCACCACTCGACGCCCGGGTCGGCCCGGAGCGGATTCCGCCGCGGTACCCGCGGAGCGGGACGTCCTGCTGCGAGGCCTGGAGGCGTTCTCGGAGCTGGGCTACGACCGGGCCTCGGCGCGGGAGCTCGCGCGCCGACTCGGGGTCAGTCACACCTTCATCAACGACCGCTACGGGTCCAAGGCGGCCTTCTGGCGAGCCGTTGTGGACGCCGCGCTCGGAGCTCAGCTCACGCGCATGGCGCCCGCCGCGCCCGGCAGCGGGGACGAGGACGTGGTGCGGCAGTTCGTCAGGGAGTTCTACCGCGTCAACATCGGCGAGCCGTATCTGGCCTTGCTGATGGCGGACGAATCCGGACGGGACACCGAGCGGCTGGACTACCTCTACGAGCGTTACATCGAGCCGACGCTGGCCCTCGTCGTGCCCAGCATCGAGAGGTTGACGGCGTCCGGGCGCATGGCACGGGTACCGATGGACGTCCTGTTCTTCGCCATCATCGCTCCCGTGGCCGGCCTGGTGCAGGAGCCGTTCGCCCGGCGCCTGGGCCGCCCCGAGCAGCTGTCGCAGGCGGAACGTCTCGCCAGGGCGGAGGCCCTGGCCGGACTGGTGGTGGACGGCCTGCTGGCCCCGGGCGACGCGAAGCGTCGGTCGTCAGAGTGAAACGGCGCCAAAAACTGCCTCTCCGGTCGGAGAGGCAGAGCGGCAAGCGGTCATACGCCCTTGGGGGCGAGGACGATGTCGAAGCGCACCCGGCTCCAAGTGCCGTCGATGACGCGGCCATCGGGCGTCGGCGTGCCGACGGGCTGCTGCTCGAACCGTTTGATCAGTGAGTCCTTCACACCGAAGACGGTGTCCTTGCGGCCGATCGGATCACCCTCGGGAAAGATGTGCGTCACCAGCGTGCGCGCACCATCGTGGGACACCATGAAATGCAGGTGACTGGCGCGCAGCGGTGAACGGCCGACCGCGTCGAGCATCTTGCCGACGGGGCCGTCGTTCGGGATGGGGTACGGCGTCGGGGTGAGGCCCCAGAAGCGGTAGCCGCCGTCGGCCGCGGAGAAGAGGTGCGCCCGGCCGGCGCGCTTGCCGGCCTCGTACTGCACGTCGTACAGCCCGTCCTCGTCGGCCTCCCAGACCTCGATCAGCGCGCCGGCGAGCGGGGTGCCGTCGGTGTCGGTGACGGTGCCCTCGACCCAGCAGGGCTCGCCGGGGGCACCGAAGGCCAGGTCACCGCCGAGTTCGATCGCGGGGGAGTCCTCGACGAAGAACGGCCCGAAGACGGTCGCCTCGGTGGCACCCCTGTAGGCCTGGTTGTTGACGTTGATCGTCTGCATGCTGGCGCCGAGGGTGTCGGACAGCAGAATGAACTCCTGCCGGACCTCGTCGGTGATGTGGCCGGCCTTGGTGAGGAAGTCGATCGCCGTCCCCCACTCCTCCTCGGTCAGCCGGACCTCGCGGATGAAGGAGTGCACGTGCTTGACCAGGGAGGTCATGAGCTCCTGCAGCCGCGGGTCCTCGCAGAGGTCGAAGGAGGCCACGACGTTGTCGACGAGCTGCTGCTCGACCTCCTGCTGCTCCGGCGACACCTCACGGTAGATGGCGCCGTGGGTACCGGCTGCCTGGGCCGAGCCGGGGTTGACGTAGGTAGCCATGGCGGCCTCTCTCAGTTGATCGGTTCGCCGGCCCACGCCGCCTGCAGCAGCAGGGTCAGGTTCGCGCAGGTGACGGGAGTGGGGTTGTTGGCCGGGATCGCCTTCATGATCGGGCCCAGTGCCCTGGCGATGCCGTCCTTGGGCATGCCGTAGTCGCGCAGCGCCCTCGGCGCGTCCAGCACCTCGCGCAGGGCGGCCAGGCCGGCGCTCGCCTTTCCGGAGCCGAGCGCCTGGGCGACACGGGCCTCCGCCTCGGAGGCGTGCGGGGCGTTGAAGGCCAGCACGTACGGCAGCACGACCGCGTGGGTCTGTGCGTGCGGGAGGTTGAACATGCCGCCGAGGACATGGCAGATCTTGTGATGCATCCCGGAGCCGGCCGAGGCGAACGCGACAGCGGCGAGGTAGGCGCCGTACAGCGTCTGCTCGATGCCCTGGACACCGGTCGAGTCGTCGGCCACCGCCGACAGGCCGGCTGCCAGCGCGCGGATGCCCTCCTGCGCCAGCGCCCGGTCGATCGGGTCGGCACGCGGACCCCACATCGAGTCCACGCAATGCGCCATCGCGTTCAGGCCGCTGGCCACCGTCATTTCGGCGGGCAGTGTGGTGAGCAGGGCGGCGTCGTAGACGACCGACGCGGGCAGCACCTTGCCGTCCACGCCGGTGGTCTTGGTCTCACCCTCGGTCAGCCCCCACACGTTGGTTGCCTCGGAGCCCGCGTAGGTGGTGGGTACCGCGATGATCGGCAGCCCGGTGGTCAGCGCCACCGCCTTGGCCAGCCCCGTGGTCGAGCCGCCGCCGACGCTGACCAGGATGTCTGCTTCCGCGCCGACCGCGGCCCGCAGGGCTCGCCCCACGACCTCGACCGGTACGTGCATCACGACCTCCTCGTGACGCAGTACGACCGGGATCTCCTTGGCGATCGGGTCGGCCAGCTCCTTCTCGCGGTCCGACGCGATCAGCATGACCTTGGAACCGCCGAGCGCCTCGACCTCCGCCGCCACGGCGGCGGGTGATTCCCCGGCCGCGAACACGACCCGCTGAGGGAGGGTTTCGTGAGTGAACTTCATCGGGCCTCTGCCAGCCATTGCTTGCCTTCTTCGTAGAGCTGCTCGACGGCTGTGCCGGTGAGACCGGGAAGCCCGTCCTTCACCGTGAAACCCGCCTTGGTCTGCAGGTATGCCAAGTGCCGATAGCCGGTCGGGAACCGGTTCAGTAGCTCGGGATCCAACGTCAGTGAGACAGCGGGATCCACGACGTCGAGCCGGTCCTTCTCGTAGATCGGCTGCCGGCGCACCAGGGTCCAGCGCCCCTCGTGGCGGGAGAGGAAGTCGTAGAAGCGACCGGTGCACACGACATCGACCTCGACGCCGTCGACGCTCGCGCGCTGGTTGATGGTCATCTTCGTCTGGGCGACGGCCCGGTCGCCAGCAATGTCCGCGGTGTGGCCACCGAGGAAGTGGAGGATGCTGACGCCGTTCTCGAAGCCCTCACGACTGGCCTTGATGAAGTCGGTGGCGCTTCCCTGGAACCAGGTCGCGCTCATCCAGCCGTCCCGCGGATGCCAGACGGTGGCGAAGCGGCTCCAGTCACCGGCGTCGCGCCACAGCGCCCAGTTCTCGGTGAGCCGCCGGATCTCATGGCTGTCGTTGTCGGCCTGCGACATGGTTCGATCTCCGATCGATCTCGTTGCGCAGGTCAGATGGGGTAGTGGCGGGATCCGGACTGGATGGTGATCCAGCGCAACTCCGTGAACTCCTCCAGCGCGGCGCGGGACCCGAACCGGCCCCAGCCGCTGGCGCCAACACCGCCGAACGGCATCTGGGGTTCGTCGTGGACAGTGGCGCCGTTGATGTGGCAGATGCCGGACCTGATCCGGCGGGCCACGTCGAGCGCGGCGGCCGCGTCCTTGCCGAAGACCGCGGCGGAGAGTCCGTACTCGGTGTCGTTGGCCACCGTGACGGCTTCGTCGGTCGAATCCACCTCGATGATCGAGACCACCGGTCCGAAGGTCTCCTCGGTGTAGATGCGCATGTCCGGCGTCACTCCGCGCAGCACGGTCGGTTGCACGAACAGGCCGTCGGCCATGCCGCCGGCCAGGATCTGGGCGCCCTTGGCGCGGGCGTCCTCGATCAACGCGACCACGTGGTCGCGGGCGGCGCCGTGGACCAGCGGACCGACCTGGGAGGTGGGGTCGCTCGGCGGCCCCACGACGAGCTTGGAGGCACGCTCGGCCAGGCGGGAGGAGAGCTCGTCGGCGACGGTTCTGTCGACGATGACGCGCTCGGTCGACATACAGATCTCGCCCTGGTTCATGAAGGCACCGAAGCTCGCCGCCGCGGCCGCCTCCTCCAGATCAGCGTCGGGGAGCACCAGGAAGGGCGCCTTGCCGCCGAGTTCGAGCACGACACGGGTGAGGTGGCGACCGCCGAGTTCGCCGATGATACGGCCGACCCGGCTCGATCCGGTGAAGTTCACGCGCGTGACGGCGCGGTGGGCGATCAGCGCCTCGACGACGCCCGGACCGTCCTCGGGCGCGTTGCTGATGAGGTTGACCGCGCCGGCGGGCACGCCGGCGTCGTGCAGCACCTGGACGATGGCGGCCTGGGTGAGCGGTGTCTGCTCGGAGGACTTCAGCACCACGGTGTTGCCCCACACCAGCGGCCACACGATGGAACGTACGCCGAGGATCAGCGGCGCGTTCCACGGTGCGATGCCGACGACGACGCCGACCGGCTGACGTACGCCGAGGGCGGTGAGGCCGGGCACGTCCGACGGGATGACCTCGCCGACGGCCGCGTACGCCTGGGCCGCCGCCTCGACGAGCATGCCCTTCGCGACGTGCACGTTGAAGCCGCACCAGGGGAGGGTGGCGCCCATCTCGCGGCTCATCGTGGCGACGATGTCGTCGGTGCGCTCGCCGAGCAGGACGGCCGCACGCTCCAGAACCGACCGGCGGGCGGCCGGCGGGAGGCTCGACCACTCTGTAAGGGCGGCAGCCGCGGCGTTCACCGCGAGGTCGACGTCCTCGACGGAGGCCGCGGCGACCCGTGCGATCGGTTCGCCGGTCAGGGCCTCGGTCGTCTCGAAGTAGCGGCCGTCCTTGGCCGCGACGTGCTCGCCCGCGATGAAGAGGTCACTGGTGCGGACGGCGCCTGACGTGGGTGCCTCGATCTCAGTGGTTGACATGTGTTGCCCTACCTTCACGACAGCGGCGATCGCCATGAACCATGTGTGGCGATCGCCGTACCAACCATGTATGTCGAACTTTCCTCGCCCGGCGGCATGCCCTGAACCCTCTTGTCCGTTCATCGAACAGTGGTGTAGGAGGCATGCGACCGGCTCAGCGGGGCCTCAGACCGGCGGGAAACGCCTGCCCATGACCATGTGCGCCAGGCGCCAGCCCTCGTCGGTCTCCTCCCAGACCTTCGTCACCGTCTCCTGCATCGGGAACGGCGCGATGCTCTCGTCCAGGACGGTGTACATCTCGTGGAAACACGTGGTGATCGCGGTGTTGCCACGCACCGTGATGGCGAGTTCCGTGGCCTTCGCGGAGACGGAGCGGCGGCGGGTCACATGGAAGTGGGCCCAGGTCTCCCGGTCGTCGACTTTCCCGACCGGGCCGTGGACGACGCGGCTGTCCTCGAGCATGAGGGGAATCAGTGCCTTCTCGCCCTCGACGAGAGCGGCGAGCCATGCGGCCTCTGCCTGTTCGATCGCCTGGACGGCGGTGGTGTGTGTGGTGGTCATAGGTCCAACTCCAGAATCGGTGAGCGTGCTCGCGACGAGCACGTGGTGAACATCCCGTCGGCGCGCTCGCGGTCGGTCAGGATGTCGTCGCGGTGGTCGGGTTCTCCGGCGAGCACGCGGACGATGCACTCACCGCAGATCCCCTGCTGACATGAGTAAGGCGCGTCGACGCCACCCGCGAGCAGGGCGTCGAGGACGCTCTCGCCGTCCTTGACCTCGAACTCGCCGCCGGACTTGGCCAGCCGCACCCTGAACGTCGCTCCAGCCGTGTGCGCGGCGACGTCCTCCACGGGTGCGAAGCGCTCCTTGTGGATCGCTTCGGCAGGCCATCCCGCTTCGAGTGCGGAGGAGATCACGAAGTCCATGAAGCCCCCGGGGCCACAGACGTAGACCGCCGTCTCGGGGTCGGGCCGGCCGAGGTCGGCGGCGACGCTGAATCGCTGGGCGTCCGGGCCGTCGTCGAAGTGAAGCCGAACGCGGGAATTGTGCTCCAGCTCGTCGAGGAACGCGGCATCCGCCCTGCTTCGAGCGCAGTAGTGCAACTCGTACTCCGCGCCACTGGCTTCGAGCGCGTGCGCCATGGCCAGCAGGGGTGTGACGCCGATACCGCCGGCCACCAGCAGATGGCGACGTGCCTCGTCCGACACGCCGAACCTGTTGCGCGGGCGGGATATCCGCAGACGGTCGCCCTTGCTGAGCCGGTGCATCCCCAGCGAGCCGCCGCGCGACTCCGTCTCGGCCAGCACCGCCAGCCGGTATCGGGTGAGCTCGTGCGGCGGCCCGCACAGGGAGTACTGGCGGACCAGCCCGGCGCCTCCGTCCACCATGACGTCGACATGGGCGCCGGCGGCGAACTCAGGGAGTTCGGAGCCGTCGGGACTGACCAGGTCGAGTACCACGATCCGGGCAGTCGCGTCGCGTCGGCCGATCACGATGGTGTCGAGCCATTCGTTGCTCATGGTTCCCGCTCAGATGCCGGCGGTGGCCGGGGTGTCGGTGGTGTCGTCCGCCGAGCGCTTCTTGCCGAGGGTGAAGAGGCCGGTCTCGACGTGGTGGACCTCCGACGCGTCGCGGATGATGTTGATCGGGTCGCGCCCCGCCTCGACATCGTCGGCCATCGTCAGAAGCATGCGCCGCAGCATGACAACGCCGCGGTCCCCGGTGGCCAGGGTCTCCTCGGAGTCCAGGGTGATCGCTCCCTGCGAGCCCTGGGCCTCCGTGTCTCCCGGGAACTTCTGGCGCTCCTCGTCGGTGAGCTCGTGGTTCTGCCTGCCGTCCTGCGTGATGCCGATGACGAAGCGGACCATGCGCTCGGGGTCGTTCGTGCGGATCGAGAAGAACAGCCGGTGGCTGGTGTCGTCGGAGGGCACGACCCACAGCAACTGGTCCGCCCGCTCGTCGGGGGCGATCTTCACGTAGTCCGGCAGGCCGAAAACGTTGGGCAGGTGCTGGTCGACCGCGAAGCCGTACTCGGTGACCTCGCCGTCCTCGCCCTCGACCTCGAACCGCTGGGTGTACTTCACGCCGTGGTCGGTGCGCCCGTACGTAAGGCGTTCGGCGATGGTGGCCGGGTCGAAGAAGTTCTCGGGGTAGCCGAAGGTGCCGGTGCCCAGCATCTGGTATCCGCTGTGCGTGGAGTGGAGCCAGGTGACGTGCGTCGGGTCAGCGGAGTTCTCGTAGATGTTGAGCCAGCTGAAATCCGCCGGCATGCCGAGGACCGCGGCGTGCGGCACCGGCCAGCTGGCGAAGTACCTCTCGTCCTCGGCGGGGTTCTCCATCGCGTCGTAGCGAGGGAGTTCGGGCTTGCGCTCGGGCGGGCCCATGTAGACGAAGACCAGGCCGTAGCGCTCCTCGACGGGGTACCACGGCTGACGGGCGGCGTCGCGCCTGCGTCCCAGACCCGGCTCGCACGCCTGCTCGATGCAGTGACCCTGCACGTCGAACTTCCAGCCGTGGTAACAGCAGCGGATGCCGTCGTCCTCGACGCGGCCGTAGAAGAGGCTGGCGCCTCGGTGGGTGCAGCGCTCGATCACGACACCGGGGTTGCCCTGTCCGTCCCGGAACACGACCAGGTCCTCGCCCAGGACGCGGGTCTTCTGCGGCAGCGCGCCTGCGATCAGAGTTTCCGAGCTGGCGACCGGATGCCAGTAGCGGCGCAGCGCCTCGCCCATGGGGGTACCGGGCCCCACCTCGCGGAGGCGGGCGTTGTACGAAGGCTTCGGGCGGCCGTAGGCCGTGCCGGTGTCGACCTCTGAAGTGGTGGTCATCGTTCGTCTCCCGTGCGGCTCGGGTGCACAGCAGATGGAGCATGCAGGGCTACGGGGGAGCACCTGCGAGGGCACCGTCGTGCGCGACCTCGAATAGGATTGTTAATTCACATTCGCATTTAACGTGCGAGTGTGTCAAGGGTCACGTTCAGGTGCTCGTAGGCGGAAGGTGTGACCGGTCGGCGGCGGCCAAGTGAGGTCGGAGGGCGCTTGGGTGCACCGCTGGTGGCGTCCGGCGGCGGCGCGTACGGAGGCCGCTGGAGGGGATGTTGGCGCCGTATACGCTGGTGCGGTGAGTACCGAACCCTCGCTCGATCTACCTCCGGCGCAGCAGGCGCGTAGCCGGCTGACTCAGCAGCGGATCCTGGAGGCAGGCACGGCCCTGCTCGAAGAGGGCGGCACCGAAGCGCTCACCGTCGCGGCCGTCGCCGCCCGGGCGGGCGTCTCGGTGGGCAGCGTCTATCGGCGGTTCGGCGACAAGGACCGCCTGATGGCAGCCTTGCAGCGCGACATGATCGACCAGTTCCGCGACGACATCATCCGCCGCTTCCCTCCGCTGCGCACGGATCCCGCCGCGCTGGTCGCCTCCGCGGTCGCCGGACTCACCGAGACGTACCAAGCGCACCAGCGCCTGATGCGCGTCTTCCTGGCCGCGGGCGCCACCGATTCCGCGGTGGCCCGGGTCGGCTCCGAGGCCGCCATTGACGCCGCTCGAGTCTTTCGGCAGTTCCTGGAGCCGATGGTGCAGATGATCGACGCGCCGGAGCCGGAGGTGCGCGTGGACGTCGTCTATCGCTTGATCTACGGGACCTGTCAGAACCGCGTTCTGTACGGCGAACTGTTCGAGTCCGACCAGTCGCTGACGTGGCGTCAGCTCACCGACGAGCTGGTGAATGTCGCCTGTCTGTACCTGCTCGGGATGCCGGCGCAGTGAGCGCCGGACCGCAAGATGTGAATGCGATCCCCGCTTCACATTCATGTCTGGCGGCTGCATACTGAGCGGACTTCACGGAAGGCGGCCGGTCGACCTTCCGGTCGGCAAGGGAAGGAACCGCTCCATGCGAGAGCCGCTCAGCTACGAGATCGCGCACGGCGCCGCACTCGCCGCGCTGGAAGCGGGGAGGGCCGAGGGGCACCAGGTGTGCGCTGTCGTGGTCAACCGAAGTGGTGTCACGAAGGTCCTCCTCAGCGACGACGGCGTGGGACTCCTCGGCGTGGAGACCGCTCGACGTAAGGCCTACACCTCGGCCGTGAGCGGTGTCCCGACGGCAAAGTTCGCGGCCTTCGCGGCATCCCCGCAGATGCAGGTGGCACCTCCCCACCTGCTTGACTCCAACCTTCTGCCTGTCGCCGGCGGCGTGCCGATCGTGACGGCCGACGGGGAGGTCATCGGCGCCATCGGCATAGGCGGGGCGGACGACACCACGGACGACCGCATCGCGCAGCAGGCTCGTGATTCCGTCGCGAAGATCGTCGCGTAAGTTCTTGTCGCGCAGGGCTGCCTCCTGGTCGGTACGGCGAAAGTATGGAGGGCCGCTGCCGCCGTTGCGACCCGTGCGGTGTGGGCTGACTTCCGGGCGCCGGCCAGTGTGCGTGATCTCGCGTCGCGCGCCTGTCTCTTGCGGGAAGCGGCCCTGGGCCGATGAGGTGAGGCTGCCGCCTACGCGGACAGGTGAGCCGGAGTCCCCGCTCTTTGAACCAGCTCACCTCCGCCGATGACAAGGTCCTCGCGCTGGTCGGCGTGTCCGGAGCGCGTCGGTCCGTGAATCGGCCCTGCCGAACGGGCCAGGGGCTGCCCCGATCCCCCTCGAAGGCCGGCGACGATTTCGGCGGCGATGCTGATGGCGGTCTCCTCGGGCGTGCGTGCGCCGAGGTCCAGGCCGATGGGGCTGGAGAGACGGGCCAGTTCCTCCTCGGTCAGTCCCGCGTTCCGCAGCCGGGCCATCCGGTCGTCGTGGGTACGACGCGAGCCCATCGCCCCGACGTACCCGACTTCGGGCAATCGCAGTGCCACCTCCAGGAGTGGTACGTCGAACCTGGGCTTGTGAAGACCTCGTCCAGGTACCGGTTGCCCCCTGGCCGGGGACGCCGACGGCGCGGCGCGTTGACGTACTGCCGCCCGAACTTGGCGCACCAGCGGTGTGACCGTCTCCTACGAGACGGTCACACCGCGCTTCGGGATCACTTCCTCGGCTTCCCCGAACGACAGCGGGGAGCGTGGTACAGCCACTCGCAGTGGGAGATTGCCCAGACCGGGTACCGCTGCCCCTTGTGCGACGACAGTGCGTCCGCCATGGACAGCCTCCTCAGCCCGACCAACTTGATCATCCCGCGAGTCAGTCAACGTGACAGTGCCCTTCACGTTCCTGACGGCGACCCCCCGGCGCTGTGTGTGGGGAGCGCGGCGAGGAAGTCGCGGATGTCCGCCACTTCCTTCGCGTTGATGCCGTGACCGAGGCCCGGGTAGGTGTGCTCATGCAGGACTGCCCCGGACTGCTCGCGGAGCCAGGTCCCGGTGCGTGCGACGAGATCGGCCGGGATCACCTGGTCCTCGGTGTCGCGCCCCCAGAAGACAGGGAGACCGCCGAGTCGGCCGGGCTCCTCCGGGAGGGCCGCGTCCCAGGGCAGGGTGCCGGAGAGCAGGACGGCGGCGGAGAACTCCCCGGGGCGTGCGAGTATCAGACCGCCGGCCATGACCATGCCGCCCGAGAAGCCGAGCACGGTGACGGAGGAATGCTGCGGTTGCACAGTGTGGAGCCAGTCGAAGAGCCGGCGGGCGGTGTCGGCGATCGAGTCCGGAAGCGGCCGTCCGATGCCGCGATTGGCGAACCAGGCGTAGCCGCCGCCTGCCGGGATGGGCGCTCGGACGGAGGCGACGGTCGTCCCGGCAGGCAGTTGCGGTGCCAGGTCGGCGAAGGACCGCTCGTCGGCGCCCCAGCCGTGGAGGGCTAGGACCAGGGGTGTTCCGGCGCGTTCCGTCTCGGCGGCGGACCAGTGGACTACGGGACCGGGCACGGGGCCTTCTCTCGATGAGGTATGGAACTTGAATGACCTGGGATCGGGGTGCAGAGCGCTCTTCCGGTGCTGACCGCACCTCTCTCCAAGCCGACGGGTGGGCGTGGAGGGTGCGGCGCCGGCCGCCTACGTTTCTGGTGCTGGAGGCCCCCCGCGCGGGGCAACCGCTTGATCTGCAGTGTCCAGAGCTGGGCGACATGGTTGTGCAGGAGGGGTGGCGGCATGGTGTCGTCATGATCGACTCCGTCGAGCTGGCAGTGCGTCACCAGACCAGGCGGCAGGGGTGCCTGTACACGCTGGTACTGACGAAGGCCTATGAGCTGTTCACCGAACAGACGGTCCGCAGTCCCGCGGCGGACCTGGGATCGCTGATGTCGCCGCGGAATGGATGAGCTGACGCTTCCGGGCAGGTACGACCCGGCTGGCGTGCGCGGTCACGGCCACTCGCACTCGCGAGGGCGAGCGGCTAGTCGGGCGAGTCGTGCAACTGGTTCGTGTCGGCCCGGCCGGCATCGGGGTCGAGCCTGTGCAGGATGGCTTGGGTGATGTCAGCGAGTTGGATGACCTGGTCGGGTGTGAGCGCGTCGATCACGTGGTCTCGTACGAAGGTCACGTGGCCCGGGGCGGCCTGTTGCACTTTTTGCCAGCCGGCCTCGGTGAGGCGGGCGTTGGTGGCGCGCCGGTCCGTCGGGCAGGGAACGCGATCGAGCAGGCCGCGGCCTTCCAGACGCTGTACCACGTGGGAGAGTCGGGCGAGGGTGGCAGTGGTGCTCTGGGCGAGCTTGGCCATCCGCATCGTCCGCTGGGGCGCCTCGGAGAGCAGGGCCAGTACGTAGTAGTCGAAGTGCGTCAGTTGAGCGTCGCGTCGCAGTTGGCTGTCCAGGGCCGTCGGTAGCAACTCCAGTACGGCGGCCAGCCGTACCCATGCCGCCACTTGTTCCCGGGTGAGCCATCGCGTGTCCACGCGGCACAGTATGTCACCAATATAGTTGTTGCTACAACCATGCTGATGTGCCATGGTTGTAGCTGCAACCTCTGGGGCCGCATGACGCATATCAGCATCATCGGCACGGGGAACATGGGTCAGGCCCTTGCCGACCTGGCCGGCAAGGGCGGCAACGTGGTGCGCAGTCGGCCTGCAATGTCGTCGTCGACATCACGAACCTGCTGACCTTCGAGACCTTCGGCTCACTGGCCGTCCCGGCCGAGAGCTCGGCCGCCGCCGAGTTGCTTCGCCGGCACGCTGGCCACCGGCACGGTCGGCGGGCAGCCGACCACCGTGCTGCTCGCCGGCGACGACGCGGACGCCAAGGCGCTGCTCGTCGGCGTGATCATGGCCGCCGGGCTGCGCGCCGTGGACGCGGGCGGCCTCAAGCGGGCTCGGGAGCTGGAGGCACTCGGCTTCCTGCAACTCACCCTCGCCGCCGGCGCGAAGACCTCGTGGACCGGCGGATTCATCCTGGCTCAGTGACACCACGGCTCGGGGGACGTGGGGTCGGCGACGCTGCCTGCCGCACATCCCCGAGCGACCCGGGGCCATCCAGCAACGCTTTCCTGAGCATTCACGACAAGGAGAATCCCGATGAGCATCGGTCCGGTGCGACTCAACCATGCCGTTCTGTTCGTCGCCGATGTGGCGCGATCTGAGCGGTTCTACACCAAGGTCTTCGGCATGGACGTCGCCGCGCGTGAGCCCCGGGGCCGGGCCGTGTTTCTGCGGTTGCCGCGCTCCGTCAACGATCACGATCTCGGCCTCATGGGCGTCGGCCCGTCCGCGCCGCCCAAGCGGCGCGGCGGGATCGGGCTCTACCACCTGGCCTGGCAGGTCGACACCATCGAGGACCTCCAGCGCGCCCGCGAAGTACTGGCCGAGGCCGGCGCGTACACCGGAGAGTCCAGCCACGGGGGCACAACCAAGAGCGTCTACGGCGCCGACCCCGACGGCAACGAATTCGAGATCATGTGGATGCTCCCGCGCGAGCAGTGGGCCGCGTACGCGACCGCCGTGCCCATCGAACCCCTGGACCTGGCAGCCGAGACCAGCCGCTGGAGTGGCGTACAAACCGCCGGCGACATCCACTGACCGACACCCTCGGCCGACACGACTGACTGAGCGTTTGGTCCGGTGCTTTGTGTGTGGCCCCAGGCCGGAGGGCTGCATCAAGGATGGTCCTCCCATGAGCACCGCCGACATCGACCTCGACGCGCTGCCTCCGCACACCCTCGTCGCCGAGAGTGGCCAAGTGAGGTTGAGCCACGATCCGCAGGCTCCGGTCTCACCCTCGACCCCGCGGCCCACGCCGCACCGTGTCCGGCGTCGGTGGACGTCTCAGAACATCGCCTGGATGATTCCCACGGTGCGCCCCAGGTGCGGCTCGGAGCGGTCCGCGCGGTGGGCCACGGCAAGCTCCACGCGTGCGTCGGCTCCGGTCAGCGGTCGGTAGACCACACCGTCGAGGGCCAGCGCGGTCACGGGCTCGGGTACGACGGCGACGCCGAGGCCGCCGGCCACGAGCGTGACCAGCGTCGAGGTCTCGCCGACCTCGTGGCGGATGTGCGGCTCGACGCCCGCGTCGCGCAGGAGGCCGAGCACGACGTCGTACATCACTGAACGGCGGTCGGCGGAGTGCACGATCAGATCGGCGCCGGCCAGGTCCGCTGCCCGCAGCCGCTTCCGGCGGGCGAGCGGGTGGTCGACGGGTACGGCGACGACGAGCCGGTCCCGGCGCAGGCTGTGCACGGTGAGGGAGAGGTCGGCGGCCACAGGGCGCAGCAGCGCGACGTCGATCGCGCCGGTGCGCAGCGCCTCGACCTGGTCGGGCGCGAGCATCTCGCCCCGGAAGGAGAAGTCGACGCCGGGAAGCTCTTCCGTGAGTCGCCGCGAGAGCGCGGGCAGCAGGCTGTACGTCGCCGAGCCCACGCAGCCGATCGCGAGGTGGCCCACCGAGCCGGCGGCGACGAGCCGGGCGTGATGGCCGGCCGCGTCGACGTCGGCGAGGATCCCGCGCGCCCGCTCCAGGTAGGCCCGGCCGGCCTCGGTGAGGTCGACACGGCGTGTGGTGCGGTGGAGCAGTTGTACGCCGAGCTCGGTTTCCAGCTGGCGGATCTGCGTGGAGAGCGGCGGCTGGGCCATGTGGAGTCGCTCCGCAGCACGACCGAAATGCCGCTCCTCGGCCACCGCCACGAAGTACCGCAGCTGACGCAGATCCATATGCCTTCCATATCAATCAGTCTCGATATACGTACTTCAGAATATCGCGGCCCGCCATTAGCGTCGCTGCCATGAGTGCTTTCCTCTACTCCGCCACCCGCACGCCGTTCGGGCGCTTCAACGGCGCGCTGGCCGGGCTCCGGCCCGACGACCTCGCCGCCGCCGCGATCACCTCGACGCTCGCCCGGGTGCCGGGCCTCGACCCCGCCGCGATCGACGACGTGGTGTGGGGCAACGCCAACGGCGCCGGTGAGGAGAACCGCAACGTCGGCCGTATGGCGGCGCTGCTCGCAGGGCTGCCGGTGAGCGTGCCCGGTACCACGGTCAACCGGCTGTGCGGATCGAGCCTCGACGCGGCGATGATCGCGAGCCGCACGATCGAATCCGGCGACGCCGAGGTGGTACTGACCGGCGGCGTGGAGTCGATGACACGTGCGCCGTGGGTGCTGCCGAAGTCGGCGAAGCCGTTCCCGGCCGGCGATGTCACCGCCGTGTCGACCACGCTCGGCTGGCGGCTGGTCAACCCGCGGATGCCGAAGGAGTGGACGGTCAGCCTCGGCGAGTCCAACGAGCAGCTCCGGGAGCGCTTCGGGATCTCCCGCGAGCGCCAGGACGAGTTCGCCGCCCGCTCCCACCGACTCGCCCACGCGGCATGGGAGTCGGGCTTCTACGACGATCTGGTGGTGCCGGTCGGAGGCGTCGACCTGACCTGTGACGAGGGCATCCGCGCCGGATCCACGCCGGAGGTGCTGGCGGGACTCAAGCCGGTCTTCCGTACGGCGGAGCAGGGCGGCACCATCACCGCGGGCAACGCCAGCCCGCTCAACGACGGCGCTTCGCGGTTGGCGGGGCCCGAAGGCCGAGGGTGACGCGGTCGACCCCGACCTGACCAACGCCGGCAAGGTCCCGGTGACCGAACGGCCGGGGGCGGCCTACTTCCACCACGCCGACTCCTTCGCCATGATGCGCGGCGGACACCTCGACGTCTGCGTCCTGGGGGCCTACCAGGTCGCCTTCGGCGGAGACCTGGCCAACTGGACCACCGGCAGGCCCGAGGACATCCCCGCCGTGGGCGGCGCCATGGACCTCGCCATCGGCGCCAAGGACGTCTACGTGATGATGACGCTCTTCACCCGCTCCGGTGAGCCGAAGCTCGTGCCGCAGTGCGCCTACCCGCTCACCGGCGCCGGCTGCGTTAGCCGCGTCTACACCGACCACGGCGTATTCGACGTCGGCCCCGAAGGCGCACGGATACGCGAGACGTACGGAATCAGCGCGGACGAACTGGCGGAACGACTCGGCACCACGCTGCCCTGGAGCTCCTGACACGCTCGTGTGGAAGTGTCCCGGTCCAGCTCGTCCAAGTTCGCTGGTCCGGCGAAGGCTGTGAGCACGAGGTCGTGGGTAACGGCCACCGGCGGCCATGATGCGACGAGTCGGCCTTGTGCATGAACAGTGACAGCAGTCGTACATCTCCTCGGGCGGCGTGGTCGCCCGAGAGCGTTAGACACGCGCGATCGGCACGGCACCCGGCCATGTGGGCCGACATGCCCGGGTGTCGCTGCAGGAGGCGCTCCGGCGGAGTTGCTGAGGCCGGACAGCCGAGCCCAAGGGGGGATGTCCCGCCGACGAGGAGTCTCAGCCGCGGTCACCGTCGCAGGGGTCGGCGGCGATGGTGTGCAGGATGCGCCGGCCGATGTGGCCGAGTTGTTTGACCTGCGCCTTGGTCAGTGGGTCGAACACCAGGCGGCGTACTTCCGCGACGTGGCCGGGAGCAGTGCTGACGATCTTCTCGTACCCCTCGTCGGTCAGGGTGGCCAGGGTGTAGCGGCCGTCGGCCGGATCGGGGCGCCGCTGGGCATACCCCTTCCGTTCGAGCCGGGCCACGACCTGGGACAGACGAGAGAGCGACCCCTCGGCGTACGCGGCGAGCGCGCTCATGCGCAGTTCCCGCTGCGGCGCTTCCGACAGCGCTGCCATCACCCCGTACTCGAAGTGCGTCAGCCCTTCGTCTCGCAGCTGCGCGTCGAGCGCGTGTTCCAGGCGCCGCATGATGCCGACCAGTCCGAGCCAGGCGTGGCGCTCCTCTTCGTCGAGCCAGCGGGGTGCCTCGTCGGCGGGGGTGTTCGTCATGCCCCCCAATGTACCGAACGCTTAACGCTTGAAGTAAGTTCAGCCCACCTTTGCTTGAAGCTTGAAGTCATAGCCGCTATTTTTGAGTTAATGCTTTAAGTGACTGCCCGGGGGTTCCGAGCAGCGTCCAAGCCTTGAGGAGTCCCCCCCATGAAGCTGCTTGTACTCGGCGCCACCGGTGCCACCGGGCGTCTCGTCGTCGATCAGGCGCTGGCCGCGGGCCACACCGTCCGCGCGCTTGTCCGCTCGCCCGAGAAGCTGGATGCTCAGCCCGGCCTCGACGTGGTTGCCGGGCAGGCCACCGACGCCGATGACGTCACGCAGGCCATGTCGGGCGTTGGCGCGGTGATCAGCACGCTCGGCGCCACCGGCGGATCCGTCATCACGGACGCCACGCGGGCCGTCATCTCCGGAGCCGGCGCCACCGGTGTCAGTCGGTTCGTGGAGATGTCCTCCTTCGCCGTGCTGCGCGAGCGCCTGAGCGGACCCGCCAAGTTCATGTCCAGCACGGCCATGGGCGCCATGGTCAAGGACAAGGCAGCCGCCGAGGACGCGCTGCGCGCCAGCGACCTCGACTACACCCTCGTCCACGCCGTCCGCCTCACCAACGGCCCCGCCACCGGCGTCACCAAGCTGTTGCCCGAGTCGGCCACCCTGCGCATGGCGGACACCATCAGTCGCGCCGACGTCGCCACCTGGATGCTCACCGCGCTCACCGACACCACCACCAGCCGTCGCTCCGTCGTGATAGCCGGCTGACCCCACCCGCTTCCCCGCCCGTCCCTCCCGCCCGTCCCTATTCGATCCGGAGAAACACCATGAGCCACCAGCTCGCCGCCCACCCGGCCCGCCCCAGCGGCCTCGTCATCGCCGGCGGTCTGATCGGCACCGCTGCCGTCGCCATCGCCGTCAACGCTGTCGTCGCCGTGATAGCCCACGCCGCCGGCGCCTCGGACGACTTCCAGCCCCTCCAACTCTCCGCCTACGCCCCCCTCACCGTCTTCGGCGTCCTGATCGCCGCTGCCGCCTGGGCGATCATCCGCGCGCGCTCCGCCCGCCCGGACCGGCTGCTGCGCACCCTCGTGCCCGTCATCCTGATCGTCAGCCTGATCCCGGACATCATGGTCGGCGCCTCCGACAGCCGGCCCGGGACCAGCTGGGGCGCGGTCATCGCCTTGATGGTCATGCACGTCGTTGTCGCAGCCGTCGCCGTCCCCGCTTTCCGGCGTTTCCTGCCCCTCCCCGTCACCCGGGACTGACCCTCCGCGCCGCCGCGGCCCCGTGCTCCTTACGTGCTGGCAGACCCTTGAGTACGCCGACGGCGGGCTTGCGGCAGTGGTGTCTCCCGCACGCGAGTGCGGCGGCCCGTGAAGGGACCGCTGCGTGGGCTCGCCGTCAGACCGGCCCTGGCCCGCTCGCGACCCACCTACGTACCTACCTACCGAGAAAGCCAATCATGGCGATCATCACCGTGTTCGGTGCGACCGGTTACGCCGGCGGCCACATCTGACACCGACGCGGACTGGTTCTACCTCAGTCCGGCCGCCCAGTTCGGCGCTCAGGCCCCCGGCGAGCGCACCGGCACCTAGCGCGTCGGTGGTGACGTGCTGCTCTCCGACGCCGAGGGCAAGTCCTCCATCTCCGGTGCCGACTACGCCATCGCACTCCTCGACGAGATCGACACGCCTGCCCACCACCGGACACGGTTCAGCGTCGGCTACTGAGGAGGGCGGGAGCCCTGCAACCCGGCTCCCCTGGCGTGCCCTTCGCCGTGGACCCGGCGTCCGAGCGACCGCGGGCCGAGTCGGTCGAACGAGGCCTCGCAGACGCGCCGCATACGTGGAGTTCGCCACGCATGCGGCGTCTGGCGTGCCGTCGGACACCGCCCGGCGCAGGCGGCAACAGGCCTGCTCCGCAGGCGTCGGGACATGGGCATTGTTCGTCGCGAAAATCACTGTCATCCACCGCGTCAGGTGTACGCGGGTGCCCGGGCGGCTCGAACTGCGCGTCGCGTTGCGGCTCCCGGCCGTCATCGGCCCGGACGCAGGCTCTCCTTCACCAGCTACGTAAGCCGGTCGCCCGGCGAGGCGTTGGTCCGTAAGGGCAATCGACGGCGAACGATTTGGTGAGTTCGGGCAAGCAGGCAGGTGGGCACCTTCGGTTCCATGAAGACATCGTTTCGACGATGTTGACTGGAGACGCTGCCGATGTCCGAGACAAGTGGCCGTGATCGAATACGCAACCACGGCGCGCTGACCGCCGGATCCTCTCTGGAGCCGGGGCTGTCGTCCGAGGCTTTCCGCGGGCGTTCCGCAATCACCGGGGCGGGGTCGCGGTCGTGACCGCCGATGCCGGCCGAGGCCCGGTCGCGCTGACGGCGACATCGGTGACATCGGTGAGCGCGACGCCACCTCTGCTCGTGTTCTCGGTGTCGGTCCTCTCCTCGGCGACGCCGACGATCCTGGAGTCGTCGTCCATGGTCGTGCACCTGCTGGGCGCCGACCAGGTCGACCTCGCGCGTCTTTGCGCGACGAGCGGAGCGGACCGCTTCGCGGACACCGGCTCCTGGGCCCGGCTGGTGACCGGCGAGCCGTACTTCGTCGCGGCCCCGGTGAGCATCCGCGGCACCATCGCGGCCACCTTCACGGCGGGAGCCTCGACGCTCGTCGTCGTCAACGCCACCCACGCGCACTACGCGTCCCCGGACATCGCCGCCCGTAGTGACGCGCCGCGCCCGCTCGTCTACCACAACCGGACCTGGCATCAGCTGAGCGAGCAGTCCCAGGTGATGCCGGGCGCGCAATGACGCGATCGCAGCCCCATGCCGCTCCGTCCACCCGGCCGGAGCCCGAAGGCAGGCGGACATCTGCCCCAAAGGAAGCCCACATCATGACGATCAACGCGGTCATCCCCACGGAAGCGGCAGCCGACGAAGCAACCACCCGCGAGAAGCTGGTGCGCACGGCACATGACCTGATCCCCCTCCTGCGCGACAACGCGGAACGCACGGAGCGCGATCGCCGCCTCACGGACGAGGTGACCGACGCGGTGCGATCCGCCGGTCTCTTCCAGGTCTGCACACCGCGTGCGTCAGGGGGGTTCGGCGGCGGTCTGCGCACCATGGTGGACGTCACCGCCGAACTCTCCCGTGGCGATGGCTCCACGGGCTGGGTCGCGTTCATCGCGAACACCACCGCCTTCACCTTCGGACTGTTCCCCGACGACGTGCGAGCCGCCGTCTATACCGATCCCCAGAGTGTGGCGATCAGCCAGTTCACACCGGTCGCAGCGGCAACCGAGGTGGACGGTGGGTACCGGCTCACCGGAAAGTGGCCGTTCGCATCGGGCAGCCACCAGGCACAGTGGACGGTGACCGCCTTCAGGGTGCTGGACGACGCCGGCCAGCTGCGGGAGGTCCGCTTCGCCCTCGTGTCCGCGGCCGATCTCACGATCGAGGACACCTGGTACGTCGCGGGGATGGCCGGCACCGGCAGCAACACCTACGTCGCGGACGACCTGTACGTGCCGCGTGAGTTCACGCTCGATCTGGAGACCTTCGCAGGACGGAAGTTCGCGACCTGGCTCCCGGAGGAGCCCATCTACCGGGCTCCGATCGGCACTCTCGCCTCTCTGGGCATCGTGGGACCGCTCATGGGAATGGCCGAAGGAGCGTGGGATCTGGTGCTGGACTCGATGAAGTCAGGCCGGCCGATCACGGCCGCATACAGCGACATCCGTGACGCTCCCGGTTACCGCCTCGCTCTCGCCGACGCGCGCACGGCGATCGACACGGGACGCTTCCACCTGCTCCGGGCCGCCGACGCCATCGACAGCGCGGCCCACGAGGGCCGGATTCTCAGCCTCGCTGAGCGAGGGAACCTTCGCGGTGCCGCCGCCGTTGCCACACGGAGCTTCCGCAACGCCGTCGACCTGCTCCTCGACATCGGGGGCACCCGCAGCTTCGCGCTGTCCAACCCGCTTCAGCGGGTGTGGCGCGACCTCGAAGTCGCCAGCCGCCACGGCCTGAACAACACCCTGATGAACCGGGAGGAGTACGCACTCAGCCTGCTCGGAATGGACCAGGCGTTCCCCGACTCCCTCTGAACCGGGAAAGCCGACGACGACACCATCGCGTGGTCGAGGCCCTCGGTGAGCGACGGGCACCGCTCATTTCGACCTCGCCTGCGCCCCCTTCGGGTAGATCGGCTGCGGCACGGGCGTCCATCATTGCGTCGGCCTGCACGTGGCCCGCTTGGAGGCCGAGGCGCTGCTGACCGCGCCGCGTCGGGTGCGTCGAACTCGTCGGCACACCGCACCACCACCCCGACAACACCCTGCCCAACTGGGCCCTGCCTGTGCGCGTCCGCAGGGCGCGACGGAACAGATCGCGGCGCATGTCGTCGTACCGCCGTGATGTGTCAGGTGTTCCAGGGGTCCGCTCGCAGGTGGCGGTCGAAGAAGCGCTCGATCAGTGCGGGGGTCAGCTGCACGGAGCTCTCGGCGTCCGGGGAGTGTGAGGAGCGCACCGTGGCTGTCATGGGGTTCAGTTCCCAGGCGCCGGTGTTGAGGAGGCCGTGGTCGGCGCCGTGCACCAGCAGCAGATGGGACTCGGCGCCCGCGGCGACCAGGTTGTCGTGGAGGCGGCGGCTCTGGGCCGGGCCGATGAGCAGGTCGGCGTCGCCGTGCAGGAGGAGCACGGGCGGGGCCCCCGGGTGGGCCTGCCGGACCGGGCTGGCCTCGATCGCGGCGGCGGCCCGGTCCGACGGCCGGCCGCCCAGCAGACCCCACGCCGGATCGGAGGGATCCACGCCCAGCATTCCACCGGGCAGCGCGTCCTCGTTGAGCCGGAGCAGATCGGTCGGGGGATAGCCCGCCACCACCGCGCGTACGCCGGGGGCCGCGGGGGTGCCGTCGGCGTCGGTGGCGAAGGCCGTGAGCAGTGCGAGGTGCGCGCCGGACGAGCTGCCCCACAGCCCGATCGACGCCGGGTCGAGGTTGTGGGTGTCCGCGAGGTCGTGCAGGTGGTCCAACGCGGCCTGGACGTCGTGCAGTTGCGCGGGCCAGACGGCGGCCTCGGAGGAGCGGTACTCGATGTCCGCCATGGCGTATCCGCGTTCGGCGAAGAGCCGGGGCAAGCGGGGCCCGTAGCCCCGGCGTTGATGGCGCCAGCCGCCCCCGGCCAGCCACACGATCACGGGGGTGGATGCCGTCGCGCCCGTCGGCAGGTACAGATCCATTCGCAGGTCCGCGTCCGGTGCCGCGCCGTATGCGATGTCGCGCACCACCCGGACGGGGGTCGGGTCGACGCTCTCGGGCGGGAGCGGTGCCTGGCTGAGCCCTTCCATGAAGCGGCCCATGACGGCGGCGTTGTTCGCCGTGACGGCCGTCAGGTCCACGGTGTGCGGTTGCTGTCGGGTCTCACTGGTCACCGGTGGGTCCTGTCCTGGTCATGGCGAGAAGGGGGAGGGTACGACGCTTGTGCGCACGGTGTTCGTCGAGCCGTTGCCGGTAGTGCGGTGCGAGCCTGTCCGGCGTCCAGTCGAAGTCGTCCGCCAGCCGTACGTCCACCGCGGACACACCGGTCAGAGCCGTGAGCCGGATCCGGGCCTCGGTCGCGAACGAGCCGATGAGCACACAGCTCGGCTCGGTCACGCCGACGGTGACCGCGATGCGCTGACCGCCGACGCCGTCGTCCTGCACGTGAATGTCACCGACGAGTCCCATGTCGTCGAGTCCGGCGGGGACTCCCGCGGTGATGCTGCACGGATCGAGGATCTCGTTGAGCGCCGCGCGGACCTGGGTTTCCGTGACCGTCATCGGGCACCGGCCAACGCGTCGTCGACCGGGGCGACCCGTCCGCCCCACGGCTTCTGGAGTTCGGTGGTGTCGAACTCGTCGCCGCGGATGCGCGCGCGGAGGGCCTTCTCGTCGATGCCGTGCATCCGCAGGAAGTTACGGCCGAGGATGTCGGCTTTGATCTCCTTGGTGAGCTCGGGCAGCCCGTACTCCTCGATCAGGTCACGCGGCATCTCGAAGTTCCAGAAGGCCTCGATCGCCGGCCGGGGGTGGACGGCGTCGCAGCCGGTCGCCCAGATGATGCGCTCGGCGGCACCGGCCTGGAGGAAGGCGCCCATCGCCTGGGCGAAGCGGCGGGGCGCGTAGACCGCCATGAACGACGTGGCCTCCAGGTTGACCCATATGTTGCGGAAGGACTCCAGCTGAAGGGCCGTCTCCTCGACGAAGGCCATGCCTCCGTGGACGACTTCGAAGGTGAGGTCGGGGAAGGCCAGCGCGGCGGCTTCCACGTCGCTCATCCCGAGGGCGGAGGTCGGCCCGGGCCCCACGGGGAGGGCCTTGTGGATGGCCACGACCTTCAGGCCGTGCTGCCGGGCCCGCTCGAACAGGGGGAAGCAGATCTCCGGGTCACCCATGTCCAGCGCGGTCACCCGGCCCTCGACGACGTCGATCGGATAGAGCTTGAGGGCGTTGACCCGGTGTTTTTCCACCAGCTCGTCCACCCGGTCCAGGGCGCCGGGGCGCAGCGGGGACACCGCGCCGTAGATCAGCACGCGCTCCGGCCACTTCTCGCGCATCTCCAGGCCGAAGCTCAGCGCCGAGCCCCCGTCCCGGAAGTGGCCGTAGATGGGCGTCTCGTGGTAGGCGATCACGTCGGTCTGGCTCTCCGCGAGCAGGGCCCGGCCGATGATGTCCGCGCCCGCGCCCTGCATGTAGGTGGAGCGTTCGAGGGTGTATTCGGGGCCGCTGACCCGCTTGTGCAGGCCGTAGAGGTGCTCGCCGATGGCTGCCCCGATGTGCGGGTTGACGCAGTTCTCGGGCCGGAAGTTGTAGTTGTGGGCCACGCCCTCGACGACGAGGAAGTCCTCGATCATGGTCGTTCTCCTTTGGTGTCACGGGTGGCAGAGGCGCTCACGCGATCAGGTCCTTCACGCTGTCCAGGGCGCGGGAGGCGAGCCGTTCGTCGGTCTCGCCGTCGGCTCCGCCGACGCCGACGGCACCGATGACCTCGCCGTCGTCCACGGTGATGGGCACCCCGCCAGGCACCGGCAGGAGTTGCGCGTCGACGAGGTGCACGGGCGCGACCGCCATCGCGGGTGACGCGGCGAAAGCGGCGAACGTCGAGGTCGGCACGCCGGTGACGGCGGCGGTGTAGGCCTTGCGGCGCGCGGTCTCGATCCCGATGGGGCCGACTCCGTCGTCGCTGAGCAGCACCTTGGTGATGCCGCTGCGGTTGACGACCGCCACGCAGATCCGCGCCCCCTCGGCCCGGGCCGCCTCCAGCGCGGCCTCGGCCGCCCCGTACGCGATGGCGTACGACAGCGGTTCCCTCATCCCGCGGTCCTCTCATGGAGCGGGGCGCCGGAGGCTGCCGGGATCCCGCGGATCAGGTCCGAGGCCTTCTCCGCCACGGCGATGACGGTGGCGTTGATGTTCGCGCCGGGCACGGTCGGCAGCACCGACGCGTCGACGACACGCAGCCCGTCGATGCCGCGCACCCGCAGCTCGGGGTCGACGACCGCGGTCTCGGAGGTGCCGATGGCGCACGTGCCGCAGGCGTGGTTGGCGGAATAACCGGTCTCGCGCAGATAACGCTCGAAGTCGGCGTCGGTGCGCACGTCGGGGCCCGGTGCGAGCTCCACCCTGATCATCGGGGAGACCTCAGAGCTGCGCAGGAGGGCCAGCGTGGTGCGCACGGTCTCGCGCAGCGCGGCGACGTCCTCCGGCTCGGTGAGCAGGTTGAACGTGATCCGCGGCGGGGCGGCCGGATCGGCGGAGCCAAGCCGGACCTCACCGCGGCTGCGCGGGGTCGCGACGGCGTTGAGGGCCACGCAGTGCCGGTTCTTCAGCGGCCGGATGCCGGGGAACCACGGCCGGGCGTCGAAACCGCCGCCCAGGATGCCGAGGAACCCGTCGGGACGGTCCAGGTCGGGGCGGGTGCGAATGTACGCGGAGAGGAACTCGGGCATCCCGGCCAGCGGACCGTTCCCCCTGAGGAACCAGCGGAGCGCGCCCACCGCCGCGCGGTCGGCGCGCAGGTGCTCGTGGAAGGTCACCGGATCCTTGACGTCGAACAGCACGGGAGCCGCCGGGTGGTCCTGGAGGTTGGCGCCGACGCCGGCCAGGTCCGCCACCGGTTCGATGCCGTGCTCGCGCAGGTGACCCGCCGGTCCGATGCCCGAACGCATCAGCAGCTGCGGCGAGTTGTAGACACCCGCGCAGACCACGACCTCGCGGGCCGCCCGGATCACCCGGCTCTGTCCGCCCTTCACGACACGGACGCCCGTCACGCGTCCCTTGTCGAGCACGAGCGTGTCCACCAGCACCCCGGTGAGCAGGGTGAGGTTGGGCCGCTGCCGCAGAATGGGGCGCAGGTAGGCGGCGGCGGTGCTGTGCCGTCGCCCGCGGTGGATGGCGTTCTCGACCTGGCCTGCTCCGGTGGGGTCCCCGCTCTGGGTGTCGTCGGGGAACTCGATGCCCAGCGATCGGGCGGCGCGGTCCAGACGGCGGCCGAAAGGACCTCGCCGGACCGTGGTCGACACGGTGACGGGGCCGTACCCGCCGTGGTGCTCGGTGTCCCCGCGCCAACTGCTCTCCGAGCGGCGGAAGTACGGCAGCAGGTCGTCCCAACCCCAGCCCGTCGCACCGGACTTGACCCAGTCGTCGTAGTCGAGGCGATGCGCACGGACATGGGTCGAGCCGTTGATCGATCCGGTGCCGCCGACCAGTCGGCCACGCGGGACCGGGATACGCCTGCCGTCCAGGCCCGGCTCGGGCTCCGACTCATAACCCCAGCTGATGTCCTTGCGTCCCGACAGCAGCCCGACCCCGAGGGGCAGCTGAACGAGCAGGCCGCGGTCCGCGGGCGGGCCGGCCTCGATCAGCAGCACCCGTGTCCCGGTGTCCGCGGACAGGCGCGCGGCGAGGACGCAGCCGGCCGTACCCGCGCCGACGACGACGTAGTCGTACTCGGTGCTGTGCCCGGCGTTCATACGGAGGGTCCTGCGGTGGGTCCGGACATCTCGTCTCCTTCGGCTCTGGAGCGAACGCGCGCTGGAGGAGCTGCGGAAAATCGCGGGGAGGCGGTCGCCGGCTCGGCACGTTCTCAGGTGTTGTCGCGAGGTGTGGCGGAGTCCGTGAGCGGGTCGTCACCTCGGTGCCGGGTCACCGTAACAAGGGCGTCCGGCGATCCGACAGGGGTCTGCAAGTAATTCATCAAAGCAGGTCGGAGCCATTGACAGTTTTTCATCAGAGCCGTACAACGGCATGACCGCCTCATGGGCACACACCGCTCGCCGTGCCCGTCCGTCCCTGTCCGAGCGTGCCGGAAGAGCCGCCGCACGATCGTGCCGTGACACCTCGCGACAGCGCGAAGAAGCCCCGACCGCGGGCTGTCCGACCCGTCAAACGGCGCTCGTCCACGCGTCCCCACTGCCTCAACGCCGAGGAGATGGTCCACATGACCGACACGACCGTGCCCGACACGGGAACCGGCTACGGCCGTAAGCCCTCCTCCCACGACGCCCGCCTGACCGAGGTCGGCCCCGGGACTCCGATGGGCGAGGCGCTGCGCCGCCACTGGCAGCCGGTCGCCAGCTCCACCGCCCTGACCAGCGACGTTCCGCACCGAGTGCGTCTGCTGGGGGAGAACCTGATCGTCTTCCGGGACGGACAGGGCCGCCCCGGCGTCGTCTTCGAGCGGTGCGCGCACCGAGGCAGCAGCCTCTTCTACGGCCGCGTCGAGGAGGACGGCATCCGCTGCTGTTACCACGGCTGGAAGTTCGACGTGCAGGGCCACTGCCTGGACCAGGCCTGCGAACTCGACGGCGGCAAGCGCCGCAATCTCGCACGTCAGCCGTGGTATCCGGTGGAGGAGGCCTACGGCCTGGTCTTCGTCTACATGGGCCCGCCCGAGCTCAAGCCCCCGCTGCCGCGCTACGACAGCCTCGAACCCCTGGGCGAGGGCGAGAGCTACCACACCAGCTGGATGGTGCCCGGCGCCGAGGTCATCGGCCTGGAGCAGGACTACAACTGGCTCCAGCTGTTCGAGAACGCAGTCGACCCCGTGCACGCGGCGTGGCTGCACTCCAACCACAGCGGTTTCCAGTTCCAGGGCACCGGCACGACCGGCTTCCCCGAGCACTACTACGACCATCGCACCGCCGCCGAGCGCACCACATACCACCGAACCGACAACGGCGTGCGGTACATCTGGCGCTACGAGGACACCAAGGGCGACGGCGGCGCACCCGTCGACCTGGAGTGGTCCGTGGAGTGCATGCTGCCCAACATCATCGCCCTGCCCGACTTCATCCGCTCGACCCCCGACGTCCGCAACGACATGCTGATCTGGGTCGTCCCCGCCGACGACACACACCACCGGCTGGTCTTCTCCATCCGCTCCGCCGACCCCGAGCGGGCCACGTCCTTCATGTTCGGCATCAAGCAGAACGGCAAGGACGGCTGGCAGCTGAGCGAGGAGGAGAAGCAGCGCTTCCCCGGCGACTACGAGGCCCAGTGGTCGCAGGGCCCGATCACCCAGCACTCCGAGGAGACCCTGGCGCCGTCCGACAAGGGCGTCGTCATGCTCCGGCGCATGCTGCGCACGATGCTGGACGACGTCGAGGCCGGACGCACCCCGCTCGGCGTCGCCGCCCCCGGCGAGCCGGTCCGCCGCGTGGAAGCAGGCCTCTCCACCCGGCCGAAGGACTCCACGGGAACGGACCGGGCGGCAGTGCCCACGGCGGCAGGGGCGTGACTGAAGCGTGAGCACCACTTGGACGGACGCGGTCGTCGTGGCCCGGTACGACGCCACGCCGAGAATCGCGGTGTTCGACCTCGCCCGGGCTGACGGTGAAGAGCTGTGGGAGTACGAGCCCGGCGCCCACATCGACGTAACCGTCGGTACGGCGGGACTGATCCGCCAGTACTCCCTGTGCGGACCACCGGACATCCGCAAGCAGTACCGGCTCGCGGTCCTCGACGAACCCGCTTCGCGCGGCGGTTCACGTGCCATGCACGCCCTCGCCGAGGGCGACACGCTGCGCATCGCCGCACCGCGCAACCGCTTCGGCCTGACGTCCGCGCGCCGGCATGTGCTGCTCGCGGGCGGCATCGGCATCACCCCGCTGCTGTCGATGGCCCAGAGCCTCGACGCCACCGGCGGTGACTACCAGCTGCACTACTGCGCCCGCAGCCGGAGCGAGGCCGCCTTCCTCGCCGACCTGGAGAACCATCCGCGGGTCACCCTCCACTTCGACGACGAGCCTCCGGAACAACTCCTGGATCTGGGACGTGACGTGGGGGACCCCGCTCCCGGGACCGCGGTCTACGTCTGCGGTCCCGGCGGGTTCATGGACTACGCACTGGGGCGGGCGGCCGAGCTCGGATGGCCCGCGTCCGCCCTGCACAAGGAGCGCTTCAGCGCCTCGCCCCAGGTGGCGGCCGAGCCCGGCGGGGGAGGGGAGGGCGGATTCACCGTGCGCCTGTCCTCCACGGGAGCGGAGTACCCCGTCCCCGAGGACCAGAGCGTCCTGGACGTCCTGCTGGCGAACGGCGTCGACGCGCCCAACTCGTGCGGACAGGGCATCTGCGGCGAATGCGTCGTGCGGGTGCGTGCCGGTGAGCCCGACCACCGGGACGACGTCCTGACCGACGAGGAGCGCGGGGAGGGTCTGTTCACCCCGTGTTCGTCCCGGTCGAAGTCGCCGGTCCTGGAGCTGGAGCTGTGACCACCTCGTCGACCGGGGCGAAAGACCTCGAGGCCTCTGCCCCCTCTTCGGCCTCGGCTCCTGTCTCGGCGTCCGCTCCCGCCACGGTAGAGGAGGCCGAGGCCGCCTGGCTTGCCGCGCAGACCCTCCCGGACCCGGAACCGGCGCTCCGCGCCCTGATGCATCCCGACTGCGTGATCGTGCACTCGGCGGTGGGTCACATCCACGGCGTGGACGACTGGCTGCGGTACGCGGCACAGCTGGGCCGCACCAGTCAGGTGGACACCCATGACGTGACCGTCCAGCGCTTCGGCACCACGGCCGTGGTCAGCTGTCTCCAGGAGCTGTGGGTCGCCTTCGTGCCTGACCTGGCCCCGTTCGTCATCCAGGCCGCCGTCACCCGGGTCTGGGTGCGCTCCTCATCGGGTGGCTGGCGGTTGGCGCACCTCCAGATGGCCCGGCGGCTGCCGCCCGGCTGAGCGGCGTACGGACTCCCGGAACCCGGGGGCCGGCCGTCAGTCCTGGGGCTCGCCGTCCACCGGCGAGCCCTCGTCCTGAGCCGCCTGAGCCGCCTGAGCCGCCTGAGCCGCCTGAGCCGCTTGTGTCGCCGTCGTCGCTTCGGCGAGCGCGGAGACTATCAGGCCCACCTGCTCCGCGTAGTGGTCGATGAACTCCGGTGAGTCGGGGTCCTGTTGGCCGAGTTCACGGGCGATCCACGGGATGGCCACCGGAGCGATCGAGGCGGCGAAGAAGACGAGGGCCACGGCCCCTACGTCGAGGTCGCTGCGGAATTCGCCGCGCGCCTGCCGCTCGCGGAGTTCCTCGACGTGCTTGAACAGTTCGGCGGCCCGCTCGTCCTCGGCGGGCGGGCGCGTGCCGGGCTCTTCGCGCGTCAGCGTGTGCACCCACGAGGGGTCCTCATGCGCCCAGTGGACGTAGCGCCGCGCGGCATCCGCGAAGGTGCGGGACTGGCTGACGCGCATGGACTCCGCGAGCCACTGGTCGCTCAGCGCCTCGTACAGCCCTCGTTTGCCCCCGAAATAGTAGGTGATCAGCTGATGGCTGACGCCGGCAGACTCCGCGATCCGTACGACCCGGGCTCCGTCGAATCCGTGGGCGGCGAACTCCGCGGCGGCGGCGGTCAGAATGGCCCGCCGGGTGCCCACCGGGTCTCGCTGACGACCGGGATCACCGGGGTGCCTCCGGCGCTGCTGCCTGCCGGACGCCGCTCCCGACTTCCCTGATGTCGTCTCTTCCCCTGTCACATGGACGACCTTACCGGCGGCCTTGTCGGACAGGTTCACTACCTGCGGTGTCTGTTGTGCTCACCGCCACAGTCGGTACGCCGCAGTGCCCAATGATCAAACGGTTCGGGCGACAGGGCCGAGTCACATGGCGGGCGAGTGGTCATCCGCCCGAGTGCGACCCGTCGTCAGGCCGAAAACTGCGACTCCACGGGGTCGACGATGTCGACGAGGTGGAGCGCTGCCCACAGAATGCCCTGCTGTTCCTTGACGCTCCGTCCCAACATCGCCTCAGCACGTCGGATGCGGTACACGACGGTGTTCTTCACCACGTCGAGCCGCGCCGCCGCTGTCGCGGGGCTGCAGTTGCATTCGAGGTAGACGCGCACGGTCTCCCGGAGCAGCGACTCTCGCGGATGTCCCAGGGCCCCGAGCTCGTCCCGGACGAAGCTCTGCGCCCGCTCCGGGTCCGAGGTGAGCAACGCCGCGAGTCGGACGTCCTCGAAGAAGACTGTGCGGCCGCGTGCGCGGCCGGCCGAGTACAGCGTGACGCGGGCCGCTGCCTTCGCCTCTTCGTGCGTGGCCCGGAAACCATCGAGTCCGCGCGCTGGGCGACCGACCGTCACCAGGGCACCCGGCACCACGGGGATCGAGCGGACCGCCGCACTCCGCGGGTCGGTGAACCCGCCCCATGCCCACACCTCGCGCTCGTCCGAAGGGATCACCAGGTGTGCGGTCGCGCCGATACACGTCAAGAGCTTGGCGGCCACCCGGTCGAGTCCCTCTGACTCCTCGTCGCCGTCGGCGTGCGCGTCGCGTCGCAGTATCAGGCTGACATGGGTCCGGTTCACGAGCTCGTACCGCAGCGCCTTCGCGGGGTCCAGGACCGCGTGGTCGCCACGCAGCAGAGCCCTGACCAGCTCCCCGCGCGAACCGTCGATGCTCGTGAGCCACGCTTGTTCCTCGGCCGCGTAGGCGGCGCTGCAGGCGAGCGAGATCCACTCCTCATCCCACGGCAACGAGGCCGGGTGAGAAGGAGCGGACGAAGGGAACGACGATGTCGTCGAACGACACGACCGCTGTGATCGGCGATCTCCGGGTACCGGAGCCGGACCTCACCCCGCGGGAGGTGATCGCCCGTGCCGCGGCGATGCGCCCGACTCTCCGCGAAAATCGTGTGAAGGCTGCGGAGGAGGGCAAGTACTCCGCTGAGATCCACCAGGCGTTCCAGGACGCCGGCTTCTATCGCCTCGTGCAACCGCGGAAGTACGGCGGCTACGAGTTCGACCTGGAGACGTACTACCGGACGATGATCGAGATCTCGCGCGGAGACCCCGGCATCGGCTGGTGCCTGACCCTGGGGACGGGCCACACCATCCCCCTGGTCGCACACTTCCCGGAGGAGGTTGTGCGGGAAGCCTTCGGTGAGGACGGCGTCTTCATCGCGCCGCACTCCGCCAACCCCCGAGGCGCGCTTGTTCCCAGGGAAGGTGGATTCCGCCTCACGGGGGTGTGGCCGTACTCGTCCGGTGTCCCGTACTCGACCCACGCGATGGTGAGCACGATCATCCTGGCCGAGGGCAGCGACCCCGCCCCGGCCGTGGTTCTGCTGCCTCGCAGCGACTACACCGTACGGGACGACTGGGGAGGGCACGCCACGATGGCCCTCGGTGCGAGCGGGTCGAACACGGTCGTCGTGGAGGACGTCTTCGTCCCGGCCGACAACGTGTCTCCCCTGTTCGACTGGGGATACTCGACCCTTCCCGAAGGCACGCACGGCACCCGTTCCACCGGTAACCCCTTGTACCTGGGCCAGATCCAGCCGCTGTATCCGGCCTCGCTCGCGGCTGTCCAGGTCGGTGCGGCGTGGGCGGCACTCGATGCCTATGAAGAGACCATCCCGCGGTCACCTCCCTTCAGAAGGAAACCCATGTCTGTCGCTACTCCTCCACTTTCACCCGCTTCGTCACTTTTCTCTCCCGTCTCCTTCGGGAAGATCGAGCTCGCAAACCGCGTCGTCATGGCCCCGTTGACCCGGATGCGCAGCGGCTCGGTCGGCATCCCCGGCGAGCTGATGGTCGAGCACTACGGGCAGCGTGCGAGCGCCGGGCTGATCATCACCGAGGGCACCCACCCGAGCCACGAGTCGCAGGCCTACATCGGGCGGCCCGGCATCGCCACCGATGAGCAGGCGGCAGGCTGGGCGCGAGTGGCCGAGGCGGTGCACGCACGCGGCGGCAGCATCGTGATGCAGATCATGCACGATGGCCGCACCGCCCACCCCGGCGTCAACGGCGGCTGGCGCTTCCTCGCCCTCAGCGTGATAGCCGTCCAGGGCGAAATGCACACCGGCACGGGTATGGAGACCTGTCCCGTGCCGCAGGAGATGACGCCCAGGACACGCAGGACGCCCTGGCCGACTTCGTCGCCTCGGCTCGCCGGGCCACCGACGCGGGCCTGGACGGCGTGGAGATCCACGCCGCCAACGGCTACCTGCTCCACCAGTTCCTCTCCCCGGCGTCCAACCAGCGCACTGACCAGTACGGCGGCTCTCCCGACAACCGCGCCCGCTTTGTCGTCGAGGTGGTCAAGGCCGTCGCCGAGGCCGTCGGCCCGCAGCGGGTCAGCCTGCGCATCTCGCCCGAGCACAACATCCAGGACACCTTCGAGCACGACCGGGACGACGTGCCGGCCACCTATGGCTCCCTGCTGGACCAGCTGCGCCCGCTGGGCCTGGCCTACCTGTCCGTGCTGCACCACGAGCCGGCCGGCGACCTCGTCCAGGAGCTGGACCGTCGCTTCGCCGGCAAGCTGATCGCCAACACCGGCTTCGCCTCGGTCACCTCGCACGAGGAAGCCGCTCAGTTGATCGAGGCCGCTCACGTCGACGCCGTGGCCATCGGCCGGGGACTCATCGCCAACCCCGACCTGGTCGAGCGTTGGCAGGGCGGCCACCCCGAGAACGAGCCGCGCCCCGAGCTGTTCTACGCGCACGGCCCCGAGGGCTACACCGACTACCCCTTCCTCCAGGCCGATTGAGGCACCCGGACGCCTGCCCGTGAGCCGGAACCTGGCCCGCGGACAGGCGTGCCGCCGCCTGCCGCGTCCCACTCGACGGATGTAACGAGACGTACAGCGTCTGAGCACGCGACGCAGAGGCGTAGACGCTACGACCGTGGCCGCCGACGAACGCGCCCTCTGCGGGCGGTACATGGCGTACGACTCCACCCTCATGGGGGCTCCGAGGACCCACTCGCGGCAGCCGACACGGCCTGTTGCCGGAAAGCCTGGGCGAGGGCGTCGGCGCCGCGTGCCAGCACGCCTACGTCCACCCCGACGGCGGTGAACGTGGTTCCGAGATCGATGCACCGTCGCGCGAACGTGGAGTTGGTCGTCAGGATGCCGGCCGGTTTGCCCGCCGCGCGCACGCGTCCGATCGCCTCCTCCACTGCCTCGATGACGCCAGGTGCGTTCAGGTCTCCGGGGTGACCGAGGCTGGCGGCCAGGTCGCTGGGGCCGATGAAGATCCCGTCCACGCCGTCGACGGACGCGATCACCTCGATCTGTTCCAGCGCCTGCCGCGATTCGACCTGGACGAGCACGCACAGTTCGGTGTGCGCCAGCGTGGCGTAGTCCTTGACGCGACCGAATCGAGTGGCCCTGGTCAGTGCCGACACCCCGCGGACGCCCATGGGGGCGTAACGGGTGGCGGCGACCGCGGCCCGCGCTTCCTCGGCCGACTCGACCTGCGGAATCAGCAGCGACTGCGCGCCGACGTCCAGGAGTCGTTTGATCACGACGGGATCATTGACCGGGGGACGTACCACCGTCGAGCACGAGTACGGGGCGACCGCCTGGAGTTGTGAGAGCACGGTCGCGATGTCGGCGTGGGAGTGTTCGGTGTCGAGAAGCAGCCAGTCGAAGCCGGCGCCGGCGATGATCTCGGCGGGGTACGGGTCTGCCAGCGAGCACCACATGCCGATCACCTGCTCGCCTCGGGCGAGCGCCGCTTTGAACGCGTTCGGTGGTAGGGGCCACTGGCCCGGTGCGGGCCGCGAGGAGCCGGCCGGAGGGGTGTGCACGGTCATCGGAACGCCACACCGATCGAGCCCAAGGGGCCGAAGTCGGCGTGGATGACGGTGTTCGCTTCGACCGAGACGGGTCGGGTGAACGAGCCCGACAGCAGCAGCTGGCCGGCTTCGAGGTGCTGGCCGACCGCGGCGAGCTTGTTCCCGAGCCAGGCGATCCCTGCCGCCGGGTGTCCCATGACGGCGGCCGAGACCCCGGACTCCTCGATCACACCGTTCTTCGACAACGTCGCGGCCACCCACCTGACATCGACGTCCATCGGGCGCACGACCCGCCCACCGACGACCATCGCCGCGGCGGCGGCGTTGTCCGCGATGGTGTCGGTGATCGAGCGCGGCACCTCGGTGCGGTAATCGATGACCTCGAGAGCGGGGACGACGTACTCCGTCGCCCGCAGGACGTCGTGGACCCGCAGATTCGGACCATGCAGGTCCGCACCGAGCACGAACGCCAGCTCGACCTCCAGCCTGGGCTTCGTGTAGCGGCTCACGTCGAGACAGGCGCCGTCGCTGACGACCATGTCGTCCGTGAGAAAACCGTAGTCGGGTTCCGTCATCTGCGAGGCCATCTGCATGGCGCGGGACGTCAGCCCGATCTTGTGCCCGACGAGCCTGGCCCCGGCCGCCACCCGCTCCGCCGCCCAGAGTTGCTGGATGGCGTAGGCGTCTTCGATCTCGAGATCGGGATAGGTCACGCTGAGCTGGGTGATCGGCTGACGATCACGGTCGGCCTGCATGAGGGCAGCCGCGGCTGCGCGACGTTCTGCTTCGGGGATCACCGGTTTCCTCTCGGGAGGTGCGGACTGTCGTCGCGCGGCGTTCGGGTGGAGCAAGGCATGCACCACACGTCGGGTGACGGCACGGTCACGTCAGGCGTTGTCCGGCATCGTGTCGCGCTTGGCCGACACGGGTGGCGTCGGCAGCCAGGCCTCACCCGGCTCGACGACGAAGGTGAACTCGAAGCTATACCAGGCCTCGGTCACGTCCGGGTCCGGTGCCGACTCGTTCTCGTGGCGCGTATAGATGCCGACGAGATTCTGCACGACGCCGAACTGCGCGTCGGTCTCCAGAATGGGGTCGTCGTGGCTGTAGAGCTGGGAGGCGATCGTCTTGTAGCCCGGTTTGTGGATCAGCGCGTGGAGATGCGCCGGTCGGAAGGGATGGCGTTTGAGCGCGGTCAGCAGATCGCCAACGGGCCCGTCCATCGGTATCGGGTAACCGGAAGGCCTGATGCTGCGGAAGGCGAACACACCTTCCTCGTCGCTGAAGAACTTGCCACGCAGATTCCACTCGGCCTGCTCGGGGTCCTGGTTTTCGTACAGGCCGGCCGGTGATGCGTGCCAGATGTCGACTTCCGCGCCGGCGACCGCGTTTCCCTCGGTGTCGACGATCCGGCCGGTGAAGAACAGCGGTGGTCCCTCGGTGGGCGAGCGGACGATCGATTCGCCGTTGTTCATCGTCGGGCTGCCCTGGCGCCAGAACGGGCCGAGCAGGTTCGCCGAAGTCGGCTTGTCCTCGGTGCCGTTGTTCATCAGGGACACCAGTGTCGACAGGCCCAGCGAGCCCGCCATCAGCCTGACCTCGTTGTGGCTGGCCGTGGTGAGCTGGCCCAGCCGGGTCACGATGGTGAGGGCGGTGTCGAACTCCCTTTCACTCAACCGTACTTCGCGGGCGAACTCGTGCAGATGGCGCACCAGAGCCTGGGTGATCTCCTTGACACGCGGGTCGCCGGCCCGCTCCGTCTCGGCAAGCACCGCCGCAGTGAGCTGGGATTCGTCCTGGATGATCACGTCGGCGTCTCCTCGTAACGGTCGGCTGCCGACCCACGGCAAGCAGTCAGACGCGAGTATCCGAAGGCCGCTCTGCCCGTACAACGCCACTGTTCATCCAGTGAACATCGAGGCGCCGCGACCCGGATGAAGTGCCCGGGTCAGTGCTGCGCCACCGAAGGCGGCAGAAACCTGGGCCGCTCGCGACGACAGAAACAAGCGCTGCCTGGTCTTCACCGGGTCAGCGCGCACGACCTCGCATAGGACGTGACTCTCGAAACCGGACTGAAACAAGCCATTGTGCTTCGCCCGTACCGTTCGTAAGCTTTCCACTTGGAAAGTATTGAAACGTTTCACCTCTTCTCGGGAAACACCACAGGACGGGCCGCGGCCGCCGCGAACCGCTCGTCCTGCGCGAGCAGCGGCTCGCACGGCAGACGCAGTATCCGGTGGCGCAGCCCCTCGGGCCAGCCCGGACGCATCGGCTCCGGCATCATCGCATCCGCGATCACCAGCCCCGCATCCACGCCTTTCGTTCCCTTGGGCACCAGACGCCATCCCAGCAGGCTGCGGGTGCACACGTCGATCGCGATGGTGAGATCCACCGAAAAGACGACGTCTTCGACCGGGTCATAGGCACGTACGTCCAGCCAGCTGGTGTCGATCATCGCCAGTTCACCGGGACGGCCGGCGGTGATCGGCTGGTAGTGGCCGCCCGGCCGGTTCGCCACCGACTGCCGTGTCGTGGCGGGCCCAGTGGTGTAGCGGCCGGGCAGGAGAGCGGCGACATACCTGTTGAACGTCTTGGGAACCGGCATCTTCACCGTGCCCGGCCCGTGGGCGTCAACCAGGCGGCGCTCCACTCGGCGGCGCAGCCGGTTCAGACTGCCGGTCGAGTCGTCCGCCTCGGTCACGGAGTACTGGGTGACGATCGCATCGATCAACCGTGGGTCCGCCCCAGCCAGGGGATCCGACGGCCGATGGCTGCGCCGGTCCACCAGGCCCCACGGGCCTTCGTCCCGCCATTTCCGCAGACGTCGCCAAATCTGCTGCTCGCTGTAGCCCAGTTCCCGCGCCTTGCTCTGCACCCGCTGGGCCAGCGACACGTCAGGGGCATACTCCGGCCTGGGTTCTCCGGGCGAGGCGTCCTCCGGATCTCCGCTGCGAAAACCGGTCGTCATTTCCAGGAGGTGCTCCTGGGCGCGCTGCAGTTCCCCCAACTGCTTGTCACTCAGTTTGTCGAACAGGGCGGCAGCGTCCAGCCACAGTTTCCTTTCCGAGCGGTCGCGCTCAGCGACGTCCTCGCCTTCCGGGTTCGCATCGCCTTCGTAGGGACGGAAGGTCGGGTCCGCGAGAAGGTGTCCCAGGCCGATCACGGTCCACGAGCCGCTCTCCGAACGCAGTCGTACACCGTCATCGGTCACCCCGGTCACCGTGTGCACCTCGTCGTCCAGCCACACCCTGGATCCACGCTGCAGTCGCACCGCGCCGTCGGACGTCATGCCTGTGCCTTCGTCGCGGTCTTCACCAGCGTTGTCTCCCGCAACGGGCGATCCAGATCGGTGACGATCCGCTGATGCCACATCAGGTGATACAGCACCCCGCGTGCCAGATCCGGGTATTCCATGAACCGCATGAGCTCCCCGATCTCCACCGGCTCACGGGCCAGATCGAGCAGGCGTGGAGCCAGATCCGCACCCAGATGCAGCGGGCGCCGAGCACTGGACAGCAGATCGACGTTCACCCAGCGCTGCCCGCTCGGCTCCGAAACCATCGCGTAGTCCCAGCCCAGCCGCTCGCAGGTACGCCGCGTGCGCTCCTCCTGCAGCAGCACGTCCGGATCGTCACGCAGCTCGGGGTTCTTCACGTCCAGCAGCAGCGCGCTGCCGTCACGGTGGCGTACGAAGACGTCCGGGGTGTGCTGCCAGGCACCGCGGGCGTCGATCGCGTCGACCTCCAGGGGCTGCGTGACGAATGCGGTCACTTGCGGGTCGAAGTCCAGCAGCGTCAGCCACTTCGACTCCAGCACGCTTTCATAGTCGGCGAAGTCACCCCGTTTCGCCACCCAGTACTGGCCCGGCATGTGTCCTTGGTCCCGGTGGCTGGGGATGGCCCGCACCATCCTGCCGTCCTCGAACGGCACGTCAGCAGCCTCCTCCAGCCGCACCAGATGCTGGAGCCCTCCGGAATCGACGTACCGTACTCGCACCAGGTCGATGTCTCGACCGGATGGCTCCGGTGCTTTCGCATCACCGCTCACCGCGAGCACCTCCTCTTGCTCCGCCTCGCGGACTCCTGGCCGAACGTCCCATCGGCACCTGCGCCGCCACTGCCTCCGCGAAGACCTCTGGCAGCGGCAGCCGCGCAAAGGGCCGGGCCGTCAAGCAGCCTCCTTCAATCGCCGTCCGCACCAACGGCGCCAAGCGCTGAGTCAACTTCCGCGTGTCAGCCGTGGCCAGAAGAGGGGTCACCACCCTGAGAAACGCTGCCGCAGCTCCGGCCGAAGCAGGACCCCATCCAAACTGGTTCCGGTGCACATCGCGCTCGGCGCGTTCATCCAGAAGGGCGCGACAGCACCAGTCAGGCACGTTCGGTAGACGTCCTAAGATCCCGGGCAGTCCGAGCCGCAACAAGATCACACAGGCGCGGAACGCGGCGAACCACTCTCCTGCAGACACGTTCACGCCGCTCAGCGCGGGGCAAGCCCGGTTGTACGCGATGTCCAGCCAACGCCGCTGCGCGGCGACCGTCCGCTTGTCTGCCTGGCTCACGCGAATCGCGGGCAGCCACTGTGAACACGGTTTCCCGCGAACAAAATTCGCGCAGTTCGTCGGAAGCCGGACCCACCGTGCCGGCAAGACCCGCCCCACCCGACGCCAGCAGACAGCATGGACAGGCCCGGCTGCCGTACACCTCCACCCACTCCCGGCTCGCTGACGGCCAGTGCGCCTTGTCGGCGGAGAGCACCGCCGCCACGCTCAGCGGCCCACCATCGAAAACCGACAGGTGACAGGTGCATCCTGTCCACCATGCCGCCCGGGACACCCGTCGCTGCGTACACGGTCTGTCGGACCGCCTCATCACACTGCACTCCGCATACAGGAGGCCGGGCATTCGCATACACACCCCGAAGGTGCAGCCCCATCAGGTCGGCCACCTCGGCCAGCGGACATCTGTTCACGCGAGCCATCCGATCCACCCACGACGACGCGAACGCCTCATCCGCCCGCGGAGCTGTGACCAGCGCTAATCGCCGTGGCAGCATGCGCCCACCTCCAGAGAGTGACCTGCATCACTAACATTTTGAGGTATTCACTCTCATTTTGAGGTGCCGCGCTCAACCTCTTCCGCCGGGTGAGGACATTCCCTGACAGTGCGACATGTGACATAGTACTGCCGTGAGCAAGCGACTGACCTGCGATGTCGTGGTCGTCGGAGCCGGAATGGTGGGCGCGGCCTGTGCCCTGTACGCGGCTCGTGCGGGCCTCGACGTCGTCCTGGTGGACCGCGGTCCGGTCGCCGGCGGGACGACCGGCGCGGGTGAGGGCAACCTCCTGGTCTCCGACAAGGAGCCCGGCCCCGAGCTGGACCTCGCCCTGCTGTCCGGCCGCTTGTGGCACCAACTAGCCCAGGAATTCGGCGAGTTCATCGAGTATGAGGCCAAGGGTGGCGTCGTGGTGGCCTCCTCGCCCGGCCGGCTCGCCGCGCTGGAGCGGTTCGCCGCGGGGCAGCGCGCCGCCGGAGTCGTCGCCGAACCGGTCACCGGCGACGCGCTGTACGCCCTCGAACCCCACCTCGCCCCCGGCCTGCCGGGCGCCGTCCACTATCCCCAGGACCGCCAGGTGATGCCCGCCCTGGCCACCGCCCACCTGCTACGCGCCTCCACGGCCCGTCTGCTCACCGGCCGGACCGTGACCCAGGTCCTGCGCACGCCCGACGGCGCGGTGCGCGGAGTGCGCACCGACGGGGGCGACATCCACGCCCCGGCGGTCGTCAACGCGGCCGGCACCTGGGGCGCCGAACTGGCCGCTCTCGCCGGGACCCACCTGCCCGTCCTCCCGCGCCGCGGCTTCGTCCTGGTCACCGAACCCCTGCCACGCCTGGTCCACCACAAGGTGTACGCCGCCGACTACGTGGCCGACGTGGCCAGCGACTCGGCCGCGCTGCAGACCTCGCCGGTCGTCGAGGGCACCGCGGCCGGGCCCGTCCTGATCGGCGCCAGCCGCGAACGGGTCGGCTTCGACCGGACGTTCTCGCTGCCGGCCGTCCGGGCGCTGGCTGCGGGCGCCACCCGGCTCTTCCCGTTCCTCGCCGATGTCCGCGCGACGCGTGCCTACCTCGGCTTCCGCCCCTACCTGCCCGACCATCTGCCCGCCATCGGTCCCGACCCGCGCGTCCCGGGTCTCCACCACGCCTGCGGGCACGAGGGCGCGGGCATCGGCCTGGCCACCGGTACCGGGCACCTCCTCGCCCAGGCGCTGACCGGGCGTGCCCCCGACCTGGACCTGGCTCCCTTCCGCCCGGACCGCTTCACCGAGGAGGCCGCGTGAGCTCGCCCCAGGACCTGGCCGGCGCCCGGCCGGGCCCCGCCTTCACGGTCACCCTGGACGGCCGTGAGATCCAGGCGCTGCCCGGTCAGACCGTCGCCGCCGCGCTCTGGGAGGCCGGGGTCACCTCCTGGCGCACCACCCGGGGCGCGGGCCGCCCGCGCGGGATCTTCTGCGGGATCGGCGTCTGCTTCGACTGCCTGGTGACGGTCAACGACCGTCCCAACCAGCGCGCCTGCCTGGTGCCCTTGCGCCCGGGAGACGCGATCCGCACCCAGGGAGGGACCGGACACGATGACTGAGCGACCGCTCCTCGCGGTGATCGGTGCGGGTCCCGCGGGCCTCTCCGCCACCGTCGCCGCGGCGGCCCTCGGGGTCCGGGTCACCCTCCTGGACTCCGCCGCGCGGGAGGGCGGGCAGTTCTACCGGCAGCCCGCCCCCGAACTGCGGGCCCGTCGCCCCGAGGCCCTGCACCATCAGTGGCGGACCTGGGAAGGGCTGCGGGACGCACTCGACGCGCACCTGGCGGCGGGCACCGTCCGGCACCTGACGGACCATCATGTCTGGCTGGTCGAGCGGCGGACCGCTCAGGGCGACAAGGGCTTCACCGTGCACGCCCTGCTCGGGCCCGAGCAGGAGGAGCCCGTCGAGGTACGCGCCGACGCGGTCCTGTTGGCGACCGGCGGCTACGAGCGGGTGCTGCCCTTTCCCGGTTGGACCCTCCCCGGTGTCCTCACCGCGGGCGGCGCCCAGGCCATGCTCAAGGGCACCCTCGCGGTGTCCGGACGCACCGCCGTCGTCGCCGGGACCGGACCGCTGCTGCTGCCCGTGGCGACCGGGCTCGCCGCGGCCGGGGTCCGGGTGGCCGCGCTCGTCGAGTCCGCCGACCCGAAGGCCTTCGTACGACACTCCCGCGCACTGGCCGCGCAGCCCGACAAGGCCGCCGAAGGCGCCCGGTACGCGGCCCGGCTGCTCGGGCACCGGGTGCGCACCCTCCTCCACCACACCGTCGTCGAGGCGCACGGCACCGAGCGGCTGGAGTCGGTGACCGTCGCCGCGCTCGACGCCACCGGACGGGTACGGCCCGGTACCGGGCGCCGCATCCCCTGCGACACCCTCGCCGTCGGCCACGGCATGCTCCCGCACACCGACCTCGCCGAGACCCTGGGCTGCCGTCTCGACGGGCTGAACGTCCAGGTCGACGACGAGCAGCGCACCGACGTACCCGGCGTCTGGGCGGCGGGCGAGACCACCGGCATCGGCGGCGCGGCCCTCTCCCTCGCCGAGGGCCACATCGCGGGCCGCTCCGCCGCGGCCCGCCTCCACGGCACCGCACCCGACCCCCGCGGGTGGGCGACGGCCGCGAAGTCCCGTACCCGGCTGCGGGAGTTCGCCGCCGCGCTGGACGGTGTGTACGCGCCGCCCGCCCACTGGAGTGACCAGGTCACCGACGAGACCGTCGTGTGCCGCTGCGAGGAGGTCACCGGCGGCGCGGTCCGCGAGGCCGTCACCGACCTGGGCGCCGGCGATCTGCGGACCGTGAAGCTGCTGACGCGGGCCGGGATGGGCTGGTGCCAGGGCCGGGTCTGCGGGCCCGCGGTCGCGGGACTCGCCGGATGCGCGCTCACCCCGTCCCGACGGCCGTTCGCCCGCCCGGTGCCCCTGGGGGTGCTGGCCCACGCCGGGGAGTCCGAGGACGACCTTCAGTAAAATGTCACACCCTAGTGAGAGGGAACCTCAGATGACCGCCACCGACCTCCGCCCCTGGCGCGGCGTTCTCGTCGCCACCGCCCTCCCGCTGCGCGAGGACCTCTCCGTCGACCACGACGCCTACGCCGAGCACTGCGTCTGGCTGATCGACAACGGCTGTGACGGGGTCGTGCCGAACGGCTCACTCGGTGAGTACCAGGTACTCACCCCCGAGGAGCGGGCCAAGGTCGTCGAGACGGCCGTGGCGGCCGTCGGCGGGGCACGCGTGATGCCCGGCGTCGCCGCCTACGGCTCCGCCGAGGCCCGCCGCTGGGCCGAACAGGCCAGCGACGCGGGCTGCCGGTCCGTGATGCTGCTGCCGCCCAACGCCTACCGTGCCGACGAGCGTTCGGTGCTGGCGCACTACGCGGCGGTCGCCGAGGCCGGCGTGCCGATCGTGGCGTACAACAATCCCATCGACACCAAGGTCGACCTCGTGCCGGAACTGCTCGCCCGCCTGCACGGCGAGGGATACATCCACGCGGTCAAGGAGTTCTCCGGGGACGTCCGCCGCGCCTACCGGCTGGCTGAACTCGCCCCGGAACTGGACCTGTTGATCGGCGCCGACGACGTCCTGCTGGAGCTCGCCATCGCGGGCGCAAAGGGCTGGGTGGCCGGTTACCCGAACGCGCTGCCCGCCGCGAGCGTGGAGTTGTACCGCGCGGCCACCGAGGGAGACCTCGGCACCGCCAAGAAGCTGTACGAGCAGCTGCATCCCCTCCTGCGCTGGGACTCCCAGGTCGAGTTCGTGCAGGCCATCAAGTTGTCCATGGACATCGTGGGCCGACCCGGCGGCCCCGTGCGTCCGCCCCGCGTCCCGCTGGCGCCGGACCAGGAGAGCGCCGTCCGCGCCGCCACCGAGAAGGCCGTCGCCGCCGGACTGACCTGAGCCGAACCGCCCGACCCAGCCTCGCCCTGCCGTCCCGGAGCACCAGGAGCGTCATGCGCAGCACACTCGTCCTGCACGCCGTCGACTCGCACACCGAGGGCATGCCCACCCGGGTCGTCACCGGCGGCATCGGCACGATCCCCGGCGCGACCATGAACGAGCGGCGCCTCCACTTCCGCGCGCACCGCGACGACATCACACAGTTCCTGATGAACGAGCCACGCGGGCACTCGGCGATGAGCGGCGCCATCCTCCAGCCGCCCACCCGCCCCGACTGCGACTGGGGTGTCGTCTACATCGAGGTCTCCGGCTATCTGCCGATGTGCGGGCACGGCACCATCGGAGTGGCCACCGTGCTGGTGGAGACCGGGATGGTCGAGGTCGTCGAGCCGGTCACCACGATCCGGCTGGACACCCCGGCCGGGCTGGTCGTCGCCGAGGTGGCGGTGACGGACGGCGCCGCCACGGCGGTCACCCTCGCCAACGTCCCCTCCTTCGTCGTCGCCCTCGACCGCAAGATCGCACTGGCCGACGGACGGACAGTCACCTACGACATGGCCTACGGCGGCAACTTCTACGCCATCCTGCCGCTCGAGCAGTTCGGGCTGCCCTTCGACCGTGCCCGCAAGGACGACATCCTCCAGGCCGGGCTGTCCCTCATGGCGGCGATCAACGCCGAGGAGGAGCCCGTTCACCCGGAGGACCCCACCATCCGCGGCTGCCACCACGTCCACCTGGTCGCCCCGGGCGCCACCGCCCGCCACTCACGGCACGCGATGGCGATCCACCCCGGTTGGTTCGACCGCTCGCCGTGCGGTACGGGCACCAGCGCGCGCATGGCGCAGCTGCACGCGCGCGGTGAACTGCCCCTGCACACCGAGTTCGTGAACGAGTCCTTCATCGGCACCCAATTCACCGGCCGTCTCCTCGGCACCACCGAGGTGGCCGGCCGCCCCGCGGTCCTGCCCAGCTTTACGGGCCGAGCCTGGATCACCGGCACCGCCCAGTACCTGCTCGACCCGACCGACCCGTTCCCGGCGGGATTCGTCCTGTAGATCTCGACGACAATGACGGGTACCGCATGACATTGCACAGCACGACAGCACAGCACGACAGCACAGCGAGGAGACCCCCATGGCCGCCCAGCGCACCAGCGCCCCCACCGCGGGTGCCCCGGCCCTGCCGTCCCTCGGCGGCAAGAAGCACAGCTACCGGGAGCGGGTCGCGGACGCCCTGCGGGCCGCGCTGATCGCCGGTGAACTGCGGCCGGGGCAGGTCTACTCCGCGCCGACGCTCGCCGCCCGCTTCGGTGTCTCGGCGACGCCGGTCCGCGAGGCCATGCTGGACCTGGCCAAGGAGGGCCTGGTCGACACCGTCCCCAACAAGGGCTTCCGGGTCACCGCGGTCTCCGAGAAACAGCTCGACGAGTACACCCACATCCGCGCGCTCATCGAGATCCCCACTGTGGTGGGCCTGGCGACGACGGCCGACCCCGTCTCGCTGGAGGCGTTGCGCCCCGCGGCCCGGGAGATCGTGCGGGCCGCCGTGGCCGGTGACCTCATCGGGTACGTCGAGGCCGACACCCGCTTCCACCTCGGTCTGCTCGCCCTGGCAGGCAACGCGCACCTCGTCGAGGTCGTCGGCGACCTCCGGGGGCGTTCCCGCCTCTACGGCCTCACCGCCCTCCTGGAGGCGGGGCGCCTGCTGGCCTCCGCCCAGGAACACCTGGAACTCCTCGACGCGCTGACGGCCCGGGACGGGGACGCGGTGCGCGAGGTGATGACCCGTCACCTCGGCCACGTACGGGGTCTGTGGGCGGCCCGGTAAGGACCCCCGAGCCGATCCCGGGCCGGTTCAGTGGCCTGCGCCCGGGCGATTCCTTCCCGCTGCCGCGCGCGCGTCACAGGTCCAGCACGAGCCGCTTGCCCCGGCACCGGGACACACAGATGAGCATGGTCTCGCCGGCTTCCCGTTCCTCGTCGCTGAGCACCGAGTCCCGGTGGTCCGGGGTGCCTTCGAGGACGTCCGTCTCGCAGGTCCCGCAGGTCCCCTCCGTGCAGGAGAAGAGCACCTCGACACCGGCCTGGCGCACGGTGTCCAGGACCGACACGTCCGCGGGGACGCTGAGCGTCCGGCCGCTGCGGGCCAGCTCGACCTCGAACTCGCTGTCCCCGCCCACTGCTCGGGCCTTCGGCTGGAAGCGTTCGACGTGCAGCGCCCCGGCCGGGCACCGCTGCTCCACCGCGTCCAGCAGTGCCTCGGGGCCGCAGCAGTACACGAGGGTGCCCTCGGGTACGTCGTCGAGCACGGACGCGAGGTCCAGCAGACCCGACTCGTCCTGGGGGGCGATCGTGACGCGGTCGCCGTACCCGTCCAACTCCTCGGTGAATGCCATGGACCCGCGGGTGCGGCCGCCGTAGAGCAGGCTCCACTCGGCGCCCGCCGCCTCGGCCGCGGCCAGCATCGGCAGGATGGGGGTGATGCCGATGCCGCCCGCGACGAAGCGGTAGGACGGGGCGGGCCGCAGTGCGAAGTGGTTGCGCGGACCGCGCACCCGCACCGTGTGGCCCAGCCCCAACCGCTCGTGCACATACGAGGATCCACCGCGCCCGTCCGGCTCGCGCAGCACGGCTACCCGCCAGGCCGTCCGGTCCGCGGGATCGCCGCACAGCGAGTACTGCCGTTCCAGGTCCGGCCCGAGGACCACGTCGACATGGGCGCCCGGCTCCCAGCCCGGAAGCTCCTCGCCCAGGGGGTGCCGCAGAGTCAGGGCGAGCACCCCGTCCGCGGCGAACTCCCTGCCCTGAACAACGAGTTCGGTCTCGTACACGCTCATGAGTCGCTTCCTCGTGACTGGTGGCCATCCGAGTGCCCTTCCGGGTGGCCGAGCATCCACTCCCACATCTCGACCGGGTCCTGGGCGCTGTGCTCGGCCCCGCAGTGGCAGGTGCCGTGCAGGACGTCGGTGCCCGGCAGCCAGTCGATGCGGTAGATCTCGCGCGGCCCTGTCGACGACAACCCGCTCACAGCACCTTCTCCACGGGCTTGTCGCCCTCCTCGACCAGCCGGGCGAGGATGCGACGGGCGGCCAGGCCACCGGTGTCGATGTTGATGCTCAGCTCCTGGTAGCCGGTGCGCTCCGAACCGAGCGTCCGCTGAAGGAGGTTGAGCGCGTCGACGTCCTGCATGACCACCGTGTGGTTGTTGCCGCGCAAAAACTCGGTGACCTCGCTGTCCTCGATCGCCCAGTCCCGCGAGACCATCCAGAAGTCGTACACCTTGCCGTCGGCGGACGGGGTGATGGCGTACGTGATCTCGGTGTGGAAGCCGTTCGGGTCGCTGCCGTCCGCCTCCGGCAGCACACCGACCGGGGCGATCCGGCTGTGCAGCAGATACAGGCAGGGCGCGTGGTACTCGATGTCCTGCCACCGCGTGATCCGCCCCTCGATCCCGGTCGAGCGGGCGTAGAACGGCGGGCACGCGGCGTCGTCCATGTGCCGGCTCACCCGCACGATCCCCGCGCCCTCGTCCACCTCGGTGGTGATCGGCGTCTCCGCGACCTCGGGGGTGCCGATGTAGCCACCGTGCAGATACGTCTCGTGGGACAGGTCGAGGAGGTTGTCGACGAGGAGCCCGTAGTCGGCGTCGATGGGCTCCATGCCCCGGACGGTCGTCCAGCCGGGGGAGTCGAGGTGACGGGCCCGCGGAATCGTCTGCGGGTCGGCGAGCGTCGGGTCCCCGATCCACACCCACACCAGGGAGTCCTGCTCGACGACCGGGTAGGAGGTGACCCGCGCGGTGCGCGGAACGCGCTTCTGTCCCGGCACGTACACGCAGGCGCCGGTCGTGTCGTAGGTGAAGCCGTGATAGCCGCACACGATCCGGTCGCCGTCCAACCGGCTCTCGGACAACGGGTAACGGCGGTGCACACAGCGGTCGTGCAGCACGACGGGCGTGCCGTCCTCCTCGGTCCGGTAGAACACCAGCGGCTCACCCAGAATCGTCCGTCCGAGCAACTCCTCGCGCCCTACCTCGTGACTGTAGGCGGCTACGTACCACTGGTTCCTGGCGAAAGCGGTCATGTGCGGCATGGCAGTTCCCGTCCCTGTCGGCGGGGCGCCCTCGCCCCGCGTGCCGTGGTTGGAATCAGGGTCGTGAGGCTTGCATCGGCTCGGCAAGACGGCTTCTGTCAGGCGGAAGAACTTCTGTGAAGAGGCTGGTCAGAACCTTGTTCTGTCAACCCCCAGTCGCCTGAGTCGAGTGCCGCGGGGTACGGCCACTCGGCTCGCGCTCAGGTGAGCCGGAGGCGGCGACGGCGAGTACGAGGGCCGCCTGGCGATCAAGAAGCGTAGTGATGTTCCCAAGAGGGTTCAGGGCCCTGCGGTCGGTGCGGGCTTGGCGCGCAGGCGGAAGCCGAGACCCGTTTCGTGGTGAGGAGGGACGCGGCGCGGGGGCCGAGTTTGCGGCGGATGCGGTGGATGTGGAGGTCGACGGAGCGGCTGGTGCCGCCGGCCCATTCGCCCAGGCCCGTGCGCAGGTCCTCGCGAGCGATCACCCGGCGTTGCCCCGCAGGAGCGTGGTCAGCAGCCGGAACTCCAGCGGGGTCAGGGCGACGGGGGCACCGTCGACCAGCATGCGCTGCCCGCCCGGGTCGAGGCTGATCGGGGACGGTACCGCGGCCACGTATGAGCCGGGCATCGTGCCGCCGGGCACCACCGGCAGACCCGCAGCGCGCCAGGCCTCGTAACCGCCGATGATGTCGGTGGTCCGCAGCAGGCTGAGATCGTGCGGTCCGGCCGCTGCCATGCTCGACATCTAGCCCTGCGAGCACATGGCAATGGAGCGCAGGGAGTGGTCATCGGCTTCCTCGATGTGCCAGGTGCTGCAGGGGTCGAGCCGCCACTCCACCACGTTGCGGTCCATCACCAGCGAGCCGGGGGTCTCGCCCTCCGCCCGGCACACCAGGTCGGTGCGGACGTCCACCAGAAGGGCGCCGTCGGCGAGTTCACGGGCCGCCTGCCGGGGAGTGAACCGGTCGAGGTGGGTGCGGGCGCGGGCCAGCAGGTCGTCGATCGACCGCTGGCGGGGCTCGGGTGGGGTGTCGTCAGTGCGAGCCCCGCCTGACTGCCTTGTGCAGAATTGGCCGGTGCGGTCCGTCCGGGGCTCCCTGGTCACCGACGGATTAGGTTAAGGGCGTCGAGCAGATGGGGGCTCGCGGGTGAGCTCTCATCCGGCAGGCCCGGAGTGCGGTGCAGTTCACCGTCGATGACCTCGTAGTGTCCGATGGCTTGCAGGGGCGGCGAGTAGACGTGGATGGTGACGGCACCGGCGTCGTGGTCCATCCGGTGGATTCCCGAGCCGGGGAAGGAGAACGACTCGCCCGGCTCGTACCGCCGGGCGCGGCGCGGACCGCCCACAGGCAAGCCCTCCTGCCACGCGGTGCCTTCGATCACGTGCACGCCGACACAGGATCCCTGGTGATCGTGGTAACCGGTGTCGCGCGACTCCCACCAGGTGTTCAGCCACGCCTCGGAGTGCTCGGTCCGCCACAGCAGGAGATACGAGCCGGGGCCGGAGCGGTCGAGTGCGGTGGTGTCGACGAAAGCCGCCGCGCGGCGGGCCCGGTCGGCACACTCCTCGGGCAGGAACGGACGGTCCTGCACGCCGAGTTCGGCGAGGGCGGTGGTGTCGATCGCGATCGCGTTCATGGTCATTCCTTCGTGCGGCCCGTGGCCGGTTGTCTCATCGGATGGACGATCGACTGTCATGGCTGTCGCCGGTGAGCAGTCGTCGCGGATTGGCGATGCGGAAGGCGTATGCCGCCTCTCTGCCCAGACCGAATCCGGGCTGTTTCGGCGGCTCCGCGTAGGGCCGGTCAGAGCCCTGGACGACGGCGTCCGTACCGAGGGCGCGGGTGATCGCTTCGACGGCGCGCGGACCGTACGAGGACGTCTCGACGAACACATTCGGGTCCACCCCGATGCCACCCCCGTCGCTTCGGGCGGCGAAGCGCTCCCCGTGCAGCGGAGCGAGCCCGGCCAGGAGCGCGAAGCACACCCGAAGCCGCGGATGGTGCGCACGGCCGAAGGCCCGGAAGGCGAACCAGGCCGAGTGCATCTGCTGGACGTAGGGGACCATCGCAGGCCACCAACCGGGCCCCGAGGAATCACCGGCCGCGGGCCCCGGGTGGACGAACAGCGGGAGGTCACGTTCTTCGAGCAGGTCGAGCAGCGGGGCGCACCGCGCGTAACCGACGGCGTCGGCAAGGGCGTTCGCCGGTAGCTGGAGACCTACGAACCCCTGGTCGAGGTCCTCGGCCGTCACTTTCGCGTCGATGTCCCGTACGCAGGCGGCGGCCCACGCCCCGAACGGCTCGGGGAGCGCGGCCGCGCCCTGATGGTAGGCGTCGAGCAGGGGGCGTGCCTGCGCCGAGGGCAGCCACTCCACGCCGATCGGGGCGGAGAGCGAGACGAGCGCCCGGCCGAGGCCGTCGGCGGACGCGAGTTCTGCGCGCCGTGTCACGTCGTGGTCGGCGGGCGGGATCTCGTAGGGCGGCTCACCGTCCAGGAACAGCGTCCAGCCGTCGAGGAACGGCGGTGTGCCGCGGGATCGCAAGGCCGCCACCAGCTGGGGGCTCCACAGATGTTGGTGCACGTCGATGTCGGTCATGACATTTCTTCCGTTCCGGTCGACGTGGTGCGTAGTGCGCTGCGGACATCGTCGGAACCCAGGACGTCGTGGTGCACCGCCTCCACGTCCATCCCGCAGGGCCGGTCGTCGTCCAGGTGGGGCACGACCTCCCGGATTGCCCGGTGCAGCAGCCGAGGTCCCCGTCCCAGGGCGGACGGAGCGGCCAGGTCCACGGCCTGGGCGGCGACGACGGCCTCCACGGCGAGCAACTGCCGTAGTCGGACGAGGATCGTGGCCAGCCGCCGTGCCCCGAGCGCCGCGTTGGTCGAGTCGTCCTCGACGGAGTCGGCGCCATGGCGGGGGTCGGTGCACACCGGTACGGACAGCATGCGGATCTCGGCGACGAGTGCCTGCGCCGTCTTCGTCAGCGGTGCGAAGCCGGAGCGCTCCGGACCGTACGGCGACAGGTTGGCGGGCAGTCCGCTCACAGCGGGGGCGAGCAGCCGACGCATGCGCTCGGCGGAGAGCGACGCGGTCTGCGTCAGGGCCAGCGCGAGGGTGTCGAAGGCGAGGGCCAGGGCCGGGGTGTGGAAGTTGCCGGAGGAGAGGATCTCGCGGGTATCGGCCAGCACCACGGGATTGTCGCCGCAGCCGTTCAGTTCCGGTCGGAGCGCTGCGTCGGCGAAGTCCAGTGCGGTGTGCAGGGCCCCGTGCACCTGGGCCGCGCAGCGCAGGCTGATGGGATCCTGGACGCGGCGCGCGTGCCGGGGGTCGCCCAGCAGGCCGCCGTCCAGCAGGGCGAGCAGTTCGGCGGCCGCGCGAGACTGACCGGGGGCGGCGCGCAGGTTCCGTACGCGGGCATCGAGCGGGCTCGTGTTCGCCCGGAAACCTTCATAGGTCAGAGCCGTGACTGCCTGGGCCAGTGTGAGCACGGCGGCCGCCTCGTGCAGGGCGAGGGCACCCGGCCCGGCCGCCAGCGGGCTGGCGCTGCACAGCACATGGCCGTCCTTGGGGCCGAGTGCGGCAGGAGCGAGCCCGGCCTGCCGCAGTGCCGTATCGCCGTCGAGCACCTCACCTGCGAGCTCGGCGCTGCCCTCACCGATGACGACCAGGCCGACATGGGCCATCTGGCAGAGATCGGAGGCGCCGATCGACCCCACCTCGGGGATCACGGGATGGACACGCGCGTTGAGCATGTCCACGAGCAGTCGCGCGATCTCCGGGCGGACCCCGCTGCCTCCGCCGGCGATGCCGTTGACGCGGGCGAGGACGGCGGCGCGTACGAGGGGGACCGGCAGCGGATCGCCGACCGCGTTGGCCCGGCCCCGGACGGTGCGGACGCTGAACTCCTCCAGTTCCTCGCGTGGCAGTGCGTACGACGCCCGGGTGCCGAGCCCTGTCGTCAGCCCGTACGTCGGTACCTGGCGGTCGACGACGTCGTCGACGACGGCCCGGTCGCGGGTGAGACGGGGGAGCACCTCGTCCGCCAGAATGACCTCGGCGCCGTGCTGGGCGACGGCGACGACGTCCTCGTAGGACAGCGTCCGCCCGTCGATGACGATCCGCGTCATGAGAACCGCAGCTTCTGGCCGAGGCCGCGCTCTTCGGCCTTCTTCAGCATGGCCGCACCCAGCGCGATGTCGGAGAGGGAAAGCCCGCGGTGCCAGAACAGGTTCGTCTCGTCCGCGCTCTCCCTGCCGGGCTTGCGACCGGCCACGATCTCGCCCAACTCGGCGTGCAGATTGGTCTCGTCGAGTCTGCCGCTGTCGACATGAGCGCGCAGCGCGCCGAACGGTCCGGCGTGCGCCTGGCCCCAGTCGTCTACGACGATCTTGTCCATCACGTCCGTGAGGGAGAGTTCGACAGCGCTGTTCGTTCCGTAGGGCACGACGAGGGCGCCGGGGGCGATCCACTCGGTCTTCAGCAGCGGCTCCGGGCGCTCCAGCCGGGACGCCTCCACGACGATGTCCGCGCCCTCCACGCAGGCCTTCCAGTCCTCGGTCACGAGGACGGGCTTGCCCAGCTCCCGCCGCAGCCGCTCGGCGAAGGCCTCCCGGCTCTCGGGGCGGCGCGAGTGGACACGGATCTCGGTGAGGTCGAAGACCCGGTCGAGCAGGCGGACGTTCCAGTACGAGGTGGCGCGGGCGCCGATGTGTCCGAGCACCCTGGCGTCCGGGCGGGCCAGATGACGTGCCCCGAGCGCGGTGAGGGCGCCGGTGCGCATCTCGGTGATGGCCGTGGCGTCGAGAACGGCCACCGGCATACCGGTGCGCGGGTCGAAGAGGTTGAGCAGCGCCATCTCGGAGGGCAGGCCCTGCCGGTAGTTGCCCACGTAGTCGCCCACGATCTTGACACCGGCCAGCGCGAGCGGCGCTATGTAGCCGCGCAGGACGTTGAAGTGGCCGTTGAAGGCCGGGTCGGGCACGAGGTGGACGCGCGGTTCGATGACCGTCTCCCCGAGGCCCTGGGCGCGCAGGCCGTCCTCGACGGCGTCGAGTATCTCGTCATCGGTCAGTTCGAGCTGTGCGATGTCCGAGCCGTTCAGGAAGGTGAACCAGACCGGTTCCATGGAGCGTCTCCTTGCGTTCGAGCAGGCCAATTGTGAGTGGAACATCAGTGGTGGAACGGGGCATTTCGGGCGCCCCTGGCCTGATTTCGTAGGAACGTAACGCGGCGTTCACAGTCGGCCATTGACTGCCATTCACTCACTCGAAAATCTGCATAGGCATATGCAGTCAGGTGAGGGGCAGTCTTGATCAAATTCGACGCGGTGAGCAAGAACTATCCGAACGGCACCACAGCCGTGGACGAACTGTCCCTGGAATTCGCCGAGGGCGGCATCACGGTCCTGGTCGGCCCCTCCGGCTGCGGCAAGACCACGACCCTGCGCATGATCAACCGCATGGTGGAGCCGACGGCCGGGACGGTGAGCCTGCGCGGCCGGGACATACGGGAGGTCAACGCCCCCGAGCTGCGCCGCGGCATCGGGTACGTGATCCAGCACGCCGGGCTGTTCCCGCACCGGACCATCCTCGACAACATCGCGACCGTGCCGCTGCTGCTCGGTTGGAGCCGGAAGAAGGCGCGGGCGCGGGCGGCGGAGCTGCTGGAACTGGTCGGCCTGCCGGCCGAGATGGCCAAGCGCTACCCGAACCAGCTCTCCGGCGGGCAGCAGCAGCGCGTCGGCGTGGCCAGGGCGCTGGGCGCCGACCCGCCGGTGCTGCTGATGGACGAGCCGTTCAGCGCGGTCGACCCGATCGTGCGGGCGGAGCTCCAGGCGGAATTCATCCGGCTGCAGAAAGAGCTGCACAAGACGATCGTGTTCGTCACCCACGACATCGACGAGGCGATCAAACTCGGCGACAACATAGCGGTGTTCCGTACCGGCGGCAGACTCGCCCAGTTCGACACCCCCGAGCGGCTCCTCGCCCAGCCCGCCGACGACTTCGTGGCCGGGTTCGTCGGACAGGACCGGGGCATTCGGCGGCTCTCCTTCGTCAAGGCGGCCGAAGTGCCGCTGCGCGACGGCGCGGTGCTGCCGACGACCGCTCCAGTGGCACGGGCCAGGGCGGCGGACGAGCCGTGGGTGCTGGTCGTCGACGGCGAAGGGAGACCGCTCGGCTGGGCCGCGGTCGCGGAGCTGCCGGAGAGCGGCACCCTCACCGACGCGCTCCTCAAGCCGCTCGGCCACACCTTCAGCCTCGTCGGCGACTCGGCGCGGGCCGCTCTCGACTCGGCCCTCCTGTCGCCGTCCCGACTCGCGGTGGGCGTGGACGCGGACGGCGCCGTCGTCGGAGTCGCGGACGCGCACGAACTGGCCGCGGTCGCGGCCACCACCGAGGGACCCGAAGCGGGTGAGGTGCCCGCGGCGGCGGAGGCGGCGATCGGAGAGCAGCCGGCGCCTGCGAAGGCCGAGCACGCTGCCGATGCCGCCGGTCCGGGCGGTGGTGAGCAATGAGCGGCGGTGAACCGCTGGTCCGGTGGGACTGGATCGGCGACCACATCGGCGAGCTGGCCGACTACACCGCGATTCACCTGCGACTGGGCCTGCTGCCGGTGCTGTTCGGGCTGATCATCTCGGTCCCGCTCGGCGTCCTCTGCCACCGCTGGCGATGGCTCTACGCACCGGTGCTGACCGTGGCCAACATCCTGTACTCGATCCCGTCACTGGCCCTGTTCATGATCTTCGTCAAGTACACCGGACTGACGGAACGCACCGTGATGATCCCGCTGACGCTGTACACGCTGTCGGTCCTGGTGCCCAACGTCGTGGACGGGCTGGCCTCGGTGCCTGAACCGGTTGGGCAGGCGGCCACCGCGCTGGGATTCGGCCCGGTACGCCGTGTCGTCCAGGTCGAACTGCCCATCGCCGTACCCGTCGTCATCGCCGGCGTTCGCGTCGCAGCCGTCTCCTCCATCAGCCTCGTCGCCGTGGGACAACTGATCGGACAGGGCGGCCTCGGCTACTACATCACCCGTGGTCTCCAGCTCGACTTCCCCACCCCGATCGTCACCGCGATCGTCCTGATCATGCTGCTCGCGCTCACCACCGACGCGCTCCTCGTCCTCGCGCAGCGGCTGCTCACCCCCTGGTCCCGGAGCAAGGTGACGGCGACATGAACGACCTCCTGAACCAACTCGGCCTCGTGGGGGACTGGTTGACGTCCTCCAAGCAGTGGCACGGTGCGGAGGGAATCCCGCAGCGGCTGCTGGAGCACCTCACCTACAGCGGCGTGTCGCTGCTGTTCGCCGCCCTGATCGGCCTGACGCTCGGCCTGCTCGTCGGGCACACCGGCCGCGGGGCGTTCGCCGTGGCCAGCGTCGCCAACCTCGCGCGGGCGATCCCCACCTTCGGCCTGGTGGTCCTCGTCGTCACGCTTGCCGGGCTCAGCACCACTCCCGTACTGGTCGCCCTGGTCGCCCTCGCGGTCCCGCCGATCCTCATCAACACCTTCGAGGGCGTCCGGGGCGTGGACCCCGCCACCAGGGACGCCGCGCGCGGGGTCGGGATGACCGAGTGGGAGGTCCTGGTGCGAGTGGAGGTGCCGATGGCGCTGCCGCTGATCCTTCTCGGCCTCAGGGTCGCCGCGATCCAGGTGGTGGCGACCGCGACCGTCGCTGCCTATCCGGGTCTCGGCGGGCTGGGCCGGTTCATCGTCGACGGGTTGTCCCGCAACGACTACGAGCTGGTCATCGGCGGCTCCACGGTCGTGGTCGTCCTGGCGCTGGTCGTCCAGATCCTGTTCACCGTGCTGCGGCGCGTCATCCTCTCGCCGGGCCTGCGGGTCTCGGCAGCCAAGTCCTGAGGCCGTCGTGCCGAGTTCGTCCGACACGTGAGTTCGTCCGAGCCTCGCGTTTGTCCGAGCCCTCGGGCTCCGAGAAAGGAAACACCCATGAGAGGCATCCACCGCGGCGCCGCCTTCGCCCTGTTCGCCGCCCTGTCGCTGACCGCCTGCGGAGGCGGCGGTGACAGCGACGACAACCCGCTGTCGGGCAGCGGCGGCGACAGCGGCGACGGCAAGTCCATCGTCGTCGGCTCGGCGAACTTCCCCGAGAACCAGCTGCTCGCCGAGATCTACGCCCAGGCCCTGGAGGCCAAGGGCCTGAAGGTGACCCGCAAGTTCGACATCGGGGCCCGTGAGGTCTACTACGACCAGGTGGTCAAGGGCGGCATCCAGGTCTTCCCGGAGTACAACGGCGCCCTGCTGGCGACGGCGGTCGACAAGTCCAGCACCGCGACCGGCACGGAGGACATCAACGCCGAGCTGAAGAAGAAGCTCCCGTCGGCGGTCGAGATCCTCGACTCCGCCGAGGCCCAGGACAAGGACTCGGTCACGGTCACCGCGGAGACGGCCAAGAAGTACAACCTCAAGACTCTCGCCGACCTCAAGCCCGTCGCCGGCAAGTGGACGATAGGCGCCGGCTCGGAGTTCAAGACGCGTACGCAGGGCTGGATCGGTCTGAAGAAGATCTACGGCGTCGAGTTCGGGACGTTCCAGCCGCTCGACGCGGGCGCCCAGAGCACCCTGCTCAAGCTGCTGAACTCGGGCAAGGTGCAGGCCGCGAACATCTACACCACCGATCCCGCCATCGTCGAGGACAAGCTGGTGGTACTGGAGGACCCGAAGAACCTCTTCTCCTCGCAGAACGTCACGCCACTGGTCTACAAGTCCGCGGTCAACGACACGGCCAAGGCGGCGCTCAACGGCGTCTCGGCCAAGCTCACCACCGACGACCTGCTGAAGATGATGAAGAAGCTCGTCAACGACAAGGAGGACGCCAGCAGCGTCGCAAAGGAGTGGCTGACGAAGGCCGGCCTCGCGACCTGACCGCTCGCCCCCACCGACACCGTCCGCTTCGCACTCCTCCCCGCACACCGGGGGGAGTGCGGGAACATCACCCAGGCCTCAGTGCTGCGGACGGGAACCGGGAGGCCGCCGTGGTGCCCTTGTCACGGCGCACGGGGACGGTCAACGGCGCGGACGGTGGTGATGGACCATCGACATCCCGGTACGACGCCGAGCCGCTCGACCAGCGGGACAGCGGTAACGGGCCGGTGGGCTGCTCCACGATGAACTCGGCTGTCGTCAGGCCGCGCACGAGGTCCGCGCCCCTTCTCGCCACGGGCAGGTCGAGCAGCAGTCGTCCGTCGCCCGGCAGCAGATCGCCCTGCCAGGCACCGAAGACGATCGTGTGGCCGCAGCGCATCAGACAGCTGTTCCCACCGCTGAAGCGCACCTTGCCGGTGCCGTCGGGGGGTACGAGTCGAGGTCGGGGATCGCGTGGTTGGCGGCTGCCCTCGGGTCCACGGCGTAGTGGGCGGTGGCGGTGAGCACTTCGTACGCCCCGGTGCCGGGGAGGCGGTGGGCCTCGGCGAACGGCTCGCGGGTGTGCACCTCCAGGCGGACTGGGCGCTGCGGACCAGGGCTCACCGGCTCGCTGCCTGCGACACCGGGGAAGCGGGGCGCCAGCCCAATTCGGGGGCGATCAGGTGCCGTACGTCGTGGAGGATCTGTTCGTACTCCTCCCGGTGGAACTCGTACGGCAGCTCAAGGCGCAGCTCCGACAGCTGCGCGAGGACGGGGTCGGCCGCCAGCTGTTCCAGGATCTGCTCCGCGGTGCCGACCACGTCCGGGGCGAACAGGAACCGTTTCGGGCCGAGCGCGGCCAGGGTCTGCGGCTTCAGGGTGCGCTCGTGCCGGCTGGCGGCGTAGTCCCGGTAGCGGGTCCGGGTGGCCGCGTCGGCGCTGTCGAACGGCACGATCACCCGCCCGAGCGCTACGCGCGCCGTCGGCCGGTCGTCGCCCAGGCTGCGCCGGTACTCGGAGAGCAGGTTCAGCTGGGCGGTGGTGAAGTCGTCGGTGTCCTCGCCGGAGACGATGTTGCCGGACAGCAGGTTGAGACCGTTCTCGGCGGCCCAGCGGACCGAGGCCAGGCTGCCTCCGCCGTACCAGATCCGCTGCACCAGAGCGGGGTTGTGCGGCTGCAGCCGCGGGCGTTGGACGTTGCCGGGCGAGTGGATCACGGTGTCCGGGCCACCGAGGTAGTGGCCGCGCAGGTTGTCGACGAGGCGGGCGATCCTGCCGTACGACAGGTCGAAGCCGCGCCAGTCGCCGTCGTACACCAGGTCGCCGAGCAGTTCGGCGTGCGGCATGCCGGTGCTGAAGCCGGCCTGGAGGCGGCCGCGGGACAGTACATCGGCCAGCGCCAGGTCTTCGGCCAGGCGGAACGGGCTCTCGTAGCCGATCGGGATGACCGCGGTGCCCAGCTCGATCCGCTCGGTGCGCTGGCCGGCCGCAGCGAGGAACACGGCGGCCGAGCCGACGCCGTGTTCTAGGTGGCGCTGGCGGATCCAGGCGCCGTCGAAGCCCAACCGCTCGCCGTACTCGAAGAGTTGGAGTGTCTCCTCCAGACCGGTGTACGGGTCGTCGTCGGCGAAGTTGCCCGGGGTGAGAAAAGCCAGTGAGGTGATGGTGGGTGTGCTCATGTGACCGTGGTCCTCAGCTCGTGGTGGTCTCGGCGGCGGGGGTGGGGACGCGGCCGCCGGGGATCGCCGCGAGCAGTTCGTGGGTGTACTCGTGGCGGGGGCGGGTGAACAGTTCCTCCGGCGGGCCTGTCTCGACGACGCGGCCGGCCCGCATCACGGCGACCTGGTGCGCGATCTGACGTACGACGGCCAGGTCGTGCGAGATGAACAGGTACGCCACTCCCGTGTCGGCCTGCAACTCGGCCAGCAGATCCAGGACTTGGGCCTGGACGGACACGTCGAGCGCGGAGACGGGTTCGTCGCAGACCACCAGGTCGGGGGAGAGCGCGAGGGCGCGGGCGATGGCCACGCGCTGTCGCTGTCCGCCGGACAGTTCCGCCGGGCGGCGCTCCAGCGTGGCGGCGGGCAGCGCCACCCGGTCGAGCAGTTCGCGGGCCCGGGCGAGCCGGGAGGCGCGGTCGCCGACCTTGAAGGCGCGCAGCGGTTCGGTGATCACCTCGGCGATGGAGAAGCGGGGGTCGAGCGAGGCGTACGGGTTCTGGTAGACGAGCTGGGCGCGGCGGCGCAGTTGCCTGGCCTGGGCGCCCTTGGCGGTGGTGACGTCGGTGCCGTCGAAGAGGATCTGCCCGGCACTCGCGTCGGTGAGGCGGAGTACCAGGCGGGCGGTGGTGGACTTGCCCGAGCCGGACTCGCCGACCAGGGCCAGGGTCCGGCCCCGGTGGAGGGTGAAGCCGACGTCGTCGACCGCGCGCAGGGTGCGGGACCCGTCCCCGGCGCGGGGCAGCCTGAACTCCTTGACCAGGTCGCGTACCTCGACCAGAGGCGCGGTCTCAGCCTTGGGGAGGGAGGCCGGAGTGCGGCGCCGGGCGGTGGTCAGGCTCGGGGCGCCGGCCAGCAGGTGCCGGGTGTAGTCGTCCTGTGGGTCGGCCAGGATGTCACGGGTGGGGCCCGCCTCGACGACCTTGCCCTGGGACATCACCACCAGCCGCTGGGCCCGGTCGGCGGCGACCCCGAGGTCGTGGGTGACGAGCAGGACCGCCGTGCCCGACTCCTCGGTGAGGCGCTGGAGATGGTCGAGGATGACCCGTTGCACGGTGACGTCGAGCGCGCTGGTGGGTTCGTCGGCGATGATCAGCTCGGGCTGCGCGGCGATGGCGATGGCGATCAGGGCGCGTTGCCGCATGCCGCCGGACAGTTCGTGCGGGTACTGCCGGGCGCGTACGGCCGCGTCGGGCAGCCCGGCCCGGTCCAGCACGGCGATCGCTTCGGCGGGAGCCGATCGGCGGGTCGCCAGACCATGGATGCGCAGCACCTCGGCGACCTGGTCGCCGATCCGCTTGACCGGGTTGAGGGAGACCGTCGGATCCTGCGGGACCAGTCCGATCCGCGCCCCGCGTACGGTACGCAGTTCCGCCTCCGACAGGGTGGCCAGGTCGTGCCGGCCGAAGCGGACGGTGCCCGCGTCGATACGGCCGTTCGCCGACAGGAGCCGGGTGATCGCGTGCGCGGTCGTGCTCTTGCCGGAGCCGGACTCGCCGACCACCGCCGTCACCTGCCCCGGCCACACGTCGAGGTCCACGCCGCGGACGGCCTCGACCGTGCCGCCGCGTGTGCGGTACGACACCGACAGGCCGCGTATCTCCAGGACTGGTGTGCTCTCCAGCGGGGCTGTGCTCACGTCCTCACCGTCCTCACCGTTCTCACGTTCGTCGGTCATCGCTGCCGGGACCATTCGCCGTCCAGCGCCCGGGCGACGCGGTTGGTGGCCAGTACGGTCGCGGCGATCGCCAGGCCGGGCAGCGCGGTCAGCCACCAGGCGTTGGCGAGGTAGTTGCGGCCGTCGGAGATCAACGTGCCCCACTCCGGGGCCGGCGGGGGCGCCCCGTAGCCGAGGAAGCTCAGCGCCGACACGGCCAGGATGGAGGAGCCGAAGTCGAGGGTGGCCAGCACGATCACCGGGCCCGCCGCGCCCGGCAGCACATGCCGGCCCAGCACCGAGTACCAGCGCGCTCCACTGGCGCGTGAGGCCTCGACGAAGACGGCCTGCCGCACCCGCAGCACCTCCGAGCGCGCCACTCGTGCGAAACCGGCGACGCTGGCGATGCCGACCGCGACCGCCACCTTCACCGTGCCGTAGCCCAGCGCGGTGACCAGGGCCAGGGACATGAACAGCGCGGGGATCGACAGCAGCACGTCGACGAAGCGCATCAGCACGTCGTCCACCCAGCGGCCCACGAACCCGGCGACCACCCCCAGCAGCCCGCCGACCACGAACGCGACCAGCACGGCGATCAGCGTTGCCTTCAGGGAGAGCTGGGCGCCGTGGACGACCCGGGAGAACACATCGCGGCCCAACTCGTCGGTGCCGAACCAGTGACTGCCGTTCGGGCCGCGGAAGTTCTGCGACGGCACGCCCTTCAGCGGGTCCTGCGAGGTGAACAGGTCGGGCCAGAACGAGGCCAGCACCACCAGCACGAGGACGACCACCGACAGCAGCAGCCCCGGGCGGCGCACCACGAACCGCAGCAGCCGCCGTACGTCCACGCGGCGCCCGTGATCAGGCTCCGGCCCCGCCGCGACCGGGCGGGCCAGTCCCAGTGCCGCTTCGGCGGGGTCGTCGACAAGGCTCTGGCTCATGCGAGGGCCGCCTTTCTGTCCGAGGCCACCACGATCCGGGGGTCGAGGAGTGGATAGACCAGGTCGATGACCAGGTTCGTCGTCACGAAGATCAGCGCCCCGAACACCACCACCCCCTGGACCAGCGGGATGTCCTGGGCCGTGACCGCCGCCGCGGTGACGCGGCCGAGGCCGTCGCGGGAGAAAACCGTCTCGACGACGACCGAACCGGCGATCAGCTGCCCCACCAGCAGGCCGACGACCGTCAGCGCCGGCAGGGACGCGTTGCGCAGCGCGTGCCGCAGATGGACCCGCCACCGGCCGGCGCCCTTGGCCCGGGCGGTCTCCACATACGCCTGGTCCAGTGCGGTGAGCAGGCTCTTGGCGAGCACCTGCGCGATCTGCGCACCCGTCGGCACCGCCAGCGTCAGCGCCGGCAACACCAGCCCCTTGAATCCGTCGTTGCCGAACGCGGGGAACCAGTGCAGCCGGAAGGAGAACGTCTCGACCAGCAGCAGCCCCACCCAGAACGTCGGAACGGACACCCCCAGCGGCGGCAACGACAGCAGTAGCTGCCGCAGCCAGCGCTGGGCGGTGTAGGTCGCCAGCACCGCCAGACCGCCGCCGAGGACCACCGCGAGCAGCAGTGCCGCGCCGGTCAGCTGCAGTGTCTGCGGCAGGGCGTCGGCCAGCGTCGAGGTGACAGGGCGACCGGTGGACACCGAGTCGCCGAAGTCTCCGCGCACCGCCCGGCCGAGGTACTCGGCGTACTGCACCAGCACCGGCTTGTCGAAGCCGTACTCGTGCCGCAGGGCGGCGATCTGCCGCGGGTCGACCTGCCCCGAGTCCATTCCGGCACTGGCCATCGCCGTGACCGGGTCGCCCGGCAGATAGTCCAGCACCAGGAACGAGACCGTGTACGCCGCCCACAGCACGCCAACCGCCTGTGCGAGCCGTTTGATCACATAGCGGCGCATGCGGCTAGCCGATCCAGGTGTCATGCAGCTGAAGCCGGCTCGAGGCGTCGAAGTCCAGGTCGTGCACCTTCTTCGACACGCCCAGCTGGGTCTGGAGCTCCACCACCGGCGCGTAGTAGGCGTTCCGCACGAGCAACTGCTGTGCCTGGGTGACCAGTTGCCTGCGCTTGGCCGAGTCGATGGTGGCGGCCTGCTCGGACAGTGCCGTGTCCAGGGAACTCGGGGGCAGGCGGTAGAAGTTGGCCAGCTTGGTGGAGAAGGAGCTGCGAAGGATGTCGGGGTCGGCGCGGGTCACGTTCCCCCACACCGCGTCGTAGTCGCCCGACTGGAGTGTCGGGGCGAACTGAGTGACCTGGAGCTGTTTGAGGGTCACGTCGACACCGACGGCCTTGAACTGCTGCTGGATCAGCTCCAGCGCGGGCTGGTTGGTGGCCGCGTTGGGGAACCACTTGATGGTCAGACTCAGCTTCTTGCCGCCCTTGGAGCGGATGCCGTCGCTTCCGGCCTTCCAACCGGCCGCGTTCAGCAGGGACTTGGCCTTGGCGGCGTCGAAGGTCAGGCCGGAGGCGAGGTCGGCATGGTCGGGCGTGGTGTGCGCGAGGACGCTGGTGGCCGGCTGGGTTCCGGTCGGGAACACCGTGTCGGCTATCTGCTGCCGGTTGATGGCGAACAGGACTGCCTGGCGCACCTTGGCGTCCTTGAGCAGCGGTCGTGAGTTGTTGAGGCCGAGACCGAACACGAGGCCGGGGTTGGCCCGTCGCTGGAGGCTGACCTGACCGCCCTTGAGCGCCGCCTCGTTGGCCTTGCCCACGCTGCTGATCGCGTCGACCTGGCCGGACTGGAGACTTCCGGCCCGTACACCCGCCTCCGGAACGACCTTGAACACCAGCTTGTCCAGGTAGGCCTCGCCCTTCTTGGACCACCGCGCGGAACCCCAGGCGTATCCGGTGCGCTTGGCCAGGGTGAGCGACTGGTTCTGCACGTACTGCTTCAACACGAAGGGCCCGGACCCGATCACCCCGTCGCTGCACTTCTGCTGCGGGGTCCTCTTCACGCTCGCCGACGACTCGATGCCGAGCGAGTGCGTCGAAGTCGCCTGCAGGAACTGCGCGTTGGGCTGCTCGAAGGTGACCTTGACGGCGAGCGGGTCGACTACCGTGGTGCTCTTGACACCGCTGAGATAACCCTGGGCCAGGGTACCGAGCGCGCCCAGCTCGGGCACCGCGTCGAAGTTGTCCTTGACCACCTGGGCGGTCAGCTTCGTGCCGTCGCTGAAGGTGACGCCCGACCTCAGATGGAAAGTGAACGTCGTGGCGTCGGAGCTGACATCCCAGCTCTTCGCCAGCCACGGCACGATCTTGCCGGTCTTGGGGTCCTGGTCCGTCAGTGAGTCCACGACCTGGCGCACCGAGTAGATGGTCTCGTTGCTGGCGACCTGCTGCGGATCCACGCAGCCGGCGTCCGAACCCACCGCGAAGGTCAGGGTGCCGCCGGACTTGGGCTGCCCGGCGCCGCTGCCGGAATCGCCGCCGCCCGATCCGCAGGCGGTCAGCAGAACACTGGTGGTCACAAGGGCGGTCAGTGCCGCCCACCGGGAGGTTCTGACATCGGAAAGTGCAGTCACGGAGGGCTTCTCCTACTCGAGTCACCAGGCACGGCTGTGGCGCAGGGCACGGCCGTGCGTGGGCGTGCGACCCCGGCCGGCGCGACGCCGGTGCCGGGGGAGCGCTGTGCAGAGGGGATCAGGCGAAACGGGGGATCAAAGACAGGCAGAGATCAAGCGCATGCGGGTGCGGCGACGACAGGTGCCGTACTGCGACCAGCGGCGGGAAGGCCCGTCAGGCCCGACAGAGACAGCTGGTCGAGCGCTTGAGGTCGATGTGGCGCCGACGGGAGAGCCGGGAGAACACGGTGGCGCCGGCGAAGCGGGCGCTGAGGTCACCACCGTGCCGCATATCGGTCCTCCACATATCCGGCCCCGGTCACGGGGCCACGCGCTTGCGGGGATCGTCGGTGATCCCGCCGGGCTTTCACCTGGAGCACCCCACCGCGCGGGAGGGTTGCCGGTCAGCGAGCCAGGGCTTGACGCTGACACTCAATGCCGTTCGTGATCGTACGGAGCGGTCTTGTCGTACGTCAATGGCGCAACAGGACGCCGTGTCAGGGGAGTCGGGGCGGGAGTGCGTCCAGGTCAGGAGCCGCCGCGCTCGCGGGGGATCTTCTGACCGGCCTCGATCGCGACCGGCAGCCGGTTCTCGGCCGGGGGCAGCGGGCAGGTGGCCAGGTCGGTGTAGGCGCACGGCAGGTTCGTGGCGCGGTTGAAGTCCACGACGACCGTGCCGTCGGCGGTGGGCGGATCGAGGGCCAGGGCCCGGTTGGCGGCGTACGTGGTGAGGCCGGAGGTCGCGTCGGTGAACAGCACCATCAGCCGTCCCGCACCATGGCCGGGGAACGCGGTCAGCGACAGCAGCTGCCCGTCCAGCTCGAACTCGACCCTGCCCGGAGCGTCGTACACATGCTCAAGGCCCTCGACTGCGGCGCCCACGGTGGTCGGTCGTGGCGTGTCGAACGGGATGTAGCGGCCCGTCACGGCCCAGCGCGGGTCGGGGGCGTAGGCGGGCGTTCCGGTGAAAGCCGTACGCAGCGGCGCGTCCGGGTGCCGGGGGCGCACGATGTCCTGGCCGCCGCGCTTGGCGACCTCGATGACGGCGTCTTTCCAGACAGCGTCGACGCCGCCGCGCTCGGGAAGCACGCCGAAGCGGTGCTCGCCGTGCACCGGCGTCCCGTCGACGACCAATTCCTCACCCTCGTCGAGGTCTACGACTACTCCTTCGGGGCCGGTGCGCCACGCGCCGGGCGCGTCCGGGAAGCGCTGGGGTCGGCCGTCGAGCCAGTGCAGGCCGGTGATCGCCAAGAAGCCGTGCGGGGCGGCGAGCCGGGCCTCTTGGGCGCGGTACCACTCCAGCCAGGTCTCGGTGAAGGCGTGGAGGTCCGTGGTGGTGGCCTCGGTGGTCATAGGGAATCTCCTTTGTGACGGGGGTGCCTTCGGGCAGGGGGTGCAGGGGGTTGTCGAGCCGACAGGTGTACTCAGCCGGCCAGTTCGCCGAGGAGCCGCCAGGTGCGTCGGCGATCGGCTCCTCCCGCGATCTCGGTGACCGAGAACACGACCTCGGTGGCGCCGGCGTCGCGGTACCGCCGAATCTCGGCCTCGACCGTCTTCTCGTCGCCGATCACGGCCAGGTCGGCGGCCCGTCGGCCGCCGGAGAGTTCGATGACCCGCGCGTAGGACGGGAACTGTTCGTAGAAGGCGAGGTTCTCGGTTGCCTTGGCCCGCACCGCGTCTACGTCGTCCGTGACCACGCCGGGCACCAGGGCCACGATCCTGGGCGCGGGGCGGCCGGCGCCCTCGGCCGCGGCTGTCAGGGCGGGCACGATGTGGTTCTCCAGGGCGCGCGGTCCCGCCAGATAGGGCAGGATTCCGTCGGCGAGCTCACCACTAGCCCGCAGAGCCTGCGGCCCCATCGCGGCGACGAGCAGGGGGACGCCGTTCTCGGCACCCGGAACCCGCGCCGTGATCGGTGTGGTGGCGGTGAGCAGCTCGCCGTGGAAGTCGGCCGTGCCGGTCCCGGTCAACTGCCGTAGGGCGGTGAGGAATTCGCGCAGCCGGGCGATGGGTCGTTCGAAAGGCAGGCCGAAGCCCGTCTCCGTCAGCAGTTTCGTGCCCAGAGCCAGACCGAGGTGGTAGCGGCCGTGGGTCGCGGCCTGGGCCGTTTGGGCTTGGCTGGAGACGAGCAGCGGGTGCCGGCCGAATACGGGGATCGCGGAGGTGCCGACCTGTAGTCCGGGTACCTCGCGCCCGACGATCGCCGCGAGCTGGGGTGAGTCCGCGCCGAAGGTCTGCCCGAACCAGGCCGACGTGACACCGAACTCCGCGGCCTCCTGGGCCAGTTGGACGGTGGCGTCGACCTGGTTCGGCGCGTCGGACGCGTTGAGCGCTACTCCAACAGTCATGTCAGTCAGAACGGGCGTCGGCCGAACCCGCATTCCGGTCGGCGTGTGACAGCTTCTTGTCAGTCATGTGAACACGGGCCGGCTCGGGGGCTCAGCCCGCCTGTCGTCGGTCCGGTGCGGACCGGTGGGTGAGGGGTGCGCGCAGGCCGAGGTTCTCGCGCAGGGTGCTGCCGGTGTATTCGGTGCGGTAGATGCCGCGTTCCTGCAGTTCTGGGACGAGCAGGTCGTCGAGGCCGTCCAGGCCGTCGGGGATGAGGTACGGCGTGACGTTGAAGCCGTCGATCGCGCCGTGCCGTACGAAGCGGGCGAACTTGTCGGCCAGACCGGACGGAGTGCCGACGTGCCCGCGCTGCGGGCCGAGTGCGATGACGGTCTCACGCAGCGACCAGGGGTGCGCCTCCGCCTTCGCCCGCCATTCGGCCACGATGGCACGCGGGTCGGCGATGCGCCGGGCACCGAAGGAGCCGTCGTTCTCCGTGACGACGGGGTCCTCCTTGGGCAGGGGCCCGTCGGCGTCGCGGTTGGACAGGTCGATGCCCCACAGCAGTCCGGCGATCCCCAAGGCCGTGGCCGGGGTGACCTGTTGGAGTCGGATCCAGCGCTTCTTCTCCTGGGCCTCCTCCTCGGTGGCGCCGAGGATGATCTCGGTGCCGGGCAGGATCCGCAGATCGTCGTCGGGCCACCCGACCGCGCGCAGCCGGCGCCGGATGTCGTCGGCGAAGGCCAGCGCGTCGTCGAGGTCGGTGCCGTGCGCGGAGAAGATGACGTCGGCGTTGCGGGCGGCGAAGTCGCGTCTCTCGCCGGAGTCACCGGCCTGGAAGATCACTGGGTGGCCCTGGGCGCTGCGCGGCAGGGTGGGAGAGAGGTCGACGTCGAACTGTGGTCCCTTGTGGCGCACCTGGTGTACGGCACCGGGCGCCGACCAGGCAGGCGCGCCGACGGAGTCGGCGACTGCGCCGTCCTCCCAGCCGTCCCACAGGGCGCGGGCCACGGTGAGGAACTCTTCGGCGCGCCGGACCCAGCGCTACCTCAGCTTCATTGAATCCGGTAGGTCTGTCCCCGGACGGAACGTGGTCGTGCGCCTGGCCGAGGCACTGGAGCTGCCGCCGCGGGAGCGCAACGAACTGCTGCTCGCCGCCGGGTACGCGCCCGCCTACCCCGAGACCTCACTGGATGATCCGGTGCTGGCCCCTGTGCGCACGGCAATCGACCACATCTTCCGCGGCCACCTCCCACGCCCTTACGGCAGTGGGGGAGCGTGCCAGGCGTCGCCAGGCAGGCGGGACTTTCGCAACACGCCCCAGTCGTGGACCGGGGCGGTGACCTGATCGCCGCGAACACTGCATTCGACCTGGTCACCGAGGGTGTGGCCCCGAGCTGGTGGGCCCGGGCAAGAATGGGTACCGCCTGGCGCTGCATCCCGACGGTCTGGCCCCCCGTATTCGCAACCTCGCCGAATGGGCGCGCCACGTCTAGTGCCGCGGCAGGCAACGTTTGCCCGTAAAGGAGCGGCGTCGTGGGGGCCCCTCCCGCTCGAGCGCAGCCGAGAGTGGGGGAGCGTGCTCTCGGCGTGCCGGCCGGAAGTCCTCGTACTGGATGTACTTGGGCTTTCGGCCGGTGCGGCGAGTGGGGGCACCTCCCACGCCCTTAAGGCAGTGGGGGAGCGTGCCGGGCGTCGCGACGGGGCGAACGTTGCCTGTCGGGGCACTAGGTACGCCTTGGCCCCTGGAGGAGTTGCGCGCCGAACTCACCGGTTACGTCCCCGAGCTGGAGCCGTCCGCCGGGCTACTGGGTTTCGCCGTTCCGCTCCGTCTGCAGTCCTCGTACAGTGAGCTCTCCCTGATGACAACGGTGACGACCTTCGCCGCCGCCGTCGATGTGACGCTTGCCGAGCTGATGCTGGAGGCGTTCCTGCCGACCGACCCGGTGACGGTCGAGGCTCTCTCAGCAGCCGCCGGGACAATGGCTTGCGCTGCCGGTCAGGAGCCCCGAAACATGTAATCGGTCTCAGCGCAGCAGCCCTCCTACGGCGTCGAACGCCGCCGCCACCGTCGCCGGATCCGCCCCCGGGCGGGCCAGGGCGCTCATGGGGATCGGGGTGACCGGCGGGAGCCCCTCGTAGGGGGTCAGGCCGTCCGGTGCCGGGCCGACCGCGGCGAGCAGGGCCACGCCCTGGCCCGTGCGGGCGATGTCGAGGACGCCGGCCAGATAGCCCGCGTCGCCGACGACCGTGGCCTGCACTCCGTGCGCGGCAAGCGTCGCTATGGCCCGGCGGCGGATCGCGCAGGGGTCCTCGATGGCGACCAGCGGCACGGGAGTCGGCGCGGTCGGCGGCTCCCAGCCGGGCGTTGCGTGCCAGAGCAGGGGAAGGCCGCCGACCGGCGTGCCCTCAGTGGCCGCGGCCTCCGTCACGTACACCGCGACATCCACGCTGCCCCGCTCCACGGCCTCGACCAGCCGCGCCGAGCGGTCGATGCGGAACCGCACCCGGCAGCCGGGCCGTACCTCCTGGACGGCCGCGGTGAGGCGTGGCAGGAACTGGTCGGCGGCGTGCTCGGTGGAACCGATCGTGACGGTGTCGCCGTCGACGTCGAGCAGTGCGCGCACCGCCTCGTCGTGGACGGCGAGGATGCGCCGAGCCTGCTCGACGAGAAGGCGCCCTTGAGGGGTGAACCGCATGCCTCGGCCCTCACGTTCGACGACCGGGCCCCCGAGCGTCTTCTCCAGTCGGCGTACATGCTGGCTGACCGCGGACTGGCTGAGCGCGAGAGATTGAGCCGCGCGGTGGAAGCCGCCGCAGTCGGCGATCGCGGTCAGGCTGCGCAAGGCCACGATGTCGAGGACAGGTTGGGGCATACGGCGACCGTAGCCGGTATCCGGCATCGATCGCGATTGCTGATCGGTTTCGATGCGGAATCGTCGTTGGACGCGATCCGTCCCGGCCGGTCATGATGAACGCATGGTTCCCACGACCGCTTCCGCTGCCCTTCTGACGCAGCGCCGAGTCATCGACTTCGGCGTCGGGTGCAGCACGCGCTGTCGTTGATCTCCGCCGCGTACCGGCGTTCCCGCTCTCCACACCGGCGCTCTCGCCGGGCCTGAGCTGATCACACCCCGATTGTTCTGACACGTGTCGGCATCCCCTGCCGCTCTTCACGTGTTCCTTTTTCCTGCCCCGACACGGGAGTTGCTTCCCCATGCCCTCCTCTCCTTCCTCCTCCTGGGACGAACCCGAAGGCCTCGCCGCGCGCGGCACGCTCATCGTGCTGGCCGGGCGGGGCGAACACGGGGGCGTGTACGAGCGGTTCGGCCGCCGTCTCGCCTTCGACGCCTACCGGGTGCGCGCCCTCGGCGACGCCTCCGCGGACCCCTCCGTGCTCGATGAGGCGGCCAAGCTCCTCGCCGACGAGTCGCTGCCCGGCCCCAAGGTGCTCGTCGGTTCGGACACGGGCGCCCGGTACGCCGCTCGGCTCACCGCCGAGCAGACCGCGGGCGTCGACGCGCTGATCCTGGCGGGTCTGCCCACCGGCCCCTGGGCTTCCGGAAGCTGGGAGACCGAGGTCGAGGCACGCACCGCCTGCCCCACCCACCAGGCCCGCCTCACGAACGACCTCCGCTTCCGGCGCGGTGCTCTCGACGAGCCGCCCGTTCTGCCGGATCTGCGACTGGATCTCGCAGGCGTTCCCGTGCTGGCCCTGCACGGCACGGACGACGTGGTGAGCCCGCTCGACCGGGCGCTCAGCGCCTACGAGGGCCACCCGGGCGTACGGGTCGTGACCTTCAGCGGCGGCCGGCACGACGTCCTCAACGACGCGCTGCACCGCACAGCCGCGGCCACCATCGTGCTCTTCCTGGAGCGGCTGCGCCTCTCGCCGGAGCTGCCCGCGATCGCGGAGGGTCTCGTATGAGCGCCCGCGTGACGACGACCGTCACCGAGCTGAGCGAGCTGCTCGCTTCGAACCGGCCGCCGGTGGTGCTCGACGTCCGCTGGGCGCTCGGTGACCCGCACGGCCGCGATCACTACGCCCACGGGCACATCCCGGGCGCGGTGTACGTCGATCTGGACACCGAGCTCGCCGGGGCACCGAGCCCGCAGGAGGGCCGCCATCCGCTGCCGGACCTGGCGGAGTTGCAGACCGCGGCCCGCCGATGGGGCCTTCACGCCGGGCAACCGGTCGTCGTGTACGACGATCTGGGCAACACCGCGGCGGCCCGCGCCTGGTGGCTCCTGCGGTACGCCGGAGCGACAGATGTGACGTTGCTGGACGGAGCGTTGGGGGCCTGGCGGGCGGCGGGCCTGCCGCTGGAGACCGGAGTGCCTGCCGCTCCCGCGCCGGGCGACGTCGTGCTGAAGCCGGGCGGACGGCCGGTCACCGATGCCGACGGCGCAGCCGAACTCGCCGGTGGCGGACTGCTGTTGGACGCGCGTGCCGCCGAGCGGTACCGGGGCGAGGCGGAGCCCGTGGACCCGCGGGCGGGGCACATCCCGGGAGCGATCTCGGCGCCGACCGGGGAGAACCTCGCGGCGGACGGGACGTTCCTGCCGCCCGAGGTGCTGCGCAAGCGGTTCGAGGAGCTCGGCGCCGGTGCCGGATCCCGGATCGGCGTGTACTGCGGTTCCGGCGTCACCGCCGCCCACCAGATCGCCGCGCTCGCCCTCGCCGGTTTCGAGGCGACGCTCTTCCCCGGCTCCTGGTCCGCCTGGTCCGCCGATCCCGCCCGCCCGGCCGCGACCGGTCCGCTGCCGTCCTGAGGCGACGCGAGAGGAATCCCGCACATGACGACGAATCCGCTCGACGCGGCGGCCACCCGGGCCCTGCCGCGCCCCGACTTCCTGACCGACAAGGTGCCGCCCCCGGCCCGGGTGACCATCCGGGGCGCCGCCCGCGCCACCCGCCGCTTCCGGGTGCCCCGTTCCGTGCGCCGGACGGCCGGGCCCGTGGGTCTGGTCCTGCTCTGGTTCCTGACCTCGGCCACCGGTGTGCTTCCCGAATCGGTCCTCGCGTCCCCCGTGGACGTCGTGAAGCAGGCCGTCGAGCTGACCCAGAACGGCGAACTCCCCAGTGCCATTGCTGCGTCGGGGCGCCGGGCTGCCATCGGCTTCCTCATAGGGGCGACCGTCGCCCTGAGCCTGTCCCTGCTGGCCGGCCTGTTCCGGCTCGGCGAGGACGTCATCGACTCCTCGATGGGCATGTTCCGGGCGATTCCCTGGGTGGGGCTGATCCCGCTGTTCATCGTCTGGTTCGGCATCGAGGAGACCCCGAAGATCGCGCTGGTCGCGCTGGGTGTCACCTATCCGCTGTACTTCAACATCTACGGCGGCATCCGCTCCACCGACTCCCAACTCGTCGAAGCAGCGCGGATGATGGGGCTCGGCCGGCTGGGCCTGATCCGGTACGTCATCCTGCCGAGCGCGCTGCCCGGGGCACTCGTGGGGCTCCGGTACGCCCTCTCCACCGCCTGGCTCGCCCTCGTCTTCGCCGAGCAGATCAACGCGGACGCGGGCCTGGGCTATCTGATGAGCAACGCCCAGCAGTACTTCCGCACGGACATCATCGTGCTCTGCCTGGCCGTCTACGCGCTGCTCGGTCTCGCCTGCGACTTCGCCGTACGCGTCCTGTCACGCCGTCTGCTGACCTGGCGGGCCAACTTCGAGGGTGAGGCATAGCAACATGACCAACAGTGTGGAAATCCGCGGGCTTTCACGGGCCTTCGACGGCAACACCGTTCTGCACGACCTCGATCTCGACCTCCGGGAGGGTGAGTTCGTGGCCCTGCTCGGGCACAGCGGCTGCGGCAAGTCGACGCTGTTGCGGATCCTCGCCGGGCTCGACGAGGAGATAGGCGGCGAGGTGACCGTACCCGCACGCCGCAGCGCGGCCTTCCAGTCGCCGCGGCTGCTGCCCTGGCTGAAGGTATGGCGCAATGTGGTCCTCGGCCTGCCCGGCCGCCCCGACCGGTCGCGCGCCGAGAAGGCGCTGGACGAGGTCGGTATCGCGGACCGGGCCGGCGTCTGGCCCAAAACCCTCTCCGGCGGCCAGGCCCAGCGTGTATCGCTGGCCCGCGCCCTGGTCCGCGAGCCCGAACTCCTGCTCCTGGACGAGCCGTTCGGTGCCCTCGACGCCCTCACCCGAGGCAGGGTGCAACAGCTGGTCGCCGAACTGTGGCAGCGGCACGGCTGCGCGATCCTCCTCGTCACCCACGACGTGGAGGAGGCGCTGCTGCTCGCCGACCGCGTCCTGGTGATGGACGAGGGCCGGATCGCCCACGACCTTACCGTCGGCCTGCCGCGTCCCCGGGACCTCACGGCCCACGAGTTCGTCGCCCTGCGCGCCCGGCTCCTCGGCTGGCTCGGCGTCACCCCCACCAACACCCCGGCCGATGCCAAGGCTCTTGAAGGGACCCTCTCGTGATCCGCACCACCGTCGCCGCCGGACTCAGCCTCTCCGCTCTGCTGGCGCTCACGGCGTGCGGCGCCGACTCCTCCGCGGACACCGCCAGAAGCCAGGACGAGGTCACCCTCACCATCGGTGACCAGGCCAAGACCCTCCAGACGATCGTCGCCGCCTCCGGCGCGCTGAAGGGCGCCAAGTACAAGGTGAAGTGGGCGGAGTTCGAGGGTGCGGCCCCTCTGTACCAGGCCGTGCAGGCGGGCGCCGCCGACACCGGGTACTCCGCCGACCTGCCGGCCCTCCAGGCGCTCAGCGGCGGGGTGACGTTCAAGAACGTGGCCGCGCTCAAGAACGATGGCAAGCATGTCGGGATCGTGGTGCGCAAGGACTCCGGCATCGACAGCGTCAAGGACCTCAAGGGCCAGAAGGTCGTGGTGTCCTCGGCGAAGGGCAGTGTTGCCGAGTACCTGCTCGCGAACGCCCTGAAGCAGAACGGCCTCACCTACTCGGACGTGAAGGTCCAGTACCTGCTGCCGACCGACGCACAGGCCGCGTTCGCCTCGGGGAAGGTCAAGGTCTGGGCGACCTTCGGCGTCTACCAGGCCGTCGGTCTGGAGCAGGGCGGCAGACTCCTCGTCGACGGCGCCGACGGGCGCGTCAGCGGCTACGGCTTCATCGGCGCCTCCGAGAAGACCCTGGCGGACCAGCAGAAGAAGACCGCCCTCGGTGACTTCCTGCGCCGCCTCGGTACGGCCCTGAAGTGGACGAGCACGCACCGGGAGGCGTACGCCAAGGCCATCGAGCAGCGCAACGGCGCCGACGCCTCCGTGGCCAAGACGCTCGCCTCGGCCGCGTACAGCCAGGTGCTGCCGATCGACTCCGACGTGAACCGCACCGTCCAGGGTGTGGCCGACCTCATGAACGGCATCGGCGTCCTGGAGCCGAATGTCGACGTGGCCAAGTCCGCCGACACTTCCGTCCTCAAGTGACCTCCGTGGAACTCAACTGACGTTCCGAGAAGGGAAGTTCGCCATGCCCGTCGAGTTCATCAGCGCCGTCCACACCGACTCCGGGGCCTCGGGCCCGGCCGCGGCGAGCCGGACCGGCTTCGACCCCGACTATCTGCGCAGGTACGCCCGTGCCCTGGACGACGGCGGCTTCGACCACACTCTGGTCGCCTATCACTCCGCCTCGCCGGACGCCTTCCAGGTCGCCCAGTTCGTCGCCACCCACACCGAACGCGTCCGCCCGATCCTGGCGCACCGGCCCGGCGTCGTCTTCCCCACGCACGCGGCCCGCGCCCTCGCGACCCTCGACCGGATCAGCGACGGCCGACTGTCCCTGCACATCATCTCCGGCGGCAGTGACGAGGAGCAGCGCCGGGAGGGCGACTACCTCAACAAGAGCGAGCGATACGAGCGTTCGGACGAGTACATCCAGATCCTGCGGAAGGTCTGGACGGCCGACGGACCTGTCTCGCACGAGGGCAAGTACTTCAGGTTCGAGGGCTACTACTCCGATGTGAAACCGGTGGGCGGGCTCATCCCCGTCTCCGTGGGCGGGTCGTCACAGGACGCCTACCGGGTCGGCGGCCAACAGGGCGACATCTTCGGACTGTGGGGCGAGCCGCTGAAGGAGACCGCCGAGCAGATCGCCGCCGTCAACGCGGTCGCGGACGCCGCCGGACGCCCCCACCCCCGTATCTGGGTGTCGTTCCGACCGATCATCGCGCCCACCGACGAACTGGCCTGGGAGAAGGCGCACCGGACGCTGGGTGTGCTGAAGGACCAGGCCAAGAACACGGAGCTGCTGCGCCACTACCGGACCACCGGGCGCCCGGCGAACGTCGGATCGCAGCGGTTGCTCGACATCGCGGAGCGCGGCGAGGTCCAGGACCGCTGCCTGTGGACCGCTCCGGCAGTCGCCACCAATGCCGCGGGAGCCTCGACCGCCCTGGTGGGCTCTCCCGAGACGGTTGCCAAGGCCCTCCTCGACTATGTCGACATCGGCTGCGACCTGCTGTCGATCCGCGGCTACGACCCGCTCAACGACGCGATCGACTACGCCCGTTACGTCGTCCCGCTGGTCCGGCAGGAACTCGCCCACCGAGCCGCCGCCTCCCAGGCCGCCTGACCCGAGCTGCCTGGCTCCCCGTTCACCGAACCCGTTTGCGAAGACCCTCATGGAGATTCCGTGTTGTTCCGCCGTTCCCTGCGCGCGTCCGCCGCCGCCCTCGCCCTTCTGCTGCCGTTCGCGGCGGCCTGCGGGGGCAACGCGACGGCGACGTCCGCGTCCGACGAGTCGTCGGTAACCCTGCGTGTCGGAGCCACCGGCTGGAAGGCAGAGGAGGCGATCCTCAAGTTCGCGCACCTCGACGACACCCCCTACAAGGTCAAGTGGAGCCTGTTCCAGGGCGGTGAACAGCAGCTCCAGGCCATCCGCGCCGGAGCCCTCGACGTGGCCTCGTCCAGCGAGATCCCGCCCATCTTCGCGGCCGCCGACGGCAGGCCCAACTTCAAGGTCGTCGCCGTGCAGCGCGGCTCGACCCTGAACCAGGAGGTCGTGGCCCCCAAGGGCTCCGAGGTGACCGACATCGCGGGCCTGAAAGGCAAGAAGGTCGGCTACGTCCAGAACACGACCGCCCACTACTTCCTGTACGAGTTGCTGAAGCAGGCGGGCCTGAAGTGGTCCGATGTCGACGCCAAGCCGCTGCTGCCCAACGACGGTCTCGCCGCCCTCAACGGCGGGAGCATCGACGCCTTCGCCTCGTACGGTACGTCGATCATCACCGCCCACCAGCAGGGCGCCACGACGATCGGCTCGGGCAAGGACATCCTGTCCGGCAACTTCCTCTGGACGGCGCGGGACAGTGTCCTCAAGAGCGCGGGGCAGCGGGCCGCCACCGCCGATCTGATCGCGCGGATCACCAAGGCGTACGCGTACGTCCGTGACGGCCGGCAGAACGCGTTCGCCAAGGTGATCGCCACCACCACTCACCAGCCCCTGGCCCAGGCGGAGAAGGACTTCCGCGCCCAGCAGGCGCAGCGGCCGACGCAGGCCCGCACGGTCAAAGACGACACGATCACCTCCCAGCAGAAGGTCGCCGACGTCTTCGCCGAACTCGGCGCGCTGAAGTCACCCCTGGACGTCAAGTCCTTCTGGAGCCGCGAGCTGAACACCGACCTGAGGAAGGCGCTGTGACCACGGACCTGGTAGCCCGCCTCGCGGAACTGGCCCCCGGCTACGACCGTTCCGGCGCCTTTCCCGCCGCCTCCCTCAAAGCCGTGCACGAGGCAGGGCTGCTCACCGCCACCGTCGGCGAGCGGTACGGCGGCCGGGGCGCCGGCGTCGAGGAGACCGCGCGCATCCTGCACACCCTGGGGCAGGGTGACCCCTCGGTCGCCCTGATCGCCGCGATGACCCTCACCACGCACAGCAGGCAGGCGGCTCAGCCGCACTGGCCGGACGAGCTGTACGCGCGACTGCTCAAGGAGTCCGAGGAGCGTCCTACGCTCATCAACCACGCCCGCGTAGAACCGGAGTTGGGCTCCCCGGCGAGAGGCGGCCTACCCGCCACACACGCCCGGCGCACCCCCGACGGCTGGTCGGTCAGCGGCACCAAGCGGTTCGTGACCGGCGCCGAGGGGCTCGCCTGGTTCCTGGTGTGGGCCACCACCGACGAGCCGGAGCCACGGGTGGGCACGTTCCTGGTGCCGGGCGAGTCTCCCGGCATCGAAATCACCGACCGCTGGGACCAGTTGGGGCTGCGGGCCAGCGGCAGTCACGAGGTGACGTTCCGCGAGGTGCACGTCCCGTACGAGCAGGTCATCGGGCTCACCTCGTACGGTCCGGCGGCCGAGCAGGACAACAGGGCCGGCGCTTTTATCCATCTCCCGCTCGCCGCGCTCTACTTGGGTGTCGCACGGGCCGCGCAGTCCTTCTTCCACACCTTCGCCCACGAGCGGGTGCCCGCCAACCTCGGTCATCCGGTGGCCCGTACGGAACGCTTCAGGCGGACCGCCGGGGAGATCGAGGTGCTGCTCACCGCCGCCGAACAGCTCGTGTTCGGCGGAGCCGCCCGGGTCGACGCCGGCGACACCGTGTACACGCCCGAACAGTCCCTGGGCGCCCGAGTGCTGGCCGACCGGCACGGAGTACGGGCCGTGGAGCTGGCGGTCCGACTGCTCGGCAATCCGGGCCTGGCGCGCGGCAATCCGCTGGAGCGGCACTTCCGTGACATCCAGTGCGGTCCCGTGCACGCACCCCAGGAGGACATCTCCCTGCTGGCGATCGGAACGAAGGCACTGAACCCGTGACCGCACGTGCGACGAAGGACCGGAACCTGTGACCGCACCCGCAACAACCGCGTCCGCCCAGCTCCTGGGCCTCCTGGCCCGTGACCTGGCCCCCGACCGGCTGACCACGGACCATGGAGCGCTCGCCCCGTACGCCACCGACCGGTCCGGTACCCGGCCCGTGGGCAGTCCGCTGGCCGTCGTGCACGCCCGGCGCACCAAGGACGTGACCGTCACGCTCCGGCACGCGCACGCCCTGCGGGTGCCGGTGGTGCCGCGCGGTGCGGGCACCGGCCTGTCAGGCGGAGCCTCGGCGGGCGAGGGCGCGCTCGTCCTGGACCTGTCGGGGATGAACCGGGTGCTCGAACTGTCGGCGGACGACCAGCTCGCCGTCGTCGAACCCGGCGTGATCACCGCCGATCTTGACCGCGCCGCCGCCGCGCACGGGCTGCGGTACACGCCCGATCCGGCGAGCGCCGCCCTGTCCACGATCGGCGGGAACATCGCCACGAACGCGGGCGGTCTGCGCTGCGCGAAGTACGGGGTGACCCGGGACAGCGTGCTCGGCCTGGAGGCGGTGCTGGCCGACGGCAGTGTGCTGCGGACCGGCCGCCGGACAGTCAAGGGAGTCACCGGCTACGACCTGACCGCCCTGCTCACCGGCTCGGAGGGCACCCTGGCGGTGATCACGTCGGCCACCCTGCGGCTGCGTCCGATCCCGGTGGCGACGGCCACGCTCGCCGCGTACTTCTCCTCGTTCGAGCGGGCCGCCGAGGCGTCGTACGCCATCGCCCGTGCCGGTGTCGAGCCCGCGCTCGCAGAACTCGTCGACGGGCCGGTGCTCCAGGCGATCGACCCGGCGCTGCGGGAGCGGGGCGCGGCCCTGCTGCTCGTCCAGTGCGACGGCGCGGGCGCGGCGGCCGAGGCGGCGTCGGTCGCCCGGCTTCTGAAGCCGCTGGCGGCAACCGTGGAAACGACCACGGATCCCGCCGAGGCCGAGGTGCTCCTCGCCGCCCGCCGACTGGCCCTGCCCGCGCTGGAACGCCTCGGCCGGCCGCTGATTGAGGACATCGTGGTGCCCCGCTCCCGGCTCGCCGAGGCGGCCTCGGAGATCCGGGCCATTTCCGTACGCCATGACGTGCCGGTCTTCACCATCGCGCACGCGGCGGACGGCAACCTCCACCCGATCATCGTCGTCGACCCGTCCCTGCCAGGTCTGCCGGACGCGGCCTGGGAAGCGGCGGGCGAGATCTTCGCGCTGGCCCTGCGACTCGGCGGCACGCTCACCGGCGAGCACGGTGTGGGGGTGCTCAAGCGGCAATGGGTGGCGGACGAACTGGGGCCCGCGGCGCACGCGTTGCAGCGCAGACTCAGGGAGGCGTTCGACCCGCGGAGCATTCTCAACCCCGGCAAGTCGCTCTGAAGGGCTTACCACGTGATACCCACGGCCGCAGGGGAGGGGCCATGGGGGTTCCTGTTCGAGGGGAAGCGAAGCGCGCCGAGCGGGACGAGTGGTCGGTGCGGCCGCGCAGACGTTGGCCCCCGACGCGCGCGTCAAAGGCACGTACGGCTGTCCGCAGCGTCCACGCCGGTTCCGTGTCCGCGATGCGAGACCTGTCCGGAAAGTTATTGACCCACGTGGTGGACGTCTGCTGAACTCCCGTGCCATGAACCCGCGCGTGGACCTCACTCGGCGGCGCCACATCGATCTGGCGCACGTCTCCAGCGCGTTTTGTTGTCGCTGACCCGGTAAGTGGTCCCCGGCGGCAACCGGTGCGCGCGCGTGTCGTGCGGAAGCGGTCCGAAACGCCCGTAATGCGGCGTCGCCCTGTGGGACAGCCGTGTCCGCCTCCTGAGCGGTTGCTCCTCCGGCCTGATCTCTTCGCCCTGTCCGCACAGGCTGAGGTGCGCTCTCCCCTGCGTCGTCCTCGTACCGACTGCCCGATCTCCCGTTGATCGGGTCGCGAGTCGGCCGTTCACTCACGCTCTCTGCTCTCTGCTCTCCGTTCTCCGCTCCCAGCACGGAGCACCCAGCTCTCAGCCGCGCGCCCGCTTCCTCCCGAGAAGGACTCCCTCATGCCCGTGTCCATCCGTAAGCTCACCAGCCGCATCGGCGCGGTCGTCGAAGGCGTCGACCTCGCGGCGCCACCCGACCTCTCGACAGTCACGACGCTCCGAGACGCCCTCAACGAGCACAAGGCGATCGTGTTCGACGACGTGCAGCTCGACAACGTCGGTCAGGAGCGCGTGGCCGGGTGGTTCGGCGAACTCACCACCGCCCACCCGAACGTGCCGGCCGCCGGCGGCACCACGAATGTCCTCGCCGTCGACAGCGCGACCTCCAAGGCCAACGAGTGGCACACGGACGTCACCTTCGTGGCCAACCCGCCGCAGCTCACCACGCTCCGGTCCATCGTGACCACGCCCTACGGCGGCCAGACTCTCATCGCCAACGCCGCCGCGGCCTACCGCGACCTGCCCGAACCGCTGCGCTCCCTCGCGGACACGCTGCGCGTCGTGCACACCAACCAGTACGACTACGCCCGCCCCGCAGCCAGCACGGCACAGCGACAGGAGTACGACCGGGCCTTCGTCTCGACGCCCTACGAGGCAGAGCACCCGGTCGTACGAGTTCACCCGCTCACCGGCGAACGCGGGCTGTTCATCGGCGGGTTCGCCAAGCGGATCGTCGGCCTGTCGAGCAGGGACTCGGCGGATCTGCTGCGCATCCTCCAGTCGTACGTGACCCGTCCCGAGAACATCCTGAGCTGGACATGGTCCCCGAACCAGCTGCTGATCTTCGACAACCGGATCACCCAGCACTACGCGGTGGACAACTACGACGACCACCCGCGCCGCCTCAACCGGGTGACCATCGCAGGAGAGGTACCGACGGGTGTCGACGGCCGCCGCAGCGAGCAGCTCGTCGGCGATGCCTCGCACTACAGCAGCGTGCTGGCGGTGGCGGCATGACCGAGCTCAGCCTCAAGGCGCCGGCCGTCACCAAGGTCCCGGACGCCGAGACGACGGGCACGCGGGAACGCGAGGTGTTCCTGCCGAGCGACGCCCGCCGCCGGACGCCGCTCAGCACCCTCCGCGAGCGCCTGCGCTGGCCGCTGGGCATCTACACGACTCCGGTCGCGATCCTCATCGCCTGGGAGATCCTCGCCCGGACCGGAGTGGTGTCGAACACCTACGCCCCCGCGCCGACCTCGATCGTGAGGTCCGCCGCTGATCTGTGGCAACAGGGTGTCCTCGGGCCCGACTTGGCCATCTCGCTGCAGCGGGCCGGCATCGGTCTCGCGATCGGTCTGACGGTGGGCATCGTCAGCGGGGTGCTCGGCGGGCTGCTACGCAGCGGTGAGTACCTGTTCAACGGCTTGGTACAGGTGCTGAACACGATCCCGCTCCTCGCGGTGCTGCCGCTGATGATCGTGTGGTTCGGTATCGACGAGCTCACGAAGGTGCTGCTGATCTCCTTCGGAGCCGGCGTCCCGATGTACCTCAACCTGTTCGCCGCGATCCGGGGCGTCGACCAGCGGCTCATCGAGATGGCGCGGACGACGGGCGCGGGCACGTGGCGCCTGGTGACGCGGGTGCTGGTGCCGGGAGCCCTGCCGGGGTTCCTGGTGGGCCTGCGGTTCTCGCTCGCGTACAGCGTCCTGGGCCTCGTCGCCGCCGAAACGGTCAACGCCGACAAGGGACTCGGCTTCCTCATCACCCAAGGGCAGACGTATCTCCAGACCAACCAGGTCTTCGTGGGGCTGGTGATCTACTCGCTCCTCGGTCTGCTCGCCGACCAGTTCGTCCGGGCTCTCGAGCGGGTGCTGCTGCGGTGGCGACCCAGTTATGAGGCGTCATGAGCGGCACGATTGCGACCGAACCCCGTCGACGGACCGGGGTCGTCGTCGAGCAGGTGGTCCGGCAGTTCGGCGACCGAGTGGTGCTCGACCACCTCGACCTCACCATCGCCGACGAGGAATTGGTGATCCTGCTCGGTCCTTCGGGCTGCGGCAAGAGCACCCTGTTGCGGCTGCTCGCCGGACTGGACCGGCCCGATGACGGGCGCGTCGAGGTCCCGGCGCGGCGTGCGATCGTCTTCCAGGCCGACCGGCTGCTGCCATGGCAGCGGGTACTGCGCAACGTCACGCTCGGCCTGCACGGGTACGACGCTGAGCAGCGGGCACGCGACGTCCTGGCCGAGGTCGGCCTCGCGGGCCGCGAGAAGGCATGGCCCAAGGAGCTCTCCGGCGGCGAGGCCCAGCGGGTCTCACTCGCGCGGGCGCTCGTCTCCGAGCCCGAACTCGTCCTGCTCGACGAGCCGTTCGCCGCCCTCGACGCCATCACCCGGCTGCGCATGCACGACCTCGTACGCGCACTGCGGACCAAGCATCAGGCGGCCATGCTGCTCGTCACCCACGACGTCGACGAGGCGATCGCCCTGGCGGACCGCATCGTCGTCCTGAGCAACGGCCGCATCGGCACCTCGCACGAGGTGCACCTCACCGCCGCGGACCGCGAGGCGAGCATCGCACGCGAGGAACTGCGCGCCCGGCTCCTAGAAGACCTCGGCCTCGCCGGCCAGCACTGACTTCCCCGAACACCGTCACCCAGCACAGAAAGCACGACACCCATGCGAAAGAGAACCACGAGACTCATCGGCGCAGTTGGCTCGCTCGCTCTGGCGAGTACCCTCGTCGCCTGCGGAGGATCGTCGTCGGACACCGCCGCGCCGCTGAGCAACGCCGTCGACGCGAGTGACGCCAAGCACCCCGAGTGGAGCAAGTACACCTTCACCATCGGCGACAACGGCGGTGACGGCAGCCAGGAACTGGCGAAGCTCACCGGCGTGTTCGACAACGCGCCCTACAAGGTGGAGTTCGCCCGGTTCACCTACGGCCCGCCGCTCGTGCAGGCCGCCGCCTCGGGCGACATCGACCTCGGCAGCGTCGGCGACGTACCGCCGATCACCGGCGCCGCGAAGGAGTACGGCTTCAAGGTCGTCGCCGTCAACCGCTCCCTCACGCCCGACCAGGCGGTGGAGAACATCATCGTGCCGAAGGGCTCGAAGCTGAAGACGGCAGCCGACCTCAAGGGCAAGAAGATCGCTGTCCCGCAGGGCAGTTCGGCCCACGGTCTGGCCCTGAACGCGCTGAAGAGCGTCGGTCTCACCCCCAAGGACGTGAAGCTGGTCTTCCTCGACCCGGCGGCCGGCGCGACAGCGTTCAACACCGGCAAGGTGGACGCCTGGTCGATCTGGAACCCGCAGTCGGCAATCGCGGTCAAGAACGGCGCGCGGATCCTGGTGAAGGGCCTCCCGCCGATCGACCAGACCAGCAGCTACTACGTCGCGAGCGACAAGTCGCTGAAGGACAAGACCAAGCGTGCGGCTCTGACGGACGTCCTGAAGAGGCTGTCGCGAGAGTTCGCCTGGGCGGTCAAGAACCCCGACAAATACGCGCAGGCGCTGTCGAAGGAGCAGGGCATCCCACTGGCCGACGCCAAGGCGTCCCTGGCCGCCTACTCGAACCGGGTGACTCCGGTGGAGCAGTCGGACATCGAACTGGAGCAGAAGCTCGCCGACGCCTTCCTGGAGGCCGGTCAGATCACCAACAAGGTCGACGTCCCGTCGATCGTCGACAACCTCCTCCCGGCCGGTTACGACAGCTCCAAGCTCAAGGTCACCTCATGAGCGCGGGACGGAGGAGGCTCCACCTCAACGCCTTCCTCATGGAGGCGGGCCACCACGAGGCGGCGTGGCGGCTCCCGCACAGCAATCCCCGCGCCGACTTCGATCTCCGGCACTGGATCGAGCTGGCACAGCTCGCCGAGAGCGCCAAGTTCGACTCGCTGTTCCTCGCGGACGGCCCGGCCCTCATCGGTACCGGCGAGTTCCGGCCGCCGGGCCAGCTGGAGCCGCTGACGCTGCTCACCGCGCTGTCCCAGGCGACCAGCAGGATCGGCCTCATCGCGACCGTGTCGTCGACGTACAACGAGCCGTACAACCTCGCCCGTCGGCTCGCGTCGGTCGACCACGTCAGCGGCGGCCGTGCCGGCTGGAACATCGTCACCTCGGCCGGGGCCGACGAGGCCGCCAACTTCGGCCTCGAGGACCGCCCCGGCCACGCCGAGCGCTACGCCCGCGCCGACGAGTTCCTGAAGGTCGCCAAGGCCCTGTGGGACAGCTGGGAGTCCGAGGCCGTCGTCGCGGACCGGACCACCGGCCGCTACGCCGACCCCGCCCGCCTGCACCGGCTCGGCCATGAGGGCAGGTACTTCAAGGTGGCCGGCCCGCTCAACGTCGAGCGTCCGCCGCAGGGCTACCCACTGCTCGTCCAGGCCGGCTCCTCCGAGGACGGCAAGGACTTCGCGGCCCGCCACGCCGAGGCCATCTTCACAGCGCACACGACATACGAGCGCGCGGCCGGCTTCTATGCCGACATCAAGGCACGGACCAGGGCCGCGGGGCGCAACCCGGACGGCGTCATCGTCCTGCCGGGCATCGTCCCGTACCTCGGCTCGACCGAGGAGGAGGCCCGGGCGCTTGCGCGGCAGTTCGATGAGCTGCGCGTCCCGGAGTACGGGCTGCGTCAGTTGGCCGCGGTGTTCGAGACCGAGCCGTCGGTCTTCGAACTCGACCAGCAGCTACCGGAGTTCATCCTGGCGAGGCCGAAGCTGGAGGGCTCGCAGAGCCGTTCCGACCTGATCATCGATCTCGCGGTGCGCGAGCAGCTGACGGTCCGGCAGATCATCTCCCGGCTCGGGGGCGGACGCGGCCACTTCGAGTTCGTCGGCACACCCGAGCAGGTGGCGGACACGATCATCGCCTGGTTCGAGGGCGGTGCCGCGGACGGGTTCAACATCATGGCCCCCGCGCTCCCGTCGGGCCTGGCGGCCTTCGTCGAGCACGTGCTGCCGATCCTGCGCGGCAAGGGGTTGTTCCGCGAGGAGTACGAAGGCACCACCCTGCGTGAGCACTACGGGCTCCCGGTGCCCGCGAACCAGTTCCATGGCTGACCCGCTTTCCGGGCCTGATCCGCTTCCCACGGCCGGCCCGCTTCCCCTGGCTGACCCGCTCGCGACGCCCGCCGCTTCCACTTCTCGGAGCGGCGGGAGTCCGCCCGCGCTGCGGGTCGAGGGCCTGCGCAAGACGTACGGGGACGGCTTCACCGCGGTGGCCGGGCTCGACCTGGAGATACCGGACGGCGCGTTCTTCGGGCTGCTCGGCCCGAACGGCGCCGGGAAGACCACGCTCATCGGCTCGGTGTGCAACATCGTGCGCCCCAGCGCCGGCACCCTCTCCATCTTCGGACACGACCACCGCAGCCGTCAGGCCCGGAGACTGCTGGGTCTGGCCGCGCAGGAGATCAACGTCGACCGGTTCCTGTCCATCCGGCAGATCTTGGTCTACCACGCGGGCTTCCACGGCATCGGGCGGAAGGCGGCCACCCGGCGCGCGGACGAACTGCTCGCCCTGTTCCGCCTCGACGACAAGGCCGACGTACGCGCCTACGAACTCTCCGGCGGCATGCAACGGCGCCTCGTCCTCGCGCGGGCCCTCATGCACCGCCCCCGCCTGCTCATCCTGGACGAGCCGACCGCCGGCGTCGACGTCGAGCTGCGCTCGGAGATCTGGCGGGTCGTGAAGGGCCTCAACGCGGCCGGCACCACGGTCCTGCTGACGACGCACTACCTGGAGGAGGCGGAGACCTTGTGCGACGAGATCGCGTTGCTGCGAGCGGGCCGGATCGTCGACCGCGGCTCCGCCGCCTCGCTGCGGGAGCGGTACGCGGCCCGGGACATCTCGGAGGTCTACGACCGGGTGATCACGGCCGAGGAGATGGCCTCGTGAGCAGCACCGAGACGCAAGCCCTCCCGGCGTACGACGAGTCCTTCCGGCCGCAGCGCTCACCGTTCCTGTGGTTCCTGGAGCGCGAGGTCCTGCGTTTCCTCAGGATCTGGCGCTACAGCGTCGTCGGTCCGGTGCTGTCGACCGTGCTGTTCGTCGTGGTCTTCGGATCGGCTCTCGGCTCGCACGTCGACACGATCGACGGCGTCGGCTACGGCAGCTTCATCGTGCCCGGCCTCTTCGCCCAGGCGATCGTCAACGTCGGCTTCTTCAACGGGACGACCAGTCTGTTCGAGGCCCGCCGGGACCAGTACATCAACGACGTGTTCGCGAGCCCGCTCAGGTGGTGGGAGATCAACGCGGCACTGGTGGGCGCCGGCGTCGCCCGAGGCGTCGTCGTGGGCGCGGGCGTCCTGACGGTGGCCCTGCCGCTCACCCACGGCGGCGCTCCGGCCCGCCCCCTCGTCCTGCTGTTCGGCACGCTCGGAGTGCTCCTGGTCGCCGCGCAGGTCGGCGTGATCGCGGGCGGTCACGCCAAGTCCCTCGACCATGTCTACTCCATGGAGTCGATCATCCTGCTGCCGCTGGGCTTCCTCGGCGGCGTCTTCTACTCGATCCATCAACTGCCGCCGTTCTGGAACTACGTGAGCCACCTCGACCCCGTCTTCTGGCTGGTCCAGGTCGAACGGATCGGGTTCCTCGGCAAAGGCGACGTCAGCGCCGGCTGGGCCCTTGCCGTGGTCTGGGGTCTGGCGGCGACGCTGACGGCCTGGTCGGCCGCGATGTTCGCCACCGGCCGACTCAAACCCTGAACCCCGTACGGGAAGGAACACATCATGACGAGCACCGAACCCGAACAGACCCTGTCCACCGACGTATTGGTGATCGGCGGCGGCCCCGCGGGCACCTGGGCCGCGATCAAGGCCGCTCAGGCCGGCGCCGACGTCGTCCTCGCCGACAAGGGATACACGGGCGCGAGCGGAGCGACCGCATCCGTCGGCACCGGCATCTGGTACGTGGACGATGTCCCCGAGCTGCGCGAGGCCGCCATGGCGAGCCGTGAGGCACTCGGCGGGTTCCTCGCCGACCGGGACTGGATGGCGCGCGTCCTCGACGAGACGCACGCGCGCATGGACGAACTGGCCCGCGTCCAGCGCTACCCGTTCCCCGTCGACGCCCAGGGCCGTCAGCTGCGCGGCGACCTCCAGGGGCCCGAGTACATGCGGCGCCAGCGCACCCGGGTGCGGCGACTCGGTGTCCGCATCCTCGACCACACCCCGGCGCTGGAGCTCTTGACCGACGCCGACGGCGTCGTCTCGGGGGCGCGGGCGATGGACCGTACGACCGGTGAGACCGTCCGCATCGAGGCCGGGGCGGTGGTACTCGCCGCAGGAGGATGCGCGTTCCTGTCGAAGACGCTCGGCTGCGACGTCAACACCGGGGACGGCGCGCTGCTGGCCGTCGAGGCGGGGGCGCGGCTGTCCGGGATGGAGTTCTCCAACGCCTACGCCATCGCCCCGAAGGGCACGTCGCTGACCAAGACCGCCTACTACTCGTGGGCGACCTTCTACCGTGCCGACGGCTCGGTGCTGGAAGGCGCGGCCAGCAAGGGCGGCCGGTCGGTGATCGCGAGGGCCCTGCTCACGGAGCCGGTCTACGCCCGCTTCGACAAGGCCACACCGGACGAGCAGCTGGCGATGCGCAAGGGCCAGCCGAACACCTTCCTGGTCTTCGACCGGCTGGGCATCGACCCCTTCACCGACCTGTTCGAGATCACCCTGCTCGCCGAGGGCACGGTGCGCGGGACCGGCGGTGTCCGCATCGCCGGCCACGACTGCTCCACCGACGTCCCCGGCCTGTACGCGGCCGGCGACACCGCGACCCGCGAGCTGATCTGCGGCGGCTTCACCGGCGGCGGCAGCCACAACGCCGCGTGGGCGGCGTCCTCGGGCAGCTGGGCGGGCCGGGGCGCCGCCACGTTCGCCGCCGGGCGCGGCCGTCCGGACCGCGCCGTGCGCCCAGTGGGCACGGCGGGCCTGCGCCCCACGGGCGCGGTGAGCGTCGGCCACAGCGAGGTCGTCACCGCCGTACAACGCGAGGTCCTGCCGTACGACCGCAACTATCTGCGACACGCGGACCGTCTGGAGCCGGCGCTGCGTTCGCTGCACGAGACGTGGTCCGCGGTCCGTGAAGGGCTGGGAGCGAGCGGCGAGGCGCTGTTCCGGGCCAGGGAAGCGGCCGCGATGGTGGCCCACGGCCGCTGGATGTACCACGCGGCGCTGCAGCGCACCGAGTCGCGCGGTATGCACAAGCGGGTCGACCGGCCGGCGCAGGACCCGGCCCAGCACCACCGGCTGCTCACCGGTGGGCTGGACGAGGTCTGGAGCCGCCCGGAGTCGGTGCAAAGGCAACTGGTCGCGAGCGGAGGGCGAGCCGCATGATCGAGATCGTCGACCCGGATCGCTGCATCGCCTGCGACCGGTGCATCGAGGTGTGCCCGACGCGCGTCTTCGATCGCGGCGCTGACGGCGTTCCGGCGATCGCGCGCCAGGACAGCTGCCAGACCTGCTTCCAGTGCGAGGCGTACTGCCCGGCCGACGCGCTGTTCGTCGCCCCACTGGTGACCGCGGTGGCTCCCGGCTCGCGCTTCCGTGATGTGACAGAGCTCGAGGACTCCGGTCTGCTCGGCGGCTACCGGCGTGAGCTCGGCTGGGGCAGGGGAAGGACGCTCGGCGCCCGCACCGCGGTCGGACCGGAGTATCCGGACTGACCAAAGCCTGGATCGTCGCAGGATCCAGGCCCAGCACAACCTGTCGTCCCGATGATGCCCCGACCGTGCAGGCGGGCCGCCGTCCATCGGGGCGTCCGCGATGCGGGACGCCCCTCTTGACGTGGTTCGCTGTCGGATCGACACTCACTGAGGGAATCCTAGTGAATAGGTAGGGAAATTATGAGGCGCTTGGAGTCGGTCACTGTCCGAGTGAGCCGTTCGCCTCTTCTGACCTCCCGCCGTCACATCGATCTGCTGCGTGTCTGCAGCGCTGTCAACCCCCGGGCTGAGCCGCGCCCATCCCGCACCGGAGACGCCCTCGGGCGTCGTGCCGTCCGGTGCGTACGGGAGAGCTCCGCTCCCTCACCCGACGTCGCTTCCGCCGCACGTACGTCCGCGCCCGCTCCCGGGGAGAGCCATGACCGTCACACCGCTGGCCGCCCACACCTCCGACCGACCCGCGCCCGCCTTCCGGGGCCGGATCGGCCGGGACGCACGAAGCGGCCACTACGCCGTTCCCGGCCGGTACCGACTCCATCTGTCGACCGCCTGTCCCGACGGCCTGCGCATCGCCATCGCCCACGGCCTGCTGGGCCTGGACACCGTCTGTCCGGTCACCTTCCTGCCAGCCGTCCCCGACAGCCCCGACGGCGGCCACTCGGCCCTGCGGCGACTGTATGAGGCCAGCGCCCACCGGTACACCGGTCCGGCCGTCGCGCAAGTGCTCAGCGACGACTGGTCCGGACGGATCGTCAGCACCAATGCCCCGGACATCATGCTCGACCTCGACCGCCGGTTTGACGGTGACCGTCTCTCGCTCTACCCGTGCGGCGCAGAGTCGGAGATCGAGACGGTCGAGCGGATGTGCGCGCAGGGCATCGAACAGGCCGCGCAGCGCGCCGGATCGGCCGGTGGCGAGCCGGTGGACCGTGACATGGCACTGACCACGCTGCTGGAAACGCTCGGCGCCCTGGAGCGCCGGCTCGCAGGGCGCGCGCACCTGGTCCGCGACGAAGTCACCGCCGCCGACGTCGAGTTGTGGGTCGCCCTGGTCCAACTCGACACCGTGCACCGCAACCACCTCGACGCCTTCGCCGTCCAGCGCATCGCCGACCACCCGACCCTGTGGGCCTACGCCCGCCGCCTGGCCGCCCACCCGGCGTTCGGCGGAAACCTCGACCTCGGCGGCATCGCACGCCGTCACCACGCCCGCTGCCACGGCCTGGAGGCCGCCGGAGCAGCCGTCCAGATCCTGGACTGGGTGGCACACGCAGCCCATCAGCCCGCTCACCTGGTGGACCGGCGTTGACATTCGTTCGGGCAGTTGTCTTAACTTACGGCTCAGAACGGTCATGAGCGTCAGCGACAAGCCCTGGCTTGCTGACCGGCAACCCTCGCTCCGCGGTGGGGTGCCCCAGGTGACGACCCGACCGACGATGTTTCGGTAAGCGCGAGGCCCACAAGGGCCGGAACAGTGACGGTGACGCCATGTACGCAGCTCCCAGGACGGCCGTACGCCGCCCTCAGGGCTGCGTGCGGCCGTACGCGAACCTGCTCGTCGCCGACCGCACCGTCGATCTGCTCCGCGTGAACAGCGCACTGTGTACCGCACCGGGCCGCGCCCGCTGTCGGGGCTGACACCTCCCCGCAGCCCCCGCCTTCCCTGACGAACACCGCCCGCGCGGTGTGCCGTCGTCCTCCCGCCCCCGGTACCTCGCCGTCGTGTGCGCCCCCGCGTGCCGCCGCGCCTCCGGGGTGTTCCCACCCAGCCGGAGCCCACCATGAGTGAACCCCCTGGCGCCACCGTCACCTTCCCCAAGGCGGCGGCCGCCGACGAACCGTCGAAAGCCCTCACTGCCCAGCGAGTTCTGCCGCTACGACGGCCAGGACGCTGGATCGCCACCGCGGTCGTGCTGGTCCTGGTCGCCCAGTTCGTGCACGGTCTGGTCTCCAACCCCTTCTACCAGTGGGACCGCTTCAGCTACTGGTTCCTGCGCCCCACCATCCTCGACGGCCTGCTCATCACCCTCGAAGTCGCCGCCTACAGCGCGGTGTTGGGCCTCGTCGGCGGCATCCTGCTCGCGCTGGCCCGGCTCTCCAAGAGCCCGGTGCTGCGCGCGGTCAGCTGGACCTACGTCTGGGCGTTCCGCTCCATCCCGCTCATCGTGGTGCTGATCTTCCTCTACAACTTCAGTGCCCTGTACAAGACATTGAGCGTCGGTGTCCCCTTCGGCCCGGCCTTCTTCTCCTTCGACGAGTCGAGACTCGCCACCGACATGGTCGTCGCCGTCATCGGCCTCAGCCTCAACGAGGCCGCCTACGCGGCCGAGGTAGTCCGTGGCGGCATCCTCTCCGTCGACCAGGGCCAGCACGAGGCGGCTGCGGCGCTCGGCCTGCCGAAGAGCTACCAGTTCCGGAAGATCGTCTTTCCGCAGGCGCTGCGCTCGATCATCCCGAACTACGTCAACCAGCTCATCGGCCTGATCAAGGGCACCTCGCTGGTCTTCTACGTCTCCCTGCTGGACCTGTTCGGCTCCGCGCAGACGATGGGCTCCACCTACCCCGGCGACATCGTGCCGCTGCTGCTGGTGGTCACCGTCTGGTACCTGATCCTGACCAGTGTCGTCTCCGTCGTCCAGTTCTACGTCGAGCGGTACTACGCCCGCGGTGCCACCCGCGGCCTGCCGCCGACGCCGCTGCAGAAGCTCCGTACCGGGCTCACCGACCTGCGGGCCCGCATCCGCCGGGAGGCCGCCGTATGACCGCCGAGACGCTCGAAGCCCTGGCGGACGTCGAGGCCGCCACCGTCGAGGTCCACGACGTGCACAAGTGGTACGGCACCCACCGGGTGCTGGACGGCGTCGACCTGACCGTCCGCCCCGGCGAGGTCACCGTCATCCTCGGCCCCTCCGGCTCCGGCAAGTCCACCCTGCTGCGGGTCATCAACCACCTGGAGAAGCCCGAGATCGGCTACGTCAGCGTCAACGGCGAGCCGATCGGCGTGAAGCGGCAGGGCGAGCGGCTCAAGGAGCTGAGCGAGCGGGCCATCCTCACCCAGCGCGGCCGTATCGGCTTCGTCTTCCAGAACTTCAACCTCTTCCCGCACCTGACCGTCCTGGACAACGTGGCCGCCGCCCCGGTCGCCACCGGCAGGCTCACCAAGCCCGAAGCCCAGGAACTGGCCCGCGAGTTGCTCGCCCGCGTCGGCCTGGCCGACAGGACCGGCGCCTACCCCCGCCAGCTCTCCGGCGGCCAGCAGCAGCGCGTCGCCATCGCGCGCGCCCTCGCCCTGCGCCCCGGAGTCATCCTCTTCGACGAGCCCACCTCCGCCCTGGACCCCGAACTGGTCGGCGAAGTCCTCGCCGTCATCAAGGACCTGGCGACCAGCGGCACCACCCTTCTCATCGTCACCCACGAGATCGGCTTCGCCCGGGAGATCGCCGACCGGGTCGTCTTCATCGACGGCGGAAAGATCATCGAGCAGGGCCCGCCCTCCGAGGTCCTCGACAAGCCCCGGCACGAGCGGACCAGGGACTTCCTCAGCAAGGTCCTCTGACCGCCGCACCCCTCGACTTCCCCCCCAAGCCACCCTCATCACCTCCAGCGACAAGGAACGGCCATGCCCACCCACTTCACCCGACGCAGCCTGATACGCGGCATCACCGCGGCGACCGCCGTCGCCTCCCTGGCCAGCGGGCTCGCCGCCTGCGGTGGTAACAGCGAGGCGGCCACCTCCACCGACAGCGCCAGGTCCGGCGAGGTCGTCATCGGACAGGTCTCCAACGGCGCCGCCCGGCAGACCTCCATCAAGGTCTCCGAGGTCAAGGCCATCAGCGCCGAATTGCCCGCCGCCGTCAAGAAGAGCGGCAAGCTGGAGATCGGCATCGGCGCCCTGCCGGCCGGCTTCCCGCCGCTGGCCTACGTCGGCGGCGACCAGAAGACCCTCACCGGCGCCGAGCCCGACTTCGGCCGCCTGGTCGCCGCCGTCCTCGGACTCAAGCCCGAGGTGAAGAACTCCACCTGGGAGAACCTCTTCGTCGGCATCGACAGCGGCAAGGTCGACGTGGCCTTCTCCAACGTCACCGACACCGAGGAGCGCAAGAAGAAGTACGAGTTCGCCTCCTACCGGCAGGACAACCTCGCCTTCACCGTGCCGAAGAAGAGCACCTGGAACTTCGACGACACCTACGAGAACCTCGCCGGCAAGACCGTCTCCGTCAGCTCCGGCACCAACCAGGAAAAGATCCTCCTGGAGTGGAAGGCCAAGCTGGCCAAGGAGGGCAAGAAGCTCACCGTCAAGTACTTCCAGGACAGCAACAGCGTCTACCTGGCCCTGTCCAGCGGCAAGATCGACGCCTACTTCGGCCCCAACCCCGGCATCGCCTACCACAATCGCCAGGTCGCGAACACGCCCAACGCCACCCGCACCGCAGGCACCTACTCCGGCGCCGGCGGGAGCCTGCAGGGCCTGATCGCGGCCACCGCGAAGAAGGACAGCGGCCTGGCCAAGCCGCTCGCCGACGCCATCAACCACCTGATCAAGAACGGCCAGTACGCCGAGTGGCTCAAGGCCTACAACCTCTCCAACGAGGCTGTCGCCAAGTCCGAGGTCAACCCGCCCGGACTGCCGCTCGACAACTCCTGACCACCGCGTGCCGGGGACTCCACCGCCGCCTCACGGTGGAGCCCCCTCGCGGTGGAGCCCCCTCGCGCCGGACCCCCCGAACCGCACACCGGAGACCGCCACGCCATGTCCGTCATCGCCCTCGACGCCAGGTCCTCGCACATCCTGGACAACCCCGCCTGGGCCGCCCTCACCGGTCCGCACGCCCGCTTCGCCGAACTCCCCCACTCTCGAGTTCGCTCGAGCGGGGGGACCCCCATCGCCCACGCCGTCCGCTACCAGCAGGACGTGGCCCCCTTCCATGCCCTCTCCGACGAGGACGACCCGCGTGCCTGGGCCGACCTCGCCGCACTCGTCGGCCCCGGCGGCACCGCCGCGGTGCGGGGTGTGACCGAGGCGGCGGAGGGCTGGGAGGTCGTGCGCACCGGACACGGCGTCCAGCTCGTGGACACCGCCCTGCGCGCGGAGCCCGACGCCGAGGCCGTACGGCTCGGTCCCGACGACGTGCCCGAGATCCTGGACCTGGTCGCCCGCACGGAGCCGGGCCCTTATCTGCCCCGCACCGTCGAACTGGGCACCTACCTCGGCATCCGCCATCAGGGCCGGCTGATCGCCCTGGCCGGCGAGCGGCTGCACCCGCCGGGCTGGACGGAGATCAGCGCCGTGTGCACCGACCCCGCCCACCGCGGCCGGGGCCTGGCCACCCGTCTGGTCCGCGCGGTCGCCGCCGGCATCAAGGAACGTGGCGAACGCCCCTTCCTGCACGCCGCGGCCACGAACGCCAACGCGATCCGGTTGTACGAGTCGATCGGCTTCACCCTGCGCTGTCGTACGGTCTTCTCGCTCGTCCGGCACACCGGGGCCGCCGCTCTGGAAGAAACGGCATAGCTGTGCCGTTGTCCTTGTCGAAGGTGAGTGCCTGGACCGTTCGGACGGAGGTGCGACACGTGACCCGTGTACTCCGTGCCGTCCGCCTCCACTCCCGGTACCACATCGACCTTCAGCGCGTGGCCGGCGCCCTCTGTAGTTCCTGACCCTCCCCCAGCCTTCGGCCGGGGCCCCATCTCCCTTCGGTCTCCCAGCCGCCGTGCCCCACCTTCTCCCGGGCCGGTGCTCTCGTACGGACCTCCAGGAAGGCACCTCGTGTCCTCAACTCCCGCTTCCCACCTGCACCTTGCCGTGGCCCTCGATGGCACCGGCTGGCACCCCGCCTCCTGGCGCGAGCAGGTCGCCCGCCCCCGGGACCTGTTCACCGCCGGCTACTGGGCCGACCTGGTCGCCGAGGCCGAGCGCGGCCTGATCGACTTCGTGACCCTGGAGGACGGGCTCGGCCTGCAGTCCTCGCACCCGCAGTCCCGGCTTCGCTCGACCGGGGGGACCCCCAACGGCGAGCCGGACGGCCGTACCGACCAGGTCCGCGGACGCCTGGACGCCGTACTGATCGCCTCCCGCATCGCACCCCTCACCCGCCACATCGGTCTGGTCCCGACCGTGATCACCACCCACACGGAGCCGTTCCACATCTCCAAGGCGATCGCCACCCTCGACTACGTCAGCACCGGCCGCGCGGGCCTGCGCGTACAGATCAGCGCCCGCCCTCACGAGGCCGACCACTTCGGCCGCCGCACCTTCCCGCCGCTCGGTCTGGAGGAGTTGCAGACCCCGGCCGGTCAGGAGCGGCTCGCCGAGCACTTCGACGAGGCCGCCGACTACGTCGAGGTGGTACGTAGGCTCTGGGACAGCTGGGAGGACGACGCCGAGATCCGGGACGCCGCCACGGGCCGCTTCATCGACCGTGACAAGCTGCACTACGTCGACTTCGACGGCAGGCACTTCAGCGTCAAGGGCCCCTCCATCACCCCGCGCCCGCCGCAGGGCCAGCCGCTGGTCACCGCCCTCGCCCACCAGACGATCCCGTACCGGCTGGTGGCCCGCCAGGCCGACGTCGGCTACGTCACCCCGCACGACGCCGGCCAGGCCCGCGCCATCGTCGCCGAGATCCGCGCCGAGCAGGAGGCGGCCGGACGCGACGGCGAACCCCTGCACGTCTTCGGCGACCTGGTGGTCTTCCTCGACGACGACCAGGCCGCCGCGGAGGACCGCCGCGCACGCCTCGATGTCCTCGCCGGGGAGCCGTACACCAGCGACGCCCTCGTCTTCGCCGGTACGCCCGCCCAACTCGCCGACACACTCCAGGAGTTGGCGGAGCAAGGTCTGAGCGGCTTCCGGCTGCGGCCCGCCGTCGCCGGGCACGACCTGCCCGCCATCACCCGTGGCCTGGTCCCCGAACTCCAGCGCCGGGGCCTCTTCCGCACCGCGTACGAGGCCGACACCCTGCGCGGCCTGCTGGGCCTCGCCCGCCCCGCCAACCGCTACGCCGCCATCTGAGCCGGAAGGACCCGTACCGACATGACCAGCAAGCCGCTGAAGCAGATTCATCTGGCCGCGCACTTCCCGGGCGTCAACAACACCACCGTGTGGAGCGACCCGAAGGCCGGAAGCCACATCGAGTTCAGCTCCTTCGCCCACTTCGCGCAGACCGCCGAACGCGCCAAGTTCGACTTCCTGTTCCTCGCCGAGGGACTCCGGCTGCGCGAACAGGGCGGGAAAATCTACGACCTGGACGTCGTCGGCCGCCCCGACACCTTCACGATCCTCACCGCGCTCGCCGCCGTCACCGAGCACATCGGTCTGACCGGCACCATCAACTCCACCTTCAACGAGCCCTACGAGGTGGCCCGCCAGTTCGCCAGCCTCGACCACCTCTCCGGCGGCCGCTCCGCGTGGAACGTCGTCACCTCCTGGGACGCCTTCACCGGCGAGAACTTCCGCCGCGGCGGTTTCCTGCCCCAGGACGAGCGCTACTCCCGCGCCAAGGAGTTCCTGGCCACGGCGAACGAACTCTTCGACTCCTGGCACGGCGACGAGATCCTCGCCGATCAGGAGTCCGGCGTGTTCCTGCGCGACGCGAAGGCCGGCTCCTTCGTGCACTCAGGCCAACACTTCGACATCCACGGCCAGTTCAACGTCCCGCGCTCCCCGCAGGGCCGCCCGGTGATCTTCCAGGCCGGCGACTCCGAGGAGGGCCGGGAGTTCGCCGCGTCCAGCGCCGACGCGATCTTCAGCCGGCACGCCACCCTCAAGGAGGGCCAGGTCTTCTACACCGACGTCAAGAACCGCCTCTCCAAGTACGGCCGCCGGCAGGACCAGTTGCTCATCCTGCCCGCCGCCTCCTTCGCGCTCGCCGACACCGACGCCGAGGCGGCGGAACTGGCCAGGGAGGTGCGCCGCCAGCAGGTCAGCGGGGCCACCGCCATCAAGCACCTGGAGTTCGTCTGGAACCGGGACCTGTCCTCCTACGACCCCGAGGGCCCGCTGCCGGACATCGACCCGGACGTCAGCGACAACCACATCTCCAAGGGCCGCGCCCAGGTTCGGATGTACCGCGACCCGCTGGCCACCGCACGCGAGTGGCGTGAGCTCGCCGCCGCCAACAACTGGTCCATCCGCGACCTCGTCATCAACACCGGCAACCGGCAGACCTTCGTCGGCTCCCCGACGTCCATCGCCAGGACCATCAACGACTACGTCCAGGCCGACGCGAGCGACGGCTTCATCCTCGTCCCGCACATCACCCCGACCGGCCTGGACGACTTCGCCGACAAGGTCGTCCCGCTGCTGCAGGAACAGGGCGTCTTCCGCTCGGAGTACGAGGGCCCCACCCTCCGCGACCACCTGGGCCTGGCGCACCCGGACCAGGTGGCCGACGATGAGCGCGCCGCGTCGTGAAATTCCTCGCCATCACGCTCGTCGTGCACCGCCCGGACCCCGTCACCGGGGTGCGGAAGTCCACCCATGACCGGTTCCGCGAGGTCCTCGACAACGCCCTGCTCGCCGAGGAGCTGGGCTTCGACGGCTTCGGCGTGGGGGAGCGCCACGAGCGGCCGTTCATCTCCTCCTCCCCGACCGTCGTACTGAGTCATGTGGCAGCCCTGACCAAGCGGATCCGCCTGTTCACGGCCGTGACCACGCTCAGCCTGCTGGACCCGGTCCGCGCGTATGAGGACTACGCCACCCTCGACCACCTCTCGGGCGGCCGCCTGGATCTGATCATCGGCAAGGGCAACGGCGCCGCCCAGCGCGACCTGTTCCACGTCACTCCCGAGGACCAGTGGGACCGCAACTCCGAGAGCTACGAGGTGTTCCGGCAGATCTGGCGGCAGGACAAGGTCACCGCCGACACCCGCTTCCGCCCACCGCTGACCGACGCCGAGGTGTGGCCGCGGCCGTACCAGCAGCCGGTCCGGGTCTGGCACGGCAGCGCCACCAGCAAGGAGTCGGTCGACCTCGCCGCTCGCTACGGCGACCCGCTGTTCTCCGCGAACGTCACCAACCCCATCGAGCCGTATGCCGAGTTGATCCGCCATTACCGCGAGCGCTGGGAGTTCTACGGCCGCGACCCGGCCGACATCGCGGTCGGCGCCGGGACGGCCGGCATCTACGTGGCCCCCACCTCCCAGGAGGCGCTGGCCGCGTACCGGCCGATCTTCGAGTCCAACCTGGCGTTCTTCAAGAAGGCCGGCCTGCCGGTCGTGTTCGAGGCCCTGGAGGACTTCGTCGAACGCAGCTCCGCCCTGATCGGCAGCCCGCAACAGGTCATCGACAAGGTGCACCGCTACTACGAACAGTTCGGGCACACCGTGCTCCACCTGCATGCCGACGCGAGCGGGCTGACGGAGTCCCAGCACCGTGCCTCCCTCGAGCTGTTCCAGTCCGAGGTCGCCCCCGTCCTGCGTCGGGAGATCCCCGATCCGCCGTTCGCCTGGGGCCCCGTGCTTCCGGCATCACCGCTCACTCAGGAGTCCGCCCGTGTCTGACATCTCCCTCAGCGTCCTCGACCTGGTCCCGATCTCCTCCGGCTCGACGGCAGCCGATGCCCTGCGCAACTCCATCGACCTCGCACAACAGGCCGAGCGCTTCGGATATGCCCGCTACTGGTTCGCCGAGCACCACCTCAATCCCGGCGTGGCCGGAACCTCACCCGCCGTCGTCCTGGCGCTGACCGCCTCCGCCACCTCCACCATCCGGCTCGGCTCCGGGGCCGTGCAGCTCGGGCACCGCACGGCGCTGTCCACCGTGGAGGAGTTCGGCCTGCTCGACACACTGCACCCGGGCCGCTTCGATCTGGGCCTGGGCCGCTCCGGTGGCCGCCCGCCGGGGCAGCCGGCCACGCCGTCGCCGACGGCGACCCCCGTCGTCGACGGCCGCACCCCGAACGGCCTGCTGATCCCACCCCGCTTCTCCTTCGAGCATCTGCTTGGCTCACCCCGCGTCGCGCTGCAGCGCAAGCTGCTCCTGCTGCCGGGCGCCGAGTCACAGGACTACGCCGAGCAGATCGACGACATCCTCGCCCTGCTGGCCGGCACCTACCGCTCGCCGGAGGGCGTCGAGGCACACGTCGTGCCAGGGGAGGGCGCCGACGTGGAGGTGTGGATCCTGGGCAGCAGCGGTGGTCAGAGCGCCGAGGTGGCGGGCGGCAACGGTCTGCGGTTCGCGGCCAACTATCACGTCAGCCCGGCCACGGTCCTGGAGGCGGTGGAGGGCTACCGGTCCTTCTTCCAGCCCTCCGAGTTCCTCGACAAGCCGTACGTCAGCGTCTCGGCGGACGTCGTCGTCGCCGAGGACGACGCAACAGCCCGTGAACTCGCCACCGGATACGGCCCGTGGGTGCGCAGCATCCGCACCGCCGAGGGCGCCATCGAGTTCCCGACGCCGGAGGAAGCGCGCGCCCACACATGGACCGACGAGAGCCGTGCCCTCGTCCAAGACCGCCTCGACACCCAGTTCGTCGGCTCGCCGGGCCGGGTCGCCGACCAGTTGGAACAACTGCAGGAGGCCACGGGCGCGGACGAGTTGCTCATCACGACGATCACTCATGACCACACGGACCGGGTCCGCTCGTACGAACTGCTCGCGGAGGAATGGCGCCGACGGGGGCACTCCTTCCAGCAGTGAAGGCGCCGGCCTGCCCACCTGGTACTCCTGACCGCCCCCAGAGCGCCTCCCCGGCGGAGGCGCCCCCTTCTCCCTGAAAGAGGACCCATGGCCACCGTCCTGTCCGTCTCCGGCAGCCCTTCCGCCTCCTCCCGCACCAACCGCCTGCTGCGCCACCTGGACCAGCGACTGACCGCTCAGGGGCACGAGGTCGTCCCGCTCGACGTTCGCACCATCCCCGCCGAGGCCCTGCTCGGCGCGGACTTCCGGCATCCGGCGATCGTCGAGGCCACCGAGCTGTTCGCGAGCGCCGACGGCGTCGTCGTAGGAACACCCGTCTACAAAGCGTCGTACTCCGGAGTCCTCAAGGCGCTCCTCGACCTGCTCCCGCAGTACGCACTCACCGGGAAGACGGTCCTCCCGCTCGCCACCGGCGGCTCCACCGCGCATGTCCTCGCCATCGACTACGCCCTGCGTCCGGTCCTCAACTCCATGGGTGCCGCGCACATCGTGCAGGGCTGGTTCACCCTCGACAAGGACATCACCGCCCACGACGACGGCTCGACCACTGTCGCACCGGCCGCCGCCGAGGCCCTCACCCAGGTCGTCGACCATTTCTCACTGGCGCTGGGCCGTACCCCGCTCCTGGCCGCGGCGAGCTGACGCCATGACCGCACACGTCATCACCGACGACGCCGAACGCCGGCTTCCCCGCGAGGAGCTGGACCGGCTCTCCGCCCCGGCGCTGACGAACGTCCCCTGATTGCACCCCTGATCGGAGTCCCGCGTGTCCCTCACCTTCCACTGGTTCCTGCCGACCAACGGAGACAGCCGCCACGTCGTCGGCGGCGGCCACGGCACCCCCGCCACCGAGTCCGGGCGCGACCGGCCGCCGACGGTCGCCTACCTCAGCCAGATCGCCCGCGCCGCCGAAGACCTGGGCTTCGTCGGCGCACTCACGCCGACGGGAGCCTGGTGCGAGGACGCGTGGCTGACCACCGCGATGATCAGCCAGAACACCGAGCACCTGAAGTTCCTCGTCGCCTTCCGGCCCGGCTTCGTCTCACCGACGCTCGCCGCGCAGATGGCCTCCACCTTCCAGCGGCAGACCGGCGGACGGCTCCTGCTCAACGTCGTCACCGGCGGCGAAAGCCACGAGCAGCGGGCCTACGGAGACTTCCTCGACAAGGACGCGCGCTACCGCCGTACCGGCGAATTCCTCGAGATCGTACGAGGGTTGTGGACGGGCAAGTCCGTCGACCTGCGCGGCGAGCACCTCCATGTCGAGGACGCGAAGCTCGCACGGGTGCCCGACCCGGTCCCCGAGGTGTACTTCGGGGGCTCCTCGCCGATCGCGGGAGAAGTCGCCGCCAAGCATGTCGACGTCTATCTCACCTGGGGCGAGCCGCCCGCCGCCGTCGCGGAGAAGATCGCCTGGATCCGGGCGTTGGCCGACAGGGAGGGCCGTAGCGTCCGCTTCGGCATCCGCCTGCATGTCATCACCCGCGACACCTCCGAGCAGGCCTGGGCCGAAGCGAACCGGCTCCTGGACGGCTTCGACCCGGAGGCGGTCAAGACCATCCAGGCGGGCCTGGCCCGCAGCGAGTCCGAGGGCCAGCAGCGCATGCTCGCCCTGCACGGCGGCGGCAGCCTCTCCCACTCTCGACTTCGCTCGAGCGGGGGGACCGCCACCCGCCTGGAGATCCACCCCAACCTGTGGGCGGGCATCGGCCTGGTGCGCGGCGGCGCGGGCACCGCCCTGGTCGGCAGCCACGACGAGGTCGCCGAGCGGATCAAGGAGTACCACGCTCTCGGCATCGACGAGTTCGTGCTCTCCGGCTATCCGCACCTGGAGGAGGCGTATTGGTTCGGCGAGGGTGTCCTGCCGAAACTCCAGGCGCAGGGCCTGTGGCGGCACCCGTACGGACAACAGGCCGCCCCCTCGGCCCAAGTGCCGTTCGCCGGCGCCGGGGGCCCGCGATGACCACGTGATCGCGGCGGAGGCTCTCGGGGCGGGACGACCGCCCCGGTCGCGCGCCATCGCGAACTCGCCTACCTTCGGCCAGCGGCGGGCAGCCGGTGGCGCCGTGGAGTTCGACTCCGTGCCGGTCGCGGCGGACGACGTGTTCGGCACGCTCTCGCTGGACGAGGGCGTCCTGTCACCCTTCGCCTCTCTTGCCGTGCCGACCGCGCGTCTGGTCTCCGCGCAGTTCTGTCTCGGCGTCGCCGAGGGACTGCTGGCCGAGGTCCACGAGCACGCAAGGGCCGTACGGTCGCCCTGGCAGCCCTTCTCGCCCCAGCCCTGGCCGGGCAGCCCCCCGCAGGATCCGTACGCGCTGACCGTGTACGGCGAGCTCGCCGTCGTCGCACGTGCCGCGTCCGCTCTCGCCGACCAGGCGGTGGATGCCCTGTTGTGCGGCCTCGCGCAGGGCGAGGATCTCGACGACGAGGAGTGCGCGGAGATCGCCGTCCTCGCGAGCGTGGCCGAGGCCGCGGCCTCCCGGGCCGCGCAGGAGATCACCACCCGTGCCCTGGACGTCGTCGGAGCCGACGCCGCTTCCACTCGGCACGGCTTCGACCGCTTCTGGCGTAACGCCCGGACCCACTCCCTGCGCGAACCAGCCGCCCACAGACTGCGCGAGATCGGGGCTACTTCCTCAACGGTGCGCACCCGTCCTTCACCCTTCCCGCCTGACGGCGCAGCCGGTGACGGGCGGACACGGCGGTGATGGATAATCGCGGCATGCGGATCTCGGCGCGGGCGGACTATGCGGTGCGGGCGGCCCTGGAGCTGGCCGCAGCAGGGGACGAGGCCTCGCTCAAGGCCGAGGCGATCGCCGCGGCGCAGGGCATCCCGCACAAATTCCTGGAGGGCATCCTCGGCGACCTGCGCCGGGGCGGTCTCGTGGTCAGCCAGCGGGGCGGGAAGGGCGGCTACCGGCTCGCCCGCCCGGCGGACTCGATCGCCATCGCGGACGTCATCCGTGTGGCGGACGGCCCCCTGGTGTCGGTGCGGGGGGTGCGCCCACCCGAACTCTCCTACTGTGGTCCCGCGGAGTCCCTGCTGCCGCTGTGGATCGCCGCACGCGCCAATGTTCGCAAGATTCTCGGCGAGGTCACCCTGGCCCACGTGGCCGCGGCCAAGCTGCCCGACGAGGTCCTGAGCCTCGCGGAGGACCCCGAGGCCTGGACGAATCCCTGACCGGCGTCCGGTCGACAAGCAGATCTCCGAGACGGACAAGCTCATCGAGGGCCGGTTTCGCGAGCGTGCACTCGCCGACATCGTCCTGGGCATCGGGCATCGGGACCGTGCTCGGTGCGGAGTTCCTCGCCGCTGTCGGCGCCAGCCCGGGCCTGTGCCGTGTGCGGGTGCGCCGGTGGCTGACGGGATCGGGCGCGTACTGCGTGTCGATCGGGATCCGTTCGTTCAGCGGGTGACCAGCAGGCCGCGGCTGCGCAGCACCCGCCGCTCCAGCGGGCTGAAGAGCAGCAGGTCGATGGCGATGCCGACGAGCAGGATCAGGAAGATGGCCAGGAACACCTGCGGCATGCTGGAGTTGTTGCGCCCGTTCTCCAGCAACTGGCCCAGGCCGACGCCCAGATCGGGCGAGGAGGCGATGATCTCGGCGGCCATCAGGGACCGCCAGGAGAACGCCCAGCCCTGCTTGAGTCCCGCCAGATAGCCGGGGAGCGCCCCCGGCATCACGATGTGCCAGGCCCCGCGCAGGCCGGTCGCGCCCATCGTCCGGCCGGCCCGCAGGAACAGCGGCGGGATCTGGTCGACGCCCGCGACGAGGCCGTTGGCGATGGACGGGACCGCGCCGAGCAGGATCACGGCGTACATCATCTTGTCGTTCAGGCCCAGCCAGATCACGGCGGGCGGCACCCAGGCCACGGACGGCAGCGACTGCAGACCGGACAGGATGGGGCCGATGGCCGCCCGGACGAAGGCCACCCGGGCGACGAGCAGGCCGAGCGGCGTACCGATGGCGAGTGCCAGCAGGAAGCCGAGCAGACCGCGGGAGACGCTGGTCCAGATGTAGTCGAGCAGGGTGCCCTGGGCCCAGGCATCGCGCACCTCGCTCCACACGTCGGAGGGCGCGGGCAGCTTGTAGTCGGGGGCGACGTTCGCCCACACCAGCAACTGCCAGACGACCAGCACCAGTGCCACGGCGGTGACGGGGGGCAGGACTTTGCGTATCAGGGTCTCGCGCAGCGGCGTACGGCCGGCCTGCACCGAGTCCAGGGCGTCGAGGCCTGCTTCCAGCCCCGCCAGACCGTAAGCGTCCCGGGTCTGCCCGTCCGCCGTGGAGCCGTCCTTCTCGGCGTCGACGCCGGTGTCAGTGCTGGCCATGGCGGCGGATCTCCCCACGCAGTTCCTCGGTGATCTCGACGGACAGCTCGGCGACCGCGCTGTCCTCGATGCGGCGCGGCTGCGGAATGCCGACGGTCCACTCCCGGGCGATGCGGCCCGGGCGGGAGGACAGCAGCACCACCCGCTGGGCAAGCCGTACCGCCTCGCGCACGTTGTGCGTCACGAACAGCACCGACAGCCCCGTCTCACTCCAGATGCGGGTCAGCTCGTCGTGCAGTACGTCACGGGTGATGGCGTCCAGCGCGGCGAACGGCTCGTCCATCAGGAGCAGTCGGCTGTCCTGGGCCAGCGCCCGGGCCAGCGCGACCCGCTGGCGCATCCCGCCCGACAGCTCATGCACCCGCTTGCGGTGGGCATCCTGCAGCCGTACGAGTTCCAGCAGCCGTTCCGCCTCCGCGCGGCGCTCCTGCTTGGCGACTCCGCGCAGCCTCAGGGCGAGTTCGATGTTCTTGCCCGCGGTCAGCCAGGGGAACAGCGCGTGTTCCTGGAACATCAGGGCGGGCCGGCCGTCCGTGGCGATCGTGCCCGTGGACGGCTGGTCCAGTGCCGCGACCAGGTTGAGCAGCGTGGACTTGCCGCAGCCGGAGGCCCCCAGGAGGGTGACGAACTCGCCCGGTGCGACGTCGAGCGTGATGTCGTCCAGTACGAGCTGCCGTCCGCCGGGTGTGCCCGGCGCGGGGAAGGACTTCGAGACGTGTTCGATACGGGCGGCGTACGTCACCGCCGTGGCGTCCTCGGCAGCCTTGGCGATCGTGGTGGCCATGGTCGTCACCTCCTGGGGACTCATCGGGTCCGGTTCCTGGTTACTCGGCGCCGAGACCAGCGTCGTCGACCGCGTCCTTGCCCTCGGCCTTGAGGACCTTGTTGAGGAGGGTGAGGTCGTAGATGCCCTTCAGGTCGGGCTTCTCCAGCAGGCCGGCCTTCACGGCGTGCTCCGCCTCGGTGTTGAGGGTGGCGGCCAGTGGGTCGTCGGTGAACTGGATGGACTTCCAGGCGGGGTCGATGACGTCGGCGGGAAGCGCCTTGCCCGACAGCTTTTCCAGCGCCTTGTTGGCGGAGGCCTTCGCCTCGTCCGGGTTTGCGTTGATCCACGCGTTGGTCTTCACCGAACCGCGCAGCACGGCCTCGACGACGTCCGGGTGCTCCTTGAGGAAGTCCTGCCGCACGATGATGTTCGTGATCACGAACTTCTTGTCCGGCCACAGCGACGACTCGTCCAGCAGCACCTTCGCGCCCTCGGCGACCAGCTTGGACGCGGTCGGCTCGGGCACCCAGGCGCCGTCGATGGAGCCGGACTTGTAGGCGTCCGGGGTGATCTTGTTGTCCGTGCGGACGACGGAGACGTCGCCCTTGCCGCTCTCGGCGTCGACCTTCCAGCCCTGGTCCGCGATCCAGTTGAGGAACGCGACGTCCTGGGTGTTGCCGAGCTGTGGGGTGGCGATCGTCTTGCCCTTGACGTCCTTCAGGGACTTGATCTTCTTCGGGTTGACGACGAGCTTCACGCCGCCGGAGGCGGAACCGCCGATGATGCGCAGGTTCTTGCCGTTCGACTTGGTGTAGCCGTTGATGGAGGGGGAGGGGCCGATCCAGCCGATGTCGATGGACCCGGCGTTCAGCGCCTCGATCTCGGAGGGGCCGGCGTTGAAGGTCGATGCCTTGATCGTGGTGCCGCCCAGTTCCTTCTGGAACAGGCCCTCCTGGACACCCACCAGAGCGGTGGCGTGCGTGAGGTTGGGGAAGTAGCCGATCTTCACTTCGTCGGCGGAGAGCTTCTTGGCGCCCGCCGCGGCCGCCGGGGTCTGCTTGCCGTCATCGGTGGACTTGGAGCCGTAGCCGCAGGCGGTGAGCAGGAGGGGGAGCGCGGCTATGACGGCGAGGGTGCGCAGAGTGGTGAGCGGTCTTGCGGCAGACACGGAGGTGTCCTCTCAGGGAAGGAGGGGTGATCAAAGAGGTGTGGGATGGCGTGCTGAGGTCTCAGACCGGCCGACAGATAGCGCTGGACGTACGGCCGAAGTCGATGTGACGACGCGAGGTCAGCACGGGCAGCACCCGGTCTGCGCAGCTGAGCGCTCCCACGGCCACCCCCTGATCCCTAGTTTTCCTATCTGACTGCTAGGGATCGTGACAGAAGGTGGCACCCACCCCAAGAGGGCGTTCATATGATGGACCCGACTATCTCAATCCTCGGGATCCGTGGCGATCGGCCCAGCGTGTCGGCGGTTTTCCCAGGCAATCCGGATCTCTCACGCTGGTGTCTCCAGGCCCACACGTCCGCCGAGTGCGGCGGAGCACCGATCGGCGCCTGCTCGACAGCCTCCCGGGCGGCCGTTCAGGTGTCCGTTAGGGGGAGAGGGCTCAGGTGGCGGTGTCGGATGGTGTCCGCTTCTGGTCCGCGGCCCAGGAGGCCAGGAGGCGCAGCCCGTCGTGGGACGGGGTGGCGGGTTCGGCGTTCCACACGATGATGTGCTGGTCGGGGTCCGTGCCGCAGGTGAGTGTGTTCCAGTCGAGGGTCAGCTCTCCCACCACCGGGTGATGGAGCTTCTTGACGCCCTTGCCCCGCATCGCGACATCGTGTTCGGTCCACCACTGCCGAAACTGTGGATCGCGGCCGGAGAGTTCCTCGACCAGAGCGGCGAGGCGCTGGTCGTCGGGGTAGCGGGCGCTTTCCATACGCAGTTGGGCGATGGCCAGCCGGGTGACCTCCTCCCAGTCGGCATACAGTTCGCGCATCCAGGGTTCGGTGAACAGCAGCCGGACGAACACGCGCTCCTGCTCCGGGTAGCGCCCGAAATCGGTCCACAGGGCGGCGGCGAGCTGGTTCCAGCCCAGGATGTCGGTGCGCCGGCCGATGACGAAGGCCGGGGAGGCGGTGAGATCGTCCAGCATGCGCTGTAGCTGGGTATCCACCTGCTGGCGCTCGCGTGACGCGGAGGGGCGCACCCTCTCTTTCGCCGCGAGATCGAAGAGGTAGGTGCGCTGGTCGTCGTTGAGGCGGAGTGTCTTGGCGAGTTCGTCGAGCAGGGGAGCCGATGCCTGGAGACGGCCCTGCTCGATGCGCGTGTAGTACTCGGTGCTGATCGAGGCGAGAAGGGCCACCTCCTCACGGCGCAGACCGCTCACCCGCCGCCGTTCCCCGGCGCGGAGTCCGACCTCGGAAGGAGTGAGCTCGGCACGGCGGGCTTTGAGAAACTCACCCAGCTCGTTCAGATGAGGGTCGCGGTTCATGATGTGCAGCCTCGCACACAGGAGCCGGGTGCTGTGAGGGTGGGAGATCCTGTCCATCGTGGGCTTTACCCATATATGAGATTGGTACGGCTCCGCCCTGAACGACAACAGGTGGAAGACGACTCGGGCGGCCCGGAGTGCGTACGGCCGCCCGAGCGAGCAGATGGCTCTGGTGTCAGCTCACAGTGCCTTGAGCAGTTCCTGGGCCAGGGGTACCGCAGAGCCCGGATTCTGCCCGGTGTACAGGGTGCGGTCCGTCTCGACGTGCGGGGCGAACGGCTCGGTCTCGCGGTAGTCCGCGCCGAGTTCGTCGACGAGGCGGTCCTGCAGCAGCCACTTCGCGCGGTCCGCGAGACCGTTCAGCTTCTCCTCGGCGTTGGAGAGGCCGGTCAGCCGGTAGCCGGCGAACGGGGATGTCCCGTCCGGGCCGATGGTGGCCAGCAGCGCTGCGGGGCCGTGGCAGACCAGCGACACAGGCTTGCCCGAGGCGAGCCAGTCGGTGAGCAGCGTGCCGGAGGCGGCGTCGTCGGGCAGGTCCTCCATCGGGCCCCAGCCGCCGGGATAGAACACGGCCACGTAGTCGTCGATGTTCACGTCCTCGATGCGGATCGGGTGCGCCAGCTCGGTCGCCTCGTGCAGGGCGGTCCGCATGCGCTGGGCACCTTCCTCGCCGCCGTTGAAGTCGGGGGTGAGGCTGAGGGCGTCGGCGGTGGGCGGCACGCCGCCGGGCGTCGCCGCCGCGATCTCGAATCCGGCCTCCTTGAAGACCTGGTAGGGGCCGATCGCCTCCTCGGCCCAGAAGCCGGCCGGTTGCCTGGTTCCGTCGGCCAACGTCCAGTGGTCGGACGCGGTGATCACGAAGAGGATCTTCGCCATGGGTGACTCTCCTTGAGGGGGTGGCCTCAGCCCTTGAGGGCTTCCTGGAGGACGTGGCTGTCGGCGGCCTGCCGCATACTGACGGCCTTGCCGTCACGGACCGTCCACAAGTGGATGAATCGGACGTCGGCCGTGCTGCCGGACGTGGTCTCGGCGTGGTAGTGCCCGGTCACGAAGACGTGGCCTTCGTCGTCCGCGTAGAAGTCCTCGGGCACCGCGCCGAAGGACACGATGTTCGGCATCGGCGTGCCGAAGAAGTCCTTCGCCACGCTGTCCCAGCCGTGGTAGACGCCGCTGTTCGGGAAGCCGGGGGTGATGTCCCAGACGAGATCCGGGGCCATGACCTCCTTGGTGACCTCGGGCGCCATCCGGGATGCGTAGACCCGCCGGATGAGAGCGAGATTCGGGGATTCGGACATGTGTTCGCTCCTTGTGCGGGGGAGATGTTGTTCTCGCTGCCCTTGGTGAAATCCCAGCCCGGCATCAGGCCCAGGCTGATCGAGTACATGCTGTGCTGAGCCACTCAGGCATGTGTGAACCAGCGCCGGCTTTCGCCGCGCCACGGCCTCCGCGACGGCGGCCGTGTGGCCGTGTGGCCGTGCCTGAATGAAAGCCCACGGCGATTGTGGTGCGGCCGGAAGGGGACATGATGATCGGGCTCCTCGAAAGTCTTCGTCCGGTGTATGGCCGAGCATTGCATCGGAAGCGCACGCTGTGAGGGGTAAGAAATTTTCCCCTGCCTACCGCTCTCCCGGTATGCGAATCCGGTCCGACGGCCTACGCCGCAGAGCGGCCAGTCCCGTACCCGGTTTCTGCGCATACTCGGCTGATGCATTGTGGGCCATTGGAGAATGGCGAAGAATTCCACCATCTTGGTAATCGCCTGATCCACGGATTCGGTACGTCGTACATCTGCGCCGCTCGTTCTGTGGCGACGGTCGTCTGGATGCCGTCCGGCTCTACGTCGAAAGCGACGGCGAGGCCGTCGGCCTCCTCCAGTCCGACGACCTCGTCCCACTCTCGATCCGTGGGTTGGCGGCCCGTCAGGCCTGGAGGGAGTGGCTGCCTCCGCTTCCAGGCCCGAGCGTAAGGTACCTTCATAGGCATCAAACGCTTGATCAGCGGCAGCCCCCTGAAGTAGTTTGAGGTCATGACTCGGACCCTTGCTCTGAGAGCGGGCCCTTCCTCCGGCATTGGTGCCGCGTACTCCGCCAGGCCGGTGCGGCGGTGCAGGTCGTTGCTCGCTGTCGGCGCCGGATGGACAGGCAACCGCCGCACCCTGTACATCGCGGCCAGGCAGAACGAGTTTCGGAGACGTCGAATTCAACCAACCAAATGGGGATCGATGTGAGTAGGTTCAACGCGCAGGAAGTCGGTTTCCTGGAAGAACACATCCTTGGGCGACTCGCCACGACAGGTAAGTCGGGCATGCCGCATGTGGTGCCCATCCGGTACCACTTCGATCCTGAGCACGAGGTGATCAAGATCGGAGGGCGTTTGCTGGAAGGACAAGGCCAGGAGCGGCTGTACGTTCGGCACCTCAGGGGCAACCCGCAGGCGGCGTTGGTGGTCGACGACGTGCCGGATGAGCAGACATGGCAGCCGCGCGCGATCCTCATCAAGGGGACGACGGTCCTGCACACGGAGGGTGGCGAGGTGCTGGGGCCGGGGTTCGGGCCGAACTGGATCGAGGTAGTACCCACCTTCGTCAAGTCCTGGGGCATTGACGCCCCCGCCCTGTAGCCCACTGTTCCTGCCATGGGTTGAGCCCGGAACCACGGGGCCCGAAAATCTCCAGCCCGGTTGAACTCCGCCCCGAGCACCAGTGAATGTCACGGGTTCCTCCCGCCCCGAGCAGGCGTAAAGCAATGCCGCCACCGGCATGGAGTTGTCCGGCGACGCTCGCCCCGCTGGCCCAAACCGGTGTCAAACTGGGGGCGGTGCCGGTCGCATACGGGCCCGGTCTGGCCGACCGGGTACGTGCGGCAGCACCGGAGGGCGTCCACGCGGCGGCAGACCTGGTGGGCACCGACGAGGCGGTGGACGTCTCCGTGGAACTCGTGGCGGACCGTTCCCGCATCGCCACCATCGCGGGCTTCGTGCGCGGGGCCCAGGCCGGCATCAAGCTTCTCGGCGGCGGTCCCGGCGCGGATCCGGGCACGGACATCCGTGCCGCCGCCCGCCTGCGGCTCACCGAGGCTGCGGAGGCCGGGCGACTGCGAGTCCTGATCGCCGGCAGCTACCCGCTCAGCGAAGCCGCTGCCGCCCATCGCGAGATCATGGCAGGTCACACCAGCGGAAAAATCGTCCTGGTGCCGTGAACCACCAGACCTGTGCCCGCGCATGCAACGGATCAAGCGCTCGGGAAGCTGACGGGTCGTAGGCCGTGGAGCACGGTGTCGACGATCTGCTCGGCCAGTCCGTCAGGGAGGTCGGGGTCGGGGCCGACGAACGAGCGGATGAGCAGAGGACCGACGAACATTTCGATGGCCAGTTCCAGGTCGACGTCCGTACGAAGTTCCCCGTTCGTCCGGCCTCGACGCAGGATCGCCAGTCCGAGGTCACGTCGGGGAGTGATCACGCCGGCATGGTAGGCGGCCCATATCTTCGGGCTGCTCCTCGTCTGGGCGTGCGCGTTGTGCAGGATCGCCGACAAGCGGCTGACCAGGCTGCGTTGCCGCAGCGACTCCAGCAGAACGACGAGGTCGTCCCGCATCGAGGTGCCGGGGAGTTCGGGTTCGGCGGACTCGGCAGCGCGTATGACGTCGACGAACAGGTCCTCTTTGTCGCTCCAGCGGCGGTAGATGGCCGCTTTGCCGACGCCGGCGGTGCGGGCGATGCGCTCGTCGGCTGGACAGCCAGGGCCCCAGGGCTAGTTCAAGGAGCGACTGTCGATGGCGAGGGCATCGGGGTTCAGTTCCTCGACCAAACGGTAGAGCAGACGGTGAATGCTGTCCTTGTCGTCCGGGGAGAGTGGGGATGTCGTCTCCCGTTCGATCCGCCGGGCGATCGAAGCGGCACGAGCGGCAGTCGCCTCACCCTCGGCGGTCGCGAACAGGCGCATGCTGCGGCGGCTGGTCGGGTGCGGCTCACGTCGTAGGAGTCCTCTCTCGACGAGTTGGCTCACTGCGGCTCCCATGGACTGGGCCGTGATGCCCGAGCGGCGCGCGATCTCGGCGCCGGGAACCTCCGCGGCGGAGATCGCGCGCAGAACCGGCCTCACTCCCCAGTCCATGGCGCTGCCGTCAACGCACTGGTGGATCGCGGCCTTCTGGCTCGCCACGATCACCCTTCGAACCGTAGAACCGTCCAGCTGACCATCACCGAAGCCGGCGCGAAGCTCGCCGATCTGGCGCGGGAGGTGGTGGAACGACTTGACGGGGAAGCGATGGTGGCCCTGGCCCCCGCCGAGCGGGCAGTCATTCACTCCCTGCTGCTCCGCGTGCTTGCCGAGCTCAATCCCGATGCCCTGCTACGGGAATGCGCTGCATGACCGTCGGCCAAAAGCCGACTGGCGAGGTACCCACCACCCGTGAACCCACGCTGATCTCAGGGGAGCAGGTCGGCAAGCCCACAATCTCACGCCTCCCGGACCGCGTCGGCCACCTCGTCCAGCAGTGCCCTCAACTGTGTGGCTTTCTTCGGACCGAGCTTCTCGGCGATCCGCAGTTCGATGTCCACGATCACGGCCTCGGCATCCCGCAGGGAGTCGCGGCCGGCGTCGGTGAGGTGCAACTCCTGCACGTGGCGGTGGCGCGGGTGCGGCCGGCGTTCCAGTTGACCCCGCTCCTCCAGGCGGGCCACCTGGGAGGCCACTGCTTGCGGGGTGACGTTCAGGCGGCGGGCCAGTTCCGCGCCGGTCAGGCCGGGGTCGGTGTGGACGGAGATCAGCAGGGTGTACTGCGCGGCCGCGATGCCCAGCGGTCGTAGCCGTTGCTCTTTCCGGGCCTGTACAGCCCACTCCGCCCGCCGCAGGGCCCAGGTCACCCGGGTCAGGTGCTCGGCAGGGATCGGCCGTTCAACATCCTTGGTCACCCGGTGAGAATACGGTACCTGGGCACTTGTCAAGTTACTTGATTGTCCTCAAGGATGTGAATACCTCTTGCTGTGGCCGAGCGGCTGATGTCGTGCGTCGCGCGAAAGGGTCTGGTGTGAGCCGGTGATGACGCCACCGCTCGGGGGACGCTCAGCCGACGGGACCGCGCGCTGAGACCTCGCGAACCGCCTCGGTCACTTGGTCGAGCAGCGCTCGCAGTTGTGCTGTCTCCGAGCCGAGACCATCGGTGACCTGCCGCTCGATGTCGGCGATCACCGCGTCGGCCGCGCGCAACGCCTCCCGACCGGCGTCGGTGAGGTGCAGCTCCTGGACGTGCCGGTGGCGCGCATGCTCACGTCTCTCCAGCTGCCCGCGGCCCTCCAGGCGCGCCACCAGTGAGGCGATGGCCTGTGGGGTCACGTTGAGGCGGCGGGCAAGTTCGGCGCCGGTCAGTCCCGGCTCGTCGTGCACGGAGATCAGGAGCGTGTAGTGCGCCGCCACCATGCCCAGCGGACGCAGCCGCTGCTCCTTGAGGCTCTGCACCGCCAGCTCCGCGCGGCGCAACGCCCAGGTCACCCGGTCCAGCGCGCCGAGTCCGACAGGCTCCTCATCATTGCGAATCACGCGAGAAGGATACGACACTTCAGGATCATCAAGCGTTTGACATGCGCCTAGTGGTTGATGAACGCTGGTCCCATGACTCGCCCCATCGCTTTGATCACTGGCGCCTCCTCCGGCATCGGCGCCGCCTACGCCCGTCTCCTGGCGGACGATCACGACCTCGTCCTGGTCGCGCGACGAGCCGACCGGCTCGCCGATCTTGCCGAGGAACTCCGCGCCCATGGAGCAGCCGTCGAGGTGCTGCCCGCCGACCTCATGGCCCCTGACGGCATCGCCGCTGTCACCGACCGGCTCGCCGCCGGGGATGTGCGCATGCTGATCAGCAATGCCGGCGCCGGCGGCTACGCCCCGCTCGCCGACGTCGACCCTGCCGACATCGACCGCCTGCTCACCCTCAACGCCGTCGCCCCCATTCGGCTGGTCCACGCCGCACTCCCCGGAATGCTCGCGGCAGGGGAAGGTGTGATCGTCACCGTCGCCTCACTCCTCGCCTTCAGTGCGGGCCTTGCTGACTCGCGAGCACCCCGGCGCACCCTGTACGTCGCCGCGAAGGCCGCCATCCTGGGCTTCACGCGCACCCTCGCCGGTGAGCTCGCCGACACCCCGGTTCGCGTCCAGGTGGTGTGCCCCGGCGTCGTGGCAACGGAGTGGAACAGCGGCGCCGGCCGCAGCATCCCCTGGGCGATGTCGCCAGAGGGCGTGGCCTCGGCCAGCCTGGCCGGGCTGCGCCTGGGTGAGACCGTCTGTGCCCCTGGTCTGGAGGGTCAGGACTCAGCCCTGGACGCCTTGCTCGCCGCAGAGGCCGCTTTTGTCACGGGCGGCAACCAGCCGACACCCGCGGTTCGCTACACGGAGCAGCGGGATTAGGGCAGTGACAGCCGGCGGGTAGGTGAGTGCCACCAGTCGACTGCCCGCCCGTCGGCTGCCTCCACCACTCGGGTCGGCCTGCGGGCCGCACCGGCGTGGCAGCGTCGCGCTCACTGGGACGCAAGGATCTTGCTGTCTATCAAGTGCTTGACATCAAGCATCTGCTTGATAATCTAAGGCTTGCCAGGCTCATGAGCCATCGCTGAAGTCATTCATGGCGGCGCGCGCACCCGTGTTACGCGGCTGCCCTTCATCGCGCCGAAGACCATGTCCCCCATCTGCCACCACCCGCGGGGTGCTGCTCGGGTGCCGGCGGGCGCAAGAAAGTGGGAAAGTTCATGATCAACAACGCTCCAACGATCACCCGTGACGGAGCCATCGGCCAGAACGGGACCCAGGTGGTCACCGTCGATCAGGCCACCGGGACGGAGTTCGCCCGGTACCCCGTGGCCGGCAAGGAAGAGGCGGTCGCGGCTGTCGCTGCCGCACGCTCGTCCGCCGGGCCCTGGTGGGACCTCGGATTCGAGGGCCGCGCGGAGCGACTGCGCGCGTGGCGGCGGGAGATAGCCGTAGGCGGCGAGGAGGGAGCCGCCCTCATCCACACCGAGAACGGCAAGCCCCTCGACGACGCCCGCGTCGAGGTGCTCGGGATTCTGGAGCATGTGCAGTACGCCATCGAAAACGCCGAGCGCGTGCTGGGACGCCGGGAGGTCCCCGCCAGCCCCACCGTGCCCAACCAGCGAGCGTGGGTCGAATACCAGCCCTACGGCGTCGTCGGTGTCATCGGCCCGTGGAACTTCCCTCTCCTGACGCCGGGGGCCATCCTGATCGAGGCGGTCGCGGCCGGAAACGCCGCCATCCTCAAGCCCAGCCAGATCACGCCTGGCGTCGGGGAGTGGATCGTCCGGACCTGGCAGCGTGCGGTCCCTGACTTCCCGAATGTCCTCCAGTGCCTCAACGGGTTCGGGGCCACCGGCGGAGCGCTCATCGAGGCCGGCCTGAACAAGCTCGCGTTCACCGGCAGCGTCACCACGGGCAAGACGGTGGCCGCCCAGTGCGCGCAGACCCTGACCCCCGTTCTGCTGGAACTCGGGGGCAAGGACGGCGTCATCGTGGCTGAGGACGCCGACCTGGACGAAGCCGCCAGGCACGTCGTCTGGGGCGCCATGCAGAACACTGGACACGGCTGCATCAGCCTTGAAGTGGCCTACGTCGCCGAGTCGGTTCACGACGAGTTCGTCGAGAAGATCAGCGACCTCGCCAAACAGGTACGCGTCGGCAGCGACGAGGACGCGGAGATCGGGCCGGTTCCCCTGCCCACCCAGATCCCGATCATCCGGGAGCACATCCAGGACGCTCTCGATCGCGGCGCTACAGCCACTGTCGGTGGCATCGAGGCAGTGGGGGAGCGCTATGTCACTCCCACCATCCTCGTCGGCGTGAGCCCCGACGCCCTGGCGGCGACGGAGGAGACGTTCGGGCCCACGCTGGCCGTCGTCAAGGTCACCGACACGGAGGAGGCCATCGCGCACATCAACGCAGGGCGGTACGGACTGGGCAGCGCCGTCTTCAGCCGCGACCGCGGCGAAGCCATCGCCCGTCAGCTCCGCGTCGGAATGACCAGCATCAACGACGCCCTGGTGTTCTCCATCAACCCCGCCGTGCCCTTCGGCGGTCGCGGCGACAGCGGCTACGGGCGCAAGCAGGGCGAGGAAGGACTCCGGGAGTTCGCCTACCCGCACTCCTTCACGGCCAAGACCGGCCCCGCCCAGTTCTCGGCGACCACCTTCGGCAGGCCCGCGGGCGCGATGGCGGGAGCCCTCGCCGGCGTACGCAACAGGATCCTGGCCGAAGGCGGCCAGTAGACCGACTGATCAGCTGACGGTGGAGGCGAGACAGTCGTCGTCTCCAGGGCAGGGCCTGCCCGGCTCGGGGCGATCCGGCTGCAGCGGTGCCAGATCGTCCTCAGGCCCTGAGGGGCCGTCACCAACCGGCGGCTGCCGTATCCGGCGAGCGAGTCGTCACCCCGCAGTAATTCCTTGAACGGAGCAGGACCATGGCAAGGTCGTCACAACCCGAAGGCGCGATCCGCACCCGGTGGTCGTCCGAAGACGCCGCCGATCAGTTCACCGTCGACAACCCCGCGACCGGCGCGCCGCTTGCCGTCGTGCAGGGCGCAGGTGTCAAGGAAGTCGACCAGGCTGTTCAGACGGCCTACGACGCGCACTTCTCCTGGAAGGCCCGCACCGCCCGCGAACGCGGCAGCTGGCTGCGCAAGGTCGCCCAGGCGGTGCGCGAGCACGCCGACGAGATCGCGGCCCTGGAGTGCAGCGACAACGGCAAACCCCTTTCCCAGGCGCGCAATGGGGACGTGAACGCGGCAATCGGGATCTTCGAGTACTTCGCGAGCCTGTGCGACTCCATGCCCGGCCAGGTCAACGACGGCGGAAGTCTGCTGGACATCACGGTGCTCGAACCCTACGGCGTCATCGCCGCGATAGTGCCGTTCAACTGGCCGCCGATCCACACCGCGAGCAAGCTGGCCCCGGCACTGGCCGTCGGCAACGCGGTGGTGATCAAGCCGCCGGAGCAGGCCCCGCTGTCGGCCCTGCGCATGGTGGAGATCATCCAGTCCGTCCTGCCCGACGACGTGGTGCACATCATTCCTGGCACCGGCCCGGTCGGGTCGCAGCTCGCGGGGCACCCGCTCGTCGGCAAGGTCTCGTTCACCGGGTCGCCCACCACCGGCGTCTCCGTCATCAAGACCGCGGCCGACCACCTGACCCCGACCCTGATGGAGCTCGGCGGCAAGGACCCGTTCATCATCTTCGAGGACGCGGACCTCGACCTGGCGGTGCCGTGGGCTATCGAGGGAGGTCTCTTCAACCAGGGTGAGGCCTGCACTTCAGCGTCCCGCGTCCTGGTACACGCCGACATCTACGACGAGGTCGCGCGCCGCTATGGCAACGCGGTGAAGCGGCTGCGTGTCGGCAACGGCGCCGACCCTGGCACGCACATCGGACCGATGGTGTCCGCCGCCCAGCGCAAGCGGGTGCTCGACTACATCGACATCGGCGTTCAGGAGGGTGCCACGATCGCCGCACAGGCGCCGCTCCCCGACGACCCGGACCTGGCAGGCGGCTTCTACGTCGCGCCGACGCTGTTCACCGGCGTTCGCCCGGACATGCGCATCGCGCAGGAGGAGATCTTCGGCCCGGTCATCTCGATGATCCCGTTCCGCGACGAAGACGAGGCCGTCAGGATCGCCAACGGCACCGACTTCGGCCTGGTCGCCGCAGTGTTCACGCCGAATTCCGAGCGCGCGCTGCGGGTCAGCCGCGCCCTGCACACCGGGTTCGTCTTCGTGAACAACTACAACCGGAATTTCACGGGCGTGCCCTTCGGCGGTGTCGGTGCGAGCGGCTTCGGCCGGGAAACCGCGGCGGAAACGTTGGGCGAGTACGGCTACAGCAAGAACATCCGCCTGGTCTCCGGGAGGGGCGAGATCCCGCGCTGGGCGCCGTCCCTCGAGGTGACGGGACACGAAGAATGAACAACCCGGTCCATCACTGCGACGAGGAGTACCCGTGGACAATCTCCAGGGACTCCTCGCCGGGGCCCGGTGGGCACAGCACTCCTTCCTCCTGAGCAGGGGGGCTGCCTGCCGGGTGTCTACACTCACGTGAGATGGGGTGAACTCACGTGAGGAGTCGGAATGCCGCGGAACCGCCAACAGATTCCCCGGGAGGAGCGCGCGGGTGATCTGCTAGCCGCGGCCACCGAGCTCTTTCTGGCGAAGGGCTACGCCAAGACGACGATGGCGGACATCAGTTCCGCCGCCGGCGTGGCCCGGGGCAACGTCTATTGGTACTTCGATTCCAAGGACCACATCTTCGCCGCCGTCATCAACCGCATGCTCAGCCGCGAGATCCGCATCCTGAACGAGGAGCAGGCCGGTGCCGACCCACTGAGCCGCCTGGTGCGCGGGCTGTCCGACATGCGCTATTCCCGGCCGCTGCACCAGGCCATGCACGACCGGCTTCCCCATTCGGAGGCAGTTCGCGAGGCCCACAGCACCTTCCTGAACTGGATCGTCGGACTGGTCGACGAGTTCATGGCCGAGCGCGGCCTCGATGACGCCCCTGGCATCGATGCCGCGCTCGTCCGCGATGTAGCGGTCGCCGTCTTCGAAGGGGCGCACGTGCCCAACGACTGGAACAGACCGGCCCACGAGATGATCCGGTTTCTGTTGGAGTCCGTCGTGGCCAGGAGTTCAGCGGCCAAGGGGCGGAAGCGCTGAACGCGGTATCTCAGACGAGGTGAGGCCCGACTCCCGCTGATACCGCCCGCCCCGCACCGGCCGCTTCCGCGTCCCGGGGCGGGAGCGTCGCCCCGCGCAGTATGTCGAGCACGGCGGCGGGATCCGCGGGAGCCTGCCTGCCCCGCCAGCCGACGTGACCGTCCGGACGGACGAGCACCAGCGGCCGCTCGTACAGCTCCTCGGCGACCGGGTCGGCGAGGAGCAGCACCGTCAACGGCACACCACACCGGCGGGCGGCCTTCACCAGAGGCGTCGGGTCCGCGGAACCCGAGACCACGAGCGTGAACCCGCGCCCGAAGTGATCGAGCACCGAACTGCCGTCGGGCAGCCAGACGTGCGGTGCGCGGCAGCCGGGCCATGTCGATGGAACGTACTCGTCCGGCTCGTCGGGCGGCTCCGGACTGCCGTCCGGCACGCAGACCGGGGAGCCGCTGTAGCGGTATCCGAGCTGGACGCCCGTGCAGCGGAACTCTTTGGCCCGGGACCGGCGGATCTCCTCGCCCAGCTCACGTCGCAGCCGTTCGCCTTCCGCGTCCATGCGGTCGAGCATCGGATCGGGGACGAGCTGCGCGTCGGCCCTCCAGTTGCTGGAGGCTTCGGTGACGTTGCGGACGGCGATCGGCCGCCGCTCCTGCTCGTAGCTGTCCAGGAGCGCCGGGCCTCCCCATCCCTGGAGTGTCGCGGCGAGCTTCCAGCCGAGGTCCACGGCATCACCGATCCCGGTGTTGGCGCCGAAGCCTCCCTTGGGCCACAGCAGATGCGCCGCGTCGCCCGCGAGGAACACCCGCCCCTCACGGTAGGTGCGGGCCACGACGCAGTGTCCGCTCCAGGGCTGCGCTGCGAGGATCTCCACGTCGATCGGCGCACCGGCGGCCTCGCGTATCCAGGCGACCGCGTCATCGGGGTCGGGCTCCTCGTCCAGGTAGACCGAGAGCCGCCATTCGTCCACGCCGTTGACGACCGTGATGTACGGCCTGCGTGCCGACGACAGGGTGTGGATCTGCACCGCGGGGCCGCCCAGCCGCTCCCGGAGCAGGTCCAGTAGCTGTGGCGCACGGAAGTGCACGGCGAAGTTGTGACCCTGCGCGAACATGCCCTCGAACTCGATGCCGAGTGCCCGACGGATGCCGCTGCGGCCTCCGTCGCAGGCCACCAGGTACGTGCCGGCCAGGGTCTCGGTGGCACCGCTCGCCACGTCGCGCACCACGGCCAGGACACCTTCGGAGTCCTGCTCCATCGTCTCCAGGCGGGTGCCGTACCTGATCTCGATTCCCGGCAGTGCACTGGCCGTGCGCGCGAGCAACGGCACGAAGGAGAACTTGGACAGGAACGCGGGACCCTCCGGCGTCAGCTGGGTGTACACGCCCGAAGACCGGTTGGTGACCCCGTAGTCGAAGTCGGTGAGGACGCGCCCGGTGGCGGAGGTGGCGAACACCGTGCGGTGCGGGTAGTCCGGGGGCGGTGCCGACTCCGTGCGTGCCTCTTCCGCGCAACCCCAGCGGCGCAGATGTTCCATGGTGCGCGAAAAGATCGCCTCACCTGCTGGAAAGGGCACGTGGCCGTCGCCCTGATCGATCACGGTGACCGGTACACCACGCCACCCCAACTCGGTCGCGAGGGCGAGGCCCACAGGCCCTGCTCCCACGACCAGGACGCGCCGGGATGTGGCTCTCTCGTGCTGGTCAGACATCGAATATCTGCCTTCCTGAGCAAGGGTCGGACCGCTCAAAGTCCCCATCTCTTGAACCGGGGTCAGAATTACACGCGCATGTCGTTGCATGGAAGACCTGGAAAAACACAAGACTTCTGGCCGATCGTGTGCGGTGCTACGCTCGTCTTCGGTTCAAGAGGCAGGGGAGCGTCATGGCGACTCCCGCTGATCGCAGCGATGCCGGTTCCCGGCCGGGCGGCCGAGGTCACCGCCGCCAAGAGCCTCGACACCTTCACCTTCCGGCAGACAACGGAGGACATGACGACATGAGTACGGAAGCCAAGGACAGCTTCGGTGGCGGAGACCCGTGGGGGTACATCCAGCCGTGGGACGAGGAGCGTTTCGGCCCGGAGATCCACGACGTCAAGCTGCGGACGACATGGGAAATGGCCATGGCCATCGCCGGTGGCCTGCCGTACATCTGGCAGGAGCTGGCCCGGCCGATCTCCGAGATCGTCTACGGTCTCCTCGAACTCCGTCGCGGAGACCGGGTTCTGCTCATCGGTGAGGGCATCGCGCCCTCCGGCTGGGTCGAGGACATGCGGGCCCTGGTGGGGCCGGAAGGCGTCATCGACACCGTGGAGATCATCAAGGACGGACGAAACGCCGTCCTCGGCAAGGTCCCCGGCCGGAACGGGCAGATCGGCTGCTGGCGCTGGCCGTACACGGACTCGGTGGACGACGAGGCATACGATTGCGTCGCCGTGCTGCAGGCGACCCAGCACTGTGACGACTGGCACGAGACGGCTGCGGACCTGCTGCGGGTGATGAAGTCCGGCCGGCGCATCGTGCTGGCCGAAGCGGTCCTGAAGGGATCGACGTTCTTCTCCCGTATCAACTCCGACGTCCATCTTCGGCAGTGGTTCGACAAACTCTTCGCGCACGTCCCCGTGGACGACATCCCCTACTACTCCGGAGAGCAGATCCGCGAGGCGTTCGGGGACAAGGTCGACAGCCCTCAGGTGATGGAATGGAAGGGCATCGAGATGTATTGGGGCCGCAAGAGGTGACCACAGTCACGGGCTTCGGCCGGCAGGCCGCGGCGCACATTCCATCCCCGTCACCCGGGTTGATCCACCCGTTGACTGAAGGACAAGGAGGTCCCCGTGAGCGTCGTTGAAGACGTCATGGTCCTGGGCTCCGACCATCCGCTGCGCAGTATCGTCCGCGACGAGGACCTGCTGCTCTCGCCGCCGCATCCCCCCAAAGTGCCCGTCAAACTGTGGCAGGAGCACCCGCCGCTGACCGTGGTGCACTACCCGCAGCAGTACGAGCCGGAGGCGTTCGCCCCTCCGCGCGGCGTCTACGAGAACGACGAGATCCGCGTCGAGTGGCAGAAAATGGACGGCCGGCAGCCGTTCTACCACCGCAACTGCGACGTCGACGAGATCTCCTACCAGATCGGCGGCGAGCGGACGCTGATGTCCGAACTCGGGGTGATCGAGTTCCAGCCCGGCGATTTCTCCCGCATCCCGCGCGGCGTCGCCCACGACAACTACGGCCGCGAGGACAGCCACTTGCTGTTCTACATCCCCGCACCGGTCACCGAACTGGCACCGGCCCAGCGGGAGTCCGAGGTCATGCTCCCGCCGTTCCCCGGCTGGCAGCCCGGCGAGGCCAACGAGGCGATCACTCAGTGCATGGCCGCGCTCGGCCACGACATCACCGTCTTCGGGGTCGACGAACAGCTCCTGCTCGAGCAGGTGCACCAGGAGGACCAGCGGATGGCAGTGCTGCGAGCCGATCCCGGTCAGGACGTCACCTGGCTGTACGCGACCGCTGGCATCCGCCTCGGCATGGTCACCACCGTTCCTGGCGGACAGCGCCGCTACCGGCGCACCCTCGACGCCGACGAAATCCAGTACCAGGCCCATGGCCACCGCACGCTGATCACCCAGCGGGGCATCGTCGACCTTCAGCCGGGCGACTTCGTGCGCATCCCGCTCGGCATCTCCCACGCCAGCGTCGTGACCGAGCCCGGTGACTACGTCAGTCTCCTCTCGCACCAGGAACTGCCCCAGGTCGCCGAGACCACGCGTACGGCGGACGCCTATACCCCCGAACGGCTTCCGAGCCTCAGAGTGGAGGTCCGCTGATGGCCACGATGCTTGCCCTGCGAGCACACCAGGGCGCCGAAGCACTCGTCCTGGACGAGATGCCCGTCCCCGAGCCAGGTCCGCTCGACGTGGTCGTGAAGGTCGCCTCCGCCGGCCTGGCCCCGGGGATCATGCGCCTGCTGCGGATGGGAGCGCTCAAGCATCTGCCCACCACCCTCGGCCACGAGGCCGCGGGAGTCGTTTCCGCCGTCGGCCGTGATGTCACGGGCCACGCGGTCGGCGACCGGGTGCGGGTCCACCCCCTGCTGAACTGCCGTGAGTGCGACTACTGCCGTACCGGCCGGGACATGATGTGCGCCCAGCAGGCCATGCTCGGCCACGCCGCCTTCGGGGATGCCCCGATGCCCCTGTATGAGCAGTACCACGACGGCGGGCTCGCGGAGTACGTCTGTGTCCCGCACTGGCTGATCGATTCGCTGCCGGACTCCGTCGGCTTCGACGTCGCGGCCAAGGTCCAGGATCTGGCCAACGCCGTGCGCGCACTCAAGTGCGCCGACCTTCCGGAACGGGCCACTCTCGTGGTCACCGCCGCGACCGGCACCATGGGAACCGCGACGGTCAAACTCGCGGAGCACTTCAAAGTCGCCCGTCTGATCCTCGTCGGCCGCGACACCGAGCGCCTCCACCGCGTCGCCGGGCTCGCCGGCGGCGTACCGGCCGGCGTCGTCGCACTCGACGAACTCCCTGAGAACTGGCCGAGCGACGGCACTCTCACCCGCAGGCTCCGCGAGCTGGCACCCGAGGGAGCCCATGCCGTCATCGACTTCATCCCGGACGGTCCCGCCCTCAGCCAGACCATGGCCGGCCTGGCCACCGGCGGCACACTCGTGCACATGGGTGGCAACTCCACCCCGCTGTCGCTGCCCCCCATCGCCCTGATGATGCATTGCTGGCGCTTCGTCGCCACGCGCGCGTGCACCCGCCAGGACACGACGGATGTCCTGCGTCTGCTCGAGACAGGCACCCTCACCGCCGACGAGCTCATCACCCACCGGTTCCCGCTCACCGAAGCGCTCAAGGCCATGGACGCCATGGAGCAACGTGCCGACGACCCGATGTGGATGACCGTGATCAACCCCTGACCCGACACACGAGCACGTCACGGCTCCACGGAGCCGCCTCACAACAGCGAGAGGACGCCGGGAAAGTGTCCGCATCAGAAGCCGTACGCAGCCAGGAACCGCCCCTGATCGCGGTGATCGGGGCGGCCGGGCTCTGCGGCACGTACGTGCTGGAGGCCGCGCTGCGAGCTCCATTCCGGGTCCGGGCCGTGGTGCACGGCCCGGCAGGGCGGGAACAAGTGGCTGCCCTGGGCGTGGACGACATCGTCGAGGCCGACCTGGAGAAGCCGGACACCGTCCGTCAGGCGCTGAGGAACGCGGACTTCGTGTTCATGATTCCGCCGGCGTTCCACCCGGAGGAAGACGTGCTCGCGATCAGGGCACTTGAGGCGGCTGAGCACGCGAGCGCGCGCCGGTTCGTGTACCTGTCCGTCCTCCACCCGCACACCCCCGGGCTGCGCCACCACCTGCGCAAGGCGAACGCCGAGGCCGCAGTGCGGGCCTCGCGGCTGAGCTGGACGATCCTTCAGCCCTCGATGTTCGCGCAGATCGTCCTGTCGACGTGGGGGAGGGCTCCGGCCGGCCCCGTCGAGGTGCCGTTCGACGTCGACAACGAGTTCTCGTTCATCGACTTGCGTGACCTCGGCGAAGTCGGCGTCAGGGTGCTGTCCGAGTCGGGGCACGACTCGGCGACCTACGAACTCGCGGGCCCCGCCCTGACGTTGGCCGAGGCGGTGCGCTTCGCCGGGCGGGCACGAGGAGTGGATCTGGAGGCGAGGACGGTGGACTGGGCGGACGCACCGCTCCCGCCGGGAGCGGCCGACTCCGCGTCCCGGGCCTCGGATATGCGCGCCATGTGGCAGGACTATGGCCGGCACGGCCTGCGCGGCAACAGCAACGTCCTGCGGATGCTGCTCGGCCGTGGACCCGCGTCCTTCGAGGAAGCGGCGCTTGCGTTCGCCGCGCGAGGCTGAGCGCTCTCGACGCAGTCCCGGGTGTCTCCCTGAAGGAGGGGAGACACCGCGCGCAAGGACGACCGCATCGGAAAATTACCGCGACGCCGACGGCTGCTCGTACGCGGCTCCACGGTGACCTGCGGCGTGATGCGTCCTGCTCTTCGGGCTCCGCCCCCTTCGGTAATGGGCTGGGCGTCAGGGCAGGAGGAGTACCTTGCCGGTCTGCCGTTGGCTTTCGAGGTAGGTGTGGGCTTCGGCTGCTTCTTCGAGGGGGTAGGCGCGGTCGATGATGGGGTTGATTTTTCCGTCCGCCAGCAGTTCCAGGCACAGTTGTTGGTCGCGCAGGGTGGCGCCGCGCACGCTGGCGATCTTGACCTGTTGGCCGATGAGGGCGAGCGCGTCCAGGTCGAGGCGGGATCCCTGGTCGGTCGGTGTGCCCAGGACGATGACCGTGCCGCCGAGGCGTGTGCAGGCAAGGGAGAGCTGGAAGAAGTCGTTGCCGCCGACGCAGTCCCAGACGGCGTCGGCACCCAGGCCGTGGGTCAGCTCCCGTACCTGTGCCGGCATCCGGGGATCGGTGGAGTGCACGATGTGGTCGTAGCCGAGCTTGCGGAGTGCTTCGTCGCGGTCCGGCTTGGTTGTGGTGCCGATGACGGTGGCTCCGCTCAGCTTGGCCAGTTGTGCGCAGGCGATCGCCATTCCGCCGCTGGCGCCGGTGATGACCACCGTGTCGCCGGGGCCGACGGGCGCTTGCCGGGCGCAGTTGAGCGGGGTGGTGTAGGTCCACATGGTGGCCGCGGCCGTCTCGTAGTCGACGCCGTCGGGGATGGGCAGGACGGCGTCCTGGCGGCGCGCGACGTACTGGGCGTATCCGCCGAAGACCTGGTGTCCGGGATAGGCGGTGTCGACACACAGGTTTTCGAGTCCGCGTACGCACAGGGCGCAGTTACGGCATGGCGGGTGCGGGAGCTGGACCGCCCTGTCGCCGGGGCGCCAGCGGGTGACGTTCTCGCCGGTGGCGACGATCTCACCGGCCGCGTCACGGCCGAGCTGGAACGGCAGAGGCCAGGCCGGCCGTCCCGGGAGAGGCTGCGGCAAGTTGCCCGCGCGGTAGCGCAGGTCCCAGCTGTTGACGGCCGTGGCGTGCACGCGCAACAAGACGTCGTCGGGACCGACATCGGGGATCGGTGCCTCTATGTACTTGAGCACCTCGGGGCCGCCATGTTCGAACAGGCGGACCGCCATCATGGTCTGTTCCACTCTCACGTTCCTTCAGATCGTTACGTGGTTCATCGCAGGCCCGGCGCAGCCGCCGGCACCTCACCCGCCCCGGGAAGACCTGACAGAGCAGACCCCGACCACGCGGCTCATCCGGGGCGGACCAGAAGGCGGTCGGTACAGGATGACAGACCGCCCGAGTTCTTGACTATGAGTCATGAGCTAGAGGCGAGCGTATCTGGCTACCTTACTGGCCTTGACTGGAAAGTACCCTAGAACTAGCTTGGCTCCAGTTCAAGAGAGGCATGTGGGCGGGATTCGGTGTACTCGCCCTCGGGCCCGGTCGCCGGACGCGTCCCGTCGACTCTGTGGGCCGGTCACGACCGGCCCACCCCCTGACAGCTGCCAGGCCTTCAACGGCTGCGGCTCGAAGGGCCATCGGCCCCATCGCGAACGACGCGCACCCTCGCGGAGCGCACCAGCCATCGGCAGGACCCTGGCAATCCCCCGCGCGCCCCAGAGGGAGAGTGGACATGCCCGACGACCGTTCCTTCCAAGCCATGAATCCGCCCGACGAGCCCCGCACCGAGCCTCCTGCCGAGTCCACCCGGCGAAGATTCATCGCCGCGACCGCCGCTGCCGGAGGAGCCGCCATGGCCGGCGGCCTGGCCGCGGGACAACCCGCGCTCGCCGCCGAGTCGGTGCCCGGCAGCCGTGCCTCCACGGCGGTGGCCGGCTCGAAGGACCATCGGAACGCCAAAAAGGAGAAAAAGATGCGCATCGTGGCCGTGGAAGAGGCGTTCTCCATTCCCGGAGTCATCCGGCAGGAGGGAGCGATCCGTCAGCGCATGGAGGTGCCGGAGGCGATCAAGCAGGAGTGGTTCCGTCGCCTGGACGATCTGACCGACCTGCGCCTGGCGGACATGGATGCCAACGGCGTCGATGTCCAGGTCCTCTCGTATTCCACGCCGGGCCTGGAAGTGATCGAGGACCCGGCGGAGGCGGTGGCCGTCGCGCGGCGGGTCAACGACCATCTGGCCAAGGCGGTCGCCGCACATCCGCAACGGTTCGCTGGCTTCGCGGTCCTTCCGCTGCAGGACCCGAAGGCCGCGGTCGTGGAGCTGCGCCGGGCGGTGGAGGAACTCGGGCTCAAGGGCGTGCTGTACAACGACCATGTGCGGGGGCACTACCTGGACGAGCCGCAGTTCAGGCCGGTATGGGCCGAACTGGAGCGCCTCGGCGTGACGCTGTATCTGCATCCGGCTGTTGTCCCGGCCGACAACTGGCGCGTCTTCGACGGGTACCCCGTGCTGGTCGGGCCGTCCTGGGGCTGGACCGCGACGACGGGTGCCCATGCGCTCCGGTTGATCTACGGCGGAGTGTTCGACCAGTTCCCGCGCGCGTCGGTGATGCTGGGGCACATGGGCGAGCTGCTGCCGTTCCAGATGGCCCGGCTCGACAGCCGCTACGACCAGGTGCCCGCCGAGCACCGGGTGCGCCACCTGCCCTCGTACTACCTGCGGAACAACGTGTACGTCACCACCAGTGGAGTCATGTCCCATGCCGCGCTGCTGGGAGCCGTCCATGCCGTCGGTGTCGACCGGGTGTTGTTCTCCATCGACTACCCGTTTGAGTCCAGCGCCGAAGCGGTGGGGTTCCTGCGTTCCGCACCGTACGCGCCGGCCGACCTCGCGAGCATCGCGCACGGCAACGCCGAGCGCGTTCTGGGGCTGTGAGCAGAGATCGTGTGACATTCCTCGAAGACCGCTACGGCGCGCGCCACCCCGGCGGGTCGAGGTGGCGTGCGCCGCTGCCGTTCACAGGGCCTGACCGATGTCCCGTGCGGTCGAGAGGAGAGGCTGGGACAGTTCAGCGAGCCGTGCGCGGGTGCAGCGGACGGACGGGGCCGCCACGACCACGGCGGCCACCGCGGCGCCGGTGCGGTCGCGCACACACGCGCCGACGGCGTGCACTCCGCGCTCGCTCTCCTGAAAATTGAGGGCGTAGCCGTGGCGGCGCACGGACACCAGCTCGTTCATCAGGCTCTCGAAGTCCTTAGGAACTTTGGCCTGGTCCTCGGGGAGTCCGTTGGGGTAGAGGGCCCGGAGCCGGTCCGCCGGCAGTGCCGCGAGCAGGGCCTTGCCGCCCGAGGTCACGTGCGCGGGCAGGAGTGTGCCGGTGCGGTAACTGACGCGCAGCGCCTGGGAGCCCTCCACGCCGTCCAGGAAGCGGCTGCCGTTGCCCTCGAGCACCATCAGGTGGGTCGTCTCCCGGACGGCGTCCGCCAGCCGTTGCAGATGGGGGTGGGCGATGGTGATCAGGTCCGGGGGAGGGGCCGCCTGACTTCCCCTGATCGCCTGCAGAGCCGGACCCGGCCGGTACACCTTGTGCCGGTCCTGCACGGCGAATCGCTCGAAGACGAGCATCGCGAGGACCCGGTGAGCGGTCGAGCGCGCGACGCCGAGCCGGTCGGCGACGTCCATCACCCGCAACTCGTCGAGCTCGTGCAGCAGCCGGACGACGCGCAGGGCGTTGCCGGCGGCGCTCACCGGATACGAGGGGCCGGGCGAATGATCGGCTGAATTCTCCATAGAGGAATCGTACCCATCAAGGATTCCTGTCAGGGGAAACGGCACGTAGCGTCGGGGACAGCGCGATGAGCCGCGCTTCTTCCGGCGGTCGCCGAACACACGACCTGGAGGTTTCCGTGACCGACACCACCAGCGAACAGACCGAGCGCAAGCTGCTCGACGAGCTGTACGCGGATTTCGAGGACGCGGGTCTGATCCCGCTGTGGACGCAGGTGGACGGCCTGATGCCGATGTCGCCGCAGTCTGCCGCGGTGCCGCACCTGTGGCGGTGGGCGGAGCTGCTGCCCATCGCGGAGCGCTCCGGAGAGCTCGTGCCGGTGGGCCGTGGCGGCGAGCGCCGCGCCATGGCCCTGTCCAACCCCGGCCTTCCGGGCCTTCCTTACGCCACGCCGACCCTGTGGACCGCGATCCAGTACCTGGGGCCGCGCGAGGTCGCTCCCTCGCACCGGCACAGCCAGGGCGCCTTCCGGTTCATCGTCGAAGGCGAGGGCGTGTGGACCAACGTCGACGGGGACGCGGTGGCGATGCGGCGGGGTGACCTGCTGCTCACGCCGAGCTGGGCCTTCCACGAGCACCAGAACGTCACCGACCGGCCGATGGCCTGGCTCGACGGTCTCGACATCCCGCTCGTCTCCAAGCTGGACGCCGGCTTCTTCGAGTTCGGCCCCGACGAGCTCTCCACCCGCGAGACCCCCGAGCGCTCGCGCGGCGAGCGACTGTGGGGCCACCCCGGGCTGCGCCCGATCGGCCGGCCCGACCAGCCCAACTCCCCGCTGAACGCGTACCGCTGGGAGCACACCGACGCCGCCCTGACCGCTCAGCTGGAGTTGGAGCAGGAGGGCGTACCCGGCGTGCTCGAGCCCGGGCACGCCGGAGTCCGTTTCTCGAACCCCACCACCGGCAGGGACGCCCTGGTCACGATGCGCACCGAGATGCGCCGACTGCGGGCCGGCACCCGGACCACCCCGGTGCGCACGGTCGGCTCCGCGGTCTGGCAGGTGTTCGAGGGTGAGGCGGTCGCCCAGGTCGGCGACAAGGTTTTTGAGATCGCCAAGGGCGACCTGTTCGTCGTCCCGTCCTGGTGCGAGGTCTCGCTGTCCGCCCGCACCGAGGTCGACCTGTTCCGTTTCAGCGACGAGCCCGTCTACGAGGCCCTCGGTCTCGCCCGCACCTTTCGAGGAGAACACAAGTGAAGCTCGCCACCATCCGGGTCAACGGCACCACGCGCGCTGTCCGCGTCGACGAGGACAAGGCCGTTGACCTCGGCGAGAGCGACCTGGTGGCCTTCCTGCGCCACGGCGACTGGGCGACCCGTGCCGCGGACGCCGACGGTGACGCGTACGAAGGCGCCCTGGACTACGCCCCCGTGGTCGTCGCGCCGGAGAAGGTCGTGTGCGTCGGCCTCAACTACCGCACCCACATACTGGAGATGGGCCGCGAACTCCCTTCGCACCCCACGCTCTTCTCGAAGTTCGCGCGGGCGCTGGTCGGCGCCTACGACGACGTGACCCTGCCCGCCGCGTCCACGCAGATGGACTGGGAGGCCGAACTCGGCGTCGTCATCGGGGCCGAGGTCCGCCGCGCCGACCCGGAGCAGGCGCGAGCCGCGATCGCCGGGTACACCGTGCTCAACGACGTCACCGCCCGCGACTGGCAGTACCGCACCACCCAGTGGGACCAGGGCAAGACCTTCGAGGCCACCACCCCCATCGGACCGTGGCTGGTGACCGTCGACGACCCCGCGGTCTCCGCCCAGGGCCTGAGCCTGACCTGTGAAGTCGACGGCGACACGGTCCAGAAGGCCGACACCGGTGACCTCGTCTTCGACCCGGCCACCCTGGTCGCGTACCTGTCCGAGATCGTCACCCTCGTGCCCGGCGACGTGATCGCCACCGGAACCCCGGGCGGGGTCGGCCACGCCCGCAAGCCCGCCCGCTATCTGCAGGACGGTTCACTCCTCGTCACCCGGATCGAGGGAATCGGCGAGACTCGCAACACCTGCCGCCGGGAGACACGGTGAGCGCGGGCCCGGCCATGGTGCTGGAGCAGGCGGCCAAGGGCACGGCGGCCTTCGAAGCCGCCGTGCACCGGCTGACCGACCCTGGATTCACCAAGCCCTCGTACCTGCCGGGCTGGAGCCGGGCCCACGTGGTCGCCCACGTCGCCCGCAATGCCGACGCACTCGTCAACCTGCTGACCTGGGCGCGGACAGGGGTTGAGACGCCCATGTACGCAAGTGGCGACCAGCGTGCGCGTGAGATAGAGGAGAACGCCCGGCGGCCGGCCGAGGAGTTGCGTGCCGATCTGCTCGCGGCCGACAGTCGTCTCGCTGGGGAACTCGCCGCGCTGCCCGACGAGTGCTGGGGGGCGACTGTGCGCACGGCGCGAGGGCGTGAGGTGCCCGCATCCCAGGTGCCCTGGATGCGGGTGCGCGAGGTATGGGTCCACGCCGTCGACCTGGACATGGACACCAGCTTCGACGATGTCCCGCCCGACGTGTGCGCGGCCCTCGTCGACGACGTGGCCACGTCTTTCCAGGGTCGACCGGACTGCCCCTCCGTCCGGCTGAGGTCCGAGGAGGGCGCCCACACCTGGCTTCTGGGCGACTCGGGCGGCGCCGAGCCGGTCGTGGTCAGTGGTGATCTGCCCGGCCTGGCCGCCTACGTGACCGGGCGCCCCGTGCCCAGTCCCCTGTACCCGACCGGCGGGGGATCCCTGCCGAAGCTGCCCGCGTGGCTGTGAGCACGAAGGAAAGACGATGAAAGTTGCCTGCATCGGCGCAGGTCCCGGCGGATTGTTCTTCGCCACGCTGCTGAAGCGGAGCCGGCCCGGCGCCGAGGTCGTGGTCTTCGAACGCAACCGTCCCGACGACACGTTCGGCTTCGGAGTGGTCTTCTCCGACGCCACGCTCGACGCCATCGACGCCGCCGACCCCGTCCTCAGCGAGGCGCTGGAGAAGCACGGCAGGCACTGGGACGACATCGAGGTCCGGGTGCACGGAGCCCGGGAGCGCGTGGGCGGTATGGGCATGGCGGCCGTGGTCCGCAAGACGCTGCTGAGCCTGTTGCAGGAACGGGCCCGCGCCGAGGGCGTGCAGATGCGCTTCCAGCACGAGGTTCGCGATCCCGCCGAACTGGACGACTTCGACCTCGTCGTGGTGTGCGACGGCGCCAACAGCCGCTTTCGCACCCTGTTCGGCGACGATTTCGGACCGACCGCCGAGGTGGCGAGCGCGAAGTTCATCTGGTTCGGCACCTCCTACATGTTCGACGGGCTCACCTTTGTCCACCAGGACGGCCCCCACGGTGTCTTCGCCGTCCACGCCTATCCGATCAGCGACTCGCTCAGCACCTTCATAGTCGAGACCGACGCGGACTCCTGGGCCAGGGCCGGACTTGACGCCTTCGATCCGTCGACCCCGCCGGGCCTGAGCGACGAGAAGACCAAGGCATACCTGGAGGACCTGTTCCGCGAGCAGATCGACGGGCACCCGCTGGTCGGCAACAACTCCCGCTGGGCCAACTTCGCCACGCGCAGGGCAAGTTCGTGGCGGCGGGGCAATTGGGTGCTGCTGGGCGACGCGGCGCACACCGCGCACTTCTCCGTCGGGTCCGGTACCAAGATGGCCATGGAGGACGCGGTAGCACTCGCCGAGGCCCTGGGACAGGCGCCGCACAGCATGCCGGAGGCACTCGACCTCTACGAGGACCGCCGCCGACCCAAGGTCGAGAAGATCCAGAACTCGGCGCGACCCAGCCTGTCGTGGTGGGAGCACTTCGGCCGCTACGTCCGTACGCTCGACGATCCGACACAGTTCGCCTTCCACTTCCTCACCCGCAGCATCCCGCGCGGCAAGATCGCCGTGCGCGACGCCATGTACGTGGACCGCGTCGACGGATGGTGGCGGCACCGCCACGAGGCGGAGCCTCTGAAGACGCCTTTCCGTACCGGGCCGTACCGCCTTCCCTCGCGCCGGGTGACGGTCGGCGACGACCTCCTGACCGGGACCGACGGCACCGGCATCCCGATGGTCCCCTTCAGCGATCAGTCGTTCGGGGCCGGCGTGTGGATTGACGCTCCGGCAACGGAGGAGGGGCTGCCGCTCGCCTTTGACCAGGTGCGTGAGACGGCAGAGGCGGGCGCCTTGCTCGTCGGTGTGCGGGGCGGTACGTCGCTGACCCGCGTGCTGGTCGCGGAGGAGGCCCGGCTCGCACACAGCCTGCCCTCCGCCATCGTCGGCGCGTACGACGACGACACCGCGACCACGCTCGTGCTTTCCGGCCGGGCCGACCTCGTTGGAGGCACCAAGTGAGCTCCCTGGACGCGCTGTTCGCACCCCGAGCCATTGCTTTGCTGGGCGCATCGGCCACGCCCGGGAAGCTCGGCGCGGCAATGACCGACTCCCTGGCTTCCTTCCCAGGGCCGGTGTTGAAAGTCAACTCCGGCCGCCCGGACCTCGATCGGGGCTTCTTCCCGACCATCGGCGAGGCTGCCGCAGCCCACGGCATCACACCCGAGTTGGTTGTCTCCTGCATTCCGGCGGCCGCCACTCCCGACGCCCTGCGCGAGGCGGCAGCTGTCGGTGCCCGCGCAGCACTCGTCTGCGCCGGCGGGTTCGCCGAAGCCGGGGGCAGCGGAGTGCTGCACCAACAGGCGTTGGCCGAGGTGGTGCGGGACACCGGTATCCGTCTCCTCGGGCCGAACACCTCAGGATTCCTCGCCCCCCACCGACGGCTCACGGCTAGTTTCGTCCCGGGCGCGCCCGACCTGGATCCGGGGCCGGTGGCGGTTGTGGCCGCGAGCGGCGGCGTCAACCACGCGCTGGCGTTCGCCCTGGCCGAGGCCGGCGTCGGCCTGCGCCTCGGCGTGGGGCTGGGCAACAGCCTGGACGTCACCCAGGCCGACGTGCTCGACCACCTCGCCCTGGACGACGGCGTACGGGCCGTCGCCCTGCACGTGGAGACGGCTGCGGAAGGGCGCCGCCTCACCGAGGCGGTGCGCCGTCTGACCGACCGGGTTCCCGTCGTGGCCCTGGTCGTGGGCCGCAGCGACATCGGCGACTTCGCCCGCTCCCACACCGGCGCCCTGGCCACCTCCTGGCGCGTGACCAGGACGGCCCTGCGTCAGGCCGGAGCCGTCCTCGTCGATGACGAACGCGACCTCGTCGACGCCGTCACCGCGCTCAGCCGCGTACGACTCCCCGCGCATCCCCGGGCAGGCGTCGGCCTGGTCACCGCCCAGGCCGGACCCGGTCTGCTGCTCACCGACGACCTGCGCTCCCACGGAGTGCAGGTTCCCCCGCTGGTCGAACGCACGGTGAAGGAGTTGCGTGAGCTGCTCCCCGCCCTCACCTACCAGAACAACCCCGTCGACACCGGTCGGCCCTCGCCCACGATCACGCAGATCGTGGAGCGGGTCTCGGAGGACCCCGGTATCGACGTCACCGCCGTGTACGGGCTGCTGGAACCCACCACCGTGGACCTCCCGGCCGCGCTGAACGCCGCCCGTACCGCCACTCCGCTCGTCGCGATCGTCGGCGGACCCGTGGAGCAGGCGCGGCACACCCGCCGGGAACTCGGCCTGGCCGGCATCCCCTGCGCGGCCACGCCGGCCTCCGGATCGGCCATGGTGCGCGCGCTGGTCGAGGACGCGGCGGCCCGCGCCCGCCTGGAGGCCGCCGATGCTCCCGCCCCCGGTGCACTCACCCTTCCCCCGTCGGGTCCTGTCGACGAGCACACCGCCAAGGCAGTCCTCGCGGGCCTGGGTATCCGTACGCCGGAACGGCGTGAGTGCGCCGACCCCGCCGCCGCCCACGCGGCTCTCGACGAGCTCGGCGGACCGTTCGTCGTGAAAATCCTCGACGCGGAGGTGCTCCACAAGACGGAGGTCGGTGGCGTCCAGGTCGGCGTCCGCACCCATGAGGAGCTCGACGACGCCCTCGCCCGGATGCCCGCGAGTCCCGCTCTGCTGGTCGAGCAGATGGCCCCGGCGGGTCCCGAACTCATCGTCGGCGTACGCCGCGACCCGGTTTTCGGGCCCGTGCTCGCGCTGGGCGCGGGCGGAACAGCCGCCGAGATTCTCGGCGACGTCTCCCTGCGCCTCGCCCCCCTGTCCGCGCACGAGGCCGACTCGATGCTCGACGAGCTCGCCACCCGCGAGATGTTCCTCGGCGCGCGCGGCGCCGCCCCGGTCGATCGCGCCCGGCTCACCCAGGTGCTCCTCGCCCTCTCCTCGCTCGCCGCCGAGAAGGCCGTGGCCGAGTGCGAGATCAACCCCCTGCGAGTCCTGCCCGACGGCGACCTCGTCGCGCTCGACGCCGTACTGCTCCTGCGTGACCCAAGGGATCAAGGAGGATCCGACGATGCGTGAGGGATTCGTACCCTGGCCCAAGGAAGCGGCAGACCGCTACCGCGAGGCCGGATACTGGCGCGGCAGGCCACTCGGGTCGTACCTCCACGAATGGGCGGAGACCTACGGCGACGCGGTGGCCGTCGTGGACGGCGACACGCGCCTCACATACCGCCAACTCGTCGACCGAGCAGACGGGTTGGCGTGCCGCCTCCTGGACTCCGGCCTCGAACCCGGTGACGCGATGCTCGTCCAGCTGCCCAACGGCTGGGAGTTCGTCACCCTCACCCTGGCCTGTCTGCGGGCCGGGATCGCCCCCGTCATGGCACTGCCCGCGCACCGCGGTCACGAACTCCGCTACCTGGCCGCCCATGCCCAGGTGACGTCGATCGCCGTACCGGACCGACTCGGTGACTTCGACCACCAGGCTCTGGGGCTGGAGGTCGCCGAAGCCACGCCGAGCGTCCGTCACCTGTTCGTCGCGGGCGGCACGGTGGGCGCCGAGGCCACGGATCTGCGCGCGCTGGCCGAGCCGGCCGACGACCCGGCCGCCGCACGGACCCGACTCGACGGGATCGCTCCGGACAGCGGTGACATCGCCGTCTTCCTGCTCTCCGGCGGGACGACAGGACTGCCGAAGCTCATCACCCGCACCCACGACGACTACGAGTACAACGCCCGCCGCAGCGCCGAGGTCTGCGGCCTCGACTCCGACACCGTCTACCTGGTGTCACTGCCCGCCGGACACAACTTCCCCCTCGCCTGCCCCGGCATCCTGGGCACCCTCATGAACGGTGGCCGGGTGGTCCTGGCGCGCACCCCGGACCCCGACAGAGTGCTGCCGCTGATGTCCGCCGAGGGTGTGACGGTCACCGCCGCCGTGCCGGCCGTCGTCCAGCGCTGGATCGACGCGGTGGCCTCCGGCCGCCACCCCGCCCCGCCCGCGCTACGGCTGCTACAGGTCGGTGGCGCCCGCCTCGCCCCGGAGGTCGCCCGCCGCGCCGAACCCGTACTCGGCGGCACGCTCCAGCAGGTGTTCGGCATGGCAGAGGGGCTGCTGAACTACACGCGCCCCGACGACCCCGACGACATCAAGATCGAGACGCAGGGGCGCCCCATGTGCCCGGACGACGAGATCCTCGTCGTCGACGCCTCCGACAACCCCGTACCTCCCGGAAGCATGGGCGCCCTCCTCACCCGCGGCCCCTACACACCACGCGGTTACTACCGGGCCGACGAGCACAACGCCCGCGCGTTCACCCCCGACGGCTGGTACCGCACCGGTGACGTCGTCCGGGTGCACCCGTCGGGCAACCTCGTCGTCGAGGGACGTGACAAGGACCTGATCAACCGGGGAGGGGAGAAGATCTCCGCCGAGGAGGTCGAGAACCTCATCTACCGCCTGCCCGGTGTCGCCCGCGTCGCGGCCGTCGCAAAGGCCGACCCCGACCTGGGGGAGCGGGTGTGCGCGGTCGTGGTCGTCGAACCGGGGACGGACCTGAGCCTCGAATCGGTCCGTGCGGCCCTTACCGCCATGCAGGTGGCCCGCTACAAACTGCCCGAAGACCTGCTGGTCATGGACGAACTGCCACTGACGAAGGTCGGAAAGATCGACAAGAAGCGGCTGCGGGATGTCGTCCGCGGCAAGGCAGACTCCGTCGAGGCGGTGTGACGGCGTTCGCGGCGCAGAGGGCGGGCCGATGACGTCGCGGTGACGCTCCCGCCTCCCCGGAGGGAGCCAAACGCCGGCTTTCCGGCGGTACTTGGGGAAACAGCTCCAGGTACCGCCAGATCGGCTCGGTCGTCATTCCCCTTCGCAGACGCCCTCGACAGCGAACTTCTGGTACAGGTGCGGGTAGGCGACGGTGCCGGCAGGGTAGCCCCCCAGGTGCGAGGCGAACTCCGGCGTGCCGAGTGCCGCACGGAGGTGCTCGGTGGATTTCCAGACCGCGACGTTGGTGAAGAGCCGGCTGCCGCCGATACCCCGGTACAGCTGCACGGAGAGGAGACTCCCCGACTTCTTCATGTACTCCGCGTCGCCCGTCCAGGCGGCCACCACCTCGTCCTCCTTGCCTTCCGGGGCGACAAAGGTGTTGATGATGGTGACCGGGCCGGCCTTCTCCTTCTGCTGGTCGTGGAAGTGGGTGGACTCGTCGAGGTGGCCGAAGCTGAGCATGAGTTCTCCAAGGAATCGCGGGGGAGTGGGTCTACGAACCCACAGAGATGGAAGTGATCCGGGGCCGGGAGGCGGCCCAGTTCGCTGTTGGCGAGTCGTGATCGATGGGCGGTCCGGGGGAGGGGCTACGCCGGTGTCCGCCGCGTGGCCCCTCTACTGGTGTGCGTTCAGGCGTGGTGCTTGTCGAGGAAGTCGGTGATGAGCTGCAGCCACTCCTCGGTCCGCTCCAGCATCGGCAGGTGGCCGGTGGCTATGTCCGCAAGCTGGGCGCCGGGGATCGTCTCGGCGATCCGGCGGTGCAGGCCGGTGGAGACGAGCCGGTCGTCGGTGGTCGAGACGACCAGGGTGGGGACCGTGATGCCGGGGAGGTCGTCCCGGACGTCGACGTGGCCGACGAGGTCGGTCTGCTCGGAGCTGCCGTCGGCGATGGAGGCGGCGGTGTAGCCGAGGGTCTGCTGGAGTTGCTCGGCCGGCATCGACTCAAGTGCCTGGGTGCCGAGGGCCATCATGAGCAGGAATTCGGCGAGCAGCTCGCGGTCGCCGGACGCGGCGATCTTGCTCTGGATCGAAGAGGCGAGAGCGAGCCGGTTGTCGCGGTGCGGGAAGGCGGCGGTCAGGACGAGTGCGCTGACGCGCTCCGGGTGGCGGGCGGCGGCTCGGATGGCGACCGGGCCGCCGAGGGAGTAGCCGGACACGGCGAAGCGGTCGAGGCCCTCCGCGTCGGCGGCGGCGACGAGCTGGTCGGCGAGGTCGTCGACGGACAGCGCGGTAGTGGAGCGGGGGGTGTCGCCGCTGCCGGGGTAGTCGATGCCGACGACGGTGTGGCGGGCGGCGAGGGCTTCCAGAACGGGGCCGTAGGTGCCGGCCAGGCTGCTGCCGGCGCCGTGGGCGAGGAGCAGGCCAGGGCCGGAACCGAGGCGAGTGCGGGCGAACGTGGGTGCGATCAGGTTGCGAGATGACATGGCCGTCTGCCTTTCGAATGCGTCGACACGCAAGAATCATCCAGTGCGTGTGATTACTTCCTCAGGTCTATCACACAGGGCGTATGATTTGGGCGTGTGACGTCAATCACACGCGCCGTATGATGTGCCGGTAGGGTGGCGGCATGAAGCAGCCCCTCCACCGCCGTCAGCCGACCCCGGGCAACCCGCGCGTGCAGCGCACCCGTAACCGTGTGCTGGCTGTCGCGCGGGAACTGCTGCCTCAGGTCGGACCGGCCGGGCTGACCTACGCCCTGCTGGCCGAGCGGTCAGGCGTCACCCGCCAGACCCTCTACCGGCACTGGCCCACCAGGGCCGCGCTGCTCTTCGACCTCGTCCTCGAAGGCCCCGACCTCGGCACCTACCCCGAACCGGGCAGCGACGTGCGTGAGGTGGCCACCGCCTGGCTGAAGAGCCTGCGCGCCGGCGTCAGCGTGCCGGCCGTGCGAGCCGCGGCCCTGGCCGTCACCGCCCAGGCCGACCACGACCCCGACAGTGCTCGGGCGCTCGTCCGCATCGGCGAAGACCGCTACACCGGCTTCAACAAGCTGCTGGAGCCTTCGGGCATCCAGATCAGCGATGACGAGTTCACCCTCCTGTACGGGCCCGTCCTCGCCCGCCTCTTCCTCGACCGCGGCCAGGTCACCGACGCCTTCATCGACGCCGTCGTGACCCAATGGCTCACCACGCTGCAGCCTGCCGACACAGGACTCCCGGTAGTAGTCACCGAAAGCTCCTGACGGAGGGGAACAACCGCGTCAGGCAGCTGACGGGGAATCCTGACAACCTGTCATCGCCCCCCTTGGCCGGCCGGGCCGGTGTGGTCGACCACCGACCTGACCGACGCCCCGCAACCGGTACGAAGCTCTCGAAGGCACGGTCGCGAGTGCGGCGATCGGCTTCATGGAGGCTTCATGTGCTGAGTGGTACGTGCTTTATGAGGCGGCTGTTGTCTGGCGGTCATGCACGTACTCCTCGTCCCGCCGGTGGACAAGGTTGATCACTCTGCTGTGCGGCGGGATCGACCGGTGGGCGGCGACTGGCCCGGCCGGGAGAGCGACTTGGCCGCTACGGCTCCTCGATCGGCCGGGACCGTGCGCACGCCCACCCGAGGAGAGAGCGGACTCCATTCCGGTGGGGAGCATCGCCGTCCTGTGCAGGCACTGCCCGGACCGGGCGACGGGGCCGTGACGCACGCACGTACATGCGACCTGACTCGCGTACAGAATGAAGAGGGGAACGGGACATGAACCTGCGACGGAACATCTCGCGTCGAAGGATGATCGAAGGGGCATCGGCCGCGGCGCTTGTCGGGGCGGCGGCGGCCGCGATGCCGGCGGCCATGGCAACGGGGGAGGCGGCCCCGTCCGGGCAGGGGCTGCCGAAGGGCAACTGGCGTATCGATACCCACGCGCACTACTCGCCCGACGTGTACAACGACTACCTGAAGCGCTACGGCCTCCTCGGCGCCATCACCGGGGCGTACGGTCCGTGGTCGGTCGATCGGCACGTGGCCTTCATGGACCAGTACCGGATCCAGGCCAGCGTCCTGTCGTTCGGCGACCTCCAGGTCACCGTCGGCCCGGTCGACGACCGGCGCGCCACCGCCCGCGCGGTCAACGACTACGCACGCGACCTCGTGCAGACCCGTGGTGACCGGTTCGGGATCTTCGCGGTCACCCCGATGCCCGACATCGAGGGCTCGGTGGCCGAGGTGGACCGCGCGCTCGGCGAACTGGATCTCGACGGCATCTGCCTGCTCACCAACTACAAAGGCACCTACCTGGGGGATCCTTCGTTCGCACCGCTGTACGAGATCCTCAACGACCGAGGTGCCTACGTCTACGTCCACCCGACGGGTCCGGAGGTGAACCCGGCCCCGAAGCTCTGCTTCGGCCCCGACATCCCGGCCGGGAACAACGTCTTCGAGTACACGTTCGACGCGACCCGTGCGATGACGAGCCTGATCTACAACGGTGTCCTGCGGGACTACCCGAACATCCGCTGGCACTTCACGCACAGCGGCGGGGCACTGCCTTTCCTGGCCTACCGGCTCGCGACCCGGCACTCGGCGTTCCCGCCGTTCAACGAGGTGCTGCCGGAAGGCCCTCTCAAGTACATCAAGCGGATGTTCTTCGACGACGCACAGGCGTTCACCGCCGCGCAGTTGGAGCCGCTGTCGTCCCTTGTCCCCGCCGACCACATCATGTTCGGCAGCGACTGGCCGGCGACCCGCCACCTCTACGCGGCCGACAACGCCGAGACGATGCCCTTCCTCAAGGGCAGCCTGCCGAATCTCAAGGCAGGCGACCCCGAACCGACCGTCGACGAGATCTACAGCCGTCGCGAGCGGATGGCTCTCGAGCGGACCAACGCCCTTGAGCAGTTCCCGAAGTTGAAGGCGCGTATACGCCGCTCAGGCTCTCACTGAACCGCGACCGTACGCCGGCCCGGCCTGCCGCCCGATGCCCCGCCAAGGGGCGCGGGCGTGGAGGGGCTCTGCGCAGAGGCGACGGCGCCGCCACACCTCGTCCACTCCGGCCGCACCGGCTACCGCGTCCGCCCGGTGCCGTTGGCGCCCTTGCTGACCCCCGTCGAGCTGCTCGGCAGCGCGGCGCTCCCTGGGCGAGGTCGGCCCACAGCGCGTCGCCGGCCACGACAGACACCGTACGCTGGCTGCACTCGAGGCCCTCTGCCTCCATGCCGCCAGTGCCCCGCGGCCATCACGGCCTTCCCCCTCCCTCTTCTTACCTCGGCGATGGAAAGCGAGCACGATGAGCACGCAGCGCGTTCTGGTCGTCGATGACGAGCCCAAGATCCGCATGACCGTGCGCGGCTACCTGGAGGCGGACGGGTTCCACGTCGTCGAAGCCGCGGACGGACCGTCCGCCCTGCGGGCGGTCACCCGTGACCGGCCGGACCTCGTGGTACTCGACGTGATGCTTCCGGGCCTCGACGGTTTCCAGGTCCTGCGTCGCATCCGGGAGGCGAGCCAGATCCCGGTCATCATGCTCACCGCCCGCGACGAGGAGGTCGACCGGCTGATCGGCTTCACCACCGGCAGCGACGACTACGTCACCAAGCCGTTCAGCCCCCGCGAACTGGCACTACGGGTGCGGGCCGTCCTGCGGCGCACCGACAGCCGGTCCGAGGCGGACCACGAGGACGGCGTGCTGCGCTTCGACGGACTGACTGTCGATCACGTGACGCGGACCGTGCTGGTCGATGCCGACCGGACGGTGGAGCTGTCCGCTCTCGACTTCGATCTGTTGTTCGCGATGGCCCGTGTCCCCGGGCGCGTCTTCACCCGGCGCGGCCTGCTGGCCCAGGTGTGGGGCGATGACTTCTTCGGCGACGAGCGCGTCGTGGACGTGCACATCCGTACGCTGCGGCGCGCGCTGGGCGACGAGGCGAGCGCCCCTCGGTTCGTAGGCACCGTCCGCACCATCGGCTACCGGTTCGTCGGGCGCCCCGCCTAGCCGGCAGCCAGGAAGGACACCCATCCATGCCGCTCTCCGGCTTCCCGGCCTACCGCCGATTTCGGGCGCGGATGCGCCGAATCCAGCAGCGGATGTCGCTGCGTAACCGGCTGGTGCTGTCACACGTCATGGTCCTCCTCCTGGCTCTGGCGGCCATGGCGGCGATCAGCGCGCTGATCGAGGTGTGGCTCGGTTTTGACGACATCGAAGGCGACGTAGTCCTCCAGATCGGCCTCTTGTTCGGAGGGGCCGCGGCTTTCCCGGCGTCCCTCGCCCTGACCCGGTTTCTGCTGCGTCCCCTCGACAGGGTGCGCGCCGCCACGCGCCGGCTCGCCGAGGGACACTACGACGACATCCTCGAACTCCCCAGCGAGCCGGGTCTGGCAGCGCTGGTCCAGGACGTCAACACGCTGGCGGCAGCCCTCGCCGACACCCAACGCCGCCGTGCCCGGCTCATCTCCGAGGTCGCCCACGAGATGCGCACCCCCATCACCATCCTCCGTGGCCAGATCGAGGGTGTGGCCGACGGCATCTTCGCCCCCGATGAGGCAATGTTCGCCTCCCTCGCCGACGACCTCCACCGGCTGCAGCGCTTGGCGGGCGACCTCTCCAGCCTGTCCCGGTCCGAGGAGGCGGCCTTCGATCTTCACCGCAAGCCCACCGACGTGGCCACGCTGGCCCGGGCCACGGCCGAGCGTCTGCGCCCGCAGTACGACGACCAGACGGTAGCCCTGGCCGTGGACGCAGGCACACCCGTCGGCACGTTCTGCGACCCGGACCGGATCACTCAGGTCCTGGTGAACCTGCTGGGCAACGCACTGGCCGCATGCGATCCGCACGGGCATGTGGTGCTGTCCGTGCACACCGAACCTGCTCCCGTGCGCCACGTGTTCGTCCGCGTCATGGACGACGGCGTCGGCATCGCCGCACACGACCTCGAACGCATCTTCCACCGCTTCGAACGCCTCGAGCATCCCGGTCGACCCGCTGCTGCCGGTGGCAGCGGCATCGGCCTGACCATCGCGCGGGGCATCGCCCGGGCCCACGGCGGAGACATCACCGCGGAATCCGCTGGACCGGGCAAGGGTGCGACGTTCACCTTGCGCCTACCGCAGGAACACGTCCCCGGGGCCGGCAGGCCTCCGGTCTCCCGCTGACTCCATCGGTTGGTCTCGACGGCCCCCCGAGGATCAGGACAGTCCCAGAAGTGCTTCGGCGTTGCCGGCCAGGATGCCCTGGGTGTCCGCTGCGTCGAGACCTGCCCGCTCGATGTAGGCGACGGTGTCGAGGTAGTGCTCGCCGCCCTGGTACGGGAAGTCGCTGCCGAGGACGAGTCGGTCCGCGCCGACCGCCTGGACCGCGGCTCGCAGTGCCGCCTGGGAACTGTGGGCGACGGTGTCGTACCACATCAAGCGCGCCGCCTGGCTCGGAGGGAGAGGGGCGTCAGGTGCCTCGAAGTGGGCAAGATTGTCCCACCGCTCCAGCAGCATGGGCAACGCGCCGCCGAAGTGGGAGTTGAGGATGCGTACATGGGGGTAGCGCGTCACGAACCCACGGGTGATGAGCTGGGCCGCTACGACGGTGTCCTCCACGGGCGCGCCGACCATCCAGGTGAGGTGGTGGTCGGTGATCTGCGGGGAGGCGACGCCGTCGCCGGCGGGGTGGAGGTACATCACGGTGCCGCGGCGGTCGAGTTCCTGCCATACCGGTGCGAAGGCCGGGTCGGTGAGCGCCCGGCCCGCGGCCGAGGTGGTCAGGGCCACGCCCACCACCCCCGGCGCGTCGAGGACGCGGTCGAGTTCGGCCAAGGCCGCGTCGACGTGCGGCAGAGGAAGCACGACGAAGGCCAGGAAGCGGTCGGGGTGGCGGTCCACCAGGGCGACGTACCGGTCGTTGATCATGCGTGCGGCTGCGGCGGCCTGATCCGGATCCGGCAGGGCGCCCGTCAGTGGGGAGGCCGAGATCACCTGCCGGTCCACACCGGCCCGTTCCATCAGGGAGAAGCGGGCCTCGAGTTCCTTGTCGGTGTCGTCGGCCCCCAGCCCGCGCTGGCCGCCGGTGGTCGTGACGCCCGAGTCGGCCAGGAAGTCCAGGTAGTCGCTGGGGTAGACGTGAGCGTGCGTGTCGATGCGCATGAAGGGGTTCTTCAATCGTCGAGGGAGGGGGAACCCTGGGCACTGGGTGGGCCCCATGGGTCCCTGGGCACTGGGTGGGCCCGCAGAAGGAGCGGTGCAGGAAAACGGCCAGGCGAAATGGACAGGCCAAGCTACTTGTCGACCAGGGACATGTGGTGCTCGTTGTAGCGGTTCCCCTGTACCCCGACGCGGCCGGCGAGTCCGTTGAGGTCGGCGAGTTCGTCGGCGGAGAGGGGCAGTCGGGTCGCGCCGATGTTCTCCTCGATGCGTGCGGTGCGCCGAGTTCCGGGGATGGGAACGATCGACGGATGCTGCGCGAGCAGCCAGGCGAGCGCGACCTGGCCCGGTGTGGCGTCCTTGGCCTGCGCAAGCTGTGTGACGTGGTCGACGAGGGCTTGGTTCGTCGCCCGGTTCTCGGCTGTGAAGCGTGGAATGTTCGTACGGACGTCGTCGGCGGTGAAGGGCGTCGTGGCGTCCACCGTCCCGGTCAGGAACCCCTTGCCGAGCGGGCTGAAGGGTACGAATCCGATGCCGAGTTCCGAGCAGGTCGGCAGAACCTCATGCTCGGGGTCCCGGGTCCACAGCGAGTACTCGCTCTGTACTGCCGTCACCGGGTGGACCGAGTGCGCGCGGCGGATGGTTTGCGCACTGGCCTCCGAAAGCCCGAAACAGCGCACCTTACCTTCCTGTACGAGCTCCCCCACGGTTCCGGCGACGTCTTCGATCGGCACCTCAGGATCAACGCGGTGCTGATAGAAAAGGTCGAGCGTTTCGACCCTGAGCCGTTTGAGGGAAGCCGTGGCGACGGCGCGGATCTGCTCGGGCCGGCTGTTGAGTCCCGTGGAGGTGCCGTTCTCGATGCGGAATCCGAACTTTGTGGCGATCACTGCCTGGTCCCGCACCGGAGCGAGTGCTTCTCCGAGGAGTTCTTCGTTGACGTAGGGGCCGTACACCTCCGCCGTATCGAAGAACGTGACTCCGCGGTCGAGGGCGCTACGCAGTACGGCGATCATGTCGGTGCGATCGCCAGGGTTGGGGCCGTAGCTCTGGGACATTCCCATGACCCCGAGACCGATGGCGGAGACTTGCAGGTCACGTCCGAGCGTTCGGGTGTGCATTCTTCCTCCTTGTTGCCGGCAATACCGGTGAGTGGGCTCCAGGTGATGGGCGGGCCGCCGCCGCGTCCGGTGTCGTCGCGCATTACGGCGTACTGCGGTTCACCGCGTTGTCCGCGGAAACAGGCGCTTGGCGTTCGCCGTCGTGAGCGATCGCCATGTCGTGTCCCGCGCCGGTGGTTCGGCCGCGTCGATCGCCGCGATGTGGGCGTCGGCCAGCTGCGCAGGCGTCCAGCAGTAGTCGCTGCCGAAGAGCACGCGGTCAGGGTCGACGAGCTTCAGCAGTGCGGGGACCTGGCGTGGGAAGGCTGTGCCCGCCATGTCGTAGTACAGGCCGCGGAGTTGCTGCACCGCGTCGGGGCCGGACGGCTGCCGCGCATGCAGGAACAGGCTCATGAACTCGTTGATGCGGTCGGCCAGGACGGGAATCGCGCCGCCGCAGTGCGGGACGATCACCCGCATGTTCGGGTGACGCGTCAGGACGCCCGCCATCACCAGGTCCGTGACGGTTCGGGCCGTGTCGAAGATGTACTCGACCATCGGACGGGGTCTGCCGAGCGCCGACTGTTCCCAGCACGCGGGCGAGGTGGGGTGCAGGAAGACCACCGCGCGCCGCCGGTCGAGCTCCGCGAAGACCGGGTCGAGGCGCTGGTCGCCCAGGTACACCCCGTGGGTGTGCGTCAGCAACGCCACGCCGTCGGCGCCGAGTTCGTCGAAGGAGAAGGCGATCTCCTCCAACGCGCCGTCGACGTCCGGCAGGGGAAGCGACCCGAAGGTGCCGAAACGCCCCAGGTGGTCCCGGGCCAGTTCGGCGGTGTACTCGTTGACGCGCCGGGCAAGGAGGCGGGCCGCCTTGTCGTCGCCGAAGTGCACACCGGGGGAGGACATGGAGAGCATCGCCTTCTCGATGCCGTTGCGGTCCATCAGATCGAGATGGGCTTGCACGGACCATGTCGGCCAGCCGCCCATGCCGTCGGGGTGCGCGTGGCCGGCCGCCGTCGCCTGCTGGACGTAGAAGTCGGGAAGCAGGTGGGCGTGGACATCGATGAGGCTGGAGGACATCGCAGCGGGATTCCTTCTCGTGGGGCTCGCGTCGTCAAAGCACATACCGCAATCGGCCTACTCCACCTGCTCGCCTCTGGCCAACCGGACCTCTTCGTTGTCCAGTGCCGCCTGGAGACGGCGGAGCACGGTGTCGTCGATCTGCGACTCGTCGCGCAGGCGGACGACGGTCGCACGCTTGGTGGCGATCAGGGCGAGGCGGAGGTCGGTGTAGTGGCGGTTGTGGAGCAGGGCTGGATCGTCGTGGGTGCCGGCACCCCTTGCTCGTGCGGTCGCCAGGTTGGCCTCGTACTCCTGGCGCAGCCACTCCATGACCTTCGGGGTGGTGCCCAGGTCAACGGCGAGCTGGGGCAGCGCCTTGATGGCTTCCTCGGTTGCCGTCGTCTCGGCGAGGACCTGCTCCTCGTCGACGGAGGTGTCGCGCGGCAGCCGGGCCCAGCGCACCACGCCCGGTAGCAGCAGCCCCTGCACCACGAGGGTCACCACGATGACGCCTGAGGTGACGAAGACAATGAACGCTCGGCCGGGGAACGACTCACCCGAGTCGAGGTTCTCCGGTACGGAGAGTGCCACGGCCAGCGACACCGCGCCCCGGAAGCCCGCCAGCCCGCTGACGACGCGGGCCCGGTCACTGATTCTCCGCAGTCGCTGCTCGGGACGCCGGTCGAGCACGCGGATCAGGTAGGCGGAGGAGAACAGAAAGGCGAACCGGACCGCGACCAGGACCACGCTGATCGCTCCGATCGCGACCAGGGCATGGTGGAGGTCGGATCGGCTCAGATGGCGCAGTGCGTACTGCAGTTCCACTCCGACCAGGACGAACAGCGTGCCGTTGATGATGAAGGTGGCCAGCGGCCAGAAGGCCAGTGCCTGACGGCGGTGATCGGCGCGGATGAGGCTCGGAGCCACCTGGGCCATGATCAGGCCGCTCACAACGACCGCGAGGACACCGGAGGCGTGAATCTGTTCGGCCAGCAGATACGCCGTGAACGGCGCCAGAATCATGACGAGATTGCCCAGCAGGGGATCGTCCAGCCGGCGCCGCAGATTCATGTTGACCCAGGCGACCGCCACTCCGACCGCGGCCCCTCCGCCGTAGGCCAGCAGGAACAGCGCTCCGACGTGCGGCAGTGTGAGGTGTTCCTCGCCGACGGTGATACCGACCGCCAGACCGTAGATGACCAGTGCGGTGCCGTCGTTGACGAGGCTTTCCGCGCGCAGCACGGTGATCTGACGTCGAGGGAGGGAGCCGGCCAGTGCGCCGACCGCTGTGGCGTCGGTGGGAGCGACGGCCGCGCCCAGGGCCCACGCCGGTCCCCACGGCTGTCCCAGCGCGTGCCCGGCGACCGCCACAGCCCCTGCGGTGAGGATCACCAGGACCGTGCTCAGCAGGACGATGCCGCGCAGGTTCGTACGAATCTCCCGCATCGACGTGGTCAGACTCTCCCAGTACAGCAACACGGGAAGGAAGAGCAACAACACGACTTCGGGCGGGAGTTGGGTCTGGCGGACGGCCGGGACGAGGCCGATGAGCGCGCCCACGACGAGCAGCACGACGGGCGGCGCGACGTGGAAGCGCTGCCCCAGAACGTTGCCCACCAGCACGGCCGCACCCAGGACGACAACGAGTTCAAGACCGAGCATGGTGCCTACTCCTGTGCGGGCATGACTGTCGGTGGTGGCTCAGCGGCTTCCACCGGGATCGTCTCGGTCATCGGGGCACCAGTCGCAGTGTCGTGGAGCGCGCCGCGACCAAGGGGTTGACGTACGCGTCGCCGAAACGGCCGTACTTGGTGCGGTACGCGGTGTCGACGCGGTCGTCGACCTCGGAGTCCGTCACCTGGACGAAGGTGACGTCCTTGTCGACGCCTCCGGACCGGATGTGCCCCTCGTGGCCGGCGCGGGCCGTGCGCCACCAGCCGCCGTCCGTGCCGCGGAAGGAACGGACGTACAGGTCGTCGCCGTCGCGGACGACCCAGACCGGCACCGGACCCCGCAGTGTGCCGTCGGCGCGGCGCGGCGCCATCTCCAACTCGTCGGCCGCGGCGATGCGGTCGAGCTCGTCGTTCGTCCATTTCGTCATCGGTTTTCTCCGGTCGAGAAGGCGGCAAGCGGGGCGGACATGCGGGAACTCCTGAGGCGGGGCCAGGCGCCCACCACCGCCCGGGCTTCAGGTCACGGGCGCAGCAAGGCCTTGATGGCGCGGCGCTCGTCCATGGCCTTGTAACCTTCTGCGACCTCGTCCAGGGGCAGGGTGAGGTCGAAGACCTTGCCCGGGTTGATACGGCCGCCGACGACGCGCTCGATCAGGTCGGGAAGGTAGGCGCGCACGGGGGCGGGACCACCGCGCAGACCGACGTGGGAGAAGAAGAGCTCCTGCCCGTCGATCTGCACGTCGTGCGGCATGCCGACGAAGCCGACGTTGCCGCCGGGGCGGGTGGACTGCAGGGCCTGGTGCATGGACTGCTGGGTACCGACGCATTCGAGGACCGAGTCGGCGCCGATGCCGTTCGTCAGTTCCTTGACGCGGGCGACGCCTTCCTCGCCGCGTTCGGCGATGATGTCGGTCGCGCCGAATTCCAGGGCCAGCTTCTGGCGGGACTCGTGCCGGCTCATGGCGATGATGCGCTCGGCGCCCAGTTCCTTGGCGGCGATGACGCCGCACAGGCCCACCGCGCCGTCGCCGACGACCACGGCCGTCGAACCGGGCCGGACTTCGGCCGCGGTGGCGGCGTACCAGCCGGTGCCCATGACGTCGGAGAGCGTCAGCAGGCTGGGGATCAGCTCCGCGGCCGGCTGCTCCGGGGTGGCGACCAGGGTGCCGTCGGCGAGGGGGACGCGGACGTACTCGGCCTGGCAGCCGTTGGGGAAGTCCCGGTGCAGACAGGAGGTGTGAAAGCCGGCCCGGCAGATCGGGCAGGTGTTGTCGGAGGCGATGAAGGAGCCGATGACGAACTGGCCGGGCTTGACAGCCGAGACGTCGCTGCCGACCTCCTCGACGATGCCGACGTACTCGTGGCCGATCGGCTGCGGCTCGGTGACCGGGTTGATGCCGCGGTAGCTCCACAGGTCGGAGCCGCACACACAGGTGGCGACGGTGCGGATGACCGCGTCCGTGGGCGCCACGATCTTCGGCTCGGGGGCGTTCTCCACCCGGATGTCCCCGGGCGCGTGAATGATGGTTGCTCGCATGGTGGCTTCCCAGTTCCTTGCGGTCTGTCGTGGCGTCAGGGGTGGGTACGGGTGCTGACGCGCGGGCCGTTGTAGTCGGGCGGGGCACCGTGCCAGTGCTCCTCACCCGGGGGGGGGTGTGGCCCGTGATGCGGGGTATGTGCGGGCGGAGGAGCATCAGCCGGACTGGTCGGACTTCTCCGCGATCTCCTTGAGCTGGGTCATCGCACTCATGGCGTTGGGCCATCCGGCGTAGAAGGCGAGATGGGTGATGGTCTCGATCAGTTCGTCCTTGGTCACGCCGTTCTCCAGCGCCTTGCCGAGGTGGAAGCCGAGCTGGTCGGTTCGGTACAGGGCGGCGAGAGCGGTGACGGTGACGAGGCTGCGGTCGCGCGGAGACAGACCCGGCCGCTCCCAGATGTCGCCGAACAGGACGGTGTCGGTCACCTCCGCGAGCTTGGGGGCGAACTCCTGGATCGCCGGCGGCGCGAACTTCTTCCGTTCGGACATGGGGTGGTGCTCCTAGCATGTGTGGGGGGATTCAGGACGCTCGGTCTTGAACCGGGTGCCGGGACGGGTGCTCACCGAAGAACGAGGTGAGCTCGGCGAGGGCGGGGAGACGCATTCGTCCTCGCCGTGTAGGTCGAAGTGGGACGTACCGTCGAAGGAGTTGGGCTGGGCGATCTGGTCGACTCCGCGCAGCACCCACGCGTTCAGGAAGCGGGGTTCGCCCTCACTTGCGCCCTGGTGAGCGGCGTCGAAGGCCGGGGCGGCGAGGCCCGCTTCGGTCGCACAGTTCTTACTCGCCTCCTCCGCCTGCAGCATGGAAATACGCGATATCGGTGACGTGTGAAAGTAATTCTGACCCGGGGGTGGGCCGTTCAGCTCGTTCGGGTGGATGCTCTCCGTAGGCCGCCTCTGATCAACACGCCATTGACCCTGCCACCTCCGAGGGAATCCGCAATGGGCAGAATTCCACCCGGGGTATCACTTATCCAGGGGAGGGATTCTTACCCCCCTCGTGCGGACCGAGCGGTGTGACACTGGCTGTCCCGGCCCCGCCGCCGGACCGCACCGAAGGCGCACCCGCAGTTGTGCCGGCTGCTCGACGATCTCCGGTGGTGGGGAGGCCGTCACGTGGCGTCGCGCAGGGCTGGGCATGACGCGGTTCCACCACGCACTCGTCGGCGAACTCGTCCTCGACTGGGACACCTTCACCTGCGGCAGCGATCCCGATCAGGAACTCGAGACTTACCTACCAGACCCTGGGAGAAAACTCTCCCTCTCATTTTTCAGGTGAATACTGCGACACTGAATGCCATGTGCATCAATCAGCATGTGCCTGAACTGGGAGAATTCCTCAAGGCGTGCCGGGCACAACTCAGTCCGCGAACGGTGGGCCTACCCGAATTCGGGGCGCCCCGACGGGTACCGGGGCTGCGCCGTGAGGAGGTCGCCCGTCTCGCGGGGATCAGCACCTACTCCTACGCGAGGTTGGAGCAGGGGTGTGCCCCTGTGCCGAGGCCGGTGCTCGCCGCTCTCGTCCGTGTCCTGCACCTCGACGACAACCAGCGTGACCACCTGTTCGCGCTGGCCGCGACATGTGAGTGCGCGCCGCGCCGCAGACCGGCGCAGAAGGTCCAGCCCCAACTCAGGCGTCTCCTGGACGAGCTGAGCGGGACCCCCGCGCTCGTCCTGGGGCGGCGCATGGACATCCTCGCCTGGAACGCGATGGCAGCGGCTCTCCTCACCGACTTCGAACGTGTTCCGGACAAGAAGCGCAACTACGCCTGGCTACTTTTCACCGACCCCGCCATCCGGGAGCTCTACCTCGACTGGAGGACGATCGCCCGGACCTGCGTCACCCACCTACGCGTGGAGGCCGTCAAGTGCCCCGGCGATCGTGAGCTCACCGCGCTGGTCGGCGAACTGTCGGTGACCGACGCCGACTTCCGGCAGTGGTGGGCAGGCCGCCCAATGCCCGGCTTGCGGGTCGGCACGAACAGGCTGCGGCATCCGATCGCCGGTGACCTCACCCTCGACTGGGACAGCCTGACCTGCACGGCTGACCCCGCGCAGCAGCTTGTGGTCTTGACCGCGGAGCCCGGGACCTCGTCCCATGACGGACTGCGCTTCCTCGCGTCGTGGACTGCCGACCCGTACCAGCGGGCGCGGGATGCGACAGCTTGACCGAAACGGCGCGAGTCCATGGACCGGCCTTGACCGCGCCCAGCCGGCGCTTCTGGAAGGCAATCGCGACCCCTCGGTCCCGTACCGACGAACAACGGCCGCGTCATGGTCAAAGGTGGCTTGCCGGGGCCGACCACCCTGCGCCGGTGTCACGCTGGACAGCTGACTCCTGGTCTGCCGCGTGTACGGTCGTCTTCGTCAGCGGTCGGCCCGGCTGTCACGGCGTGGAGAACAGGCTGGGCCCCGAGGGTGAGGGGCCGTCGGCGCGGACGCCGTTCGTGACGCGCAGGAACTCCAGTTTTTCCGCGTCGGCGGATCCCGCTGCCACCGTGTAGACGACGAGTCTGATGTCGCAGCCCGGGACGGTGAGCACGTCGCAGTCGCACGTCACCTCGCCGACCTGGGGGTGTACGACGGTCTTGCGGGCCGAGACGTGCGGACCGACCGCGCCCTCGTCCCACAGCCGGGTGAACTCCGCACTGGTGGAGCGCATTTCCGCGACCAGGTCGATCAGTGCACGGTCGCGGGGGTAGTTGACGAGAGCCGTGCGCAGATCGGCGACGAGGGCGGTCTTCAGGGCGTCGCCGTCCTGGAGCACGGGCCAGGCCGCGAGCCCGCCGGGCCCCGCGACGAAGACCGATCGCACCAGGTTGCGCTCGACGTGGGTCCGTGCGCTGGGGTCGCCCATCAGCACCGACCATGAGGGAGTCCAGGACAGCAGGGTCCAGTCGGCGCTGAACACGCCCACGGGACAGTCCCCGAGACGAGCCACCATCCGTTGGACGCCGGCCGGCACATGCGTGGAGACCGTTCCCTCCTGTGGCGGGAGGAGGCCGGCCAGCCGGTAGGCGTGATCGCGCTCCCTGGGTTGCAGCTGCAGGGCCCTGGCCAGACTCGCGACGACCTGCGCCGACGGGCTTTTCGCGCGCCCCTGCTCCAGCCGCACCACATAGTCGACCGACAGCCCTGCGAGCTCGGCCAGCTCCTCGCGCCGCAGTCCCACCGCACGTCGTCCGGGCCGCGAGGTCCGCCCGACGTCGAGGGGAGAAAGCCGGTCGCGCCAGCGGTGCAATGCCGTGCCCAGGGTCTCGTCCACTCGTCCATTGTGTCCGCCGGGCCGTCGTCGTGCCTGGTACTGACAGTCCTACCGTCGCAGAGGGCACTGGTTGTCCTCTCGTCACGAGCCGAGAGTGGACGCATGACCACAACATTCATCACCGGAGCCAACAAGTCCCTCGGGTACGAGACCGCCCGCCGCTTGATCGAGGCCGGCCACACCGTCCTCGTCGGTGCGCGTGATCCGGAGCGCGGCCGGGCGGCCGCCGACGCGCTCGGTGCCCGTTTCATCCAGATCGACGTGACCGACGACGCGTCGGTCGCCGCGGCAGCCGCCGACATCGAGGCTCGCGAGGGCGGCATCGACGTCCTGATCAACAACGCCGGTGTCTTGGGGACACACAGCCCCGCCGACCAGATCACGGCCGCCGACGCCAGCGAGGTGTTCGAGGTCAATGTCGTGGGGATCGTCCGGGTGACGCACGCGTTCCTGCCGCTGCTGCGCAAGTCCGCGCACCCGGTCATCGTCAATGTGTCCAGCGGCATGGGGTCGTTCGCGGCCACCCACGACGCCGAGCGCGTCGAGTCGAAGAACCTCGCGCCGCTCTACACGGCGTCGAAGGCCGCCGTGACCATGCTCACCACGCAGTACGCGAAGTCCTGGCCGGACGTGAAGGTGAACGCGGCCGACCCGGGCTACACCGCGACCGACTTCAACGGGCACAGCGGCCCGCAGACCGTGACCGAGGGGACCGACGCCATCGTCGAACTCGCCACCATCGGGGCGGACGGACCGACCGGAACCTTCCGGGACCGTCACGGCGAGGTGTCCTGGTGACAACGACATCTGGACGCCCGGCCTGGCACGTGTCGCCACCGGTTTCCGCTCGGTCCGCCACCGACATACCCGCACCCCTCGCCCGTCTCCCAGCCGCACTCGCTGTCGTGGAAGGGTGCGGCGCTCATCGGGCGGCGGGGCGGTCGCGTCGCGGTAGCCGCTCGGCGACCAGTTCGTAGGAGTCCTCGACCGCGTCGGTGATCAGCCGCTCGGTGATACCGGGGCCCGGCCCCAGTGAGATCCAGTGCCTCTTGTCGAGATAGCGGCCCGGGGTGATCGAGGCGTATCCGCGCTCCAGTGCCCGCGCGTGGTCGGGTTCGCACTTGACCGTGATGATCTGTTCGTCCGGGTCGTCGGTGACGATCAGGAACACCTTGCCCGCGACCTTGTACACGTCGAGTGCCGGGGTGAAGGGGTATCCGTGGCTGACGTCGGGGAGGGCCATGGCCGCCTGTCGGGCGGTGTCCTGGAGCCGGTCACCGGCCGCGTTCACCGGGCCGCCCGCGTGCCGGTGCCGTAGGTGCGCGGGTCGACGGGCCGCTCGGCCTTGGGCAGGTGGGCGACGACGAGCAGGTAGGAGTCGGTGACGAGCTCGCTGACAAGCTCCTTGTCGACGCCTTCTCCGCTCTCCAGGGTGATCCAGTGCTTCTTGTTCATGTGGTAGCCGGGGGTGATGTGGCTGTACTGCTCCCGCAGGGCCTGGGCCTCGCCGGGGTCCGCCTTGAGGATCACGACGGGCCGCCCCGGGACTTCGGTCATCAGCATGAACACCTTGCCGCCCACCTTGTAGACCTCCCAGCCCGGGCCGAAGGGATGCTCCAGCCGGGCTCCGGGGAGTTCCTCCGCGCAGTCGGCGGCGGTCGTGTGCAGGGCCGATCCGTTCATGGGGCGTTGCCTTCCTCGGGTGGTGACGGACTGTGGCATCGAAGGATGCGGAGGGCGGCGCGGTCGCGGAGGGCGCACGGTCGCGGCGGTACGTCCCATCCTTCCGCCGAAGCCGACCAGAAGGGCTGTAGGCTGCGGACACGTGATGGTCGACAAGCGACACCCCGACCTGAGTGGAACCCCAACCGGACCGGCTGCGGTTCCGCTCTACGGTTTCCAGCCCCCGGTCGGTACTCCCTACGGCCTCGAGGTCAGTACCGTCGAGGATTTCTTCGCCCAGCACGATGACTGGCCGTGGAACCCGCCCCGTCCGGGCCGTGCCACCTTCCACTACCTCATCGCGGTCACCGAGGGTGAGCTGCGGCACGACGTCGACCACGTCACGCGGACCGTCGCCCCCGGCCAGTGGCTGTGGGTGCGTCCCGGGCACGCACAGCGCTGGCATGCGCCCGGCGCGGCGCGCGGCCCGTTCATCCTGTTCGAACCGGACGTGCTGCGGCCCGACCTCGCCCGTCTCCTGGCCCCGCTCACCGCGCACGGGGCCCCTGCCGTGCTCAGCCCGCACCCCGACGACAGCGTCTGGCTCCAGCAGACGGCACTCCAACTCCTCGACGAACACCGCGCACTGGGGCGCCGCCCCCTCGACATCCACCACGCCCTACGGCGCAGCCTGCTCGAATCGCTGCTGCTGCGCCTGGCCAACTCCCCGGGCATCGCCCCCATCGGCACGGCCACGGCCGGCACCGGCCGCGCCGACAGGTACGGACGCTTCCTGGACGCCTTGGAGCTGCACTTCCGCGAACTGCACCAAGCTGCGGACTACGCCGAGTTGCTCGGCTGCTCGGTCCGCACCCTCAGCCGCGCCGCCCGGGACGCCACCGGCAAGGGAGTACGCGAACTCATCGACGAGCGGCGCCTCCTGGAAGCCCGGCGCCTGCTGGGAGGTGCCCGGTGGGACGCCCGCGCGGTGGCCGTCCACCTGGGCTTCACCGACCCCGCGAACTTCGGCCGCTTCTTCCGCGACCGCACCGGCCTCACCCCGGCCGCCTTCGCCACCCGCGCAGCGAGGACCGACGCATGACGGACAGCCGGCCCGGTTCGCAGATGTGCAAGCACATTGTGGTCACGAAGCGGTTCTTGGGACCGCGAGGTACTGGCGGCCGCCTCGCGATGACGGTGTCCCGATGCTGCTGCGGACGTCGCTACGAGGGCCGACACCTCTTGTCCGAGCCTCCTCACGGGGGCATTCCCCGTGGGTACGTTAGGAGGTACGCTGGTACCCATTTGCAAGGGGTCGGCCTTCCGGCCCGGACGACCACTCGCCGCTTCCGGCGGAGATCCTCATGGGAGACTGCCACGGTGACGGCCCAGACTGACTCGCGTGACCGACGCCCGCGCCGAACAGCGCGCAGGCGGGTCGTCGACACACGCCGACGGGACGAACTGCTGCTCCAGGCTGAGGCGATCATCCTGGCCGAAGGCTTCACCGCGGTGACCATGGACGAGCTCGCCCAACGGCTCGAGTGCTCCAAGGCGACGCTGTACAGCCTCGCCTCCACGAAGGAACAGTTGGTACTGGCGGTGACCCGCACCTTCTTCCGGGATGCGACAGCCGAGATCGAACAGGCTGTGCAGGCCGAGCCGGACCCCAGGCAGCGCATCCGGGTCTACCTCACCGGCGTCGGCACGGCCATGCGCCGCCACTCCCATGCCTTCTACGACGACATGGTCGGCTACGAACCGACGGCGCAGATCTACCGCAAGAACTCTGCCGCGGCGGCACACCGGGTCCACGAACTGATCGAAGAGGGCGTGCAGACCGGCGTCTTCCGCGGGCTCAACGGCCACTTCGCCGCCCACGTCGTAGCGGTCACCATCGACGCGGTCCAGTCTGGGGTCCTTCTGGAGAGGACCGGCCTGACCGCCGGCGACGCCTTCTCCGAGCTCGGTGATCTCCTGCTGGACGGGCTCAGCTCGGGGCAGGGCACATCCGAACCTCCCTCCACCGCTGTCGGCTCCCTCGGGGATCAGGCTTCGGCGCCCAGGTAGAGCCCGGCGGACGTGGTGCACCAGATCCACGATGGCCCGGTGCAGTGCTGCGCGCCGCTGGGCCACACAGTGCAACCCCTCCAGGCCGAGCTTGTTCGCGCACTGGGCCAGCCTGATTCATGACACTCCCGTCCCGTCCGCTCGGGGAATGTTCGAGCAGGGCTGCCGCCGGTCAGGGGGACCTCAGCGCGCTCGAGGGAAAAGCTGCTCGACAGCGGTCACCACTGCGGCGCGGCGGGCGGCGGTGGTGGGGTCCACGGCGTGTGCGGCGGCGGCCTCGCTGAGTTCGGGTTGCGACGCCCAGGTCATGGCGATCTGGTTGACCAGGGCGAGGACGTCGGCCGGGTCCCAGGCGGGGTCGAGCTGTCCGGCCTGTTGCACCTGACGGAGCTGGTCGATTTTGCGGGCGATCACTGCCTGGGCGGGATCGTCGGCATCGGCTGCGGCGCCCGGCAGTTCGAGGCGGCCCCAGGCGATCAGGCGGTGATGGTCCGGACGGGCGACAAAGTAGTCGAACAGGCGGCCCGCGTAGCCAGGGAGGTCGTACGGGTCCATCTGGGTGGCCTCGGCGATGACGAGGTACTCCCGTGCAGCGACGTCGGCATAGAGCGCGTCTTTGCTGCGGAAGTAGGCATAGACGCGTTCTTTGCTGGTCCTGGCGAGCTTGGCGATGCGGTCCACGCGGGCGCCGGCGATGCCATGGGCGGCGAACTCCTCCATGGCAGCGGTAAGGACGCGCTCGCGCGTGGTGTCGCCGGCGGCGGACGCTGCGGTCCGGCCGGAGTCGCGGGACTGGGGCATGGCCCCAGGATAGAGCACCGAACCGTTTGGTTTGGCGGCTGGGCGATCGTCGCATAGAGTCAAACGGAACAGTTCGGTTTGACCTCTGCGGGTGAAGCCGGCGAACCACTCAGGGAGTGAAACTCATGCAGCACCGCAAGCTGGGCTCTCAGGGTCTGCGCGTCTCGGCGCTCGGCCTGGGGACCATGGGCATGTCCATGGCCTACGGCGCCTCGAACGACGACGAGGGCATCGCGACCATCCGCCGCGCCCACGAACTCGGGATCGACTTCTTCGACACCGCCGAGCTGTACGGCGCCGGCACTGGCAGCAACGAGATCCTCCTGGGCAAGGCAGTCAAAGACTTCCGCGACGAGGTGGTCCTTGCCACCAAGTTCGGCTTCGACATGACCGCCCCGGCGAACAGCCCCGCCTTCGACAGCCGCCCGGAAAACATCCGCAAGGTCGCCGAGAACAGCCTGCGCTACCTGCAGAGCGACCACATCGACCTCTTCTACCAGCACATCTCCGACCCCGACATTCCGGTCGAGGAGGTCGCCGGGGTGGTCGGCGAACTGATCGCCGAAGGCAAGGTCAAGTACTTCGGCCTGAGCAACGTCGGCCCCCAGTACATCCGCCGCGCCCACGCCGTCACCCCGGTCTCCGTGCTCCAGTACGAGTACTCGCCCTTCGAGCGGGAGGTCGAGGAGGAGATCCTTCCCGTCCTGCGGGAACTCGGCATCGGCCTGGTGCCCTACTCCCCGCTCGGCCGCGGCTTCCTCACCGGCCAGGTCAAGCCCGCCAGCGAATACCCCGCGGACGACATGCGCAGCTGGGACGAGCGCTGGCAGGGCGAGAACTACACGTACAACCTGCACGCCACCGAACAGCTCAAGAATCTGGCCGACACCAGGGGCATCACCACCGCCCAACTCGCGCTGGCCTGGCTGCTCGCCCAGGGCGAGGACGTCGCGCCCATTCCCGGCACCCGCAGCACCAAGCGCATCGAGGAGAACGCCGGCGCCGCCGACGTCCACCTCTCCGCCGCCGATCTGGCCCGCATCACCGAGATCCTTCCCCACGGCTCGGCAGGCAGCCGCCTCCCGGCCGCCGTACTGTCCAGCTTCACCACAGACTGACCGCGCCGACCCACGCACGGGGTCTGTACGCTCACCGGCCCTGTTTGGTCAGCCGGTTGCGCTCGGCGGGGGCCTCCCCACCGCGCCGCCGTCATTGCGGCGGTGAATCCAGCAGGGGTGTGACGTGGGCCACTTTCGCGCGGATGGCGGCGCGAGCCGCCCGAGGGGAGGTGATGCGGGTGGGGTTCTTGCTGCTGTTCGTGGCGCAGTCCGCGAAGGCTCTCGCGCATCCTGACGCGGGCGGCAGCAGGGAGTGTCAGGAGGGAGCCTCGGTGACCGCCCGGGCCGTCAAGGGATCCATGGACTCAGGAGTGCTCACTGGCGTGCGGGCAGGTTCCCTGTGTACCGTCCCGGCGCGGGTCCTGTGGGGCGCCTGGCTCCCCGGCCGTTCCGCCGTGTTCGTTGGCGGGGGCGCGTTCAGCCGGACTCAGCCGGACTGGTTGAGGGGTGAGTTCTGAGGGTCGGGTGGCGCCATCAGCGACACATCCTCCATGGGAACCTCGCGACCGTCCTCATCGAGGAACCCCACGTGGACGGCCCGGCCCGTGGAGCGGGTCCGCCGGCAGGCGGAGGGACCCGCGGGCCGCGGGCGGTGACGGTCACCCCACTGCTGCAGCGCACCCAGGACGGGCTGAAGTTCGAGCCCGGCCGGCGTGAGATGGTAGCTCTGCCGCGGCCTGCTGCCGGCCTCCTGGTACGTCAGTGTCCGCAGCACTCCGGCGTCGACGAGAACCTTGAGCCGGTCACTGAGCAGGTTCGACGCGATGCCGAGAGAAGACTGAATCTCAGCGAACCGGTGCCTGCCGTAGAGGACCTCACGCAGCACCAGCAGAGTCCACCGCTCGCCGAGTATCTGCAGGCTCCGCTCCATGGAACAGGCCGGCTCGTCATCCATAGGGCCGGACACGTGCCTTCCTGACGGCACAGAACTCACCTCCACATCGACGCCGGGTACTCGTTCCGGTGGCCACATACGCCCCGCAGCCTGCACCGTATAGCTGAGTTTACTATCACTAGCCAGATGGCACGTACGCCTGCCGGGTGGGAGCAGGCGACGGTGAGACGGGCTGCCAGGACGACGGCGAGCCAGTGACCGGCCAAGGAGGCGCAGCCGGGGTATCCGCAGCGGACGCCGTACAGGGGCGGAGCTGCGGGAACAGCGGTCGGCCAGCCATCAGGGGCGGCCGCCTGTTCGTGCGTCTCGAAGCGGTCGTCGAGCATGGGGCAGATCAGAACCTGGTGGCTGAGCGGGGAAAGGCGCGGTCGCGGGCGAGCAGTGCGGTCCCCGCCGCGAGGCCGCCGCCGGCACTGATTCCGGTGATCATGAGCCGCTCGGGGCCGATACCGAGCTCGGCCGCGTTCGTCTCCGCCTTGTCGCGTCCCACGACCAGTTCCTCGAGGACCGGGTCGAAGTGGCCGACTTCTAGGCGTAGTTGTCGAGGTAGCCGCGGTTGTCGACGACGCTCCACCGTTCGTCGGAGGACTTCCGGTTGGCGTTTCTCGTCGCCCAGGTCTCAGTCGTCCAGGACGACGACGTGCTTGCCCGGCGTGGTGCCGGACTCGACGTCGGCCTGGGCGTCACGGACCTGTTCCAGGCCGTGGTAGACCTTCGCGACCGGGACTTGGAGGCGCCCCGCGGCGATGGCCTGGAGCTGGTGGGCGAAGACGTCGGCCGGGAGGTCGGCGGCCTGACCGCCGTAGGACGTCAGCCGCACCCCGTTGGGGATCATGAACGGGGTGAAATCGGGGATCGTCCACTGGCCCGCCAGGGCTCCGGTGAAGCAGACCGTGCCGTGCCGGCGGACGGTGCGGAGGGTGTCGGCGAGGACCGAGCAGCCCACCAGCTCCAGTACGGCGTCGACGCCTTCCGGTATCAGCTCGCTCACCTGGTCGGCGATCGTGCCGTTGTCCACGAGCGGATGGTCGACGCCCGCGGCCCGCAGTTCGCCTGCCCTCTCCGCGCTGCGGGTGGTGGACAGCACGGTGGCTCCGAGGTCCTTCGCGATCGTGGCCGCGCTCAGCCCGACCGTGGAGGTGCCGCCGCGGATCAGCAGCGTCTGCCCGGCCTTGAGGTCCAGGCCGGTGGTCAGCGATCCGTAGGCGGTCTGGAACATCTCCGGAAGCGCACCGACGACCTCCCACGGCAGGCCGGTCTCGAACGGGATGACCTGCGCCGCGGGGACGGTCACGTACTGGGCGTACGCGCCGTCGTACGAGCGGCCCATGCCGCCCATCATCGTGGCCACCTGCTGTCCCGGCCGCAGCGGACTGTTCTCGTCGACGTCATCGACCACGCCGACGCCCTCGATGCCGGGCACACGGGGGTAGGTGACCTCCGCGTCCGACTCGCCCTTGCGGGTGGTGACCTCGGACTCGTTGACGCCGAAGGCCTTCACCCTGATCCGCACCCAGCCGGGCTCGCGTGCGGGCACCGGCACATCCTGGATCTCCAGTGCGTCGAGGCCGCCGGGCCGGGTGACGACGACGGCCCGCATCGTCCCCGGTGCGGTGTCACCGCCTGCTGCTGTCGGTTGGCTCATGTCGGGTTCCTTACTCTGCTCGCCCCTGGTGCGCTGTTCCCGATCGCCCGGTGAAAGGGTCAGGGACGGGCGATGTTCTCGAACAGGTCGAGGACCGCCTGGTAGTGGGCGCTGGGCTCGAAGGGAGGGTTGCCGACACTCCCCGAGGTGGGCCGGTCCGTGACGGCGGGCCACAGGCGGGTCTGCTCGCCGGTGACGAAGTCGAGGACGATGTCGCGGATACGCGTGTCACGGCCGGCCTGTTCGGGGCTGCGGCCCGGCTGTTCCTGGCCGACCAGGGCGTACATCTCGGTGCCGTGCACGGCGGGCGCGCCCTCGGCGGGCCCGATCGCCAGGAGATGGGCGTTGCCGCCCGCGGCGGCGTGGGCCAGAGCGCCGCGGGCTGCGGGGAGCGTGAAGATGTAGTCCGTCAGGGCCGCGGCGCGGACCTCGGCGGCGGTGCGGCCGCCCTGGTCGTAGGTATCGACGATCCTCTTGGCGCGGGAGCGGGGAATGCGCCACCCCGCGAATTCGTCCGTGACGCGGTCGACGGTGTGCGGGTCGAACCGGTCGAGGTCGTTCGCCACCCACCAGCCCATCTCGTCACTGGCCGTGCTCAGGAGTACGTCGATGTCCCGGTGCGAGCCCGAGGCCAGGACGTCCAGGGGGTGGGCGTGCAGCACCCCGCCGGGCTGTCCGGCGTCCAGGACGACGCCGAGGCTCTGGTTGTCCATGCCGCCACGGACTCCGAGATCCGTCGGGCAGACCTTGCGCAGGGCGGCCACCAGGGAGGCCACGTCGAGATCGATCAGCTTGTCGGGGTTGCCCGCGACACCGAGTTCGGTGACGAACCGCTCCGCGAGCTCCTCGGCCCACCAGGCCGGGACGAGACGCGAGGGCGCGCCGGAGAACCCGGCCAACCGCCGGTACAGGCCGTCCGCGGAGGAGGCCCCGAGCAGCCCGAGGGCGGAGTAGGCGCCGGCGCTGTGGCCGAAGACGGTGACGTTGTCAGGGTCGCCACCGAAGGCGGCGATGTTCTGCTTGATCCAGGTGAGCGCGGCGATGACGTCCTGCAGGCCCAGATTGCTGGCCTCGGCGAGCCGTCCGCCGTACTGCGACAGCGAGAGAGCGCCCAGCGCGCCGAGCCGGTAGTTGACCGACACACCCACCACGCGCCCCGTCGCGGCGAGACCGGCGGCGTTCGAGGTGGTCTGCGTGTTCGCGCCGAACTCGAATCCGCCGCCGTGGATGTACACGGCCACCGGGAGAGCCGTCCCGGCCGACTCCTCCGGAGCCCACACGTTGAGGTTCAGGCAGTCCTCGCCCATCCCGCTGTCCGCTTCGAGCCAGTCGCCGCTGTCGGGCTGGACAGAGACGACGCCCTTGCGGTCATAGGGGCGATCCGGATCGAAGTCCGCGACCACGGGGCTGCGGTATCGCTCGGCGGTGGCGAACGGGATTCCCCACCAGGACCGCACCCCTGGTGCAGTCGGAGCCTTGGGCGCGGTTGCGGTCATGGCGTGAGATTCCTTCCGGTGCGGTGAGGGCGTTTCGCGCGGCGTGTCGGCGGCTGATCGCTCGCGGTGACGCTCACCAAGCATTCCCTGGACTCCGGTAGATCGCCGGGCGGACAGCGGTCAGCCGGTGGTCATCAGGTGACACTTCGGCAGCCAAGATCTCGGTGCGGGCCATGAACTTCTTCTGCGTGGCCGACGGCCGGATCGTCGGCGAACGGCGCCAGTTCGACCTCCTCGGGGTGAAGCGGCAGATCGGTGCCGTACCGGCGGTCGTGAACCTCGTAGCGCCGGGTGAGCCTTCTGTCGTGCGGGATTGCCGCTGCCGGGGGAGGGGCCCGTACGGCGCGGTGTCATGGTCGCGGCCATCCCTCGCTCCAGTGTCCTGACACCTCCCGTACCGACGACTTTCACATCAGCGCCACCAGACCCTTCACAGACGTTTGGTGGGCTTGGGAAGCTCGCACCGCGCGCATCCGCTCAACTCACGTTCCGGCCATCCGCGGCTCAGGATGAGAGGCACCCAGCCATGCCCGAAGTCAACCGGCGCAGATTCCTCCAGCTCGGGGGCGCCACCACGGCGTTGACCGCGCTGTCGAACAGCATCCAGCGCGCAGCTGCCCTCCCGGCGAACCACCGCACGGGGTCCATCGAGGACGTGGAGCACATCGTCGTCCTGATGCAGGAGAACCGCTCCTTCGACCACTACTTCGGCTCGCTGCGGGGCGTCCGCGGCTTCGGCGACCCGCGCCCGGTGACCCGGCCCGACGGCAAGACGGTGTGGCACCAGTCGGACGGCACCAAGGACGTCCTGCCGTTCCACCCGGACGCCGACGACCTGGGCCTGGCCTTCATCCAGGACCTCCCGCACGGCTGGAACGACGGCCACGCCGCCTTCGACGGGGGCGCGTACGACAAGTGGGTGCCCAGCAAGGGCGCCACGACCATGGCGTACCTGAACCGTGGGGACATCCCGTTCCACTACGCGCTCGCCGACTCCTTCACCATCTGCGACGCGTACCACTGCTCCTTCATCGGCTCGACCGACCCGAACCGCTACTACATGTGGACGGGCTACACGGGCAACGACGGCCAGGGCGGCGGCCCCGTCCTGGGCAACGACGAGGTCGGCTACGGCTGGACCACCTACCCCGAGCGCCTGGAGAAGGCCGGGGTGTCCTGGAAGATCTACCAGGACGTCGGTGACGGCCTCGACGCGAACGGCTCCTGGGGCTGGATCCAGGACGCCTACCGCGGCAACTACGGCGACAACTCGCTCCTCTACTTCAACCAGTACCGGAACGCGAAGCCCGGCGACCCGCTGTACGACAAGGCCCGCACCGGCACCGACGCGCGCAAGGGCGAGGGCTTCTTCGACCAGCTGAAGGCCGACGTGAAGGGCGGCAAGCTGCCGAAGATCTCCTGGATCGTCGCCCCCGAGGCCTTCACCGAGCACCCCAACTGGCCCGCGAACTACGGTGCCTGGTACATCGCCCAGGTCCTGGACGCGCTGACCGCCGACCCGACGGTGTGGGCGAAGACGGCCCTGTTCATCACCTACGACGAGAACGACGGCTTCTTCGACCACCTGATCCCGCCGTTCCCGCCCGCCTCCGCCGCGCAGGGCAAGTCCACGGTCGACGCCGGCCTCGACCTCTTCAAGGGCGACAGCGCCCATGTGGCCGGGCCGTACGGTCTCGGCCAGCGGGTGCCGATGCTCGTGGTCTCGCCCTGGAGCAAGGGCGGTTACGTCTGCTCCGAGACGCTCGACCACACCTCGATCATCCGGTTCATGGAGCGCCGCTTCGGGGTGCACGAGCCGAACATCTCGCCCTGGCGGCGGGCCGTCTGCGGTGACCTGAGCGCCGCGTTCGACTTCTCCCGCACGGACACCCGCCCGGTCGCGCTCCCGGACACCGACGGCTACCAGCCGCCGGACCGCGCGCGCCACCCCGACTACGTGCCGACGCCGCCCGCGAACCCGGCGCTGCCCCGGCAGGAGCGCGGCCTGCGCCCCGCCCGCCCGCTCAAGTACACGCCCCGGGTGGACGGTTCGGTGGACCCGGCGAACGGGAAGTTCACCCTCACCTTCGCCTCCGGGCCGAAGGCGGGCGCCGCGTTCCTGGTCACCTCCGGCAACCGCACCGACGGTCCGTGGAGTTACACCACCGAGGCCGGCAAGAGCGTGTCGGACACCTGGAACTCGGCGTACTCGAAGGGGTCGTACGACCTGACCGTGCACGGTCCGAACGGTTTCCTGCGCGCCTTCAAGGGGGCCAACAAGGCGGTGGGGCCCGAGGTCACCGCGCGCCACACCGGCGACGACGTCGAGCTGACCTTCACCAACAAGGGCTCCGGCACGGTGCGGTTGAAGGTCACCGACGGTTACGGCGGCCGGGCCAGGACCTTCACCGTGCGGGCCGGGGCCACCGTGAAGCACACCTTCGACCTCGCGGCGAGCAGACGCTGGTACGACCTGACCGTCAACTCCGAGACAGACTCGGCCTTTGTGCGGCGGTTTGCCGGACATGTCGAGAACGGGCGCCCGGGGGTCAGCGACCCGGCCATCACGACGGAGTAAAGCCTCCGCGCCAAGGTCTGCCGGGGCTGGCCGGAAAACGTTGGTCCCGGGGTAATGTGCCCCGGTGACCACGCAATCGAACACTCCTGCAGGCTGGTACCCGGATCCGCACGGGGCGCCTCAGACGCTCCGTTACTGGGACGGCGCCCAGTGGACCCAGCACACCAACCCGGACCAGCAGGCGGCGCAGGGCAAGCCGACGCAACAGGCGGCGCCTCAGATGCCGCAGCAGCAGGCGGGTCCGGACCCGCGTGTGCAGCGACAGGTGCAGCAGCAGGCCGGGGTCGCGGCGAGCGGCCCCGGCGGTGGGACCCTGTTCAGCGAGCCGGTGCTGGTGGTGAACCAGAAGGCCAAGCTGATCGAGGTGACCAACGAGTACAAGGTCATGGATCAGAACGGCAACCAGCTCGGCTCGGTCGTCCAGGTCGGGCAGAGCATGCTCAAGAAGATCCTGCGCTTCGTCGCCAGCATCGACCAGTTCCTCACCCACAAGCTGGAGATCCGCGACGCCCACGGTCAGCCCGTGCTGCTGCTGACCCGGCCCGCGAAGTTCCTCAAGTCGCGGGTCGTCGTGCAGCGTCCGGACGGTTCGCCGGTGGGTGAGATCGTCCAGCAGAACATGATCGGCAAGATCAACTTCGCGATGAACGTCAACGGGCAGCAGGTCGGCGCCATCAAGGCGGAGAACTGGCGGGCCTGGAACTTCGCGATCGTCGACCACACCGAGAACGAGGTCGCCCGGATCACCAAGACCTGGGAAGGCCTCGCCAAGACGATGTTCACCACCGCGGACAACTACGTCCTGCAGATCCACTACCAGCTGCCCGAGCCGCTGCTGAGCCTGGTCGTGGCGACGGCGTTGACCGTCGACACGGCGCTCAAGCAGGACTCGCGCGGACTCGGCTGATCCTGTCGCCGTGCGGGCCCTGTCGCCCTACGGGCCCCGTCGCCCTGCGGAACCCGGCAGCCTGCCGAACTCGTCGCCCGGCCGCACCTTTCGCGCTTGGTTCGATGCCCGGCCGGGCCCGGCGTTTCGGCAGGGCCGGTCCCCGGCCGGGCGACCGGGCCCGTCGTAGCGATGGTCACAAAGGTGTGAGGTGTCCCGGCGTCGTCGGCCGGGGCACCAGCGCCGGTTCGGCCGTCGCCGTCGCCGGCTCCAGCCGCAGCACCGCCGCCACGGGGTGGTCGTCCATGGAGTGGTCGTCCACCGGCGGGGCGTCCACCGCGGCAGTCGGCGTCGCCCGGGTGAGCAGTACCACGCCCCACGACGCGAGTCCCGCTCCCGCGAGTGCGAGGAGCACACCCGCCGTGCCGCCCTGGAGCCGCTCGCCGAGCAGGGTCAGCCCGATCACCGCGGCGGCCGTCGGATTGGCCAGGGTCACCATCGCGAGCGGGGCGCCGAGGCCGCCCCGGTAGGCGGTCTGCGACAGCAGCAGTCCGCAGGTCGCGAAGGCGGCGACCAGCAGCGCGACTCCGATCACCTGCACGCCGAACAGCGACCCGGTGCGGTCCGTCACGGCCACCGTCACCGTCTGGGTGAGCGCCGAGGCGACTCCGGACGCGAAGCCGGAGGCGCTCGCGTGCCGAAGGCCGGGACGGGCACCCGGCCGCGCCAGCACACCGATCAGGGCCGCCGTCACGCCCGCGACCGCCAGCGCCTCGCGCACGCTCAGCACGCCCTCCGGGGCGGGCCCGGACGCCGTGACCAGGATCGCGGACAGGCCGACCAGGGTGAGCGCGGTGCCCCGCCACTCCACCGCGGCGACCCGCCGTCCCGCGACGCGCGCCCCCAGCGGCACCGCCGCGACCAGGGTCAGCGCCCCCAGCGGCTGGACCACGGTCAGCGGACCGTACTTGAGGGCGACCACGTGCAGCAGCGCGGCCCCCGCGTTGAGCCCGACCGACCACCACCAGGCGCCCGAGCCCAGCATCCGCAGCAGGCCCGAGCCGGGGTTGCGGGAGGCCAGCCGTTCCTGGGCGACGGCCGCGGCGGCATAGGCGACGGCGGAGAACAAGGACAGCGCGACGGCGAGCAGGGTGGCGTTCATCGGCCCGCTCCGACCAGGACGTTCTCATCGGCCGGTACGAGTGTCCGGTGGGCACGTCCGGCGGTCGTGGCCGTCCGGTGCGGCAGGTGGATCACCGCGAGCGCGAGAGCGAGCAGGGCACCGGCCGCGATCGCGTCGAGCCAGTAGTGGTTCGCCGTGCCGACGATCACCAGCAGGGTCAGCAGCGGGTGCAGCAGCCACAGCCACCGCCAGCGCGACCGGGTCGCCACGATCAGGCCGATCGCCACCATCAGCGCCCAGCCGAAGTGCAGCGACGGCATCGCCGCGAACTGGTTCGACAGGTGGTCGGTCCGCGGCGGGCCGTACACCGAGGGGCCGTATATCCGGGCGGTGTCCACCAGACCGGTCGCGGCCAGCATGCGCGGCGGGGCGAGCGGGAACACCAGGTGCGTGACGAGGGCCGCGGCGGTCAGCGCGGCCAGGACGCGGCGCGCCCACACATAGTGCGCCGGGCGGCGCAGATACAGCCAGACCAGGAAGGCCACGGTGGCCGGGAAGTGCACGGTCGCGTAATAGGTGTTCGCGACGCGCGCGAGTGTGTCGCCGTGCAGCAGCAGGGACTGGACCGAGCCCTCGCCGGGCAGGTGGACGGCCCGCTCCAGGTTCCACACCCGGTGCGCGTCGCGGAAGGCCTCTGCGGTGTGGCCCGTCGCCAGTTGCCGGCCGAACTTGTAGACGAGGAAGAGCCCTGCGACGAGCAGGAGCTCACGGACGAGCGGCGGCCGGGTGGTTGCGTCCGGTCGCGCTTCTACAGGCTCGGTGCGGGCGTTCATCCCCCGGCCCCTTCGCTGACGGTGGTGCGAGTGCCGTGCCGTATGAACGCTCACGCGTCCAGCACGGACACTCATCGATACGGGTGCGTACCGAAACGATAGTGTACCGAAACGTGAGTGTACCGATACGGTCGTGTACCGGTACACTGGCGTATCGATGACGTACGACACACTGGAACGCGAGCCCTGAGCCGCTCGACCCCAGCGAGGAGACGAACAGATGACGTCGCAGGCCGCGGACGAACCTGAGACGGTTGCCGCGTCGCGCCGCTCCAAGATCACGCCCGAGCGTGAGCGGGAGTTCTTCGACGCTGTCCTCGAACAGATCCGGGAGTGCGGGTACGACTCCCTGAGCATGGAGGCCGTCGCCGCCAGCACCCGATGCAGCAAGTCGACGCTGTACCGGCAGTGGCGGACCAAGCCCCAGTTCGTGGCGGCGGCACTGCGCGCCAACCGTCGGATGCGCTTCACCGGCATCGACACCGGTTCGCTCGCCGAGGACCTGCGCGAGGCGGCCCGGACCGCGGGCGCCCGGTCGACGAACGACACCAAGCTGGTCCACGCCCTCGGCCATGCCGTCACCCAGGACGACGAGCTGGCTCAGGCGCTGCGCGAGGCGCTCGTGGAGCCGGAGCTCGCCGCGCTGCGCGAGATCCTCCGGCGGGGCGTCGAGCGGGGCGAGGTCGCCGCGGACCATCCGGCGCTGGAGTACGTCCCGACGCAGATGTTCGGCGTCACGCGCGCCCGGCACGTCCTGGAGGGAAAGTACGCGGACGAGGACTACATGGTCCGCTTCGTGGAGGCCGCGGTGCTGCCCGCGCTGGGCCTGTCCGGCGGATCAGGCGGCGGTGAGGCGACGTCGGCCACGTCGACCGGGCAACCCGCGCCCGGGGCCTGACCCCCGGGGCCTGACCCCCTGGGCCCGCCCCGGGGTGCCTCGGATCCAGGCACCCGGCAGACCCGCCGGCCACCTGAGGGTCCGGATCACCGAAGACCCAGGCCGCCGTCCATGGGATGACTGGGCGGTGACCTGCTCGCGCCGCACCGTGGGGACGGGGGCGGCGCGCACCCCGGCCGGGTGGGGCTCCTCTTTGAGCGGAGGGGAGCTCCATCCGGCCTTCTGGTCGCAGGGGTTCCGGCGACAGGGCCCCCGTCCGCCCAGTCCTCGGGAACGGTCAGACGTTCTGGCCGCTGCCGCCGCCCTTCGACACCTTGATGCCCTTGGTGACCTGGTCGAGGACGGCCTGTGTCTGCTCGACGTCGACACCGAAGCGGACCACGACGAGCTGCTGGGCGTTGGCGGGGGAGGGGAAGACCAGCGACTGGACGTACCCGTCGGAGCCCTTGCTCGTGACCGCCTTCCAGCGGACCAGGTAGCCCTTCTGCCCGGCCACCGTCACCGCCTCGGAGGCCAGCACGTCATGCGAGGTGATCTTGCCGTAGCCCGAGCCGTAGGACTCCTTGGCGTTGGCCGAGATGTCGGCCTTCGCCACCTCCTCCGGTGTGCTCCCCTTGGTGCCGAGCGCCAGCGCGGGCGCGGAGTACGCGCCGCCCTTCGTGCACTTCTGGGAGGTGTCGCCGGGGCAGTCGTAGGAGTCCTTCGAGGTGAGCTGCGCGCCGACCGAGATCTCCTGGCCGTACCAGCCCTTCGGGATCGGCAGACTGATCCCGTCGATCGCGTCGGTCACCGAGCCGCTTTCGATCTTCGGCGCCTCGGACTTGCCGGGCCCGGGCGACTCGTCGGGTCGGGGCGACTGGCCGCCGGACCCACCGGACCCGCCGGACCCGCCCGGCCCGCCGAAGGGGCCGCCCGAACTGCCCGGCCCCGGCCGCGAGTCGGCGGTGTCGGCGGCCCGGCTGTCGCCGCTGGACAGGGCGTACACGCCCACGCCTATACAGGCCAGGACCACGGCGGCGGCGCCCACCGCGATACCGGTGCGCAGCCCGCGCCGCGAGCCGCTCGGAGGCTGGGCCGGGTACCCCGGGTAGCCGGGATGTGCCGGGTACGGTCCCGGGGCCGGTGCCTGTGGCGGCCCCCATGCGGCGGCCGATCCCGTGGGACGGGTCTGGTCCGTCCATGCCTTACCGTCCCACCAGCGTTCGGTGGCGGGAGCGTCATCTGTCTGCCCGGGGTCGGGATACCAGCCGGGAGGAGTCGCCTGCGTCATGCCCCCACCGTATGAGTACTCGGTGAAAGAGGGATGAGAGGGATCACGGTCGGCCCGTTCCGATCGGTGTCAGTCCGGTACGCGTGGCATCCGCAGACAGCACGACCAGGAACCTGTGACCCGCCGCCGCCCGGCCCGTGATCCGTCCGGCGCCCGCGGTGACGGCCCCATGCCACCGCCCCGCCCCGAGCATTTCTGACTACCGGTCAGGTTTCATGAGGGCTGGTCAAGGGCAAGACGCGTCGACCGCCGTACCCGACGTCACCCGTCACGGCAACAGGTACCCGGACCCGCCTCCGCTTCGGCAGCCGGACGGCTACGCTCGAGTTCTGTACGCCGTTCGGGCGACTTTGGGGAGGTAGGGGGATGACGGAGGTACAGCCCACGACGGCCGCCTCGGCAGCCCTGTGGGAGCGCGACGCGGAAGTCGACTCCGTCGTACGGGCGGTGCGCGCCCTGTGCGCGGACAGCGCTTCCTCGGGCAGCCTGCTGGTGATCAGGGGCGAGGCCGGCTTCGGCAAGACGGCCCTGCTCGCCGAGACCCGCCGCATCGCCGAACGGCTCGGCTGCACGGTGTGGTCGGCCCGCGGCGGTGAGACACTCCGGTCCGTCCCCTTCAACGTCGTACGGCAGCTCCTTCAGCCCGCCCTGGTGTCGCTGATGCCGGAGGAGATACGCGAGTACCTCGGCGACTGGTACGACATCGCCGGCCCCGCCCTCGGTCTCACCGAGCCCGGCGAGCGGCAGGCCGACCCGCAGAACGTGACCGACGGACTGGTCGCCGCGGTGTGCCGGCTGGCCCGGCGCGACTGGCCGCTGGTGCTGCTGATCGACGACGCGCACTGGGCCGACCAGGAGACCCTGCGCTGGCTCGCCGCCTTCACCGAGCGCCTCGACGACCTGTCCGTGCTGGTCGTGATGGCCCGCCGCACCGGAGAGGCCACCGGCGAGAGCGCCCGGCTCCTCGACGCCGTCGCCGCCACCGCGGACGCCCCCGCCACCACCCTGAGCGCCCTCACCCCGCAGGCGACCGCCGGCCTCACCCGCGCCACCCTCGGCGACCACGCCGACGCCCCCTTCTGCCGCGAGGTGTGGGCCGTCACCGACGGCAACCCGTACGAGACCGTCGAACTCCTCGCCAAGGTGCGCGACAGCGGACTGCAACCCTCCGAGGGCGCGGCCGGCGAACTGCGCGCCCTGAACCGCGCGGCCCGCGGCGGCGGTCTCGTCGCCCGCCTGGAGGAACTCGGCATCGACGCGACCCGGTTCGCCTGGGCGGCGGCGATCCTCGGCACCGACATCTCCGTCGGCCTGGTGGCCAGGCTCGCCACCCTGAGCCGCGCCGAGGCGGAGCGCTGTGCCGAACTGCTGTGCAGCGCCCGCATCCTGACCCCGTCCGACCCGGCGAACGCCCAGGCGGACGACGGCGACCTGGAGTTCGTCCACCCGCTGATCGCCACCGCGGTCTACGACTCCATCCCGCCCGCCCTGTGCACCGCGATGCACGGCATCGCCGCCCAGGTCGTCACCGACTCCGGGCGCGGCGCGGCGGCCGCCGCCCGGCACCTCCTCCAGGTCCACCCGGACGACGACGAGGAACTCGTGGAGCAGCTGCGCGAGGCCGCCCGCGACCACCTCGCCGTCGGCGCCCCCGACGCGGCCCGCCGCTGCCTCGAACGCGCCCTGCTGGAACCCCCGTCGCCCGAGGTCCACGCGCACGTGCTCTACGAACTGGGCTGCGCCACCCTGCTGACCGCGCCCGCCCGGACCATCGACCACCTCCAGTCCGCGCTAGCCATGCCGGGCCTGGACGGCGCCGAACGCGTCGACGCCGTCTTCCGCCTCTCCCAGGCACTGCTGCACAACGACCAGCTGGAAGAGGCCGTCCGCACGGTCGAGACGGAGGCCGCCCGGCAGGCACCCGGGCCCGCCCGGATGCGGCTGCAGGCCGTGCAGTACATGTGGGAGGGCATCCACGCGGGCGAGACGGTCTCCCCGGGACGCTCGCAGCGACTCGCCGAACTCGCCCGGACCTGCGCCGGCCGGGACAACGCCGAGCGTGCCCTGCTCATCCTGCGCGGCTTCGACGCCATGACCCACGGGGAGAACGCCGAGGAGATCGTCGAACTGTCCGACCGTGCCCTGGTCAACGGCCTGCTCGCACCCGGCCTCGGCTGGACGGACACCGAGTGGGGCGTCGAACTCCCCATGATGCTGGCCTCCTCGTACGCCTACACCGACCGGCTCGACCGCGCCGAGAGCCTGTTCAACCAGGCCCTGCGCGCCTACGAGTCGTCCGGCTGGAGCGGCGGCCACCTCGCCCTGGCGCACGCCTACGTCGGTCTCGGACACCGCAGGCGAGGGCGGCTCAGGGAGGCGGAGGCGTCCCTGCGCGAGTCGCTGCGCATCGCCGAACGCGTCGGCCGCGGGCTGCCGCTGTACTGGTCGGCGACCTGCAACCTGGTCGACACGCTGCTCGCCCGTGGCCATGTCGACGAGGCCTGGTCGATCGCCGAGCAGTACGGCTTCGCTCCGCCGTACCCGTCCACCATCGTGCTGCCCGACCCCCGCTCGGTACGCGGCCGTCTCCTGCTCGCGGTCGGCCGCACCAAGGACGGCGTCAACGAACTGGAGGCCGCCGAGAAGGCCGCGGCCGCGCGCGGCCACCACAACCCGGTACTGGTCCCCTGGGCCGTCGACCTCGCCCGCGCCCTCGCCGTGGAGGACCCGAGCCGTGCCGCGCGGCTCGCCGCCGACGCCCGCCGGCACGCCGAGCGCTTCGGCACGGACACCGCCATAGGCGAGGCCCTGCGCTGTGCGGCGGCCCTGGAGACCGGTCAGCGCGCGGTCCGGCTGGCCGGGCAGGCCGTCGCCTATCTGGAGGCCTCGCCCTGCCAGTACGAACACGCCGCGGCCCGGGTCGAGTACGGCGTCCTGTCCCGCTCGGTCACCGAACTCAACCGGGGCCTGGCGCTGGCGCTCTCCTGCGGGGCGGACGGACTGGCGGACCGGGCGAGCGCGGCGCTGGAGGACGTGCGCGGGCCGCGATAGTCCGGGCCCGCCCCAGCGGGATCACCCCGCGGTGCCGTCCTCTCCCGCCTCCGCCTCCGCCTCCTCTTCCGCCAGCACCCGCTGGGCCGTCGCGAAGGCCGAGTTCGCCGCCGGGACCCCGCAGTACACGGCCGTCTGCAGCAGCACCGCGCCGATCTCGTCCGGGGTGAGCCCGTTGCGCCGGGCCGCCCGCACATGCATGGCCAGCTCGTCGTAGTGGCCGTGCGCGACCAGCGCGGTCAGTGTGATCATGCTGCGCTCGCGGCGGGTGAGGGTCTCGTCGGTCCAGATCTCGCCCCACGCGTAGCGCGCGATGAAGTCCTGGAAGCGTGCGGTGAACGGCGTCTGCCGGGCCTGCGCCCGGTCCACGTGGGCGTCGCCCAGCACCTCGCGCCGCACCTCCATGCCCCGCGGGGCGCCCGGTCCGAGGTGCGCTCGCAGCGCCGTCAGCACCGCCTGAGGGCACTGCGCGGGCGCCAGGTGCGAGGCGCCCGGCAGTTCGATGAGCGTCGCACCCGGGACCGCGTCCGCGATCTCCCGCAGATGCGCCGGCGGGGTCGCCGGGTCCTGTCGGCCGGCGATCAGCAGGGTCGGTACGGAGATGCCGCCCAGCGCGTCCCGCAGGTCGAACGCGGCCAGCGCGTCACAGCACGCGGCGTACGCCTCCGGGTCGGCGTCACGATGGTCGCGCACGAGCTCCGGCACGGTGAACCCGGGTGTGAACCAGCGGGCGTCGGCGCCCTCCGCGAGCCACCGCACGCCCTCGCGCCGGACCCGCTCGGCCCGTTCCTGCCACGCCTTCCAGCCGTTGAAGTGCGCCGAGGAGCAGATCACCGCCAGCGACGACAGCCGCTGCGGATGGTGCACGGCCAGATGCAGCCCGACCGCGCCGCCCAGGGACACGCCCGCGTACCCGAAACGGTCGACGCCGAGGGAGTCGGCGAGCTTCAGCACCAGGTCGGCCAGGTCGGCGACGGTCGCGCCCGGCCCGATCAGGTCGGCCGCGGAGCCCCCGTGCCCGGGCAGGTCCCAGCGGATGACCCGGTGGGTGGCGGACAACTCGGGGGCGATCTTGTCCCACAGGGCGTACGAGGTGCCCAGCGAGGGCCCGAGCAGCAGCGGGGGAGCGGTGGCGGGCCCCTCGGCACGGTGGTTGAGCAGCTTGTCGGTCAACGTCGCTCCAGAGCACGGTCGGTGAGGGCGGCGGCGGCACCCGTGTAGCGGGCGGGGTCGGTGAGCCCGTCGAGGTCGATGTCCTTCAACTCCGTTTCCTCGGCGAGGAGTTCACGTAGCGGCCGGTGTTCGCGGTAGGTGCGCCGGGCGAGTTCGGTGAGTAGCTCCCTGGCCCGGGCCCGGCCGAGTAGCGGTGTCAGCTCGGCGGACAGTCGCTCCGAGACGATCAACCCGTGGGTGAGGCCCAGGTGTTCGCGCATGACGTCGGCGTGGACGCGCAGATGCTCGGTCAGTTCGGCGGTGTCCCGGGCCGCGCCGCCGACCAGCCGGAGCAGGTCCCGCAGCGGCTCCCACTCGGCGTGCCAGGCACCGGCCGGCCGCTCGTCCTGTGCCGCCAGCGACCCGTACAGGGTGGCGGCGAGCTGTGGAGCGCGCCGGGCCGCGGCGGCGACCAGAGTGGACCGTACCGGGTTCGCCTTGTGCGGCATGGCCGACGAGCCGCCGCCGTCGCCCTCCGTCACCTCGGCGATCTCGGTGCGGGAGAGGGTCAGCACATCCACGGCGATCTTGCCGAGCGCCCCCGCCGTGAAGGCCAGACAGCCGGCCAGGTCGGCGATCGGAGTGCGCAGGGTGTGCCAGGGCAGGACGGGAGCCCGGAGGCCGAGTTCACGGGCGTAGCCCCGCGGCAGCGCGAGGGGGTCCGCCGCGCCGTACGTCTCGAAGGCGGCCAACGTACCCGCGGCGCCGCCGAGTTGGGCGGGCAGGGTGTCCCGTACCGCCGTCACCCGGTCCCGCGCGTCCAGCACCAGTGACCGCCACCCGGCCGCCTTCAGCCCGAAGGTCGTCGGGACGGCGTGCTGGGTCAGCGTCCGGCCCGGCATCACCGTGTCCCGGTGGTCGGCGGCCAGGCCGGCCAGCGCCCGCTCGGTGCGGCCGAGTTCGTCGAGGACCAGGGCCAGCGTGCGCCCCGCCACCAACATCGTCGCCGTGTCCATGATGTCCTGGCTGGTGGCGCCCCGGTGGACGTAGGGGCCGTGCTCCTCGCCGACCGCCTTCGTCAGATCGGCCACCAGCGGGATGACGGGGTTCCCGCCGGCCCGTGCGCGTTCCGCGAGCGACCGCGTGTCGAAGCGGCCGGCGTCGGCCGCCTCGGTCACCGCCGTCGCCGCCTCGGCGGGCGCGAGCCCCACCGCGGCCTGCACGCGGGTCAGCGCGGCCTCCGCGTCGAGCAGCGCCTGGAGGAACGCGTCGTCGCTGGTGGTGGCCGCGGCGGGGGAGAGCGCCCACCCGGGGGCGAGCAGGCCGGCGTCCGATGGGGCAGATGTCACTGGAACTCCAGGAAGACCGTCTCGCCTTCGCCCTGAAGGCGGATGTCGAAACGGTACGTGCCGTCGCCTTGCCGGGCGGCGATCAGCGTGTCGCGCCGCTGCGCGTCCAGCCGTGCGAGCAGCGGGTCCACGGCGAGCGCCGATTCGTCGTCCGGCAGGTAGATCCGGGTGTACAGGTGCACCAGCAGTCCGCGGGCGAACACGCACACGCTGAGGTACGGGGCGCTCCGTCCGCGGGCGCCGGGCCTGAGGGTGCGCGCGGACCAGTGTCCGTTGGCGTCGGTCTGGACGCGGCCCCAGCCGGTGAACTCCACGCCGTTGCGGCCGAGGAAGCCGCCGCTCGCAGGGTCGCGCCGCATCGAGCCGTCGACCCGCGGCAGACGGCCCTCGGGGTCGGGTCCCCACAGCTCCAGGAACGCGTCCGGGAGCGGGTTGCCCTCGCCGTCGTACACATGGCCCTGGAGCGCGATCGTGTCCGGGTGGCCGACCGGGGCGATGTCGCCGCCGCCGGGGAACGGCAGGGCATGTCCGTAGAACGGGCCGACCGTGTGCGAGGGGGTGGGCAGCACGGTCTCCGGGCGGCTTGTGTCGATCTTCGTCATGGCAGGTCAGCGCCCTTCTTCGAGCCAGGTGGCGTGCGGCCCGTCGAGCACGATGTCCCAGTGGTAGCCCATCGAGAACTCCGGCACCGACAGGCTGTGGTCGTACGTCGCCACCAGCCGCTGCCGCGCCGCGTCGTCCGTCACCGACTGGATGATCGGGTCGTAGGGGAACAGCGGGTCGCTCGGGAAGTACATCTGCGTCACGAGCCGCTGCGTGAACGCCGTGCCGAAGACCGAGAAGTGGATGTGGGCCGGCCTCCAGGCGTTGACGTGCTGGCGCCACGGGTACGGGCCCGGCTGCACCGTCGTGAACCGGTAGAAGCCGCTGTCGTCGGTCAGTGTGCGGCCGACTCCGGTGAAGTTCGGGTCCAGCGGGGCGTCGTGCTGCTCGCGCTGGTGCGCGTAGCGGCCGGCCGAGTTCGCCTGCCAGATCTCGACCAGCTGGCCCCGGACCGGTCGCCCCGCGCGGTCCAGCAGCCGGCCGGAGACGGTGATGCGTTCGCCGATCGGCTCGCCGTTGTGCTGCCGGGTGAGGTCGTTGTCGATCTCGGTGATGTCCCGCTCGCCGAACGCGGGGGAGGACAGCTCCACCAGCTCCGGGTCGTTGCTGACGTCGATGGCGATCGGCGGCTGCTTCGGGTGCCGCAGTACCGAGGAGCGGTAGGGGGCGTAGTCGCGGCGCGGCTGGTGCTCGACGGGGGCGCCGCCGGCGATCCGCTTCTCGTACGCGGCGCGCTCGGCCGCGATCTCCAGGTCGATGTCGTGTTGGGTCAGAGGCATGGGGCTTCCTGGGTTCCGGACGGTCTCGTCGCGCCCCGTCGAGGTGACTGGTGAAGCAATTAGTCAGGGCACTGATTATTTTGGTGAGGTGTACCTCACGCTGCCACCGGAGCGGTGCGGCGTCAATACCCTGAAGAATCGCGAGTTCAGCTGACGTATGTAAGTCGTCGCAGGCCGCAGACAGCGATGCCACCGCCCGGTATTGTTCAGTACACCAACGAATGCACCAACGAATACACCAACGGATACGACCTCGGGAGCGCACATGGCCGCCGTGGACCTCTCCACCCACCCCGGGCACCTGGCCCGGCGGCTTCAGCAGGCGCACTACCTGTTGTGGAACACGATGGTCTCCGAGGAGATCACCTCTCCGCAGTTCGCGGTCCTGAACGCGCTGGTGGCCGAGCCCGGCCTCGACCAGCGCACGGTGGGGGAGCGGGTGGGTCTGGACCGCTCCACCATCGCGGAGGTGATCAGCCGCCTCGGCCGGCGGGGGCTGCTCGACAAGGTGCGCGACGCGCGGGACGGCCGGCGCTTCCTGCTGCGCCCGACCGACGACGGGCTGCGCACCCACCGCAAGCTCACCGTGCGTACGGCCAGGATGAACCAGGTGTTCCTGGCCCCGCTCTCGGCCGAGGAGCAGACCGTCTTCTTCGACCTCATCCGCCGGGTGTCGGACGCGGCGGAGGGGCTGCGCCATCCCGGGGAACCCCTCGCCGCCAGGCCCTGAGGTCCGCGGGCGCGGCTCAGGCCTTGGTGAACACCACCCACACCTGACCCCGGGCGAAGTTCATCGGCTTACCGTCCGCCGTCGTGAAATCCGTACCGTCGGTGGCCGGGGCGCGCTTCCAGTTCACGTCGTAGGCCCGTCCGCCGCGCAGTACCTCCGCCTTCCCCGAGCCGACGGTCTCGGTGAACGGCGTGTTGTTGCCGAGGAAGTCGTGGAACGCCGACGCGCGGATCTTCACGTGCTGCACGACCACCGTGGCCGGAGCCATGCGCCCGCCGTCGGTCGTCACGGCCGGTGTGCCGTCCATCGAGACCAGCCAGCGGCCCTGCTCGGCGGACCAGCTGAAGGTGAAGCGGGCCGAGGGGTAGCGCACGGTCCGCGACTTCTCGGGCTGCCCGCCCCCGGGCGCGGAGCCGTAGTGGAAGCCGGTGGTCAGCGCGTCGGCGCCCGGCGCGGATGACAGCAGCTTGTTCGGACGCAGGTAGAGGTTGTGCGGGGCCGGCTTGTCGGTGCCGCGATAGTAGGCGCCGGCCGCCTTCCCGGGCGGCCGCGCGTCCAGCGGGGCCTTGTTGATCAGCGGCAACAGCTTGCTCTGTGCCCCGGAGAAGGCCAGTGTCGGCCGCTCGAACTGACGCAGCAGCTCCAAGTCCGACTCACGCGCGCTGCGTACGGGCCCCACGGCCTTCGGCAGCTTCGTCGCGTACACCGCCATCAGCCGGCTCAGGCCGCCCTCGACCTGCTCGGCGTACACGATGTCCGCGGAGTTCAGACCGGTCTGGGGTCTGGCCGCCGCTGCGTTGTCGATCTTCACGGCCAGTGGGGAGGCGCCATGTGCTCCGCTCTCGGCCGGGCTGGGGCTCTGCTGGCGCGTGCGCGGCTCGCCGCGGCTGTTGTCGGTCGGGTCGTGTGAGCCCGTGCAGCCCGCCGCCAGTGACGCTGTCACGGTGGCGGCCAGCAGTGCCGCCGCCGAGGCGGTGCGGCGGGTGCGCGCCTTCTGCCCGATGCTCACCGTGGCCACCTGTCTCGTGTCGTCGATTGTGCGCTTATAAGTTCATTGTGCCCATACCTGCTCGATTCTGATTGCGCGCGTTTCATCAGGCCGATCGGCCTGATCCGGCGGTTCGCGGTGAGGGGCTCGGGTACCCGGGCAGCACCGCAGATCCGAGACCCGAACACGTCCACGTGACCCAGGGAGTGGTGATGAAGGCAGTGATCTGGCAGGGCAAACGGGACGTACGGGTGGAGAACGTGCCCGATCCGAAGATCGAGGAGCCGACGGACGCCGTCATCCGCGTCACCTCCACCGGGCTGTGCGGCTCCGACCTGCACCTCTACGAGGTGCTCTCCCCGTTCATGACACCGGGCGACATCCTTGGGCATGAGCCCATCGGCATCGTCGAGGAGGTCGGCGCCGGGGTTCCGGACCTCGCGGCCGGCGACCGGGTGGTCGTCCCGTTCCAGATCGCGTGCGGCAACTGCTGGATGTGCATGACCGGCCTGCCCACCCAGTGCGAGACCACCCAGGTCACCAGCGAGGGCATGGGCGCCGCCCTGTTCGGCTACACCCGCCTGTACGGCTCCGTGCCCGGTGCCCAGGCGGAGTACCTCCGGGTGCCGCAGGCCCAGTACGGCCCGATCAAGGTGCCGGAGGGCCCGGCCGACGACCGGTTCGTCTACCTCTCCGACGTACTGCCCACCGCCTGGCAGGCGGTCGCCTACGCCGACGTCCCGCAGGGCGGCAGCGTCGCCGTACTCGGCCTCGGCCCGATCGGCGACATGGCCTGTCGCGTCGCCCAGGTGCGCGGCGCCGGACGGGTGTTCGGTGTGGACCTGGTGGACGAGCGACTGCGCCGGGCCCGGGAGCGGGGCGTGGAGACGTTCGACATCAGGAACTTCGACAGCGAGAAGGAACTGGTCCAGGCGATCCGCGACGAGACGGCCGGACGCGGACCGGACGCGGTGATCGACGCCGTCGGCATCGAGGCGCACGGCAACGCGGCGGCCAAGCTCGCCCAGCAGGCCGTGGCCCTGCTGCCGCGCGGCATCAGCGGACCGTTCGCGGAACGCTTCAGCATCGACCGGCTCGGCGCCCTGCACACCGCCATCGAGCTGGTGCGCCGGGGCGGCACGATCTCGCTGTCCGGGGTGTACGGCGGCATGGCCGACCCGCTGCCGCTGCTCACCGTGTTCGACAAGCAGATCCAGATCCGGATGGGCCAGGCCAACGTCCGCCGCTGGAGCGACGAGATCATCCCGTACCTCACCGACGAGGACCCGCTCGGCGTCGACGACTTCGCCACCCACAAGCTGCCGCTGACGGACGCTCCGCACGCGTACGAGATGTTCCAGAAGAAGGAGGAGGGCGCGGTCAAGGTGCTGATGAAGCCCTGAGTCAGGGGCCGGACCCGGGTCAGGGGCCGCCGAGGATCTCCGCCAGGTCGTAACGCACCGGCTCCTCCAACTGCGCGTACGTGCAGCTCTCGGGGGTCCGGTCGGGGCGCCAGCGGCGGAAACGGGCCGTGTGCCGGAAGCGCGCGCCGTTCTCCATGTGGTCGTACGCCACCTCGGCCACCCGGTCCGGCCGCAGCGCCACCCAGGACAGGTCCTTCTTGCCGGACCAGCGGCTGGGCGCGCCGGGCAGCCGGGCGCTCTCGTGCGCCGCCTCCTCGGCCCAGGCCGCCCAGGGGTGACCCGAGGCATCCTCCATGCGCAGGGGCTCCAGCTCCCCGATCAGCTCGGCGCGCCGCTTCATGGGGAAGGCGGCGGACACGCCGACGTGCTGGAGGGCGCCCCGTTCGTCGTACAGACCGAGCAGCAGCGAACCGACGACCGGGCCGCTCTTGTGGAGCCGGTATCCGGCGACCACCACGTCAGCCGTCCGTTCGTGCTTGACCTTGTACATGGCGCGCGCGTCCTGCAAGTAGCGCACGGACAGAGGCTTGGCGACGACTCCGTCCAGGCCGGCCCCCTCGTACTGCTCGAACCACTGCCGGGCCACCTCGACGTCGGTCGTCGACGGCGCCAGGTGCACGGGCGGCGTGACCCCGGACAGGGCCCCGGCCAGCAGGTCCCGGCGGTCGCTCAGGGGTACGTCCAGCAGTGACTCGTCCGCCAGCGCCAGCAGGTCGAAGGCGACGAACGACGACGGTGTCCGCTCGGCCAGCATCCGCACCCTGGAGTCAGCCGGGTGGATCCGCTCGGTCAGCGCGTCGAAGTCCAGCCGCCCCTCCCGCGCGATGACGATCTCCCCGTCCAGCACACAGCGCTGAGGCAACCGCTCCTTGAGCGCCGCCACCAGCTCGGGGAAGTACCTGGTCAGCGGCTTCCCGGTACGGCTGCCCAGTTCGACCTCGGGCCCGTCCCGGAACACGATCGCCCGGAACCCGTCCCACTTGGCCTCGTACTGCATGCCCGGCGGGATGCTCGCCACCGACTTGGCGAGCATCGGCTTCACGGGTGGCATCACCGGCAGGTCCATGCTCCGATTCTGCCCCTGCCTGTCAGCAAACGCCCGGTGTGCGGGGCTTGCGAGGTACGCCTACCGTGTCTCGCATGGGTGCAGCGGTGGAACTGGAGGCGGGCGGCCGGACCGTACGGCTGTCCAGCCCGGACAAGGTCTTCTTTCCCGAGCGTGGTTTCACCAAGCTGGACCTCGCCCGCTACTACCAGGCCGTCGGTCCCGGCATCCTGCGTGCCCTGCGCGACCGTCCCACCACCCTGGAGCGCTACCCGGACGGCGTGACCGGCGAGTCCTTCTTCCAGAAGCGCGCGCCCAAGAACATGCCCGACTGGATTCCCACCGCCCACATCACCTTCCCCAGCGGCCGCAGCGCCGACGAGATGTGTCCCACCGAGGAGGCCGCCGTGCTGTGGGCCGCCCAGTTCGGCACGCTCACCTTCCACCCCTGGCCCGTGCGGCGCGACGACGTCGACCGCCCGGACGAACTGCGCCTCGACCTCGACCCGCAGCCCGGCACCGACTACGCCGACGCCGTCCGCGCCGCCCACGAACTGCGCGCCGTCCTCGACGAGTTCGGTGGCCTGCGCGGCTGGCCCAAGACCTCCGGCGGTCGCGGCCTGCACGTCTTCGTCCCCATCGAGCCACGCTGGACCTTCACCCAGGTGCGGCGTGCCGCGATCGCGGTCGGCCGGGAGATGGAACGCAGGATGCCGGACGCCGTGACCATCAAGTGGTGGAAGGAGGAGCGGGGCGCCCGCATCTTCGTCGACTACAACCAGACGGCCCGGGACCGCACCATCGCCTCCGCGTACTCGGTACGGCCGCGACCCCACGCCCCGGTGTCGGCGCCCTTGCGCTGGGAGGAGGTCGGCACCGCGCACCCCCGGGACTTCGACATCGCGTCCATGCCCGCGCGGTTCGCCGAACTCGGCGACGTGCACGCGGACATGGACGACCACCGTTTCTCCCTGGAGGCCCTGCTCGACCTCGCCCGCCGCGACGAGCACGACCACGGGCTGGGCGACCTGCCGTACCCGCCGGAGTATCCGAAGATGCCGGGAGAGCCCACGCGGGTCCAGCCGAGCAGGGCGAAGAAGGGGGTGTCCGAGACGGTGGACCCGCCGAAGACACCCCCCTCGGGCCCTACAGCCCCTTGATACGGATGTCCCGGTACGAGACCACGTCCGTGACGCTGTGCACCTGGAGCCCGATGTAGCCGGAGGCGAACCGCCGCCCGTCCGTGCCCGGGTCGTCCGAGCGGGGCGGGGTGAAGTCCTGGCCGCCGTTGTTGTCGAACTCGTTGATCAGCACACCGTTGCGGTAGATCGAGTAGTGCTGGTCGACCACCCGGATCTCGTAGTCGTTCCAGGTGCCCTTCTGGGTGACGCCGGCACCGGCGAGCCCCACCCGGTCGAAGCCGTACACCGACCCCGTCTTGTACATGTCGCCGTCGGGACGGTCGAGCACCTGCACCTCGTGCCCGTACTTGATGGCGACCCACTCCGGCCGCGACTCCTCCGGGTGGTCGAGCACCCACGGGAACCGCACGAACACACCGGAGTTGGCGTTACCGGTGCCCGGGGCGTCGTCACGCCACTGGAGCTTGAGCGAGAAGTCGCCGTACTTGCGCTCGGGGAACCACAGCATGCCGAGCCCGTCCCGCGTGGTGCCCGAGGTGATGGAGCCGTCCGGATTCAGCCCGAAGGAACCACCGCCCACCTGCTGCCACTTGGCGAAGGACTCCGCGGTGCCGTCCATGATGGTGCGGTACCCCTCGGTCTGGCCGGGAGTGCCGAGGCCCGACTCCCGGGCCGCCCGCTGGATCGCGGTGTACTCGCGCTGGTCGAGCACCCCCTCCTTGAGCAGCTTGTCCAGAACCGTCCTCACATGCTTGAGGAACAGCGCGTTCGAGGTCCACTCCTTCTCGTCCTCGATCAACTCGTTGATCCGGCACCGGTTGTTGGTCACCCGGTTGGGCACACCCGAGTCGACCGTGCCGACGATCACCGTCAACCGCTCGTCGTACTCGGGGCAGTTGGGTGCAGGCACGCCGCCACCGGATGCCACCGTGAAACTCACCGTGCGGGCCGCGGAGGTGTTGCCCGCCTTGTCGCTCGCCCGGTACGCGAGGGTGTGCGCACCGGCGCGGTCGACCACCACGGGCGCGGTGTACGCGAGGTACGGGCCGGCGTCGAGCGAGTACTCGATCCGGTCGACACCCGAACCGCCCCCGTCGGTGGCGCTCACGGTCACCTTGGCGCTGCGCACATACGCGCCGTCGGAGTTCCGGGTGCCGTCCACGGTCACGCCCGTCACCGGCGGGGTGGTGTCCTGAGGAGCCGCCGCGACCACCGTGAAGGTGACGCTCTTCTCGGCGGACACGTTGCCCGCCTTGTCGGTGGCCCGATAGCGCACGGTGTGCGTGCCGGTCTGGTGCACCATCACGGGGGCGGTGTACGGCTGCCAGGCACCCGAACCCACCGCGTACTCGACGGTGTTGACCCCGGATCCGGTGTCGGAGGCGCTGACGGTGACCGTGGCCATGTCGATGTACGTCCCGTCGGCGTTGCGCTCACCGCTCACCGTCGCCGAGGTCTCCGGCGCGGTCGGATCGTCGGAGGGCGGTGCGACGACCGTGAACGTGACGCTCTTCTCGGCGGACACGTTGCCCGCCTTGTCCAGCGCCCGGTAACGGATCCGATGGCTGCCGACCTGGTCGACGACGACCGGCGCGGTGTACGGCAGCCACTCGCCGGTGTCGCCGACCGCGTACTGGACGGTGTCGACTCCGGAGCCGCCCGCGTCCGTCGCGCTGACCGCGACGCTCGCCGCGCCGACGTACTCACCCTGGGCGTTCTGTGTTCCGGTCACCCGTGCGGCCGTCTCGGGCGGTGTGGTGTCCTCGCCACTGCCCTCGGTCACCACCAGGATGCCCTGCATCTGCCCGTGGCCGGGAATCGTGCAGTGGTAGAAGTAGCGGCCCGGCGTGAGCGTGACCTCGGCGGTGTAGCGGCCGCCCTGGTCGTCGTTGGGGTTGGCGAGGATGTTCAGCTGGACGTCGTCGTTGAACTCGGGATCGGACGTCACGAACGTCAAGGTGTGCGGCATGCCGGTGGTGTTGCCGGTCGCCTTGCTGTTCTCGAAGACGATCGTCGCCGGACCCGCCTCCGCCGTCTTCGGCACCGAGGCGTACTGGGTGATGTCGTCGCCGGCGGTCCAGGTGAGGACCTGCGCGGCGGCCTGCTCCGGGGCCTGTCGGGTCTGCCCCGCCGCGGGCAGCGTCTGGAGCCCGAGCATCATGAGCAGCGCGGCCAACAGGGCCGTGAGGACTCTTCGTCGGCCTCGTCGGCCTGGTGTGCGTATCACTGCGTCCCCCTCGCCAGCTGGTCGGCGGCCGGAGTGGGCCCGCCGCCCTTGTAGGTGATCCGCCACAGCGCCGACCTGGAGTCCGAGGTGAAGAAACCACGGCCGTAGTCGAGGACGTACAGGGCGCCGTCCGGGCCGAACTTCCAGTCCATGAGGTTCTTGATGCCGTCGTTGCCGATCGGCACGATCTTCTTCAGGGACTCCGAGTGCACCGGCAGACCGCCGTCACCGTGCGTCTTGGGATCGGTGAGCACGGCGTTGCGCGGCTGGTCGGCGTCGTAGAAGTCACCGACGAACCACTTGCCGTCCCAGTAGGACGGCCACTTCGTCCCGCTGCTGCTCGACGGGTCGTAGCGGTAGACCGGCCCGTTCATCGCGGCCTGCCCGCCGCCCTTGAGCCACGGCAGCCGGTAGGTGGCCTCCTCCTGCTTGTACGACGGGACACCGCTCGCGTTTCGCGGGTAGTCCGGCGCGCCGCCCTGCGGGGAGTACCAGATGTTGTTCCCGGTGACCGGCGGCAGGTTGACCAGGCCGTCGTTGTTCGGGGACTCGTTCTTCGGGTGGTCGCAGTCGTACCAGCCGAGCGGCTGGTCGGGGTCCGGCAGGTTGCGGTCCCGGTAGGGCTGCTTGTTGCCCATGCAGTACGGCCAGCCGCGGTTGCTCGCCTTGGTGATCACGGCGAAGGTGTCGTACTTGGCGGGGCCCCAGGTCGTGGACGGCGCGCTCGCGTCCGGGCCGACCCAGCCCGCGTACAGGATGTCGGTCCGCTGGTCGACGAAGATCCGGGCCGGGTTGCGCACCCCCATCGCATAGATCTCGCCGCGGGTCTTGCCGCCGCCCTCGTCGGTCTCCTTGCCGGTGAAGAGGTTCCCGGCGGGCAGCGTGTACGTGCCGTCGGACTCCGGGTGGATGCGCAGGATCTTGCCGTTGAGGTTGTTGGTGTTGCCGGCCGTGCGGCGCGCGTCGGCGAAGGAGACGCCCTTGTAGCTGGGCTGCGGGTTGTTGCCGGAGTAACCGCCGCTGAACCCACTGGAGTTGTTGTCTCCGGTGGCGATGTACAGGTTGTCCTTGGAGTCCCAGGCCATCCCGCCGCCCGAGTGGCAGCAGCTGTGGACCTGCACCGGCCACTTGAGCAGCACCTTCTCACTGCTCAGGTCCAGCTTGTCGGTGGCCTGGTCGAGAGTGAAGCGGGAGACGCGCCGCTCGGCCATCTGCTTGTCGCGGTCGAGCCCCGAGTGGGGTGTGTAGTGCAGGTACACCCAGCCGTTCTGCTCGAAACGCGGGTCGAGTTCGATGCCGAGCAGGCCTTCCTCGACCTTGACCAGTTCGTCGCCGCCGCCCTTGTTCCCGAAGACCGTCAACTCGCCCGCCAGGGTGACCTTCTTGGTCTTGGGATCGTAGATGTGGATCTGTCCCTTGCCCTTGCCGATGTCCGGGTTGTTCCAGTCGGTGATGACGGGCTGGGAGGAGTCGGCGCCGCCCCGGCCGATGTAGAACACCCGGCCGTCGGGCGCGGTGACCAGGCCGTGCGGCTCGCCGATCTGGTCGTTCTGACCGGGTTGGTTGGGCTGGGTGAGCCGCTCTGCCTGGTAGTTGCCGTTGATCGTCGCCTTGCAGTCGGCTTGCGACAGCCGCGTGGTCCACAGCAGCGCGCCGCGCAGGTGGGCACGGAAGTCCGTCTCGTCGTACGACGACACCGTGCCGCCCATACCGGTGTAGAAGGAACGCCCGCCGTCGTAGTCACGGCACCAGCTCACCGGATGGTCCCAGCCGTTGGCGCCGGCACCGGGCTGGTACGTGGACTCGCGCACCCGGGCCACGGTGTGCACGTCGCCCGAGGGGTTCTTCGTCCAGTTGAACCACTGGTCGGGGCGCTTCCACTGGACCGGCAGGTCCTTGGTGGCCGGGTGCTGCCGGTCTCCCACCTCGACCGTCGCCCGCTGCACGGCCGTCGGACTGGAGGTGGCAGGACGGGCGCCGACCAGTCCGGTGAACCAGTCCGAGTACGGCTCCGCGCGGGCCGCGTCATGGATGCCGACGAAACCGCCGCCGGCCTCCATGTAGGCCTCAAGACCCGCCTCCTGTTCCGGGTCGAGGATGTCTCCGCCGCCGGTCAGGAACACGATCGAGTTGAAGCGGCCCAGTTTCGTCTCGTCGGTGAAGACCGAGGCGTCGCTCGTCGCCTCCACCTTGTAGCGCTGGTTCTCCGGGCCGGTCAGCCCGATCTTCTCGATCGCCTCGATCCCGGCGTTCACGACGGGGGACTCGTCCCCGGCCGCCGCGGATCCGTGGAAGATCAGCACGCGTACGTTCGAGCCACCCGGCGGTGACTTCACGGACATCGTTGTCAGGGGCGGCCCCGGGTCCGGACGCGCGATGGCGGTCGGTCCCGACAGCAGTCCGGCGGCGACGGCTCCGGTGGCCACGGTGGCCACCCACGCCCGTCTTCTGATGTTTTTCGCGCCTTGTGTACTCAGCCCTCGTAAGTGCATGGGCACCTCCTCGGTCACGGCGACAGCGCCAAGGAAGCTAGACCTCTTTTCGCGGCTCGCCAATACCTATGACCGGAAAAGCGCAAACTTTGTCCTGAGTGTGGGTAAACTGCCGCGAGACCGGTACGGTCACAGGTTCATCACAGGTACTACTCCGCAAGTTCCGTCCCACGGTGGGGAGTTCCGCATGGACAGACGCCGATTCAACCAGCGCGTGCTGCTGGGTGGCGCGGTCGCCGCGACATCGTTGTCCGTCGCGCCCGAGGCGGCGAGCGCCGGCTCACGGGTGCGGACCGCCCCGGCCGGGGGCGAGGTCAGGCGCATCAAGCTGTACGCCGAGAAGCTGGCCGACGGACAGTTGGGCTACGGCCTGGAGAAGGGGAAGGCGACCGTCCCCGGACCGCTCATCGAACTCAACGAGGGCGACACGCTGCACATCGAGTTCGAGAACACCCTGGACGTGGCGGCGAGCCTGCATGTACACGGCATGGACTACGAGATCACCAGCGACGGCACGAAGCTGAACAAGAGTCATGTCGAGCCGGGCGGCACCCGCACCTACACCTGGCGCACCCACGCCCCGGGCCGGCGCGCGGACGGCACCTGGCGGGAGGGCAGCGCGGGCTACTGGCACTACCACGACCACGTGGTGGGCACGGAGCACGGGACCGGCGGTATCCGCAAGGGCCTGTACGGACCGGTGATCGTCCGCCGCCAGGGCGACGTGCTGCCGGACCTGACCCACACGATCGTCTTCAACGACATGATGATCAACAACAAGTTGGCGCACTCCGGCCCGAACTTCGAGGCCACGGTGGGTGAACGGGTCGAGTTCGTGATGATCACGCACGGCGAGTTCTACCACACCTTCCACATGCACGGTCATCGCTGGGCGGACAACCGCACCGGCCTGCTCACCGGGCCCGACGACCCCAGCCGGGTCCTCGACAACAAGATCGTGGGACCCGCCGACTCCTTCGGCTTCCAGGTGATCGCGGGGGAGGGGGTCGGAGCGGGCGCGTGGATGTACCACTGCCATGTCCAGAGTCACGCCGACATGGGGATGGTGGGGCTGTTCCTGGTGAAGAAGAAGGACGGGACGATCCCGGGGTACGAGCCGCACCCTCATGTCTGACGGCCCTGTCCGTGGTGTCGAGAGCGCTCTCACGCCGGTGCCGCCGCCGGGACTATCCTGAGCGGCACCCACCGACGAGGAGCCGCACGTGCCCGAGACAGCGCCGCGTCCCACGCTGGAGGCCGTGGCCGCCCGGGCCGGGGTCTCACGGGCCACCGCCTCCCGTGTGGTCAACGGCGGTGACGGGGTGCGGGAACCGCTCGTGGAGCGGGTGCGGCGGGCGGTCGAGGAACTCGGGTACGTACCCAATCAGGCGGCCCGCAGCCTGGTGACCAGACGTCACGACGCGATCGCCGTGGTCGTCGCCGAACCGGAGACCCGGGTCTTCGCCGACCCCTTCTTCGCCCTGCAACTGCGCGGTATCTCCAAGGAGTTGACGGCCCACGACAACCAGCTGGTGCTGCTGCTCACCGAGGGCCGTGACGACCACGCCCGGGTCGGCCGCTATCTCGCCGGCGGCCATGTCGACGGGGCGCTGGTGTTCTCGCTGCACCTCGACGACCCGCTGCCCGGACTGATCCGCCGGGCAGGCGTCCCGACCGTCTTCGGCGGCCGTCCCGGCTGGGACGACGGCAGCGGCGGCGGCGCGCTGTACGTCGACAGCGACAACCGCGGCGGCGCCCGCGAGGCCGTACGTCATCTCGTCGGCCTCGGCCGAACCCGCGTCGCCCACATCACCGGCCCCCTGGACCAGACATCGGCGGCCGACCGGCTCGACGGGTTCCGGGACGTCCTGCCCGACACCGACCCACGGCTCGTCGTGAGCGGCGACTTCACGCCGGCCGGCGGTGAGCGGGCGATGCGGGAACTCCTCGACCGCTGCCCCGACGTGGACGCCGTGTTCGCCGCCAACGACCTCACCGCCGCCGGGGCCCTCAGGGTGCTGCGCGAGCGGGGGCGGCGGGTCCCCGAGGACGTGGCCGTGATCGGCTTCGACGACATGCTGCCCGTCGCCGAACAGACCGATCCACCGCTCACGACGGTCCGTCAGGACATCGAGGAGATGGGCCGGTTGATGGCCCGGTCGCTGCTGCGGGGCCTCGACCGCCGCGACACCCCGCCGCAGACGGACGCGCCGCCCGGTGTCGTCCTGCCGACGACACTGGTCCGCCGCGCCTCCGCGTGAAAACCGGCCGCCGCGCCCCTCCCTACTGCTGCCGGGGCGGCGAGCTCTTGATCACCGCGAAGCGGGCACCATACGGGTCGGCGAGTTCGGCGATCCGGCCGACGTCCTCCAGGTCGGTCGCGGGCAGGCGGACCGTGCCGCCCCCGTGCTGCGCCGTGCTGACCGCCCGGTCCGCGTCCGGGACCTCGAAGTACGGCAGCCAGGCCCCGGACGTCGCCCTGCCCGGGTCGTCCTCCAGCGGGACCATGCCGCCGAACATGGCCTCCGGCTCGGTCCCCTGCGGGTGGACGGTGGTGTAGGTGCCCCCGGCGAAGGTGAGGGCGGAGGTCTCCCAGCCGAACAACGCGTTGTAGAACCCGGCCGCCGCGGGCAGATCCCGCGTGTACAGCTCCAGCCAGCACAGCGAACCAGGCTCCCGTACGACGTCCAGGCCCTTGTTGGCCGCGGGCTGCCAGATACCGAAGGTGACCCCTGCCTGGTCGGCGAGGACCGCCACCCGGCCCTGGTCCATGACGTCCGTCGGCTGCATGAGCACCGAGCCGTGCGCCTGCTCGGCCGCCTTCGCGGTGGCGTCCGCGTCCGGTGTCTGGAAGTACACGGTCCAGGAGGGCGGGCCCTGTTCCGGGGTGGTCTGCATACCGCCCGCGGCTGTCCTGCCGTCGAGCTGGAAGAACCCGTAACCGCCTGCCTCGGGCCCGCCCGGACGGAACCGCCAGCCGAACAGGTCGGCGTAGAAGGAGGAGGCGCCGTCGATGTCGGGGGTGCCGAGATCGAGCCAGTTGGGAGCGCCGGTGACATAGCGGGTGGTGAGCATCGCTGCCCTCCTTTGAAGGGTCCCGTTGCCTGCACTGCCGAGTCTCGCACCGCCCGCTGACAACCGCTCGGGGTTGCGCCGACCTGACCGGGCACCCTGGGTGACCGGCTGACCCCAGCTTGTCGTACCGCGGCCCCGCGCGCCGCCGTGCGCCGGGGCGCCCGGACGGGTCATCATCGGTCGGCCGGAGGTCGTGGACGAGGCGTTGATCCTCCGTTGATGGAATGTTTTTCGCCGCCCGGCACGATCTCGCCCATGCACATCGACACCATCACCCCGGCCGATTCCGCCTGGCAGACCCAGGCCCTGTGCGCGCAGACCGGCGCGGAGTTCTTCTTCCCCGAGCCGGGCAGCTCGGTACGCGAGGCGAAGCGCATCTGCGGCATGTGCGACATGCGCTCCGCGTGCCTGGAGTACGCGCTGGTGAACGACGAGCGCTTCGGCGTGTGGGGCGGCCTGTCGGAGAAGGAACGGCTGCACCTGAGGCGCACCCGACCCTGACGCGCCGGTCGGGCGCGCCGGCGGACCCTGCGGCCATCCGGCCCTGGCGCCCGCACCACCCCGCCCGCGCCCGGAAACGTGCGCCGAGGCGGCCGGGCCACCACCCGGAACGACCGCAGGGCCCTCGTACGGCAATGCCGTGAGGGCCCCGCCGGGCCAGGAGCAGAGGTCGTCAGGCGCTCGCGCGGGCCGCCATCCGTGCCTTGCGCGCTGCCAGCCGCTCGTCGAACTTCGAGGCCTCCGCGTCCAGGCCGCCCAGGTACAGGCCGAGTTCCTCCTGCGCCTTGAGGCCCTCCGGGCCGAGCCCGTCGATCTCCAGGACCTTCAGGAAGCGCAGCACGGGCTGGATCACGTCGTCGTGGTGGATGCGCATGTTGTAGATCTCGCCGATCGCCATCTGCGCGGCGGCCCGCTCGAAGCCCGGCATGCCGTGGCCGGGCATGCGGAAGTTCACGATCACGTCGCGGACCGCCTGCATCGTCAGGTCGGGCGCGAGCTCGAAGGCCGCCTTCAGCAGGTTCCGGTAGAAGACCATGTGCAGGTTCTCGTCGGTCGCGATGCGCGCCAGCATGCGGTCGCAGACCGGGTCCCCGGACTGGTGGCCGGTGTTGCGGTGCGAGACGCGGGTGGCCAGCTCCTGGAAGGCGACGTAGGCCACCGAGTGCAGCATCGAGTGACGGTTGTCCGACTCGAAGCCCTCGGCCATGTGGGCCATGCGGAACTGCTCCAGCTGGTCCGGGTCGACCGCGCGCGAGGTGAGCAGGTAGTCGCGCATCACGATGCCGTGCCGGCCCTCCTCGGCGGTCCAGCGGTGCACCCAGGTGCCCCAGGCGCCGTCACGGCCGAAGAGCGAGGCGATCTCGTGGTGGTAGCTGGGGAGGTTGTCCTCGGTGAGCAGGTTCACGACCAGCGCGATGCGGCCGATGTCGGTGACCTTGGACTGCTCCTTCTCCCAGGCCTGGCCGTCCTCGAAGATGCCGGGGAAGTTGCGGCCGTCGCTGAACGGCACGTACTCGTGGGGCATCCAGTCCTTGGCGACCTTCAAGTGCCGGTTGAGCTCCTGCTCGACGACTTCCTCCAGCGCGTACAGCAGCCGGGCGTCGGTCCAGGCGGAGGACGAGCTGCCGAGGTGAGGGGAAGTGATCGTCACGGGTACTCCAGGGGACGTGGAACAGGTTCGGAAGCGTCCGGCGAGCGGTGCCGGCGCAATACCTACGGAATCGTAGGCTACGTATCCGTAGGTTACGAGACCGTAGGTTAAGGCGGCTGTAAAGATCCCTGATCAGCCCGGTTACGCAGGCATGACAAGCGACCTCGGGAGTCGCAGGTCCGGGGCCCAATCGGCGTACCGGAGCCGCCCGTTCAGGCATACAGCTCGCGCATGCGCACCGAGAGGCACGTCACACAGCCTTCGAGCTTCTCGAACTCGCTGATGTCGACCACGACGGTCTCGTGACCGAGATCGGCCAGCAGCTCCGCCGTCTTCGGTGCGCTCGCCGCCATCAGCAGTTTGTCGCCGCCCAGCAGCACGACGTGCGCCCCGGACTCCTCCGGTACGGACAGGAAGCGCGGGAACAGCGACGGCTTGTCGACCTTCGGGATGTGCCCGATCACCGTTCCGTCGGGCAGTGCCGTCACGGACGACTTCAGGTGCAGCACCTTGCTCACCGGCACCGCGACGACCCGCGCCCCGAGCGGCTCGAAGGCGGCCCGCACCTGCTGGACACCGGCCGCGTTGGTGCGCCCGCCCCGGCCGACGTAGATCGTGTCGCCGATCTTCAGCACGTCACCGCCGTCCAGGGTGCCCGGCTCCCAGATCCAGTTCACCGAGCAGCCGAGACGGGCCACGGCCTCCTCGACGCCCATCGTCTCGTCCCGCCGGGAGGCCGCGCCGGGCCGGGTGATCAGTGCGACGTTCCGGTACATGACGACGGTGTCCTCGACGAACACCGAGTCCGGGCAGTCGTCCGCCGGGTCCACCTCGATGGTCTCCCAGCCGTGTTCGCCCAGGGCCTCGACGTACGCCTCCCACTGTTCGAGCGCGAGGCCGAGGTCGACCTTCTCCCGCTCGATGTGCGTCACCAGACCTTCGGCGAGGCGCGGGCTGGGGCGGCGGACGAGGGCCTTCTGGCTGGGCACGAGGGGATCTCCGTATCGGCGGCTGTCGAGGCGCCCGTGGTGCGGCGTCGATCAGCCATCATGCAGCGCCCCGCGCGCACGGGCCAAACCCTTGGCGTCGGGCTGTGGCCGTCCCCGGGGCGGCCCGCCATGATCGACTTCGGTCGGCGAGGGTTCGGCGAGGGTTCGGTGAGGAGCTCAGGAGGAGCCGGCGAGGAGCCGGCGCGGGGCGCCCCGAAGGTCACCCCGCCGCCGCCGGGCGGCTTCGGCGAGGTGATCACGTCGGGCGGCTGTCCGAGGTCAGAAGGGGGACCAGTCGGATTCCTTGGTGATGTCCTTCAGCTCCCCGTCCTCCAGCAGCAGCCGGCGGGTGATGCCGATCGACTCCAGGAACGGCAGGTCGTGACTGGCCACGATCAGCGCTCCCTCGTACGACGCCAGAGCGGTCGTCAGCTGCCGCACGCTCGCCATGTCCAGGTTGTTGGTCGGCTCGTCCAGCATCAGTAACTGCGGCGCGGGCTCCGCCAGCATCAACGCGGCCAGCGCCGCCCGGAAGCGTTCGCCGCCGGAGAGCGTCGCCGCCCGCTGGTCGGCGCGGGCGCCCCGGAACAGGAAGCGGGCCAGTCGGGCCCGGACCCGGTTGTTGGTGGCGCCGGGCGCGAACCGGGCCACGTTCTCGGCGACCGTCAGCTCGCCGTCGAGGACGTCCAGCCGTTGCGGCAGGAACCGGAGCGGGACATGGGTCCTCGCCTCGCCCGAGACCGGCTCCAGTTCCCCGGCGATCGTCCGCAGCAGCGTCGTCTTGCCCGCGCCGTTGCGCCCGATCAGCGCGATCCGCTCCGGACCCCGCACGTCGAAGCCGCCGGCCACCCGCGCGCCGTACGCCAGCTCCAGATCCAGCAGAGTGAGGACGTCACGGCCCGGCGGTACCGCCGTGTACGGCAGTTCGACGCGGATCTCGTCGTCGTCCCGTACGGCCTCCACCGCCTCGTCGAGCCGCTCCTTCGCGTCGGCGAGCCGCTCCTCGTGCATGATGCGGTGCTTGCCCGCGGACTCCTGCGCCGCGCGCTTGCGGGCCCCCATGACGATCTTCGGCTCGCGCTTCTGGTCCGCCATCTTCTGGCCGTAGCGCTTGCGCCGGGCCAACTTGACCTGGGCGTCGACCAGTTCACGTTTCTGCTTCTTCAGGTCGTTCTCCGCGACCCGCACCATCCGCTCGGCGGCCTCCTGTTCGGTGGCGAGCGCCTCCTCGTACGCCGAGAAGTTGCCCCCGTACCAGGTGATCTCCCCGGCGCGCAGATCGGCGATCTGGTCGACCAGGTCGAGGAGTTCGCGGTCGTGGCTGACCACGACCATGACGCCCGGCCAGGACGCGACGGCCGCGTACAGCCGCCGACGCGCGTACAGGTCGAGGTTGTTGGTGGGTTCGTCGAGCAGCAGGACGTCCGGTCGGCGCAGCAGCAGGGCGGCCAGCCGCAGCAGGACCGACTCGCCGCCCGACACCTCGCCGACGGTGCGGTCCAGGTCGATGTGCCCGAGCCCGAGTTCGCCGAGGGTGGCGAGGGCCCGCTCCTCCACGTCCCAGTCGTCGCCGACCGTCTCGAAGTGCTCCTCGGCCACGTCACCGGCCTCGATCGCGTGCAGCGCGGCCCGCCGCGCGGCGATGCCGAGGGCCTGGTCGACCCTCACCGTGGTGTCCAGCGTGACGTTCTGCGGAAGGTAGCCGACCTCGCCCGCGACGCGTACGGCGCCGTCGGCGGGGGAGAGCTCTTGGGCGATCAGCTTCAACAGGGTTGATTTTCCTGATCCGTTGACACCGACGAGGCCGGTGCGGCCGGGGCCGAAGGAGGCGTCGAGGCCGTCGAGGACGGGGGTGCCGTCGGGCCAGGCGAAGGCGAGGGAGGTACAGGTGATGGCGATATGCATACGGGGTCTCCGCGATTGCTCGAAGCGATCAGGTGCAAGCGCGTATCGAGACACCTGCGACCGACGGGGGAGAGTCCCGGGGCATGAGAGAGGCCCTGTTCCACAAACGGAGGACGGCTCGAACGCAGAGGTCGCACACAGCGCACACACCTCAGGTGTGTGGCCTGGTGTCTCAGAACCTCAGACGAGCAACGTCCTTCTCCTATCGGCGGCAACAGAACCGCTGAACACGTTAGGAAGGGCGCCGAGGGCTGTCAACGGATTAATGACGCGGGCGGACGGGACGCCGAACGGGCCGGCCCTGCTCGCCCCGGCGCGGGAGCTGCGAGTGTCACTGCCGGACGCGTTCGAGCAGGGTGAACTCGACGCGCGGCTGGTGCGGGGAACCGGGGAACCGGGGAGCCGGGCGGGTGTCGGGAGCGGGGCGGCTCAGCAGGCGTCCCGCATCAGCTCCGCCAGGTCGTGGTCCAGGTTCAGCTGCAGATGCTCCAGGCCGACCGGCACCAGCTCGGCGGTCGCCTCCAGGAACGTCCGCAGCTCGCCCGAGCGGACGTGGACGACGGCGGTGCCCTCGGGGGCGTGGAACTCCAGGACGGTGCGGTCGTAACCGTACGGCCGCACCCGTACGTCGCCCTGGCCCTCGGGCCCCCGGAGCCCGGCGCTCAGCAGCTCGCGGCTGAAGGTCCAGCAGACCTCCACGCCCTCCAGGGTGGCGGGGGCAGGGAAGGTCATACGGACGGCGAACGGGTCACGCCGGTCGTAGTGCAGCGTGGCGGGGATGCTCGGCATCCGTGGCGCGGCGGCGACGAGACGGGCCTCGACGGGCTGATCGATGACGATGGACAACGCCTTGCTCCCTTGTGACGGCGGGAAGGACTTCCGGGGATGAGGCCGGGCAATGGAAGAGACGCCGGAATGGCTCAATCCGTGCACACCTTTATCGAGTGACCTCTGTCACCGTGTTCATTCACGCGAGTGACCCAGCTCATCTCATGGGTCGCGAGGGGCACTTGTGGCGAGTGCGGCAAACCCGCACAGGGCGGACGCGGGCCTCTGGACCGCGCCCCGGCGGTGGGCTAGCTTCGCCCGCCATGAGGCGCTTGGGGATCACGCGACGCACCACACGCACGACACGCTCCACCCGTATGACACGAAGGACACATACGGCACGTACGACAGGTTCGAGCCGGGTGGCCGCGGCGGGGGCGGCCTGCGTGGCGGCAGTGTCCGTCCTGACGGCGGTACCCGCGCAGGCGCAGGCACCGGACAGCCGGGCCTTTCTGAGTCGGACGCCGCACTGGGAGGCCAAGGGCACCGACAGCCCCCAGGTCCGTTTCCGGGGCCTCGCGGCCGTGGGCCGGAGCACCGCGTGGGTCGCCGGGACACAGGGCACCGTGCTGCGTACCACCGACGGCGGGGCGAGCTGGCGGAACGTCTCGCCGCCGGGGGCCGCGGAGCTGCAGTTCCGGGACATCGAGGCGTTCGACGCGCGAAGGGCCGTGGTGCTGGCCATCGGCGAGGGGGAGGCGTCCCGGGTGTACCGGACCGAGGACGGCGGCGCGACCTGGACCGAGTCCTTCCGCAACACCGACGCCAAGGCCTTCTACGACTGCCTCACCTTCTTCGACCGACGCCACGGCCTCGCCATGAGCGACCCGGTGGACGGGAAGTTCCGCATCCTGTCGACCGGTGACGGCGGCCGAACCTGGAAGGTGCTGCCGAACGCCGGGATGCCGGCCGCGCAGGAAGGGGAGGCGGGGTTCGCGGCGAGCGGCCAGTGCCTGGTGTCCTCCGGCCCCCGGGACGTGTGGCTGGCCACCGGCGGGGCCGCACGCGCACGGGTGCTGCACTCCGCCGACCGCGGGCTGACCTGGACGGCGTCCGACACGCCGATCCCGGCGGGCGACCCGGCCCGTGGTGTCTTCGCGCTCGCCTTCCGCGACCGCGTGCACGGTCTCGCCGTCGGCGGCGACTTCAATGCGGACCAGCCCTCCCCGCGGGCCGCGGCCCGCACCGGCGACGGCGGCCGTTCCTGGCGGCCCGCCGCCGAGCCGCCGCCCGCCTACCGCTCCGGCGTCGCCTGGCTCCCGCACAGCCGCACCGCCGCCCTCGCCGTCGGCCCGACCGGCACGGATCTGACCACGGACGGCGGACGTTCCTGGCGGACGGTCGACACGGGCTCGTACGACACCGTCGACTGCGCGCCCGACCTGGGCTGCTGGGCGGCCGGCGAGAAGGGTCGGGTGGCCCGCCTGGAAAACTGAGCGTCGGAGATGTGCCGTGGGGGTCGGAATCCGGGTACCCGTTCACCGGACGTGAGAGGAGTGAGCGAACATGCCCAGTGGTTCCAGCTCCAAGCGGGAACGCCAGTACGAGCACATCAAGGAGAGCGCTCAGGACCGGGGCGAGAGCACCGGGCGCGCCAAGGAGATCGCGGCGCGCACGGTCAACAAGGAACGCGCCCGGTCCGGCGAGTCGAAGACCGCCAGCCGCACCTCGACCCAGGACATGTCGTCCGGCAGGCGCGGCGGCCAGCGGTCGGGCAAGGGCTCCCAGGGTCCCACCTACGACCAGCTCTACCAGGAGGCCAGGCAGCGGGGTGTCAAGGGCCGCTCGGACATGAACAAGAGCCAGCTCAAGCGCGCGCTGGGCGGCAAGAGCTGACCGTGGCGCCCCCGGCGACCCCGACACCCCCACGGTCCGCGGGAACCGTACGCTCGTCACCACCATGACGACCGTACTTATTCCCGCGGGCTGGCCCGCGACCGAGGCCGAGGCCCGCGCGGTCCAGGACGAGCTGCGGGGGCGGGTGGTGCTCGACGAGCCGGGCCCGCCGCCCGGCACCGGCCTGGTGACCGGCGTCGACGTCGCGTACGACGACGCGCGCGACCTGGTGGTGGCCGCGGCCGTCGTCCTGGACGCGGCGAGCCTCACGGTCGTCGCGCAGGCCACGGCCGTCGGCCGGGTGTCCTTCCGGTACGTGCCCGGCCTGCTCGCCTTCCGTGAGATCCCCACGGTCATGGCCGCCCTCGACAGGCTGCCGTGCCCGCCCGGCCTGGTCGTCTGCGACGGCTACGGCCTCGCCCACCCGCGCCGTTTCGGCCTCGCCAGTCACCTCGGCGTCCTGACCGGACTGCCCACGATCGGCGTCGCCAAGAACCCGTTCACCTTCACCTACGACGATCCCGACGCCCGGCGCGGCAGCGCGTCCCCGCTGCTCGCCGGTGGCGGCGAAGCCGACGGTGACAAGGCTGGCGGTGACAACGCGGACGGTGACAAGGCCGGCGGCCGGATCGGCGGCGAGGAGGTCGGCCGCGCCCTCCGTACCCGGGACGCCGTCAAACCGGTCTTCGTCTCCGTCGGCCACCGCGTGAGCCTGGACAACGCCTGCGCCCACACCCTCGCGCTGGCCCCCGAGTACCGTCTGCCGGAGACGACCCGCAGGGCCGACGCGCTGTGCCGCGCGGCGCTCCGGGACGCCACCTCCTGACGGCTGCTTCGTCATCTGAGTACCTGGTCTGAGTATCTGTACGGATGCCGGTCCGCCGTCCCGGTCGGCAGGCTGTGCCGCATGACGACGCACCGAGCTGCCAAGCCCCTGTCCGACCCGACCCGGCCCGTCGAGCGCGCGGTGACGGGCGCGCTGGTCCTCGCCGTGGCGATGGGGCTCGCCTGGATCGGCGGGATGATCTACACCGTGCTCGGGTGGTCGCTGTAGGCCCGGCGGGGGCCTACAGCCCATGACACCCCCTAGGCGGACACCCCCTAGCGGCTCGCCGCCACCCGGAACGTGATCCCCGCCGACCGCAGCCGTTCGAGCAGCGCGTCGCCCATCGCGACCGTCGGGGTGACCTGACCGGCGCTCGGCGGCAGGTCGTCGAAGGCCAGGGAGAGCGCCGCCTCGGCGAAGATCTTCGCCGTCTCGCCGTAGCCGGGGTCCCCGCCCGCGACCTCGGTGAACACGCGCCGTCCGCCGCCCTCACCCACGAAGCGGATCCGGAACCAGCTCTTCGCGCGCTTCTCCGGGCCGGGCCCTTCTCCCGGCTTCACCCGGTCGGACAACCAGCGCCGGGCGGGCGGAAGTTGGGCCGCCGCGAGCAACGACGCCACCGCCACGACCCCGCCCACCGCGACCGGCAGACGCCGGATCGCCGCGTAATGCCGGTAACGGAAGTCGGGCCCGTAGCGCTCCAGCGCCGTCGCGGACCGGCGCACGATCTGCGGGTCGATCGTCGGCAGCGGCAGTGCCCACGCGCCGACCTCCGGTGCGAACCGGGGCGCGCCGGCCGGGGCGGAGGTCCGCCGTCCGACCAGCCGGGGCTCGTGCCGCCGCCGGTCCCGCGCGGCGGCCACCACCTGACGCCCGCGCGCGAACTGGTTGAGCACCGAGGCGAACGTACCGCCCGAGAAGGCCGCGTCCGCGCTCACGAACCCGTCCACCGTCAGGGGCACACCCTCCGGCAACTGCTGGACGGTGAAGTACACGCCCAGGTCGTGGGGCACCGAGTCGAATCCGCACGCGTGCACCAGCCGGGCGCCCGTCTCACGCGCGCGTGCGTCATGGCGGACGTACATCAGGTCCACGAACTCCGGCTCACCCGTGAGGTCGAGATAGTCCGCGCCGGTGTCGGCGCACGCCGCGACGAGATCCTCGCCGTACGTCGCATAGGGGCCCACCGTCGTCGCCACCACGCGGGCGTGCTCGGCGAGCGCGCGCAGTGAGGCCGGGTCGGACACGTCCGCCCGCAGCACCCCGACCTCTGTACCGCCGGGCAGCCGCTCGCGCAGCTCTTGGAGCTTCGCCTCGCTGCGTCCGGCGACGGCCCAGCGCAGCCCCTCGGGCGCGTGTGCGGCGAGGTACTCCGCCGTCAGCGTTCCCACGAACCCGGTGGCCCCGAAGAGGACGATGTCGTACGGACGGTCTGGTGTGTTCGGCCTGCTCATGACATCCCTCGGTCTGGCCTGCGCGGCGTTGTCGGTGGCCGAGGCTAGCGTGAGGAGGGTGCGGTCCGACCGGAAGGCCGCCACACTTGTCTAAGCGCTTGCTCGCCGGGTCTTGTGCCCGGTGCCACGTCCTTCTTAGCATCGCTGGTGTTACAGCAGTGTTGTCACAACCGTGGGGGCTGAATGGCAACGACGCCAGGACCGGGTCCGCTCAGTGGCGTACGCGTGGTCGAGCTGGCCGGCATCGGGCCCGGCCCGTTCGCCGCCATGCTCCTCGCCGACCTGGGCGCCGACGTGGTGTGCGTGGACCGGCCCGAGGGTTCCGGACTCGCGGTCGACCCGGCGTACGACATCACCCACCGCAACAAACGCTCGGTGATCGTGGACCTGAAGGCGGCGGACGGCCCATCCCGCGTCCTGGACCTGGCCGAACACGCCGACATCCTGGTCGAGGGCTACCGTCCCGGAGTCGCCGAACGTCTCGGCGTCGGCCCCGAGGCCTGCCACACCCGCAACCCGAGGCTGGTCTACGGCCGGATGACCGGCTGGGGCCAGGACGGACCCCTGGCCCCGCGTGCCGGCCACGACATCGCGTACATCGCCGTCACCGGCGCCCTCGGCATGATCGGCGCCCCGGACCGGCCCCCGGCCGTCCCCGCCAACCTGCTCGGGGACTTCGCGGGCGGCTCCCTCTACCTCGTCGTCGGCGTCCTCGCCGCCCTCCACCACGCGCGAGCCACCGGCACCGGACAGGTCGTCGACGCCGCCATCGTCGACGGCACCGCCCATCTGTCCGCGATGATCCACGGCATGCTGGCCGCCGGTGGCTGGCAGGACCGGCGGGGCGCCAACCTCCTCGACGGCGGCTGCCCGTACTACGGGACCTACGAGACCGCCGACGGCGGGCACATGGCGGTCGGCGCCCTGGAACCCCAGTTCTACGACCTGTTCCTGCGGCTGCTCGGCCTCACGGACTTCGCGGAGGCCCGCAAGGACCGGACCCGCTGGAGCGAACTGCGCGAGGCGGTCGCGGCCCGGTTCAGATCCCGCACCCGCGACGAGTGGACGGACGTCTTCGAGGGCACCGACGCGTGCGTGGCGCCCGTCCTGTCGCTGCGTGAGGCCCCGCACCATCCGCACCTCGCCGCGCGCGGCACCTTCGTCGACCACGGCGGCATCACCCAGCCCGCACCCGCGCCGCGCTTCTCGGCGACGCCGACCACCGTCCGTACGGACCCCGCGCGGCCGGGCGCCGACACCGCGGAGGTGGCACGCGACTGGGGCGTACCACGTCTCCTGACGGGCCTTGAAGCGAAGGGCATCGAATGAAACGGCAGCTGTTCGCCCCCGAGCACGAGGCGTTCCGTGAGACCGTGCGCGCCTTCCTGGCCAGGGAGGTGCTGCCGCACTACGAGCAGTGGGAGAAGGACGGCATCGTCTCCCGCGACGCCTGGCGGGCGGCCGGCAAGCAGGGCCTGCTGGGACTCGCGGTGGACGAGGAGTACGGAGGCGGCGGCACCGCCGACTTCCGCTACAGCGCCGTCCTCGCCGAGGAGTTCACCCGCGCGGGCACCCCCGGACTCGCCCTCGGCCTGCACAACGACATCATCGGCCCGTACCTGACCTCGCTCGCGACCGAGGAGCAGAAGCGGCGCTGGCTGCCCGGCTTCTGCGACGGCACGCTGATCACCGCCATCGCCATGACCGAACCGGGCGCCGGGTCCGACCTCCAGGGCATCAGGACGCACGCCGCGGACCAGGACGACCACTGGCTGCTCAACGGCACCAAGACGTTCATCTCCAACGGCGTCCTCGCCGACCTGGTGATCGTGGTGGCGAGGACGACACCGGAGGGCGGCGCCCACGGCCTCTCCCTGCTGGTCGTCGAGCGCGGCACGGCGGGTTTCGAGCGCGGCCGCAACCTCGACAAGATAGGCCAGAAGGCCCAGGACACGGCCGAGTTGTTCTTCCACGACGTCCGCGTCCCCAAGGAGAACCTGCTCGGCGAGCGCGACGGCGCCTTCGTCCACCTGATGACGAACCTCGCGCAGGAGCGGCTGAGCATCGCCGTCGCCGCGATCGCCGCCGCCGAGCACCTGCTGGAGATCACGACCCGGTACGTCAAGGAGCGCGAGGCCTTCGGCCGGCCCCTGGCGAGCAAGCAGCACATCCGGTTCGAGGTGGCCGAGATGGCCACCGAGTGCGCCGTCACCCGAGCCTTCCTCGACCGCTGCGTCGCGGACCACTCCGACGGCGCACTCGACGCCGTGCACGCCTCCATGGCCAAGTGGTGGGCGACCGAACTGCAGAAACGGGTCGCCGACCGCTGCCTGCAACTGCACGGCGGCTACGGCTACATGTCGGAGCACCCCGTCGCCCGGGCCTTCACCGACGGCCGCATCCAGACCATCTACGGCGGGACGACCGAGATCATGAAGGAGATCATCGGCCGTTCCCTGCTGGGCTGACCCTCCCCGAAAGGCTGGACCTGTGAGCACCGAAGCGTACGTGTACGACGCGATCCGCACCCCCCGCGGCCGCGGCAAGGCGAACGGCGCCCTGCACGGCACGAAGCCCATCGACCTGGTCGTCGGACTCATCCACGAGATCCGCGACCGCTTCCCGAACCTCGACCCGGCCGCCGTCGACGACATCGTCCTCGGCGTCGTCAGCCCGGTCGGCGACCAGGGCTCCGACATCGCCCGGACCGCGGCCATCGCCGCCGGACTGCCGGACACCGTGGCCGGCGTACAGGAGAACCGCTTCTGTGCCTCGGGTCTGGAGGCCGTCAACATGGCCGCCGCCAAGGTCCGTTCGGGCTGGGAGGACCTCGTCCTCGCGGGCGGCGTCGAGTCGATGTCCCGGGTGCCGATGGCCTCGGACGGCGGCGCCTGGTTCAACGACCCGATGACCAACCTCGCCGTCAACTTCGTGCCGCAGGGCATCGGCGCCGACCTCATCGCCACCATCGAGGGCTTCTCCCGGCGGGACGTCGACGAGTACGCGGCCCTGTCGCAGGAGCGCGCGACCACCGCCTGGAAGGAGGGCCGCTTCGACCGGTCCGTCGTCCCGGTCAAGGACCGCAGCGGCCTCGTCGTCCTCGACCACGACGAGCACCCGCGCCCGGGCACCACCGCGGACTCCCTCGCGAAGCTGAAGCCGTCCTTCGCGGACATCGGCGACCTCGGCGGATTCGACGCCGTCGCCCTCCAGAAGTACCACTGGGTCGAGAAGATCGACCACGTCCACCACGCGGGCAACTCCTCCGGCATCGTCGACGGCGCCTCGCTGGTCGCGATCGGCTCCCAGGAGGTCGGCGAGCGCTACGGCCTGACCCCGCGCGCCCGGATCGTCTCCGCCGCCGTCTCCGGCTCCGAGCCCACCATCATGCTCACCGGCCCCGCCCCCGCCACCCGCAAGGCCCTCGCCAAGGCCGGGCTGACCATCGACGACATCGACCTCGTCGAGATCAACGAGGCCTTCGCGGCCGTGGTGCTGCGCTTCGTCAGGGACATGGGCCTGTCCCTCGACAAGGTCAACGTCAACGGCGGCGCGATCGCCCTCGGGCACCCGCTGGGCGCGACCGGCGCCATGATCCTCGGCTCGCTCGTCGACGAACTGGAGCGCCAGGACAAGCGGTACGGCCTCGCCACCCTCTGCGTCGGCGGCGGCATGGGCATCGCGACCATCGTCGAACGCGTCTGAACCCCAGCGGCTTTCAAGAGACTTCTACGGAGACCCTCGCCATGACACAGAGCACCACCATCCGCTGGGAACAGGACCGCACCGGTGTGGTCACCCTCGTCCTCGACGACCCGAACCAGTCCGCGAACACCATGAACGAGGCGTTCCGTGACTCCCTCGCGGTGGTCACCGACCGCCTGGAAGCCGAGAAGGACACCGTCCGGGGCGTCATCTTCACGTCCGCCAAGAAGACCTTCTTCGCCGGTGGCGACCTGCGCGACCTCATCCGCGTCACGCCCGAGACCGCGCAGGACCTCTTCGACGGCGGCATGGAGATCAAGCGGAACCTGCGCCGCATCGAGACCCTCGGCAAGCCGGTCGTCGCCGCGATGAACGGCGCGGCCCTGGGCGGCGGTTACGAGATCGCCCTCGCCTGCCACCACCGCATCGCCCTGGACGCGCCCGGCGCCAAGTTCGGCTGCCCCGAGGTCACCCTCGGGCTGCTCCCCGGAGGCGGCGGCGTGACCCGTACGGTACGCCTGCTGGGCATCGCCGACGCGTTGCTCAAGGTCCTCCTGCAGGGCACCCAGTACAGCCCGCGGCGCGCCCTGGACAACGGCCTGGTCGACGAAGTGGTCGCCACCCAGGAGGAGTTGCTCGCCAAGGCCCGCGCCTTCATCGACGCCCACCCCGAGTCCCAGCAGCCCTGGGACAGGCCGGGCCACCGGATCCCCGGCGGCACCCCCGCCAACCCCAAGTTCGCCGCGAACCTGCCCGCCTTCCCGGCCACCCTGCGCAAGCAGACGGGCGGCGCCCCCTATCCCGCCCCGCGGGCCATCCTGGCCGCCGCGGTCGAGGGCTCCCAGGTCGACTTCGAGACCGCGCAGGTCATCGAGGGCCGCTACTTCGTCGAGCTGGCCGCGGGCCAGACGTCGAAGAACATGATCCAGGCCTTCTTCTTCGACCTCCAGGCCGTCAACTCCGGCGTCAACCGGCCCAAGGGCGTCGAGCCGCGCCAGGTGCGCAAGGTCGCCGTCCTCGGCGCCGGGATGATGGGCGCCGGGATCGCCTACTCGTGCGCCCGAGCCGGGATCGACGTGGTCCTCAAGGACGTGTCGCTGGAAGCGGCCCTCAAGGGCAAGGCGTACTCCGAGAAGCTGTGCGCCAAGGCCGTCTCCCGTGGCCGTACCGCCCAGGACAAGGCCGACGCGCTGCTGGCCCGTATCACGCCCACGGCCGACCCGCAGGACCTGGCCGGCTGTGACGCCGTCATCGAGGCCGTCTTCGAGGACACCTCGCTCAAGCACAAGGTGTTCCAGGAGATCGAGCACATCGTCGCGCCGGACGCGCTGCTGTGCTCCAACACCTCCACCTTGCCCATCACCGCGCTCGCCGAAGGCGTCGAGCGCCAGGGCGACTTCATCGGACTGCACTTCTTCTCACCGGTCGACAAGATGCCGCTCGTCGAGATCATCAAGGGCGAGCACACCGGCGAGGAGGCCCTGGCGCGCGCCTTCGACCTGGTCCGGCAGATCAGGAAGACACCGATCGTCGTCAACGACTCGCGCGGCTTCTTCACCTCGCGTGTCATCGGGCAGTTCCTCAACGAGGGCGTGGCGATGGTCGGCGAGGGCATCGAGCCCGCGTCGGTGGAACAGGCGGCGGCTCAGGCGGGCTACCCGGCCAAGGTCCTCTCGCTGATGGACGAACTGACGTTCACGCTCCCGCGCAAGATCCGGGGCGAGTCGAGGCGGGCGGTCGAGGAGGCGGGCGGCACCTGGACCGCTCACCCCGCCGAGGCGGTCATCGACCGCATGGTCGACGAGTTCGGGCGCACCGGACGCGGGGGCGGCGCGGGCTTCTACACCTACGGGGAGGACGGCAAGCGGACCGGGCTGTGGCCGGGCCTGCGCGAGCACTTCACCCGCGAGGGCGCCGAGATCCCCTTCGAGGACATGCGGGAACGCATGCTCTTCTCGGAGGCCCTCGACACCGTCAGGCTCCTTGAGGAAGGCGTCCTCACATCCGTCGCCGACGCCAACATCGGCTCCATCTTCGGCATCGGCTTCCCCGGCTGGACCGGCGGCGTCCTCCAGTACATCAACGGCTACGAAGGAGGCCTGCCCGGCTTCGTAGCCCGCGCACGGGAACTCGCCGAGCGCTACGGCGAGCGGTTCACGCCGCCCACGCTGCTGGTGGAGAAGGCGGAGCGGGGGGAGACGTTCCGCGACGGGAGCTGAACGTCTGGGCGGGGGTGGGTGCGGGCGGGGGCGCCGCCCCCGTGCCTGCACCCGCACCCGCACCGCCCCTCAGGCGGACCGGCCCCCCGATGACCCGGCCGCGTCGGGTGCCCCGTCCGTAGGCGCGTCGGTGAGCAACTCGCGCAGTTCCTCCGTCAGCGACCGCTGAAAGGTGGTCAGGAGGGCCTGCACCACCAGGGGGCGCATGTGCTCGGACAGCGACCTCACCTCCCGCGCCGCTCGCTGGGACACCTCGTCGCGAAAGAGCCGCGCCAGCTCGTGGGCCGCCGCGCGCGAGTGCTCCATGAGGACCTCGCGCGCGGCGCGGATCGCCTCCTGCGACAGCGGTACGTCGAGCAGCTGCGCGCCGATCCGGAGCAGGCCGAGGTCGGCGCGGTACCGGCCGGCGTACGGTTCGATCACGTTCATCGCGACGAGCCGCTCCACGTCCTCGTCGCCGAGCTTCCGGCCCGCCCGCCGCTCCAGTTCCGCGCGCGTGAGGGTCTCCGCCGCGTCCGGCGCCCATGAGGCCACCACGGCCCGGTGGATGGCGAGGTCGTGCGCGCTCAGCCCGGGCGGCAGCTGCCGCAGGTAGCGCTCGATGGCCGCCAGCGTCATGCCTTGCTGCTGCAACTCCTCGATGAGCGCGAGACGTGCCAGATGCTCCCGGCCGTAGTGGCCGACCCGCCGTGGACCGATCGACGGCGGCGGCAGCAGACCTCTGGTGCCGTAGAAGCGGACCGTGCGGACCGTGACACCCGCCCGCGCGGCCAGCTCGTCGATCGTGAGAGTCGGCTCCTCGGCCTCGGTCGTCATGTGCAGCAGTATCGCTGTCTCACCAACGGTGTGAAACCTCTTCCGCCCCCGATGTGTGACGTGCGCCATCGCGTGCGGTGTGGTTTGCGGGGAAGGCGCCCCCTCGGTCCGTGTCGCCGCCCAGGGCACGGGCCAAGGCATGTCCGGACACCCGAGCGAGGCCCGCAGGGGCGCACCAGAGAGTGGATTCACCGTGAGCAAGGACGCCGCGCAATCGGCACAGACCGCCTCCCGCACCGACGTGGCCCAAGCGCCCGCGGACGCGGGCGACGCCGGCTACAGCAAGGACCTCAAGCCCCGCCACGTCAACATGATCGCCATCGGCGGCGCGATCGGCACCGGCCTCTTCCTGGGCGCCGGCGGCCGTCTGCACGACGCCGGCCCGGCGCTCGCGCTGGCCTACCTGGTCTGCGGGATCTTCGCCTTCTTCGTGGTCAGGGCGCTCGGGGAACTGGTCCTCTACCGCCCCTCCTCCGGCTCGTTCGTGTCGTACGCGCGCGAGTTCCTCGGTGAGAAGGGCGCGTACGTCGCCGGCTGGATGTACTTCCTGAACTGGTCGACGACCGGTATCGCCGACATCACCGCGATCGCGCTCTACACGCACTACTGGAGCCTGTTCACCGACATCCCGCAGTGGGTGCTCGCACTGATCGCCCTCGCGGTGGTGCTGGTGGTGAACCTGATCTCGGTGAAGATCTTCGGCGAGATGGAGTTCTGGTTCGCGATCATCAAGGTCGCCACCCTCGTCGGCTTCATGCTGATCGGCATCTTCCTGCTGGCCACCCAGCACGAGGTGGGCGGACGGACGCCCGGCGTCGGCGTGATCACCGACAACGGCGGCGTGTTCCCGCACGGCATGATGCCCGTCGTCCTCGTGATGCAGGGCGTGATCTTCGCGTACGCCGCCCTGGAACTGGTCGGCGTCGCCGCCGGCGAGACCGCCGAGCCGGAGAAGGTCGTCCCGCGCGCGGTGAACTCGATCATGTGGCGCGTCGGCCTCTTCTACGTCGGTTCCGTGGTCCTCCTGGCCCTCCTCCTGCCCGGCTCGCTCTACTCGGCCGACCAGAGCCCCTTCGTCACCGTGCTGTCCAAGATCGGCGTCCCGGCCGCGGGCGACGTGATGAACCTGGTGGTCCTCACCGCCGCGATGTCGTCCCTCAACTCCGGCCTGTACTCCACGGGCCGCATCCTGCGCTCCATGGCCATGGCGGGCTCGGCGCCGAAGTTCACCGCCCGGATGAACCGCAGCCAGGTGCCGTACGGCGGCATCCTGCTGACCTGCGCGGTGTGCGTGCTCGGCGTCGGCCTGAACTACCTCATGCCGAGCCAGGCCTTCGAGATCGTGCTGAACGTCGCCTCGCTCGGCATCATCAGCACCTGGGTCATCATCATGATCTGCCACCTGGTCTTCGTCCGCCGCGCGCGTGCGGGCCTGGTGACCCGCCCCTTCTTCCGTCTCCCGTTCAGCCCGGTCACGGAGATCACCACGATCGCCTTCCTCCTGGCCTGCCTGGCGATGATGTGGAACGACCCCGAGGTCGGCCGCAAGACCCTCTTCCTCGTCCCCGTGATCGCCCTCCTGCTGATCGGCGGCTGGTTCGGCGTCCGTCGCCGGGTGTCGGAGACAGCGGACCGGGAACTGTCGGACTTCGCGAAGTAGCGGGCCCGCCAAGGAGCCGGTGGACAAGGAGCCGATGGCCAAGGAGCCCGTCGCCGAGCGGCCATAAGGAGACACCAGGTGGGTATGCTCTCTTAGAGTGACCGCTCGAGTTCGCAGTGTGATAGCGCGAGGTCGACGGTACGTCCCAGAACTGACGGAGGCGATCATGGCCACCAGTTATTGGTTCAACGTCCTGGACTACGGTGCGACCGCCAACGGCGTCACCGACGACACCAGCGCCATCCAGACCGCGATCAACGCGGTGCCCGCCTCCGGCGGAACGGTCGTCTTCCCGGCGGGCACCTACAAGATCTCCTCCGCGTTGGTGGCCCGCTCCAACCTGATCCTTCAAGGTGTCAGCGACGGCTCGTCGGTGCTCGCGCAGAGCAGCACCACCGCCCATGGCCTGAGCGGCTCGGACATCACGAGGCTGACCGTTCAGGACCTCACGCTCCAGGGGCCGGGAAGCGGCAGCGGCAAAGGGATCGTGCTGACGCGATCGGCGAACCCCGCGACCGTCTCCCTGGCGTTCTCGCGGGTGACCGTCAAGTTCTTCGGCAACACCGGAATCGACCTGTCCAACCCGATCGTGTCCACGTTCACCGGCGTGACCTCGGCCAACAACGGGAACCACGGCTGGGACATCCACGGTGTCTCCGGAGGTGCGGCAGGCACCAGTTGCTCGTTCGTCTCCTGCTACGCCGACATCATCACGAACGCAGGCTTCCGTCTCGACACGATGGCCTACTGCTCCTTCGTCGGCTGCGCCGCGGACCACTGCGGCATCGGCTACGAGGTGACCGGCATCGGAAGCCAGGCGATCAGCTTCACCGGATGCGGCGCCGAATCCGCGGTCAACCGCGGCACCGGATACGACGGCTACAGCTGGAAGATCAACGCAGCGATCGGCGTGGGCCTGTTCAACCCCTTCACCTACAACAGCCCCAACGTCAGCATCTGGGTCACCGGCGGCGCCCGAGGGGTCAGCATCCTCGGATTCGCCGAGAACACACCCACCGGCGCGGCGGTCAACTCCATCAAGGTCGACTCCGGCTGCTCGGCCACCCTCGGCGACTTCAGCAACGTGGAACCCCTGTCGCTGGCGGGCAACACCAACATCATCAACGACACCGCCGGCGGCACGGTCGCCACCGGGTTCGTCTACGGCGCGGACTCCGCCTTCTACGAGGGCAGCGTCTCCTCCGGCACCGCGCCGACCTCTGCCGAGCATCTGACCCGCAAGGACTACGTCGACGCCAAGGTCAACCCCGCCCCCGTCACACTCACCGACGCCCCCACCATCGCCACCAACGCGGCACTCGGCAACCTCTTCCGCGTCACCCTCCAGGGCAACCGGACTCTGGGCACGCCCACCAACCCCACCAACGGCCAGCGCGTCACCTGGGAACTCATCCAGGACGCCACCGGAAACCGCACCCTCGCCCTCAGTTCAATCTTCGTCCGGGGCACCACCATCCCGACGGTCACGCTCACCACGACGGCCGGGAAACGGGACTTCCTCACCGCGATCTACAACGCCACCACGAACAAGTGGTACGTGATCGACTTCGTCAAGGGCTTCTGACCAGCAAGGACGTGGGCCGGCCGCAACATCCACTTGCCGGGCGGTCTTCGCCGGGGGCATGCTCGAGGTAGGTCGACTGTAGGGCACGACCGTCGTACAGCGGCAAGTGAACCAAGCCGGACGGGCCGGTTCGGGCCCCCGAGCGGCGGTGTCGCGGCGCTTGGACGAGGACAGCCTCCTCAACGACGTCAAGAGCTCGCCTGCCGCCTTTCGCCTGTGCGCCCCGACGTCCAGCAGGAGCAGGTACCCGCTCCCGTGGGCGTCGCGAGGGACTCGTCCTGGCCGATGGGCGTTGCGGGATGTTCAAGGTGTCACCGAGGAGCCGTCCGACTGGGGGACACACCCGGCGCAAAGCCTGGGCGCACGCGTTCGTGCACCATCACAGGGAATTGACCCCCGACGGGCAGACCCTGCCCGGGCACGTACCGGACCTTCGCCACCACCGACCCGTACGGATCATCGTGCTGGTGCCCGCGCACAACGAGGAAGACCTCATCGCCGAGACCCTCCAGTCACTCGCGGCCCAGACCAGGCCGGCGGACGAGGTCATCGTGGTCGCCGACCGATGCACCGACCGCACCGCTCAGATCAGCGCGGCCCACGGCGCGAGGGTCATCGAGTCCGTCGGGAACACGCAGGCCAAGGCAGGCGCCCTCAACCAGGTCATGGTCCAGCTATTGCCGCGGCTGTCCGACGACGACGCGGTCCTCGTCATGGACTCCGACACCTCGTTGACCCCCGAGTTCATCGCCCGGGCGACTCGCCGCCTGCATGAAGAGGAGCCCGATGCCGCGCCGGTCGGCGGTGTGGGCGCCATCTTCTTCGGCTACCCCCTGCGCGGGCTGGTCTGCCACGTCCAGGACAACGAGTACGTGCGCTATGCACGTGAACTCCACCGTCGCCACAGCAGAGCCGACGTCCTGACCGGCACTGCCTCCCTGTATCCGGTCAAGGCCCTGCGTCATGTCCGCCGGGCGCGCGCGTCCGGCGAACTGCCCAGAGGCGAGGACGTCTACGACGTGGAGTCGCTGACCGAGGACAACGAACTGACCCTGGCGCTCAAGCACCTGGGATACCGCTGTGTGTCCCCCTGCGCCTGCATCGTGGGCACCGAAGTCATGCCCACCTGGTCCCGGCTCTACTACCAGCGGCTGCGGTGGCAACGCGGCGCCCTGGAGAACCTCAAGGCCTACGGCTTCACTCGTGTCCTGCTGCCCTACACCTGCCGGCAGGTGCTCACCTACATGAGCGTGGCCTTCGTCCCCTTCTTCCTCACCGTCCTGCTGTACACCACCCTGACCAAGGGTTTCCCCGGCGTGCCGTTGTTCTGGTTGGCAATCACCGGCATCGCGGCCTTCGAACGTGTCTGGGCGGTCAAGGGCGGTGGCTGGAAGGCCTTGCTGCTCGCCGCCGCGATCGTGCCGGAGGTCCTTTTCGACCAGTTCCTCAACTTCGTCTACGCGAAAGCACTCGTCGACGTCCTGAGCGGCTCCGCCGCGACATGGGAACAAGCACGCACCCGTCACAGACGAAGACAGGAATTGCTGATCACCACGCTCGGTCTCGTCCTTCTGCTCGCCGGTGTCGTGGGCCTGGCATTCGCCTGTATCGCGCTCGGTATCGCGTGGACCGTGATCGCGATTTTCGTCGTGACCGGAGTCGCCGCAGCCGTCATCCGCCTCAGCCGTCTCCACCCCCTCGGTCTTCTGCTGGCCCTGCCCAGCGGCGAATCGAAGCACCACGAGATCCCTCCCTGGCATCAGCCGGAGAGGATGGCGCACTCGGCGTGAGTAGCCGAGGCGCTGGTGGGAGGGCCGTCCCCGGCGCACAGCAGGAAACCCTGTGAGCCCTGGCCCGTCCACGGCCAGGGCTGTCACACGCGTGCCATTCGGCCGTCTTGAGTCCCGTCCGTGTAGCACTTTGCGCACCCCAGGCACGTGATTGCCCTCTTCTGCACGGGAGTTGACCGATGTACCGTCCCGCGCATGCCGACACCCATGCGCTTCACGACCTGGAGATCGCTCGCCTCGGTGGCCGTCGCAGCCCTGACGGCCGCCCTCCTCACCCCGGCCGTGGCCCACCCCGCCCCGCGCGAGAGCCGGCCCGTCTACTCGTACGACAACGCCGTCCGCGAGGCCGTCTGGGTGGACACCGGACTCGACGGCGACGGCGACGGGAGGAGCGACCGCGTCGCCGCCGACATAGTCCGCCCCCGTGAACCCGCCCAGCAGGGCCGCAAGGTGCCCGTGATCATGGACGCCAGCCCGTACTACTCCTGCTGCGGGCGCGGCAACGAGAGCCAGCTCAAGACCTATGACGCCCAGGGCAACATCGTCCAGGCGCCGCTGTTCTACGACAACTACTTCGTGCCGCGCGGCTACGCCTTCGTCGGTGTCGACCTCGCCGGCACCAACCGCTCCGACGGCTGTGTGGACGTCGGCGGACGCTCCGACATCCAGTCCGCGAAGGCCGTCATCGACTGGCTGAACGGCCGCGGCAAGGCCTACACCACGCGCACCGGCGGCACCCGCGCCCAGGCGACCTGGACCAACGGCCGAACCGGCATGATCGGCAAGAGCTGGGACGGCACCATCGCCAACGGAGTGGCCGCCACCGGCGTCAAGGGCCTGAAGACCATCGTGCCGATCAGCGCCATCTCCACCTGGTACGACTACTACTTCTCCAAGGGCGCCCCCCTCTACGACTCCGGCCCCGACTGGCTGTCCGACTACGTCGACAGCCCCGACGCCCGCGCCAGATGCGCCGCCGTCCAGCAGAAACTCGTCGACGGGGCCCCGCGCACCGGCGACCTGACCCCGCTGTGGGCCGAGCGCGACTACGTCAAGGCCGCCTCCAAGGTGAAGGCGAGCGTCTTCCTCATCCACGGCATGCAGGACCTCAACGTCCGTATGCAGCACGTCGGCCCGTGGTGGGACGCACTCGCGAAGAACGGCGTCGAGCGCAAGATCTGGCTCTCCCAGACCGGCCATGTCGACCCGTTCGACTTCCGCCGCGCCACCTGGGTCGACACCCTGCACCGCTGGTTCGACCACGAACTCCTCGGCTACGACAACGGCATCGACCGCGAGCCCATGGCCGACATCGAACGCCACCCCGACCAGTGGGTCACCTCGAAGGCGTGGCCGCCGCGCGGCACCGGCACCACCACCCTGCGCCCCGCCGAGGGCGGCCAGGAGGGCGTCGGCACACTAGGCCTGCGCAAGCGCCACGGCACCGAGACCTTCACCGACGACCCGCAGCTCAGCGAGACCGACTGGGCCGCCCGGATCGACAGCCCGACCCCCGACAAGGCGGGCTTCACCACCGGACCGCTCACCCGCGACCTGCGCCTGTCCGGGGCCTCGAAGGTCACCGTCACCGCCACCCCGACCACCTCCACGGCCCACCTGTCCGCCGTCCTGGTGGACCTCGGCCCCGACACCATCCGGGACTACGGCGCCGCCGGCGAGGGCATCACCACGCTCACCGACCGCACCTGCTGGGGCGCGAGCACCGCCGGTGACAGCGCCTGCTTCAAGGAGACGCGGGCGAAGACCACCGCCGTCGACCAGACGGTCGTCAGCCGTGGCTGGGCCGACCTCGGGAACCACGCGTCCGACGCGAAGGGCCGTCCGCTCACCCCGGGCAAGGCGTACACCATCACCCTCGACCTGGGCGCCACCGACCACGTCGTCCCGGCCGGCCACCGCCTCGCGCTGATCATCGCCGGCACCGACAAGGACCTCATCGACCCCCCGTCCACCAGGCCCACCCTCACCCTCGACCTGTCCCGCACCGCGGCCCGCGTCCCGTTCGTCGGCGGAACGGCCGCCTTCGCACACGCCACCGCCGGCTCCGCGTCCGCCGCACCCGAGGCCACCACCCTCGACGGCGTGACCGTGCCGCGCGGCACCCACCGTGTCCCGGAGGGAAACTGATGATCCGTGCCCTGACCCTCACGACCGCGGCCCTGGCCGCCAGCCTGGTCGCGGTACCGGCAGCCGCCACGCAGGCGCCGCCCCGCACCGGCTTCGAGCAGTCGAACGGAGCCCGCTGGACCTCTCAGCCCGAGGAACAGGCCTTCCTCGCCGCCGTGGACCGGGCGAGCACACGTGTCTCGGTCGCCCCCATCGGGACGACGAAACAGGGCCGCCCCCTCCAACTCGTCCGGATCGGCGCCCGGCACGCCCCGAACAAGGTGCTGCTCGTGTGCAGCCAGCACGGCGACGAACCGTCCGGCCGCGAGGCCTGCCTGACCACCATCCGCGACCTGGCGTACGCGAGGGACGCCCCGACCCGCAGGTTCCTGGAACGCACCACCCTGCTCGTCGTCCCGACCGCCAACCCCGACGGCCGCGCCGCCGACACCCGCGGCAACGCCGACGGCGTCGACGTCAACCGCGACCACCTCGCCCTGCGGACCGCCGAGGCACGCGCGGCGGCAGCGGTCATCCGGGACCAACGCCCCGACGTCATCTACGACTTGCACGAGTACGGCGCCACACCCCCGTACTACGACAAGGACCTCTTCGACCTGTGGCCGCGCAACCTCAACACGGACCCGGCCGTCCACGACGAGGCCCGAACCCTGTCCGAGAGGTACGTCCGCCCCGCCGCCCAGAGCGCCGGCCACTCGACCGGCACGTACGGCATCTGGACCGACCCGGACACCGGCGAGCCGATCCGGCAGGTCGCCGGGGACGGGCAGGAACGCATCCTGCGGAACATGTCCGGCGTCAAGCACGCGGTGGGCCTGCTCATCGAGAGCCGGGTCGAGCCGCTCACGGACGTCACGGAGGCGGTCAACAACCGGCGCCGGGTCACCTCGCAACTGTCCGCCCTCAAAGGCCTGGTGCGGTTCACCGACGAGCGCCGGGCCCGGATCGAGGCGGTGACCGACTCGGCCCGACGCGCCGGTCACGCCGACGCCGGACCGGTCTACCTCGGCGGCGCCGACAACGACCCGCCAGAACCGGCCGAGGTGATCCAGGACCCGCCCTGCGGCTACCGGCTCACCGCCGACCAGTACGCCGAGGTGCGGGACGAACTCGCCCTGCACGGAGTGCGGACGAAGGGCACCTACGTCCCGCTCCGCCAGTCCGAGCGCGCCCTCGTCCCGCTGCTGCTCGACGAACGCGCCCCCTACCACCTCACGGCCGGCGAGGCGGTCACCGACTGCTGAACCCGGCCCACGGGCCCCGCACGACCGGGAGGCGGCCAGTTCTGCCGCCTCCCGGGCACATCCCCGGGCCACCACCACGCCGAGGCAACCGCGGAATATGTCATGCCGTGCTCATATTGGTCCCACTCTGGGGATACTCACAGCATGTCTGCCGCATACGCGACTTTCGGCCTGGCACCGGCGATGCGTGCCGGTGGAGTCCTCGCCGACGGGGGCTACCAGGTGCACCGCGACTTCGTGGACTTCATCGTCGACGGACGCCCGCTGCTCTTCCAGCTCTCCGACCTCGACGCCGTCTCCCCGCTCGCCTCCGACGTCCCACCGGCGATCTTCACCGCCCAGGTCCGCAGCCTGCTCCTGGAGACCGGGGCGCCGCTGCCCGACGGCCGCTACGTCGTCTACGGCTGCCCCGAGTGCGAGGACCTGGCGTGCGGCGCCGTCACCGCGGTGATCGAACACGACGGTGACGACTTCGTCTGGCGGGACTTCGCCTGGCAGACGGACCAGCGCGCCGACCTGGAGCTCAACGGCTACCACGGCATCGGCCCCTTCCGCTTTCGCGGCGCCGAGTACCGTTCGGCGCTGGCCGCCCTGCTGGACGGGGCCGCACCCGCCGGGCACCGCCGCCGGGTCCTGCTGATCGGCGCCCGCGTCGCCCTGCTGGCCAAGCTCGCCGCCACGCTGCGCACCATCGGCATCGGCGCCGACATCACCCGCGACGCACACGACGTCCCCGCCGACGAACTGCGCGCCTACGGCGCCGTCGCCTTCGGCCGCGCGATCACCCAGGAGGAACGGGCCGCCGTACGCCACTCCTTCGATGAGGCCGGTGTCGAGGTCGCCTACGTCGACGGCCTCGCCCCGATCGTGCCCCTCCTCGTCGCCCAGATCGAGCACGCCCTGGACCGCAGCCCGATGGAGCGGCGCCGCCTCACCCGCCTGGTCGCCGCCGACGGCGAGGCGGGCGTCGAGGTCACCTCACCGTGCCGGGTCCGCCTCACCGCCTACCGCCTCGACCGCCTCTACCGCACCCACACCCACGAACTCTTCGACGGCGTCCTGGAACCGGGCCGCCACCGCATCGCCCTGGACCCCAAGGCGGTGAAGGGGGAGTCCTTCGTGGTGGCTCGGACCTCGGGGAGTGTGCTGGTGGAGGCGATGGCGCACGGGTGACCGGGCGCGGACCGGCGACGTCGCCCATTAGGATCGGCGGTCTGATGACTGCCACTCTCGTCGCCAAGAACCTCACCGCCGGGCACGGCGACCGCTCCCTGTTCGCCGGGCTCGACCTCGTCGTCGCGCCCGGCGACGTGATCGGTCTGGTCGGAGCCAACGGCGCCGGCAAGTCCACCCTGCTCAGGCTGCTCGCCGGGCTGACCGCACCGGAGGAGGGCGAACTCAGGCTGTCCCCGCCGACGGCGACCGTCGGCCATCTTCCGCAGGAGCCGGAACGCCGGCCGGGGGAGACCGTGCGGGACTTCCTGGCCCGCCGCACCGGCGTGGCCGAGGCCCAGCGGGTGATGGACGAGGCCACCCAGGCCCTCGTCGACGGGGCACCGGGCGCGGACGACGCGTACGCCACGAGCCTGGAGCGGTGGCTCGGCCTCGGCGGCGCCGACCTGGACGAGCGGGCCGAGGAGGTCGCCGGTTCGCTCGGCCTGACCGTGGACCTGGACCAGCCGATGACGTCCCTGTCCGGCGGCCAGGCCGCACGAGCCGGACTGGCCTCGCTGCTCCTGTCCCGCTACGACGTCTTCCTCCTCGACGAGCCGACCAACGACCTGGACCTGGACGGCCTTGAGCGCCTCGAACGCTTTGTGAGCGGCCTGCGCGCCGGCACCGTCGTGGTCAGCCACGACCGCGAGTTCCTCACCCGCACGGTCACCAAGGTCCTCGAACTCGACCTGGCGCAGCAGCAGATCACGCTGTACGGCGGCGGCTACGAGGGGTATCTGGAGGAGCGGGACGTGGCGCGCCGGCACGCCCGTGAGGACTACGAGGAGTTCGCCGACAAGCGCTCCGCGCTCGAAGGACGTGCCCAGATGCAGCGTTCCTGGATGGACAAGGGCGTCAAGAACGCCCGGCGCAAGGCGAGCAACGACAACGACAAGATCGGCCGCAAGTTCCGCAGCGAGGCCAGCGAGAAGCAGGCCGCGAAGGCCCGGCAGACGCAGCGCATGATCGAGCGTCTCGACGTGGTCGAGGAGCCCCGCAAGGAGTGGGAACTGCGCATGGAAATCGCGGCGGCCCCGCGGTCCGGCGCGGTCGTCGCGACCCTGCGGGACGCCGAGGTGCGGCGCGGCGACTTCGTGCTCGGGCCGGTGTCCCTTCAGATCGACTGGGCGGACCGGATCGCGGTGACCGGCGCGAACGGCTCGGGCAAGTCCACCCTGCTGGGCGCCCTGCTGGGCCGCGTCCCGGTGGACGCCGGCTCCGCCTCCCTCGGCTCCGGGGTCCTGGTCGGCGAGGTCGACCAGGCCCGGAAGCTGTTCCACGGCTCGGAATCCCTGCTGGACGCGTTCGGCGCGGCCGTCCCGGACACCGAACCGGCCGACGTCCGCACCCTCCTGGCCAAGTTCGGCCTCAAGGCGGAGCACGTCCTGCGCCCGGCCTCGACTCTCTCTCCGGGCGAACGCACCCGGGCCGCGCTGGCCCTGCTGCAGGGCCGCGGCGTCAACCTCCTGGTCCTCGACGAGCCGACCAACCACCTCGACCTGCCGGCCATCGAACAACTGGAGTCGGCGCTTGACTCGTACGAGGGCACGCTGCTGCTGGTGACCCACGACCGCCGGATGCTGGACGCGGTCCGCACCACGCGGCGTCTGGAGGTGGCGGCGGGGAAGGTGACGGAGCGCTGACCTACGGGGTGGCCAGGCGACGCGCCAACGCCGGGTAGTCGACGACGCACCCGTCCGCGTCGAACTCGATGTCGCTGCGGAAGTCGCCGGAGACGAAGCGGATCCGCCCGCCGATTTCCGTCCGCCCGAGATGCGTGTACGTCTGCGCCGACGCGTGCACGGTCAGGTCCGGCACGGACACCCAGGCCATCAGGAACTCCCGCTCGCCCGGGGTGAGATGGAGCCGGTGGCGCAGCACCGGCATGGTGTTGGTGAGCGGGCACAGGCCCAGATCGCAGTCGAGAGCGCCGTCGAGGGCGGTCAGCCGTTCCCCGTCGGCGGTCCACCGGCCCTCGCCGTCGTGCCGCAGGTCGAGAGCACGGGTGCCGGAGGCCGTCTCGGCCTCCACGCGCAGCCGACGGGTCACGAAGGACTCGGCGGTGTCGAGCGTGTACGAGATCCAGTAGGGCTCGGGGGTCGTCCCGACCGCACGGCCGCGGGCCCGGAGCCTGTCCCCGTCGAGCTCCAGCCAAGCGGTCTCGTAGCCCCTGCTCGTGGTGACGTCCCAGGTGATGACGCGTGAGATCGACATGACCTCACCCTACGAGGGGACCGGGCCCGGACCCGGCGTCGCCGGACGGTCCGGGCCCGGGCGCTCAGCGCCTGCCCTTGTTGGGATCGGTGAGTCCCGCGCGGCGCAGCGCGTCGGCCATCGCGCTGTTGGCGGGCGGCGGCGCCTGACGCGAACCGCCGCCACCGCCACCGCCACCGCGGTTCTGCCGCTGCTGCGGAGGACGCCCGCCCCGCTGCCGCCGCTCGCCGCCGCCCGAGCCCTGCTGCCGCTCCTGCCCGGCCGCCTCGTCATCGAGCCGCAGCGTCAGCGAGATCCGCTTGCGCGGGATGTCGACGTCGAGGACCTTCACCTTGACGATGTCGCCCGGCTTCACCACGTCCCGCGGGTCCTTCACGAACGTCTTCGACATCGCGGAGACGTGCACCAGGCCGTCCTGGTGGACGCCGACGTCCACGAACGCCCCGAAGGCCGCCACGTTCGTGACCACGCCCTCCAGGATCATCCCGGAGGTCAGGTCGGAGATCTTCTCCACACCGTCCTTGAAGGTGGCCGTCTTGAACGCGGGCCGCGGGTCGCGCCCCGGCTTCTCCAGCTCCTTGAGGATGTCCGTCACGGTCGGCAGACCGAAGGTGTCGTCCACGAACTCCTGCGGCTTCAGCGAGCGCAGCACGCCGGTGTTGCCGACGAGCGAGGCGACCTCCTGCCCGGACGTCTTCACCATCCGCCGCACCACCGGGTACGCCTCGGGGTGCACGCTGGACGCGTCGAGCGGGTCGTCGCCGCCGCGGATCCGGAGGAAGCCCGCGCACTGCTCGTACGCCTTCGGGCCCAGCCGCGCCACGCCCTTGAGCTGGGTACGCGACGTGAAGGGCCCGTTGGCGTCGCGGTGCGTGACGATGTTCTCGGCGAGCCCGGACGTGATGCCGGAGACCCGGGACAGCAGCGGGGCCGAGGCCGTGTTGACGTCGACCCCGACGCCGTTCACACAGTCCTCCACCACTGCGTCCAGCGAACGCGACAGCTTCACCTCGGACAGGTCGTGCTGGTACTGGCCGACCCCGATCGACTTCGGGTCGATCTTCACCAGCTCGGCCAGCGGGTCCTGGAGCCGGCGCGCGATCGACACGGCGCCGCGCAGCGACACGTCCATGTCGGGCAGCTCCTGCGAGGCGAACGCGGACGCCGAGTACACGGACGCGCCCGCCTCGGACACCATCACCTTGGTGAGGTTCAACTCCGGGTGCTTGGTGATCAGTTCACCGGCGAGCTTGTCGGTCTCGCGGGACGCCGTGCCGTTGCCGATCGCGATCAGCTCGACCGCGTGCTCCTTCGCCAGCCGCGCCAGCTTGGCGATCGCCTCGTCCCACCGGTTCGCCGGGACGTGCGGGTGGATGACGTCGGTCGCGACCACCTTGCCGGTCGCGTCGACGACGGCGACCTTCACGCCGGTACGGAACCCGGGGTCCAGGCCCAGGGTCGCGCGGGTGCCGGCCGGTGCGGCGAGCAGCAGGTCACGCAGGTTCGCCGCGAAGACGTTCACCGCCTCGTCCTCGGCGGCCGTGCGCAGCCGCAGCCTGAGGTCGATGCCCAGGTGCACCAGGAGCCGGGTGCGCCAGGCCCACCGGACGGTGTCCTTGAGCCACTTGTCGGCGGGACGGCCCCGGTCGGCGATGCCGAAGCGGTGCGCGACCATCGCCTCGTACGAGGACGGCCCGGGCTCCTCGGAGGGTTCCTCCGGCTCCAGGACGAGATCGAGGACCTCCTCCTTCTCACCGCGCAGCATCGCCAGGACGCGGTGCGAGGGCAGCTCGGTGAACGGTTCGGCGAAGTCGAAGTAGTCGGCGAACTTGGCGCCCGCCTCCTCCTTGCCGTCCCGGACCTTGGCGGCCAGTCGCCCGCGCACCCACATGCGTTCGCGCAGCTCGCCGATCAGGTCGGCGTCCTCGGAGAACCGCTCGGTGAGGATCGACCGGGCACCGTCGAGGGCGGCCTGCGCGTCGGCCACGCCCTTGTCGGCGTCGACGAACGCGGCGGCCGCGGCGAGCGGGTCCACGCTCGGGTCGCCGAGCAGCCCCTCGGCCAGCGGCTCCAGGCCCGCCTCGCGCGCGATCTGCGCCTTGGTGCGCCGCTTCGGTTTGAACGGCAGGTAGATGTCCTCCAGGCGCGCCTTGGTCTCGGCACCCCGGATCCGGGCCTCCAGCTCCTCGGTGAGCTTGCCCTGCTCGCGCACCGACTCCAGGATCGCCGTCCGCCGCTCCTCCAGCTCCCGCAGATAGCGCAGCCGCTCCTCGAGCGTGCGCAGCTGCGCGTCGTCGAGCATCTCGGTCGCTTCCTTGCGGTAGCGGGCGATGAAGGGAACCGTGGAACCGCCGTCGAGCAGCTCCACGGCAGCCTTGACCTGCCGCTCCCGTACGCCGAGTTCCTCGGCGATCCTGCCTTCGATGGACCCTACTTCGATGGACCCGGGTGTCGTCACGATCCCGTACCGCCTTCTCCACTGAGGTTGCGCGGCAATTGTGGCAGGTGGCACGGACAACTGGGGGTCAGGGCGGTTTCCCGGCGGGCCGGGATGGGCCGCCGCCCGCGGCGCGTGGCCGCGGGCCCGGCGGACGTCCCGCGGCTCAGGCCCTGCCGCGGGCCGAGCTCGACGCGCCGCCGAAGAGGCGGGCCAGCGCCCGGAAGGGCAGCGTCACGACGGTGGCGATGGCCCCACCGATCTGGCGCAGTACGTCTGCGATCGCACGGAACACGAGTTTCCCCTTTCCTCTCCCGGCCACCACGACCGGGAGAGGAACGGGTACCTCGCGGACGGCCAGGCATGCTTCTTGGCCGTGACCAAATGATCAGCGCTTGCCGAGCAGATCCGCGGGGAAGGCGCCGGCGGTGAGCGCGGCGCGCGCGAAACCCGCGCCGAGCTCGGTCAGGCGCGCCACGCCGTCCGCGCCCAGGTGCTCGTACGGGGCCCGGTCCAGCCGGTCCGTCTCCCGCTCGATCTCCTCGCGCAGCGCGAGCCCCCGCTCGGTCAGCTCGCCGTCCTCGTCGAGCAGGCCACGCCCGCGCAGCCGCCCGACCGCGGCGTCCCACTCCTCCCGGGTCCAGCCACGACTGTCGGACACCCACTTCGGCGTCATGCCCTTGCCGGTCGCCGTGTGCGTGACCACGGCCTCCAGACCGTCGAGCTCAGCGGACACCAGAACCGCGAGGTGCCCGTCGCCCCGGTGCTCGCGCAGCAGGGTGGCCGCGTGCCAGTACGCCAGGTGCGGCTCGGTCGGCACCGGCAGGTCGGCGTGCGCGGAGTACAGCGGGCGTGCGGAGCGCGAGCAGCCCTCGACGGCGCGCAGAGCCAGGCGGGCGGCCTCCGCCATCTCCGCCGACGCGACCGTCTCCTCGCCCAGCAGGCGGCGCAGCGTCGCGTCGACGGCACGCGCGCGTGCCGCCAGGACCTGCTCGGGCGTGGCGGTCTCCCACACCGCGGGCACATGGCGGGCCACCAGTGCGTGCTTGTAGTTGTAGAACGCCGCCGTCACCGCGCCCGCCCCGACCGGCCCCAGCGCCGCCGCCCGTACCGCGAAGTTGACGGCCCGGGGGTGCGTGACACCGACCGCGCCCAGCTCCCGGCTCAGATCGGGGGAGAAGTAGTGCGTCGCGTGCAGGGTGTTGAGGACGTTGTGACACTGACGGCCCGCACGCGGGTCCAGGGCAACGGTAGTCATGACGAGCACGTTACCGACCGGTCGGTACCTCTTCCGGGTCCAGGTCCGGGTCCGGGTTGGCTTCGCGGCTGGCCAATGGCAGGAAAGGTGGGCTCAACGTCATTGCGGCCATCCCCGTGTCCCCGAAGAATCGTGTGCATGGCGCAGCGAACCGTTCTCCTCGTCCTCTTCGACGGCGTACAGAGCCTGGACGTCACCGGCCCCCTGGAAGTCTTCGCCGGCGCCGAGAAGCACACCCCGGGCACGTACCGCATCCGCACGGCCGCCATGAACGGCGCCCCCGTGCGCACCTCCAGCGGTCTGACCCTCGTGCCGGACGAGGCGCTCGACGACGCGCCCGACCCGCACACCCTGCTCGTGCCGGGCGGTCAGGGCACCCGCAGCCCCGACCGGCGGCTGACCGACTGGCTGCGTGACCACGGCCCACGCGCCCGGCGCCTGGTCTCCGTGTGCACCGGCGCCATCCGGCTCGCCGAGGCCGGACTACTGGACGGCCGCCGCGCCACGACGCACTGGGCCTACTGCGACAGACTCGCCCGCGACCACCCGGCCGTCGAGGTGGACCCGGACCCCATTTACGTGCGCGACGGACACGTCTCCACCTCCGCCGGCGTCACCTCGGGCATCGACCTCGCTCTCGCCCTGGTCGAGGAGGACCTGGGCCGGGACGCGGCACTCGTCGTGGCCCGCCACCTGGTCGTCTTCCTGCGCCGCCCCGGCAACCAGGCCCAGTTCAGTGCCCAGCTGGCCGCCCAGACAGCCCAGCGCGAGCCGCTCCGCGAGGTCCAGCAGTGGATCACCGAGCACCCCGCCGCCGACCTGACCGTCGAGTCCCTCGCCGAACGCGCCAGCCTCTCGCCCCGCCATTTCGCCCGGGCCTTCCGCGCCGAGACCGGTACGACCCCCGGCCGATACGTCGACCGGGTCCGGATCGAACACGCCCGCCGCCTCCTGGAGGACACCTCCGCCGGCGTCGAGGAAATCTCCCGCGCCAGCGGCTACGGCACCCCCGAGGCCATGCGCCGCGCCTTCGTCAAGGCTCTCGGGGCCGCTCCGGCCGAGTACCGCCGCCGGTTCCGCCCCGCAGCCGCCCTCTGAACGCCTCCTGGAAGGAAGCAGATGCAGATCGCCATCGTCCTCTTCGACCGCTTCACCGCCCTGGACGCCGTCGGCCCGTACGAAACCCTGGGCCGTCTCCCGGACGCGGAGACCGTCTTCGTGGCCGAGCGGACCGGGCCCGTGCGCAACGACACGGGCAACCTCGCCCTCACCGCCGACAGGACGCTCGCCGAGGTGCCGAGCCCCGACATCGTGGTCGTGCCCGGCGGGCCGGGGCAGACCCCGCAGATGGAGAACGCCGTTCTGCTGGACTGGCTGCGCACCGCCGACGCCACCAGCACCTGGACGACCTCCGTGTGCACCGGCTCCCTGCTGCTCGCCGCGGCCGGACTCCTCGCCGGCCGCCGGGCGACCTCGCACTGGCTGGCCCTCGACTTCCTGAGGGAGTTCGGGGTCGAGCCGACGGAGGAGCGGGTCGTGTTCGACGGCAAGTACGTGACCGCGGCCGGCGTCTCCTCCGGCATCGACATGGGGCTGACCCTGCTCGGCCGGATCGCCGGCGACGAACACGCTCGGGCCGTCCAACTGTTGACGGAGTACGACCCGCAGCCGCCCTACGACTGTGGATCCCCGCGCAAGGCGCCCGCCCACCTGGTCGAGGAGTTCCGCTCCAAGAGCCGCTTCATCCTGACGTAGGCACGTTCCAGCTGAAGCGTGGCTGTCTGCGTTCCAGGAACGCGGCGACACCCTCGGCGGTGTCGCCGCTGCCGCGTGCCTGCTCCGCCCAGTGGGCGTCCCGGTCCGTGCGTCCGTCCGCGAACTCCTTCGCCGCGGCCTGCGTCAGCTGTGAGCGGGACACCAGGACCCGGGTGAACTCCGCGACCCGCTTGCCGAGTTCGCCCGCGGGCAGCGCCTCGTCCACCAGACCCGAGCGCAGTGCCCGTTCGGTGTCGATCAACTCCCCGGAGAACAACAGGTACTTGGTCGTCGCCGGGCCCGCCAGCGACACCAGTCGCCGGGTGGAGGACGCCGCGTACACGATCCCGAGCTTCGCCGGTGTCACCCCGAACAGCGCGCCCTCCTCGGCGAACCGCAGATCGCAGGCCGCCGCGAGCTGAGACCCGCCGCCCACGCAGTGTCCGCGCACCGCGGCCAGCGTCGGCTTCGGGAAGGCCGCGAGGGCCTCCTCGGCGCGCACCGCGAGCCCCTGCGCCTCCTGGGGCGACCCCTGGAGCGTGGAGATGTCGGCGCCCGCGCAGAACGTCCCGCCCTCACCGGTCAGCACCAGTGCCCGCACGTCCGGATCGGCCGCGAGCCTGTCGAGCAGCGGTGGCAGGGCCCGCCACATCTCGGCGGTCATCGCGTTGCGCTTGGCCGGGTGGTGGATGACGACGGTGGCGACCGAGTCGGCGACAGCGTGCAGCAGCTGGGGCTCCATGCGCCGGATGCTATCCAGCCGCCGAGCAGCCCGGCGCGGGGAGGGTGGCGCGGGCCGGGCGGAGCGAACGGGGCGGGGCCGTCGCCCAACGTGTACATCCCGAATAGTTCACGAAGACGGAGTGAAGGGGACAAAGGAGGTCCCCTATTCGACTGTGACGTACGTCAATGGTCGGAAGCGCTCGATACCCGCTGATTTCTGTTCAGGTCTCTGGGCGGGGGAGCCGGTTCCCAACACTCGAGGTGTGGTGACAACCGAGCGTAAGGGTGGCGACCTGACGATGGACGACCACGGGCGCGGGTCAGCCCCTCGCCCTGTAGACGGGGCGGACGAGCCCCTCGACCCCGGGCCGCCGGATCCGCTGCCGTACGAAGGCGTCTGGCGGTTCACCGCGCCGACGGTCGACGCCTCCGTCCCGCAGGCGCGACACGCCGTACGGGACCTGCTGTACCGCCAGGACGTGCCGGTCTCGGAGGACCTGGCGCAAGGCGTGCTGCTGATCGTCTCGGAGCTGGTCACCAACGCCGTGCGGCACGCGGCGCTGCTGTCGCCGACACTCGCCGTGGAGATCGCCGTCGCCGCCGAGTGGTTGCGGGTGTCCGTGGAGGACAACCACCCCTACCGGCCGACCGCCCTGGAGACCGACCACGGTCGCACCGGTGGCCGTGGCCTGCTGCTCGTGCGCGAGATCACCCGGGAGGCAGGCGGGGTGTGCGACGTGGAGCACACCGCGAGCGGCGGCAAGGTGATCTGGGCCGCGCTGCCGCTGCGGCCCACCCGCCTGCGATAGGGCGGTCACCAGCCGGCGGACGGACCCGTCAGCTCCCTGACCGCCGGCCGGGCCGCGTCCAGGACGGTCATGAACCAGGACGAGAAGGTGTCCTTCGCATGCCGCTCGGCCAACTCGGCGGGGGTCACGAAGACGGTCTCGCCGACCTCCTCCGGGTCCGGCCGCGGTGCGGACTGCACCAGACCGACGAAGAGGTGGTTGTACTCCTGCTCCACCAGGCCCGAGTCCGGATCCGGGTGGTTGTAGCGGACCGTGCCGGCCTCGGCGAGCAGCGACGGGGAGACCCCGAGCTCCTCGTACGTCCGCCGGGCCGCCGCCGCGAAGGGTGCCTCGCCGGGATAGGGGTGCCCGCAGCAGGTGTTGGACCACACACCGGGGGAGTGGTACTTGCCGTGCGCACGCTGCTGGAGCAGCAGTCGGCCCAGCTCGTCGAAGAGGAACACGGAGAAGGCGCGGTGCAGCTGTCCCGGCGGCTGGTGTGCGGCGAGCTTCTCCGCGGTGCCGATCGTCACACCGTTCTCGTCGACCAGTTCCAGCAAGATCGCGTCTGCGGTGCCGTTCGACGGACTGTGCGTCGCGGTGGCAGGTGTGATCGGCATACCCATCCTTCACATCGGTCTACGCGCCCCAAGTGTGCCGTACGAAACCGACACTCCCGGCAGTGGTCGTGCCCGGCGCGGCGGCCACGGAACCGCTCGGGGCGGGGCGGCGGGCAGGAGAACGCCCAGGTGCACCGGATCGCTGCATTCCGTCAGAACGCGCATCGCACCGACCGAACTGGCGTCTCAGTGGCACAGTCGGGCCTCGTGCTGCGCGTGCCCGACCGGCTCCAGCTGGAAGGTGCAGTGCTCCACGTCGAAGTGGTCGCCGAGGCAGCCCTGGAGCTCGTGCAGCATCTTCTCGTGGCCGATCGCGCTGAGCACGTCGGAGCGCACCACCACATGCGCGGACAGCACCGGCATCCCGGAGGTGATCGTCCAAGCGTGCAGGTCATGGACGTCCTCGACGCCGTCCAGGGCCAGGATGTGGGCCCGGACCTCCGCGATGTCGACGCCCTTGGGGGCGGCCTCCAACAGGACGTCGAGGGTCTCGCGCAGCAGCTTGAAGGTGCGCGGGACGATCATCAGACCGATCAGCAGCGAGGCGATCGGGTCGGCCGCCTGCCAGCCCGTGGTGAGGATCACCACGGCCGAGACCAGCACCGCCAGCGAGCCCAGCGCGTCCGCCGCGACCTCCAGGAACGCGCCGCGCACGTTCAGGCTGTCCTTCTGACCGCGCATCAGCAGCGTGAGCGAGATCATGTTCGCGACCAGACCGATCAGGCCGAACACGATGGTCAGTCCGCCCTCGGTGGCGGCGGGGGTGACGAACCGCTGGATCGCCTCGTACAGCACATACCCGCCGACCCCGAGCAGGAGCAGACAGTTGGCGAGCGCGGCGAGGATCTCCGCGCGGGCGTACCCGAAGGTGCGCCGGTCGCTCGGCGGCAGGTTGGCGAAGTGGATCGCCAGCAGCGCCATGCCCAGGCCCAGGGCGTCCGTCGCCATGTGGGCCGCGTCCGCGACCAGGGCGAGCGAGTCGGCGGCCACACCGCCGATGATCTCGACCACCATCACGGTGAGCGTGATCGACAGTGCCACCCGCAGCCGCCCGCGGTACGCCGTGGTCGCGGTACCGCCGGCCGGCGGGCCGTGCGTGTGTCCGTGATCGTGCCCAGCCCCCATGGAAAACGCCTCCTGTGTTCCGTCCGGGATCACAGTGAACTACGGGTGGGGGGTACCCGGCAACGCGGCACTGAACACCGTTGTCATGTGCCGTGACCTGCGGAAACGTTATGCAGGTCAGGGTCGTGCGGCGGGTCGGAGGCGGTGCCGCAGCAGCCATCCGCGCCACGCCGACTCGACCATCTCCGCCACCCCGCGCCGCGCCGTCCAGCCGAGCGTCTCGGCGGCCCGGGCGGCCGAGGCGACCGCGCGGGGCGCGTCCCCGGGGCGCCGGGCCTCGACGACGGGTGCCCGCCGGTCGCCGCTCACCTCACCGATCACCGTGATCAGCTCGCGGACCGAGACGCCCTCGCCGCGGCCGATGTTGACGGTCAGGTCCCCGTGGACGGCCTCCCCGGTCAGCCGCCGCGCCGCCGCGAGATGGGCCTCAGCCAGATCGGCGACGTGAATGTAGTCACGCACGCAGGTGCCGTCCGGTGTCGGATAGTCGTCGCCGAAGATGCGCGGGGCCTCGTCGCGGGTGAGCCGGTCGAAGACCATCGGGACGATGTTGAACACCCCGGTGTCCGCCAGTTCCGGCGCGGCGGCCCCGGCGACGTTGAAGTAGCGCAGGCACGTCGTCGCGATGCCGTGCGCCTCGCCCGCGGCCCGCACCAGCCACTCCCCGGCCAGCTTGGTCTCGCCGTACGGGTTCACCGGGGCGCACGGAGTCTCCTCCGTGATCAGGTCCACGTCGGGGCTGCCGTACACGGCGGCCGAGGAGGAGAACAGGAAACGCCGGATCCCGGCCTCGGCGACCGCCTCCAGGAGAGTGGCGAGACCACCGACGTTCTCCCGGTAGTAATGGGTCGGCCGGGCCATGGACTCGGCGACCTGCTTGCGCGCGGCCAGGTGCACCACCCCGGACACCGCGTGCTCCGCGCACACCCGCTTCAGCAGGCCGGCGTCCAGCGACGACCCGTGCACGAGCGGGACGCCGGCCGGCAGTCGCGCGGGCACCCCGGCCGACAGGTCGTCCAGGACGAGGACGCGCTCACCGGCCTCGGTCATGGCCCGCGCCACATGTGCCCCGATGTACCCGGCACCGCCGGTGATCAGCCATGTCATGGTCGCCCACCCTATGCCGAGGCCCGGACGCCCGGCGCAATGTCCCGGATGCCCGGTCTGCAGGCGCAAGTTTGTGGGAGGGGCCCGCGATCCACGATGATGATCGCGGCGAAGGCCGGAGGAGACGACGTTGATCGGCACCTGAACGGGCGGTGAACGCGGTCTTCCGGGTATCCGATAGCCTCTGCCGACATGCCGCCCGCCTGGTAAAGCCATGCGACGCCAAGGGGCGCCCCCACCATGCACACGCCCGGCGCCCGCGCGTCGGCACCCAGGGAGTGAGTTCGGTTGTCGACCGCCATCCTCACCGGTCAGCCGGTCCCCGGATCGTCGATCGAGGGCGATCTGCGGTCCCTCGGTTTCGACGTCCGGCTCGCCTCGGACGCCGCGGAGGCGGAGACCCAGCTCGCCCAGGTCCCCGGTGACCAGCGGGTCGCCGTGGTCGACGCCCGCTTCGTGGGCCACCTGCACGCGCTGCGCCTCGGCCTCACCGACCCCCGTTTCCCGCTCTCCGCGGTCACCGGGGCCGTGACCGCCCAGCCGGCCGGCCGTCAGGCCCTGACCCGGGCGATGGCGCGCGAGAACTCCGCGGGCGGCGGTACCGCCCTCGCCGTGGACAGCCTCGCCGACCGCATCGTCACCGCCCTCGACGCCGACGGCACCGCCGTGCACCGCCCCGAACTCGGCCGCCTGGTCGCCGCCGTGCCGGCCGACCCGCAGGCCGGCAACGAGGCCCGGCAGGCCGTCGCCGCCGTCGACGACGAGGCGATACGCCTGAAGTCGGCCGTGAAGGCCCGCGACGGGTTCTTCACCACCTACTTCATCAGCCCGTACTCCCGCTACATCGCCCGCTGGTGCGCCCGCCGGGGCCTGACCCCCAACCAGGTCACCACCGCGTCCCTGCTCACCGCCCTGATAGCGGCGGGCTGCGCGGCCACCGGCACCCGGGGCGGCTTCGTCGCGGCCGGTGTGCTGCTGATCGCGTCCTTCGTCCTGGACTGCACCGACGGACAGCTCGCCCGCTACTCCCTCCAGTACTCCACGCTCGGCGCCTGGCTGGACGCCACCTTCGACCGGGCGAAGGAGTACGCCTACTACGCGGGCCTCGCACTGGGCGCGGCCCGCGGCGGCGACGACGTCTGGGCGCTGGCGCTCGGCGCGATGATCCTGCAGACCTGCCGGCACGTCGTCGACTTCTCCTTCAACGAGGCGAACCACGACGCGACCGCCAACACAAGCCCCACAGCCGCCCTTTCGGACAAGCTCGACAGCGTCGGCTGGACGGTGTGGATCCGCCGGATGATCGTGCTGCCGATCGGCGAGCGCTGGGCGATGATCGCGATCCTGACGGCGGCCACGACTCCTCGTATCACCTTCTACGCACTGCTCATCGGGTGCGCGTTCGCCGCGACGTACACCACCGCGGGCCGGGTGCTGCGATCCCTGACACGTAAGGCACAGCGCACGGACCGGGCGGCGCGGGCACTCGCGGACCTCGCGGACAACGGGCCGCTCGCCACTCTCGTGGCGCGTGCCACCCGCGTCCGGCTCGGCGCCCCGCTGCTGGTGGCGCTCGCGGGAACGGCCGTCCTCGCCGTGGCCCTCTTCTCCGGTGTGACCTGGGCCCCGGTCGCGGGTGCCGTCGTCTACACCGTCACCGCCGGCCAGGCGCTGTACCGCCCCCTCAAGGGCTCCCTCGACTGGCTCGTCCCCCCGCTGTTCCGCGCCGCCGAATACGGCACCGTCCTGATCCTGGCGGCCCAGGCGGACGTGCAAGGGGCCCTTCCTGCGGCTTTCGGCCTGGTGTCGGCCGTCGCCTACCATCACTACGACACGGTGTACCGCATCCGCGGCGACGCCGGATCACCCCCGGCCTGGCTGGTGCGCGTCATCGGGGGGCACGAAGGGCGGACGCTGCTCGTCGCCGTCCTGGCCGCGGTGCTCACCGCCTCGCAGTTCACGGTCGCGCTCACGGTCCTCGCCGTGGCTGTCGCCCTGGTGGTGCTCGTCGAGAGCATCCGTTTCTGGGTGGCCGCCCACCAGGGTGGCGCGCCCGCCGTACACGACGAAGGAGAACCCGCATGATCGGCCTCGTGCTGGCGGCCGGCGCCGGACGGCGTCTGCGCCCCTACACCGACAGCCTTCCCAAGGCACTGGTGCCGGTGGGGCCCGCGGGCATAGAGGGCGAACCGACGGTCCTGGACCTGACGCTCGGCAACTTCGCCGAGATCGGTCTGACCGAGGTCGCGATCATCGTCGGCTACCGCAAGGAGGCCGTGTACGACCGCAAGGCGGCCCTTGAGGAGAAGTACGGCCTCAAGCTCACCCTGATCGACAACGACAAGGCCGAGGAGTGGAACAACGCCTACTCCCTGTGGTGCGGACGTGACGCCCTCAAGGACGGCGTGATCCTCGCCAACGGCGACACCGTCCACCCGGTCTCCGTCGAGAGGACGCTGCTCGCCGCCCGCGGCGACGGCAAGAAGATCATCCTCGCCCTGGACACGGTGAAGTCCCTCGCGGACGAGGAGATGAAGGTCGTCGTCGACCCCGGCAAGGGCATGACGAAGATCACCAAGCTGATGGACCCGGCCGAGGCGACCGGCGAATACATCGGCGTCACCCTCATCGAGGGCGACGCGGCCCCCGAACTGGCCGACGCGCTCAAGGCGGTCTGGGAGACGGACCCGCAGCAGTTCTACGAGCACGGCTACCAGGAACTGGTGAACCGCGGCTTCCGTATCGACGTGGCGCCGATCGGCGACGTCAAGTGGGTGGAGATCGACAACCACGACGATCTCGCCCGCGGACGGGAGATCGCGTGCCAGTACTGACCCGGCTGATCCCCTCCCCGCTCGTCGTCGACATCCGTCCGGGTGCTCTCGACGACCTGGGCTGCGTCCTCGCCGACGAACGCATCTCGCACTCCGGCAAACTCGCGATCGCCGTCAGCGGCGGCTCGGGCGCCAGGCTGCGGGAGCGGATCGCCCCCACGCTGCCCGGCGCCACCTGGTACGAGGTCGGCGGCGGCACCATCGACGACGCGGTCCGGCTGGCGAGCGACATAAAGGCCGGCCACTACGACGCGGTCGTCGGACTCGGCGGCGGGAAGATCATCGACTGTGCCAAGTTCGCGGCGGCGCGGGTCGGCCTCCCCATGGTCGCCGTGGCCACCAACCTCGCGCACGACGGCCTGTGTTCACCGGTCGCCACCCTCGACAACGACGCGGGCCGCGGCTCGTACGGTGTGCCGAACCCGATCGCGGTCGTCATCGACCTGAACGTGATCCGCGAGGCACCCGTCCGCTTCGTCCGCTCCGGCATCGGCGACGTCATCTCCAACATCTCCGCGGTCGCCGACTGGGAGCTCGCCAACCGGGTCAACGGCGAGAAGGTCGACGGTCTCGCCGCGGCGATGGCCCGCCAGGCCGGCGAAGCGGTACTGCGCCACCCCGGCGGAGTCGGTGACGACGCCTTCCTGCAAGTACTCGCCGAGGCGTTGGTCCTCAGCGGGATCTCCATGTCCGTGTCCGGTGACTCGAGGCCGTGCTCCGGGGCCTGCCACGAGATCCACCACGCCTTCGACGTGCTCTACCCCAAGCGGGCCGCCGCCCATGGCGAGCAGTGCGGACTCGGCGCGGCCTTCGCGATGTACCTGCGCGGAGCCCACGAGGAGTCGGCCTCCATGGCGGAGGTACTGCGCCGCCACGGGCTGCCGGTGCTGCCGGAGGAGATCGGCTTCACCACGGACGAGTTCGTCCGTGCCGTGGAGTACGCCCCTCAGACCCGGCCCGGCCGATACACGATCCTCGAACACCTCGACCTCAAGACCGAACAGATCAAGGACATCTACGCCGACTATGTCAAGGCCATCGGTAGCTGAACTCCGTCCGGTCGTCCACCCCGCGGGGGTGAAGGACCGGCGCAGCGGTGAGCACTGGATGGGGCGCCTCTACATGCGAGAGGTGTCCCTGCGGGTCGACCGCTACCTGGTCAACACCAGGGTCACGCCCAACCAGCTCACGTACCTGATGACCGTCTGCGGCGTCCTCGCGGCCCCGGCCCTGCTGGTGCCGGGGATCCCGGGGGCCGTGCTCGGCGTGGTCATGGTCCAGCTGTACCTGCTGCTGGACTGCGTCGACGGTGAGATCGCCCGCTGGAGAAAGCAGTACTCCCTCGGCGGGGTCTACCTGGACCGGGTCGGCGCCTATCTGACCGACGCCGCCGTGCTCGTCGGCTTCGGTCTGCGCGCCGCCGACCTGTGGGGTTCCGGGCGGATCGACTGGCTGTGGGCCTTCCTGGGCACGCTCGCCGCCCTCGGCGCGATCCTGATCAAGGCCGAGACCGACCTGGTCGGGGTGGCCCGCCACCAGAACGGACTGCCGCCGGTCAAGGAGGCCGCGTCCGAGCCGCGTTCCTCCGGGATGGCGCTGGCCCGCAAGGCCGCCGCCGCGCTGAAGTTCCACCGGCTGGTGCTCGGTATAGAGGCGTCCCTGCTGATCCTCGTCCTGGCGATCGTCGACCAGGCGCGCGGCGACCTGTTCTTCACCCGGCTCGGCGTCGCCGTGCTGGCCGGCATCGCCTTGCTCCAGACCGTGCTGCACCTCGTGTCCATCCTCGTGTCGAGCAGGCTGCGATGAACCCGGGCCTGAAGGTCGGCGCGGTGATCATCACCATGGGCAACCGCCCCGACGAGCTGCGCGCCCTGCTCGACTCGGTCGCCAAGCAGGACGGCGACCGGGTCGAGGTGGTCGTGGTCGGCAACGGCTCGCCCGTCCCGGACGTCCCCGAAGGTGTGCGGACCATCGAGCTGCCGGAGAACCTCGGCATCCCGGGTGGCCGCAACGTCGGTATCGAGGCCTTCGGCCCCGGCGGCCGCGACGTCGACGTCATGATGTTCCTGGACGACGACGGCCTCCTGGCCGGCCACGACACCGCCGAGCTGTGCCGGCAGGCCTTCGCGTCCGACCCGAAACTCGGCATCATCAGCTTCCGCATCGCCGACCCCGAGACCGGAGTCACCCAGCGCCGCCACGTCCCGCGGCTGCGCGCCGCCGACCCGATGCGCTCCTCCCGGGTCACCACCTTCCTCGGCGGCGCCAACGCCGTCCGTACGAAGGTCTTCGCCGAAGTCGGCGGACTTCCCGACGAGTTCTTCTACGCACACGAGGAAACCGACCTGGCATGGCGGGCCCTCGACGCGGGCTGGATGATCGACTACCGGTCCGACATGGTGCTGTACCACCCGACGACCGCGCCCTCACGGCACGCGGTCTACCACCGCATGGTCGCCCGCAACCGGGTCTGGCTCGCCCGCCGGAACCTCCCCGCGCCCCTGGTCCCCGTCTACCTGGGTGTCTGGCTGCTGCTCACGCTGCTTCGGCGCCCCTCGCGGTCCGCGCTGAAGGCCTGGTTCGGCGGTTTCCGGGAAGGCTGGAGCACACCGTGCGGGCCGCGCCGGGCCATGAAGTGGCGTACCGTGTGGCGGCTGACTCGACTGGGCCGGCCCCCCGTCATCTGACAAGCTCGTATCCGACAGCAACCGGGCCGTACCGAGGCCCCGGGCCCGTACCGGGGCCCTCGGCCATGGCATGCCCGCACGGGCTGCGCATCTCGAACACGAAAGTTTCCACTAGTGAGTGAGACAACGCACGACGGCACGGTCGCGGTGAGCGTGCCCGGGCCCGCCGACGAGGGCCTCACGGCGGCTCAGCTCGCCGCCAAACACGGACTGACCGTGAGCGGCGCCCGGCCGTCCCTGGCCGAGTACGTCCGCCAGCTCTGGGACCGGCGCCACTTCATCCTCGCGTTCTCGCGGGCGAAGCTGACCGCCCAGTACAGCCAGGCCAAGCTCGGGCAGCTGTGGCAGGTGGCCACCCCGCTGCTGAACGCGGCCGTGTACTTCTTCATCTTCGGCGTCATCCTGAACGCCGGACGCGGCATGCCGCGGGACGTGTACATCCCGTTCCTGGTCACGGGCGTGTTCGTGTTCACCTTCACCCAGAGCTCGGTGATGGCGGGCGTCCGCGCGATCTCCGGCAACCTCGGCCTGGTCCGCGCGCTGCACTTCCCGCGCGCCTCGCTGCCGGTCTCCTTCGCGCTGCAGCAGCTCCAGCAACTGCTGTTCTCGATGGTCGTGGTGTTCATCGTGGTGATCGCCTTCGGCAGCTACCCGGACCTGTCCTGGGTGCTGATCGTCCCGGTGCTCGCCCTGCAGTTCCTCTTCAACACCGGCCTGTCGCTGATCATGGCCCGGGCGGGCGCCAAGACCCCCGACCTCGCCCAGCTGATGCCGTTCGTGATGCGTACCTGGATGTACGCGTCCGGCGTGATGTTCTCCATCAAGATCATGCTGGAGGACAAGCCGGCCTGGATCGCCAATATTCTGCAGTGGAACCCGGCCGCGATCTACATGGACCTGATGCGCTTCGCCCTCATCGAGGGCTACGGCTCCGAGAACCTGCCCGACCACGTGTGGGCGGCGGCCGGCGGCTGGGCCGCGCTCTTCGCGCTCGGCGGCTTCGTGTACTTCTGGAAGGCGGAGGAGCGGTACGGCCGTGGCTGAGAACATCGAGGACGCGCGGATCCCCACCGTCATCGCGGACGAGCTGCACATCGTCTACCGCGTCAACGGAGCCAAGACCGGCAAGGGCAGCGCCACCGCGGCCCTCAGCCGCATCGTCAAGCGAGGCTCCGACGATGCGGCGCGCGGGGTGCGCAAGGTGCACGCCGTCAAGGGTGTCTCCTTCGTCGCCTACCGCGGCGAGGCGGTCGGCCTGATCGGCTCCAACGGCTCCGGCAAGTCGACCCTGCTGCGCGCCATCGCCGGCCTGCTGCCCGCCGAGAAGGGCAAGGTGTACACCGACGGCCAGCCGTCCCTGCTCGGCGTCAACGCGGCCCTGATGAACGACCTCACCGGCGAGCGGAACGTCATACTGGGCGGGCTGGCCATGGGAATGTCCCGCGAGCAGATCAAGGAGCGCTACCAGGAGATCGTCGACTTCTCCGGGATCAACGAGAAGGGCGACTTCATCACCCTCCCGATGCGCACCTACTCCTCCGGGATGGCGGCCCGCCTGCGCTTCTCCATCGCCGCCGCGAAGGACCACGACGTCCTCATGATCGACGAGGCGCTGGCCACCGGCGACCGCAAGTTCCAGAAGCGCTCCGAGGAGCGCATCCGGGAGCTGCGCAAGGAGGCCGGCACGGTGTTTCTCGTCAGCCACAACAACAAGTCGATCCGTGACACCTGCAACCGCGTCCTGTGGCTGGAACGCGGCGAGCTGCGTATGGACGGCCCGACCGACGAGGTCCTCAAGGAGTACGAGAAGTTCACGGGCAAGTAGCCCATCCGCGCCCGGGCGAAAAGGGACCGCTGCGCTTCCCCGGACCCCGCCGGAACTGCTCCGGCGGGCCTCCGCGTCTGCAAAGGAAACGTCAACTTCGGCCCGGCTTGGGAATCTTGGGCCCAATCGGTGTGTTGTTGTGATCTGCAGGACACCCCAGCGAACCACGCCGCGTTGTACAACGTAAGCTGTACCGGTCCCGAAAACGCGGCAAGTGGGGCGATAATGCACGACATCCTCCGCCGAGCCGTCGCACGAACGGTCGGGCGGCGTGTCCGAAATAGTGCGCATTGGGTCGGCGGTGTAGAACGGGAGATGTGACGGCAATGGCTACGGAAACTCCCCAGCTCCACGCAGCGTGTGCCGTCCCCGCTCCGGGTAGCCGGCGATGACGGGAACCGGTACGATCCGCCCCGGCCCGGCGGAGCGCGGCACGCTCGACAAGGCCGCCGCGGAGAACTTTCCCGTGGCGCCCTTCTTTCTGCCCGCGGCCTGGCGCACCGACCTCATGGCCGTCTACGGCTTCGCCCGCCTCGTCGACGACATCGGTGACGGCGACCTCGCACCCGGTGGCGCCGACGCCCGTCTGCTCGGTGTGCCGCCCGCGGCGGCCGAGGACCGGATGACGCTCCTTGACGCCTTCGAAGCCGACCTCCGCCGTGTCTTCGACGCCACCCCACGCCACCCGCTGCTGCGCCGCCTCCAGCCGACCGTCCGCCGTCACGCGCTCACCCCCGAGCCCTTCCTCGGCTTGATCGCCGCGAACCGCCAGGACCAGACGGTCACGCGCTACGAGACCTACGGCGACCTCCTCGCGTACTGCGAGCTGTCCGCCAACCCCGTCGGGCGCCTGGTCCTCGCCGTGACCGGTACCTCGACCCCCGAGCGGATCCGCCGCTCCGACGAGATCTGCACGGCCCTGCAGATCGTCGAGCACCTCCAGGACGTCGCCGAGGACCTCGGTCGCGACCGCGTCTACCTGCCCGCCGAGGACATGAAGCGCTTTCACGTCCAGGAAACGGATCTCGCCAGGAAAACCGGGGGCGCCTCGGTGCGTGCGCTGGTTGCGTACGAAGCACAACGCGCCCGCGACCTCCTGAATGAAGGCGCCCCTCTCGTGGGTAGCGTCCACGGCAGGTTGAAGCTGCTGCTCGCAGGGTTCGTGGCGGGAGGAAGGGCGGCGCTCCGAGCGATCGCCGCCGCCGAATACGACGTACTTCCCGGCCCGCCCAAGCCCGGCACACTGCGGTTGCTGCGCGAGGTGGGCGTCACTCTGCGAGGAGAGGGGTGATCCGGACCGTGGAGTCGGAACCATACGTGTCCGCACCGGTACTCGCCGCCTACAGCTACTGCGAGACCGTCACCGGGCAGCAGGCCCGTAACTTCGCCTACGGCATCAGGCTGCTGCCGACGCCCAAGCGCCGTGCGATGTCGGCGCTGTACGCGTTCTCCCGGCGCGTCGACGACATCGGCGACGGCGTGCTGGCGGACGAGGTCAAGAGCAAGAGACTCGACGAGACCCGGGCGATGCTGGCTCGGGTCCGCGACGGAGCGGTCGGCGAGGACGACACCGATCCCGTCGCGGTCGCCCTCGCGCACGCCGCCGATGTCTTTCCCATCCCGCTCGGCGGCCTGGACGAACTCATCGACGGTGTGCTGAGGGACGTACACGGCGAGACCTACGAGACCTGGGACGACCTGAAGGTCTACTGCCGCTGCGTGGCGGGCGCCATCGGGCGGCTGTCGCTCGGGGTGTTCGGTACGGAACCAGGGGCGCGTGGCGTGGAACGCGCGCCGGAGTACGCCGACACGCTCGGGCTCGCGCTCCAGCTCACCAACATCCTGCGGGACATCCGCGAGGACGCCGAAGGAGGGCGTACCTACCTGCCCGCCGACGACCTCGCCAAGTTCGGCTGCTCGGCCGGCTTCAACGGGCCGAAACCACCGGAGGGCGCCGACTTCGCGGGCCTCGTGCACTTCGAAGTGCGCCGGGCCCGCGCCCTGTTCGCCGAGGGCTACCGGCTGCTCCCCATGCTCGACCGGCGCAGCGGCGCCTGTGTCGCCGCCATGGCCGGCATCTACCGCCGCCTCCTGGACCGGATCGAGCGCGACCCGGAGGCCGTGCTGCGCGGCCGGGTCTCGCTGCCCGGGCGGGAGAAGGCGTATGTCGCCGTGCGCGGCCTGTCCGGCCTGGACGCCCGGCATGTGACCCGTATGACCGTCAGGAGGCGCACCTGATGGACAATCCGGTCCAAGGTGATGCCGCCGGAGAAAAGCGGCACGCAACCCTCCGGCGGGCTACGGCGTCCCTGACTGCGACGATCAGCCGTGCCCCGTTCGACCTGTGCGGGGGCCGGGCAGGGGAGGGCGCACGATGACCGACGGCACGCGGTCCGACGAGCCGCTCGCGGACGGACGCTTCGGGTCGGACGCCGTCGTGATCGGTGGCGGACTGGCCGGAATCACCGCCGCGCTCGCGCTCGCCGACGCCGGAGTCCGGGTGACGTTGCTCGAAGGCAGGCCACGCCTGGGCGGGCTCGCCTTCTCCTTCCAGCGCGACGGACTGACCGTCGACAACGGACAGCACGTCTACCTGCGCTGCTGCACCGCCTACCGCTGGTTCCTGGACCGGATCGAGGGCGCGGCGCTGGCTCCGCTGCAGGACCGCCTCGACGTGCCCGTACTCGATGTCGACCGGCCCGAGGGACGGCGGCTCGGCAGGCTGCGGCGCGACGCGCTGCCGGTGCCCCTGCATCTGGGGCGCAGCCTCGCCACGTATCCGCATCTCTCGCTCACCGAACGTGCCAAGGTCGGGCGGGCCGCGCTCGCGCTCAAGGGGCTCGACCTCGCCGATCCGACCCTGGACACCCAGGACTTCGGCAGCTGGCTGACCGCACACGGTCAGTCGGCGCGTGCCGTCGAGGCCCTGTGGGACCTGGTCGGGGTCGCCACCCTCAACGCGGTCGCGGGCGACGCCTCGCTCGGGCTCGCCGCGATGGTGTTCAAGACCGGTCTGCTGTCCGACCCGGGCGCGGCCGACATCGGGTGGGCGCACGTACCGCTGGGCGAACTGCACGACCGGCTGGCCCGCAAGGCGCTCGACTCCGCGGGCGTGCGTACCGAGATCCGTACACGCGTCACCTCCATCTCTACTGACGAGAACGGGACGTGGAACGTTCAGGTTCCCGGGCGGACGCTCCGGGCGGACGCCGTCGTCCTCGCCGTACCGCAGCGCGAGGCCCACGATCTGCTGCCCGACGGGGCCCTCGACGCCCCCGAACGGTTGCTGCGGATGGGCACCGCACCCATCCTCAACGTCCATGTCGTCTACGACCGGAAGGTGCTGGACGCACCGTTCTTCGCGGCCCTCGGCACCCCCGTGCAGTGGGTGTTCGACCGGACCGAGGCGTCCGGGCTGCGCCGGGGCCAGTACCTCGCCCTCTCCCAGTCGGCCGCGCACGACGAGATCGACGAACCGGTCGCCGCCCTGCGCGAGCGCTATCTGCCCGAGCTGGAACGGCTGCTGCCCCGCACCCGGGGGGCCGAGGTGCGGGACTTCTTCGTGACCAGGGAGCGCACGGCGACGTTCGCGCCCACCCCCGGCGTCGGGCGCCTCAGGCCCGGTGCCCGCACCAAGGCACCCGGCCTCTACCTGGCCGGGGCGTGGACCGCCACCGGGTGGCCCGCGACCATGGAGAGCGCGGTCCGCAGCGGAGTGAGCGCGGCCGACGCCGCGCTCTCCGCCCTGGGCCGCCCCCGCCCCCACCGTCTCTTCGAGTTCGAGGAAACGGCCCATCGCGTCGTCCCGGGAGACGACACCCCCCAGGTCCCCGGCCCGACACGGGAGGGAACCGGCGTCTCACTGCGAGGTGGGGCCCGGTGAAGGCCGATCAGCACGGCACGGCAGGTCCCCGCACCTCCGGTACCGCAACAAGAGGAGAGACTGTGCCCACTGTGCCCCAGGCCGAGACGGCCGCCCGGAGGACCGCGGTGGACGTCGCCGCGCTCCTGGAGCGCGGCCGGACCCTGGCCACACCGGTGCTGCGGGCGGCCGTGGACCGCCTGGCACCTCCCATGGACACCGTCGCCGCCTACCACTTCGGCTGGATCGACGCCCAGGGCAACCCCGCGGACGGCGACGGCGGCAAAGCCGTCCGGCCCGCCCTCGCGGTGCTGTCCGCCGAGGTCACCGGCGCCGCGCCCGAGACCGGCATCCCCGGCGCGGTTGCCGTCGAGCTGGTCCACAACTTCTCCCTGCTGCACGACGACCTGATGGACGGTGACGAACAGCGCCGGCACCGCGACACCGTCTGGAAGGTGCACGGCCCCGCCCAGGCCATCCTGGTCGGCGACGCCCTGTTCGCCCTCGCCAACGAGGTCCTCCTGGAACTCGGCACGGCCGACGCGGGACGCGCCACCCGCCGCCTCACCACCGCGACCCGCGCACTGATCGACGGGCAGGCGCAGGACATCTCCTACGAGCACCGCGACCGCGTCAGCGTCGAGGAGTGCCTGGAGATGGAGGGCAACAAGACCGGCGCCCTGCTGGCCTGCGCCAGCTCCATCGGAGCGGTGCTCGGCGGCGCGGACGACCGCACCGCCGACGCGCTGGAGAAGTACGGCTACCACCTCGGCCTCGCCTTCCAGGCCGTCGACGATCTCCTCGGCATCTGGGGCGACCCGGTGTCGACCGGCAAGCAGACCTGGAGCGATCTGCGCCAGCGCAAGAAGTCCCTGCCGGTCGTGGCCGCGCTCGCGGCGGGCGGTGCCGCCTCCGAGCGGCTCGGCGAGATCCTCGCCGCCGACGCCAAGAGCAGCGACTTCGAGAACTTCTCCGAGGAGGAGTTCGCGGCCCGCGCCGCCCTCATCGAGGACGCGGGCGGCCGCGAGTGGACGACCGAGGAAGCTCGCCGTCAGCACACCATCGCCATCGAGGCCCTCGACGCCGTGGACATGCCCGACCGGGTACGGGCGCGGTTCACGGCGCTGGCCGACTTCGTCGTCGTACGAAAGAGATGATCACTATCGGTCGAATAGCCCTCGCGTAGTCGCCGGCCGGTGTCGCGGGAAGAACAGCACCGGCCGACGGCGGACCCACAGCAGCACGACTCGTACGACTGCACGAAGGGGAAGCCATGACAGCGACGACCGACGGAAGCACCGGGGCCCTGCCGCCCCGCGCAGCCTCGGCCAGCGAAACAGCCACCACCATGTCCGTGAGCGCGGACGTACGGGACACCGCCGTACGTGCCGTGCGACGATCCACCGACTTCCTGTTGTCCCGACAGGACGCCGAGGGCTGGTGGAAGGGCGACCTGGAGACCAACGTCACCATGGACGCCGAGGATCTGCTGCTGCGGCAGTTCCTGGGCATCCGCGACGAGGAGACGACCCGGGCCGCCGCGCTCTTCGTCCGCGGCGAACAGCGCGAGGACGGCGCCTGGGCGAGCTTCTACGGCGGCCCGGGCGAACTCTCCACCACCGTCGAGGCGTACGTCGCCCTGCGCCTCGCCGGCGACGCACCGGACGCCCCGCACATGGCGAAGGCCTCCGCCTGGATCCGCGAGCGCGGCGGAATCGCCGCCGCCCGGGTCTTCACCCGCATCTGGCTGGCGCTGTTCGGCTGGTGGAAGTGGGAGGACCTGCCCGAACTGCCGCCCGAGCTGATCTACTTCCCCACCTGGGTGCCCCTCAACATCTACGACTTCGGGTGCTGGGCCCGGCAGACCATCGTCCCGCTGACGATCGTCTCCGCGAAGCGGCCGGTGCGGCCCGCGCCCTTCCCGCTCGACGAGCTGCACACCGACCCGGCCCTCCCCAATCCGCCCAAGCCCCTGGCACCCGTGGTGAGTTGGGACGGCGCCTTCCAAAGACTCGACAAGGCCCTGCACGCGCTGCGCAGGGTCGCACCGCGCAAGCTGCGCAAGGCCGCGATGAACTCCGCCGCCCGCTGGATCATCGAGCGGCAGGAGAACGACGGCTGCTGGGGCGGCATCCAGCCGCCGGCCGTGTACTCGGTGATCGCCCTGCACCTGCTCGGCTACGACCTCGAACACCCCGTGATGCGCGCGGGACTCGAGTCGCTGGACCGGTTCGCCGTGTGGCGCGAGGACGGGGCCCGGATGATCGAGGCCTGCCAGTCCCCGGTCTGGGACACCTGCCTGGCGACCATCGCGCTCGCCGACGCGGGGGTGCCCGCCGATCATCCCCAACTGGTCAAGGCAGCCGACTGGATGCTCGGTGAACAGATCGTGCGGCCCGGGGACTGGTCGGTGAAACGGCCCCAACTCCCGCCGGGCGGCTGGGCGTTCGAGTTCCACAACGACAACTACCCGGACATCGACGACACCGCGGAGGTCGTTCTCGCGCTGCGCCGGGTCAAGCACCACGACCCGGAGCGGGTGGAGAACGCGATCGGGCGCGGGGTGCGCTGGAACCTCGGCATGCAGTCGAAGAACGGCGCGTGGGGCGCCTTCGACGTCGACAACACCAGCCCGTTCCCCAACCGGCTGCCGTTCTGCGACTTCGGGGAGGTCATCGACCCGCCGTCCGCCGACGTCACCGCGCACGTGGTGGAGATGCTGGCCGTCGAGGGTCTCTCGCACGATCCACGCACCCGGCGCGGCATCGAATGGCTGCTGGCCGAACAGGAGCCGGACGGATCGTGGTTCGGACGCTGGGGCGTCAACTACGTCTACGGCACCGGGTCGGTGGTGCCCGCCCTGACCGCGGCCGGGATCCCCGCCTCGCACCCGGCGATCCGACGGGCGGTGGCCTGGCTGGAGAAGGTACAGAACGACGACGGCGGCTGGGGCGAGGACCTGCGCTCCTACAAGCACGCCAAGGAGTGGAGCGGACGGGGCGCCTCCACCGCCTCACAGACCGGGTGGGCGCTGATGGCGCTGCTGGCGGCGGGGGAGCGGGACTCCAAAGCCGTCGAGCGTGGCATCGAGTGGCTCGCGAGCACCCAGCGCGAGGACGGTTCCTGGGACGAGCCGTACTTCACCGGCACCGGCTTCCCATGGGACTTCTCGATCAACTACCACCTCTACCGGCAGGTGTTCCCGCTCACCGCGCTGGGCCGGTACGTCCACGGAGAGCCGTTCTCCGGGGCCGGAGCCGGGTGATGGGCACCCAGCCCGCTCCGGCACCGCTGCTGATCGCCTGCGCGCTCGGCATCGAGCACCTCGCCCTGCGCATCGGCGACCGCGGCGGCGCCGACGGGCCGGTCACCGTGCTGCGCACCGGCATGGGACCGAAGGCGGCCGAGCGGGCCGTCACCCGACTCCTGGCCGACCCGGAGCTCGACGGGGCCGCCGTGCTCGCCACGGGCTTCTGCGCCGGGCTGGCCCCCGGTATGCACCCCGGTGACCTGGTCGTCGCCGAGGAGACCCGGGACCCGCGCGGCACCGTGCCGTGCGTCGGCACCGACCGGCTCGTGAAGGAGCTGGCACGGGCGTTTCCCGGGCGCACCGTCCACACCGGGCCGCTCACCGGTTCCGATCACGTCGTCCGCGGTCACGAACGGTCGGATCTGCTCGCGACCGGCGCGATCGCGGTCGACATGGAGTCCGCGGCCACGCTCCTGACCGCCGCCCGCACGCGTGAGCGCCCGGTTGCGGCCGTCCGGGTGGTCGTGGACGCTCCAGAACATGAACTCGTCCGGATCGGCACGGTGCGCGGTGGAATATCAGCTTTCCGTGTACTTCGATCGGTCCTTCCCGCTTTCTATGAATGGCACCGTTCCTTGCTGCTCCCCCGGAGGTGAGCCAGATGGCCATGCCGCTGCGTCAGTCCATCAAGGTCGCTACATACTTGGCCGAACAAAAGCTCCGCAAGCGGGACAAGTTCCCGCTCATCGTGGAGCTGGAACCTCTCTTCGCATGCAATCTCAAGTGCGAGGGCTGCGGCAAGATCCAGCACCCGGCCGGGGTACTGAAGCAGCGCATGCCGGTGGCGCAGGCCGTCGGAGCGGTTCTGGAGTCCGGTGCGCCGATGGTGTCCATCGCCGGCGGTGAGCCGCTGATGCACCCTCAGATCGACGAGATCGCACGGCAGTTGGTGGCCAGGAAGAAGTACGTCTTCCTCTGCACCAACGCCATGCTGCTGCGCAAGAAGATGGACAAGTTCACCCCCTCTCCCTACTTCGCCTTCGCCGTGCACATCGACGGGCTGCGGGAGCGGCACGACGAGTCGGTCGCGAAGGAGGGCGTCTTCGACGAGGCCGTGGAGGCGATCAAGGAGGCCAAGCGGCGGGGCTTCAGGGTCACCACCAACTCGACCTTCTTCAACACCGACACCCCCCAGACCATCATCGAGGTGCTCAACTTCCTCAACGACGACCTCAAGGTCGACGAGATGATGATCTCGCCCGCCTACGCCTACGAGAAGGCACCCGACCAGGAGCACTTCCTGGGCGTGGAGCAGACCCGCGAGCTGTTCAAGAAGGCGTTCTCGGGCGGCAACCGGCGCCGCTGGCGGCTCAACCACTCCCCGCTCTTCCTGGACTTCCTGGAGGGCAAGGTCGACTTCCCGTGCACGGCCTGGGCGATCCCGAACTACTCGCTCTTCGGCTGGCAGCGCCCCTGCTACCTGATGAGCGACGGGTACGTGCCGACGTACCGCGAACTCATCGAGGAGACCGACTGGGACAAGTACGGCCGCGGCAAGGACCCGCGTTGCGCCAACTGCATGGCGCACTGCGGCTACGAGCCCACCGCGGTGCTGGCCACCATGGGGTCGCTCAAGGAGTCGCTGCGGGCCATGCGCGAGACCGTCAACGGAAACCGCGACTAGCGCCGTGAACGCCGTTTCCCTGGGCGTTCCCGAGGTACCGGTCCGACCGATCGCCGAGCGGCGCGTGTCGCGGCGGATCCAGGTCGGGCCGGTCGCGGTCGGGGGCGGGGCCCCGGTGTCGGTGCAGTCCATGACGACGACCCGTACGTCCGACATCGGCGCCACCCTTCAGCAGATCGCCGAACTCACCGCGTCCGGCTGTCAGATCGTCCGCGTCGCCTGCCCCACGCAGGACGACGCGGACGCCCTCGCGACCATCGCGCGCAAGTCGCAGATCCCGGTGATCGCCGACATCCACTTCCAGCCGAAGTACGTGTTCGCCGCGATCGAGGCGGGCTGCGCGGCCGTGCGCGTCAATCCCGGCAACATCAAGCAGTTCGACGACAAGGTGAAGGAGATCGCGCGGGCCGCCAAGGACCACGGCACGCCGATCCGGATCGGGGTCAACGCCGGATCGCTGGACCGGCGCCTGCTCCAGAAGTACGGCAGGGCGACGCCCGAGGCACTGGTGGAGTCGGCCCTGTGGGAGGCCTCGCTCTTCGAGGAGCACGGCTTCCGGGACATCAAGATCTCGGTGAAGCACAACGACCCCGTGGTGATGGTCCAGGCCTACACGCTGCTGGCGCAGCAGTGCGACTATCCGCTGCACCTGGGTGTCACCGAGGCCGGCCCCGCCTTCCAGGGGACGATCAAGTCGGCGGTGGCCTTCGGGGCCCTGCTCAGCCGGGGCATCGGCGACACCATCCGGGTGTCCCTGAGCGCACCGCCCGTCGAGGAGGTCAAGGTCGGCATCCAGATCCTTGAGTCGCTGAACCTCAGGCAGCGGCGGCTGGAGATCGTGTCGTGTCCGTCCTGCGGGCGCGCCCAGGTCGACGTCTACAAGCTGGCCGACGAGGTCACGGCGGGCCTGGAGGGCATGGAGGTGCCGCTGCGGGTCGCCGTCATGGGGTGCGTGGTGAACGGCCCGGGGGAGGCCCGCGAGGCCGACCTCGGCGTCGCCTCCGGCAACGGCAAGGGGCAGATCTTCGTGAAGGGCGAGGTCATCAAGACCGTCCCCGAGTCGAAGATCGTGGAGACCCTGATCGAAGAGGCGATGAAGATCGCCGAACAGATGGAGCAGGACGGCGTCGCCTCGGGGGAGCCGGCCGTCACCGTGAGCTGAACAGCACGGACCGATAGGGGGCCTGACGTGACCATTCTGGAGAACATCCGGGGACCACGTGACCTGAAGGCGCTGTCCGAGGCGGAACTCGGTGAACTGTCCGAAGAGATACGGGAGTTCCTGGTGCAGGCGGTCGCCAGGACCGGCGGGCACCTCGGGCCCAATCTGGGGGTGGTGGAACTCTCGATCGCGCTCCACCGGGTCTTCGAGTCGCCCCTGGACCGCATCCTGTGGGACACCGGCCACCAGAGCTATGTGCACAAGCTGCTGACAGGACGTCAGGACTTCTCCAAACTGCGCGGCAAGGGCGGCCTCTCCGGCTACCCCTCGCGCGAGGAGTCCGAGCACGACGTCATCGAGAACAGCCACGCCTCCACCGCCCTCGGCTGGGCCGACGGTCTCGCCAAGGCCCGCCAGGTGCAGGGCGGGCAGGGCCATGTGGTCGCGGTCATCGGCGACGGCGCGCTGACCGGCGGCATGGCCTGGGAAGCGCTCAACAACATCGCGGCCGCCAAGGACCGGCCGCTGATCATCGTCGTCAACGACAACGAACGGTCCTACGCGCCGACCATCGGCGGCCTCGCCAACCACCTGGCCACGCTGCGTACGACCGACGGCTACGAGAGGGTCCTGGCCTGGGGGAAGGACGTACTGCTGCGGACCCCGCTGGTCGGCGGCACGGTCTACGAATCGCTGCACGGCGCCAAGAAGGGCTTCAAGGACGCCTTCGCGCCGCAGGGCATGTTCGAGGACCTCGGACTCAAGTACGTCGGCCCGATCGACGGGCACGACCTCAAGGCCGTCGAGTCGGCGCTCCGGCGTGCCAAACGCTTCCACGGGCCGGTGCTCGTGCACTGCCTCACCGAGAAGGGGCGCGGCTACGAACCGGCGCTGGCGCACGAGGAGGACCACTTCCACACCGTCGGGGTGATGGACCCGCTCACCTGCGAGCCGCTCACGCCGTCCGGCGGGCCGTCCTGGACCTCGGTGTTCGGCGAGGAGATGGTGCGGATCGGGGAGGAGCGCGACGACGTCGTGGCGATCACGGCGGCCATGCTGCACCCGGTGGGACTCGGCGCCTTCGCGGCCCGCTTCCCGGGCCGGGTGTGGGACGTCGGCATCGCCGAACAGCACGCGGCGGTGTCCGCGGCCGGCCTCGCGACGGGCGGACTGCACCCCGTCGTCGCCGTCTACGCGACGTTCCTGAACCGCGCCTTCGACCAGCTCCTGATGGATGTCGCCCTGCACCGCTGCGGCGTCACCTTCGTGCTGGACCGGGCCGGAGTGACGGGCGTCGACGGGCCCTCCCACAACGGGATGTGGGACATGTCGATCCTCCAGGTCGTGCCCGGCCTCAGGATCGCCGCGCCGCGCGACGCCGACCAGCTGCGGGCTCAGCTCAGGGAGGCCGTCGCGGTGGACGACGCGCCCACCCTGGTCCGCTTCCCGAAGGAATCGGTGGGGCCGGTGATTCCGGCGGTCGACCGGGTGGGCGGCCTGGACGTCCTGCACCGCGCGGACCGGCCCGAGGTGCTCCTGGTCGCCGTGGGCGTGATGGCGCCGGTCTGCCTCCAGGCCGCCGAGCTGCTGGAGGCCCGGGGCATCGGCTGCACCGTGGTCGACCCCCGCTGGGTCAAGCCCGTCGACCCGGCGCTCCCCGGCCTCGCCGCGGCACACCGCCTGGTCGCCGTCGTCGAGGACAACAGCCGCGCCTCCGGGGTGGGCGCGGCGGTGGCGCTCGCCCTGGGCGATGCCGAAGTCGACGTACCGGTACGGCGTTTCGGCATCCCCGAGCAGTTCCTCGCGCACGCCAAGCGGGGCGAGGTGCTCGCCGACATCGGCCTCACCCCGGTGGAGGTCGCCGGACGCATCGGCGCGAGTCTGGCCGTCAAGGCGGCGGTCCTGCCCGCCCAGAACTCGGGCCCGGCCGTCCAGGTACCGCCGTCCGGGGCGGAACAAGAGCCGTCGTCCGAGAGGAAAACGTCGGTCACGACGGAACGGAAAGCGCTGTCCAAGGAGGAACAGGAATGACGACCGCCAAATCCGCGTCGCCCTCCTCGCAGGCCGGGGAGTTCGACCTCGGCGCGCTGCTGGCCGAGCGCGGAGCCGAGCGCTACGAGCTGCACACCAAGTACCTGAACCACCAGCTCCCGCGCATGCTGCACACCATCGGCTTCGACAAGGTCTACGAGCGCGGCGAGGGCGCCCACTTCTGGGACGCGGACGGCAACGACTACCTGGACATGCTCGCCGGATTCGGGGTGATGGGCCTCGGCCGCCACCACCCCGTCGTCCGCAAGGCCCTGCACGACGTCCTGGACGCCCAGCTCGCCGACCTGACCCGCTTCGACTGTCAGCCGCTGCCCGGGCTGCTGGCCGAGAAGCTGCTCGCCCACAGTCCGCACCTGGACCGGGTGTTCTTCGGCAACAGCGGGACGGAGGCGGTCGAGACCGCGCTGAAGTTCGCCCGCTACGCCACCGGCAAACCCAGGATCCTGTACTGCGAGCACGCCTTCCACGGCCTGACCACCGGCTCGCTGTCGGTCAACGGCGAGGACGGCTTCCGGGACGGCTTCGCCCCGCTGCTGCCCGACACGGCCGTCCCGCTCGGTGATCTCGGCGCCCTGGCCCGGGAGGTGAAGAAGGGCGACGTCGCCGCGTTGGTCGTCGAGCCCATCCAGGGCAAGGGCGTGCACGAGGCGCCACCGGGCTATCTGCGGGCAGCCCAGGAGCTGCTGCACCGGCACAAGGCGCTGCTCATCGCCGACGAGGTGCAGACGGGACTGGGACGCACCGGCGACTTCTACGCCTACCAGCACGAGGAAGGCGTCGAACCCGACCTGGTGTGTGTGGCCAAGGCGCTGTCCGGCGGTTATGTGCCGGTCGGTGCCACCCTCGGCAAGGACTGGATCTTCCGGAAGGTCTACTCGTCCATGGACCGGGTGCTGGTGCACTCGGCGAGCTTCGGGTCCAACGCGCAGGCCATGGCGGCGGGACTGGCCGTGCTGTCCGTGATGGAGAGCGAGCAGATCGTCGCGGGCGCCCGGACCACCGGCGACCTGCTGAAGTCCCGGCTGTCGGCGCTGGTCGACAAGTACGAGCTGCTCGCCGACGTCCGCGGCCGGGGGCTGATGATCGGCATCGAGTTCGGCAGACCCCGGTCATTGAAGCTGCGCAGCCGCTGGACCATGCTGCAGGCCGCCCGCAAGGGACTGTTCGCGCAGATGGTGGTCGTCCCGCTGCTGCAACGGCACCGCATCCTCACCCAGGTCTCCGGCGACCACCTGGAGGTGATCAAGCTGATCCCGCCCCTGGTCATCGGGGAAGAGGAGGTGAACCGGTTCGTGGACGCCTTCACCGACGTGATGGACGACGCGCACAGCGGGGGCGGGCTGATGTGGGACTTCAGCAAGACGCTGATCAAGCAGGCGGTGGCCAACCGATAGACGGACGACCGTGCGCGGGGCACCCGGGATGCTGGAGGCTCCGCGTACGTGGGACCGGTGTTTTTTGCCTCTGAGGCAAGGAATTTGCCGCTGAGGCAAATCCGCGGCTCAATGGATACATGATCCCACCGGAAGCCGACAACGAGTCGCCGTCCGGGCCGGTCGCCGACCTGCCCGAGGTCGCGCCACAGTTGCGTGGCCTGCGCCGCCGCGCCTCCCTCACCCTGGAGGCCGCCGCCCGGGCCGCGGGGCTGTCGCCCGCCCACCTCTCCCGGCTGGAGACCGGGCAGCGCCAGCCCTCGCTGCCGATGCTGCTCGCGCTGGCCCGTATCTACGGTACGACGGTCTCGGAGCTGCTCGGTGAGACGGCCGCGGAACGGGACGCGATCGTGCGCGCCGCCGACATGGAACCGACCGCGGCCGGCGGCTGGACCTACTGGCAGGCCGGCGCGTCCGGCCGAGGCATGCAGGCCCTGCGCGTCCACGTCCCGTACGGCTCCCAGGGCGACGTCGTGCGGGTGCACCCCGGCGAGGAATGGCTGCACGTCCTCAGGGGACGGCTGCGGCTGAGCCTCGGGGACACCACGCACCGGCTCGGACCGGGCGACAGCGCGCACTTCGACTCGCTGACCCCGCACCGTATCGCCGCCCAGGACCCCGACGGGGTCGAGCTCCTGTTCGTCCACACCCTGCTGCAGAGCCCCACGGCCACACTGTGCCTGGGCCCCACCCCTGGAGACATGCCATGAGTGACATGGAGGAGAAGTTCCCCCGCGCCCTGTGGGTGCGCCTCATCATCTACATCGCCGTCGGCCACGTGTTCGCGGCCTTCATCTACTTCCTGTTCGAGCTGGGCGCCCAGAAGTGACCTGCCGGAGGGCCAGCCAGGCCTCCGGGTGCGAACTCCCGGACCCGGGCCCTCAGTCCAGCAGTCGCTCGCGCAGCCGCTCCCGGATCTCCGGGGTGACGTCGACCCCCTTCTCCAGGTACGTGTCGACGTCGCCCCAGGTCTCCTCGATCGTCTCGAAGGCGGCCGTCAGATATGCGGCACGGGCCTCGAAGAGGGGGCTCAGCAGCTCCATGACCTCGGGGGTGTAGGCCGAGGCGGAGCTGGAGCGCCGCACCTTGTAGCGGCGGTGCTTCGCGTTCGACTCCAGGTAGTCGGCGAAAATCGCCTCCCGCTCGACGCCCAGGGCGAGCAGTGTCACCGCCACGGACAGCCCCGCACGGTCCTTGCCCGCCGCGCAGTGCATGAGCGCGGGGACACTGTCCTCGGCGAGCGAGCGCAGCACCAGGGAGTGCTCGGCGGTGCGCTTCTTGATGATGGCGCGGTAGGACCTGATCATCCGGTCCGCGGCCTTGCCGTCGCCCAGGGTCTCGCGCAGCTCGTCGATCCGGCCGTCGCGGACCATCGTCCAGAACTCGCTGCCGTGGGCCGGATCCGTCAGCGGGAGGTTCACATTGCGCACCCCCGGCAGCTCGACGTCGGGCCCCTCCAGCTTCTGGTCCGCCGCGTTGCGGAAGTCGAAGATCGTGTGCAGGTTCAGGGAGGCGAGGAACGCCGCGTCCTCGGCGGTCGCGTGCGCGAGGTGGCCACTGCGGAACAGCACCCCGTGCCGCACCCGGCGGCCGTCCACGGTCGGCAGGCCCCCCACGTCACGGAAGTTACGCACTCCGGACAGCTCGGGTTCGGTCGACGGGACCTGCTGTGTCACGGGGGATCCTCCCAGTCGGTGCCGTCGACGCGGCTCGACGGCGGGCACTCACCCGACCATACGACATGGCTTCGTAGGCCAAGCAGTTGTCCACAGGCGTTGCGTCAAGGGCACGCCGACCTTGATGATGTTGATGCTTGAGTGCACCTGTTCGTGACTGTTCGTATCTGTGAGGGACCCTATGCTGGAGATCGCCGAGAATGGCCGTACGTGGATTCTGTCCGGGCCGACCAGCAGTTACGCCCTCCATCTCACCGAGGGTCACGAGCTGCTGCACCTGCACTGGGGAGCGCGGATCGCGCTCGCCGACGCCGAGGCCCTCGCCCTGCTCCCCCTGCCGGACCACCGGGGCTTCGAGTCTGCGCTGGACGGGCGTGAGGAGTACCCGGTCGAGGGCGGCCCCCGCTTCGTCCGCCCCGCCCTGTCCGTGCGCACCGACGAGCGGCGCGGCACCGAGTGGGTCTTCGAGGCTTACGAGCGTGCCGAGGACGACGAACTGCGGCTCAGATTCCGCGACGGCGGCCTCACGATCACCCTGCACTACCGCATGCGGCACGACGTCGTGGAGCGCTGGGTGAGCCTGGACAACGAGGGCCCCACGGTGGAGCTCCTGCGCGCCGACTCCGCCACCTGGACCCTGCCCGACCGCGAGACCGGCTGGCGGTTGTCGCACCTGCACGGCCGCTGGGCCGCGGAGTCCCAGCTGACGCGCGCCCCCCTGACCTACGGCGAGAAGGTCATCGGCAGCCGCCGCGGCCACACCGGGCACCAGTACCTGCCGTGGGTCGCGCTCGACACCGACGCGACCGAGGAGCGCGGCGAGGTCTACGGCTGCGCCCTCGGCTGGTCCGGGTCCTGGCGCATCGCGGTGGCCGAACTGCCCGACATGCGCGTGCAGATCACCGGCGGTGCGGGGTACGACGACTCCGGCCTGCTCCGTCTGGAGGCGGGGGAGTCCTTCACCGCCCCCGTCTTCGCCGGCCTGTGGAGCGACGCCGGCTTCGGCGGGGCGAGCCGCGCCTGGCACGCCTACCAGCGGGCGTACGTCATCCCGGACGCGGACCGGGACCGGCCGGTGCTGTTCAACTCCTGGGAGGCCACCGAGTTCGACATCTCCGAGGAGCAGCAGGGGGTGCTGGCCCGCCGGGCCGCGGCGATGGGCGTCGAGCTGTTCGTCATCGACGACGGCTGGTTCGGGAAGCGCACGAGCGACCGCGCCGGGCTCGGCGACTGGACGCCCAACCCCGACCGCTTCCCCGGCGGCCTGAGGCCCCTCGCAGACTCCGTGCACGACCTCGGTATGCAGTTCGGCATCTGGGTCGAGCCGGAAATGGTCAATCCGGACAGCGACCTCTACCGCGCCCACCCGGACTGGGTGCAGTACCAACCAGGGCGAAAGCGGACGGAACAGCGCAACCAGCTGGTGTTGAACCTCGCGCGCGAGGACGTCCAGGAGTACCTCTGGCAGCAGTTGCACGGGCTGCTCTCCAGCGCCCCGATCGACTATGTGAAGTGGGACTTCAACCGCTGCTTCACCGACGCGGGCTGGCCCGAGGACCCCTACCCGCAGCGCCTGTGGGTGGATCACGTGAACGCGCTGTACCGCCTGTTGGACCGGCTGCGCGAGGCGCACCCGGGCGTCGCCTTCGAGTCCTGCTCCGGCGGTGGCGGCCGGATCGACCTCGGCATCATGAGCCGTACCGACCAGGTGTGGACCTCCGACAACACCGACCCGCTCGACCGGCTCGCGATCCAGCACGGCTTCAGCCAGATCCACCCCGCGCGGGTGATGGCCGCCTGGGTCACGGACAGCCCCAACACTCAGCTCAACGGCCGGGTCAGCACCTTGCGGTTCCGGTTCGTCAGCGCGATGGCCGGGGTGCTCGGAGTCGGCGGGGACCTCGCCGAATGGACCGAGGAAGAGCTCGCCGAGGCCCGTGACTGGGTGACTCTCTACAAGGAGATCCGTCCCCTCGTCCAGCGTGGCGACCTCTATCGACTGCGCCCGCCCACGGGCGGATCGAGCGCGGTGCAGTACGTCCTCGGTGACGAGACGGTCGTCCTGGCCTGGCTCCAGGCGCAGCACCACGGCGAGCCGGTGCCGGCGCTGCGGCTGCGCGGACTCGACCCGGCGGCATCGTACGAATGCCGTGAAACGGGCGAAGTTCACCGAGGGGCCGTACTGCTGCACCATGGACTGCGGACCGGCCTCCGGGGTGACCTCGATGCGACGGTTATCCGGCTGCGCCGCATCTGAGAGTTCTGCCCGAATTGGCGTCTTCATTCCAACTCTGCCTGAAATGGGGCGACCTGGGGAGTGGGGCGTGAGGAGTGTCATATTCGTGACCGTCCGTCGCGCGTCATGTTCACGTAATTCTTATGCCTTTCAAGGGAATTCGAGAAGTGGATGACCCTTGATTTACCGAGGGTGACCAGGAATTCCCATTACGGATCAACGGAAGCGCATTTGGGTGCAACCTTCCGCTTGTCCCTGTGCGTCTTAGTCGCTTACGTTCGCCACCGATCCGGACGGACGCCCAATCCTGCCGCCGCCCGGAGACCGCACACACTCACCCGTACATGGCAGGAGCGGGGGACCCACAGGTAGAACCGCCTGTTCCGGTCTCCGGAACAGGCTTGGGGTCAAGTCGTACCTCGGTATGGCCGGACATCTCCAGTCCGCACCCGACAGCTCACCTCGCAGGCGCCGGAGAGGAATTCGCCATGCCCGCGAGGGGTAAGCATCGCCAACCGAAGACCCAGCGCTTCGCCCGTTCCATCGCCGTCGCCGGAGCCGGCGGCGCGGCACTCGCCCTCCCGTTTCTGGGGGCCACCGGCGCCCATGCGGCGAGTGCCCAGTCCATTTCCGAGAATGTCGTTCAGTCGTCAGTTCCGACTGCCGCGAAGAAGTCGGTGGCCGCACGGACTTCCGGTGTGAAGACCTATGTCGTGCGAGCCGGAGACTGTCTCGCGAAGATCGCCGAGGAGCAGCACGTCAGCGGGGGCTGGCAGAAGCTCTACGCCGACAATCGTGAGGCCGTCGGCGACAATCCGTCGCTGATTCACCCCGGTTTGAAGCTCACGATCGGCAAGAAGGCCGAGTCGTCGGCCTCTTCGTCGAAGCCGAAGCCGAAGCCGAAGCCGCAATCGAAGTCGTCATCGTCGGCGTCCTCGTCGTCCGCGTCGTCCGCGTCGCAGACGTCGACGGTCGTCGAGCAGAGCGCCGCCACCACCAGCACCGCGAACGGCTTCACCCTGCCGGTCGATGGCGCCACCATCGGCACGGGCTACCACGTGCCGGGCAGCATGTGGGCCAGCGGCTACCACACCGGCGTCGACTTCATCGTCCCCACCGGTACCCCGCTCAAGGCCGTCGGCGCGGGCACGGTCGTCTCCGCGGGCTGGGGCGGCGCGTACGGCAACCAGGTCGTCATCAGGCTGGCCGACGGCTACTACGCGCAGTACGCGCACCTGTCCTCGATCTCCGTCTCCAGCGGTCAGACGGTGACCGAGGGCCAGCAGATCGGTCTCTCCGGCGCGACCGGCAACGTGACCGGCCCGCACCTGCACTTCGAGATCCGCACCACGCCGGACTACGGCTCGGACGTGGACCCGATCGCCTACCTCCGCTCCAAGGGGGTCTCGGTCGGCTGACGCCCGCACGACCACCTGCCTCACACGCTGCCGAAGGCCGGACCCCTGATCCCCGGGTCCGGCCTTCGGTGTGTCCGGGGCCGGCGTTCGGTACGTCCGGCCCGCTTTCGTATGTCCGGGTCCACAGCGATACGTTCCGTCCCTCCACTGGCCAATTCCCGACCATCGCATCGCGGTCCTGAGGCCCGAAGAGCGTGATCCGTCGACAGCGCGCGGGGTGAACGGGCACAGTGAACTCCGCTTCTGTGTAAGCGCTTTCCCCCTGCCGTACCTGTCGATCGCCCGGAAGGAGTCGTCTCCCGTGACGACCACGCGCAGAGCTTTCGCGACCTTGGCCGCCGGCGCCGCAATGGCCGCCCTCGCCCCGGCGGCAACCGCGAGCGCCTCGCCCCGCCACCGCCACCTCATCGCCCGTGACGACTTCCGTCACGGCCTCGGCCGATGGGCCGTGGAACTCGAGAAGGGCGGCACCGTCACCGCCTCCCACGGGATCCTGGAGGTCGACGTGCCCGCCGGCGCGACCGTCTGGTTCAGGCAGCGGCTCGAAGGACCGTACGTCCTGGAGTACACCGCCACACCGGTGTCGCAGGGCGGGGTCAACGACCGGGTGTCGGACCTCAACAACTTCTGGAACGCCGTCGACGTCCGCTCCCCGGACGACCTGTTCGCCTCCACGAGGAGCGGTGCGCTCGCCGAGTACGACCACCTCAAGACGTACTACGTCGGATACGGCGCCAACACGAACACCACGACCAGGATGCGCCGCTACGTCGGCGAGGCGGGCGTGCGTCCGCTGGTGTACGACTACACGGAGCCCCTGCTGGTGGCGAACCGGCTGAACCGGGTCCGGATCGTCTCGGACGGTTCGACCGTGCGGTGGTGGAACAACGGACGGCTCGTTTTCGACCTCACCGACCCCGAGCCGTACACGAGCGGGCACTTCGGCTTCCGGACCACCTGGAGCCACTTCCGGATCTCCGGATTCCGGGTGTGGCGATTGCCGCGTCAACAGCACTGACGAGAAGGCTATTCCTGGCTTGACCAATCCTTGGAAGGTGGCTTATCTCACCGCACGTCAACCCCTTCCTACGGTCGCGTAGCTCACATCCGAAGGTGAATCATGGGCCGATGTGGCAGACGATTCGAAGAGTGACAACAGATCAGTGATCGGGTCGTACGTGGCGGTGGGGGACAGCTTCACCGAGGGCGTCGGCGACCCCGGCCCCGACGGGGCGTTGGTCGGCTGGGCGGACCGGTTCGCGGTCCTGCTCGCGGACCGGCGGCCCGAGGGCGACTTCCGGTACACGAACCTCGCCGTGCGCGGGAAACTGCTCGACCAGATCGTGGCGGACCAGCTGCCGAAGGCCGTGGAACTGGCCCCGGAGCTGGTCTCCTTCTGTGCGGGCGGCAACGACATCCTGCGGCCCGGCACCGACCCCGACGAGGTCGCGGAGCGCTTCGAGCGGGCGGTGGTGCGGTTGACCTCCGTGGCCGGCACGGTGATGGTGACGACCGGGTTCGACACCCGCGGCGTGCCCGTGTTCAAGCATCTGCGCGGCAAGATCGCCACCTACAACGGGCATGTGCGGGCGATCGCCGACCGCTACGGCTGTCCCGTGCTCGACCTGTGGTCCCTGAAGACCGTTCAGGACCGCAGGGCCTGGGACGGTGACCGGCTCCACCTCTCACCCGAGGGCCATACGCGTGTCGCGCTGCGCGCGGGCCAGGTCCTCGGCCTGGAGGTCCCGGCCGACCCGGACCAGCCCTGGCCGCCGCAGCCCGCCCGCGGCACCCTGGAGATCCGGCGGGACGACGTGCACTGGGCGCGCGAGTACCTGGTGCCGTGGATCGGACGGCGGCTGCGCGGGGAGTCGTCGGGGGACCATGTGACGGCCAAGGGCGCGTTGTCGCCGGACGACATCAAGACGCGGATCAGCTGGGTGGCTTGAGGGGCGCGTGGTTGCCCGGCCGGCCCCGCCCCGCGGGTCGTGGCCGGCCGGCCAACCACGCGCACGTCATCAGGCCCGGCACGTCACGGGCCTGTCGTCCGGCGCGGCCCTACGGGGTCAACGCCTCCCGCGCCAGCCCCAGTTCCCGGGCCACCGCCTCGTCCACCCACTCCTGCGCCCGCGCCTGCGGGACCGCGCCCCCGTAGGACGTCAGTTGTACGGCGAGACCGTCGAGCAGGGCCGTGAGGCGCAGGGCGGTGCCGGTCGGGTCCGGGCAGGCGAACTCGCCCGCGGCCACACCCTCGGCGATGACTTCGGCGAGCGCCGCCTTCCACTGCCGGTCGAGGTCGCGCGTGACCTCCCGCAGGGCGGGCTCGCGCAGCGCCGCCGCCCAGCCCTCGATCCACAGCCGCCAGCCCTTGGCCTGGCCCGTCGGGGCGTACCAGCGCACGGCCGCCCGCAGCCGGCGCAGTGCCGTGGTGCGCCGGCCGAGCAGCTTGCGCAGCTGGGCGAGGTCGTCCTCGGCCGCGTAGGTGAAGGCGGCGGCGACCAGCTTCTCCTTCGTCGAGAAGTGATAGAGCACCAACGCGTTGCTCACGCCCAGTGCCGAGGCCACGTCGGCGATCCTGACCGCCACCGCGCCCCGCGCCTCGATCTGCTCGACGGTGGCGCGCAGCAACTCCTCGCGCCGCTCCGTCACGCTCAACCGCACTCTCGTCACGCAGTCAGCCTAGGGGGTGTCCTCGACCTCCTGATCGTCACCGTGGGCGGCGGCGGGCCGGGCCCGACGTCACCGGTACCACCCGAAGCGCTCCGCGATCACCGGCAGCCGGTCCGCGACGATGGCGTGTGCCGCCGCCCGCGGGGTCGTCCCGTCGGCCTCCGCGCGGGCCAGCATCTGTTCGACCAGCGCGCGCATCGAGCGGCGGGTGTGGGTGAACGCCTCGTCCGCGGTGGGGCCGATGTCGCCGAACAGCGTCCACCACCACCAGGCGTTCGTCCCGGAGTTGACGACCACGTCCGGCAGGACCGTCACCCCACGCGCGGCCAGCGACTCCTCGGCCTCCGGCAGGACCGGCATGTTGGCCGCCTCGACGATCCAGCGCGCGGTGATCCGTTCCTGGTTCGCGGTGTCCACGGCGTACGAGACCGCCGCCGGCACCAGTACCTCCGCCCGCGCGCACAGCCACGCGTCGCCGGGCAGCTCACGGTCGCCGGGTCGCAGGGCCGCGCGGTCGACGGTCCCGTAGGCGTCCCGCGCACCGAGCAGGGACTCGATGTCGAGACCGGCCGGGTTGGCGATTGTGCCCTTGACGTCGGCGACGGCCACGACGGTGAGCCCCGCGCGCGTGAGGAAGCGCGCGGTGGCACCGCCCATGGTGCCCAGGCCCTGAACGGCGACCCGGGTGCCGGTGTGCGGCACACCGGCCCGGTCCAGGGCCGCGAGCACCGACTCCGCGACGCCGCAGCCGCCGACCAGTTCGTCGAGCCCGATCCCGTCCACCTCGACGGCGAACGCGTCCGCGAGCCGCCGCCGGGCCGCCGTCTCGTCGTCGAGCAGCGGATACACGGCCTGCACGGACGACACGAGCCCCGCCTCGGCGGCCGCCCGGTCCACCAGATCCTGGGTGAGACCGAGGTCCTCGCCCATGGTCCAGCAGCTCTCGATGTACGGCCGCATGGCCCGCAGGTACCGCACCAGGAGCTCGTACGCCCCCGGATCCCGGGGATCGCAGTCGATGCCGCCCTTGGCGCCGCCCAGAGGGATGTACCGGCCCTCCGGGTTGTAGTGCAGGGCCTCCTTCATGGTCATTCCGCGCGCCAGACCGGCCACCTCGTCCAGGGTGCAGCCCGCGCGCATCCGCAGCCCGCCGCTGGAGACACCGCGCACCAACCGGTCGACGACCAGGAAACCCCGGCGTCCGGTGACGTGGTCGGTCCAGGTGAGCGACATCAGAGGGCTGGTCATGCGGTCTCCTCGGTCGGGATGACGAGCCTCCCGGGGCCGCATGGCGCTCGCCAGGGACGACTACTGACTGGTGGGTCAGTATTCGAACGGGGTCGCGCCCTGTCAAAGCGGAATGGAATCACCGGCGGCGACTGTTCTGTCAGCGGGACCGTCCATACTGGACTGCCTCACCGACTCCCCCTGGAGGTACACCGTGACCGGATTCCGTTCCCCGAGCTCCGGGCTCCGCGCGCTGCGGCCCGCGGCCTTCGGTGCGGACCCGAGCGGTGAGCGCATGGCGCGCATCCGCAGATCGCCCCACTTCAAGGACGGGGTCTTCCAGAATCCCGGGGGCACCGCCCGGACCCGGCCCTCCGGTTCGACGCTGGAGCTCGCGAAGCAGTTCTTCGACAAGGACGAGCGCGCCCGCCGAGGCCCGAACGGCACGATTCCGGTCCACCCGACCACGCTCGCCGACATAGCCAAGCCCCCCGCCACCGGGCTGAGGCTGACCTGGATGGGCCACTCCAGCGTGCTCGCCGAGATCGACGGACGGCGCGTGCTCTTCGACCCCGTCTGGGGTGAGCGCTGCTCCCCGTTCCCCTTCGCCGGGCCCAAGCGCCTGCACCCCGCGCCCCTCCCGCTGGCCGCCCTCGGCCCGGTCGACGTCGTCGTGATCTCGCACGACCACTACGACCATCTGGACATGCCCACGATCAACGCGCTGGCCGGCACCGACACCCTGTTCGCGGTGCCGCTGGGCGTCGGCGCCCACCTGGAGCACTGGGGAGTGTCCGCCGACCGGCTGCGCGAGCTGGACTGGCACGAGGCCACCAAGGTCGGCGGGCTCACGCTGACCGCGACCCCGGCCCGCCACTTCTGCGGTCGCGGCCTGCGCAACACCCAGCACACGCTCTGGGCCTCCTGGGTCGTCGCCGGGGACGAGCACCGGATCTACCACAGCGGCGACACCGGCTACTTCGAGGGCTTCAAGGACATCGGCGCCGAGCACGGCCCGTTCGACGCCACGATGATCCAGATCGGCGCCTACAGCGAGTTCTGGCCGGACATCCACATGACCCCCGAGGAGGGCATGCGCGCCCACCTCGACCTCCAGGGCGGACAGCCGCACGGCGTGATGCTGCCGATCCACTGGGCGACCTTCAACCTGGCGACGCACGCGTGGTCCGACCCTGGTGAGGGCACCCTCGCCGCCTCCCTGGCGACGGGCGCCCCGATCGCCCTGCCCCGGCCCGGCGAACCCTTCGAGCCGAGCGCCGACAACGTTCCGGCCAACCCCTGGTGGCGGAGTGTGGCGCTCGAACCGGCGGGCGGTTGGCCGGCCGCCGAGGCGCTCGGCGACACGCGCGGCGCGGCGGAGGTCAGGACCCCGGCCGAACCGACGGCCGGAGATGAGGCCAAGGCCGATACACACAGTGACATCGCCAAGGGGGCGGTCGAGGGCACCGGGGACCCCGAGACGGTGGTCGCGGGCTGACCGCGGACGCGGATCGAGCGGCGGCGAGGGCCGGGGAGCACAGCGCTCCCCGGCCCTCGCCGCTTTTTCTTGACCGCTTCTGACCAGGTGTGATCGCACATCGATCGTGCATCGACCTGTCCTCGTGGAACTTATCGGTCTGTCGTACGAGACCTCATACCAGAGCGGGACGCTCCTCGGGTGAGTTTGTCAACTGCCCACCGCACATGATGCGCTGACGACTACTGTCAGTGCCCGTCGGGCGACGCAGGGCCGAAAAGTTCGGTTCTCCCGACCGACGCCCGCATGCGCGTGTCCACCGGCACGCATACCGGCATGCGCACCCTGGCAACCAGGACCGACGGACCAGTACGACGAGGACACCGATGTCTCACCTCCGCGCACCGGCCGCCCGCGCAGACCGCCGTGAGGGCGGGCGGCACGGTCGGCCGGCCGCCCGCGCCGTTCCCGCGCTCCCCGAGACCCACATACGGCCCCAGCTGCTGCGTCTTGCCGTGCTGCCACCCGTCGCCGTCGCCCTCAGCGGCTGCGCCGCGGTCCTGTTCGTCGTGCGCTCCACCGGAGTGCGGCCCAGCCTCCCCCTGTGGTGCGTGCTCGGCGGCGCGGTCTCGGTGACCTGCGCCGGCATCCTGATCGCCGCCGTGGCGGCCGACCGCGCGGCCCGGTCCGTCAGCGACCGGATCGGCGCCCTGCGCCGAAGCAGCACGCGCGGCGAGGCCGATCTGCGTGCCCTGGTCGACGCCCTGCGCCGGGGCGAGGCCCCGCCCCCGCGCGATCCGCGCGGCGGCCCGCCCGAGGACGCCGACGACTTCGAACTCCTCGCCGCGGACCTGACCCGGGCGCACGACGGGGCCGTCACCGCCGTCGTCCAGGCCGCACAGCTCTCCAGCCAGGCGGGCAGCGAACAGAAGCTGGAGGTCTTCCTCAACCTCGCCCGCCGACTGCAGTCGCTGGTGCACCGCGAGATCTCGATCCTCGACGAGTTGGAGAACGAGATCGAGGACCCCGACCTCCTCAAGGGTCTCTTCCACGTCGACCACCTCGCGACCCGCATCCGCCGGCACGCCGAGAACCTCGCCGTGCTCGGCGGTGCCGTCTCGCGTCGGCAGTGGAGCAACCCGGTCTCCATGACCGAGGTGCTGCGTTCGGCCATCGCCGAGGTCGAGCAGTACTCCCGCGTCAAACTCGTGCCGCCGATCGACGGTGAGCTGCGCGGTCACGCCGTCGCCGACGTGATCCACCTGTTGGCCGAACTCGTCGAGAACGCCACCGTGTTCTCCGCCCCGCACACCCAGGTGCTGCTGCGCGCCAACCTCGTCACCTCCGGACTCGCCGTCGAGGTCGAGGACCGCGGACTGGGCATGCCCGTCGGCGAGCAGAGCCGGATGAACGCCCTGCTCGCCGACCCCGATCAGGTGAATGTGGCCAGCCTGCTGGCGGACGGTCGCATCGGTCTCTTCGTCGTCTCGCAACTCGCCAGACGGCACGGCATCCACGTCCGGCTGCAGACCAACATCTACGGCGGCGTCCAGGCCGTGCTCGTCGTACCGCAGGCCCTCCTGGGCGCGGCGCCGGGCGCCTCCGGAGCCGTACCGCAGCCGCCGGACGACCGACCCGGGACGACCGGCACCGCGGACTCGGCGGTGCCGCCGCGTCAGACCGGGCTGGAGGTGACGCCCCGGGAGGCGCCGCCCGGACCGGGAGGTACGCCGCCCACACTGTCCTCCCGGCCGTCATCCGGCGGGCGTCCGCAGCAGTCCGCCTCGCGTTCACGTTCGGGGTCGGGGTCCGGTTCGCACGCCGCTGGGCCTGCCCCGCTTCCCGTGCGCGGTGCCCGCGGGGAGCGGCCCACGCCCGCGGAGGCCGCGCCCGGCATCAGGGCCGACGACCGGCCGCTCGTCGCGGAGCACACGGTCGCCCCGCCCACCCCGCGTGTCGGCGCCGTACGCGGCACCATGGGCAAGCCCCAACTGCCCAGACGCCGGGCCCAGGAGCACATCGCACCCCAGCTGCGCGACGGCCCGACGCCACGCCAGGACTCGGAGTCCCCGGCCGGCCAGCTGCAGGGCCACGACCCGGGCCTGATGGCGGCCTTCCAACGCGGGATCGGCCTCGCCGAGACCCAGCAGCACCTGGAGGCGACGCCCGGCGACATGACGACTTCCATGGCGTCCATCCCCATGGCGCCAGTCGACCCGGGCCCGACCCACACGGCCCCGACCTACATGGAGCCGACCCACATGGCGCCCACCCCCATGGCGTCGACCTACACGGGGCCAGCCGACACAGGCGCTACTCACATGGACGCCACCAACATGACCCCGGCTCCCTCCATGGACGTACGCCCCCTGTATCCGCTCCCCACGGACCGGTCCCGCATAACCGAGGCGCGCCCCCCGCACCCGCCCGTGTCCCTCGAAGCACGCGGTGCGCGGGACAGCGGGACCGTGCCCGGTCTGGACCTCGACCTCGGCCTCGATCACCACACCCGGCACGACGGGAGCGCACCCGCCGGATGACCACCCCCGTGTACACCCCACCCCCCAGCGCTCCCGCAGACCTTCGTACCTCAAGGAGTCGATCCACCATGGCGAGCGAAGCGCCGACCGGCCAGGTATCCGATCTCGACTGGCTGATGAGCGGCCTCGTGCAGCGCGTACCGCACACCACCAGCGCCGTACTCCTCTCCTGCGACGGGCTCGTGAAGTCGGTCCACGGCCTCGACCCCGACAGCGCCGACCACATGGCGGCCCTGGCCTCCGGCCTCTACTCCCTGGGCCGCAGCGCCGGCGTCCGCTTCGGCGACGGCGGACACGTCCGGCAGGTCGTCGTCGAACTCGACTCGACCCTGCTGTTCGTGACCACCGCCGGTTCCGGTACCTGTCTCGCCGTGCTGGCCGGCCGCGAGGCTGACGCCGCCGTGCTCGGCTACGAGATGGCGATGCTGGTCAAGAGCGTCCGCCCCTACCTGATGACCGCACCCCGACAGCACGCCGTCGAACCCACGGCGATGAGGCCTTGAGGGTGGCGGCGGTCGGCGACGAGCCCTGGCTCGACGACGCGGCCGGTCGGCTGGTGCGCCCCTTCACCGTCAGCAACGGCCGCACCCGGCCCAGCATCGCGCTCGACCTGCTGTCGCAGGTGATGGCCACCGGAGCCACCCCCCTCGGCTACCTCGGCCCCGAACACGCCCAGGTACTCGACATGTGTCGGGTGCCCGTCTCGGTCGCCGAGATCGCCGGACACCTCAAGCTGCCGGCGGTGGTCACCAAGGTGCTGCTGGCGGACCTCGTCGACTGCGGGGCGCTGACCACCAAGCCCCCCGAGTTCCACCACGACCAGACTGACCGGGCCCTTCTGGAGGCAGTGCTCGATGGACTACGACGACAGCTCTGACCCCTTCCCCACCGCACTGAAGATCCTGGTGGCGGGAGGGTTCGGAGTAGGCAAGACGACCTTCGTGGGCGCGGTCAGCGAGATCGCCCCGCTCAGCACGGAGGAACTGCTCACCACGGTCGGCGCCGCGACCGACAACCTCGAAGGCATCGAGAACAAGGTCGAGACGACGGTGGCCATGGACTTCGGCCGCATCACCCTCGACCCGGAACACGTGCTGTACCTGTTCGGCACCCCCGGACAGGAGCGGTTCTGGTTCATGTGGGACGAGCTGTCGGAGGGTGCGCTCGGCGCGGTGATCCTCGCCGACACCCGCCGGCTGGAGGAGTGCTTCGCCGCCGTCGACTTCTTCGAACAGCGTGGCCTCGGCTTCATCGTCGCGATCAACGAGTTCGACGGCTCGTACCGTTACGACCCCGAGGAGGTCCGTGCCGCCATCGACCTCGCGCCGGAGATCCCGGTCGTCCGCTGTGACGCCCGGATCTCCAGCTCAGGGGTGCAGACCCTGCTCACCCTGGTACGGCACCTCATCGCCCACAGCCCGGCCCCCGCGCCGAGCCACGGCGCCCACATGTGATCCCCGCACACCCCGCCATGGAGCCGCATATGACGTACGTCCACAGCGACGGAGCCCGCCCATGAGGTACGACCTGCCCCGCCCGGCCGGTCGACTGCTGCTCACCCCCGAGGACACGGAGGCCCCCGCCCGTGCCCGGCGGCTGGCCCTGCTGGGCCTGGGAGAACACCCGGAGCCCGCCCTCGACGCCTACGCGGCCCACCTCGCCGAGCTCACCGGTTCGCCGTACGCCATGGTCAACTTCATCGACGAGAACCGGCAGTTCTTCGCGGGCCTGCACCTGCCGACGGTGGCGCCGCGCGTCGTGAAGGCCGACGGCAGCACGCCGGTGATGGGACGTGAGCTCTCCCGCGACCAGGGCTTCTGCCCCCATGTGGTCGTCCGGCGCAAGGCGCTGGTCCTGGAGGACGTCTGTGACTACCCGCGGTTCGCGGGCAACGCGGTCGTCGACGAGTTCGGCATCCGCTCCTATCTGGGCGCACCGCTGATCGACAGCACGGGGATGGTGCTCGGCACCATGTGCGTCCTCGACGTGGAGCCACGGCCGTGGGGGAGGGCCGGCCTGGAGACCATCAAGGCCTCGGCGGCGGAGCTGGCGGCCCGGCTGGAGCGACCCGAGACCGACGGACTCCCACTGCTTTGACGGCGGCAATCACTCCACAACCGGCCTGACCCGGCCCTCCTAGTAACCGCGCCACACGTTGTCGAACGCGGCGTTCTCGATCGCCTTCCGCTGGCGTACCGCTTCCAGCTCCATCACCGCGTCGCCGACGGCGGCCAGTACGGTCGTGACCGCGTCGCCCGCGAGGTCCTCGGCGCCGTCGGCCGGCTCGTCGCCGATCCCGGCCGCCGCGGCCAGGGTGGCGAGGACGGGTTCGCCCGCCGTCCAGCGCTCCGCGGCCTCGCGCCGGGCCGCCGAGTCCACCAGCGTGGTCCGCCCGGTCCGCAGCGCGATCCGGCGGCCCCGCGGCCGGGTCGTCAGGCCGATCCGGTGCAGGTCGTCGACGTAGGCGGAGGACAGCCCTCGGCCCCGGCGCCACAGCCAGTCCTCGACCGACTCGTACGGATCCTGCCGTACGAGCGCCGAGGCCGCCTCGTCCAGCAGGCGGTCGCCGGTGGGTACCTGGACGCTCGGCAGGATGCGATCGCCGTCCAGGACGAGCGCGTGCGCCTCGATGAGGTCGCACACCTCGGCTCCCGCGAGCACGAGCGACAGATCGCCCTGCTCCACCGGCTGGTCGGCCGCCACATCCAGGGCGACGATCGCGAGGTCCCGTGCGGTGGTCATGAGCGGCTCCACGTCAGTTGGCCGAGTGCTGGGCGAGAGCTCCGGGGCCGGCCGATCCGGACAGGTCGTCCCCGTTCGATTCTCGCTGACGTTCGGGTGCTGTGTGTCCTCCTACGACCATGTGGTGCGTGCAGCCGATCCGCAGGTTGATGCGGGGGGTGTGAAGCGCAGCTGTGGCGCGGCTTAAGAAATCCTCGATGGACGGCGGCGCCGCCGTACGGCAGATTGCTTCGCGATCACACCCCTCTCCCCGGACGCGGGCTTCTTCGGCATGCCCGGGCCCCGGGGTCTCACTTCAGGAGCCGTAGCGTTGAAGGCGCTGGTCAAGGAGAAGGCGGAACCCGGGCTGTGGCTCGTGGACGTCCCGGAGCCCGCCGTCGGACCCGGCGACGTACTGATCAAGGTGCTGCGCACCGGCATCTGCGGCACCGACCTGCACATCCGGTCCTGGGACGGCTGGGCGCGGCAGGCGATCCGTACCCCGCTCGTGGTCGGGCACGAGTTCGTCGGCGAGGTCGTCGAGACCGGGCGGGACGTCACCGACATCACGACGGGTGACCGGGTCAGCGGCGAGGGCCACCTGGTGTGCGGCAAGTGCCGCAACTGCCTCGCCGGCCGGCGGCACCTGTGCCGGGCCACCGTCGGCCTCGGCGTCGGCCGCGACGGGGCGTTCGCCGAGTACGTGGTGCTGCCCGCCGCGAATGTGTGGGTGCACCGCGTCCCGGTCGACCTCGACGTCGCCGCGATCTTCGACCCGTTCGGCAACGCCGTGCACACCGCGCTGTCGTTCCCGCTGGTCGGCGAGGACGTCCTGATCACCGGCGCGGGCCCGATCGGTCTGATGGCCGCCGCGGTGGCCCGGCACGCGGGCGCCCGCAACGTGGTGGTCACCGACGTGAGCGAGCAGCGGCTGGAGCTCGCCCGGAAGATCGGCGTGAGCCTCGCGCTCGACGTCACCCGGGCGACCGTCGCCGACGGGCAGCGGGAACTCGGCCTGCGCGAGGGCTTCGACATCGGACTGGAGATGTCCGGCCGCCCCGAGGCCCTGCGCGACATGATCGCCAACATGACGCACGGCGGCCGGATCGCGATGCTGGGCCTGCCGTCCGAGGAGTTCCCGGTCGACTGGGCCCGGATCGTCACCTCGATGATCACCGTCAAGGGGATCTACGGCCGGGAGATGTTCGAGACCTGGTACGCCATGTCGGTCCTGCTCGAAGGCGGGCTCGACCTCACGCCCGTCATCACCGGCCGGTACGGCCACCGCGACTTCGAGGCGGCCTTCGCCGACGCGGCGAGCGGTCGCGGCGGCAAGGTCATCCTCGACTGGACCGCCTGAACGACGCGACTTCCTTCCCGACTCCCCTCCAGCGCGAGCACCTCAGGAGCTTCCCGATGTTCGACTCCGTGCGCGACGACCTGCGCGCCACCCTCGACGAGATCCGCGCCGCCGGTCTGCACAAGCCCGAGCGCGTCATCGACACCCCGCAGTCCGCGACCGTCGGTGTGTCCGGGGGCGGCCGCCCGGGCGAGGTCCTCAACTTCTGCGCCAACAACTACCTCGGCCTCGCCGACCACCCCGAAGTGATCGCCGCCGCTCACACGGCCCTGGACCGCTGGGGCTACGGCATGGCCTCCGTACGGTTCATCTGCGGCACGCAGGAGGTGCACAAGGAACTGGAGGGCCGCCTGTCGTCCTTCCTCGGTCAGGAGGACACGATCCTGTACTCCTCCTGCTTCGACGCCAACGGCGGTGTGTTCGAAACGCTGCTGGGGCCCGAGGACGCGGTCGTCTCCGACGCGTTGAACCACGCGTCGATCATCGACGGCATCCGCCTGTCCAAGGCCCGCCGCTTCCGCTACGCCAACCGCGATCTCGCGGACCTGGAACGGCAGTTGAAGGACGCGCAGACGGCCCGGCGCCGGCTGATCGTCACCGACGGTGTGTTCTCGATGGACGGCTATGTGGCTCCGCTCCGCGAGATCTGCGACCTCGCCGACCGCTACGACGCGATGGTCATGGTCGACGACTCCCACGCCGTCGGTTTCGTCGGCCCCGGCGGGCGCGGCACCCCCGAACTGCACGGCGTGATGGACCGCGTCGACATCATCACCGGCACCCTCGGCAAGGCGCTCGGCGGAGCCTCCGGCGGATACGTCGCCGCCCGCGCGGAGATCGTCGCGCTGCTGCGCCAGCGCTCCCGGCCGTACCTCTTCTCGAACACCCTGGCCCCGGTGATCGCCGCGGCCTCCCTCAAGGTGCTCGACCTGCTGGAGTCGGCGGACGACCTGCGGGTGCGGCTCGCCGAGAACACCGCCCTGTTCCGCCGCCGGATGTCCGAGGAGGGCTTCGACGTACTGCCCGGCGACCACGCGATCGCCCCCGTGATGATCGGGGACGCGGCGCGGGCCGGCCGCCTGGCGGAGCTGCTGCTGGAACGCGGGGTGTACGTGATCGGCTTCTCCTACCCGGTCGTACCGCAGGGGCAGGCCCGCATCCGCGTGCAGCTGTCGGCCGCACACTCCACGGGCGACGTGAACCGCGCGGTGGACGCGTTCGTGGCGGCGCGGGCGGAGCTGGCGGGCGAAGAGGATGGAGCGACCGAGAGGAAGACCGAGGGGGAGGCCGAGGGGCGGAACTGACCGCCGTCGACCGGCCGGACACCTTGCGATAATCCCTCGCATGATCGAAGCGCGGCGGCTCCACATCCTTCGTGCGGTGGCCGACCACCGCACGGTGACGGCGGCTGCCGCCGCGCTGTATCTCACCCCCTCGGCGGTCTCGCAGCAGCTGGCGGCCCTGGAACAGGAGACGGGCCACCGGCTGGTCGAGCGCGGCGCCAAAGGGGTACGGCTCACTCCGGCCGGCGAGATCCTGCTCCGGCACACCCACACGGTCCTCGCCCAGCTGGAGCGGGCCGAGGCAGAGCTCGCCGCCTACGGCTCGGGGGAGGCCGGCACGGTCACCGTCGCCTCGTTCGCCACCGGCATCGCCCTGGTGGTCGCGCCCGCGGTGGCCCGCCTCCAGGGAACCGCGCCCGGCATCCGCATCCGCGTCCAGGACGCCGAGGGCGACGCCAGCCTGCCGATGGTCCTCGACCGGCAGGTCGATGTCGCGGTCGCCGTCGAGTACCGCGGCGCTCCGCCCGCCGACGACCCCCGTCTGGTCCACGTTCCGCTGTACGCGGAGCCCTTCGACGCCGTCGTCCCGGTCGGCCACCGCCTCGCCGACGACGACGAGGTGCCCCTCGCGGAACTGGCGAAGGACCCCTGGATCGGCCCCTACCCGGGCAACCCCTGTCACGACGTCGTGGTCCTCGCCTGTGAGAGCGCGGGATTCCAGCCCCGCCTCGAACACTCCTCGGACGACTTCCGCGCGGTGGTCGCCCTGGCGTCGGCGGACGCGGGCGTCGCCCTCGTCCCCCGCTCCGCCCTGCGCGGCATGGACCTTACGGGCGTGGTGGTGCGCCCCGTCGACGGGGTCGCGCCCACCCGTCGGGTGTTCGCGGCGGTACGCCGAGGAGCGGAGGGACACCCTCTGATCCGCCCCGTGCTGGACGCGCTGGCGGACGTGGCGCCGATGTGACCCGGCCGTGTGGACAGCGGCCCGGTCGTGAACCCGGCCGCGACGCCGCCGCCGCGCGCGTCCGCGTTCGCCCTGAATCCCTGGCGACCGTTCTCACCAGGTGAGTGTCAGTGGGAGCCGCTACCGTGCCTGTCATGCCGGATGCCGAAGACGTACGACGGATCGCCTTGTCCCTGCCGGACACGACGGAGCAGGTCGCGTGGAACATGCCCACGTTCCGGGTGGCGGGGAAGATGTTCGCCACGCTGCCCGAGGACGAGACCTCCCTCGCGGTGCGCTGCCCCAAGGAGGAGCGCGACGAACTGGTCCTGGCGGAGCCGGCGAAATTCTGGATCGCCTCTCACGAGGCGCAGTTCGCCTGGGTGCGGGCCCGTCTCTCGGCCCTGGAGGAGGACGAACTGCGGGACATCCTCGCCGACTCCTGGCGCCAGGCGGCGCCCTCCCGACTCCTGGAGGCCTACCCCGAGTTGGGAGTGCCGACCGGGGACTGAGGACTCCTCGGGCGTTGTCAGTGCCGCGTGGCATGATCCGGGACGAACGTGGCAGCCGGGGTGGAGGGGGCTTCGGCTGCCACGACCGAGGCTCGCCGGACTCTGTTCGAGGGCGGTCGCGGACAAACGGGTGCGCGACCACCGACCCGAGTGCGGTATTGTTTCCATGCGCGATCGACCGGGGGAAACCCCAGGTCAGACGGGCATCGGGACGTGGCGCAGCTTGGTAGCGCACTTGACTGGGGGTCAAGGGGTCGCAGGTTCAAATCCTGTCGTCCCGACAGTGCGAAGGGTCTTCGCAGGCGAAAGCCTGCGGGGGCCCTTTTTCGCATGGCTGTGTGCGGCTTCCATGATCAGCTCGTTGGGGCGCCGCCGGCATCTCGGTCAATGGGTTCGACGTCGAACGCGACCGCCGCCCGCGGGCCCGAAGGCCCGGGGAGCGGGCGTTCACCTCACCGCTCCCGCGGGCTGAGCCGGATATGGCGGATGACCTTGCGGTGGTGGGTGTAGGCGATGTGGAGGGCGCCGTCCGGTGTCTGCGTGACCGAGGGATAGGACAGCTCGCGGTTGAGGCCGTCGCGGGAGTTGTTGGTCAGGCAGTGGCCGTCTCCGGTCACCAGGTCGGCGCGCAGCGGCCAGCTGAGGCCGCCGTCGGACGACAGGGCGAGGCTGAGCGGGGCGCGCGGGGCACCCCAGAACGCGGTCGAGGGAGTCTGCCGGACGGCCGTGGTCGCAGAGCCGCCCGGTGCCCTGTGGTCGGCGAGTCCGCCCGTGTCGTCGATCTCGTCGTAGAGGGAGACGCGGCGGGCGGTCGCGTCGGCGGCGCTGCTGTGGTTGTAGACGAGGGCCAGACGCCCGTCGTCCAACGGGACGTACTGGATGGAGGAGTTGTTGTTCGGCAGCCCGAGCGGCTCCGGCTCGCTCCAGGTGTCACCGTCGTCCAGCGACACGGACCGGTGCACGGCGTCGGCGCGCCGACTGCGGTAGAGGGCGAGCAGCGAGCCGTCCGGCAACCGGTGGACGTTCATGTGGACCAGGCCCGTGGATCCGGGCACGGGCTCCTCGCGCCAGGTGCCGCCCTCGTCGTCGCTGATCATGACGGCGCTGGTGTCGAGGTCGCCCGACCACTTCTCGCCGGGCGAGGTCAGGCAGCGGAAGACCGGCAGCAGCAGACGACCGGTGGGCAGGACGACGGGGGGCTGACGGACGAAGACGCCACCGCCCCCGGGCGTCGCGGCGAACAGCGTGCGGGTCGCCTCCCAGGTCGTGCCGTTGTCGTGGCTGACGCGCAGCCGTACCTCCGCGGTGTCCTGGTCTCCGCCCCGTTGGGCGGTGTGCAGCAGCCACAGGGCGCCGGAGGGGGTGGGGAAGAGCACGGGATTCTGCTCGGAGCGTGTCGGGTCGTCCGAGAGACGGACCGGCTCGGTCCATGTGGTGGTGCCCGGTGCGAGGCGCGAGAACCACACACTGATGTCCGCCATGCCCTCCTGCGTGCCGCCGAACCAGACGCAGCCGAGCTCCCCGCCGGCCAGCACGGTGAGGTTGGCGGCGTGGTTCTGCACGGCCGGTGTCGGCAGCGTGGTGTCGATGCGGTCGAAGGCGTCGAGGAGTGGGTTCGTCACCGTGCTTCTCCAGGGGTCCGGGCAGCGGCCAGGTGATCGCGGGCGGTCTGCTCGAGGTGCACCAGGTCGCAGGCGACGGTCGCGAAGGTGAAGCCCTCGGCGAGGCGCTTGGCGGCGCTCGTGCCGTCCGGATTGTGGATGCCCGCGGCGATCCCCGCGGCGGCCGCCGCCTCGCGTACGGTGCCGAGCGCGGCCTCGAACGCGTCGGCCAGGGCCGGGTCCGTGGACGAGGCGCCGCCGAGGGCGATGCGCAGGTCGGAAGGGCCGACGTAGACGCCGTCGAGGCCCGGCGTCGCGCAGATCGCCTCCACGTCGGCGAGCCCTTCGGCCGTCTCGATCATGGCGAGGACGACCGTGGCGTCGTGCGCGTCGGCCGGGTCGGGGCCGATCCTCAGCGCCGAGCGCATCGGACCGTAGGAGCGCCGGCCGAGCGGCGGATAGCGGACGGCGGCGACGGCCTCGGCGGCCTGCGCGGCCGTGTCGACCAGCGGCACGATCACTCCGGTCGCGCCCGCGTCGAGGGCACGGCCGATCGGGGCGGGGTCGTTGGCCTCCACCCGGACCAGGCCGACGGCCGTGGAGCCCCGGTTGTCGATCGCGAGGAGGTTGTTGAGCATGCCGGAGTAGCCGAACAGGCCGTGCTGGGCGTCCAGGGCGACGTAGTCGTAGCCGAGGCGGGCGATGCGTTCGGTGGCCACCGGCGCGTCCATCAGGCACCAGTAGCCGAGCAGTCGCTCGCGGGCGCGCAGGGCGGCGGTGAACTCTGCGGGGGTCATGGGCGGTTGTTCCTCACAGGGGCGGGGGGGAAGAGAGGGGCAGCGCGGGAGGGTGCTTCGGGGTTCCGTGGGGGAGGCTCAGCGGTTGTAGGCGGGCATGGGGCCGCGCAGGCCGGCGCCGACCTCGTCGCAGGCGTCGGTGACGTCGGCGGGCAGCGGTCCGGCTTGGGCGGCGGCGAGGTTGGCGCGCAGGTGGCTGGTGCGGGAACCGCCGAGCAGCAGGGCGTCGGTCGAGTCCCGGTCCAGGAGCCAGCGCAGAGCCAGTTCGGCGAGCGGGATGCCCGCGCCCTCGGCGACCCGGGTCAGTTCGGCGACCGCGTCGAACAGGCGCGGGTCCCAGTAGCGTTGCCGGTACATGTCAGCGAGCCGGGAGTCGCCGAACCGTCCGCCCTCGGGTGCCTTCTCGTAGCGGTGCCGTCCGGTGAGGAGGCCGCCGCCGAGCGGGTTGTAGACCATCGTGCGCAGACCGGTGGCGGCGGCGTACGCCGCATACTCGACGTATTCCTCCTCGATCCGGCGGGCGAGCAGGTTGTGCAGCTGCTGGGCGACGACCGGGCGTGGGGCGCCCACCTCGTCGGCGACGCGCATGAGTTCGGCGATCTGCCAGGCCGCGTAGTTGGAGACCCCGAGCGCGAGGACCTTTCCCTCGGCGACGAACTCGGCGACGGTGGCGAGGGTTTCGGCGAGGGGTGTGGTCCGGTCGGGCTGGTGCAGATAGAAGAGGTCCACCCGGTCGGTGCCGAGGCGTTTGAGGCTGCCGTCCAGAGCGGCCCGCAGACCGGGGGCGGACAGCGGGGCGTGCTCCCCCTGGTCGGGGTGCGGCATGCCCGCCTTGGTGGCGAGCACGATCCGGTCGCGGTGCGCGGGCAGCAGCTCGGCGAGAATGCGTTCGCTCTCGCCGCCGGCGTAGCCGTTGGCGGTGTCCACCCCGGTGATGCCCGCCTCCAACGCCGTCCCGAGCATGTCCGCGGCGCCCGCCCGGTCGACGGTGTCCCCGAACGTCATGGTGCCGAGCACCAGCCGGGACAGGGGCACGGGCACGTTCGGCAGTTCGATGCCGGTGGTCATGTGACGGTTCCTTCCGGTGAGACGGTGAGGGGGGTGTCGGGGGTGTCGGACGTGCGTGACTCCGCCGTGGCCGGGGTCGTGGCCGCCCGGGTGCGGGGTTTGAGTCCCCTGATCGCCGTGGGGTCGAGGGCCGCGCGGCGCAGCGCGCGGGTGTAGGGGTCGGCGGGGGCGGCGAGCACATCGGCGGTACGGCCGCGCTCGACGACCCGTCCCGCCTTCAGGACGACGACGTCGGTGCTGATCTCGCGCACCACGCCGAGGTTGTGGGCGATGACGATGTACGTGATGCCGGTCTCCTCGCGCAGTTCGCGCAGCAGATCGAGGACCTGGGCCTGCACGGACACGTCGAGGGCCGAGGTGGCCTCGTCGCACACCAGCAGGTCGGGCTTCGAGGCCAGGGCGCGGGCGATACCGATGCGCTGCCGTTGGCCGCCGGAGAACTCGTCGGGACGTCGTTCGAGCGCGGTGGTCGGCAGTCCTACCCGGTCCAGCAGTTCGGCGGCGCGGCGGCGCCGTTCGGCCTTGTCCCGCACGCCCGCCACGCGCAGCGGTTCGGCCACGATCTCCAGGGCGGTCAGGTGCGGGGCGAGGGATCCGTAGGGGTCCTGGAAGACCATCTGGACGCGGCACCGCAGCGGCCTCAGGCGCCGCTCGGGCAGCGCGGCGAGGTCGGTGCCGTCCAGCACGATCCGCCCCGAGGCGGGCTTGAGCAGCCGTACGATCGCGCAGGCGATGGTCGACTTGCCGCTGCCCGACTCGCCGACGACGGCGAGCGAGCCGCCCCGGGGCACGCTGAAGCTGACGTGGTCGACGGCCCGCACGGTGCCGGTCGGCGTGGGGTAGTCGACGACCAGGTCCTCGACGGCGAGGAACGCTGACGGGTCGGCCGCGTCCGGTGTCACTGCTGCTGGGCTCATCGGGCTGCTCCCTGTGCGCTGTGGGCGTCGAGCCCGTCCTCGTCCCAGGGCCCGAGGCTCGGGACGGCCGCGAGCAGTTTCCCGGTGTACGGGTGCGCGGGCCGCTCGACGATCTGCTCGGCCGGCCCCGACTCGACGAACCGGCCCTCCTTCATGACGTGGATGCGGTCGGACACCAGCCGGGCGACCCCGAGGTCGTGAGTGATCATCAGCATGCCCACGCCGGTGCGTTCCTGCAGTTCCATCAGCAGGTCGAGGACGCTCGCCTGGACGGTCGCGTCCAGGGCGGAGGTGGGTTCGTCGGCGACCAGCAGCCGCGGTTCGGCGGCCAGCGCGACGGCGATCAGGATGCGCTGCAGCATGCCGCCGGAGAACTGGTGCGGGTACGCCTTCCAGCGGGTCTCGGGCCTGCTGATCCGTACCTGGTCCAGCAGGTGTGTGCCGCGCTCGCGGGCCTCCGCCCGGGACACGCCGGGGTGGCGCAGCCGCAGCGCGTCGCCGAGCTGCCGCCCGATGGTGTGGACGGGGCTGAGCGCGGTCATCGGGTCCTGGGGAATCAGGGACACGGTGCGACCGCGCACCCGCCGGGCCGCCTCGGGGTCGGCGACGACGTCCTCGCCGCCGATGCGGGCGGTGCCGGACAGCACGGCGAGTCTTTCGGGCAGCAGCCGCAGCACGCCCATCGCCGTGGTGGACTTGCCGGAGCCGGACTCTCCGATCAGCGTGACGGTCTCACCGCGTCCGACGGTGAAGCTCACGCCGTCGACGGCGCGGACGACGCCGCGGTGGGTGAGCAGTTCGATCTGCAGGTCCTCGACCTCCAGCAGGGCGCCGGAGGGCGGCGGGGTGTCGCGGGTCATGGCTCAGGCTCCCTTCGCCGGCTTCGTCGTGCGGATGCGGTCGCGCAGACCGTCTCCCATGAGGTTGACGCCGACCACGAGGACGGCGATGACCAGGCCGGGGAGCGTGACCAGCCACCAGGAGGTGGTGATGTAGTCCTGGCCGTCGGAGATGATGCGGCCCCAGGTGGCGAACGGCCGCTGCGGTCCGGCGCCCAGGAAGCTGAGGGCGCTCTCCAGGAGCACGGCCTGGGCGAGCAGCAGCAGGACCACCAGGCTCGCGGGGCGCAGGATGTTGGGGACGATGTGCCGCCCCAGGACGGACCAGCTGCGCATGCCGAGCAGACGGGCGGCCGCCACATAGGGTTTCTCGCGCTCGACGAGGACCAGGGAGCGGGTCAGCCGGGCCACCTCCGGCCACTGGGCGATGGCGATCACGCACGTGATGACGGTGACCGACGGGCCGAAGAGGGCGACGACGAGCAGCAGCATCATCAGCAGGGGCAGCGCCAGCTGCGCTTCCAGGAGCCGGCTGACGACCGTGTCGATCCAGCCCCCGAAGTAGCCGGCCGCCGAGCCCGCGGTGATCCCGATGACGCCGGAGACGAGGACGGCGAGGATGCCCACGGACAGCGACACCTGACCACCGTGCAGGATGCGGGAGAGCAGATCGCGTCCGAGCTGGTCGGTGCCGAACAGGTGCCCGTCGGTGAGCGGCGGCAGCCGGCGCCCCGCGAGGTTCTGGGCGTCCGGGTCCGGCAGCGGAAGCAGGGACGCGAGGGCCACCGGCAGGGCGACCAGCGCGGTGCACAGGGCTCCGGCCCACAGCTTGTGGCGGGCGGTGCGCCGCTGCCTCGTGGCGGTGGCGCGGGCCAGCTGCCTCGCGGTGACGGCGCTGGGCCGGGCGGTGGAGTCGGACGGGGTGAGCGTGGCGGACATGTCAGGCCGCCTTTCCGAGTCGTACCCGCGGGTCGAGCAGCGGGTAGGCGAGGTCGACGAGGAGCTGGACGAGGATGGCGAGGGTCGCCGTGACCAGGACGGTCGCCTGGATGAGCGGGTAGTCGCGGGTCTCCAGGGCGCGGACGACGAGGGAGCCGACCCCTGGCCAGCCGAAGACGACCTCGACCACGACGACTCCGTTGAGCAGTGCCGCGAAGCGGGTGCCGATCGCGGTGACCAGCGGGACGGACGAGTTGGCGAGGGCGTACCGCCAGGTCAGGGCCCGTTCGGAGACACCGCGTGAGCGGGCCACGGTGATGTAGGGCGAGGCGAGCGCCGCGGTCATCTCGCGGCGTACGAGCCGTGAGATGAGGGCGAGTTGGAGGGTCGCGATGGTGAGCGTCGGCAGGACGAGGCCGCTCCAGGAGGTGAAGCCGGAGGCGGGCAGCACCGGCATCAGCACGGCGAACACGGTCAGCAGCATCACGCCGGTCCAGAAGTCCGGCATGGACTGCCCGGCGATGGTCAGGACGTTGGCTCCGAGTTCGCGCGCGGTGTCGGCGCGGCGTGCCATCCACACGCCGAGGGGGACCGCGACGGCCACGGTGACGGCGATCGCCGCGACGGAGAGCGTGATCGTGTACGGCATACGGTCCAGGACCACGTTGAGGGCGGAGTCGTGGAAGGAGTAACTGGTGCCGAGATCGCCGCTGAAGAGGTCGCGCAGGAAGACGCCGTACTGGGTGATCAGGGGTTTGTCGAGGCCGAACTGGCTGCGGATCCGCTCCAGGTCGGCGCTGGTGGCGGTCGGCCCCGCGTAGGCGGAGGCGGGGTCTCCGGGAGCGAGCCTGACCAGCACGAAGACCGTGGAGAGGGTCAGGAAGACGGTCAGCAGGCTCTGCCCGAGACGGCGGGCGAGGTACGTGGTCACGGCTCAGCCCTCCAGCCGCAGGGCGGTCAGGTCGTAGGAGTTGACCGGCAGCAGCCGGATGCCCTCGACGCGGGCGCGCCGGGCGAGGACGGTCTTCGGTACGAAGGCCCACATCGCCGGCCAGCTGTCCCAGACGGCGTGCTGCGCGACGGCCAGTTTGCGGTCGCGGGTGGCGGTGTCGGTCTCGGTGGCCGCGTCGGACAGTTGGCGGGCGATGCTCGGGACGACATAGCCCATGAACGCGTCACCGGTGCGTTCGTCCTCGGCGGTGCCCGCGTACATCGCCTGCAGCATGGTGACGGCCTGACCGGTGGGGCCGGGGAAGCCGTTGCCGATGACGTCCCAGTCGCCGCCCTTGCCCTGGCGCCACTTGAGGATGTCGCCGCCGGGCTCGAACTGTCGCAGGTCGGCGCGGACACCGACCTCCTTCAGCATTTCCGCGACGGCCTCCATCACGGAGGCGTCCGCGGCGAACTCGCCCGACTCCCAGATGATCCTGATCCGCAGTCCGTCGGCGCCCAGGGCCCGGAGCGACTGCCGCGCCCGTGACGGGTCGTGGACGTAGCCGCCGGTGCGCTCGGCGCCCTGGAGACTGAGGGGGACGACTCCCCGGGCCTGCTCGGCCGAGCCGGTGAGCACGTCCCGGACGATGGACTCGCCGTCGATGGCGTACGACAGAGCCCGGCGCACCCGGGGGTCGGCGAGCGGGTGCTTCCTCGGCTTGCGGAAGTTGTAGAAGAGCTGGCAGATCCGCACCCCGGAGGTCCGCTCCAGGTGCACGCCGGGCAGCCCGGTGAGCTGTTCGGCGGAGTCGGGGGTGATGGTGTCGATGACGTCCAGTTCGCCGCTGCGCAGGGAGACGACCCGGCTCGACTCCTCGGGCACGAAGCGGACCCGGACCCGTTCGACGGACGGCCGCCTGCCCCAGTAGTCCGGGACCCGGGCCAGGGTGTACTCGCCCGCGCCGCTGTTCGCGCCGGCCACCCGGTAGGGGCCGGTGCCGACGCCGGAGCGGAGTTCCTCGGGGCGGTTGTCCTTCGCGGGGGTGATGAGGATGTTGGCCATCAGCCGGTCCAGGACGGGCACCGGCTTGCGGGTGTGGAGCCGGAAGGTGCGCTCGCCGGTCGCCTCCACCTCGGGGAGTTCGGGGAACAGGCCGAGGATGAACGAGCCGGCGACCTTTCCGTACATCCGCACCGCGGTGGCCACGTCGTCGACGGTCACCGGCCGTCCGTCGGAGTAGCGGATCCCGTCGCGCAGGCGGACGCTCCAGGTGGTCGGTGCGGTCATCTCGAACCGGTCGGCGAGGACCAGTCCGAGTCGCATGTCCGGACCGATGGCCGTGAGGGCCTGGCGCACCGCCCGTTGCACGGTCACCGCGGCGTCGAACTGGTTGAGCTTGTTGTCCAGGCTGACCAGTGAGCGGTTCAGCCCGAGCGTGAGGGTGCCGGGGCCGGGGGAGCCGGTGGGGCCGGCGCAGCCGACCAGCGGGGAGAGAGCGAGACCGGCGCCGCCCGCGGCGCCGGCGCGCAGCAGGGTGCGACGGCTGGGCGTCTCACTCGGGGGAGTTCGGGTCATCGTCGACCTCTCGGGGTTTCTGTGCGGCGACGGGCTCGGGACGACGTCCGGTCCCGCAGGACGCCGTCGGTTTCTGTCGCGCCGGAAACCGTTCCACGGTTGCGCGAATCACGCAAGGGGTCTCGCGCACATCGCGCAGGCTGTGTCATCATCGAGCGGCGAGGTCGCCCCGCGTGCCTCGTTCGACCACCGGTCCACTACGGGTCCAGGAGGATGACGTGTCTTTCCCCTCCCCCTTGCGCGGCGAGCGGGCGCCGCGGCGTGTCCTCGCCCTCGCCGACGACCTGTCCGGGGCGGCGGAGACGGCGGTGGCGCTCGGTGTGCCGAGCCGGATCGTGCTCGGTCCCCTTTCCTTGGTTTCCTCGGCCCCGCTGCCGGACGGCGAGGCACTCGTGGTCGACCTCGACTGCCGGAACCTGCCCGCCGCCGAGGCGGCCCGGCGGGTACGCGAGGCCCTGCACGCCGTGCCCCCGGACGTGCTGGTGCTGAAAAAGGTCGATTCGCTCCTGCGGGGCAACCTCGCCGCCGAGACGGCCGCCTGTGCCGACGGCGCCGAGGGCGTCGTCGTCGCCCCCGCCCTGCCCGCCGTCGGCCGCACGGTCCGCGGCGGGGTCGTCCATCTCGACGGCGTCCCCCTGCACACCACGGACGCCTGGCGGGCGGAGAGCGCCGCACCCCCGTCGTCGATCCCCGCCGCGCTCGACGACGGCCGTACGACGCTCGTCCCGCTGGACGCGGTACGGGGCGACGCGTTGCCCGCCGCACTGCGCGCCGCGATCGCCTTCGGGCACCTGCCGGTGTGCGACGCCGAGACGGACACCGACCTCGACCTGATCGTCGAGGCGGCCCTCGCGTGCGGGCCCGGGGTCCGTCTGGTGGGCACGGGCGGCCTGGCCGCGTCGGTCGGCCGCCTGCTGAGGCGTACCGAGGGGGTACCGGCGCCGACCGGGGCGGAGCAGGGCACTCGGGCTGCGGCTCCGGCCGGGAGGCGTCGGCGACGTCCCCTTCTGGTCGTCGTCGGGACCGCCGACCCCGCGGCGCCTGCGCAGATCGCGCACCTTACGGAGCTCGGCGCGCGCCATGTACGCGTGCACCCCGACGCTCTGAACTCCGACGTCCCGAACTCCGGCGTCCCGAACTCCGACGCCCCGTCACCCGAGGGCGCGTCGGATCCGTCTGACGACGCGTCGGACGGTGTCACCGTCCTCAGCATCGACAGCGGCCCGGGCATCCGGCCCGGTTCGGCCCGCCGTCTGGTGTCCGGACTCGCCCGCCTCGCCGCCGACCGGGCGGGCGACGCCGACCTCGTCCTGACAGGGGGTGAGACCGCCCGCCGCGTCCTCGACGCGCTCGGTGTTCCGCACCTGGCGCCGCTCGGCCAGATCCACCACGGCGCCGTCCACGCACGCACACCCGACGGACGCCATGTCGTCACCCGGCCCGGCAGCTTCGGCGACCCCGACTCCCTGCTGCGGATCGCCACGGCGCTCCGGCCGGACCTTCCCCACCTCCCACCGCAAGGAGACCTCCCGGTGAACGTGACCCCGACCGCCGACCACCACCGTTCGCTGCCGCTCATCGCGGTGACCATGGGGGACGGCGCGGGCATCGGCCCCGAGGTGATCGTCCCGGCGCTGCTGCACCCGGACACCCTCGCCCGCTGCCGCCCCGTCGTCATCGGCGACGCCGAACGGCTCCGGCAGGCCGCCGCGATCCAGGGCACCGACTGCGACATCGTCACCGTGACCAGCCCGGCCGAGGCCGAGTTCCCGCCGGGCCGGGTCAACGTCGTCGACCTCGGTCTGCTCCCCGCCGACCTGCCCTGGGGCGAACTGTCCGCCCCCGCCGGCGAGGCCGCCTACCAGTACGTACGGGTCGCCGCGGGCCTCGCGATGAAGGGCGTCGTGCACGGCATCTGCACCGCGCCGCTCAACAAGGAGGCCCTGCACCTGGCCGGGCATCTCTACCCGGGCCACACCGAACTGCTGGCCCACCTCACCGGCGCGGACGAGGTGTCGATGATGCTGTCCACCCCCAAGGTGAAGGTCATTCACGTCACCACCCACATCGGCCTGATCGACGCCGTGCAGCGGATCGAGCCCGGCCTGGTCGAACGCACGGTGCGCCGCGGTCACGAGGCGATGGTCCGGGCCGGTGTCGCGAAGCCGGTCATCGGTGTCTGCGGCATCAACCCGCACGCCGGCGAGAACGGACTGTTCGGCTACGGCGAGGAGGAGGAGAAGATCGTCCCCGCTCTGGAGGTGCTGCGCGCGGACGGCATCGACGCCCGCGGCCCCCTCCCGGCGGACACGGCCTTCTTCCTCGCCGGGCGCGGTGACTACGACCTGATCGTCGCGATGTACCACGACCAGGGACACGGCCCGGTGAAGGTGCTGGGCATCGAGGCGGGCGTCAACCTGACCGTCGGGCTGCCCGTCATCCGTACCTCGGTGGACCACGGAACGGCCTTCGACATCGCGGGCAAGGGTGTGGCCGAGGCCGGTAGCATGGTCGAGGCCATGCGCCAGGCAGCCGAGATGTCGTCCGTACCGGTCCGCTGAGACCGCCGCTTCGCGGTCCGCGCGGTATTCGCAGTCCGCGCCGCAGAGGACTCCGCAGAAAAGGACTCCACGACAGATGTCTCCCATCGAATCCAAGGCCCGGCGTGAACTGATTTTGCACGTGGCCACCACGACCGGCCTCACCAGCGTCGAGGAGTTGTCGCAGCGTTTCGGCGTCACGGCCTCCACGATCCGCCGGGACCTCGCCAGGCTGACCGCCGACGGCCGTCTGGCCCGGACCTACGGCGGCGCCATGGCGCTGACCGCCCACCCCGAGGCGTCGCTCCGGCAGCGCACGGGTGAGGCGTTCGAGGCGAAGCGTGCCATCGCGCGCCGGGCCGCCGCCGAGGTGCGTGCCGGTGAGACCGTGCTGCTGGACGCCGGATCGACCGTGGGCGCCCTCGCCCACGAACTGCGCTCCGCGAAGGAACTGACGGTCGCGACCACGGGGCTGACGGCCCTGCAGGAGCTCTCCGACGTCGAGACCGTGCACGTCGAGTGTCTCGGCGGCACCCTGCGGCCCCTGAGCCAGGGCTTCGTCGGCCCGTTGACCGAGGCGGCGCTGGAACGGATGACCTTCGACCGGGTCTTCCTCGGCACCGACGGCATCTCGCCCGAGCACGGCATCTGCGAGGCCGACCTGCGCCAGACGCGGCTGAAGGAACTGATGGCCCGCCGCGCCGACCATGTCTACGTCCTCGCGCACGCGGCGAAACTCGGCCGCCGCCCTTTCCACGCCTGGGCGAAGCTCCCCGCCGACTGGACCCTCGTCACCGACGACGGCGCCGACCCGTCGATCGTGGACGAGTTGCGCGGGCGCGGCGTCGAGGTGGTCCTGACCGAGGTGGCGCACTCCACCGAGCCGGAGCACACGCCGTGACCCTGTCCCACGCCCGGGTCTGTCATGTCTGAGGCGCGGCACGCCCTGGTCACCGGCGTCAGCTCGGGCATCGGCGAGGCGATCAGTGGTCGCCTGCTGCGGGACGGATGGCGGGTCACCGGGATCAGCCGACGCCGCCCGGTACCCGCGCCGGGACTGACCTGGCTCCCGGCGGACCTGGCCGAGCCCACCGCGCTGGTCCGGATCCTCGACCGGGTACCCGCCCCCGACGCGGTCGTCCACGCCGCGGGCCTGCAGCGTTCCGCACCGCTGGGCGAACTGTCCGCCGACGACGGCGAGCTGATGTGGCGGGTGCACGTCCAGGCCGCCACGATCCTCGTCGACACGCTCGCGGACCGGCTGCCCGACGGGGCCCGTGTGGTCCTCGTCGGCAGCCGCACCGCGACCGGTGTGCCCGGCAAGAGCCAGTACGCCGCGACCAAGGCCGCGCTGCCCGCGCTCGCCCGCTCCTGGGCCGCCGAGCTGGCCGGCCGCGGCATCACCGTCAACGTCGTCGCCCCCGGCCCCACCGACACGCCGATGCTGTCCGACCCCGGCCGCGCCCGCACGCCTCCGGCACATCCGCCCCTCGGCCGGTTCGTCTCCGCCGACGAGGTCGCCGGGCTGACCGCGTTCCTGCTCGGACCGGACGGCGGCGCGATCACCGGCCAGCAGCTCGTCCAGTGCGCCGGGGCCTCACTGTGACGGGCGCCTGAACAGCGCCCGCCCCCAGCAGGACGGCGGGCCTCAGACCACGCAGCCCACATGCGCCAGTGCCTGCTTGAGCAGGACTCCGTGGCCGCCGGGCATCTCGCTCTGCACCGCCGGGGACAGGGCCTCCTGCGGGCTGAACCAGACCAGGTCCAGGGCGTCCTGCCGGGGGCGGCAGTCGCCGGTGACCGGGACCACGTAGGCGAGCGACACCGCGTGCTGGCGCGGGTCGTGGTACGGGGTGACGCCGTGGGTCGGGAAGTACTCCGCCACGGTGAAGGGCTGCAGGGAGGTCGGCACCCGGGGCAGGGCGACCGGGCCGAGGTCCTTCTCCAGGTGGCGCAGCAGGGCGTCCCGGACGCGCTCGTGGTGCATCACCCGGCCGGACACCAGGGTCCGGCTGACCGTCCCGTCCGGACCGATGCGGAGCAGCAGTCCGATGCTGGTGACTTCGCCGCTGTCGTCGACGCGCACGGGCACCGCCTCGACGTACAGGATCGGCATGCGGGCGCGCGCGGACTCGAGCTCGTCGGAACTCAGCCAACCGGGCGTGGTATCGGTCATGTCAGACATTGCTTGATCATACTTTCAGGAGGTGGCTGGAAAGCGGTAGACCTGGTGAGCATTGTCCGCACCGGCCCAGGCGGCGATCCGCAGGGCGTCCGGCAGGCTCAGCTCGTCGGCGTCCACCCGGTCCTGCAGGAGACCGGCGAGGCCCTGGCGGAAGGCCAGCGCGCCGAGGTGGTAGAACTCGGCCACACCATAGGCGTCGGAGCTGTACAGCAGTTTGCGGAACGGGGTGATCTCCAGCGCCTCCGCCAGGATCGCCCGGGCCCGGGCGGGGCCCACATGGTGCAGGGTGAGACCCACGTCGAGGTACACCTGCTCGAACACCGCCGACAGGTAGGCGGCCTGCCTCTGGTAGGGCCAGCAGTGCAGCAGCAGCACGGGGATCGTGCCGGTCGTCAGGTGCAGCCAGTCCGTCAGATGCGTGGGATCGACCCGGTGCAGACGGATGTCCGCGTCACCGAACCCGGTGTGCAGTTGAAGCGGCAGCCCCAGGTCCACGGCCGTCCACAGCAGCTGCCGTACGAGCACCGGGTCAGCCAGCCGGCCCCCGTCGGCGAGCCAGCGGCGGGCCGCCTCGGTGACCGCCGCGGCCGAGGGCCGCACGGGATCCAGGTCGAAGCCGGTGCGGTAGGCGGCGACCGACTTCACCGCGACCACACCCGGCCGTCGCACGGCCGCCTCCGCCGCCGCACGGAACGCATCGGCGTACCCGTCCGGTTCGACTCCGCCGGCGGCCACGGACTCGGCGACGCTCTCCAGCCGCACCACCTCGTACGCGGTGGCGTCGGCGGCCTCCGCCACCTGCCGTGGTGTGCTGAGGGGGATCGGCGTGTGGCCGGTGTCCACGCAGAACACACCGGTGCCCGCGGCGGTCAGGAACCGGCGGTTTACCTCGAGGGCGCCGAGTTCGGCCCGGCGGGCGAGGTACTCGTCGGCGGGGGCGTGCCGCGGCAGGTCGAGGAGGGGAGCGCAGTGGCGGCGTACGGCCACCCCGACCGGACTGTCGAAGGGCGAGATCCCCGGCCAGGGCTCGCCCTCGGTGAGCAGCGACTCGAACGCCGGACGGTCCAGGTCGTCCGTGGCCACCCCGTGGCAGTGGTGGTCCACCAGCCGCACCGCGGCGAGCTTCTCGTGGACGGGTCCCGTGCCCACGTCAGTACGTCCACCGGTACGCCGCCGCCACCTGTTCGTCGTCCAGCCCGTGGACGGCGGCGCTCTCCCCGAGCCGTACGGCGATCACCGCGTCCGCGAGGACCGGGCCCAGCGCGTCCCGCAGCCGTGCGTCCTCGCGGAACTCCTCGACCGCCTCGTCCAGCGAGGTGGGCAGTCGGCGCACACCGCGGGCCGCCGCCTCCTCGGCCCCGAACCGGGCCGGGTCCCCGGTGATCTCCTCGGGCAGCGCGGCCGAGGACGTCACCCCGTCCAGGCCGACGGCGATCAGGCAGGCGAGCGCCAGATACGGGTTGGCGGCCAGGTCGACCGGCTTCACCTCCAGGTTCGCGGCCTGGTCGCGCGCGCCCGACATTCCGGTGATCACCCGTACCGCCGCCTCCCGGGTCTCGCGGCCCCAGGCGGTGAACACCCCGGCCCACTGCGACGGTCTGAGCCGGAGGTAGCTCGCCGGGCTCGGAGCGGTCACCGCGGTGAGGGCGGGCAGGTGAGCGAGGACTCCCGCCGTGAACGACTCGGCCTCCTTGGTCATGCCGTACCGGCCCGCGCCCCCGGAGTGCAGGTTCACGCCGTCCCGCCAGGCGGAGAGGTGGATGTGGCCGCCGTTGCCGACCCCCTGCGCGAAGACCGCCGGAGCGAAGGAGACGGCGAGGTGGTGACGGGCCGCCACCGCGCGGACGGTCTGCCGCACCAGCACGCTCCGGTCGGCCGCCGCCACCGGATCGAGCGCGCCCACGGACACCTCGAACTGCCCGGCCGCGTACTCGGGATGGAGCTGCTCCACCTCGACCCCCTGCGCGGCGAACGCGGCCAGCAGGTCGGCGGTGTAGTCGCTGAGCTCGACCTGCCGGGTGGCGCTGTACGCCGGTCCCGTCGTCGCCGGCACGAAGTCCCCGCCGGACGGCACCTGGCTCACGGACCACTCGACCTCGATACCGGCCCGGAAGGTGAGGCCGTGGTGGTCGGCGGCCTCCCGGACGATCCGGCGCAGGACGGTCCGGCCGCACCCCGGATGAGGCGCGCCCTCCTGGGTGATCCGGTCCACGGGCGCCCACGCCCAGCCCGGCTGCCCGGCCAGCACCACCAGGTGGTCCAGGTCGGGATACAGCCGCAGATCGCCGTCCGGGGAACCGAGCACGTCGGTGGTGACGATCGAGTCGTTCGCCAGGAAGGTGTCGAACACCGGGGACATGCCGACACCCCAGGCCGCCGCCGCGGTGAGCCGGGCCGTCGGGACGGTCTTCACCCGGGTGACACCCGCGGTGTCGACGTAGGCGAGGACGATGCCGTGCACGCCGCGCCCGGACAGTTCCCCGGCGAGCGCCGCGGCCCGTTCGACGTCCCCGGGACGCCCGCCGGGGACGGGGTCGGCAAGCGTGGTCATACGTCCTCCTCGGCGAGCCCGGCCGGACCCGTGGCCGGGTCGGCGCCTGCGTCAGGGTTTCACGGCCACCGCGCCGAACTGCGGTACCACGACGGGGGAGTCGGGTTCGGCACGCCACTGCGAACACGACACCAGCCCCGGCTCCAGCAGCTGAAGTCCGTCGAAGAAGGCGGCGATGTCCGCGCGGCTGCGGGCGGTGATCGGCGGGGTGGCGTTCTCGTTCCAGAACGTCATCGCCGGGATCTGGCCCTCGCCGCCGAGGTCCGCGTCGAAGGTGGGGTGGGTGAGGGCCAGGTAACTGCCGGACGGCATCGCGGCCATGACTCGGCGGGAGATGTCCCGGGCCTTCTCGGCGTCCAGCACGAAGTTGAGGATGCCCAGCATCATCACCGCGATCGGCTGGTCGAAGTCGAGGGTTTTCGCGGCGCGTTCGAGGATGGCGTCCGGGTCGTGCACATCGGCGTCGATGTAGTCGGTGACGCCGTCGGCGGTGCTGGTGAGCAGGGTGCGGGCGTGGACCAGGACGATCGGGTCGTTGTCGACGTAGACGATCCGCGAGTCCGGTGCGATCCGCTGGGCGATCTCATGGGTGTTGTCGACCGTGGGCAGCCCGGTGCCTATGTCGAGGAACTGCCGTACGCCCCGCTCCTCGGCCAGGAACCGCACCGCGCGGCCCAGGAACCAGCGGTCGGCGCGGGCGACCTCCCGGATGATCGGGAACATTCCCGCCACCTGGGCCCCGACCTGCTGGTCGACCTCGTAGTTGTCCTTGCCGCCGATCCAGTAGTTCCAGACGCGCGCGTTGTGCGCCACAGCGGTGTTCAGCCTCGCGGGCGTGTCTGAGGGGGTGTGGCCGTCGCTCACGTCTGTGCTCCTTCTCGCGCCTGCCGTCGTCGCCATTGTGCCGCCCGATGATCAGCGTTGTCCCGGGAACGGCCGCGGAGGTGCGGGCGGCGGTGGACGGCAGGGCGGCGAGGGCGGGCGGGGGAGACGCGGGAGGCGGTCAGTCGACCTCACTCGGGTCCGCGGCCGGTGTCCGGCCCGCCAGCACGTCCTTCAGGCGCGGGGTGCCCTGCTGGACCGCCCGCTCGACGGAGTCGTTCGCGCCGCCGTGGGGCCCGCCGGCGGTCACGGTGATCGCGTCGGTGCCCACCCGTACGACGGCCACGTCCAGGGTGAGCGTGGTGGGCACGTCGTCCGCGGTGCCCTGCACGACCACCTGCAGTCCCTGCCGGGCGTCGCCCTCCTTCGGCACCGGGTTCTCGGTCACCTGGACCGTGCGTTTGTCGCCCGCCGAGTCGACCGCGGTGAACTGGTCGCACTGGGTCGGCAGGGACTTCAGCCAGTCCAGGGAGTCGTCCAGGGCCTTTTGGCCGTACGAGGCGACCTGGTAGAGCAGCCGGGAGTCGGCCTCCTCGAAGCCGGTCAGCGCGGACGCCCCCGACGGCTTGCCCAGCAGGTCCTGGTCGTAGAGCGAGTCGAGCAGCCGCTGGCAATGGGCGGCGTCGGCCTTGGCGGTGAGGAAGTCGGCGACGTCCACCTTGTCGACCAGCAGCTTGTCGCGCCAGGACGCGGCGTCGGCGACCTTCGTCCAGTCGTCCTCGATGTCAGCCTCGGTGATCAGCGCGGCCCGCGCTCCGGCCACGGTGAGGCGGGGGCCGCCCGAGGGAGTGGGTGACGTCGTGGTGAGCGGGGAGGGTACCCGGGTCCCGTCCACGACGGGCGACGCGGAGACATCCGAACCCTGCCCGCCGCTGTCGTCGTCCGAGCAGGCCGAGGTGGTCAGCAGCACACCCGCCGCCAGGGCCGACGCGAGGAAGCGGACGGCGGGGGCACCCCCCGTGACCGTGCGGCGAGGGGCGCGGGGCGGACGAGCGGTCATGACGGGACGCCTCCAGGATCGACAGATGCCCCCAGCCGACCACCGGCCCTCGCGGCACACCAGCGCACCGGCCCGTTCGGGTGAGCGGACCGCTTCGACGACGGCGACTCGAACGCCCCGCCCGGCATGCCCGACCGCGCCCCCACGACGACACTGTCCTGTGTACGACACCGTCCGCACCCGGCCCCCGGACCCCAAGGAGCGGTCATGCTGCCCGGATTCCTCGCCAGGGCGGTCGCGGCGCTGCTCGACCGCGAGGGACACTCCCTCCACCTGAGGGCGGCCGGTGCCGCGCTGATCATCCTCGTGGTCGTGATGCTCACCGGTTCATGGGCCGTGATCGCCGCCGAACAGGGCGCGAGGAACGCCAACCTGACGACCTATCCGCGAGCCCTGTGGTGGTCGGTGGAGACGGCGACCACCGTCGGATACGGCGACTTCTACCCGGTGACCCTCTGGGGCCGGATCGTCGGCGCGGTGATGATGGTCGTCGGCATCACCACGTACGGCATGGTCACGGCGGCCCTGGCCACCTGGTTCGTGGGCCGGGAGAGAAAACGGCGCGGCCGGATCGCCCGCGAGATCGGCACCGACGTCCACGCCCTGCACGAGCGCTTCGACCGCCTGGAACGACTGATCGCGGGCCGGCCGAAGGACGACTGACGCCGCGGCGGCGCGGCTCGTGCCCGCCCGTTCCGCCGCACCGCGGCAGCCCCGGCCCGCTTGGGGCCGGGGCGACGCTGTTCGTCTTTGCCGGGGGGCGACGCGTTTGCCGGGGGGTGACGCGGTGACGCGCACCCTGCCGTTCACTGCTCACATCACGGCCTCAGCGGGTCGTGGCCGATCGTCATCAGGCGTTGCCGACGGCGCGTCTCCTCCGCCTCGGGCTCGTTCTCCGCGGTCATCTGTTCGGAGACGGTGTCCACGACGTCGTACATCACGCGGATGTCGTCCTCGGTGAGATCCGTGCGCCGCTTCTGGAGGATGGCCAGGACGTGCTCTCCCGTGGGCGTGCCCGCGTGTTCCGGCAGCGGCTCCGCGTTCTCGTCGGCCTCACGCACCCGCAGCCAGGCGGCCAGCTCCTGTGAGGTCATGTTCACCGCGCGGTGGAAGTCCTCCCACAGGGCGTCCATTTCGAGGGCGTCGGTCATCAAGTGCCCCTCCTTGCATACGAGTTCGGACCGGGATGGTACGGGTGCCGGTCAGTCGGCCCTGGGCCAGTTCTCCGCGTCGAACATCCAGCGCTGCTTCTCCAGCTCGGCGGTGATGGTGATCAGCAGGTCCTGGGAGACGGGGTCGGCCTTGTCGGTCGCCTCGATACGCTCGCGCAGTCGCCCGATGGCCGCCTCCAGGGCCTCGACCATTACCTGGACGACCTCGGTGTCCCGTACCCAGCCGTCCTTCGGGCTCGGCAGTGTGAACGCCGACGCGATGGTCTCCGGCCGGCCGTCCGGCGGCAGCCCGAGCGCCGCGGCGCGCTCCGCCACGGTGTCGGAGAACTCGCGCGCGGCCGTCACCACCTCGTCGAGCTGCAGGTGGATCGACCTGAAACGCGGTCCCACGAGGTTCCAGTGGGCCTGCTTCCCGATCAGGGACAGCCCGACGAGGTCCACCAGAGTGCTCTGCAGCGCGTCCCCGACCACCTGCCGGGCGGAGTCGGGAATCGTGCTCTTCACGACAGTCATACGATGCTTCTCCTTCTGGCGTCTTGTCCGGCCGAACGGAGCAGCGCGTCCCGTTCCTCCTCGCAGGTCCCGCCCCACACGCCCGAGGTCTGCCCGCAGTCCAGCGCGAACGCCAGACACTCGGGGACCACCGGGCAGCGGGCGCAGACCCGCTTGGCGGCCGCGATGTCTCGCAGCGCGGGTCCGGTCGTGCCCACGGGGAAGAACACCTCGGGGTCCGTCCCCACGCAGGCAGCACGGCGCAACCACTCCATGGCAGCGCGGGTGCCCAGGTCGAAGTGGTGCAAACACCTCGTGGCCTCGCCTGACGTGTGCTGTCTCAGCTGGTGAGCACCTCGTCCACGAAGCGAGTCACCTCCGCGAAGACCGTCGCCCGGTCCGTCTCGTGGAACACCTCGTGCCGGGCACCCGGGCGGACCCGCTCGGTCAGCCGGCCGCCGCTCAGTTCCTCGACGCCGACCCGGCTCCCGGCGAGCGGCACCAGCCGGTCCTCCTCGCCGTGCAGCCACAGCAGCGGGAGCCGACCCACGTCACCGGCGCCGGACACGGTCTTCAGGGTGCGCGCGAACGCCTCCAGCGTGGGCCGCTTCATCGGTCCGTGCCACCCCAGCGGATCCGCCGCGTAGGCCGCCCCCACCGCAGGGTCGCGCGACAGCGCGGCCGGGCTGATCGGCGTGTCGGGGATCTCGTCCAGGGCCAGCAGCCGCTCGGGCAGCTCCCACGTGCCGATCACCGGTCCGGACAGCACCAGCGCGGCGAGGGCGTCGCCGTGACGCTGTGCGTAGCGGGCCGCGATCAGACCGCCCATGGAGTGCCCGACCATCACCACCGGTACGTCCGGATACGCGCTCCGGGCGGCCGAGGCCACGGTGTGCACGTCGGTGACCACGTCCTCGAAGTCCTCGATCAGGACGCGCTCGCCCGCCGACCTTCCGTGCCCGACGTGGTCGGGCCCGAACACGGCCGCTCCGTGCCCCACCAGAACCCCGGCGAGCTCCTCGTACCGGCCGATGTGCTCGCCGTACCCGTGGACGAGCAGCGCGACATACCGGGGTCGCTCGGCCGGCCACTCCCGCGCGCTGATCGCGCCCCGGGTTCCTGGCAGGACGTGCTCGCGGGAGTCGGTCATGTCTCCTCCGGGGGGTCGGTGCGGCTCCTGGGGATCTTCCCAGGGGCCGGCCGACCCATCCATACGGCGCTGCCGCACCACGACGCGGGAACCGTGCCGGCACCGGCCACCTGACGAGACGCTCCTCCGGGCCCCGGTTCCTTGCACATAGCATCGGTGTTCGCATGAACACGATGACCCTCTGGCACATATCCGGCTGGGAGTTCGCCGCCCTCGCCTTCGCCGCCCTCCTCGTCGGTTTCTCCAAGACCGCCGTCAGTGGGGCCAACACCGTCAGCCTGGCGATCTTCGCGGCCGTCCTGCCCGCCCGGGCCTCCACCGGCGTCCTGCTGCCGGTGCTGATCGCCGGAGACGTGCTCGCCGTGCTCACCTACCGTCGGCACGCCCACTGGCCCACCCTGTGGCGGCTGTTCCCGGCGGTCGCCGTGGGCGTGGTCGCCGGCACGCTGTTCCTGGTGTGGGCGGACGACGGGGTTGTCCGGACCTCGATCGGCGCGATCCTGCTGCTGATGGCCGGAGTGACGGTGTGGCGCCGTCGCACGGCCGACGCGCAGGAGCAGCCGGACACCGTCGCCAGCCGGGCGGGCCGCGTCAAGGCCCGTTCGTACGGCGTCCTCGGCGGCTTCACCACGATGGTTGCCAACGCGGGCGGCCCGGTGATGTCGATGTATCTCCTCTCCGCGGGCTTCCGCAAGCTCGGCTTCCTCGGGACCTCCGCCTTCTTCTTCCTGATCGTCAACGTGTCCAAGGTGCCCTTCAGCGTCGGCCTCGGCCTGATCGACGGCCACTCGCTGCTCCTCGACGCGGCGCTCGCCGTGTTCGTGGTGCCGGGGGCGTTCATCGGCAAATGGGCGGTGAACAGGATCAACCAGCGATTGTTCGAACGGCTGGTGATCGCGGCGACGATCGTGGGCGGCCTGCAACTGCTGCTCCGCTAGGTGCTGCTGGGACAGGTTCCAGCAGCGGCGGCTGGCGTACGCCCGCGTCCGGGACCTCGTAGGCTCTCGCCATGTCCACGCACGTCCTCATCCTCGGTGGCACCGCCGAGGCCCGTGAGCTGGCCGCCGCCCTGGTGGCGCGTCCTGGTGTCCGGGTCACGACCTCGCTCGCCGGGCGCGTGGCGCGTCCGGGGGCAATCACCGGCGAGGTCAGGATCGGGGGCTTCGGGGGAGCGGACGGGCTGGCCGACTGGCTGCGCGAGCAGCGCGTGGACGCACTCGTCGACGCCACCCACCCCTTCGCCGAGTCGATCACCGCGAACGCGGCACGGGCCGCGGCGGCGACCGGTGTCCCGGCGCTGGTGCTGCGCCGCCCGGGCTGGCACCCCGGCCCCGAGGACCGCTGGTATCCGGTCACCTCCCTGTCGGCGGCCGCGGACCTGCTGCCGCGGCTCGGCCGACGGGTGTTCCTGACCACCGGACGGCTGGGCCTGGCCGCCTTCGCCGACCTCACGGACCTGCACTTCGTCGTACGGTCGGTGGAACCGCCCCAGCCGCCGACGCCGCCGCACACCGAAGTCCTCCTGGCCCGGGGGCCGTTCACCGTGGCCGACGAGACGGCGCTCCTGTGCGACCAGCGCATCGACGTCCTGGTGACCAAGGACAGCGGGGGAGGGGCCACGGCCGCCAAGCTCACGGCCGCACGCGCGTTGCGCCTGCCGGTGGTGGTCGTACAGCGACCGCCCCTGCCCGAAGCCGTCACCACGGTGCCCGATGTGGCGGGGGTACTGGCCTGGCTCGGCCTCGACCCGCACTGACCGGGGCCCACGCCCTTCGCGCGCGGGCCGTCAGTCCCGGCGACGCCTGCGCAGCAGATACGTGTCCATGATCCAGCCCTTGCGCTCGCGGGCCTCGGCGCGCAGCCGCTCGATACGGGGCGCGGTCTCGGCGATCGGGCCGGCGGCGAGGATCTCGTCCGGCGTGCCGATGTAGGCGCCCCAGTAGATGTCGATGTCCTGGTCGGCGTACCGGAGGAAGGTCTGATGGGCGTCGAGCATCACGACCACGTCGTCCACGCCCTCGGGGAATCCCTCGGCGAGCCGCCGGCCGGTGGTGATCTGCACGGGCCGGCCGACCCGGTTCAGGCCGGTGCGGTGCCGGGCGACCAGCGCCGAGACGCTGCTGATCCCCGGCACGACCTCGTAGACGAAGTCCACCGTGCCCCGGTCGAGGATCTCGTCCAGGATCCCGATCGTGCTGTCGTACAGCGCGGGGTCGCCCCACACCAGGAACGCGCCGCTCTCGCCCTCGCCCAACTCCTCGGCGATCAGCCGCGCGTAGATCTCCGCGCGGGCGCTGCGCCAGTCCCCGACGGCCGGGGAGTACGCGGCGCCGCCCGCGGCCCGGTCGCGCTCCGGATCACGCGCCTCGACCACGCGGTACGTCCCCCGCGGCACATGTGCGTCCAGCATGTTCCGGCGCAGTCCCACCAGGTCCGCCTTCACCTCGCCCTTGTCCAGGACGAAGAACACGTCCGTGTCGCGCAGCGCCTTGACGGCCTGCAGGGTGAGCTGGTCGGGGTCGCCCGCGCCGATACCGATGACATGAATCTTTCGCACGCCCCGAGTCTGCCCCACCCCACCGACACCGCGGACACCGCGTCCACGCCGACGCCCGCGGGCGCCGCGGTTTCCGGCGATCCCGGTGTCGTGGTTACGACACCCCCCGCAGCCGCGGCGCCCGATCCCGCGCGTCCACGCCCCCGCCGTCCCGCTCCACGGTCTCCGCCAGCTCCCGTGCCCACGCCGAGAGCCCCGGCAGGTCCATGTCGTACGGTCGGTGACGCCCGGTGGCCGACGCCCACTCCGCCAGCGCGTCCGCGCCGCGCCGCAGCAGCCGGGCGCCGCCGGTCACGTTGCCCCGGGCCGCGTGGGTCAGGCCCACGGCGAGCTGGGCGAGGCTCCGCCACAACGCGCGTTCGCCCTCGGGCCCCGACTTCCAGGCGTCCTCGAACACCTCGTGCGCGTGGAACGGTTTTCCCCCGTCCAACAGCGACTGCGCCTCCGCGACGCTCTCCCGCGGGGCCCGGACAACACCCTCGGGCTGCCGGGCGACACCGTCCGAGCCGTACGGCAGTGGCCGCCCCAGCCCGTCCCGGGGCCGGGCGTTGCGGGCCCGCCCCTCGTCGTCCCGGTCCCGCGCGCCGGCCTGCCGTCCTGCGGATGCACTGCCCATACGTCGATTGTCCCGCGCCGGCCCCCGACGGCCGCGACCACCCCACGCCCTCCCTCATCGAGCAGGCCCCCGACGTGCGGTAAAGTTCTGTCCGCGCGTTCCCACGGCTCACCGTGGGGGGCGCATCGGGACGTGGCGCAGCTTGGTAGCGCACTTGACTGGGGGTCAAGGGGTCGCAGGTTCAAATCCTGTCGTCCCGACTGGAGACAGTCGCAGGTCAGGGGCCGTTTCAGAGGAAATCTGAAGCGGTCCCTTGATTATTCTTGGGGACCGCTTGGGGACCAGTTCACGTTGAAGGGGCTGTGGCGCACCTTGACCCAGTCAAAGTGCGCCGCAGATGGCAGGCCGGTGGCGCGGATACATGGTTTGACCTGTGATTTTCTAGTGCGTCCCGGACAGCTGATGGCGGCGGGGCCCGTCTCGTGGAATGGCCGTCGGTACACCACTTCATCGGACGTGACCTCCCGGAGGCTGGCAGCTATCGACGTCTGGCATCGCGCCGGCTTGGCCCTGAGGCGGCGTGTGGCACGGATGTCGATGGGCCTGCTGGCTCGTGCCAATTACGGCTGTTGAACCCTAATGCTGCCCGTTGATGCAGCCGGACGGCCCAATAAGGTCCAGGGCGCCCCCAGCGGCGATGAGGTTCCCTGCGGCATGTGCATGCATGGTCTGCGAACTTCACCGTGCCGGTGGCCTCGACGTCGGTCAGTGGCGGAGCAGGTCGTCGGCGCCGACTGTCAAGTAGGTCTCGGGAGTGGAGGCTTCAAGGGTCGACGTGGACGAGTGCGGCTTGGGCCAGCGTGAGACAGGGGCCATCCGGCACCTAGAGGGCCGTCCGGGGGGTCGGACACAACTCGGCTGAGAGGATGCCCGCGTTGCGGTATAGCTCGCGCCCTGGACGCAGGGACCGGCGGACGGCCGAGGCGCGAGGTTCGTCGCCACCGTCTGGCGGGAAGTACCGCTTTGTACCGACCAGTCCGCTGCTGGGCTTCCTCTGTGCCTCCATCCTGGACGCGTACCCGGAGGTTCTGGCCGCCCCAGCGTCTACGGCTGCGTGGTAGTTCGAACCGATAGCGGTTACGACGCCTCGTCGCTGGAATCGTCACTCGGTCCGCGACACGGCCTCGACCACACTGATCTGATGGATCTTCCGCCGACGCGGGCTGCAGTGGACATCGACGACGTCCCCTACCCGGAACCGGTCCTTGAGCTCGGGGTTCGCTGCGCGTGAGAACATCGGCCGCGTCCACTGGTCGACCTCGAAGGACCAGGCTTTCCGTGTTGCCGGGTCCTCGATGGAGGAGCAGTAGTGCGTGATGTCCGTGGGCGGGTCGTCGTAGTGGGTGTAATAGTCCCAGCGTGAGATGACCGCACCGCGAAAGCTCGCCTCGTCGGGAACGGCCAGGACCCGGCGTCGGGCCGGCAGCCACAAACCCCACAGCAGTACGCCGGCGAGCAACGGAGCGGTGTCCCATTCCCAGGCCAACGCCGGGCGGTGCGCGGTCAGGGTCACCGCGACCAGGGCGCCAAAGGCGGCGCACACGGCCACGGTCAGCAGCACGAGCTGCCACAGGTGTCCCCAGCGCGGGGTGTCCAGCGGCCCGGCGTCCACGACGTGCCACGATCTGCCGTACGCGGACCAGATCCGCTGCGGCTCGCGCACGGGAAGCGCCGATTCGGGACCAGCCACTCCCACTTGGCGTTTGGGCAGCCGATGCTCTCCAGCGCGGTCGTGGGTCCGCCACTCGCGCGCGGCCTGCCGTCCGGCGGCCGTCAACCTGGGCCTGGATTCGAGCGGGACGTCTGACAGCCGCAGCAGCCCGAACAGGCTGGGCACGAGGACCATTGTGAGAATGATCCGCATCCACTCGGGACTGAACGAAACGCAGGCCCACAGGGCGCCGAACCAGGCCGCGAGGGGCGCACCCCGATACAGCAGCGTCACGTACTTGTTCCGGGCCGGCCGTATGAGGCCAAGGGCGGTCGCCTCGTTGCGGACACTGTTTTGAAAGCCGCGCCACCATACCCAGAACTCGTCGCCGTCGCCTGGCCCGAGGGCGCCTATCGGCACGCGGTCGACACCGCTTCGGCAGCGTCGGCGGATCCGTTCGACCACCAGTTCCTCGACGGGCCGCAGCGGTGCCGAGTCGGCGGTCTGCGGGACGATCCGTACGGTCACCGTACCGTCGGCTTTCTCTTCACCCTGCAGTCGGCCCGTGCGGACCATTTCCAGGGCGGTGGTCTCGATGCCCTTCGGAGTTGTCTCGCCGTCTCCCATCAGCAGGTTCACCACACCGGCGGTCAGCATTCGATATTTCATACGCCCCCAGAAATGTGACCGAGACGACTGTAGATGCTCTTGGGGATCACCGCATCGGGGAAATCACGCAGCCGAGGCATCGTCGAAGCTGATGTCCGAGCTGAGAGCCACGAGAGGTTCACTGCTGCCCTGTTGAAACAACGGGCTCAGCGGGTGCGTGGATCTCTGCGGCGATTCAGCTGCGCGGGCACGCTGTCGCCCTCCTGCGCGCCAACGGGACCAGCGTCTCGGCCAGGCCACTGGCGAGACTCCGTCAGGTCGGGGCCCCGTTACTGTTGGGCCGCCTGCGCAGGTGCGCAGTTGAGGGGCTTCGCCAAGGGGGCACCAGACATGTCAGAGGGGTTGGCCCAGTGGGGGCCAGAGCTTTTCATGGCGCGGGAACGGGAGCTACGTCGCGGCTTGGCACCCGAGAACGACGTGAGAAGGGACATCGCGCAAGGGGGGTTCGAGCCCTGCCTGCTGACCCTTCTGCGGCTGTCGGTGGGCAGGCACTCGAACACCGGTCTCACCAGTGGATGGTTCCCGAGAGCGCTTGCCCGTACCGGCCACCTCGTCCGCGCGGCTGAGCTGGCGTACACGATCAGTGACGAGCTCAAGCAGGGTACGGAACTACTGGCGCTGGTGCAGGCCGCGGCGGGCGCGGGAGACCTGGGCGGCGCTCAGGCGCTGGCCGAGTCGATTCCCCGACGGCAGGTGCGGGACCAGGCACTGGTCGCCCTCGTGCCGGCGTGGGCCCGAGCCGGTGAGCGTGACCGGGCCGTCGCTCTGGCGGAGAGGATCCGCTACCCGCACAACTGGGGGTGGGCCTGGGCCCTGTTGGCGAAGGCGGTGGCGGACAGCGGCGACATCCATGAGGCGCTCAGGTTCGCCGCTCGCGCCGACGACGTGGTGAGTTCTTACGCCGCCGACGGGACGGAACAGGTGCTCGCCCTCCTCGTGGAGGTGGCCGTCGCAAGCGGCGACCATGACCGGGCCGCCGCACTTGCCGACCGCGTGGAGGACATCACCCGCTCCCGCAACTCGACAGGGTGGTCCGAGCCACGGCCCCTGGCAGTGGTGTTGGCCCGCGAGGCGCTGGCGGGAGACCTTGACCGGCTCGATGCTCTCCTGCGCACCCCGCCCGGACCGGCCGTCGGCGCCGGGGGCACGGTATGCGGGTGGGCGCTCGGCGAAGCCGCCGAACAGGACATGGTGGTCCCGGAAGGAGACCTGGACGAGGCCGCCGTTCGCCCGTTCCCTCCCGGATCCCCGCTCGACGCCTGGGACATGGCCTGTGTGCTGGACGCGGTCGTTCACAGCGCCGACCAGGACGTGGTCCTGGCCCTTGCCGACCGGGCCGAGACACTGCTCGAGACCGGCGACGGCCGTAATCACGACATTCTGCTGAGGTCCGTGACACTCCTGCTGGCCAGGCATGGGCAGGTCGAGCGGGCCATGGCCCTCGCCGGCCGTCTCGACCCCGATCTGTCCGTGGCGCGGCAGGCGGACGTCGTCGGGGAACTGGCCCGGTCCGGTGACACGGGCGGTGCCGAGGCTCTCGCCCACACGATCAACGACCGCAGGGCACAGGACAGGGCGCTGATCGAAGTGGTCCGGGAGCTGGCCCGGCGTGGCGATCCAGACTGGGCCGAGGCTCTCGTTCACTCGATCAACGACCGCTGGGCGCAGGGCGAGGCACTGGTCGCGGTCGTCCGGGAGACGGCCCGGCACGGCGATCACGCCCGGGCCGAGGCTCTCACCCGCTCGATCGCCCACCGCGCGACACGAGCCCGCGCCTTGGCCGCACTCGTGGAGTTGTCCGAGCCGTCCCACGCCCGCAGGCTCGCCGCGCAGGTCGTGATGGTTGCGGGCGACTGGGATCCTGTTCTGCCGGTCCTGGAGCGGATCGTCCCCCGTTCCGTGGCAGTGGTCGCCGATCGGATGATGAGCTGATCCGGGGCAGCCTCCTGATTGTCAGTGCTGCCTGCGAGACTCGTTCCATGATTCCCAAGCTGCCCCTGCACAGCCCTCGTTGGCTTGACCTCGACGGTGTGAAGGTCGAAGAGGTGAAAGCACTCCTGGAGCAGTTGTCCTCCGCGGCTGCCACCGGGAGCGGCGATGGATGGAGGCAGACCTGGACGTACCTGGCCGGCGGTCTGATGGACGACGGGACCGTCTTCGACGGGGCCTATGCCGCTCTCCCGCATCTCGTCGAGGCGGCAGCGGCCCTGCCTCCGGGACAGACCGCCGACTTCTGGGTGGACTTGGGATGCATCGTGACCGCGGAGGACAGGCCCCCTGTCCCGGCCGATCTCGAGACGGGGTTCGGCGCCGCACTGCGTCTCGCCGAGCGGGCGGCCACCCGAAGCCTCCTTGCCGCCGATACTGCTCCGCAGGTCTGCGCCCACCTCGTGCTCGCCTGCGTGGCCTTCGCCGGCCACCACATGGGCGAAGCGCTGTGGCGGTTCCCCGATCCCCGGGAAGCTGACCTCCTGCTGATATGTCCCGAGTGCGAGAGCGATACCGAGATCCCCGACTTCTTCGTCGACCCTGCACGTCCGCCCGCCGAGGCTCCGGGGCTGCCTGATCCCGCCCATGTCAGGCAGGGAGGACATACCTGGGGCGAGGTCGCTGCAGTATTGCGAGAGGAAGCGGTGGGAGAGGAGTGGGAGCCCTTCCTGCGGGTGGCACGCGAAGTCGCGATGGTCGGGGTACCCCCCGAAACACCGGGGCAAGCCGTCCTGTGTTTGGTCGTCGTCATGGTGGCGGTCGCGGGCACCCCGCAACAGGACGCAAGGGAGTTGGCCAGCCAACTGATGGCGCTCACCGGAGACTTCCGCTGCTGGGACTGCGAGCGGACGTGGACGATCGCCGACGGCCTGGCGGAGAACCCGGCCGGTGCGAGCCCCCGGCACCGTCCCACGGAGGCGCGGGCGGACTCCGACGAGTCGGCCGCCACGGTGGAGTCGACGGCGCCCGGACGAACAGGTGAAGCGGCGATTCGGTTCCGGCAGGACGGGAACGCGGTGCTCGCGGCCGACGGCACCCCCTGGGGCCGTATGTCGGTGTTCTCCGATTCGGCGCCCGGTTCATCCGGGGGTGTGAACGCGCTGGCGGTGGTGTCCCGCCCGGGTCGGCCGACGCTCGTGGCCGGCGCCGGCGCCGGCGCCGGGGACAGGGGCGTGGTGTGCCTGTGGGACGTGGCCGACGCCCGGCTCGTCCATGCCCCGCTGCCAGGACATCGTGACCGTATCCGCTCGATGACGGCCCTGCCCCTGCCCGACGGCCGCGTCCTTCTGGCGAGCGGAGGCGACACCGGGACGATCGCCCTGTGGAACCCCGCCACCGGGCAGCCGATCCGCGAACCGGCCGGGGACTGGCCTGGCGGGGTGACCGGAATGTGTACCGCGATCGTCCCCGACGGCCGCACCCTGCTCGTCACCGCCACCCCCAAAGGCGCCGTCCGGCTGTGGGATCCGGAAACCGGTGAGTGCGTCGGGCGCCTCAACCCCTATGGCAGTCCGATCCAGTCGATCGCCGCCGTCCCGATCTCCGCCGACCACACACTGATCGCGGCCGCGGACACCGCGGGCCGCCTTCATGTGTGGGACCCGGCCGTCGAGGACCCCTGGGAACGCGGCGCGGCCGTGCAGTTGAGCGCCCGTGCCCTCGCCGATGCCGACCACCGGGTGGCAGCCGTGGCGGCTGTGCCCACACCCGACCGAACCATGTTGGCCACCGGGGACAACCAGGGCGTGGTCATGCTGTGGGACCTTGCCACCGGTGCCCCGGTCGGCGACGGTCTGCCCGCCTCGACAGGCACCGGGGGCCTGCCGGTCATCACCGCCTCCACCCTGCACGGCGGCCATACGGTCCTGGTCACCGGCACCCGTCACGGTCACCGGCTGCGGGTATGGGAACCGGAGACCGGCGCGGTGGGGCACATCGCCCTGGATGTGGTGCTCACCTGTCTGGCCACCGCGGGTCCGGACCTGATCGTCGGGCACGACCGCGGGGTCCTGAGCCTCCCGCTCACCAGACGATGAACGCGTTCAGCCGAGACCCGTCTCACCCCGTCGCGCGGAGCCTCGGGACGGATGCCGAGAGCCCGCGCGACGTGCGCGACAGGCCGGTGCCTGTGGCCCGAACCTCGCGGATACCGCCCCCCGCGCGGCTCGTCCGGCCACGGACGGGATGGGCGGGCACGCGGCGCTGCCATCGGCTGTGGACGCCGTCCCGCGGCGCCGGGCCGGGAGTCCACCGCCCGTGCGGCGTCCAACTCTCCGGCCGGTCCGCGTTGTCCCATCGATCCGTCGTAGCCGTCTCGCGTCGGCTTCGACCGTAACGGGACCCGAGAGTTGCGAGGCCGGTGAGGCCAACGGGCTGTAGGAGCACGCGGATTCACGGTTGCGCTGCCCAAAAGCGACATGTCGGGGTTCGTTTCATTGCCGGCTTGCGCGGTCTGGTCGCGCACAAGGGCGCCGGGTGAACGCGGAAGGCCAACGATGCCTGGGCAGGGGAGCGATGACTGGTGTCGACGTCGGCGACAGAACGCTGTGGAAGGTACCCGGCGGAGGCATTCCCTACCGGACGCCGGCCATAGCCGACGGCGCCGTCTATGTCCTTGATGATCTCTTCGATCTGGTGGCGGTCGACGCGGACACCGGACAGCGACGCTGGACACTGCCCAACGACTCCCCGATCGAGGCATCGCCGGTGGCCGGCACCGGCGTTGTGTACTTCGCCGACAGCGCCGGCCCTCTGAGATCTCTACCGAACCCGGCGGTTCACCCCTCGCTCTGCGCGCACCTCCGCTATGCGACAGGCGAGCGGCCGTTCTTTGAACGCGGTCAGTTCCTCGTCCAGCTCACCGCAGATCCGCGAGAGCTCGGACTTGGAGATCCCGGAGTCCGCCCCAAGTGCTTTGACCAGGTCATCCACGCTGCGGGTGGACACGCCGTGCACGTATGCCTCCATCACCACGGCGAACAGCGCCCGGTCGATGCGCCGTCGGCGTTCCAGTAGGGAGGGGAAGAACGATACGGTCCGCACTTTCGGGATCTTCAGGTCCAGGTCGCCGGCCTGGGTGGTCAGCAGCCGGTCGCGGTGGCCGTTGCGCCAGGTCGTGCGCTTGTCGGGGTGCTCGCCCGGGGCGGCACCGATCAACTGGGCGGCCTCGGCCTCGATGAGCTGCTGCAGGATGCGCTCGCAGACCACCCTGGTTGCTTCAACTCCATCGGCCTGACGCAGTGACTCAAGCAGCCGCATCAGCTCAGACTGGGACAGGGCCATCGAATGCTCCTCCGGTTGAACTGGCCGTTCACCAGGGAGACTTGTGCGGTGGTCTGCCCTTGTTCAGGGAGCATGCACCGCCAGCGGATGTACGCCCCGGGCAGACACCCGCGCGTTCCGGGCCACTGCCCGGCTACACCACTTCACGGGACGCCATCCCATCCGACAGCGAACTCACCCCGCTCCAGGGCACCAGCAACCGACTACGGGGGCTTACCGAAGGCTTGCGTAGTTCACCAGAGAGGCTACCGAGAGCGGGCTTTCTGGCATGACGTGGTGGGCGACTATACGGGGCGTTTCCGTTCCGGGCAGACGGCTTACGGAGTCGTAGTCGACGAGTATGCCCCAGAGAGAAGATGTCGCCCTCGGGGAGACGGTACCTGTGCGGCAGCGTCCAGCCGGTGGACCTAGCCATGGCGTCGACACGTTTCAGGGAGCGTCCTGGCGGCAGAGCTATGACCGTCGGTGGGGACCAGCTGGGGACCACACAGTGTGCGCGATGGCGCACGAGGGATCCTGCTGCGCACATCATGCGTCCTGATTAGATCCGTTCTATCCAGAAAATTACCCTTGCCCCTTACTTCTGGGGGTCAAGGGGTCGCAGGTTCAAATCCTGTCGTCCCGACTTTACGAAGTCGCAGGTCAGGGGCCATTTCAGAGGAGATCTGAAATGGCCCCTTGATCATTCTTGGGGACTGGCTGGGGGCCGGCGCACTTGATTGGGGTGAAGCGCACCTTGACCCGGTCAAGGTGCGCTGCGTGGAGGCTTCGAACTGGTGGAGGACGACGCCGGCGCGTAGTTCGCGCAGGTCCGGGACGGGATGTGGTGGCAGAGGGGTGCCGGGGTCGGGCAGGAGGTCGCGGGCGGCGCGGATCGGCACCGCCGTGATCGAGGACGCCTACGGGCGTGCCAGCCCGTGACGGTCGGCCCAGTCGTTGATCGCCGAGGCCAGCTCCTCGGGGCGGTCCTCCGGGGTGTGGTGGCCGGCCAGGCCGTGGCGGGAGACCTCCAGGCACGCGATGTTCTCCTCGCACCAGGCCACGGTCCCCTGGTCGGTCATCGAGCCCGGTCCCGGCTCGAACGCGGCGAGCAGTTTGGGGACTTCGGGGCTGGCGGCCAGCCAGGCGTCGTACCGCTCGATGCGGGCCACGACGTCGGCGGGCTCGGCGTCCAGCGGCATCATGCGCGTCCACGCCAGTACCGGGCGGCGGCTGTGCGGGGTCGGGAAGGGGCGGCGGTAGACCTCCAGGTCGGCAGGGTCGAGCGGGGTGGCGAGTGTGTCCGGGAGCCCCTCGATGAACAGCGACTTCTCCAGGATCATCTCCTCGCCTACCCCGGGGGTGCGGAGGAGACCGAACAACTTCCGCCCGGCTGCCGGGAATTCGTCGCCGACCAGCGGCTTGATGATGGTCTCCGTAAAGGCGAGGCCGCGGACGGTGCCCGGGAGGCGGGCGGCGCGGTCGAAAGCGAGCGCGCCGCCCCAGTCATGGCCGACGAGGACGGCGTCGGTAAGGCCGAGGGCGTCGAACCACGCGTCGAGGTAGCGGGCGTGGTCGTCGAAGGAGTAGGCGAGGTCGGGCTTGCCGGAGTCACCCATGCCGATGAGGTCGGGGGCCAGAAGGCGGCGGCCGGGCGCGGCCACCCCCGGCAGGACGTTCCGCCACAGGTGGGAGGAGGTGGGGTTGCCGTGAAGGAAGACGAAGGGCAGCCCGTCGGGGTCGCCGGACTCGCGGTAGTAGAGGGTGGAATCGAGGATGGGGAGGGTGGGCATGGCGGTGTCACTTCGCTTTCGACACGGGGGATTCAGAGGATGAGGTTCAGGACGCGGGCGACGGCGATCTCGACGACGACCAGGTCCAGCGGGGTGGGCGGGTCCGCGCGGTAGCGGACGGTATAGCGGCGGACCGCCTCGGCCAGATGAGCGGGGGCATCGGTGACGGCGGCCCGGCCTTCGAGTGTGATCCAGCGGAAGCCGTCCGCCTGACAGAGCGCCACACGGGCCGCCGGGCCGGCCGCCTTCACGTTCCGGGCCTTGCGGGCCCCCGCCCGGGTGGTCACCCGGACCAGGCCGGTGGCCGCGTCGAAGGTGAAGCGGACAGGGGTGACGTGCGGGGTGCCGTCGGGACGGAGGGTGGTGAGGGTGGCCGTGTGCGGGAGAGTGAGGAACGCTCGTGCGACGGACGAAAGTTGGAAGGTGGGGCGGCTCACTTCTTCTGCACGCCCTCGTCCCAGATCAGCTTGGCGATGTTCGGCTTCACGGCCGTGGTGATGACGCCCATGGCCGTACGGACGTACCGCCGCTCCGTCAATTCGCGCAGCATGCTCGCGGCGAGGTCGGCACGGGCGGTGAAGACGCCGTCGGCGCTGGTCTCGGCAGTGTGGTAGTCCGTGACGACGGGGTGCTCGAACAGGCCCGAAGGCCGGACGAAGGTCCAGTCGAGGCCCGTCTGACGGATCACGGCCTCCATACGGCGCATGTCCTCGTGGAGGGTACGGCCGAGACGTCGGTTCACCAGCGGGTCGAGCACATGGTTGAAGAAGTGCGCGCCGGTAGGGCGCCAGTTCGGGTCGGCGATGCTGGAGCTGACGGCGAGCAGCCGCTTGATGCCGTGGCGGGCCATGGCCCCGGTGATGACGGTGGCGCTCGCGGAGTAGGTGGTGATGGTCTCCTTGCTGAAGCGCGCGCCCAGCGCTGAGAGGACGGCGTCAGTGCCGTCGATCGCGGCGTCGACAGCCGCCGGGTCGGTGGCGTCGGCGACGGCCACGGCAAGGCCGGGCCGCGCGGACAGGGAGCCGGGTCTGCGGGTCACGGCGACGACCTCGTGGCCGGCGTCCAGGGCCTGCTCGGTGAGGCGGCGGCCGGTCGGTCCGTTGGCGCCGAAGACTGCGATACGCATGGTGTCGGGTCATCCCTTCGTGGGGTAGCGGGAACGCCCTTGACTGTGCTGCTCACTCCACGCAGGCTCAACGCTGATGAATAACGCCCGCCCTGCCCCCGCCCGCACCCGAGGCCGCCCCCGCGGCAACCCGCCGACCCGTGAGTCGATCGTCTCGGCGGCCCGTTCGCTGTTCCTGGAGCACGGCTACCGGGGCACCACCCTGCGCGCGGTGGCCGGGGCCGTCGGAGTCGACCCGGCGCTGATCGCGTACCACTTCGGCTCGAAAAAGGGCCTGTTCGCAGACATGATGCAGTTCCAGTGCGCCAGTGCGCTGGCGGTGGACGACGTCCTCGGCGGCGATCCGGCCACCCTCCCCGACCGCCTGATCGACGCGGTGACCGACCTGTGGGAGGACGCCGACTTCCAGCAGCTCACCATCCAGGGCGACGAAGCCGCCGAGGTGATCCGCGAATACCTGGAACGCGAGCTGCTGGGCCGGCTTGTTGAATTTCTCGGCGGCCGGGACGCGACCGCCCGCGCCACGGCCGTAGTGACGATCCTGGGCGGCCTCATCTACACCCGCTACCTCAACCCCCTCCCCACCCCCGCCGCCCTCACCCCGTCCGAGATCCGTCACAGCCTGACCCCGGCGCTGCGCGCGGTACTGGCCCCGAGGCGACGCGCCGCGGCGCCCACCGCTGCCGGCCGACGGGGCTCGCCGGCCTCGGGCGGAGGCGCCGTCCGCCAGGGCGGCGGCTTCACAGGCCGTAACAGCCATGTCACCGCCGAGAAGCAGCAGGTCGACAACGAACCTCCGCACCCGCCCAATCGGGGTGCCCGGGTGCCACCTTCGGCCCTTGCCGTGAAGTCGTAGCCGACGAGTGTGCCCCAGAGGGAGCTTTCTGCACCCACCCTGCGTCCTGGTTAAGTCTGCTATATCCAGAAAGTACCTTCGACGCTCACTCCTGGGGGTCAAGGGGTCGCAGGTTCAAATCCTGTCGTCCCGACTTGTGAAGTAGCAGGTCGGAGGTCATTTCCGGTGGACCGGAGGTGGCCTCTTCGTCGTCCCTGGGGGTCGGACGGGCGCTGGACGGGCGCCGGATGGGGGCCGGGCGCCATGGGGTGGCCCCGTAACGCACCTTGACTCGGTTCCACCGAAGAGCCGACGTGGGTGATTTGGTGCGATATGTGCTTGATCTTGCTTTTTGTGGCACCTAGTGTTCGCCGGAGGAACGCCGCGAGGCCCTGGTCCCGTGCCACCGTCCGGAAGCGAGGTGTGGAGCGCGTGAACGTGAGGTGCGGCTGCCGGCCCGTTTCGGGTCAGAAGAGACGTCGCAGCGGGACGCGATGGCTGCGGGCGTTCGCCGTACTGCCGTTGCTGGCGTCGGTGCTCGCCGCCTGCGGCAGCGACGAGGGCTCCGGTAGGCCCACCCTCAACTGGTACAACTTCCCCGACGACTCCGGTGCGCTCCAGAAGGCAGCCGACCGGTGCAGCCAGGCGTCGGGCGGCCGCTACCGGATCAGCTACAACAAGCTTCCGCGCGCCGCCGACGGCCAGCGGCAGCAGATGGTCCGCAGGCTCGCCGCCCAGGACGACTCCCTCGACATCCTGGGCCTGGACGTCACCTGGGCCGCGGAGTTCGCCGAGGCCCGCTGGATCCGCGAGTGGACCGGAGCGGCGAAGCAGCAGGCCACCGAGGGAACCCTGCGGGTACCGCTGCAGACCTCGACCTGGAAGGGCAAGCTGTACGCGGTCCCGTACAACACCAACACCCAACTCCTCTGGTACCGCAAGGACCTGGTCCCCACCCCGCCCAAGACCTGGGCCGAGATGATCGCCATGGCCCGCGCCCTCGCCAAGCAGGGCAAACCGCACTTCGTGGAGATCCAGGGCGCCCAGTACGAGGGCCTGACCGTCTGGTTCAACACGCTGATCAACAGCGCGGGCGGCTCCATCCTCAACCCGGCCGCGACCGAGCCCTCCCTGGGCCCGCCGGCCGTCAGATCCGCCGAGATCATGCGGCGGCTGGCGAAATCCCCGGCGGCGGACCCCTCCCTGTCCAACCAGATGGAGGACCAGAACCGCCTCGCCATGGAGTCGGGAACGGCGGCGTTCGAGATCAACTACCCGTTCGTCTATCCGTCGATGAAGGCGAACAACCCGGACCTGTTCAAGGACTTCCGGTGGGCCCCGTACCCCCGGGCCGACGCGGGCCGCCCCGCCCGTCCCACCATCGGCGGCATCGACCTGGCCGTGAGCGCCTACTCGCGCCACCCCGACCTGGCCTTCGAAGCGGCCCTGTGCCTGCGCGACCGGGAGAACCAGCTCACCGCCGCGCTCGACGGCGGACTGCCGCCCACCCTGCGCGCCCTGTACGACGACCCGGCGTTCATGAAGGCATACCCGTTCTCCCGTGAGGTGCTGACCTCCCTGGAAGCGGCGAGCGTACGTCCGCTCACTCCGGCCTACCAGAACATCTCGATCGCGATCTCCCACACGCTCTCCCCGCCGTCGGCGATCGAGCCGGTGAGCTCCATCAACACCATCAGGGACCAGATCGACGATGCCCTGCGATCCGAGGGTGTGATCCCGTGAGCACGCAAGCCGAACCGGCCGGAGCCCCCCAGCCCCCGAAGACGGAGCCCTCCAAGCAGGAGCGGGCGGCGGTCTCGGCGGGCGCCCGGCAGGAGCGACGGCTCGGCTGGCTGCTGTGCGCACCCGCCGTCATCGTCATGCTCGCGGTGACCGCCTACCCCATCGGATACGCCGTCTACCTGTCTCTCCAGCGCTACGACCTGCGGTTTCCCGGACAGGCGAAGTGGGTGGGCCTGAGCAACTACGGGGCCGTGCTGACCTCGACGTTCTGGTGGGACGCGTTCTGGGTGACGCTGTTCATCACCGTCGTGTCCGTGGCCATCGAACTGGCCCTCGGCATGGGCCTCGCCCTGGTCATGCACCGCACGATCTTCGCGCGCGGCGTCGTGCGCACCTCGGTCCTCATCCCGTACGGCATCGTCACCGTGGTCGCCGCCTTCTCCTGGCAGTACGCCTGGACACCGGACCTCGGCTACCTCGCCGGACTGCTGCCCAGCGGGGACGCCCCGCTGACCGAACAGTGGCCCGCCCTGTGGCTGATCGTCCTCGCGGAGGTGTGGAAGACGACCCCGTTCATGGCGCTGCTGCTGCTCGCGGGCCTCGCCCTGGTCCCCGAGGAGACCCTGCGGGCGGCCATGGTGGACGGCGCCACGCCCTGGCAGCGGTTCATCAAGGTCATGCTGCCGCTGATGAAGCCGGCCATCCTGGTGGCGCTGCTCTTCCGCACCCTGGACGCGTTCCGGATCTTCGACAACATCTACATCTTGACCGCGGGCGCCCAGGACACGGGCTCCGTGTCGATCCTCGGGTACGACAACCTGTTCACCGCGCTGAACCTGGGCATCGGGTCGGCGATCTCGGTCCTGATCTTCATCTGTGTCGGGATCATCGCCTTCACGTTCGTCAAGCTGTTCGGCGCGGCCGCTCCGGGCGCGGAGGTGAAGCGCTGATGGCCGCCGTAGGAAAGACGCACGCGGCCCGATGGGCCGTCATCAACGTCGTGGTGGTGCTGTACGCCCTGTTCCCGGTGTGGTGGATCGCCGCGCTGTCGTTCAAGGACCCCAGCACCCTCACCGACGGCGACTACATCCCGAGGGACTGGACCTGGGAGAACTACCGGGGCATCTTCGCGACCTCCGAGTTCACCAGGGCGCTGATCAACTCGATCGGCATCGCCCTGATCGCCACCGTCATCGCGGTGGTGCTCGGCACCATGGCCGCCTACGCGGTGGCCCGGCTGCGGTTCCCCGGCAAGCGGGTCCTCATCGGCATGTCGCTGCTGATCGCCATGTTCCCGCCGATCTCGCTGGTGTCACCGCTGTTCAACATCGAGCGGAACATCGGGATCTTCGACACCTGGATCGGGCTGATCATCCCGTACATGACCTTCTCGCTGCCGCTGGCGATCTACACCCTGTCGGCGTTCTTCCGGGAGATCCCCTGGGACCTGGAGAAGGCCGCCAAGGTGGACGGGGCGACGCCCGCGCAGGCCTTCCGCAGGGTCATCGTGCCGCTGGCCGCGCCGGGCGTGTTCACCACGGCCATTCTCGTGTTCATCTTCTGCTGGAACGACTTCCTGTTCGCGATCTCGCTGACCTCCACCGAGGCCGCGCGCACGGTGCCGGCCGCGATCGCCTTCTTCACCGGGAGCTCCCAGTTCCAGCAGCCCACAGGGTCGATCGCCGCCGCCGCTGTGGTCATCACCATCCCGATCATCGTTTTCGTCCTGTTCTTCCAGCGGCGGATCGTCGCCGGACTGACCTCCGGGGCAGTCAAGGGGTGAACGGGCCGACCGCGGCAGACCGGCCACCGGACCGAGACACCGACCCCAGTGCTCGGACCCGGAAGGCATGAAGGCAAGGAGGCACCATCCATGGCCGAGATCATCCTTGAGGGAGTCACCAAGCGCTTTCCCGACGGGGCCCTCGCCGTGAAGGACGTGGACCTCGAGATCGCCGACGGCGAGTTCGTGATCCTGGTCGGTCCGTCGGGCTGCGGCAAGTCCACCACCCTGAACATGATCGCCGGACTTGAGGACATCACCGAGGGAACCCTGCGCATCGGAGGCCGAGTCGTCAACGACCTGGCTCCGAAGGAACGCGACGTCGCCATGGTGTTCCAGAGCTATGCCCTGTACCCGCACATGAACGTCCGGGAGAACATGGGCTTCCCGCTGCGCCTGGCCAAGGTGGACAAGGACACCGTCAACGCCAAGGTGACGGAAGCCGCCCGGATCCTCGACCTGACCGAGCACCTGGACCGCAAGCCCGCCAACCTCTCGGGCGGTCAGCGCCAGCGGGTGGCGATGGGACGGGCGATCGTCCGTGATCCCAAGGCGTTCCTGATGGACGAGCCGCTGTCCAACCTGGACGCCAAACTCCGGGTACAGATGCGCACCCAGATCTCCCGGCTGCAGCGGCGCCTGGGCACGACCACCGTGTACGTCACCCACGACCAGACCGAGGCGATGACGCTCGGCGACCGCGTCGTGGTCATGAGGCAGGGCCTGGTCCAGCAGATCGGCACACCCGCCGAGCTGTACGACCTCCCGCGCAACATCTTCGTCGCCGGCTTCATCGGCTCCCCGGCGATGAACTTCCTCAACGCCACCCTGGAGGACGGTGCCCTGCGCTCGCCCCTGGGCGACCTGCCCCTCGACGACCGTACGAGGCAGGCGCTGGAAGAGGCGAACGCGCCCCGCGAGGTCATCCTAGGGCTGCGACCTGAGGCCTTCGAGGACGCGGCGCTGTCCCACGAGCGGGAACGGACGGGCCCGACGTTCACCGCCACCGTGGACGTACTGGAGTCGCTGGGCTCCGACGTGTACGTCTACTTCACCGCGGAGGGCGGCCCCGCGACGACCACCGAACTGGAGGAGCTCGCCGCGGACTCGGGCGTGCGGGACACCGGCGCCGACACCCATCAGATCGTGGCCCGCCTGGACGCCGCCACGCGTGCCCGTGAGGGCGAACCGGTCGAGATGCGGGTCGACATGGCCAAGGCCCACGTGTTCGACCCGTCGACCGGAGCGAACCTCACGCACCCGGTGCGGGCGGACTGACGACCGCGCCGCACAGGGCACGGATCCGCATCCCGTACCCGGCGATCCAGCAGGTGCGGCCGGTCTCCGGGCTGTCTTCCCCGAGGAAATCGGTCGCGCCCCGTGGGACGAGCCGTTAGCTTCCGCCTGAGCGATGAGGTACGAGACGCGACGGCGAGGGAGTCAGGCATGGGGACCGAGGGTGTGCGGACCGACCGTTTGGGCTTACTGCTCGGCCAGTTCGACGACGCCAGGGACACGGCCCGGGCGCGCCTGGCGGGGCTCGGCGACGAGGAGTACCTGTGGGAGCCGGTGCCCGACTGCTGGTCGATCCGGCGCCGGGGCGAGGCGGTGACGCCCAGGGCGTTCGGGCCGGGCGAGTGGGTGCTCGATCTGGGCGCGGGGCAGATCCCGGCAGGCGAGTACGCCGAGGTCGCCCGGCAGGCGGCCGGCGGCATGACCGTCGCCGAGATCGCCGATGACTGGAGCGTGAGCGTCGAACGGGTCGAGCAGATCCTCGCCGGCACCGCTGAGCCGGAGCCCGACGACACCCCGGTCACGACCATCGCGTGGCGGCTGGGGCATCTGCACTTCCACTTCGCGGGCCCCTGGGAGTGGACCTTCGGTGAACGGCGCCAGGAGCCGAAGCTGTTGGTCGATTTCACCCCCTCCGCCGGCCTGGCACTCGAGCGGTTCTGGGAGGTGATCGACCGCTGGCGCGACAGCGTCGCCACCGTCACCGAGGAGGAGCTCGACACGGTCGGGTTCTCGCAGTACCCGTACAGCAACGACGCCGACTACCCGTTCGCCTCCGTGCTGGCGGGGGCCAACATCGAATTCATCCACCACATGGCCGAGATCGCGTTGCTCCGGGACCTGTGGCGGACCCGCTTCACCACCGGCGGACCGGCCAGGGCTCAGTAGCGTGCCGTGACGGCCGTCAGATAGCCGCGCAGCATGGTCTTCGCCTCGTCGAGGAGGGCCGCGTCGCCCCGGGTGTCGCTGCGGAACGCCTCCTGGGCGAGCGCGTCGGCGGTGAGGATCGCGGCATGGCAGGAACGGGCGAGCGCCTCGTCGTCGGTGGCGAGGCCGAGGGCGAGCAGGATGCGGCGGATCCCGTCGGCCATCCGGCGCTTGTGCTCGCGGTCCGCGGTGCGGGTCCGCTCGGTCAGGCCGCTGCCGAACCAGAGGGCGCGGAAACCGTGTTCGGTGCGGTAGATCTCGGTGTACGCGTCGATGAGGACACCGACCGGGTCGCTCCAGCGCTCGGCCGCCGCGGCCCCGACGAGGTCGTCCATCGTGGCTTCGAGTTTCGCGAAGTAGCCGGCCGCCAGTGCTTCGATGATCGCGCCCCGGTCGGGAAGGTACTGGTACAGCGACCCCACCGACACCCTCGCCTCCGCCGCGATCCGGGTGGTGGTGAGCGCCTCGACCCCCTCGTCGACCAGCACCCGCTCGGCGGTCTCCAGAACCCGGGCCAGGCGCGCCCTGCTGCGCGCCTGCTGGGGGGTGCGCCGGAGGGAGGCGAGCCCCGCCGTCCGGCCGAGGTCGGTGGTCGGCTCGTTCACGCGACAACGACCTCCACAAGTGAATGTGACATTGTTTCAGGTTTAGGTTAGCGTCGCGCGCATGACCGACTCAAGCTCGGCGCTGGACGAGGAGCGGGCCGCGGTAGCCGCCGCGTGCCGCCGGCTGGGAGCCGAGGGCCTGCTCATCGGTACGGCGGGGAACGTCAGCGTGCGTGCGGGGGAGCGGGTCGCGATCACCGCTACCGGCGCGGTGCTCGCCGAGCTGACCCCGGACCAGGTGACCGTCGTCGATCTCGACGGGAAGACCGTGGCCGGCACCCTGCGCCCGACCTCGGAGCTGGACCTGCACCTGGGCGTCTATCGACGCCACGGCACCGGCGCGGTCGTGCACACGCATGCCCCCATGGCCACCGCTCTGTCCTGCGTCCTCGACGAACTACCCTGCATTCACTACCAGTTGCTCACCCTGGGCGGCACCGTGCGGGTGGCGCCGTACGCCACCTTCGGCACCCCGGAACTCGCCGAATCGGTGCTCGCGGCGCTCGAGGGCCGCAGCGCCGCACTGATGGCCAACCACGGCTCGCTCACCCACGCACCGACCCTCGACAAGGCGGTCGAACACGCGCTGCTGCTGGAGTGGGCCTGTGGTGTCTACCAGCGCGCGGCGGCCCTGGGCCCGCCCCGCGTCCTCGACGAACAGCAGCAGCTCGCGGTGATCGAGGCCGCGCTCGCAAGGAACTACGGCACCACCCAGCCCTTGTCACCCGAGCAGGAGGGACCCCGATGAAGGTCGTCACGATGGGCGTGCACGTACTGGACGTACTGGTACGCCCGGTGGAGGAGATACCCGAGGGACAGGGCGCGACCCTGGTGGACGACATCCGGATGACCGCCGCCGGAACGGCCGGCGGTACCGCCCTCACCCTCGCCAAGCTGGGCGCCTCGGTCCGCACCGCCGGCGCGATCGGTACCGACCCCACCGGTGACCTGCTGGTGAGCCTGCTCAACCGGGCGGGCATCGACACCGAGTTGCTGGTCCGCCGCGTCGACACCTCCACCTCCGCGAGCGTCCTGCCCATCCGTCCCAACGGCGACCGCCCCTCCCTCCATCTGCTGGGCGCCAACGTCACCTACGGCCTCGACGACGTGCCCTGGGACGCCATCGCCGAGGCCACGCACCTGCATCTCGGCGGCCCCGAGCTGATCGGTGTCGACGTCGCCGCGCGCATCCTGTCGCACGCCAAGGAGCACGGTGTGGTCACCTCCATGGACCTGCTCGCGCCCGGTGTACTCGGCGGCTTCGACCAGATCGAGCAGGCGCTGCCGTACGTCGACCATCTGCTGCCCAACGACGACCAACTCCTCGGCTTCACCGGCGAGGACGACCTGATGGCAGGCGCCCAGAAGCTCCTGGCCGCCGGTGTCGGCGTGGTCGCGGTGACCCGCGGCGGCGACGGCGCGCTGGTCGTGACAGCCGAGGGCACCGAGACGGTCCCCGCCTTCGCGATCGACGTCGTCGACAGCACCGGGTGCGGCGACGCGTTCTCCGCGGGCTTCCTGCGCGGGATCAGCCTCAGCCGCACACCCCGTGAGGCGGCCGTTCTCGGCTGCGCGGCGGCCGCGCTGGTGGCGCAGGGGCTCGGCAGCGACCACGGGGACTTCGACCTCGCCGAGGCCGACGAGTTCTCCATGGTTCACAAGACCCGCTCCTGAGCCGCCCTGAACCTCTGGTCCCGGGCGCGCGGGACACGGAAACCGCAGGTGACCCCCGAGCGCCCGGCCCGCAGTGGTAGAAGCGGGCATGACCAACTCGTACTCCGCCTCCCTCCCGGCAGGCCCCCGATGACCGCCGGTGCCGACACCCCCGACCGCCGGGGACGCACCGGACTCGACCGCACCGGCCTCGACCTGACCGGCAACCCGCGCGTCAGGGTGCGCGACGTGACCCTGCTCTCCAGCCACTGGTACGTCGAGCGTGCCACCACCTTCGACTACCGGCACGCCGACGGCACCTGGACGACCCAGCAGCGCGAGACCCACGACCGCGGCAACGGCGCCACCATGCTGCTGTACGACACCGAACGGGAGACCGTGCTGCTCACCCGGCAGTTCCGGTTCCCGGTGTACGTCAACGGACATCCCGACGGCATGCTGGTCGAAACCCCCGGCGGGCTCCTCGACGACGAGGACGAGCACCCGGAGATCGCCGTACGGCGGGAGGTCGTGGAGGAGACCGGGCACACCATCGGCGAGGTCCGGCACGTCTTCGACGTCTACATGAGCCCCGGCTCGGTCACCGAACGCGTCAGCTTCTACGCCGCCGCCTACGGACCCTCGACCCACACCCACGAAGGGGGCGGCCTGGACGAGGAGGGCGAGGACATCGAGATCCTCGAACTGCCCTTCCGCCGCGCCCTGGAGATGATCCGGACCGGGGAGATCGCCGACGCCAAGACCATCATGCTCCTGCAATGGGCCGCCCTGGAGGGGCCGTTCGCCCGCTGAGCCTCCCAACCCCCCGCGCGCGCCCTCGACTCGAAGGGAGCTCGGGGACGACTGATAACCTGACCGGCCCTCTACGGTGAAGGACCCCTCGTGACACTCGGCATGGTGCTCGGCGACCGCTCCTCACGCGCTTCGACGCGGGAGCGGTAACCTCCCCGGCCCGACCCCCGGCCCGAACCCGGGCCTGTCGGCCCGACTGACCCGTGCCATGGCCCGGGCGATCGCCCGTGCCCGTCACGGGCGGTTCGCCACGCCCCTCGTCGAAGTGCTCTTCGTGCCCCTGCACGTTCCTTCACGAGGAGTACGTCGTGTCCACCATCCACTGGACCGAGGACCACACCACCCACGCCGCCCGCTGGCACTCCGAGGGCCAGACCCCGCCGCCGCGCCGGATCGTCGTCGCCGACGAGAGCCTGCGCGCCGCCACCGCGCACCGCCTGGCCTGCGAGGGTGTCGGGCTGCTCTGGCGGGGCGACTATCAGAGCGCCCGTCAGCTCCTGACCGCCATGGGCCGACGCGTCGACCGCACCGCGCGCGTGCCGGAGAGCGACCCGGTGCAGGCCTACCGTCTGCACCGCCGGGCCCGGGCCCACCGCGCCCGGGTCCTCGGCAGGCTGCTCGTCCAGCTGGAGGACGGTCACACCCTGAACCTGCGCCGGGCACCCGACGTACGGGAGGCGTGCACGGCGGCCTACGGTCCGTCGCGCGGCCCCGTGGTGATCTCGCTCCGGGAACTGCTCGGCGTGCTCGGTGCCTGGCAGTGGCGGCTCAAGGGCGTGGCGGTACCGGCCCTGAGGGCCCGGGTCCACCCGCACTACGGGGTGTTCGCCCCGGTCCGCGGTGAGTACGTCGACCTCGTCGCGCAGGCTCCCGTCCCCGGCCGTACCGCGTTCGACCTGGGTACCGGGACGGGAGTGCTGGCCGCCGTCCTCGCCCGGCGCGGCCTCGAACAGGTCGTGGCCACGGACATCAGCCCGCGCGCCCTGGCCTGTGCGCGCGACAACGTCCAGCGGCTCGGTGTCGCCGCGCGCGTCGCCGTGACCGGACCGGCCCTGTACCCGGACGGCCGCGCCGACCTCGTCGTCTGCAACCCGCCGTGGCTGCCGGGACGGCCCGTCTCGGACCTCGAACGCGGCGTACAGGACCCCGACTCGGCCATGCTCCGCGGCTTCCTCGACGGGCTCCCCGCCCACCTCACCCCCGGCGGCGAGGGGTGGCTCGTCCTCTCCGACCTGGCCGAACACTTCGGTCTGCGCAGCCGCCAGGACCTGCTCGCCCTCATCGACGAGGCCGGCCTGCGCGTCGTCGGGCGGCTCGACACCCGCCCCAGGCACCCGAGGTCACGGGACCCCCGCGATCCTCTGCACACCGCCCGCGCGGCCGAGGTCACCTCCCTGTGGCGGCTGACCGCGCGGTGCCGTCGAGGAACGGGGATCAGGGTCTGACCAGCAGCTGGAAGTCGAAGGTGTACCGGGACGCGCGGTAGATGTGGGTGCCGTACTCGACCGGGCGGCCGGTGTCGTCGAACGCGGTGCGCTGCATGGTCAACAGGGCGGCGCCCTGGCTCTCGTCGAGGAGGTGGGCCTCCTCGGCGGTGGCGCTGCGGGCGCCGACGGTCTGGCGGGCGCTGTGCAGGGTGATGCCGGCGGTGCGCAGCATGCGGTAGAGGCCGGTCGACCCGAGGCGGGCGGTGTCGAGGTCGAGCAGGCCCGCGGGCAGGTAGTTGACCAGGAAGGCCACGGGCTGGCCGTGGGTGGAGCGCAGCCGCTCCAGGCACGTGACCTCGCAGCCCTCGGCGACCCCGAGGGCGGCCGCCACGTCCGCGGACGCGACGACGTCCTCGTTGCGCACCACCCGGGTGGCGGGTCCCTGTCCGGCCGCCTCCAGGTCGTCGTAGAGGCTGCTGAGTTCGAGCGGGCGCTTGACCTGGCTGTGCACCACCTGGGTGCCGACCCCGCGGCGGCGCACCAGCAGTCCCTTGTCGACCAGGGACTGGATGGCCTGGCGGACCGTCGGACGGGACAGGCCGAGACGTACGGACAGGTCGACCTCGTTGCCCAGCAGGTTGCCGGGGGCGAGGACGCCGTGCTCGATCGCCGCCTCCAGCTGCTGGGCGAGCTGGTAGTACAGCGGCACCGGACTGCCGCGGTCCAGCGCGAAGTCCAGGGAGCTGAGCGCGGGGGCGGCCATGGCACGCGGATCCCCGCCGGTCTTCGCCATGGACGTACCTTCCTCCAAAGGCCGGGAGCGGGGCATCACAGGTGGTGGCGGCGGGTGGCGACCTCGCGGTCGTACTCCTCACGGGCCCGTACGGCGGCCGCGCGGGAGGCGGTCTCGGCCACCGGCACGTCCCACCAGGCCTCGGCCGGGGGAGCGCTCGGGCCATCGGCGCCGGTCTCGACGTACACACACGTCGGACGGTCCGAGGCGCGGGCCGTGCCCAGCGCCTCGCGCAACTCCCGCACGGTCTTGGCGCGCAGTACGTCCATGCCGAGGCTGGCCGCGTTCGCGGCGAGGTCGACGGGCAGCGGGGCGCCGGAGAAGGTCCCGTCGGCGGCCCGGTAGCGGTAGGCGGTGCCGAAACGCTCACCGCCCACCGACTCGGAGAGGCCGCCGATGGAGGCGTAGCCGTGGTTCTGGATCAGGACCAGGTTGACCGGCAGACCCTCCTGGACGGCGGTGACGATCTCCGTCGGCATCATCAGGTACGTGCCGTCGCCGACCAGCGCCCACACGGCGGTGCCCGGCGTGGCCTGCTGGACGCCGATCGCGGCCGGGATCTCGTAGCCCATGCAGGAGTAGCCGTACTCCAGGTGGTACTGGCGCGGGCCGCGGGCCCGCCACAGCTTGTGCAGGTCGCCGGGGAGTGAGCCGGCCGCGTTGATCACCACGTCGTCGTCGCCGACCACGGAGTCCAGCGCGCCGAGCACCTGGGTCTGGGTCGGTACGGCGTGCTCGTCGTCGGCACGGTAGGCGGCTGCCACGACCCGCTCCCAGCGCTCCTTGCCGGCGCCGTACTCGGTGGCGTACGCGGGATCCACCCGGTGGCCGTCGAGGCCCGCGGCGAGCGCCTCCAGGCCGGCTCTCGCGTCGCAGACGAGCGTTCGGGCCGCCAGCTTGTGGGCGTCGAACGCCGTGATGTTGAGGTTCAGGAACCGGACGCCCGGGTGCTGGAAGAGCGTGCCGGAGGCGGTGGTGAAGTCGCTGTAGCGGGTTCCGACACCGATCACCAGGTCCGCGGTGCGGGCGATGTCGTCGCACACCGCGGTGCCGGTGTGGCCGATGCCGCCGAGGTCGGCGGGATGGTCGTGGCGCAGCGAGCCCTTGCCCGCCTGGGTGGAGGCGACCGGGATGCCGGTGGCGTCCACCAGGGCTCGCAGCGCGGCCTCGGCCTCGCTGTGGTGCACGCCGCCGCCCGCGACGATCAGCGGGCGTTCGGCGGCCCGGATCGCCCGTACCGCCTCGGCCAGTTCGACCGGGTCGGGCGCGGGACGCCGTACGCGCCACACCCGGTCGGCGAAGAACTCCGCCGGCCAGTCGTACGCCTCCACCTGCACGTCCTGCGGCAGTGCGAGGGTGACCGCGCCGGTCTCGGCGGGATCCGCCAGCACCCGCATCGCGTTCAGCGCCGAGGGGATGAGGGCCTCGGGCCGGGTGACGCGGTCGAAGTAACGCGAGACCGGGCGCAGGGTGTCGTTGACGGACACGTCGGCCTCGGTCGGGTGCTCCAGCTGCTGAAGGAGCGGGTCGGCGGCGCGGGTGGCGAAGTAGTCGCCGGGCAGCAGCAGCACCGGCAGGCGGTTGACGGTGGCGAGGGCCGCGCCGGTGACGAGGTTCGTCGCGCCCGGCCCGATGGAGGTGGTCACCGCCTGCGCGGAGAGGCGGTTGAGCTGACGTGCGTGACCCACCGCCGCGTGCACCATCGCCTGCTCGTTGCGGCCCTGGTGGAACGGCATCGCGGCCCCCTCCCCGATGCCTGCCTCCAAAAGCGCCTGGCCGACACCCGCCACGTTGCCGTGGCCGAAGATGCCCCAGGTACCGGCGATCAGCCGGTGCCGTACGCCGTCCCGCTCGGTGTACTGGACGGACAGGAACCGCACCAGCGCCTGGGCGACGGTCAGGCGGACGCTCGTGGGGTGACTCATCGGGACCTCACTGGGAAGGGGCGGGGGACAGGGGGCGGGCACTCACGAAGGGTTCCGGTCAGGCCGTCGCGCTCGGGAGCGTCGCGCCCGGGTCCACGAGGTGCGGCTGGGCGGGGAGCGGCTGCGCCGCGCGTGGTCGCGGTACGCCGGCGAGCAGGTCCTCGACCTCGGGACAGGTCGGCATCGCGGCGGAGCAGGCGGGGCGGGAGGCGACCAGGGCGCCCGCCGCGTTGGCGTACCGCAGGACGTCCGGCAACTCCCAGCCGGACAGCAGCCCGTGGCACAGCGCGCCGCCGAACGCGTCGCCCGCGCCGAGCCCGTTGACCACCTCGACCGGAAGCGGCGGCACCGCTACCGCCGTACCGTCCCGGTGCACGGCGAGCACGCCGTCCGGGCCCTGTTTCACCACGGCCAGTTCGACGCCCGCCGCGAGCAACGCCTCGGCGCACGCCCGCGGTTCGCGCACTCCGGTGGCGATCTCGCACTCGTCGAGATCGCCCAAGGCGACGGTGGCGTGCCGCAGGGCCTCCCGGTAGTACGGGCGGGCCTCCTCCGCGTCCGCCCAGGAGGTGTCGTTCCACAGGGCCGGCCGCCAGTCCAGGTCGAAGACGGTCGTCCCGGACCGGCCGCGGGCCTTGAGCGCGGCGAGCGTGGCCGACCGGCTCGGTTCCCCGCTCAGACCGGTACCGGTGATCCACAGGATCCGGGCCGACCGGATGGCGAAGTAGTCCAACTCGTCGGTGTGGATCCGCAGGTCGGGGGCGCTCGGCCGACGGTAGGAGTACAGCGGGAAGTGGTCCGGCGGGAAGATCTCGCAGAACGTCACCGGGGTCGGCAGACCCTCCACCGGCGTCACCCAGCGGTCATCGACGCCGAACTCCGTGAGCGTCTGGTGGAGATAGCTGCCGAAGGGGTCGTCGCCGGTGCGGGTGATCACCGCGGCGCGGCGGCCGAGCCGGGCGGCGGCGACCGCCACGTTCGCCGCCGAACCGCCGAGAAACTTCCCGAAGGTCTCCACGCGCGCCAACGGCACTCGGGCCTGCTGCGGGTAGAGATCAACTCCGATACGGCCCATACTGATCACGTCGAAGTGCTGGGCTGAGCCTGCCATGCGCGACACTCCTCGGTCCGGACTGGGGAAGCGGGTCCCACGGGACCCGTTGTTCCAGGTGTAGGACTCGAAGGGTGACACTGTCAATAGTTTGTACTTACATTCGGACCTGCTCGTGAAATGATGTCTTTACAAAGTATTGACAGCGGCCGTGTCAAGGGATTGGATCCCGTCCCAGCGCAGTTGTCGCTTTTTCGCGGCGCACGACCCGGAACCCGCCAGGTCCCGGGCCTCCTCGGATCCCCCGTGATCCCTTCCCTTTCCCGACGTTCTCCCGTCGCACAGTGAGGTGCAGGAAAGATGGACCGCTCTTCTCGCTTCCGTTCCCGCAGAGTCGTACCCGTCGTGGCGGTGGCCGCGGCAGCGGCCCTCACCCTCGCTGGCTGCTCCAGCAGCTCCGGCGGCAAGAAGGCCGAGGAGAGTGGGTCGGGTGCCTCCGCGGGCAAGGCCACCACTCCCCGGATGACCGTCGCGCTGGTCACCCACCAGGCGCCCGGCGACACCTTCTGGGACATCGTCCGCAAGGGTGCGGAGGCCGCGGCCGCCAAGGACAACATCAAGCTGGTCTACTCGGCCGACCCGAACGCGGGCAACCAGGCCAACCTGGTGCAGAACGCGATCGACCAGAAGGTCGACGGCATCGCCATCACCCTCGCCAAGCCGGACGCCATGAAGGACGTCGTGAGCAAGGCGAAGGCCGCGAACATACCCGTGGTCGGCCTCAACTCCGGAGTGAGCGACTGGCAGAAGCTCGGCCTGATGGAGTTCTTCGGCCAGGACGAGACCGTCGCGGGCGAGGCGCTCGGCAAGCGGCTGAACGAGGCCGGCGCCAAGAGCACCGTCTGTGTCGTCCAGGAACAGGGCAACATCGGCCTCACCCAGCGCTGTGACGGCGTGAAGAAGACGTTCAAGGGCAAGACCCAGACGCTCTTCGTCAACGGCGCCGACATGCCGTCCGTGAAGTCGACGATCACCGCCAAGCTCAGCCAGGACAAGTCGATCGACTATGTCGTGACCCTGGGCGCCCCCTTCGCGCTGACCGCGGTCCAGTCGGTGTCCGAGTCGGGCAGCAAGGCGAAGATCGCCACCTTCGACCTCAACAAGGAACTGACCGGGGCGATCGACAAGGGAACCATCCAGTTCGCCGTCGACCAGCAGCCTTACCTCCAGGGCTACCTCGCGGTGGACTCCCTGTGGCTCTACAAGAACAACGGCAACTACAGCGGTGGCGGTGAGCAGCCCGTGCTGACCGGTCCGGCCTTCGTCGACAAGACCAACGTCGACAAGATCGCCGCGTACGCCGCGAAGGGCACCCGGTGAGCGGTATGACCCAGCAGGCTGAGCCGGCGGTGACCACACCGCCGGCCCCCGGCCCGAAGCAGTCCGACGGCCGGACGTCGCAACGCCCCCTGGCCCTGAGGCTGTTGGCCCGCCCCGAAGTCGGTGTCTTCCTCGGTGCCGCCGCCGTGTACGTGTTCTTCCTGATCGCCGCGCCCCCGGTGCGCGAGGGCAGCGCGATGTCCACGATCCTGTACCAGTCGTCGACGATCGGGATCATGGCCCTGCCGGTCGCGCTGCTGATGATCGGCGGCGAGTTCGACCTGTCGTCCGGTGTCGCGGTGATCACCTCGGCGCTGACCGCGAGCATGCTCAGCTACCAACTCACCCTGAACGTGTGGATGGGCGTGATCGTCGCGCTGATCGTGTCGCTGGCGATCGGCTTCTTCAACGGCTGGATGGTGGTCAAGACCGGCCTGCCCAGCTTCCTCGTCACGCTGGGCACCTTCCTGATCCTGCAAGGTGTGAACCTCGCGGTCACCAAGCTGGTGACCACCAACGTGGCCACCGACGACATCAGCACCATGGACGGCTTCGACCAGGCGAAGAAGATCTTCGCCTCGACCTTCCAGGTCGGCGGTGTCACGGTGAAGATCACCATCGTGTACTGGCTGATCTTCGCGGCGCTGGCCACCTGGGTGCTGCTGCGCACCAAGTACGGCAACTGGATCTTCGCGGTCGGCGGCAACAAGGAGAGCGCACGGGCGGTCGGCGTGCCCGTGACCTTCACGAAGATCTCCCTGTTCATGCTGGTCGGCTTCGGCGCCTGGTTCGTCGGGATGCACCAGCTGTTCACCTTCAACACCGTGCAGTCCGGCGAGGGCGTGGGCCAGGAGCTCATCTACATCGCCGCGGCGGTCATCGGCGGCTGTCTGCTGACCGGCGGCTACGGTTCGGCGATCGGCCCGGTCTTCGGCGCCTTCATGTTCGGCATGGTGAACCAGGGCATCGTCTTCGCCGGCTGGAACCCCGACTGGTTCAAGGCATTCCTCGGCGTGATGCTCCTGGGCGCCGTCCTGATCAATCTGTGGGTCCGCCAGTCGGCGACCCGGAGGTGACCCCTATGACGACCAACAAGACCGGTACGCACGGAGCCGTCCTCGCGGACACCGAGCCCGAGCAGCAGGACGACGCCCCGATCGTCGAGTTGCGGGGGGCGGGCAAGGCGTACGGCAACGTCCGTGCCCTGCACGGCGTGGACCTGACGGTCCATCCGGGCAAGGTCACCTGCGTGCTGGGCGACAACGGCGCCGGCAAGTCCACCCTCATCAAGATCATCTCCGGGCTGCACCAGCACACCGAGGGCGACTTCCTCGTCGACGGCGCCCCCGTGCGGTTCTCCACCCCGCGCGAGGCCCTCGACAAGGGCATCGCCACCGTCTACCAGGACCTCGCCACCGTCCCCCTGATGCCGGTGTGGCGCAACTTCTTCCTCGGCTCCGAGATGACCAAGGGCCCCTGGCCCGTGCGCCGCCTCGACATCGAGGCGATGAAGAAGACCGCCGACCAGGAACTGCGCAACATGGGCATCGTCCTGGACGACCTGGAACAGCCCATCGGTACCCTCTCCGGCGGTCAGCGCCAGTGCGTGGCCATCGCCCGCGCCGTCTACTTCGGCGCCCGCGTCCTGATCCTGGACGAGCCCACCGCCGCCCTCGGCGTCAAGCAGTCCGGCGTGGTGCTGAAGTACATCGCCGCCGCCCGCGACCGCGGCCTCGGCGTCATCTTCATCACCCACAACCCCCACCACGCCTACATGGTGGGCGACCACTTCAGCGTCCTGCGCCTGGGCACCATGGAGTTGAACGCCTCCCGCGACCAGGTCAGCCTCGACGAGCTCACCGACCACATGGCAGGCGGCGCCGAACTCACCGCGCTCAAACACGAACTCGCCCAGGTACGCGGCGTCGACGTCGACGAGCTCCCCGGAGAGGGCGACCTGCCCGCCACCACCCCCGCCCCCGCCACCACCGTCGGCGAGGAGAAGGCCTGAGACGGCGTCCCGGACGGACGGAACCTGAAGGTGTCCGCGGGTACGGTCCTCACCGGCCTGCACCGCGGCCCCTCCGGTCCAAGAGCCCCCGCCTCCTGAGTTCCCGCGGCGCCCGAATCCCGGAGGGACGACCATGACCCAGCGTGATCCGCTCGGAATCGCCGTCATCGGCACCGGACGAATGGGCGCCGACCATGTGCGCCGGATCCAGCAACGCGTCAGCGGAGCCCGGGTGACCGCCGTCGTGGACGTCGACGCGGAACGCGCCAGGGCCGTCGCGGCACCCGTCGACGGCTGCACCGCCCACACCGACCCCGCCGCCGCGATGGCGGCGGCCGACGTCGACGCCGTCCTCGTCGCCTCCCCCGGCCCCGCCCACGAGGCGGCCCTGCTGGCGGCCTTCGAGCGCGACCTGCCCGTCCTGTGCGAGAAGCCGCTCACCCCGGACGCGGCCGCCGCGGCACGGGTCATGGAGGCGGAGGTGAGGCTGGGGCGACGCCGGGTCCAGGTCGGCTTCATGCGGCGTTACGACGCCGAGTACATGAAGCTCAAGTCCCTCTTGGACACGGGGCAGTTGGGTCGCCCGCTGATGCTGCACAACCGGCATCGCAACGCGGCCAGTCCGTCCGGGTTCACCAGCGACATGCTCATCAGCGACTCCGTCGCGCACGAGACGGACGTGACCCGCTGGCTGCTCGGGCACGAGATCACGGCGGTCACCGTGCTGCGTCCGCGACCGTCGGCGAACGCGCCCGACGACCTCCAGGACCCCCAGTTCGTCGTGTTCGAGACCGACGGCGGCGCGATCGTCGACGTCGAGATGTTCGTCAACTGCGGCTTCGGCTACCAGGTCCAGGCCGAAGTGGTCTGCGAACGCGGCACCGCACGCATCGGCGACGGCCACGCCATGGTCACCAACATGGCGGGCCGCTGGGGCGGCACGATCGACCAGGACTTCACCGAACGCTTCGCCGACGCCTACGACCGCGAGATCCAGGCCTGGGTCGACGCCACCCGCCGCGGCGAGGTCACCGGCCCGAGCGTCTGGGACGGCTACGCGGCGGCGGCGGTGTGCGAGGCCGGAGTGCGGTCGCTGGAGGAGGGCGGCAGGGTCGAGGTCGACCTCGTCGAGCAGCCCGTGCTGTACCGGGAATGACGGGCCGTCGGTCTTCCCGACGCCTTTCCGCCGTCGGTCCTCCTGACGGCTTTCCGCCATCGGCCCTCCCGACGACTTTCCTGACCGGGACACGGAAGAGGGCCGGGGAACCCCCGGCCCTCTTTCCGCGGGATTCCCCTGGAGCCCTCAGTCCGCGAGCGTGGTGCGCGGCCGCGGCTCGAACCCCGCCGCGCGGTAGCACTCGTCGATCAGCGCCATCGTCGCCACCGCGTCGTCCGCGCCCAGCGGCAGCTCGGTGCCCTCGCGGACACCCGCCGCGAACGCCTCCAGCTGGTACGCGTACGACGACCGGGTACCGAGCCGCTCCGTGCGCTCGCCCTGCGCCGTCCGCACCACGACCCGGTCGTCCAGCTGCGGCAGCACGAAGTTCGGCGCGCTCGCCTCGCCCCGCGAACCGACGATCCGGCAGCTCATCTCCAGCCGGTCGTACGCCATGTGGCAGCGCGCCGACGCGGTGGCCCCGCCCGGGAACTCCAGCTCGGCGTCCAGCCACTCGTCGACCCCGGGCGCCCCCGCCCGCTGCCCGCCCCGCGCCGAGCCCAGCCGCGGCGCGCCGCCCGCCCAGGGGGCCAGCATCCGCACCGCGTGCAGGCTGTAGCAGCCCAGGTCCATCACGGCGCCGCCGGCCAGGGGCAGCGACCAGCGGGGGTCGCCGTCCTCCGGCGCCGGTATGGCGACCATGGTCTCCACCCGTCGCAGCTCCCCGAGTTCACCGCTGCGCAGGATCTCGTGCAGGCGCCGGGTGACCGGGTGGAAGAGGTAGTGGAAGCCCTCCATGAAGACGGTGCCCGCCTTCACCGCCGCCTCCCGTACCTCGGCTGCCTCCTCGGCGTTGCTCGCCGACGGCTTCTCCGTCAGGACGTGCTTGCCCGCCGCGAGGGCGGCCAGGTTCCACGGCCCGTGCAGGCCGTTGGCGAGCGGGTTGTAGACGACGTCGACCTCGGGGTCGGCGAGCAGGTCGGCGTAGGAGTCCGCCACCCGCTCCACGCCGTGGGCCGCCGCGAAGGCCTCGGCCCGCGACCGCTCGCGGGCGGCCACCGAGACCAGGCGGTGGCCGGCCGCCCGGGCCGGGTCCACCAGGGAGCGTTCGGTGATGCGTGCCGCGCCCAGCACGCCGATGCGCAGCGGTTTCGGACCCGGTCCGCTCATGCCTGGCGTACCTCCTGGATGGTGACGGGGCGGTGCTCGTGCAGCGACAGCGTGCAGGCGTCGGCGATCCAGCCCGCCTCCAGGGCGTCCTCGATCGTGCACGGGGAGGGCCGGGTGCCGGCCACGACCTCGGTGAACGCGGTGAGTTCGGCACGGTAGGCCGCGGTGAAGCGGTCCATGAAGAAGTCGTGCGGGGTACCGGCCGGGAAGGTCACGCCGGGCTCGACCGAACGCAGCGGCAGCTTGTCCTCCAGGCCGACGGCGATGGAGTCGGTGAAGCCGTGGATCTCCATGCGGACGTCGTAACCCCGGGCGTTGTGGCGGGAGTTGGAGACCACCGCGATGGTTCCGTCGTCCAGGGTGAGGATCGCGCCGGTGGTGTCGGCGTCGCCCGCCTCCTTGATGTAGTCGGCACCCCGGTTGCCGCCGACCGCGTACACCTCGGTCACCTCCCGGCCGGTCACCCAGCGGATGATGTCGAAGTCGTGCACCGAGCAGTCCCGGAAGATGCCCCCCGAGGCGGCGATGTACGCGGCCGGCGGCGGCGCCGGGTCCAGCGTGGTCGACCGGATGGTGTGCAGCTTGCCCAGCTCGCCGCCCCGCACGGCGGCCCGGGCGGCGACGAAGCCGGCGTCGAAGCGGCGGTTGTAGCCGATCTGGATCGGCACGTTCGTGCCCTGGACGGCCTTGAGTACCTCGACGCCCTCGCGCATGGTCTTCGCGACGGGCTTCTCGCAGAACACGGGCACACCCGCCTCGACGGCGGCCAGGATCAGCGCGGGGTGCGCGTCGGTGGCCGCCGCCACGACGATGCCGTCCACCCCGGCCGCCAGTACGGCCTCGGGGGAGTCCACGACCTCACCGCCGAACCGCTCGGCGGCGGACTTGGCGGCGTCCGCGAACGGGTCGGCCAGGACGAGCGACTCGACCGCGTCGAGCCCGGAGAGGGTTTCGGCGTGGAAGGCGCCGATACGGCCGAGGCCGAGGATTCCGATGCGCATGAGGGTGGTGCTCCTTGGGTGCGGGGTCTGACGAGCGGAGTCTGACGAGCGGGTTACGAGCGGGTTCTTACGAGCGGAGGGGGGAGGGTCAGTCGAGGCCGCCGAGGACGTTCTGGTCCCAGTCGATCACCGAACCGGTGACCACTCCGGACCGTTCGGACAGCAGGAGGACGACGAAGTCCGCGATCTCGTCCGGCTGGCCGAGCTTGCCCATCGGCAGCCGGGCGGCGGCCTCCTCGCGCCAGTCGTCCCCGGCGCCGTGGAAGGCCTTCTGCGTGGCGTCCTCGCCCTCGGTCGCGGTCCAGCCGATGTTCAGGCCGTTGATCCGCACCCGGTCGAAGCGGTGCGCGTGCGCCGCGTTGCGGGTCAGACCGATCAGCCCGGCCTTCGCGGCGACGTACGGGGCGAGGAACGGCTGCCCGCCGTGCGCGGAGGAGGTGATGATGTTGACGACGGTGCCGGGCGCACCGCGGCCCACCATGTCCGCGACGGCGGCCTGCATGGCGAAGAACGGGGCCTTGAGATTGATCGCGATGTGCTGGTCGAACAGCTCGGGTGTGGTGTCGAGGAGCGTGCCCCGGGAGGTGAGGCCGGCCGAGTTCACCAGGCAGTCGATGCGGCCGTACGCCCCGACCACCTCGGCCACGGACCCCTTCGCCTGCTCGGCGTCCGCCAGGTCGGCCCGCACGAACATCGCCTTGCCGCCGGCCGCCGCCAGCTCCGCCACCAGCGCCTCACCGGGCTCCGGGCGCCTGCCGGTGACGGCGACCCGCGCCCCCTCCCGGACCGCGGCCCGGGCGATGGCGGCGCCCACGCCCTGGCTGCCGCCGTTGACGAGGACGACCTTGTCGTCGAGAAGTCCCATGAGTTCCTAGCCCTTTCAGCTCTCGCGCCGTACGGCGCCGGCCCGCAGTTCGTCACGCAGGGCCCGCGGGGTCCATCCCTGCTCCAGCGCCCGCCGTACGACGTCCGCCTGGGAAGGCGGGGCCAGACCGTCGACGGGCGGGTCGCTGTCGAGGTTGGTGGGGAACGGGTAGCCCTCGGCGCTCGCCGCGATCACCCGCTCCAGCCACTCCTCACCCGCACCGTCGGCCAGACGCCTGCGCAGCACGGGGAAGACCGCGTTGGCCACCGCCTGGCGGTCCACCGTCTCCATCGCCCGGCCGAACGGCGAGGACACCTGGAGCAGATTGGCCACGCGGCGTACGTCCAGCGTGTGGTTGGTGCCGGCGGCGTGGAACAGCGCCGGGTTGAAGAAGACGGCGTCGCCCTTCGCCAGCGGGAGCTGGACGTGGTGGGCCTTGAAGTACGCCTGGAACCGGGGGAGTCGCCAGGCGAGGTAGCCGGGCTCGAAGGTCTGCGAGTACGGCAGGTACAGCGTCGGGCCCGACTCCACGGGCATGTCGCAGTGCGCCACCGCGCCCTGCAGCGTGAGCGCGGGCGAGAGACGGTGCACATGCCCGGGGTAGGCGGCGGCCGCCTCGTTGGAGAGGAACCCCAGGTGGTAGTCGCGGTGCACGGTCTGCGCCGCGCCGCCCGGGTTGACCACGTTCACCTGCGAGGTCACCTGGTAGCCCGGGCCCAGCCAGGCGCCCGAGACCAGCGCGAGGATGTCGTTGGCGTAGTAGTCGGCGAACGCCTCGGGGTCGTAGAGGGCCGCCTTCTCCAGCGCGTTCCACACCCGGTCGTTGGCGCCCGGCGCGGCGAAGTGGTCGCCGGCGGCGGCGCCCGAGGCGCGCTGCTCGGTGATCAGGGCGTCGAAGACACCGGTGAGCCGGTCGACGACGGCCGGGTCGGGGAAGGCGGCCCGGAAGACGACGATGCCGGGGCCGTCCGCGAGGGCGTGGATCAGTTCGGCCCGCAGCTCACGGGTCGGGCCCGCCGAGCGCAGGCGCTCACTGTCGTAGACGAGGACGTTGTCCTCCACGGCCGAGGCGTGCGGATGGTCGGCGAGGTCCGTCGTGCGCTCGACGAGTGAGCGGAAGACGTCGAGATCACAGTCCTGCTCGGTCAGCCAGGCCCGCTGCTGAGCGGCGGTGAGGGACATCGTCGTCCTTCTTTCGGTCACGGGATGCGACACGGGCCGGTCGCGGGGCAGCGACACGGCTCTGTCATTCTTGTCAGTACAAACCCCTCGAACAACCAGCGGCAAGCCATCAAAAACCCCTCAAGGAGCCGTCGGTGGGCCACCCCTTCCCGATCCGTGAGATCGCACGTCAGGCGGGCCTGAGCGAGGCCACCGTCGACCGGGTCCTGAACGGTCGGGGCGGGGTGCGGGAGAGCACCCAGCGTGAGGTCCGTCAGGCCATCGCGGACCTGGACCGCCAGCGCACCCAGGTCCGGCTGGTCGGCCGTACCTTCATGATCGACATCGTGATGCAGACCCCGGAGCGGTTCTCCACCGCCGTACAGGCCGCCCTGGAGGCCGAGCTGCCGTCCCTGCACCCGGCGGTCGTGCGCTCACGCTTCCACTTCCGGGAGACCGGCCCCGTGGAGGAACTGACCAGGACCCTGGAGCGGATCGCCCGGCGCGGATCGCAAGGGGTGGTGCTCAAGGCGCCGGACGTCCCCGAGGTCGCCGCCGCCGTCGGACGGCTGGCTCAGGCGGGCATCCCCGTCGTCACCCTCGTCACCGACCTGCCCTCCTCGGCGCGCCTCGCCTACGTCGGCATAGACAACCGGGCCGCCGGGGCGACCGCCGCCTACCTGATGGGCCAGTGGCTCGGCGACCGTCCCGGCAATGTGCTCACCAGCCTCAGCAGCGGCTTCTTCCGCAACGAGGAGGAGCGCGAGATGGGCTTCCGCGGCGCGATGCGCGCCCGGCACCCGCGGCGCGCCCTGGTCGAGATCGCCGAGGGGCAGGGGCTGGACGCCACCCAGTACGACCTGGTCCGGGCCGCGCTGCGACGCGACCCGGACATCCGTGCGGTCTACTCGATCGGCGGCGGCAACATCGCCACCCTGCGGGCCTTCGAGGACCTGGACCGACCGTGCGCGGTCTTCGTGGCACACGACCTCGACCACGACAACACCCGCCTGCTGCGCGAGCACCGCCTGTCCGCCGTCCTCCACCACGACCTGCGCCAGGACATGCGCGAGGCCTGCCACATCGTGATGCGCGCCCACGGTGCCCTGCCCCCGGCCGGCCCGACCCTGCCCTCGGCGATCCAGGTGGTCACGCCATACAACATGCCGCCCCAGGCGACGGCAGGGTGAGGCGGGGCCGCCGCTCTCAGCGCGTCGGCGTCGGTACCGGTACCGGTGTTCCGGCGCTGCGGTAGAACGAGATGCCCAGGGCCAGCAGCCAGTAGCTGAGCACGGCGCCCATCAGCGCGGTGGTGCCCCAGCCGTTCGCCGCGTAGAAGTGGGCCGGGGTGTTGCCGAAGAACAGGGACGGCACGAAGGCCACGTTGATCCCCGCGAGGACGTACGCCGACCGGCCGGTCCAGCGCGGCAGCAGCCGGGTGCGGGAGACGGCGTACCCGAACGCGGTCAGGAACAGCGCCAGCATCAGCCGGGAGATCGACCCGTACAGGATGTAGGTGCCACTGACGTCGATGGTCGGGTCGATCGGGCGGTCGGCCGCGATGACCGCGCCCGCCTCCAGACCGCTGGAGACCAGGGTGACCGTCGCGTAGACCAGTCCGGTGGCGAAGGCCATCGACCCGACCCATTCGTGGGCGGGACTCACCCGCTTGACCAGTTCCCGGAAGGCAGTCATGAACACCACCAGCAACGCCAGCGCGACGATTCCCAGCAGCAGCCTGGTCAGGACGTTCGCGTCCGGCGGCGGGCCCGAGTAGACGAAGTACAGCGGTACTTCGACGATCAGGGCGGCGGCGCTGATGATGCCCGCGAGGCCCGTCAGGCGCCTGGCGAAGATCTCGTTCATGGATTCCCCCGGAAGTCGGTGAGGCGGATCGGCCGGCGTGTGTGCCGACATCTCGTAGCCTGCCGTCCCCGGGGCCTGCCGTCGCGGGGCCTGAGAACCGGATCCGGGGTGGTCCTAGAGCCACTCTCCCGGGTGTACGTCCACCCAGGTCCCGCTCTCGGCGGACCGCGCCATGGCGTCCAGTACGGCGGCACTGTGCACGGCGTCCGTGAGGGTGGCCCCGTGCGAGGTGCCCTCGGCGACCGACCGGAGGAAGCGGTACGCCTCGACGACCTTCAGGTCGTCGTACCCCATCGCGTTGGCCGCTCCGGGCTGGAACGCGCCGAACTCGCCGTCGCCCGGGCCGACATACACCGTGCTGACCGGCTGGTCCTGGTAGCGGTCGCCGCGGCTGACGCCGAGTTCGTTCATCCGGCGGAAGTCCCAGAACACCGCGCCCTTGGTGCCGTGCACCTCGAAGCCGTAGTTGTTCTGTTCGCCGACCGAGACCCGGCAGGCCTCCAGCACGCCGCGGGCGCCGGAGGCGAAGCGCAGCAGACAGTTGACGTAGTCCTCGTTCTCCACCGGGCCGAGTTCGCCGCCCGAGGCACGGCTGTGGCCGGCGGTGACACCGGTCGGACGGGCCCGCTCCGGTACGAAGATCGCCGTGTCGGCGGTGAGGGAGGTGATGTCGCCGAGCAGATGGCGGGCCAGGTCGGCGCCGTGCGAGGCCAGGTCGCCCAGCACTCCGCTGCCGCCGCGCTCCCGCTCGTACCGCCAGCTGAGCGCCCCCTCGGGGTGCGCCGCGTAGTCGCTGAACAGCCGGATCCGGACATGGGTGACCGTGCCGATGTCGCCGGAGGCGATCAGCGACCGGGCCGTCTCGACGGCGGGCGCGTTGCGGTAGTTGAAGCCGACCGCGCCCTGGACGCCCGCCGCGGTGACCGCGTCGGCCACCGCCCGGGCGTCCGCCACGCTGAGGCCGACCGGCTTCTCGATCCAGATGTGCTTGCCGGCCCGGGCCATCGCCACACCGATCTCGCGGTGCAGGAAGTTCGGGGCCGTGATGCTGACCGCCTTGACCCGCGGATCGTCGGCGACGGCCCGCCAGTCACGGGTCGTCGAGGCGAAGCCGAACTGCTCGGCGGCCTCCTCGGCCCGGCCGGGCACCTCCTCGGCGACGGTCACCAGCTCCGGGCGCAGGCCGAGCCGCGGATAGTGGTGCGGGACCCGGGCGTACGCCTGGGTGTGCACCCGGCCCATCCAGCCGAACCCGACGACCGCGACACCGAGCGTATCCACCATGAGCCACCCTCTTTTGGACCGGTCCATTCCTCTTCCCGTTCCACCCTGGGCGGCACGCCGACGGGTGTCAAGCCCCGTCGCCTGCCCTCTGTCCGCCCTCCGTCGGCCCTTCACTGCCCTTTGACAAGACCGATAAGCCGTGGAACGGTCCAGGACATGAGACAGCCGACGATCCGGGACGTGGCCGAGCGGGCCGGGGTCTCCAAGTCGCTGGTCTCGCTGGTGCTGCGCGGCTCCGAGCAGGTACGGCCGGAGCGACGGGAGGCGGTGCTGCGGGCCGTCCGCGAACTCGGCTACCGGCCGAACGCCGCCGCCCGCAGCCTCAGCGAGCAGCGCACCCGCACGGTGGGCGTGCTCCTCAACGACCTGCGCAACCCCTGGTTCGTGGACCTGCTCGACGGCCTCAACTCGCTGCTGCACGACCACGGTCTGCACATGCTGCTGGGCGACGCCCGCCTCAACCGTCGCACCGGCCAGGACCTCGCCCGGCCCTTCCTGGACCTCCAGGTCGACGGCCTGGTCGTGGTCGGCACCCTCCCCGACGCGGCCGCGCTCGGCCCGGTCGCCGCACGGATGCCGGTCGTCGTCGCGGGCGCCCGTGAGCCGGTGCCGGACGGGGTGGACGTCGTCGCCGGTGACGACGAGCGGGGCGCCCGGCTGGTCACCGAGCACCTCATCGCGCTCGGCCACCGCCGCATCGCGCACCTCGCGGGTTACGGAGCCGTCGGCGAGCTGCGCCGGCGCAGCTTCGAGGCGGTGATGCGCGCCCACGGCCCGGCCGGCCGGGCGCTCGTCGAGGCCGGAGACATGACGGAGGAGGGCGGCTTCCGCACGGCTGTCCGGCTGCTGAGCCGACGCGAGCGGCCGACCGCCGTCGTGGCCGTCAACGACATCGCCGCCGTCGGCGTGCTCTCGGCCGCCGAGGAACTGGGCCTGCGGGTCCCCGAGGACCTGTCCGTCACCGGCTACGACAACACGAGCATCTCCCGGCTGCGCCACCTGTGGCTCACCACGGTCGACAACGCCGGGCACGAGGTCGGCCGACGCGCCGCCCGCTGCCTCCTGGACCGCTTCGAGGGAGCCGGGGGAGCGGGCCGGACCCACCTGGCCACGCCCACCCTGGAGATCCGCGGAACGACGGCACCACCGCCGACGGGCGCGCCGGACCCCGCGTCCGCGACCTGATCCGCCGGACCGGTACCGGACGAGAGCGGCTGGAGATCCCGCCCGCACCCTGAACCAATACGGCGGACAAAATTGTCGACAATCTTGCCGGGGCGGCCGTCCGTGCCCACCTCACCAGCGTGATCGAGGCGCTGCGCGACTGAGCCGCGCGAGGCGGGCGCACACCTGTCGACACTCGTCATCACCGCGCACGCCGGGGACTTCGTGTGGCGGACCGGCGGAGCCATCGCGCTGGCCGCCTCCCGCGGGGAGAAGGTCACCATCGCCTGCCTGACCTTCGGTGAGCGGGGTGAGTCGGCGAAGGCGTGGCGCGAGGGCAAGACGCTGGAGGAGATCAAGGCGATAGGTGGCGCCGAGCAGGGACTGGTCGGCGCGCACTGAGCACGAGGAACCTGCTCACCGGCGTGCCGGGCGGGGCCTCGCGTCGAAACGGGTCTCAGTGTCTGGCGCGCACACCGTCGAGGGCGACGGAGAGCACCCGGTCGCGCTGGGCGTCGTCGTCGAAGGTCGTCCCGGTGATGCCCGCGACCATCCGCAGCAGGTCGGTGAAGTCCATGTCGGTGCGCGCCTCGCCCGCCTTCTGGGCCCGTTCGAGCAGCGGGCCGCCGGCCGCGTACATCGACTCGCGGCACGCGGCGAAGATCTCCGACTCGTCGTTGAGTGCCTCGCGGACGGCACGCTTGGTGACCATGTACCCCGCGAACCGGTCCAGCCAGGCGGTCAGAGCCTCCCAGGGACCCCGGTCGGCCACCTCCTCGGCGGCCTGGCACAGGGCGTTGACCTCGTCCGCGTAGACACTCTCGAAGAGCTGGCGGCGGGTGGGGAAGTTCCGGTACAGCGTGCCGATGCCGACGCCCGCGCGCCGGGCGATGTCCTCGAGGGAGGCCTCCGCGCCGTGCTCCGCGAACGCCTCGCGGGCGGCGGCCAGCAGGGCGTCGTAGTTGCGGGCGGCGTCCTTCCGGTGGGGTCGCCGGGACGCGACGAGCTCGCTGACGGGGAACGGCTGGGGGGTCACGGCTGCCTCCCGGGCGGGGGACGAGGTTGAAGCGGAGGTACCCCTCCGCTACAGTGGAGGGGTACCTCCACTTTACCAGTGCGGGGTGCGCCCGCCCTGGATGCGTGCGGCCGCACGCATCGGCGACGGGACGACACCCCCGCGATCCCCGCACCGTACTCACCACGGCCCCGCGACGACGCGGCCCGTGGGTCCATCACCTTTCCGCGACCGCTCACCACGGCCGTCCCCCGTGCCGCCCATGCGCGCACCGGGCCGCACGACCGTGGGTCGAGGCTTCGGCCGCACCCCGTGTTCGGAGAGGCACGTTTCATGCCCACCAAGTCCACCCGTCTCACCTTCGCCGTCCTCGCGGCCGGCGCCGGTGTGTTCTCCATGTTGCAGTCGCTGATCGCGCCGGCTCTGCCGACCGTCCAGCACGCGCTGCACACCTCGCAGTCCACCGCGACCTGGGTGATGACCGCCTATCTGCTGTCCGCCTCGATCTTCACCCCGATCCTCGGCCGGGTCGGCGACCTGATCGGCAAGAAGCGCACCCTCGTCGCCGTCCTGGTGACCGTCGCCGTCGGCTGTCTGCTCGCCGCGCTCGCGCCGAGCATCGGACTCCTGATCGTCGCCCGGGTCGTCCAGGGCGTCGGCGGCGCCCTGTTCCCGCTGTCCTTCGGCATCATCCGGGACGAGTTCGCTCCCTCCGAGGTGAGCGGCAGCATCAGCAACCTGTCCGCGGTGATCGCGGCGGGCGGCGGCGTCGGCATGGTGGCCGCCGGACCCATCGTCAGCGCGCTGGACTACCGGTGGCTGTTCTGGATCCCGGTCGCCATCGTGGCCGCCGCCACGCTCATAGCCGTCCGGTATGTGCCCGAGTCGCCCACCAGGGCGCGGGGGCAGGTCAACTGGCTCGGCGCCGCGCTGCTGTCGGCGTGGCTGGTCGCCCTGCTGCTGCCGCTCAGTCAGGCGGCCGTGTGGGGCTGGGGATCGGCGCGGGTGCTCGGCCTGTTCGCCGCCGCCCTCGTCCTGTTCGCGCTGTGGCTCGCCGTCGAGGCCCGCTCCAGCACCCCGCTGATCGACCTGCGGGTCATGCGGCTGCCGACCGTGTGGACCACCAACACCGCCGCACTCCTCTTCGGCGCCGGCATGTACGCGATCTGGTCCTTCCTGCCGGGATTCGTGCAGACGCCGTCGTCGGCCGGGTACGGCTTCGGCGCGAGCGTCACCGCCGCCGGACTGCTGATGCTGCCGATGCTGCTCGCGATGTTCCTCTCCGGCGTGCTCAGCGGCCGCCTGGAACCGGCCCTCGGCGCCAAGGCCCTCCTGACCACCGGCGCCGCGCTCGGCGCGCTCGCCTGCGGCATCCTCGCCCTCTGGCACGACGAGCAATGGCAGATCGCCCTCGTCGCGGGACTGTTCGGCCTCGGTATCGGTCTCGCCTTCGCCTCCATGGCCAACCTGATCGTGGGCAGCGTCCCCGCCGACCAGACCGGCGCGGCCACCGGGATGAACGCCAACATCCGCACCATCGGCGGCTCCATCGGCGCCGCGGTCACCAGCGTCCTGGTCACCGGCCGCCTCCAGCCCTCGGGCCTGCCGTACGCCTCCGGCTACACCCACGGCTTCACCCTGCTCGCCGTGCTCTGCCTGGCCGCGGCGCTGGCCGCGCTGCTGGTGCCGGTCCGACGCGACGGCCGTACGACGGGCCGCCTCCGCGCCGCGGGCGGCGCCGCCGCCGAGGAGCAGGTGGTCGCGGCTCCCGGCGCGCGCGGCTGACGTGCGCGCATGGGGTAGGGTTGACCCGCGCGCTCACACGGGCGACCGTGCGAGCGCATCGGGACGTGGCGCAGCTTGGTAGCGCACTTGACTGGGGGTCAAGGGGTCGCAGGTTCAAATCCTGTCGTCCCGACTTTACGAAGTCGCAGCTCAGGGGCCGTTTCAGAGGAGATCTGAAACGGCCCCTCGGCCATTCCCGGGGGACCGGTTCCCCGCGGCACATCCAGGTGGTTCCGCGCCCGGCTTACGCAGTACGAGTGAATGAACCGATGGTTTCGATCTGTGCCGGGTGCCGGATCTTACGCTTCCCCCATGGATCCAGGGCCTGAGGGTGAGGCCCTGCGGGCGGCGGGCCGGTGGAAAGGCGCACCTGATGTCGGGGTTGGGGAAGTCGCCGGGCGTGCTCAGGCGCCGGGTGGGCCGCTTCCACAGGACCTGGGCGCGGACCTGGGGCGCGGTGGGCGTGGCAGGTCTCCTGGGAACAGTGCTGACGTTCGGCGTGTTGTGGGCCGCCGGTGGCGGGGCGGTGCGGATGACGGCTTTCGGGCCGTCCGCCGGGTGCTGGGGGCTGGCGGCCTCCCTGATGCTCCGCGCGAGGGGAACGAGCGGAAGGGTGCGGACGCGTCTGCTGCTGCTGGGGGGTTCCGCGGTAGCCGGAGGTGTGTACCGGGGAGCGGTCACCGTGCTGTCCGTTCAGCCTCCGGCATCGGCAGGGGACGGGCCGTCGGTGCTGGGTTCTGTGGTGGTCACCGGCGTGACCCTGACGATCGGCCTGGGGGTGGCCGGTCTGGTGGTCGCGGCCGACGCCGGTACAGGTCGGCAGGTGTGGCGGCGGCGCGTCCTCGACGGGGTCGTCACGACCGGGGCGGTGTTCATGACGGGGTGGGTGCTGCTGCGGGGGGCCGTTGACGGTTGGCGGCTCGGGGCGGGCATGGTCGGTGTCCTGTGGGCCGCGGAGGTCGCGTTCCTCAGTTTTCTGTTCGCCCTGCGCCGTCTCGTACGGAGCGACCAGAGCGGCACCCTGTGGGTCGGGATCGCCGGGGTGTCCCTCATGCTGATCGGCGACACCGGGCGACTGTGGGCGGTCGGCCCGCACGGCCCCGACGTGATGGCCTGTCAGCTGGTCGACGCCTGCGTCACCGCGGGGCTGCTGGTGGTCGCTGTCAGCCCCTGGGTGCCCGGCGGGGCGAGCGTCCTGGGCACTGCGCAACCGAGGGTGCGATGGGGGATGGAAGGCGCGGCGGCGTTCATTCCGCTGACCGTCTGCACGGCCACCGCACTGGGATATGTGCTTGCTCCGCCTGCCCGGGACCCGGTGCCGCTGTTGGTCGGCGGAACGGCACTGCTGAGCCTCTGGGCCCGCCAGAGGTTCCTGCAGTGGGAGAACTCCAGGAACGGCGACTGAGTCCTCGTGCGGCTGCCCCTCCTGGGAGGGTTCCCGGCCGGCGAGTCGGTTCAGCGGTGTCCTGAAACGCCGGGGGACGCGGCCGATGTCCGTCGGTACGCTCAGCCCGTGATGGAGCGCTGGAAGCAGCACGTGTCCCGTCATCCCCTCGTCGGCGCGCTGGAGTTGACGCTCGCCTGGCACGTGGTGCTGGTGCTGTGCGCCAAGGTGGTCCTGCCGCCGCTGGCCCCGTCCTGGTTCCCGGATCTCGGGGCCGCGCTGGTCAACGCGGTCTGCACCGCGGGCGCCTGCTTCGTGCTGTGGCGCTGGGGGTGGCTGCGCGTGTCCGGGGTCGCCTCCCTGGGCAGGCCGCGGCGCTGGTGGCTGGCGGCGCCCATGCTCCTGGTCGCCGGCGCGTACGCCCTCGCGGGCCTCACCGGCACCCCGACCGTCCTGGTCGGTTCCCTCGTCTCACTGCTGTGGGTGGGGATCAACGAGGAGGTGTACAGCCGCGGCCTGGTGCAACAGGCACTCACCCCGCTCGGCCCGCTGCGCGCCGCGGTCGGTGTGGGTGTCCTGTTCGGCGCCGGGCACCTGCAGAACCATCTGTTCTTCGGGGCGCCGCTGGGCGACACCCTGTGGCAGATGCTGTCGGCCGGGTTGTTCGGCTTCACCTGCGCCGCTCTGCGCTGGGCGATCGGGTCGGTGTGGCCGATGGTCGTCGTGCACGCGCTTGACGACTTCTTCCAGATCCGCTCCCCGGGCGCGGCTCCCGACTGGTGGCAGGTGTGCGTCTACGTCCTGCACGCCGGGTACGGAGTGTGGTTGCTGCGCCGGTACGGCACGGTGGGGGGCCCGATCGTCGACCGTGCTCCCGCACCGGAGCCCGACGGGAGCATGCCGCGGTGACCGGGCCCGCCGACCTCAGCCGGCCGGCGCCGGCTAGGGCACGTTGCGAAAGTCCCGCCTGCCGAGCGACGCCTGGCAACACGCCCTAGTCGTACGCGTAGAACCCGCGACCGCTCTTGCGCCCGAGGTGGCCGGCGGCGACCATGCGGCGCAACAGGGCGGGCGGCGCGTAGAGCGGCTCCTTGAACTCCTCGTACATGGACTCGGCGACGGCCTGGGCGGTGTCCAGGCCGATGAGGTCGAGCAGGCGGAGCGGGCCCATGGGGTGGGCACAGCCGAGTTCCATGCCCTGGTCGATGTCGTCGGGGCGCGCGGCGCCGGACTCCACCATGCGGACCGCGCTGAGCAGGTAGGGCACCAGGAGGGCGTTGACCACGAAGCCGGAGCGGTCGGGTGCCTGGATGGGCTGCTTGCCGAGCGCCGCGGCCAGGGCGCGGGTGCGTTCGATCGTGTCCGGGCTGGTGGTGAGGGCGGGGATCAGCTCGACCAGGTGCTGCACGGGCACGGGGTTGAAGAAGTGCATGCCGATGACCTGGCCCGGCCGTCCGGTCACCACGGCGAGGTCGACGATGGGGATCGACGACGTGTTGGTGGCCAGGACCGCCGCCGGGTCCTCCAGCGTCTTGTCCAGCTTCTGCAGGATGTCGGTCTTGATGTCGCGGTTCTCGGCGACGGCCTCGATGACGAACTGACGGTCGGCGAGGTCGCTGAGATCGTGGGTGAAGGAGAGCCGGGCGAGGGCCTGTTCGCGGTGCTCCTCGCCGAGTTTGCCGCGTCCCACCGCCCGGTCGAGGGAGGCGGTGATACGGCGGCGGCCTGCCTCGACCGCGTCGGGGGTGGCTTCGGCGACGCGGACGTCGATGCCGCTGCGGGCGGCGACCTCGGCGATGCCGGAGCCCATGAGGCCGCAGCCGACGACGCCGAGACGGGTGACGGGATCCATCTGTTGTCCTGTTCGTTGGGTCAGACGTTACGGCGGTACTGGCCGCCGACCTCGAAGAACGCGTCGGTGATCTGCTGCAGGGAGCAGACCCGGGCGGCGTCCATCAGGACGGCGAAGACGTTGCCGCCTTCCATCGCCGCGTGCCTGAGGGCGGTGAGGGCGACGTGGGCCGGCTCGTGGTGGGAGGCCTGGTAGCTGCGCACCCGATCCAGCTGGGACTGCTTCTCGTCCTCGGTGGCGCGTGCGAGTTCGATGGCGCCCGGTTCGGCGGTGTCGGCGTGCGGGTTGCGGAAGGTGTTGACGCCGATGATGGGCAGGGTGCCGTCGTGCTTGCGCTGCTCGTAGAGCATCGACTCGTCCTGGATGCGGCCCCTCTGGTAGCCGGTCTCCATCGCGCCGAGCACGCCGCCGCGTTCGCTGATCCGCTCGAACTCCTGCAGGACCGCCTCTTCGACCAGGTCGGTGAGCTCGTCGATGATGAACGACCCCTGGAGGGGGTTCTCGTTCATCGCGAGGCCCCACTCCCGGTTGATGATCAGCTGGATGGCCAGGGCCCGTCGGACGGAGTCCTCGGTGGGGGTGGTGACCGCCTCGTCGTAGGCGTTGGTGTGCAGGCTGTTGCAGTTGTCGTAGATGGCGATGAGCGCCTGGAGAGTGGTGCGGATGTCGTTGAAGTCCATCTCCTGCGCGTGCAGGGAGCGTCCGGAGGTCTGGACGTGGTACTTCAGCTTCTGGGAACGCTCACCCGCGCCGTACTTCTCTTTCATCGCGACGGCCCAGATGCGGCGGGCGACGCGGCCGAGGACGGAGTACTCGGGATCCATGCCGTTGGAGAAGAAGAACGACAGGTTGGGCGCGAAGTCGTCGATGCGCATGCCCCGGGCCAGGTACGCCTCCACATAGGTGAAGCCGTTGGCCAGGGTGAAGGCGAGCTGGCTGATGGGGTTCGCGCCGGCTTCGGCGATGTGGTAGCCGGAGATGGACACCGAGTAGAAGTTGCGGACCTTGTTCTCGATGAACCACTCCTGGATGTCCGCCATCATCCGCAGCGAGAACTCGGTGGAGAACAGGCAGGTGTTCTGGCCCTGGTCCTCCTTGAGGATGTCGGCCTGCACGGTGCCCCGCACGTTCGCCAGCGCGTGCGCGCGCAGGTCGGCCGCCTCCTCGGGTGAGGGGTCACGGCCCTCGACGGCCCGGAAGCGGTCGCTCTGCTGGTCGACGACGGTGTTGAGGAAGAACGCCAGGATGGTCGGCGCGGGCCCGTTGATCGTCATGGAGACCGAGGTCGTCGGCGCGACCAGGTCGAAGCCGTCGTAGAGCGTCTTCATGTCGTCGAGGGTGGCCACCGAGACGCCGGAGGTGCCGACCTTGCCGTAGATGTCGGGGCGTTCGTCCGGGTCGCGGCCGTAGAGGGTGACGGAGTCGAAGGCGGTGGACAGGCGGGTGGCCGGCTGGCCCTCGGAGAGCAGCTTGAAGCGTCGGTTGGTGCGGAACGGGTCGCCCTCGCCGGCGAACATCCGCGCCGGGTCCTCACCGTCGCGCTTGAAGGGGAACACCCCCGCGGTGAAGGGGAAGTAGCCGGGCAGGTTCTCCCGGCGCCAGAACCCCACCAGCTCCCCGTGGTCGGTGAAGCGGGGCAGCGCGACGCGGGGGATCTTGTTGCCGGAGAGGGACTCGCGGGTCAGCTTGGTGCGGATCTCCTTGTCGCGGACCTTCACGACCTGCTCGTCACCGGAGTAGGCGGCGACGACGGACGGCCACGTCTCGATCTGCTCGACGATGTCGGGCGGGAGCTGCCTGCGGGCGTTGTCGAGCAGCGACTGCACGTTCCCGGGGTCGGAGCCGGCGTCGACGAGCTCACCCCTGACCGTCTCCAGGCGCTGCACCCGCCGGGCCGCCTCGGCCAGGCGGCCGGTCTCGGTGTGGTAGGCGCGGACGGTGTCGGTGATCTCGGCGAGGTAGCGCACCCGGTCCGCCGGCACCACCTGTCGGATGCCGGAGGAATGGCGCACGTCGACCGGCGCCAGCGCGCCCTCCGACAGGGGCAGCCCCTTCTCGGCGAGCACCGTCTTCAGGTGCTGGTGCAGGGCGGTGACGCCGTCGTCGTTGAAGGTCGCCGCCGACGTGCCGTACACCGGCATGTCCTCGGGCCGCATGCCGAACGCCTCACGGTTGCGGACCAGTTGACGGCCGACGTCGCGCATCGCGTCCTTGGCGCCGCGCCGCTCGAACTTGTTGATCGCCACCACGTCGGCGAAGTCGAGCATGTCGATCTTCTCCAGCTGCGAGGCGGCACCGAACTCCGGCGTCATCACATACAGCGAGGTGTCGACGAACGGCACGATCGCCGCGTCGCCCTGGCCGATGCCCGGCGTCTCCACGATCACCAGGTCGAACCCGGCGGCCTTCACGACGTCGATCACGTCGGACAGGTGCTCGGGCAGCTCGCGGCTGCCGCGGGTGGCCAGGCTCCGGAAGAAGACCCGGCTCCCGTCGAGGGAGTTCATCCGGATCCGGTCACCGAGCAGCGCCCCGCCGCCACGGCGCCGGGTCGGGTCGACCGCGATCACCGCGATCCGCAGCTTGTCCTGCTGGTCCACACGCAAGCGGCGCACCAATTCGTCGGTCAGCGACGACTTCCCCGACCCTCCGGTGCCGGTGATGCCGAGGACCGGAACCGGCCGGGCCGGGGCACCGAGGTCCGCCAGGAACCGTGGCGGCAGCTTGCCGAGTTCGGCGCCGGTGATGGCGCGGGCGACCGCGAACCGGTCACCGGCCAGCACGGCGGCCGGGTCGGCGGGCTTGCCGTCCCACAGGTCGAAGTCACAGTCCCGCACGACCGAGTTGACCATCCCCGCGAGGCCCAGCCGCTGCCCGTCCTCGGGAGAGAAGATGGTCACCCCGCTCCCGCGCAGCCGGGTGATCTCCTCGGGCACGATCACGCCGCCGCCACCGCCCACCACACGGACGTGGTCCGCTCCCTGGGCGCGCAAAGACTCGACCAGGTACTCGAAGTACTCGACATGTCCGCCCTGGTAGGAGGAGACCGCCACACCGTGGGCGTCCTCCTCCAGCGCCGCGTCCACGACCTCCCGCACCGACCGGTTGTGTCCCAGGTGGATCACCTCGGCGCCCTGGGACTGGAAGATCCGTCGCATGATGTTGATCGACGCGTCGTGCCCGTCGAACAGGGCGGACGCGGTGACCAGGCGGACAGGATGCACGGGGCGGTGCAGGTCGCTCATCGGGGCCTTCCCGGACAGATCGGGGGAGCTCTGGCTGAAGAAATAGTAGGACGTCCTAGTAAATGACAGAAGGCGATGACCGTGTGACCAGAAGCACAGAGGTGGGGTGCGGTGGGGCGACGTGAGGCGCCTGCGGAAGGAGCTTGGTCGGTCAGCGTGCCATCAGGGCTTTGGCTGAGAAAAACGCGTGGACGCCGTCGCCGCCGTCGCAGGACACTGCGGTTTCGACGCATATGGCGGGGTGCCGTACGAGATCACGGAGTGAGGATGGGATCGTCGGAATCGCGCGAGGCCCCTTGGGGCAGGACCAGGGCCAGGGGCTCCGTGCTCCTCGCACTTCGTTACTACGGACGGGAGCTGGTCAGGCTCCGGTGGCTGACGGTGCCCGCGATGCTGTCGTGCGCGCTGGGCAACATCGGCCTCAACTACATCGCACCGCTGATCGTCGCGAAGCTCGTCGGCAACATCGCCGACGACCCCGGTATCGCCGTCGGTACCACGCTGCCCTACGTCCTCGGCTTCGCCGGTGTCCTGCTGCTCGCGGAGGCGATGTGGCGCGTCGGCCTGCACTGCATGAACCGTCTTGACGCCCGCGGGATCGAGCACCTGTACGTGATCGGCATGGACGAGCTGTTCGCCAAGGACGCCGCGTTCTTCCACGACAACTTCGCCGGGTCGCTGACCAAGCGGGTCCTGAGCTTCGCCTCCCGCTTCGAGGATTTCGTCGACACCTTGACGTTCCAGGTGGTGGGCAGCTTCGTGCCGTTGGCGTTCGGGTCGGTGGTGCTGTGGCGCTATGAACCGCTGCTCGTGGCCGGGCTGCTGGTGATGATCGCGCTGACCGCGGTGTGCGTGGTGCCCCTGATCCGCCGCCGCCAGGCGCTCGTCGACCGGCGCGAGGAGGCGATCGCCCGGGTGTCGGGCCATGTCGCGGACAGCCTGATGAACATGGACACCGTCCGGGCGTTCGCCGCCGAGGAACGCGAGGCCGCGGAGCATCGGTCCCGGGTCGCCGTGTCGCGGCGGCTCACGCTGAGGTCGTGGGACTACGGCAACCTGCGCATCGACACGCTGGTCGCGCCGATGTCCGTACTGACCAACGTGCTGGGACTGCTGCTCGCGGTCGCGCTCGGCGGGGGCAGGCTCGGTGTCGAGGCGGTGGTGGTGGCCTTCACGTACTACACCAACGCGACGCGGATCATGTTCGAGTTCAACCAGATCTACCGTCGGCTGGAGAGCTCGATGACGGAGGCCGCGCAGTTCACCGAGCTGCTGCTGACCCCGCCGACCGTGCTCGACCCGGCGTCGCCGGAGCCGCTCGGGCCCGGGGCCGCCGACGTCCGCTTCGATAAGGTGCAGTTCGCCCACGCGGGAGCGGAGCCGCTCTTCCAGGGCCTCGACCTGGCGGTGCCCAGCGGGGCGAGGATCGGTCTCGTCGGCCGGTCGGGCGGCGGCAAGACCACGCTCAGCCGGCTGTTACTCCGGATGACGGACATCGACGGGGGCCGGATCCTGATCGGGGGCCAGGACATCAGCAGGCTGCGCCAGGCAGACCTGCGCAGCCTGATCGCCTACGTGCCGCAGGACCCGGCGATGTTCCACCGCACCCTGCGGGAGAACATCGCGTTCGCCCGACCGGACGCCACCGACGCGGAGATCCGCCGCGCGGCCGAGGCGGCACACGTCACGGAGTTCGCCGACGCGCTGCCCGAGGGCTTCGACACCATGGTGGGGGAGCGGGGCATCAAGCTGTCCGGCGGGCAGCGTCAGCGCGTCGCACTCGCCCGGGCGATCCTGCGTGACGCGCCGATCCTGCTGCTCGACGAGGCGACCAGCGCCCTGGACTCCGAGAGCGAGATCCTCGTCCAGGAGGCGCTGTGGCGGCTCATGGAGGGGCGGACGGCACTGGTGGTGGCGCACAGGTTGAGCACCGTCGCCGGCATGGACCGACTCGTCGTCCTCGACCGCGGACGGATCGTCGAGCAGGGCACCCACCAGGAGCTGCTCGCCGCGGACGGCGCCTACGCGAAGCTCTGGGAGCACCAGTCGGGCGGTTTCCTCGACGACGTCCCCGCGCGGGCCGACCGGTGATGAACACGAGGCCGGCGGGGCCTTGGGCCGTACCCGGCTCAGCCCTGATGGCTCTGATAACCCCGTAGCTTCCGATACAGCGTGGCGCGGGCGATACCCAGTGCCGTCGCCGTCCGAGCCTTGTTGCCGCCGTGGCGGTGCAGGGCCTCCAGGATGGCGGCGCGCTCGGCGTGTTCCATCGGGCTGAGGCGCCGGGCCGCGGGTCCCTCCCGTACGGAGTCCGGCAGCTCGGCGCGCCGGACGGGGCCCGTCGTGCTCCGGGTCTCGGCCAACGCCCGTACCACGCGGGAGAGTTCGGTGAGGTTGCCGGGCCACGGATGCCGTTCCAGAGCGCGCAGCGCGTCCAGCGTCCAGGTCAGCGGGGGACGTCCCGGCGCGGGCGGGGGAGCCAGGGCCGCGAGCAGGTCCCGGATGTCCTCCGTCCGCTCGCGCAGTGCGGGCAGGGTGACCGAGCGGGCGGCGAGGGTGTCCAGGAACCGTTGCAGGCACGGGCCGGGAGGCGGGCCGGGGGTGTAGGTGACGACGAGGGGTGCGCCCGGATGTGCTTCCAGCAGCGAGTTGAGGGCTGCCGTGTCGGGCGGCGTGAGACGCTCGACGTGACGGACCAGGAGGGGGCGGCCGCCCTCCGTCAACTCGCCCAGTTCCGACCGTATTTCGGATTCCGCCGCGTCCACGACCGACGGGTTCGTGACGAGTTTCCGGGCGAGCGAGATCTTCCCGGTGCCGCGCTCGCCGACGAGCAGCAGAGGTTCGGGGGACCGGGCCAGCTCCATCGCCCGGCCGACCGCGTGCCGCCAGGGCAGGGACCGGCCGACGAGCCCCACGACAGCCGGCCCGGCCGCCGCCACCGGCTGCCCCGCCGCCTCCACCGTCTGCCCCGCCGCCTCCAGCACGGCCACCGCACCGACGACCGAGCCGAGGTGCGGCACGGGGGTGACGGTCGCGAAACCCCCGGAGCCGTCCGCGAACGGGAAGCGGCAGGAGGCCGCCGCACCGCCCGTGGACCCGCGAGACCCCCAGGCCGCCCCGGTCTCGGTCCCCGCCCCCGGTCTCGCCCAGTGGTCCGGGTTTCTCAGCAGGTCGATGGTCCGCCGCTCAAGTTCCTCCAGCGCCTCGGGTGACAGCAGTCGCCCCGCGGCCTCGCTGACCAGACGGCTGCGTCCGTCGAGGGCGACGACCGCGCGCCCTCGCTCCCCGGCGGCCCGCAGATACGCGTCCAGCAGCACCCGCTCCGCCGCCTGGGACCCCGCGAGGAGTTCCGCCTCCACGGCGATCGCCGCGGCCTCGGCGAGCGGAGCCCCCGGATGCGGCCCGCACTCGGCGCACAGCCTGGAGGCCACCGTCACCGTGCCCAGGGCCTGTCCGTTGCCCGGCGCCCGCACGGGCACGCTGACCGCACAGATGTCCTGCCACAGATCGAGGAAGTGCTCGGGGCCGTGCACCTCGGCGCGGCGGCCGGTGCGCAGGGCGTGGGCCGCGCTGTTGTTGCCGACCACCTGCTCGGACAGGTCCAGGTGACGCAGGTCGACCGGCGCGAACCCGGTCGACCACCGCACCCGCAGCCGCTCGTCGGTGAGAACGAGCGACGCCCGCCCGCTGTCGAGGGCCGGGGCGATCCGTTCCAGCACGGGCCGGACCGCCGCCAGCGGAGAGGACGGAGCCGGTCGTACGGAATGCCGCGGTGCGGGATCCCGTACATCGTGCCGTACGCCGAGGAACCGGGCGCGCCGCCATGCGGCGGCGATGTCCTCCGGCACGTCGTCCGGCAGTCGACGTCCCATCAGGAACTGCCGGCGGGCCTCGCGCAGCGTAGCGAGCGCGGGGCGGGCGGAGGGATGCTCTGCGGTGGTCACGGCGTCGCTCACCCTACCGGTAGCGATTGAATGCGCAACAAACTGTGGCATGTCCCATCTGGTGTCTCTTATTGAGACACCCGGACTTCCGCGTTCCCGTACATGATCTTGAACAGTCGGCGCCTGTTCTCATTCCCTGGAGCGTTCCCCGTGCACACCGTCGAGCCCGATGTCGAGACCGACGTACTCATCGTCGGCAGTGGCCCCGCGGGCGCCTTGGCAGCGCTCGCCCTGAGTACCTACGGCGTACCGAACATCGTCGTCACCCGCTACGCGAGCCTCGCCGACACACCCCGCGCGCACATCACCAACCAGCGCACCATGGAGGTCCTGCGCGACCTCGGCGTGGAGCAGGAGGTCGTCGCCAAGGCCACGCCCCAGCACCTGATGGGCGACACGACCTTCTGCACCAGCCTGGCCGGCGAGGAACTCGGCCGGGTCCGCTCCTGGGGCAACGACCCGCTCGTCCAGGCAGCACACGAACTCGCCAGCCCCACCCGCATGTGCGACATGCCCCAGCACCTCATGGAGCCGGTGCTCGTCGACGCGGCCGTCGCGCGCGGTACGAACCTGCGCTTCAGCACGGTCTACAAGTCCTACGTCCAGGACGCCTCAGGGGTGACGGTCACCGTCGAGGACCGGCTGCGCGGCGACCAGTACACCATCCGTGCCAAGTACCTGATCGGAGCCGACGGCGGCCGCTCGCAGGTCGCCGAGGACGCCGGGCTGCCGATGGGCGGCCAGATGGGGGTGGCCGGCAGCATCAACATCGTCTTCGACGCGGACCTGTCGAAGTACACCGCCCACCGCCCGTCCACCCTGTACTGGGTGCTCGCCCCGGGTGCCACCGTCGGCGGCATCGGCGCCGGCCTGGTGCGCTGCGTCCGGCCCTGGAACGAGTGGATGATCGTCTGGGGGTACGACGTCACCGCGGGCGCCCCCGACCTCACCACCGAGTACGCCGAGTCGATCGTCCGCCAGCTGGTCGGAGACGACGAGATCCCCGTCACCATCAAGTCGTCCTCGGCCTGGACCGTCAACGAGATGTACGCGGAGACCTATTCCAGCGGCCGGGTGTTCTGCGCCGGAGACGCCACCCACCGCCACCCGCCGTCCAACGGCCTCGGCTCCAACACCTCCATCCAGGACTCCTACAACCTGGCCTGGAAGCTCAAGCTCGTCCTCGACGGCACCGCGGCCCCGGAGCTGCTGGACACCTACACCGCCGAACGCGCGCCGATCGGCAGGCAGATCGTCACCCGCGCCAACAAGTCCATCGGCGAGACCGCCCCCGTCTTCGAGGCCCTCGACGGGCTCGCCCCGCAGACGCCCGAGCAGCTGTGGGCCAACATCGACGCGCGTAAGGACGACACCCCCGCGGCTCAGGAGCAGCGAGCGAAGCTGCGCGCGGCGATCGCGTTCAAGGTGTACGAGTTCAACGCGCACGGCGTCGACCTCAACCAGCGGTACGCCTCCGCGGCGGTCGTCCCCGACGGCACGGCCGACCCCGGCTTCGACCGCGATCCCGAGCTGTACCACCAGCCGACCTCCCGCCCCGGCGCCAGGCTCCCGCACGCCTGGATCACCTCGGGTACGCGCACCCTGTCCACGATCGACACCGTCGGAAGGGGCCGCTTCACCCTGATCACGGGCATCGGCGGGGCCAACTGGCTCCGGGCGGCCCGTGCCCAGGACCTGGAGATCGCCTCCGTCGTCATCGGGCCCGGCCAGGAGTACGAGGACCCGTACGGGGACTGGGCGCGCCTGAGTGAGGTGGCCGACGGGGGAGCGCTGCTCGTACGGCCGGACGGGTACGTCGCCTTCCGGCACGCCACGGCGGCCACCACCCCTGAGGACGCCGAGCGGCTGCTGGACGCGGCGGTGCGCCAGATCCTCGGGCATGCCTGACGGCAACCACGGGAAGCAGCCCCTGGAACAGCCGCGGCCCCGCAGGTGGGCGGCCCGCGAACCCAATGACCCACAAAGCCGCCGATCCACACACCCGCCGCTCCACAAATTCACAGACTCACCGACTCACTGACTCACCGACTCACTGACTCACGAAAACCGAAAGGTGAACACCATGCCCCTCGGACTGCTCCGGCGGCGCCTCAATCGTGCCCCCGGAGGCGCCGCGGGCCTCACGGTTCCCGTCCCGGCCGGTGCGGGTGCCGCCGTCATCGAGGTCCTGGACCCGCTGAACGAACCCATGGGCGCCGCCGAGGTGACGGTGACGGAACTCCGTAACCACCGGGTCGCGGCGCGCGGTGCCACGGATCCGTACGGCTTCTTCATGGCGGTCCTGCCCCCGGGCAGCTACAGCCTGCTGATCGTGGCCGAGGGGCTGGAACCGCACCGCGAGACCTTCGACATCGTCGCGGACGCCGGTCCCTCCCCGCGGCGCGTGTGGCTCCAGTCAGCCCGGCAACTCGAACTCCCGGTTCCCGGGACCTGGCTCTTCGACCCGCCGCACACGGCGATCCGCTTCGTCGCCAAACACGTCGGCATGGCTCATGTGCACGGCCGTTTCGAACGTTTCCAGGGCGGCCTGCAGATCGCCCAGGACATGACCCAGTCCCGTGTCCAGGTGCGCATCGACGCGTCCAGCATCACCACGGGCAACAACACCCGGGACACACACCTGCGTTCCGCCGACTTCCTCGACGTCGACCGCTACCCGTACATCGACTTCGTCAGCACCCGCTTCGCCTACCGGGGCGGCACCAAGTGGTCGCTGCAGGGCGGCCTCACCATGCACGGCGTGAGCCGCTCGGTCTCGCTGGACACCACGTACCTGGGCATGGTCAACGGCGGCTACGGCGAGGAACTGCGCTGCGCGGCCCTGGCCAAGGCGGAGCTGCACCGCGAGGACTACACCCTCAACTGGCGGACGATGCTGGCCCGCGGCATCGCGGTGGTCGGTCCGACGGTGCAGCTGGAGCTGGACGTCCAGGCGATGTACCGCACCCACGACACGCCGACACCGCCGGAGTAGCGGCCCGCAGGGCGGTGCCCGCCCACTGGACGCCCCCTTGACGCCGACTCGCTGCGGATCGACACTCGGAAAGGAATCCTAGTGAACAGGTAGGGAATCATGGGGCGTCTTGAGGCGGTGTCCGGCCGGGTGAGCCGTACGTCTCGACCGTCCCCTCTTCTGACCTCCCGCCGGCACATCGATCTGCAGCGGGTCCGCAGCGCGATCAGCGCCCCGGGCTGAGCCGCCCCACCCCGCGCGCCCGCCGCACCCCGGTGCCCCCACCGGCCGTCGCGCCCGGGTGGACAGCGGCCGGCCACGGCCCGACGAACGCTTCCGCCGCGCGTACGTCCGCGCATCACCCCCGGGGAGATCCATGTCCGTCACACCGCTCGCCGCCGCTCCGTCCGCCCAGTGCGCCCCCGCGTTCCGCGGCCGGATCGGCCGGGACGCGCGCAGTGGCCACTACGCTGTGCCCCGCCGCTATCGCCTCCATCTGTCACCTGTCTGCTCCGACGGCCTGCGCATCGCCGTCGTGCACGCTCTCCTCGGTCTCGGCGACGCCTGTCCGGTGACGTGTCTGGACGCCGTGCCCGACAGCCCCGACGGCGGTCACTCCGTGCTGCGTCCGCTGTACGACGCGAGCGCCCACCGGTACACCGGCCCGGCCGTCGGGCCGGTGCTCAGCGACGACTGGTCCGGGCGGATCGTCTCCACCCACGCCCCGGACATCACACGCGACCTGGCCCGGCACTTCGGGGCCGGGCGGCCCGCGCTGTACCCGTGCGGGACGGAGAGCGAGATCGAGGCCGTCGAGCGGATGTGTGCCCGGGACATCAACGAGGCCGCGCAGCGCGCGGGCCGGGCCGGGGCCGACCCGTCCGAGCGGGCGAGGGCGCTCGAGACACTGCTGGCCGCGCTCGGCGTGCTGGAGCGGCGGCTGGCGTTCCAGGACTACCTGATCAGTGACCATCTCACCGTCGCCGACGTCGAGTTGTGGGTCACCCTGGTGCGACTGGACACCGTGCACCGCAACCACCTCGACGCCGCCGCAGTGCATCGCGTCGCCGGACACCACGCCCTGTGGGCCTACGCCCGCCGCCTGGCCGCGCACCCGGCCTTCGGCCCCCTCCTCGACCTCGACGGCATCGCCCGCCGGCACCACGCCCACTGCCGGGGCCTGGAGGCCGCCGGAGCGGCCGTGCAGATCCTCGACTGGGCGGCCCACGTGGCGCGGACCGGGTGACCGTTCAAGGAAGAGGGCTGGTTCCGCACCCAGTACGTCCTTTTGACGTTTCCTCAGCCGCTCACCGCCCCCACGAGGTCGGCCAGGGCCTGCGCGAGGCGGCCGAGACCCGGCCCGGCGGGCCCGCCCGGCTCGCTCATGTACGTGTCCCGGCGGATCTCCACCATCAGCGCGCTCACCCGGGGATCCAGGCCGTAGAACTCGAGCGGCACGTAGGTCCCGCCGAACGGGCTGTCCAGCCCGATCTCGCCGAGCCCCCCGAAGGCCTCCCGGGCAGCGCCCAGCAGGCCTTCGGGGGTGTGGAAGGGGTCGGTGCCCAGACAGACGGGCGGCCGGGGCCCGGCGCCGTGCAACTCGTAGGGGAGCGCCGCGGTCGGATAGGAGTGCACGTCGATGACGACGGCCCGCCCGGTGGCGGCCAGCCGCCCGGCCACGGCGTCGGTCATCGCCCGCGCGTACGGCTCGAAGTACCGCGCGACCAACGGTTCGGGATCGGTGTCCGCGGACCGCAGCGGGGCGCCGTGCGTGGTGCGGGTGTACACGACGCCCATCCCCACCGCGAGCATCTCCTCCCGCTCGTCCGGAAACCGCTCCGGATCGACGACCAGCCGGGACAGCCGGTTGACGAACCGCCAGGGAGCGACGCCGGACAGCCTCGTCGCCGCGGCGGCGAGCTCGGCGGTGTGCGCGTCGACGATGTGGTCGAGTTCCCGCTCCAGTTCCGCGTCACCGAGCAGGATGCCGTCCCGCACATCGGCCGGTATCTCCCGCGAGGAGTGCGGCACATGAAGGATCACCGGCGACTCACCGGCGCCGGGCAGCAGCTCGAAGGACGGTGCGGCGGAGGTCATGGCGCTGCTCCCGGGGACGTGGTCGGCGGTGTGGTGCACGATCAAGGTGCCACAGCGGTGGCAAGCGGGGTCAGGGCGTAAGGACCGCCGCCCTCGCCGGTGTACGCGGCGGCGACGGCAGGCGCTGTGCATACGGCTCCGCCCCGGCCGGCTGGTCGCCGGTCGGGGCGGAGTCACGCGACTGCCCCGGGAGGGGCTCGGCGTCAGCTCAGGGTGGCCAGCGCGTCGTTCCACGTGGTCGACGGGCGCATGACCTTCGCGGCCTTGGCCGGGTCGGGCTGGTAGTAGCCGCCGATGTCGGCCGGCTTGCCCTGGACGGCGTTCAGCTCGTCGACGATCTTCTGCTCGTTCGCCGTGAGGGTCTCGGCGAGCGGCGCGAAGGCCTTCGCCAGGTCCGCGTCGTCGGTCTGCTTCGCCAGCTCCTGCGCCCAGTACAGGGACAGGAAGAAGTGGCTGCCGCGGTTGTCGATGCCGCCGACGCGACGGGTCGGGGACTTGTCCTCGTTGAGGAAGGTCGCCGTGGCGCGGTCGAGGGTGTCGGCGAGGACCTTGGCGCGGGTGTTGCCGGTGGCCGTCGCGAACTGCTCCAGGGACGGGACCAGCGCGAAGAACTCACCGAGCGAGTCCCAGCGCAGGTAGTTCTCCTTGACCAGCTGCTGCACGTGCTTCGGGGCGCTGCCGCCGGCGCCGGTCTCGAACAGACCGCCACCCGCCATCAGCGGGACCACCGACAGCATCTTGGCGCTGGTGCCCAGCTCCAGGATCGGGAACAGGTCGGTCAGGTAGTCACGCAGCACGTTGCCGGTGACGGAGATGGTGTCCTCGCCGCGGCGGATGCGCTCGACCGACAGCTTGGTCGCCTCGACCGGGTTGAGGATCCGGATGTCCAGGCCCTCGGTGTCGTGCTCAGCCAGGTACGCCTGGACCTTGGCGATCAGGTTGGCGTCGTGCGCACGCGTCTCGTCCAGCCAGAACACGGCGGGGCTGCCGGTGGCGCGGGCGCGGGTGACGGCCAGCTTCACCCAGTCCCGGATCGGGGCGTCCTTGGTCTGGCAGGCGCGGAAGATGTCACCGGCGGAGACCGTCTGCTCGATCACCACGTCGCCGGCCTGGTCGACGAGGCGGACCGTGCCGGTGGTGGGGATCTCGAAGGTCTTGTCGTGGCTGCCGTACTCCTCGGCCTTCTGCGCCATCAGACCGACGTTCGGGACCGAACCCATCGTCGACGGGTCGTAGGCGCCGTTGGCGCGGCAGTCGTCGATCACGGCCTGGTAGACACCGGCGTACGAGGAGTCCGGCAGCACCGCGAGGGTGTCGGCCTCCTGGCCGTCCGGGCCCCACATGTGGCCGGAGGTGCGGATCATGGCCGGCATCGACGCGTCGACGATCACGTCGGACGGCACGTGCAGGTTGGTGATGCCCTTGTCGGAGTCGACCATCGCCAGCGCGGGGCCCTCGGCGAGCTCGGCGTCGAAGGAGGCCTTGATCTCGGCGCCCTCGGGCAGAGCCTCCAGGCCCTTGTGGATACCGCCCAGACCGTCGTTCGGGGTCAGGCCGGCCGCGGCCAGCGTCTCGCCGTACTTCGCGAAGGTCTTCGGGAAGAAGGCGCGCACCACGTGACCGAAGACGATCGGGTCGGAGACCTTCATCATCGTGGCCTTGAGGTGCACCGAGAACAGCACATCCTCGGCCTTGGCGCGGGCGATCTGCGCGGTCAGGAACTCACGCAGCGGCGCGACGTGCATGACCGAGGCGTCGACGACCTCGCCGGCGAGGACCGGTACCGACTCGCGCAGCACGGTGGTGGAGCCGTCGTCGCCGACCAGCTCGATGCGCAGCGTGCCCGCCTCGGAGATCACGACGGACTTCTCGGTGGAGCGGAAGTCGTCCACACCCATCGTCGCCACGTTCGTCTTGGACTCGGGGGTCCAGGCGCCCATGCGGTGCGGGTGGCTCTTGGCGTAGTTCTTGACCGACGCGGGGGCGCGACGGTCGGAGTTGCCCTCCCGCAGGACCGGGTTGACCGCGGAGCCCTTGACCTTGTCGTAGCGGGCCTGGATGTCCCGCTCCTCGTCGGTCTTCGGGTCGTCCGGGTAGTTCGGCAGTGCGTAGCCCTGCGCCTGGAGCTCGGCGACCGCGGCCTTCAGCTGCGGGATCGACGCCGAGATGTTCGGCAGCTTGATGATGTTCGCCTCGGGCGTCTTGGCGAGCTCGCCGAGCTCCGCCAGCGCGTCCGGGATCCGCTGGTCCTCGGTGAGGTACTCCGGGAACAACGCGATGATGCGCCCGGCCAGCGAGATGTCCCGCGTCTCCACGGCGACACCCGCCTGCGAGGCGTACGTCCGGACCACCGGCAGGAAGGAATACGTCGCCAGGGCCGGGGCCTCGTCAGTGTGCGTATAGATGATGGTCGAGTCAGTCACCGGGTGCTCCGCTCCACGTCTGCAACATTGCTCGACATCAAGATATCTCGTGACCCACCCGGTCTCGACAGGGGTCCTCGGGTACTTCTGGACACACTCCAGCGAGACGCGACGCATCCGCCGAGGCAACCGAGGGTCCGTTCCCGTGGTCATGCACGGTGATCGCCCTTTGACCGGCGGCCGGACCCGACCACCCGGCCGCCCGAGCGAAAGCGGACCATGAGATATCGCACCAGAGTGACCGCACCGGCCACCGCCCTGATAGGCGTGGCCACGGCGCTGACCGTGGGATCTGCCGCCCAGGCCGCCCCGGCGGCCGCCTCCCCGGGCGCCGAGACCCTCGGCGACCCCGTCTTCCCGAGCCTCGGCAACGACGGATACCGCGTCCGCGCGTACGCCCTCGACCTCGCGTACGACGCCACGACCAGGCTCGTCACCGCCACGGCGACACTGGAGATCCTCACCACCCAGGCCCTGAGCCGGTTCTCCCTGGACGCCCTCGGCCTGGACATCACGTCCGTCCGCGTCGCGGGCAGCGGGGCCGACTTCGAGCAGGTCGGCGAGAAACTGCGGGTCACGCCCGTGCGCGAGCTGCCGGACACGAGCACGGCCACCGTCGTGGTGGCGTACACCGCCGACCCGCGCCGGTCCCTCGCGCACACCGCCTGGGTCCCCACCCCGGACGGTTTCGCCGTCTGCCCCCAGCCGAACTCGGCGCACACCGTCTTCCCCTGCAACGACCACCCGCAGGACAAGGCGGCCTTCACCTTCCGCGTCACCGTGCCCAGCGGCCTGCGCGGGGTCGCGAGCGGCCTCCTCGTCAGTACCGAGACCCTCACCGACGGCCGGACCGCGTACACCTACCGGTCGCGTGAGCCGATGGCCACCGAACTGGTGCAGATCACGGTCGGCGACTACATCGTCAAGGACCGCAAGGGCCCGGGCGGACTGCCCCTGAGGGACGTCGTGCCGACCGCCCGCGCCAGTGCCCTGGAACCGGCGCTCTCCCTCACCGCGGGGCAGCTGAGCTGGATCGAGAGGCGGCTCGGCGCGTTCCCGTTCGAGACGTACGGGCTGCTGCCCTGCAATTCCGACGCCGCGAACGCCTTCGACTTCACGGGACTGGAGACCCAGACCCTCACCCTCTACAAGCCGAACTTCCTGCTCCAGGACGAGTCGAAGATCGGCTCGCACATGATGCACGAGCTGGTCCACTCCTACTTCGGCAACAGCGTCAGCCCCGCCACCTGGGCCGACCTCTGGCTGAACGAGGGCCACGCCGACTTCTACGGGCTGCTCTACCGCTACGAGCGCGGCTGGACCGATTCTCTCGGGCTGACCACCATGGAAGCCCGGATGAAGGACACCTACGCGCGCGGCGACCAGTGGCGAAAAACCTCCGGTCCGGTCGCCTCACCGAACGCGACGAACCTCTTCGACAGCCAGCGCTACCTCGGCGGCGTCCTGGTCCTGTACGCGCTGCGGCAGTTGATCGGCGAGGACGCCTTCGGCTCCGTCGAGCGCGCCTTCCTGGACCGGTACCGCAACTCCGCGGCGACCACGGAGAACTACATCACCCTCGCCTCCGAGGTGTCCGGCCAGGACCTGTCGGGCTTCCTGCGGGACTGGCTGTACGGCACGAAGACCCCGCGGATGCCCGGCCACCCGGACTGGACGGTCACCCCGGCGACCGCGACGCTCGTCGCGCCGAACACCCGGAGGAACGGGCACTACCACGACAACTCGGCCACCCTGTAAAGGCCCGGGCGGGGCGAGGCCCGGGCGGGGCGAGGCCCGGGCGGGGCGAGGGCCCGGCCCGGGGCGGCGGCTCAGTCGAGCCGGGTGGAGGCGACTTCGCCCGGCTCGGTTTCCGCGGCGCCGCGCTGCTGCGGGATGACCACCGTGCCCTGTTGCAGGGCGACCGTCCGCGCGGGCGCCGGAATCCGGATGCCCTCCTCGCGGTAGCGCCGGTGCAGCCGCTTGATGAACTCGTGCTTGATCCGGAACTGGTCGCTGAACTCGCCGACGCCCAGGATCACCGTGAACCCGATCCTGGAGTCGCCGAAGGTGTGGAAGCGGACCACCGGCTCGTGATCGGGGAGGGCGCCGGTGATCTCGGTCATCACCTCGGTGACGACCGCGCAGGTGACCTGCTCCACGTGCTCCAGGTCACTGTCGTAGGCGACGCCCACCTGGACCAGGATCGTCAACTGCTGCTCGGGACGCATGAAGTTGGTCATGTTGGTCTTCGCGAGCTCCCCGTTGGGGATCACGACCAGGTTGTTGGAGAGCGCGCGGACCGTCGTCTGACGCCAGTTGATGTCCTCGACGTATCCCTCCTCACCGCTGCTCAGCTTGATGTAGTCGCCGGGCTGGACGGTCTTGGAGGCGAGGATGTGGATACCGGCGAAGAGGTTCGCCAGGGTGTCCTGGAGAGCCAGGGCGACCGCCAGACCACCGACCCCCAGGGCGGTGAGCATCGGCGCGATGGAGATGCCCAGCGTCTGCAGCACCACCAGGAAGCCGATCGCCAGCACCAGCACCCGGGTGATGTTCACGAAGATCGTGGCCGACCCGGCGACCCCGGAGCGGGACTGGGTCACCGTCCGCACCAGGCCGGCGACGACCCGGGCCGACGCCACCGTGACGACGAAGATCAGCAGCACGGTCAGGGTCTGGTTGACGGTGTGCTGGACCGCGGAGAGCAGCGGCAGCGCCGCCGCCGCGGACGCCGCACCTCCCGCGATGGCCGCCCACGGCACCACCGTGCGCAGCGCGTCCACGATGACGTCGTCGCCGCCCCAGCGGGTGCGGTCGGCGTGCTTGCCGAGCCAGCGCAGCAGCATCCGCAGCAGGAACGCCGCCAGCAGGCCCGCGGCCAGGGCGATTCCCGCGATGACCAGGTCGTCCACGGTGAGGGCTCGCTTCACCGGTCACCTCCGGCACGGAGGACTGCGGCGAAGGCCTGCACCGACGGCCGGATGTGAAGTTGCGTCACGTTGCCACCTGCTCGATTCCGATGTGCGATCGTGCGGGCCAACTGGCCCCCCGTGGCCCGCGCGACCGCTCATCCTGCCGTATCCGGCACAGGAGTTCGTACCCGGACGGCGGCCGGACGGCGTGGTTTCGGACGATTTCCCCGGCGGTTCGACCGGCCCGGCCCCGGCTGCGTCGGTGCCGCGGGAGCCGGTCAGATCACCTTCAGCCGTACCAGGGCGCCCAGCGTCAACGCCCCCGGCACCAGCGGGAGCCAGACGGTGATGATCCGGAAGGCCAGGACCACGGCGGTGGCGACCGCGGCCGGGCCGCCCGCCGCCACCAGCGCCACGACCAGCGCCGCCTCCACCGAACCGATGCCGCCCGGGGTGGGCACCAGCGCGACCGCCACCGTCGCCGCCAGGTACGCGACCGCCATGTGCGCGGGCGGCACCGGCAGCCCCAGCGCCTGGCCCACCGCGGTCAGCACGGACGCCTGCAACGCGGGGAACGCCAGCGCGCCGCCCCACAGGGCCAGCGCCCGCGCGGGCCGGGTGTGCACCGAGCGCGCCTCGCCGAACGCGGTGCGCAGGAAGGAGCACGCGGCGGTACGCAGTCGTCGTACCGACGCCAGCACCCCCGCGGCGACCAGCAGGGCCGCGCCGACCACCAGCAGCAGCGGGCCGACCGCCCCGTCAGGGAGGAGGGGACCCAGCCGCAGCGCGTCGGGGAAGGCGAAGAGCAGCGCGGCCAGCAGGCTCAGCCGGCCGACCGTCTCGGCCAGCATGTACAGCGCCAGCGCGGCGGACGAACGGGCCAGCGGAAGCCCGCACACCGTCATGAACCGCAGGTTGACGGCGCTCGCGCCCAGCCCGGTCGGCAGCAGATGGTTGGCCGCGCCAGCGGCGAACTGGGTGGCCAGCAGCCTCCGCTTCGGCAACGCCTCGACGACGGCACCCTGCCGGGTCACGGCGGCCGCGACCCAGGTCAGACACGTCGCCCCGATCGCCGCCACCAGCCAGGGCCACTGGGCGTGCCGCAGATGGCCGAAGCCCTCGGCGAGCACCGACCGGTGCTGGACGGCGACGACGGTGACGAGCAGGAGCGGAAGCAGGCACAGGATCTGGCGCAGCCGACGGATCGGGACGCGGCGGGGGAGCCGTCCCTCGGGGATGTCGGAGCGCTCGGAGAGGTCAGCGAGGTCGGAGACGTCGTTGACGTCGCAGACCTGCAAGAAGTCGGGGCGGTCGGGGATATCGGGGAGATGTACCGCTGTCACAGTCGGAGAGGTTTCCCATCCTGCGCCAACTGCGGGTTGCGGAAGCGGGGACATGGGCTTACGTACGGTCATCGGATCCTTCGCAGGGACGGACAGCGGGGTTCCCTTGACCTCAAGCAAGCTTGAGGCTCTACGGTCCTTCCTATGAGCATGGAGACCACGGCCTGGACACAACTGCACAGTGTCATGAACGCCGAGCAGGAACGACGACCCCTCGCCCGCGCGACGCTGCGCCGCATCGGCGCGTTCGCCCGCCCGCACCGCCGCCGCATCGCCCGGTTCGTCGCCCTCGGGGTGGTGACCGCGCTGCTCGCCGTCGCCACCCCGGTGCTCGCCGGAAAGGTCGTCAACGCGATCGTCTCGGGCGACGACGAGGGCACCGTCGTCCGGCTTGCCCTGCTCATCGCGCTGATCGCGGTCGCGGAGGCGGCGCTCGGCATCCTCGGCAGACGCCTGTCGGCGTCGCTCGGAGAGGGACTCATCCTCGATCTGCGCACCGCTGTGTTCGATCATGTGCAGCGCATGCCGGTCGCGTTCTTCACACGCACTCGTACGGGTGCGCTCGTCTCCCGTCTCAACAATGACGTCATCGGCGCCCAGCGTGCCTTCAGCAACACCCTGTCCGGAGTGGTCAGCAACCTGGTCACGCTGGTCCTCACCCTCGCCGTCATGCTCACGCTCTCCTGGCAGATCACCCTGCTGGCGCTGGTGCTGCTGCCGGTGTTCGTGATCCCGGCCCGGCGAATGGGCAGCCGGATGGCCCGGATGCAGCGGGAGGCCGCGGCGCTGAACGCGGCGATGGGCACCCGCATGACCGAGCGTTTCTCCGCGCCCGGCGCCACCCTGGTCAAGCTCTTCGGCCGTCCCGATCAGGAGTCCGAGGAGTTCGCGGTCCGCGCTCGCCAGGTCCGGGACATCGGCGTACGGACGGCCATGGCCCAGTCCGTGTTCATCACCGCCCTGACCCTGGTGTCGGCCCTGGCGCTGGCCCTCGTCTACGGCCTCGGCGGCTGGTTCGCCCTGCGCGGCACCCTCGACCCGGGCGCCGTGGTGGCCCTCGCGCTGCTCCTGACCCGCCTGTACGCCCCGCTCACCGCGCTGGCCGGCGCCCGCGTCGAGGTGATGAGCGCCCTCGTCAGCTTCGAGAGGGTCTTCGAGGTGCTCGACCTGAAGCCGCTGATCGAGGACAAACCGGACGCCCGTGAGGTCCCCGACGGTCCGGTGGCCGTCGAGTTCGACCAGGTCCGCTTCGGCTACCCGTCAGCCGACAAGGTCTCCCTCGCCTCCCTGGAGGAGGTGGCCGCCCTCGACACCCGGGGCGGCGCCGAGGTCCTGCACGGCATCTCCTTCCGCGCCGAACCCGGACAGACCGTCGCCCTCGTCGGCTCGTCCGGCGCCGGCAAGTCGACCGTCGCCCAGCTGCTGCCGCGGCTGTACGACGTTGACGAGGGCGCCGTCCGGGTCGGCGAGGTCGACGTCCGTGATCTGAGCGCGCGGTCCCTTCGGGAGACCCTCGGCATGGTCACCCAGGACGGGCATCTCTTCCACGACACCGTGGGCGCCAACCTCCTGCTCGCCCGCCCCACGGCGACCGAGGAGGAGCTGTGGGACGCCCTGCGCCGCGCCCGCCTGGACGACCTCGTACGCTCCCTGCCCGACGGCCTCGACACCGTGGTCGGCGAACGCGGTTACCGGCTCTCCGGCGGCGAACGCCAGCGGATGACCATCGCCCGGCTGCTGCTGGCCCGCCAGCGCGTCGTCATCCTCGACGAGGCCACCGCCCACCTGGACAACACCTCCGAGGCGGCCGTCCAGGAGGCGCTCACCGAGGCGCTGGAGGGCAGGACGGCCGTCGTGATCGCCCACCGGCTGTCCACGATCCGCAGCGCGGACCTCATCCTGGTGGTCGAGGCCGGACGGATCGTGGAACGTGGCACCCACGAGGACCTGCTGGCCCTGGACGGACGGTACGCGCAGCTGTACCACACGCAGTTCGCGCAGAAGCCGGGCGAGGTGACGCAGATCGCGTCGGAGGACGGGGCGGCGGCGTAGTCGCCGGCCCTGGGCCTCAGCCGGTCTTCGTGACCTTCACGGAGAGGTCGTTGTCGACGGTGTAGTAGGGGTGCACGAGGGCCCCTCCGACCGTGACCGTCGGATAGACGAACACCTCTTTACGGTCCGCCACATCGTCGAGGAGCCTGGCCATCCGGATGGGCGACGCCTCCGGCGCGGGCAGCACGAAGGCGTCCCAGATGCCGCTCCCGCCGTCCGTCCCGGTGGCCAACTCCTCGTAGTCGACGGTGAAGGAGAAGCTCCGGTCGTCGTCCCCGGCGTGTGGTTGCAGGGTGCGTACGGCACCGTCGCCGCCCCGCCGGCGCAGGCGCACCACGGCTCCCTTCCCGAGCGAGGCGCCGTGCAGGCGGGCGCCGACCGTCATCGACCGGTCCGTGACCTCGATGCCGGCGGCCTCCGCGTGGGCGGTGCGTCGCCAGGCACGTATCGCCAGATGGCCGTCCTTGGTCACGTACGGAATCCGGACGGCGAGAGGTGACTGCCGGTCACGGAGGTGACCGTCGACGAGGACCCGCAGGTCGCGCGGTCCCGGGAGCAGCCGCAGCCGCCGGGAGTCGGGGTCCTGGAGGAGGTGGACGTCCCACCGGCCTTCCGCGAGAACGGGCCAGGTCTCCAGGACGGCCCGTCGGCGGCCGTCGCCGGCCGGCTCCAGGTCGAGGACGTGGAGGATCTTCTCCGGCTGTCCCTTCTTCGGACGCAGCCGCAGCAGCACCTGGCGGGCCTCCGCCGGCCGCGCCGGCACGTCGAACGTGATCCGGCCGTCCGCGTCGACCGCACAGCCGACGCGTGGCCGCACCTCGGGTTCCGAGCCCACCGCCGCTGTCCCTTCCGTCTCTCCTGCGCTCCCGCTCACCGCTGCCCCCCTCGTACGACACGCAGCGCGCTGCCCGCCGCGGTGATCGCGGTGTCGCGGGCGGCGAATCCCTTGCTGACCAGGACCCGGCGCACGGGGGTGCGTTCCTGGGCGACCGGTCGTCCGGCTCTTCGCGCGGCGACCGCCTCGGCCAGCAGACGCTCGGCCTGCTCGACCACCGGGCCGGGGGCGAACCGCCGCGCGTTCTCCAGGGCCGCACGTCCCATGCGGCGGCGCCGCTCGTCGTCACGGACGAGTTCCAGCAGGGCCGCACCCATCGCGTCACGGTCCCCGACCGGCACCAGCCGGCCGTCGACGCCGTCCTTGATGATCTCACCCGGTCCGTACGGGCAGTCGGTGCTCACCACCGGCAGACCGCAGCGCATGGCCTCGACGATCGTCATCCCGAACGGCTCGAAGTTGGAGGCGGCCGCTCCGATCGAGCCCTTGACCCACTCGGCCTCCATGGGCGCCACCGCACCCATCAGGAAGACGTTGTTGTACAGCCCGAGCCTGCTGATGAGCTCCCGCAGCCGGTCGTGCTGCTCACCCTTGCCGTAGATGCGCAGCTGCCAGTCCGGGCGTTCCGCGACGACCATGGCGAAGGCCTCGATGAGCAGGTCGTACCGCTTCACCGGGACCAGCCGGCCGGCCGCGACGACGACCTTCGCGGTGCCGTCCGCGGCCGAAAGACCGGGATCCGGCACGCTGTTCGCGAGGGCCTCCACCCGTACCCCGGGCAGCCTCATCTTGCGCCGGTAGGCGGCGGCGTCCGCCTCGGTCACCGTGGTGAGCGTGTCCAGCCGACGGTAGGCGTTGCGTAACGCGCTCCGCAGCCGGGGCGAGTGGTTGTCCAGGGTGAGGTGCTCCTGCCCGACGCGGGCGACGTGGCGCGGCGCCTGGAGCGCGAGATGCACATTGAGCCCCGGCCGGGTCCCGATCACCACGTCGGCGTCGATCGAGGCGAGACACTCACCGATCCGCTGGTCGGTCAACTCGCTGTACTGCTTGTGCCGGTACTCGGAGCGGGGGAAGACCTTCGCCGGTCGCAGATGTGACGGGTGCTCCTTCTCCTGCCTGAGGTCCACCAGCGGCCGCAGCGAGACCCTCGGGTCCAGGGTGAAGCTCGGGTGCTCGCGGTGCCGCAGCACGGAGACGATCTCCACGTCATGGCGCTCGGCGAGTGCCTGGGCCAGGTTGAAGGTGGTGGTGATCGTGCCTCCGATTCCGTAGGCGTTGTGGAGCAGGAAAGAGATCTTCATAGGGGACTGGACCATGCGAACTGGCGCACGGTTGCGTGTCGTTACCACTTCGTAGCCCCCACGGACCCGACGACTGCGTCACAGTCGCCGGCACGTCGTGTCAGGGCAGCGCGATACCGTCCAACTTGCCCGCCTTGGCGTCGGCGACCAGGTGGGAGAACTGGTCGAAGCTCATCTGCACGCGCTGGCCGAAGTCGTCGGTGAGGATGATCCGCTGCTCGGCCGGGGCGTTCGGGTCGACGAAGAGCTGGGGACAGCCGCAGTCGCACTCTCCGCAGAACGTCGCGACGGGTCGCAGCGCGCCGGTGTCGGTCATGGTGCTCCACCTCCGTGGGCATGGGGTCGCGTCGCGCCGGCGTCCGGGGCCGGCGGTCGCGAGGTCTGTCCGGGGGATACCCGGCGGCGGCGAGGCGGACGCGCGGTGCCGGTGCGGGCGAGAAGCGCGCCGGGCGTCGAGTGTGCGCCGGTGCTCCTTCGGCCGCTTCCACTGCTCCGCTTTCACCCGGTGAGGCGGGAACCGAACAGGGTCCGCGTCCGACTCCCGAGGAGGAGGCGGGCCGTCTGTGCGGAGGCGGGGAGAGAGCGTCTTCGGCCGCGTGGCAGCATCAGCGGATGTGAGTGCGTCCCCGGTGGTCCGGAGCCTGCGCGCGGCGGTGTTCGCCGTGCTGTGTGTGCTGCTCGCCACCGCGGGACATGCGCTGGCCATGGGCGGGGCCCCGCCGGTGTGGTTGCAGCTCGCGAGCGGTGTCCCCGTCTTCCTGGCGGGTTGCCTGTTCAGCGGGCGGGAACGGTCACTGACCGGCATCGGCGGCGGGACGCTGGCCGTCCAGGGCGGGCTGCACTTCGTGTTCGACGCCGCCCGCCCGCATGCCGTGACGGCCATGCAGGGCATGCGGATGTCCACCGCCGACGCCCACGCCCATGCCCTGACGCCGCACGCCACCGCCGCCCATGCCGGCGCGGCCGTCGTCCTGACCTGGTGGCTGCGGCGCGGTGAGGCCGCGTTGTGGGCGCTGCTGCGGTGGGCGGTCGCGTGCGTACCGGGGCTCGCCGCCTGGTGGCAGGTGGCGAAGGGAGCGCGGGGCGGACCGGTCCTACCGCGTCCGGTACGTCGGTTCGCCCATGAGACCCGGCCGTCGCACCGGCTGCGGCTGCGGTACGCCGTACACCGGCGCGGACCGCCGGAGGAGATGTCGTACGTCATCCGACCCTGACCTCCCTCCCCCAGTACGGAGACCCACCCACTCATGTCCAGAACACGCACTGCTCTGCGCCGTGTCGGCCTCGTCGCCACGTTCGCCGCCGCCGGAGTGCTCACCGCCGCCGGCGCCGCGTCCGCGCATGTCACCGTCCACCCAGACAGCTACGCCAAGGGCGCCACCGACGGCCTCCTCACCTTCCGGGTCCCCGACGAGGAGGACACCGCCGACACCACCAAGGTCCAGGTCTTCCTGCCCACCGACCACCCCGTCCTCGGTGTGCTCGTCTCCCCGCACGACGGCTGGACCGCCAAGGTGACGAACACGAAGCTGAAGACGCCGGTCAGGACCGACGACGGCACGATCACCGACGCGGCCTCGGAGATCACCTGGACCGGCGGGCGGATCAGGCCCGGCCAGTACGAGGACTTCGACGTCGCCTTCGGTCAACTCCCGGACAATACGGGCCAGTTGACCTTCAAGGCACTCCAGACGTACTCCGACGGCAAGATCGTCCGTTGGATCGACGTAGCGACGTCGGGTGACGACGAGGCGGAGAACCCGGCGCCGGTCGTCAAGCTCACGGCCAAGGCCGCGACGGGCGAGGGCGGTGACGCCTCGACCACCTCGACGACCCCTTCAGGGGCACCGAAGAGTGCCGGCAGCTCCACGTCGGCCGCGTCCGCCGGCGACTCGACGGCCCGCGGGCTCGGGATCGCCGGGCTGATCGCGGGTCTGCTGGGGCTGGCCGCGGCGGGCTTCGTCGTCGTGCGCGGCCGGTTCTCCGGATCCCGGGGCGAGTAGCTCGCGCCTGCCCTGCCGACGGAGACGGCGTGATCCGTCGGCAGGGCGACGGCCGGCTCCACTGGAGGGGCACTATCTTTTCGGAAGTGCCGCTCGGGAAGTAGGGTACGGGTGTGGACGTAAGTGAGGCGAAGCTTGTGGACCGTGTGCGGATGGCCGGCGGCGACACGATGTGTCCGCAGCGCGTGGCCTTGGAACACGTCACCAGCCGCTGGGGCACCCTGGTGCTGATCGCGCTGCTGGACCGCTCCTACCGCTTCGGCGAACTGCGCCGGGTGATCGGCAGGGTCAGCGAGAAGATGCTGACCCAGACCCTGCAGACCCTGGAACGCGACGGCATGGTCCACCGCGACGCCAAGCCGGTGATCCCGCCCCACGTGGACTACTCCCTCACGGACCTCGGCCGGGAGGCCGCCGAACAGGTCCGCGGCCTCGCGCAGTGGACGGAGCGACGGATGGCGGCGATCCAGACGGCGCGTGAGGAGTACGACGCGGCGAAGGGGTGAGAACTCCGCACCCCCGACGATGACGACGAGCTGTCCGGCCCCGTGTCCGCGGTCCCGGGACCGTCAGGACCTGTCGGCTGCGGGCTCCACCGTCTAGCCCCGGACTTCGCGGGGCGCCGTTTTAGGTCTTGTGACTGAGCGTCGTTGTGTGGGCGGTCGGCCACGACGCTCGGTCACAGGTCTGGTAGGAGGAGCCAGACTTCGGAGAAGGCGAGGCCGTGCTTGTGGGTCACCGCCCCGCACTGGCAGCCCAGCGAGATCAGGCGCCAGTCGCAGGTCACTGTCCACGGGCCGGCCTTCCCCCCGCATGCCGGGCAGCCGATGGTCTCGGCCGTCCACACCCCGAAAGCGGGTCTGCCGTAACGACGGAAGCGGCCCGTGTACTGAACCTGCCAGGGCTCGGCCGGGGGCGTGAGCGGGACGGTCCCGGGTGAGCTCGCCGAGGCCAGCGCGGCGAACAGTGCGATCAGATCGGGGAGCAGGGCCTCGCCCGCCTCTGTGTTTGGCACGGCCGGGCCGTCCGCTGTGCCCACCGGGGACCCGTATCTCGGGGCCGCCGCTGCGCCCGGTGGGTTCGGGGTGGTGTGCCAAGGCAGGAAGGCGCGGGCGACGGCGGCGAGGAGGGCGGCTGCGGGCGGGCTGACGGTGCCTGCGTCGAGGTGGTGGAGGGTGGTTCGCAGGATGCGTTGGAGGCGCCGGTCCCGGTCCGTGGCCAGCGTCCGTGTGGTTGCTGCCCGCCGGGTTGGAGGCGGGGCCGTGAGGCGAGCCAGAACGCGCGCTGCTGCTTCGGAGTCCGCCGCGGCGGGGCGCCACTCCCCGGCGGCCAGGAGCTGCCGTACCCGCCCGGCCTCACGGGTCAGGGCGCGTGTCTGCAACGGCTGCTGGCCGGAGCCTGCCCCGTGAGTCTGGTGCCCGCTCGTCATGGCCCCCTGTCTCCTGTCCTCGTTCGTCGCTGCGACGTATCCCCGCCCCCTGCGAGCGTTGGCGGACATCCCATCACACAGGCGGACTGGGCCCGGAGACGCTGAGGTTCCCGCCAGGCTGCGTGGCCCTCTGCAATGGCCGGACTGACCAGCCAGGACACTCAGTCACAGGTCTGTGGCCAGCGGGTTTGTCCGATGTCGGTGTCGAGTAGGTCGAGGAGGTGGAGTTGGACGCCGCGGGTGATCTGGACGGTGGGCGGGTCGGTGACGTGGCCGATCCGCAGGGTGAGTTCGCCGAGGTAGTAGAAGATCATGCGGCCGGTGGGGCGGACGCGGCGGTTGTCGGGGTAGAGGCCGCTCATGGTCTGCTCGGGGCCGAGCGCGCGTCTGACCTGCCGCTCGATCAGACAGAAGACCAGCAGGGCCAGGCAGATGACCTGGATCAGGGCGGCGAAGCGCCGGTTGTGCTGCACGAAGACCGGCGCGACCGCGAGAGGTCCTTTGAAGTCGTGTTAGCGGCGCTCGACGGCGCCCTGGCCCTTGTAGTGGATCAGGGCCTCGGCCGGGCCTGCGGGGTCGGCGGGGACGGACGTCAGCAGTGCGTACCAGCCGTCGACAGCGGCCTCGGCGTTCAGCACGTCCTGGTCGAAGTGCCAAGTCAGGGCCGGGGTGCCGTCGCCGTTGTCGGTGACGGTCCAGCGCAGGCAGGAGGTGACACGGCGCATGGCGGCGAAGACACCGATCCGGGCAACGATCTTCTCCCGGGTCTTGTAGTGGCGTCTGCCTGCCGCGGTGGTGAGCTTGTTCAGGTCCTCGGCAGCCTTGGCCAGACGCTTGCTGCGGGCGGCCTGCCGGCCGGCGGCGTTCGCGGTGGAGTGGACCAGGATCCTTCGCACGGTGAGCGGAGGATCGCTCTTGCGGGGCCCGGTCAGGGTGTGGGTGTCCTCCAGCACGCGGTAGGTCTCGCGCAGCTCGGGCGGTTTGTCCGCGTCCCGGTCCGGCGCCCAGTCCACGACGGTGGCCTGCGCGGGATCGAGAGAGGCATAGACCACGTCCTCGACCTGCGCGGCCGGGGCCGGGGCGATGAACCGGACCCGGGCCGCCAGCAGGGCCCGGATGATGGAGTAGGACACCAGCTTGGAGTCGGCGACCATCGGGAAGTCGCGCTCACCGGCCATGGCCCGCAGGTCCTTCATCGCGCCGACGACCTGGCTGACCTCGGCCGCACCACCGCCGAAGACCCGGGCATGGAGCGGGATGCCGCCGTCGGCCGACACCGCGAGCCCGGCCTGGACCTGCTTCAGATCGAAGCGCCGGTCCTTGGGATGCCCGTAGCCGATGACGGGAAAGTCCTCCTCCTGGCCCTCAGCCGGGAAGGCCCCGTGCACGGACATGCTGGTCATGTCCCAGTGCATCCGGGCCACATCGATCCCGAACGCACCGATCGCACGCGCTCCGACCGTGCCCGCGATGTGCTCCAGATGCGGGGCGATCGCATCCAGTGCCCGGGCCAGACGGTCATCGTTGAGCAGACCGGGCTCGATCCCGAAAACCTCCTCCACCGCCCAGCACCTGGCCCAGTCCTCCACCCGCACCAGCGGCGCGGGCGACGTGAGCCGGTTGGCCACCAGCGCCTCGATCACCTGCCCGTGCGTCACCAGCGCACTCGCGCCACCAGGACACACCTCGTCGACGATCCCGGCGACATCCAGCCGGCGCAGAAACGCGGCAGCGACAGGCAGAGCGCCCAGACGCTTCTCCACCACGGACGTCACCACCACTTCAATGCGCTGACGCTGAGACCGTGGCCGCGGGGACCGGGAAGTCATCGACACACCCCACCCAACGCCACACCACCGGCCCAGGACACCCCCGGACCGGTCACACCATACGAATCAACGACCCGCGAAGTACGGGTCTAGCGCTCCAGACGTGCTCCATCACGGGTGTTCGACCGGACGAACTGGGTGGGCGTCTGGCCGTACTGCTTCTTGAAGGCGCGAATGAAGTGACTGCTGTCGGCGAACCGCCAGTGGGCGGCGAGTTCCGACACGCTGGGTCGGCCACCCGGTGAGGCGAGTTCGAGCCGGGCGTGTTCCAGTCGTCTGCGGCGGACATACGCGCTCACCGTCTCATCGGCCGCTGCGAACGCCCTGTGCAGTGTCCGTACGGAGACGTTGAGTTCGCGGGCCAGGGCGGAGGGGGAGAGGTCGGGATCGGCGAGGCGGCTGTCCACGAGCTCCTTCGCCGCTTGGGCCAGCGCGGGCGCGAGCCGGGGCTCCTTGTCGTCGAACCCCCGCGTCAGTACCCCCTTGACCAGTTCGACCAGGCAGTTGCGGGCCGCCTGCGCACCGGCCGGGGTGAGGTCGTCCAGGGTCGATTCGACCACCTTGGTGTAGGCCGTGAGCAGTCGCGCTTCGGCCGAGTCGGCAGGCCCCACGACCGGCCGGTCACCGATCCGCGGTCCGAGCAGCGAGGCAGGCAGGATCAGCACACTCGCCGTCGTACGCGGCTCCATCTCGAAACGCACCGGCGGGCCGTTGTGCCGCACGATGAACTGCCCGGCCGGCACCGAAGCCTCGCCGCCGTCGCGCGGTCGGACGAAGCGCCACCTGCCGCGCCGCATCACATGCACCAGGACCGTGTCGTCGAGGTGGTGGGAGGAACCCCGGGTGCCACCGGCCAGCGACTCACCGTACAAGTCGGCGATCACCGTGTCGTGCAGCTTGGCCGCGCGGACACTGACCCGGAACGCAAGGAACCTCCCAGAGCAAGCGGGCGCTGGGCGCGGACATCTTCGAGTACTTCGCGCAACCTGAGAACGCTGACGAGGCCGCGCTCTTCGCTGAGGCGATGGGGGACCTGTCCGGCCTGGTGACGCACGGTGTCGTGGACGCGGTCTCCGTCGACGGGGTGTCCGGCGTGGTCGACGTCGGCGGGGCGAACGGTGATTTCGTCCTGGCGCTGATGGAGGCCCACCCCCACCTGAGCGGACAGGTACTCGACCTGCCGCACGCCGTCGGGAGCGCACGCGGCGCCGCCGAGAAGCGTGGTCTGTCCGACCGCTTCAGCGCGGTCGCGGGCGACTTCTTCACGGAGGTCCCTCCCGCGGACCTCTACCTCCTGAAGACGATCCTGCACGACTGGGACGACGACCAGTGCACGGACATCCTGCGGAACTGCCGGTCAGCCGTGAACGAGGGGGGACGCGCACTGGTCGTGGAGATGGTCATCGGCGAGATCGGCGAGCCCGACTTCGCCACCCGGGCGGACATGGCCATGCTCACGATGACCAACGGCCAGGAACGCGATCTGGACGAATTCGACTCCCTCTTCGCGGCCTCGGGCTGGCGCCGCTCGAAAACCTACCCCGTGAGCGGCGGTTACTTCGGTATGGAACTCGTCGCCGTCTGACGAGCCGCTTGACGGGCCGCTCTCTCCTGGCGGCGCGGCGCGGCGAGTCGAGCGTCCGTCCAGGCCGCCGTGTCCTCGTCGGCCGGCCTGGGGGGTGCGGCGCTCCTAGGAAGATCCCAGCCTTCTCCGGCAGTCGAAAACACGGCAAGTTCACGGGTGAACGAACCGTTGCCGGGGTTTTCGCCCCGACCGAGCGAGGAGGACGCGATGACTGGGACAACCTCGGAGATCACCGAGCAGGGCGGCCGGAAGGTCGTACTCGTCACGGGTGCCACCAGTGGCATCGGCGAAGGCATCGCCAGGCGGCTCGCCGCGGAGGGCCACCATGTCGTCGCCGGTGCGCGTCGAGAGGATCGGCTGGCCGACCTGGCGAAGAGCGTCCGAGCCGACGGCGGCAGCATCGACGTGCGCCGTCTCGATGTCACCGACCGGGACGACGTGGCCGGGTTCGTCGACGAAACGGTCACCGCTCGCGGGCACGTCGACGTGATGGTCAACAACGCCGGAGTCATGCCGCTGTCGCGGCTCGACTCCCTGCTGGTGGACGAGTGGGACCGGATGGTCGATGTCAACGTCAAGGGACTGCTGCACGGCATCGCCGCGGCCATGCCGCACTTCCAGCGCCGACAGAGCGGACACTTCGTCACCATCGCGTCGGTCGGCGCCTACTCCGTGGTTCCCACGGCCGCCGTGTACTGCGCCACGAAGTACGCGGCCCGGGCGATCACCGAAGGGCTGCGGCAGGAGGTCGAGCCGTTCATCCGGGTCACCACCGTCTCACCCGGCGTCGTCGAGTCCGAACTGGCCGACACCATCACCGAACCCGGAGCCGCGGCGGCGATGAAGGCCTACCGCGCGGCCGCCATCCCGCCCGATGCCATCGCTCGTGCGATCTCCTATGCGATCAGCCAGCCCGCCGACGTCGACGTCAACGAGCTGGTCATCCGGCCCGCGCGGCAGCGCCCGTAGCGCGAAAGCGGTGGCAGGGCCGGCAGCACCCGGGACGGGCACGAACGACCCGACCTCGCAGCCCAGTTGGTCCACCAGGGGTGGAGTCACGTACGGCACACCGAAGGTGATGAGAGGCGTTTGGTCTCATGTCTCTTCTGGCGGACGTCATGACGCGACCACAACGTGCGGAACGCCTCGCTCTTCAGCGACAACTCGCCCACCAGCTCGATCATCCGCGGGTCGTCGTAGTCGGTTCCCGCTGCCTCGCGCAGACCGCCGACGGTGTTGGCGGCGACCCGGTCCCAGTCCGGGTAGAAATCCCGGGCGTCGGGATCGAGGAAGACGAGCCGCATCAGGTCCCCGCTGTAGGTGTGGCCGGCGAACAGGGCACGCCCAGGGAGTTGTGCGCCAGCACGTCCATGCAGCGCCCCAGAATCACGGCCGGTGTGCCGTCCCAGCTGTTCATCATCCGCGCCAGGGCGGGGCTCACCCGCTGACGCGAGGGGTGCCTGCGGGAACGACCCGGCACGGGCCGGGCCAGCCGGTGCAGATGGGTGGTCGCCTCGTCGTCCAGCAACAGCGCCCGGGCCAGTGCGTCGACCACCTGTACCGAGGGGTTCCGCACGCGGCCCTGCTCCTCGGGCTGCACAAGGCCGCGCCGAGCTCGCAGGAACTGTCCCAGAAGGTTGTCGCTGTCCATGCGTTCGACAGCAGCCCCGCACCACACCCGACGCAGCGGCGCGAGGTGGCCGCGATACTCCTAGGCTCGTCGGACTCAGGTCTGTGGGCGTCCGAGTTCGGGAGCACGGGGCGTCATGTCCTGGGCGCCGATCACGGAGAGAAGCTCCAGCTGGGCGGCGCCTTCGGTGCCGGGTGGGGAGCTGAACCACAGCAGACGCTGACGTCCGTCCTCACTGAACAGGCTGTGGCAGTCCAGCTCGATGACGCCCAACGTGGCGTGCACGATGCGTTTGTGGTCGGTACGTCTCAGAGCGACGTCGTGGGTGTCCCACAGGTCGGCGAACTCCTGGCTGCGCCGCCGTAGCGCGGCCACCATCCGCTGCACCTCGGTGTCACCGCCGCGTCGTGCGGCGACCGCCTGGAGGTCGGCGACGAAGACCCGCGAGTGGTGGGGGTGGTCCTCCACCGGGTAGATGGCGCGGGCGCCCGGGTCGGTGAACCAGCGGTGGACGAAGCTGGCTTCGGGACCGCGCGCCGTCGGGGGCCGGCCGATCAGCGCGGCGGCCAGGTGGTTCTGGACCAGGGTTTCGTGCAGGTCGGTGATGACCTGGGCGGGGGTGGTGGTGAGCTGGTCCAGCAGGCCGAGAAGGGCGGGCTGCACGTGCGCGGTCGGGCCGTGCGCGGCCGGGGGCACGAGACGGCCGGCGAGATGGAACAGGTGGTCCCGCTCGTCGCCGTTCAGACGCAGCGCCCGGGACAGGGCGGCCAGCACCTGAGCGGAGGGCTGGGCGCCGCGTCCCCGTTCCAACTCGGTGTAGTAGTCGGCGGACAGGCCCGCCAGTTGGGAGACCTCCTCACGCCGCAGTCCCGGCACCCGGCGTCGCGGGCCCGTGGGGAGACCGACGTCGGACGGGCGGATGAGGGCGCGTCGCGACTTCAGGAAGGCGGCGAGTTCGGAGTGGTTCACGCTCCCCATCGTCGCTCCTGCCGGGGGCCTGAGCCAGGGGGTGGCAACCCCTGGGTAGGGACAGCCCTGGTTGGCGCGGCAGCGCCGGTTCACGCTGGAGCCGTACGCCAGGGAGCGGCAGGTGACGACGCCGACCGCCCCCTCCCGCCACGAACATCCCGTCGTGGCAGTCCCTGTCCGGCAACTCTCGCGGGAGTCTCCATGTCGACCCAGGAAAACGCGCCCAGTCACACCGAGCCCAGTCATACCGCGCCCAGTCACAGGGCGCTCAACCACCCCGAAGGCCACCCTTCCGGCCATCTCGCTGACCGCCCCCGGGTCGCCATCGTCACCGGCGGCTCCCGCGGTATCGGTCGCGAGACGGTGAGTCGGCTGGCCGCCGATGGATTCGCCGTGGTGGTCGGTTACGCGGGCAACCGTGAGCTGGCCGAGGCCGCTGTCAAGGAGGTCACGGCCGCCGGTGGCCGGGCGGTCGCCGTCCAGGCCGACGTCGCCGACGAGCAGCAGGTCGCCGCGCTGTTCGACACCGCCGAGTCCGAGTTCGGCGGCGTCGACGTGGTCGTCCACGCGGCCGGCCGAATGTACCTGTCATCGGTCGCCGACCTGGACCTCGCCGAGTTGGACGCGGTGCACCGCACCAACATCCGCGGCAGCTTCGTCGTCGCCCGGCAGACCGCTCGGAAGATCCGCAGCGGCGGGGCGATGGTCACCTTCTCCACGTCCGTGGTCGGCCTCGCCTTTCCGGGCTACGGCGCCTACAGCGCCAGCAAGGGTGCAGTCGAGGCGCTCACGATGATCCTCGCCCGCGAGCTGCGCGGCCGGGACGTCACCGTCAACGCCGTCGCCCCCGGCCCCACCGCCACCGACCTGTTCCTCGACGGCAAGGACGAGGAGACCGTCGCCCGCCTTGCGGCCCAGCCCCCACTGGAACGGCTCGGCACCCCCGCCGACATCGCCGAGGTGGTCGCCTTCCTCGCCTCGCCGGCCGGCCACTGGGTCAACGGCCAGGTCATCCGCGCCAACGGCGGCATCGTCTGACCGAGGCGCGGACGCCGGTCAAGCCGCCGACACCGCATGCCCCACACCGCACCGCAGGCAACTCCCTTTGACGCCACTTCCAGGAAAGAGACCCACCATGCCGTTCGCCAACTTCAAGGTCATTGCCGGCACCCTCGACGAGAAGCAGAAGGAGAAGATCGTCACCCGCACCACCGAACTCTACGTGGAGATCTACGGGGAACGGGCCCGCGCCAACACCATGGTCCTCGTCGAGGAGGTGGCCGACGGCGGCTGGGGCATCGGCGGGAACGTCCTGACCCTCGCGATGCTCGAGCAGACCCCTGAGGCCTGAGGTCCACGCAGGCAGTGCCCCACACCGGCGTGGCCTGCCGACAGCCGGTCGGCGCCCGGGACGGGGCCCGACCTGCTGGTCCCGCCCGCGTGCTCGGCCGGCACGGCCCTCGCCCCGGACGCCTGGCTCACGTCTGCGGTGGGCGGTCGACAACGCGCACAGCGCCTTCGCGTTCGTCCTGCGTGCCGTGCTCGCCGATGTCGCCCACTCGCCGGTCGACGACAGTCAACTCGTCGCGGTGGGCGGCACGTTGCAGAGGTTCCAGGTCCTGCCGACAGGCGCCGTGGACGGGACCACGCTCCACCCGCCGTTCGACGTCCTGGCCGCGGAGAAGGGCTACCCGCGCCTCGGTGGCCACCTTCAGGTGGCGCCCGGTCTCCTCACCGGAGTGGTGGTGGCCGCCCGCGCCATCGCCACCGCACGGCACATCCGCGCCTACCTCGAGGTCTGTCGTCTGAGCACGGCGAAGCTCCTGGCCTCCGGGGCGTCGGGCGTGGAAGCGGCTCTGGTGCGCCACGGCCTGCCGGAGGGCGTCGCACGGGCCGCGGCGCCCGGCCTCCTCGGGCCCGCGGGACTGTCCACCCCACCCGGCGTGACCCTGCGTGGCCTGGAGGCGGTGGCCGGCCTGCGCCGTCGCTTCATGCCGGACTGGCAGCCCTCCCGCCCGCTCCAGTCGCTGATCGGCCCCACCCCGGACGGTGAGGCGGGCCGGCGGCCGTTGGAGTGACACCCGTCGCGCCTCCCGGCGAGTGGATACAGTGAAGCCACGCCTTCAAGCGAGCCTCCAGCGATATATCCGCCGAATGCGGCACGTTGTCGCTTCCGCGTGCCGCAGCTGCATACACCTGGGTAGACTCCGGACATGAGCAGCAGGAAGGGTGAGACCCCCGAGGAGCCACGGCCGACAGGCAACGGAAACGACGCGCCGCCGGTCCCGGCCAAGTCGGCGGGCACCGCACCCGAGCCGACCGCGGGCGGACGCCGACTCGCCCTGGACGTGCACGGACGGCTGAGGGAGATGATCCTCAGCGGTGAACTGCCGCCGGGGTCCACGTTGCTGCAGGCTCAGATGGCACGCAAGCTGGGCGTCAGCCGCACGCCGATGCGTGAGGCGTTCCGGCTGCTCCAGGAGGAAGGGCTCATCGACGCACAGCCCGACCAGCGGGCGAAGGTGCGCGCCGTGGACCCCCAGGATCTGGACGGCGTCTACGGGGCCCGGATCATGCTCGAAGCGCTCGCGGTGAGCGTGACGGCCAAGTCGATCGCGCCCGGGGACCTGGAGACCATGGGCGAAGCACTCAAGCGCATGCAGGACATGGCGGCCGACGAGCGCTCGGACGAGTGGCACGCGGCGCACAAGGAATTCCACCGCATCGCGACGCAGGCGGTGGGACCGCACCTGCAGCGCATGCTCACCTCGCTCGGCGAGCACAGCGAGCGCTACATCCGGCTGGCCCGACTGGGCGTACACAATTCCTGGGCCCGGGCGAACGCCGAGCACGAAGCACTCCTTGAGGCGCTGCGGCTCAGTGACCAGGACGAAGCGGTACGCGTGATCGCACATCATCTCGCGCGCACCGCCCTGAACGTGCTGGCGGACATCGCCCCGGAGTACGAACCCGTGGCCACCCGCACCGCGCTGGGGATCGCGGGCAACGGTCAGTCCTGACGTCAGAACGTCAGACCGGGCCGACCTGCCCGGCGGATTGTGGTTGCACGACAACGAGGGCAACCTGATCAACCTCCGTGACGAGCAGATCGCCTCCTGGCGCGAGTTCGGCACCACCGACGCGCAGGACGTCAACGTCGGCGACCGCGTCCGGCGGACCGATCAGGCCCGCTCGCTGAACGCGGACGCGAAGCCCCGCCGCCAGCGCCTGGGACACATGCTGATCTTCAGCTCCGACCTGGTCGCCTCCGAGGCCTTCTACGCCCGCATCCTCGGCCTCCGGCTGTCGGACCGCATCCCCGGCACAGCCACGTTCATGAACTCGGGCCCCGGCGACCACCACGTCTTCGGGTCGTCCCGGCGGCCCACCCCGGTCTGCACCACTCCAGCTGGATGGTGTCCGACATCGACCAGACCGAGGACTGGAAGCCGAACGACTGGGACTGCCCGGCCGCTGTCTGGAGCCCGGAGATGCCGGGCGACTTCGTCACCAACCAGGAGGCGAAGCCCGCCTGAGTGTCGGCCCCCCGCAACTCGGCTTGCCGGGCGAGCCGTTGGCGCCGGCACTGTGAGGTCGAGCGCTGGTGGACCGCTTCAGCGTGATGCGGAGGCCTGGCGTCTCTTCACCCACGGGACCGCGGCACCGATCGCGCACAGACAGAGCAGGGCGATGGCAGGGCCACCCAGGAAGAGAACGCGCTGGACAGAGCTCGCGGCGGCGTATCCGGCGCCGACTTCGGCCATGGCCCACAGACAGGCGGCGGTGGCGCCGTAGGGAGCGATGCGGTGGTACGGCAGCCGGGTGGCCCCCGCGAAGTGAGGGGCGAGGGTGCGGACCACCGGCAGGAAGCGAGCCAGGAAGACGGCACGACCACCATGGCGAGTCATCAGTGCCTCGGCCCGGCGCCAGGCCGCGCCGGGGATACGACGCCCCGCGCGACCCGAACGCAGTCGATGACCCAGGAGCCTTCCGGTGCGGTGGGCGAGGAAGTCACCCGCGACGACGGCGACGGCCGCCGTCCCGACCACGGCAGGGAGGCTGACCTGGCCCGTGCGGGCCAGCGCGCCCGCGGTCAGCAGCAGCGTGAGCGTGGGGACGAAGGCACCGATCAGAAGGATCGACTCGGCCAGCACGGCCAGGGCCACCACGGTGTAGACACAAGCAGCGGAAAGGTGGCCGAGGATGTCGGAGAGCGCGTTCACCGACCGGCCACGACCCGGTGGCTCTCCCGGTCGTGGGGAGGGGCGAGAGGGCGTCGCAGGTGCCAGACGTGCGCCGGGGGCAGATTGGCCCACACGGTCCAGCGGCCGGTGGCGTAGCGGCGCTGATATGCGGCCATGACCTCGTTCACCTCGGCGTGCCGACGGGCCTCCGCTCGGGACGCGGTCAGCGCACGGGCCCCGCGGGTGCCTATGTACGCGAAGTAGGTCAGGGCGCCCCCGGGGCGCAGCAACTCCATGTACCGAGCCATGATGCGCTCGACCTGCTCAGGGGCGAAGTTGGTCAAGGGAAGCCCGGAGACGATGACGTCGTAGCGCTGCTCGGTGCTGAGGTGCTCGACGTACGTCTGGTGCACGGCAGCCCGCCCGGGCAGGCCCGCCGGATGGGGGTGCGTGGCGACGAGGTGACGCAGTCGCGCGGCGAAGCGTGGGTTGGCCTCGACGACGTCCAGACGGCTGCCCCGGGACAACTGAGGTATCAGGACACGGGTGACCGCGCCGGTTCCGGCGCCCGCTTCCAGGACGGCCGACGGGCGAGCCGTGGCCCGGAGCGGATCGGTCAGAGCGCGGGCGAGAGCCTTGCCGCTGGGGGCGATCGCCCCGGTGGTCCGCAGGTCGCGGGCCGCTTCCCTCAGGAACATCCAGCCTTCGGTACGGCGCCGCGCCAGGACAGGGTCGGGGGAGGAGGTGGTCCAGTCGTTCATGGTTTCGACGCTAGAAATCCGCGCCCACCATCACATCCGTCGTTGTGCGACCGCCTCCCCCTACGAAAGTAGGGGGTCTGCGGAGCGGATCGTCGGGTCAGGAGACACCGCGGCCTGCCTAGGATGGCCAGGGTGAGCTGGAGCGAAGGCCCGAGGTGGGCTGCCTGGGGGCGCGTGACGCTCGTCGCGGTACTCGTGCTGGTCGCCGTACTGAACGGTGCGGCGGTCCGCGGCGGTCACTATCTGGCCCCGGTCACCGCCGCGGCCCTGCTGTGCGGAGTCGGCCTGCTGGTGCCCGGTCTGCGCGGGCCGGTCGCGCCGCTGGTGGTCACCGTGGCCACCGCGTGGCTGGGGTGGCCCCTGCTGCCGCTGCTGGCGGTCGTCCTGTTCGATCTGGCCGTGGACGGCCGGGCGCGGGTGGCGGCGGGATGTGCCGTCGCCGCGCTGGGCGCCAACCTGTTCAGCTACCCGGCAACCACGTTGTGGGGAGAGCAGCGGTACGCCTCCACCCTGTTCGTGCCGCTGCTGGCCATGGCTGTCGGCCTGTGGCTGGGCAACCGGCGGCGTCTTGTGCGGGCGCTGGCCGCCCAGGTGGCGCACCTGCGGGTCGAAGCGGAACTGCGGGTGGAAGCCGCTCGTGCCACACAACGGTCCCGTATCGCCGCGGAGATGCACGACGTGCTCGCCCACCGCTTGAGCCTGATCGCTCTGCACAGCGGTGTCCTGGTCACCAAGAGCGACACCCTGCCCGCGCCGGTCGCCGAACGCCTGGGCCTGCTGCGGACGACATCCACCGAAGCTCTGGCCGACCTGCGTGACGTCCTCGGTGTTCTGCGCGACCCCGGCTCCACTCCGACGGACGGCACCCCCGCACCCGTTCTGAGAGACGTGCGGGAACTGGTCGACGAGGCCCGTGCCGCCGGGCAACGCATAGAGCTGACGGTCGACGGTCTTCCCGAGCAGGCACCCACCACCCATCGTCTCGGCGTGTACCGCATCGTCCAGGAAGCGTTGACCAACGCCCGCAAGCACGCCGACGGCGCCGCGGTGACCGTCCGCGTCGACTACCGGCCGCCCGCGACACGGGTCGAGGTCACCAACCCCCCTGGCGCCGCGCGCACAGACACGGTCGGCGCCGGCTACGGGCTCGTCGGTCTGCGCGAACGCGTCACCGCCCTCGGCGGTCGTCTGGACGCCGGACCCGCCGGAGCGGGGACCTGGAGACTGACCGCTCGCATCCCCCACCAGGTCGGCACCGAACAGAACGGCACCCGCACATGATCCGCGCCATGATCGTCGACGATGACGCCCTGGTCCGCCTCGGCCTGACCGACCTCCTCGACGGCGACCAGGGCATCGAGGTCGTCGCCCAGGCAGCCGACGGTCTCCAGGCCATCGAGCAAGCCACCGCACACCGCATCGACGTCGCGCTCGTCGATGTGCGCATGCCCCGCATGGACGGCATCACCGCCACCACCAGGCTGCGGTCCCTCTCCCACGCCCCGAAGGTGATCACCCTGACCACCTTCGACCTCGACGAATACGTCTACGACGCCCTCGCCGCCGGAGCCGACGGGTTCCTGCTCAAGGACACCGACCCGGCCGAAATTCTGCGTGCCGTCCACCTGGTGGCGGCCGGCTCGGCCATGCTCCACCCCAGCGCGGCGCGCCGCCTCATCGACCGCTACCACGCCACCAACCAGCCGCAGGCCACGGCGGCCCGGGCCCGGCTTGACCGGCTCACCCCCCGCGAACGGGATGTGCTGACCCTGCTGGCCCGAGGCGACACCAACGCGGACATCGCCGCCCAACTCACCATGCGGGAAAGCACAGTCAAGGCCCACGTCAGCCGCATCCTGGCCACGATGGAAGTCACCAACCGAGTCCAGGCGGCCCTGTTGGCCCGCGACGCGGGGCTGACCACCTGACGGGTCACGCAGAGCTGGACGACCCCGCGTGCCCGACTCCCGCCGAGGGACGCCAGCCAAGTCGGCGGGACACGGCCAGACCGGAGGCGATGACCGCCGGCCGTACCGTCCGCGGATCGACCGAACCGGCGCTCACCACGACCGACAGGGCCGCGACGACCTTGCCCTCGTCGTCGAGGACCCGGGTGGCCACCGAGTCGGCCCCGGGTGTCGCCTCCTGGAGGACGACGGCCACGCCGGTCTCGCGGCACTCGTCCAGCTGTTCCCGCAGCCGCGCCGGATCGGTGACCGTGCGTTCGGTGTACGCGGACAGACCCCGCGCGAGGACCTGCTCGATCAGCTCGGGGCCGGCGTGGGCGAGCAGTACCTTGCCCACGCCGGAGCAGTGCAGCGGCAGCCGCCCGCCGACCTTCGACATGACGTCCACCGCGTTCCCCGCGGACAGCCGCTCCACCAGCACGGCCTCGCTGCCTTCCAGCACCGCGAGCTGGACGTGCTGGCGCAGCGCGGTGTGCAGGTCGTCCATGAACGGGAGGGCGACGGTGCGCAGCGGGACGCTCAGGGGTGCCAGGGTGCCCAACTGCCACAGCCGGATGCCCACGCTGAAGGAGCCGTCCGGTGCCCGCTCCAGCGCCCCCGCCTCGACGAGTTCCAGGGCCAGCCGGCGCACCGTGGCATGAGGCAGGCCGGTCTTCCTGGTCAGCTCGGCCAGGGACAGGCGCGACCGGCCGGGCCGGAACGCGAAGAGAACGTCGAGCAGCCGCGAACTCACACTGCGACCGGGCTGACTGGTGCGCGGCATCGGCCCTCCGCTCCCCGACGGGGCCACGGAACGGCCTGTCCATTGAATGAACGTAGCACTTTCGGTGCTCTCGGGGCCCCGGCCAGGATCCAGGTCAGCAGGACGCTCTCCCTTGCAGCAGAGGAGTGGAAACATGCCCACCCGATCCGAGCCCACCCACCTGTCCGGTCCGCGGATCGCCGTCATCGGGGGCGGCATCGGCGGTCTGGCCGCCGCGGCCTTCCTGCACCGCGCGGGGCTGACCGCCACCGTCTACGAGCAGGCGCCCGCGCTCGGCGAGGTCGGCGCCGGACTCGTGGTGGCCCCGAACGCCGTGCGGCTGCTGCGCCGTCTCGGCGTCGTGGAACACCTCCTGCGCCGGGCCGTGCCACTGGACTGGGGCTGGGAGTTCCGCCGCTGGGCGGACGGCGGCGTGCTGTCGGTGGAGAAGCTGAGCGACGTGTGCGAGCGGCTCTACGGCGAGCGCACCTACGCCGTCCACCGGGCCGCCCTGCTGGACACCGTCAAGTCGGCCGTGCCCGGCGACTGGATCCGCCTGGGCGCCCGCTGCACCTCGATGGACGAGACCCCGCACGGCCTGCGACTGCGCTTCGCCGACGGCAGCAGCGCGCAGGCGGACATCGTCATCGGCGCCGACGGCGTGCACTCCGTGGTGCGGGGCGCGGTCGCCGAACCCGCGCCGCCGGAGTACTCCGGCATCTGCGCCTTCCGCACCGTCGTGCCCGCCGACGTCGCACCCGAGCTCGCCCTGCGCCCCGCGCAGACCCTCTGGCTGGGACCCGGACGGCACTTCGTGCACTACCCGATCAACGGCGGACGGGCCGTCAACGTCGTCGCCTTCGCCCCCGCCGGGGACTACACCGACGAGTCATGGAGCGCGACGGCCACGATCGAGGAGTTCCACGCCGAGTTCGCCGGCTGGGACCCGAGGGTGACGGACCTCATCGACGCGGGCGGCCTGCCCGGCCGCTGGGCGCTGCTGGAGCGGGCGCCGCTGCGGCGCTGGAGCCGGGGCCGGGCCACCCTGCTCGGGGACGCCGCCCATCCCATGTTCCCCTTCTTCGCCCAGGGCGCGGCCCAGTCCATCGAGGACGCCGCGGTGCTGGCGCGCTGCCTGGCCGAGTCCACCGACGACCCCGAGCGGGCGCTGAAGCGGTACGAGGCGGTGCGCATCGAACGCACCACGCGTCTCCAGCAGATCAGCCATGCCCGCCGCGACATCAACCACCTGCCCGACGGCCCCGAACAGCAGGCACGCGACACGGCACTCGCCGGTTCGGACCCTCTGGTGGGCAACGGCTGGATCTACGGCTACGACGCCGAGCAGGTCCCCCTGTCGTGAAGGCCCGAAGGAAACACCCCCCCAGGTCGGCCTACCCGCGCCGCCCACCCGAGGCCTCTTCGTTCACCGAGGCAGGGCCGCCCGACCTGCTCAGTGTCTCGGAGGGCGCGACACCGAAGCGCCGGCGGTAGGCGGCGGAGAACCGGCTCAGGTGGGTGAAGCCCCACCGCCCGGCCGCTTCGGTGACCGCCGTGGCACCCGTCAGGAGTTCGGCGTGGACTCGGTCCAGACGGACGTTGCGGAGATAGGTCATCGGGGTCACGCCGACGTACTCGCTGAAGCCTTCCTGGAGGCGTCGGGCGCTGACGCCCGCCGCCTGGGCCAGGTCCCCGACGGTGAAGGCGGTCTCGGGGCGGGTGTCGATCAGGTCGACGGCCTTGCGTACCGTCCGCGGGTAGGCGGGAGGCTGCGGACGGTGCAGCGCTTCCGTGTAGTTGTGTGTCTGGGCCAGCAGCAGACTGCTCACCAGGAGGCGCTCCACGTGCTGCTGGACCACGCGTCGGCCGATGAGCCCACCGGTGCTGTCGGACTCGGCCAGCAGCAGGTCCAGGGTGTTGCGCCAGCTGCGCGCGGGCGCGGACGTCAGATCGAAACCGAACGCGAAGTCCAGCGGGGCCTGCAGCGGGCGGCCCAGGAGGGCCTCGAGTTCCGCCTCGACAAGGCTCCGGTCGATCTTGATTCCCAGATGTTTCGCGCCGTGGTCGCAGCTCAGCAGCCGGTGCTGCTGTGTCGGTGTGAAGACCATGGCGTCACCCGCGCCGGCCGTCATCTCCTGCCGTCCGGTGGCTGCTTCGATGGACCCTCGCAACACGACATTGACGTGGTAGTGCGACGGCGTCCGCCCGGGATCGACGCGGGTGCGCTGCCCGAACGTCATCAGGCCGATGGTGATGTGCTCGGTGCGGGTGCCACGGAGTTCCCCGCCGGGGCCCTCGGTGCCCGACAACGGAGTCACCTCGGCCGGATAGAACAGGTCGTTGAGGCGTTCGCGGAAATCCTCGAAGCCCGAATCGCGGCACAGCACATGGCTCGCCAACAGTGACCGGCCCATGCGTCATTCTTAACCCCGCCTCGCCTCGTCAACAAGGGGTGAGAGAACAAGGGGTGAGAGGAAGTCGTCGCGTGATCCGGCTGCCCGTCGCGTTCCGCGGATATCGCCGCCCGGCTGAGACTTCGTAACGTGGCCTCAGCCCGGTCGACCGTCCGCGCTGCGCCGCCCTCGTCGCACAACGGGAGCGGCCGCACGCCGCGACCACGGCCCCGGCCGAAGAACGCCCGCCACCCCTGGAGGTATGTCATGTCCGGCACCGAGGAAGCAGCGGAGGCCGTCACCGCCGCGGCCGTCGACAGTTTCCGCGACACACCGGACCCCCGGTTGCGTGACCTGCTCCAGGGACTCGTCCGCCATCTGCACGGTTACGTCCGTGAGCTGCGCCCCACGATCCAGGAGTGGGAGTACGCCGTGGAATACCTCACCGCGGTCGGGCAGACATGCGATCCCACCCGTCAGGAGTTCATCCTCCTCTCCGACGTACTGGGTGTCTCCATGCTGGTCGAGACGGTGAACGAGCAGGGCGGCGGCACCGAGAGCACGGTCCTCGGGCCGTTCCACGTCGTGGAGTCCCCGAAGCGGGAGAGCGGGGACACCATCGATCTCGTGGGCACCGGACAGCCCGGTGTCGTGTCGCTCCGCGTCACCTCGGCGGACGGCAGCCCGCTCGCCGGAGCGAACGTCGATGTCTGGCAGTGCACCGAGGACGGCTTCTACGACGTGCAGCAGCCCGACGTCCAGCCGCTCGGCAACGGACGCGGTCTCTTCCGCACCGACGACGAAGGCCGCGTGTGGTTCCGCACGGTCGTGCCGAGCCACTACCCCATTCCGACCGACGGCCCGGTGGGAGTGCTGCTCGACGCCACCGGACGGCACCCGTACCGCCCGGCCCACATCCACTTCATCGTCGAGGCCGACGGCCACCGGCCGCTGACGACGCACATCTTCGTCGCCGACGGCCCCTACCTGGACTCGGACGCCGTCTTCGCCGTCAAGGAGAGCCTGGTCGTCGACTTCGCGCAGGTCGACGACGAGGAAAAGGCCGGCGCCTACCGGGTCACCGCTCCGTTCCGGCTGGCCGAGTTCGACATCGCCGTCGAGCCCGAGACGAACAAGGACGCCCGATGAACACTCCGCTCGACTTCAGCTACCAGGCGCTCCCGATGCGTGTGGTCATGGGCCACGGCGCCCTCGACCGGCTCGCCGACGAGATCGACCACGCCGGCCTCAAGAGGGTCATGGTGCTCTGCTCGCCCGAACAGCGGGAGCTCGCCGAGACCGTCGCCGGTCTCATCGGCGCCCGAACGGCGGACATCCACCCCCACGCCCGGATGCACGTGCCCGCCGAGTCGGCGGCCGAGGCCCGCAGGCGCGCGAAGGAGGTGAACGCGGACGGCTGCGTCGCCGTCGGCGGCGGCTCGGCGATCGGCCTCGGGAAGATCGTCGCCCTCCAGTACGGCCTGCCCATCATCGCCGTCCCCACGACGTACGCCGGGTCCGAGATGACGCCGGTGTGGGGCATGACGGAGAACGGCGTCAAACGCACCGGGAAGGACCCGCGCGTCCTGCCGGTCTCGGTGCTGTACGACCCCGCGCTCACCGTGACCCTTCCGCCAGCCGTCTCCGTCACCAGCGGCATGAACGCGATCGCGCACGCCGTCGAGGCCCTCTACGCGCCGGACGCCTCCCCGGTCATCGACCTGATGGCCGAGGAAGGCGTGCGGGCACTGGCCGCCGCACTCCCGGACGTCGTCGCCGACGGCACCGACCTCGACGCCCGCGCCCGTGCCCAGTACGGCGCCTGGCTGTGCGGCGCCTGCCTCGGCGCCACCACCATGTCCCTGCACCACAAGCTCTGCCACGCCCTTGGCGGCACCCTCGACCTGCCGCACGCCCCCACCCACACCGTGGTGCTCCCGCACGCCCTCGCCTACAACCAGGTCGCGGCACCCAAGGCGGCCACCGCGCTCGGCCGCGCCCTCAGAACCTCCGCCGACCCGGCCACGCATCTGTGGGAGCTCGCCGGCCAGCTCGGTGCCCCACGGTCCTTGCGCGAACTGGGCATGGCCGAGAGCGACATCGACCGAATCGTGCAGGTCGCGCTGGCCAACCCCTACGCCAACCCCCGCGAGGTGACCGCGGAAGGCCTCGGCCGACTCCTGCGCGCCGCCTGGTCCGGACAGCCCCCGACCGCCTGAGCGACCCTCCTCCGCCTGCTCTGGTTCAACGATTCATCTTGTTATCAGGAATGGGTGGCTCCTATCATCAGGATGCCGGTCGGAGAACCAGAGGCCACCCTCGGGCAGGAGTTCCGCATGAGCGCGATCCGCCGTGTTTTGCTGCCACTGCTCGTCGCCTCCGGGCTTCTACTGGGCGTGTTGTCAGCCGCGCCGCCCGCGGTGGCGGCGGGCGCCGGCAGACCCTGGACGATTCCCGCACTGAAGCAGTGGACCACCGCGGCCGGCTCCGCCGGGTCCTTCACCGCCGACGCCTCGACCCGCGTGGTGAGCGACGATCCCCAACTCGCCGCCACAGCCCGCACCTTCGCCGCCGACCTCGGCAACCTGCTCGGCCGTGACATCGATGTCGTCCCGGGCCCCGCCCGGCCGCACGACGTCGTCCTGCGCACCGACCCGTCCGTACGGCCCGAGGCCGAGGGATACCGCCTCTCCGTCGCCGCCACCACCGTGGTCAGCGGTGCCACCGACACCGGGGTCTTCTGGGGCACCCGCTCCGTGCTCCAGATGCTCACCCAGCAACACACGCTCCCGGCCGGAACCGGCAAGGACTGGCCGGACTACCCGTACCGCGGCATCTCCCTGTGCAACTGCGCGAAGTTCTTCTCGGTGCCCTGGCTGGTCCGGCTCATCAAGGACATGTCGTACCTCAAGTACAACCAGCTGCACCTGGAGATGCGGATCGCCAGTACCGCGCACCCGGAGAACAACTCCGCCACCGACCCGGTGTACTCGCCCGCGCAGGTGCGCCAGATCGTCAGCGCGGGGAAGCGCTACCACGTGCAGGTCGTCCAACAGGTCGGCACGCCGGGCCACATGGACTACTACCTCGCCGCCCACCCGGAGCTGCGGGCCGTCGACTCCTCCGGGGCCGCCAGCCCGTCGAACCTCGACATGGCTGATCCGAAAGCCCTGCCGTACGTCAAGTCCCTCCTCGACGAGCAGATGCCGCAGTTCCCGGGCGGCGTCTGGTACGGCGGCGGTGACGAGTACCTGAGCTCCGCGGCGGGCTATGAGCAGTACCCCTCGCTGGTGAAGTGGGCCCAGGAGCAGGCTGGTTCAAACGCTCCCGCCGCCGACTCCTGGGTGCTGTGGCAGAACCGCGTCCACGACTACGTCGCGAGCAAGGGCCGCACCCTGCACGTCTGGAACGACCAGCTCTACGAGGGCCTGCCCACCAAGCTCGACCCGGGTGTCGTCGTCGACTACTGGATCCACCAGGACGGCCGGACGACCCCCGCCGAGATCGCCGCCAACGGCAACGACCTCGTCAACGTCTCCGACTCCCTGTACTACGCCAGCGGCGGCCCGCCCAACGCCCAGTGGATCTACGAGACGTTCACGCCCTCCCTGTTCAGTGGCGGCCTCACCCTGCCCGCCGACGACCCCCATCTGCTGGGCTCCGCCATGGGCGTGTGGCCCGCCGCCTACGGGGACACCCAACACTCCGTCGAACAGGGCCTGTTCGGGCCGCTGCGGGCGCTCGCCCAGAAGAACTGGGGCGGCACCGCGCTCGTCTCCTCCTACGCGGACTTCCAGCCCGTCGAGCAGGCCGTAGGCCACGCCCCCGGTTACGACAGCGCGGGCGCGCTTCCCGGGGACCGCGTGTACACCCTGCGGGCGGGCAACGGCTCGTACGCCGTCGCGGCCGGAGCCGGGGACCGTACGGGCTCGCTCGTCACCGCCAACGGTGCTGATGTGGCCGGGGGTTGGCTGCTGACGGAGGACGCCGACGGCGTGTACACCCTGCGTTCGCAGGCGGACGGACGCTGCGCCGAGGTCTCCGGCCAGTCGTACGCGCAGAACGCCCGCGTCGTCACCGCGGACTGCGCGGCCGACTCGGACGCCCAGAAGTGGCTCGCCGAACCGACCGCTGACGGGCTGGTGGTGCGCTCCGCGCTCAGCGGACGCGTGCTCACCGCGCCCTCCGGCGGGGCGGGCACGGCGCTCGTCCAGCGGTACGACACCGGCGGCACGGGCCAGCGGTGGACGGCGGCGCCCGCAGCCTCACAGGTGACAGGTGCCCTGACTGTCGGCGCCCCGGTCGTCCCGGCCGGCCAACAGACCGGCGTCACCGTGTCGCTCACCAACCACGGCAGCCGCCCGGTCGCCCTGCCGGACGTGTCGCTCCACACCCCCGACGGCTGGACGGCCGAGCCCCAGGGCACGCCGCCGGCCCGGCTGGACGCGGGTGCCACCGCCACCCTGAAGTGGACCGCGACGGCCCCGCGGGACGCGGCCACCGGCTTCGCCCAACTGCGGGCGGTCTCCGCCACCCAGGGCGCCACCGGCTCGGTGATGACCACGGCGGCGAGCCTGAAGGGCGCCACCGCCTTCGACGCGGACTTCGTCTCCGGCACGGTCACCCCGATCGACCTGGCCACCGGCACCGCGCAGGACGCCATCACCGCCGGCAAGCTGCCCGGCACGATGGTCGCCGACCCTTCCGGTAAGACCCTGTACGTCGCCAACCAGGGCTCGGGCTCGGTCAGTGTCATCGACACCGCCACCCGCGAGGTCACCGCCACGGTGCCGGTCGGCCCCACCCCGGCGGGCCTGGCACTGTCGCCGGACGGCACCACCCTGTGGGTCTCCGCGTACAGCGACAACGCCGTGCAGCCGGTCGACCTGGCGACCCTGACGGCGGGCCCGGAGATCCCCGTCGGCGCCGGACCCGAGAACCTGGCCATCAGCCCGGACGGCGCCACCCTGTGGGTCGCCTGCCGCACCGGCAACCAGGTCGTCCCCGTGGACACCGCCGCCCGTACGGCGGGCACCGCGGTGCCGGTGGCGAACAGCCCCTTCGGCATCGCCGTCAGCCAGGACGGCGGCACGGTGTACGTGGGGCAGCAGACGGCGAAGACGGTCCTGCCGATCGACACTGCCACGCACACCCCGGGCACCCCGATCGACGTCGGCGGCTCACCCTTCGGGCTGACCGTCAGCCCGGACGGCAGGACCCTCGCCGTGGGAGTGAACGACACCTACACCGCCGCCTTCGTCGACCTCGCGACCGGCAAGGTCCGCAGCAATGTTCTCCTCGGCCAGCAGCCCACGCAGCTCGCCTACACCCCCGACGGGGCGGTGGCGTACGCCGCGGTGGGCGCCGACGGCACCGTGGTACCGATCCTGACCGCCGACGGTGAGACGGGCCCGCCGATCAAGGTCGGCAGCTACCCGATCGCCGTCACGGTCGTGGGGGCACCGTGAGCCTGTCCGCCCGCTGACGAGACACCTGCCGCCCTCACGGCCGGGAGTGGGCGTCACCTGAGCGGAGGTGCGCTCTCAACCCGTGCTCGGTGTTGCTCACGTGCAGCAGAGCGGCGGCCTGGCTGAGGGCGGCATCCCTGGTGCGGAGGGCGTTGAAGATCGCCTCGTGCTCCGCCAGGGTGCGGCCCGCGGCCTGGGCGTCGATCAGCCCGCGCCAGATGCGGGCGCGCAGGGTGCGGCCGGAGATGCCTTCCAGGATGGTGAGCAGCGACTCGTTGCCGGTGGCCGAGACGACCGCGCGGTGGAAGGCGGCGTCGTGGGCGTTGAGCCGCTCGACGTCCTCGCGGGCCTCGCGCATGGCGTCCAGGTGCCGTTCCACCTCCGACAACTGCTCGTCGGTGATCCGGGTGGCGGCCAGCGCGGTGGCGACCGGTTCCAGCAGCCGCCGTACCTCCATGAGGTCCTGCAGCGCGGCCGAATCGCCCTGCAGCAGCTCCACCGCCCCGCTGAGGCCCTCCAGGAGCAGGCTCGGCTGGAGGCTGGTGACATAGGTGCCGTCGCCGCGGCGGACCTCCAGAACCCGGGCGACGGCCAGCGCCTTGACGGCTTCACGGGCGAGGTTGCGGGACAGGCCCAACTGGGCCGCCAGGTCGGGCTCGGGCGGGAGCTTCGAGCCGGGGGGCAGGGCGCCGGTCCGGATCAGTTCACGGATCTGCTCGATGGCCTTGTCCGTCAGAGACAACGCGACTCCCTCCCTCAGCGTGCCCCTCGGGCATGTCCGACCTGATCAGTCCCTGAGCACGGAGAGCGTCGCAGAGACTGTCCGGGATCCGCTGAGCGTGGAGTTTCACGTTCCGTCCGACCTGTTCCGGATTCCGCATACCGAGGGTGACATTGATGATAGACGGATGCGTCGGGCGGACCAGACGGGACCGTCGGGGTAGCTGTACTCCTTCAGGGACTCCGGGTGCATCTGTGCGCCCAGTCCGGGCAGGGTCGGGGCCAGGTAGTGGCCGTCGGTCACGCGAACCGGGTCGACGAAGTGTTCGTGCAGGTGGTCGACGTACTCGATGACCCGGTCCTCGGTGGTGCCGGAGACGGCGACGTAGTCGAACATCGACAGGTGCTGGACCATCTCGCACAGTCCGACGCCGCCGGCGTGCGGGCAGACCGGCACCCCGAACTTCGCGGCGAGCAGCAGGATCGCGATGTTCTCGTTGACGCCGCCGACGCGCGCGGAGTCGATCTGCACGATGTCGACCGCGCGGGCCTGGAGCAGTTGTTTGAAGACGACGCGGTTCGCGATGTGTTCGCCGGTGGCGACCTTGATGGGGCTGACGGCCTCGCGGACGGCGGCGTGGCCGAGGATGTCGTCGGGGGAGGTGGGCTCCTCGATCCAGTACGGGTCGTAGGGGGCCAGGGCCCGCACCCAGTCGATGGCGGGCTGGACGTCCCATCTCTGGTTGGCGTCGACAGCGACGCGGATGTCCGGGCCGACGGCCTCGCGGGCGACCCGCAGGCGCCGCACGTCGTCCTCGAGGTCCGCGCCGACCTTCAGCTTGATCTGGGTGAAGCCGTCCGCGACGGCCTCGCGGGCCAGGCGGGCCAGTTTCTCGTCGGAGTAGCCGAGCCAGCCGGGCGTGGTGGTGTAGGCGGGGTAGCCCTGGTCGAGCAGGTGGCCGACGCGCCGCTCGCGGCCCGGTTCGGCACGGCGCAGGATCTCCAGGGACTCCCCGGGGGTGAGGGCGTCGGACAGCCAGCGGAAGTCGACCTGGGCGATCAGTTCCTCGGGCGACATGTCGCTGAGGAAGCGCCATACGGGCTTGCCCGCGCGCTTGGCCGCCAGATCCCAGGCGGCGTTGACGACCGCGCCGGTCGCCATGTGGATGGTCCCCTTCTCCGGGCCCAGCCAGCGCAGTTGGGGGTCGTGGACGAGGGAGCGGGAGAAGCCGCCGAGGTCGGCGCAGACCTCCTCCACCGACAGGCCCACCACGTGCGGGGAGAGGGTGGCGATGGCGGCGGCCTGGGCGTCGTTGCCGCGGCCGGTGGTGAAGGCCAGGGCGTGGCCCTCCAGCCCGTCGCCGGCGTCGGTACGCAGGACGACGTAGGCGGCCGAATAGTCCGGTTCGGGGTTCATGGCGTCCGAGCCGTCGAGGTGTTCGGAGGTGGGGAACCGCACGTCCAGGATGTCCAGGGCGGTGATGCGGGCGGATGAGGGCTCGGTGGCGGACACGGCGGCAACTCCTGTGAGGGGGGGCAAGAGGAGACCGGTCCCCTTGAGAGAGATGGGATGTATGTATAGGTGAGGTTCGGGTCGCTGTCCAGTCTCCAAGACATAGAATGTCTAGACGATCACAAGACGCAAACAAGGGGAAGAAAGCGACAAAAAGCCTGCCGCTTGGCTTCTTTCATCCCTTGATACCCGTTGACATCCCGGGTTACATGGTCGATCTTCGTGCTAACCGCCGGCGCCTCGGGCTCGGTGAGTGGCGCTGCCCCCCCACTCCGCATCAGGGATGTCTCCATGTCGAGTTCGGTCAACAGACGTCAGTTCCTGGCCGGTGCCACCTGTGTGGCCGCGGCGACCGTGGTCGGAGGTGTGTTCGACGTGGGCCCCGCTCAGGCCGCGCCCGGCACCTACACGCCCGACTGGAACTCGGTGGACCAGCACCCCGCGGCCCCGGAATGGTTCAAGGACGCCAAGTTCGGTGTCTACTTCCACTGGGGTGCCTTCAGCGTCCCCGCCTATGACAGCGAGTGGTACCCGCGCAACATGTACCAAAGCGGCAGTAACGCCAACAAGCACCACGTCGCGACCTACGGCCAGCCGTCGGCGTGGCCGTTCCACAACTTCATCGTCGGAGCACAGGACCTGGCGGGCAACACGGTCAAGTTCGCCCCGAAGCTGAAGTCGGCGGGCGGCAACTTCGACCCCGACGAGTGGGCGCAGCTGTTCGTCGACGCCGGTGCGAGGTTCGCAGGCCCGGTCGCCGAGCACCACGACGGGTTCTCCATGTGGGACAGCCAGGTCAACGAGTGGAACTCGGTCGACAAGGGCCCGGGGCTGAACCTGCTGCGACTGTTCTCCAAGGCCATCCGGGCCAAGAACCTCAAGCTGCTGGTGGCCATGCACCACGCGTACCACTACAACGGCTACTACGACTACGCGCCCGCCCAGACCGACCCCAGCCTCAAGAAGCTCTACGGGCAGCTGGGTACGGCGGCGGAGAACCAGCTCTGGTACGACAAGCTCAAGGAGGTCATCGACCGCGCCCAGCCCGACATCCTCTGGCAGGACTTCAAGCTGGACGCCGTCGACGAGACCCAGCGACTGAACTTCCTGTCGTACTACTACAACCAGGCCAACAGCTGGGGCAAAGAGGTCGTCGCCACCTACAAGGACGGCCTCAACGGCAAGGGGGAGGTCTTCGACTACGAACGCGGCGGCCCGGCCGACCTCACCTCCCCGTACTGGCTCACCGACGACAGCATCTCGAGCAGCAGTTGGTGCTACACCCAGGGGATCGGCTACTACACCATCCCGCAGATGCTGCACTCGTTCCTCGACCGGATCAGCAAGAACGGCAGCATGTTGCTGAACATCGCGCCGATGCCCGACGGCACGATTCCGCAGGCGCAGAAGGACATCCTGCTCGGCATCGGGGACTACCTGAAGCGCTTCGGTGAGTCGGTGTACGACACCCGGGCGTGGACCACGTACGGCGAGGGCCCGACCAAGATGGGCGGCGGAGCGTTCACCAAGCCGACGGCCGGTACCGCGCAGGACATCCGCTTCACCCGCAACAAGGCGAACAACGTCCTGTACGCCACCGTCCTCGGCTGGCCGGGCAGCTCGGTGACGATCAAGAGCCTCGACTCGAACCGGATCGACCTCTCCTCGCTGACCTCGGTGAAGCTGCTCGACTCGACCGCCGGCAGCTACATCAGCCTGCCGACGCCGACCCAGACCTCCACCGGTCTCACGGTGACCCTGCCGTCCTCGGCGCCGTTCAGCGCCCATGCCTACGTCCTGAAGCTCGCCTTCTCCGGAGTCATCCCCGGCCAGCGGCCGTTGGCCGGGGCCGCCTGCTTCACGGACGTCGACTACGCCGGCACCGGTGCCGTGCTCGCCCTCGGCGACTACACCGCGAGCGCCCTGACGTCAGCCGGACTGAGCGCCCGGACCCTTTCCTCCCTCCGGCCGGCCGCGGGCTGCCAGGTGATCGGCTACTCCGGGGACGACTTCACCGGCACCTCCTGGACCTTCACAGCCGACAGCCCCGACCTGCGGGTCACCGGCAACAACGACGCGATCACGTCGCTGAAGGTGCAGTTCAACCCCTCGACATACCTGCGGATCACCAACGTCACCGACGGCTTGTCCCTGGACGGCGGCGGCGACGTCGCCTCCGGATCCGACCTGAAGCAGTGGACCTGGGACGGCAGCCCCAACCTGCAGTGGCAGGCGGTCGAGGTCGGCGGCGGTTACTACAAGCTGGTCAACCGCACCAACGGCATGGTCGCCGACGGCTGGGGCGCCACCACCGGCGGCTCGCCCGCCCGCCAGGCCGCCTGGAACGGCGCCGCCAACCAGCAGTGGACGATCACCCACCGCGGAGACGGCCGCTACTCCATCGCCAACCGCACCACGGGCCTCGTCCTGGACGGGGGCGGCAACGTCTCCTCCGGCTCCGTCACCAAGCAGTGGACGTACGACAGCAGCACCAACCTGCTGTGGACCTTCACGGCGCTGTGACACGGGGACGAGGCCGGACGGCGGCCCCGGCCGCGCGCTTCCCCCTCAACTCCGCTGCTCAGACTGGTCGTTCGCGTTGTTCGCGAGGAGTTCCCGGGTACGGCGCAGCAAGGCCTCGCGTACCGTCTCGGGCGACAGGACGCGCAGGGGTGTGGCCAGGCTGAGGAGGTACTTGGCGAGCCCGTCCGCGTCGGGGCCGCCGATGTCGACGATCGTGGCGTCGGGGCCGTCAGGGCGGTGGGCGCCGACTGTCGATGGGATGAGCCGCAGGACCTGGTCCATGGGCATCGGGACGTGGACCGTCGCCTGGAGCAGGTAGGGGCCGGTCGAGACGGAGCGGGAGACGAGCAGTGCCGGGTCGGGTGGGTCGGTGAATTCCACCGGGTGCCCGGTGGGGTGCAGTCGGTCGACTCTGTCGGCCCGGAACGTGCGCCATTGCCCCTGTGCCACGTCCCGGGCTACGAAGTACCACTGGCGTCCGGTGTGGACGAGGCGGTACGGGTCGACGTCTCGGACCGTGGCGTTCCCTTCCCAGTCGCGGTAGGAGAGACGGGCGCGCTCGCCCTGGCGGCACGCTGCGGCCAGCTCCAGCAGCAGGCCGGGCGTGATCTGCGGCTTGTCGGCTCTGGGGGTGTGCACGAAGGAGGCGTCCATCTCGCCCAGCCGGTGGGCGATCCGCTGCGGCAGAACCTGCCGCAGTTTCAGCAGCGCCGACAGTGCGGCCTGGTCGCCGCCGAGAGCGCCACTCAGTGCCGCTTCGCGCAGCCCGATGGCGACGGCGAGTGCTTCTTCGTCATCGAGGATCAGCGGAGGCACCCGGGATCCGGCACGGAGACGGTAACCGCCCCACGGTCCGGGGTCGGATTCGATCGCGTAGCCGAGTTCCCGGAGCTTGGCGATGTCCCGCCGCACGGTGCGGTCGGTGACCGTCATCCGACCGGCCAGCTCGGCGCAGGTCCAGCTCGGCCGGGCGGCCAGCAAGGCGACCAGTCGCAGCAGGCGGGCGGAGGCGCTGATCACGCGCTGAAGTGTTCCACATGACCAGGACCGAATCTGTCCTGGTCCGGTCATAGTGTCCTCGTCATGACCACGAACAACACGTCCGCACCCGCGTTTCGCTACTCGGCGGTCACCTTCGACTGCCCCGACCCCGCCGTACTGGCCCGTTTCTACGGTGAGGTCCTCGGCCTGCCCATGCTGTTCTCCACGGACCACTTCGTCCTGCTCGGCCAGGAGGGCGGGGCCGGACTGGGGTTCAACCGGCTGGACGACTACCGCCGTCCCACCTGGCCGGACTCGTCCCAGGAAAAGCAGGCCCACATCGAGGTGGGCGTCGATGACCTGGATGCCGCCGAAGCGCAACTGCTGACCCTTGGGGCCGTGAAGCCCCAGTCCCAGCCCGACCCTGATCGGTGGAGGGTCCTGCTGGACCCCGCAGGCCACCCGTTCTGCATCTCCACCCTGGTCTGAGTGCACACATCCCGTCAGGAAGGAAGCAATCATGACGCCGGGCGCTGCTGAAGCCGCTCGTCACCTCGCCGCTGATGTGGAAGGGCATGACGTCCGGTTCGGTTACCGGACCACGGTGATCCCCGGCGTCCGCATCGGTCACGGAGCGATCATCGCTTCCGGCTCCGTTGTCGTCGACGACGTTCCCGGCTCCGGCATCGTCGGCGGCGACCCCGCCCGCCTCATCCGCCGCCGCTACGGCGACACCGCGTCGGACGGACGGGCGGCGGTCGCACGTCTTGACCCCCGTTGCGCCTTGCGCCTACGCTCCGGCTGCAAACATCGGATGCCTTCGCGAAGTTGGAAGGCTTGATCGATGTTCCAAGTCGTCCACCCGTCGTGCCCGTCACCGCAGCTACATTGGCTTGACGTCCTATCTGAACGGTGATAACACCCTGGCTGCTGTGCGACGGCCGGGGGGCAGGAGCTCATTCCACAGCTGGCCATGTGGGTGTCAGCCGGACGCTCGGAGGTCCGATGAATAGATTGGTTCGTTTGGTGTCCGGCCTGACGGCAGCACTGCTCGTCGGCGCTCTCGGCACCGCGACCTCCTCCTCCGCGGCGCCCGCTGCACCACCTGTGCTGCTCCGCGTGGCACCGGACGGGTCCGGATCGGCGTGCACCCTGTCGCGGCCCTGCTCCTTGCTCGGCGCGCAGCAACGTGAGCGGCAGGTGCTGGCCGGAGACCAGGGCGCGGGCAGGGATGTCGTCGTAGAGCTGTCCGACGGCACGTACCGGCTCACCGCGCCCCTGCGGTTCGGACCGGCCGACTCCGGCCGCAACGGGCACCGGGTGACCTGGACCTCCGCACCCGGCGCTCGTCCGGTGCTGAACGGCGCGACGCGGGTGAGGGGTTGGCGGCTGACCGATCCGGCGAAGAATGTCTGGTCCGCTCCGATTCCCACGGGCCTCGCCACACGGCAGATCTACGTCGACGGCAAGCAGGCGCCGATCGCGCAGACCACCCCGGACGAGCAGGGCGTCACCTTCGCGGCCGCCGACGGCGGTTACACCACCTCGTCGGACTGGGCCGCCGCACTGCGGGACCGGATCGGTGCCGCCGCGATGTCGCGGGTGGAGTTCGCCTACACCGGGAAGAACGGGGACTGGACCGAGTCGCGCTGCCGTGTCGATTCCGTCAGTGGGGCCACCGTGCTGATGCAGCAGCCCTGCTGGCGCAACATCACCAGCCGCCCGGTGTTCACCCAGGCATCCGGAGGCCTGCCCAACATGAAACCGGGCACCGCGCCGACCCGGATGGAGAACGCGTACCCGTTCCTGCACACCGGGCAGTGGTATCTCGACCCGAAGCGGCATGAGCTGAACTACGTTCCGCTGCCGGGGCAGGACGTGAACCGTCTCGACATCGAGGCACCGCGTCTGACCGCGCTGGTCACTGGCGCCGGCACCCTCGATCAGCCGGTGCACGACATCACGTTCAGGGGGCTGCGGTTCGCGTACGCGACCTGGAACGAGCCGAGTTCGGCCGCCGGGTTCGCCGACGTGCAGGACAACCTGCGGCTCACCGGCGACGACCCCACCCACCCGCAGGGGACATGCACGTTCGGAACCCCGCCGGGCACCTGCCCGTTCGGCTCGTTGACCCGTCAGCCGGGCAATGTGCAGTGGAGTGCCGCGCACGACGTGACCTTCGAACGGAACACGTTCACCGGCCTGGGCGCGGCGGGGCTGGTCTTCGAGTACGGCAGCAGGCACAACACGATCCAGGGCAACGTGTTCAGCGGCATAGCCGGCAACGGCGTGATCCTCGGCGACACCACCGACCCGCACCCGTCCGACGTGGGCGCGGACGACCGGGAGATCAACGCGTACAACACGATCGACAACAACCTGATCGAGCACGTCGGCACCGATTACCCGAGCGCGGCGGCCATCACGCTGTTCTTCACCCAGCACACCGCGGTGACGCACAACGACATCCGGGACGTCCCGTACACCGGGATCAGCGCGGGCGTCATCCAGGGACACGTCGACAACGTCGACCACCCCGACAACACCACGAACATCAACAGCGACAACACGATCAGCGCCAACCTGATCCACGGCTTCATGCAGGTACTCGGCGACGGCGGCGCCATCTACGCCGAGGGCCACCAGGGCCGGACCGTCCTCGCCGCCGACGGCTCCGTCGACCGCGCCGCGAGCATCGCGCACGGACTGCACGCCACCGGCAACGTCGCCTACGACCAGGGCAACGTCAACTTCACCTGGTACGACGACGCGGGAGCGAAGTGGATCAACTGGGACGGCAATGTCGAATGGAACGGCAAGCTGTCCCAGGGCGGCTGCCAGACCACCGGACACTTCGACGTGACGGGCAACTACTCAGCGCAGCCCATCGGCCAGTACCACTGCACGCCGCCCGGCGGAATCGACGTCACCTACACGGACAACAAGGCCCTACCCCTACGGCCGACGGCGAGCGACCTGCCGTCGGGGACGATACGTGACGCCGGCCTGCAGGACGACTTCCGGGATCTGGTGACCGACCGGGCCCCGCAGGTCAGCTACGCCCAGGCCGCGGACGGAAAGGTCTTCGTGGCCGGGGACGGATTCACGGCCCGCACCCGGGTGAGCTTCGCCGGTAAGCCCGCCGCGTCCGTGACGGTGCACTCGCCTGCCTTCCTGACTGCCACCCCACCCTCCGGCACGAAAGTGACCTCGGTGACCGTCACGACACCCGCCGGCGCGGCGTCCGGCGTGGTTCCGGCGCCCGACGTCGCGCTGGGCAAACCCGCCGAGCAGTCCTCGACCATCTCGTCCAACTACCCGGCGAGCTATGCCGTGGACGACGACCTGCGTGACTACGCGGGCACCAAGACCGACACGCAACCCTGGTGGCAGGTCGACACCGGAGCCTCCTACCCGATCGACAAGATCGCCGTCCACAACCGGGCGGACTGCTGCGCCGACCGGCTCGCGGACTACTACGTCTTCGTGTCCGACACGCCGTTCACCTCCGCCTCGCTCAGCGACACCCTCACTCAGCCAGGAGTGTGGTCGACGCACCAGAGCGAACAGGCCGGCAGGCCGAGCACGATCGACGTGGGGCGCACCGGTCGATACGTCCGCGTCCAACTCGCCGGGACCAACCAACTCGCACTCGCCGAGGTGCAGGTCCTGACAGCGCCTCAATGAACGATCGGGCATCCTGAGGACGGCATTGATCATCGCCCCGGACTGACGTCGGCGGCGGCCTCCTCGATCCCGTCGAACGGGTACCTGGTCACGAGTCCGTCGAACGGAAACCGGCCGCGCTGGTAGAGGGCGAGCAACCGGGGGAGCGGCACCCCCGGCGACACGTCCTCGGCGCTGAGAGCGCAAGTCGCCGCCGGAGTCGGCGAGTTGGTGGCGCGGGGCGGCACCGCCCCCGGGTTGGCCACAGTCCTCGTGGGGCGCCCGCGGCACAGCTGCTGCTCGCTCGCGACGCGACGGTGGCGATGTGCCACTCGCGGACCAGGGACCTGGGGCCGATGACCATCGCCATGCTGCTGGACAATGCCCTCCACGCTGCCCGAGGCCGGCAGGCCGGGGTCCGTCAGCCGTTCCCGGGGCGCCCTCTGTGACGCTGATCACTCGCCCCGGTTTTTATTGAGGCTTTAAGCGTCCTTCGCGTACCTTCGTCACGTCAGCCGAAACGGACAATTGTCCGCTTCGGATCGAGACGCCACCCGAGGAAGTTCCCCATGTCTCTCGTTCTCGACCCCACCGCCCAGGACCTGCTGTTCCGCGAGGCCCGCACTGCCAACACCTTCACCGACGAGGCGGTGACCGACGAGCAGGTGCAGGCGATCTACGACCTGGTCAAGTATGGCCCGACCTCCATGAACGGGTCGCCGCTGCGCATCACGCTGGTCCGCTCCGCCGAGGCCCGCCAGCGCCTCGTGAAGCACCTCTTCGAGGGTAACCAGCAGAAGACCGCCGCCGCACCGCTGGTCGCCATCCTGTCCGCGGACAACGAGTTCCACGAGCATCTGCCGCAGCTCCACCCGCACTTCCCGCAAGCCAAGGACCTCGTCTGGGGTGAGCGCGCGTTCCGAGAGAAGCACGCCCCCCTGAACGCCGCCCTGCAGGCCGCCTACTTCATCATCGGCGTGCGCGCCGCCGGTCTCGCCGCCGGTCCGATGACGGGCGTGGACCTCGCGGGTGTCCAGAAGGAGTTCCTGGACGACGACCACACCCCCCTGATGGTCGTCAACATCGGCAAGCCGGGCGAGGGTGCCTGGTTCCCGCGCTCCCCGCGCCTGGACTACGACCAGGTCGTCACCACGGTCTGAGGCGGCTCCGCGTGACAAGGGCCTCGCCGACCGTACCGGCTCGCTGCGCCCCGGCAAGCAGGCCGACGTCATCCTGCTGGACAGCCAGTGCACTGTTCATCTCATCGACCTCAAGGGCGGCCGGACGGCAACTGCTGGAAACGGCAAGGCCGTTGGACTGAGGGCCGAGAGGTGCTCGCACGGGTACGCGCTGCCCCTCACCCGCGGTTGCTCGCGGACGAGGCGCAGTATGAGCACGCAGACGACCGTTGGAAACCGCCTACCACTGTGGAGACGAGCATGACTGAACGCGCCGACCGAATCATCGCCGCCCTGCGCAGCGGACACGATCACCTTGCCTCACTGGTGCGCGGCTTCGGTGCCGCCGACCTCACCAAGGAGTCCGGAGCGGCCGCGTGGGATGTGTCGCAGGTGCTCAGCCACCTGGGCAGCGGTGCGGAGATCGCCCTGGCCGTCCTCGAGGGCGCTCTGGACGGCACCGGCCCCAAGGACGCGGACTTCAACACGTCGGTGTGGGCACGCTGGGACGCGATGTCCCCGGGCGAGCGGGCGGAGGGCTTCGTCCCCGCCAACGAGACGCTGGTGACCCGCTACGAAAGCCTCGACGCGCAGACGCGCGAGAACCTGCGGATCAACCTCGGCTTCCTGCCGATGCCCGTGGATGTGGCCACCGTGGCGGGCCTGCGGCTCAGCGAGTTCACCTTCCACACCTGGGACGTCGAGGTCGCCTTCGATCCGGCGGCCGTCCTGGCGTCGGACGCGACCGGGCCGCTGCTCGACCAGGCCGGTCTCCTCATCGGCCGCCTCGGCAAGGCCGACGCCGTGGACGGTCGTCCGGTCCGCCTCGCGATCCGGACCACCGCGCCCGACAGGTCCTTCGGCCTCCACCTCGACGAGACGGTCGCGCTCGGCGACGCGCCGGCCGACCCCGACGCGGTGCTGAGCGCGCCCGCGGAGTGGTGGCTGCGCCTCACGACCGGCCGGCACGCGCCCGCGTACACGCCGACGAGCGTGTCCCTCACCGGTGCCGCACTGACACTGGACGACCTACGGCGCGTCTTTCCCGGGTTCTGAGTCACATCGACGTGGACGCCGACTATCGGGCCGGTCCGGCCGAAACCCGGCCGGTGGATTCCGACGCCGCGCAGAGCGTGCCCCCGCGGCGCCGTCCTCGGCTCAGGCGGTGGCCGCGACGCGCGGCATACCTCTGCACCGTTCTGCTCGCGGCGGTCACCACGGCCTCCCTGGTCTACAACGTGTGCACCGCGGGGCGTGCCGCTCCGCCGCGAGGGCTGCGTTATGTGCAGGCGGCCGATGTCCGCACCCGGTACCGGACCTGGGGGACGAGCGGGTCGCCCGTCGTCCTCGTCCACGGTGCCTTCGAGCAGGCGGACACCTGGTCACGCCTCGCCCCGATCCTCGCCCGCGATCACCGGGTCTACGCGCTGGACCTGACCGGAGACGGCTACAGCGAACGCCGTGGCCCCTACTCCGTCGCCCACCTCACCCGGCAGCTGTTGGGCTTCCTCAGCGCCATGCATCTGGGCGGACCCGGCGAACGCCCGCTGCTGGTGGGCCACTCCAGCGGAGCCGCGGTCGTCACCGAGGCGTCCTTGCGCGCCCCAGCACGAATCGGGGGCGTGATGCTGCTCGACGGGGACGCCCTGGACACCGGCGTCGGTCCGCCGTCCGGCCTCACATACCTGCTGATCGACCCCTACCGCACCAGCCTGCTGCGTCTCGGCCTCGGCTCCGACTGGCTGATCCGCTCCTTCTACGACGCCCAGTGCGGACCGGCCTGCCCGCCGCTGAACTCCGCCGGAGTGGACGAGTGGCGCCGGCCGCTGCGGGTACCGGGCGCCGAGACCGCGCTGTGGAACATGATCGGCCAGAGTGTGCCCGGCCTCCCCGCCGGCCAGGTGGCCCGACTCGCCGCCGTCCGCATCCCCAAGTCCGTGGTGTTCGGCGCCCAGGACGGCATGTTCAGCACACAGACCCCGCAGCAGACCGCCCGGCGCATCGGCGCACCACCCCCCATCCTCATCCCCCGAGCCCGCCACCTCACCATGATCTCCAACCCCTGCCAGGTCGCTGCAGCCGTGGAAGCCCTGGCGGGCACCCGTCGCGCCACGCCGTAGAGTGCGCTGCCGGCCCGGCCCCGAGGCGGAACTCCTCGACAGCCGGTGCGCGGTCCGGCGGACTTCACCTGGGCGAGAACGCCTCGTGGTGAACGGACCCGATGAGGCCCAGGGCCCGGAGATCCCGCGCGAAGGTGCGGATCATGGCGGGCGGGCCGCAGAGGAACGCCGAGGCGTCTCGTCCGGCCATGCCCTCGGTGAGAACTCGCTGCGCCGTGAGGCGCCCGTCCCGCTGAGTGACGACCAGGTGCAGGTGCAGCCAGGGAAAGGCTCGTGCCGCGGCGGTGACTTCGTCGAGGAAGGGCGCCTCGGTCAGGCCCCTGACCGAGTACCACAGGTCGACGACGCCCTGGTGAGCTTCTGACAGTGAACGGATCCAGCTCAGGAACGGCGTGATGCCGATCCCGGCCGCGATCCAGATCTGCCGCTCGTCCACGCGCTGGTAGTGGAAGTCCCCGCGCGGCTCCTGGACCCAGGCCCGGGCACCGGTGCCGATCCTGTCGTGCATGGCCATGGTGTCGTTGCCGTTGGCCTTCACGGCGATCTGGAGCGTCCCGTCCGAGTCGGAGCGGACGACGGTGAACGGGTGAGCGCCGTGTGGGATTCCGGCGAACTCGACGTCCACGTACTGTCCCGGCGCCGGTGCCCACGGCTCACCCATCGGGCGCATCGTGATGACCCGGACGTCGGCGGCGACCTGCCGGACGTCCAGGACGCGGTGCTCGGAGCCGCGGAGGAGGGACCGGCGCAGGATCAGCTGATAGCCGAGGGCGGCCGTCCCGGCGAGGCAGATCGCGAGGTAGATCGCGGCGAGGACCGGCTGGTGCCTGAGGGCGCTGGAGTCGAGCAGGCCGTGGCCCATCCCCGCCAGGAGCGCGCCGGCCGTCAGCCGGTGGATGGCCTTCCAGCGGTCGTAGCGCAGGCGTGCTATCCAGCCGAGCGGTCCGCGCCGACGCCCGAACCATCCGCCGGGGGTCAGCACCGCGAGCCCGGTCAGGATCCCGAACAGCAGGAGGCTCACCACGGCGAGGATGACCCCGACGGGGTCCTCGTAGTTGTCGACGACGATCGGCAGGTGCGCGATGACGAGCGCGAGGCCGATGAGCGCGGTTCCGCGATGCCAGCGCTGACGGCGCCCGGCACCACCGAACGCCACATCCACCCGAGGGGAGCCGACGGCCAGCACGGCCGACACGGTCATCGACAGCACCGCCTCCGCGCCGACCAGCTCGCCGAACTGCCCTTGCAGGGAGGCGGTCTGGTCCCGCAGGAACATCCACAGGACGGCGTAGACGGCGGCCGCGGCCAGGACGAGACGGCCGCCGGCCGCACGGCCTGTCGCGGTGAACGGTATGCGTGGTCGTGGTGGTGAGCCCGGGGGAGGGCCCTGCTCCTGCTCGCCCGTCGACGCGTGGCCGCGAGCAGAAATCGTGGACGGGGGCCGAAGGCCCTGGGCGGTGATGTCGCGAGTGGTGACCATGCCGTCCACCTTGGCGAGCGGCGCTTGTCCCGGGCATCGTCCGGGCGCAGGCTCGTCGACGTACCGCGGACGCAGCAGACGGGTGGACACCCGCAGAACCGGTCAGCGGGCCAGGCTTGCCGCGCAGCAGCGGACTTCCAGCGCCCCTCGTCGCAGACGGGTGGAGCCCGCCCGAACCGGTCAGCCGGGTGGAGCGTCGGGCCGGGCCTGTCCGGGGTCGACCAGTCCGGTCTGATAGGCGATGACCACCAGCTGGGCGCGATCACGGGCATGGAGTTTCGTCATCGCCCGATTGATGTGCGTCTTGACCGTGAGCGGAGAGAGAACCAGTTCGGCCGCGATCTCGTCGTTGCTGACTCCGGTGGCCACCAGCGCCACCATCTCGCGTTCCCGCTCGGTGAGGACCTCGAGTCGCTTGTTCAGGGCGTTCGCGCCGGGGCGGGGCTGGGTCAGGTAGGCGGTGACCAGGTGACGTGTGGCCTGCGGGGACAGCAGGGTCTCGCCCTGGTGGATGACGCGGATGGCCTCCAGCAGTTCCCCGGGCGCGATCCCCTTGCCGATGAACCCGCTCGCCCCCGCGCGCAGCGCCTCGAAGACGTACTCGTCGACCTCGAAGGTGGTCAGGATCAGGACGCGGGTACCGGTCAGGCCGGGATCGGCGCAGATCTCGACCGTGGCCGACAATCCGTCCCGGCCCGGCATCCGTACGTCCATCAACACGACGTCGGGTTTCGAGGTCCGGGCGAGCTCCACCGCCTCGTCACCGTCACCGGCCTCGCCGATCACCTCGAGGTCCGGCGCGGAATCGATCAACGCGCGGAACCCGCTGCGGATCAGACTCTGGTCGTCGGCGAGGAGGACACGGACGGTCATGACGTTCTCCCTTCCAGGGGAAGCTGCGCACGGACCAGGAACCCGCCGTCCGGAAGCCTTTGGGCAGTCAGGGCACCGCCGGCCGCCGCCACTCGTTCGCGCATACCGATCAAGCCCAACCCGTTGCCCGCCGCCGGAGGATCGGTCGGCGACGTCCCGGGCTCGTTGGTCACCGAGACCGTGAGCCGCTGTGGTTCCCAGCTGAGCCGAACGCGGGCGGCCGCCGCGGGGGCATGCTTGTGGACGTTGGTCAGCGCCTCCTGCACCACCCGGTAGGCGGTGAGTCCGACGCCGTCGGGAGTCTCCTGAGACGTCCCCTCGACCTCGAGATTCACGGCATGTCCCTGTCCGCTGCTGGTCGCGACCAGGTCCGGTATCCGGTCGATCCCGGGAGTCGGTGCCCGCAGCCCCTCGGCGCCCGTGTCGTGCCGGAGAACGGCCAGCACTCCGCCCAGCTCCGCCAGGACGGTCTGCGCGGAAACCCTGGCCGTGTGCAAGGCCTGCTCGGCCGCGTCGGGGTCGGTCCGCAGCAGATGCCCGGCGACCCCGGACTGGACGTTGATCACCGCGACGTGGTGGGCGATGACGTCGTGCAGTTCCCGGGAGATGCGAAGCCGTTCCTCCGCCACTCGTCGGGCGGCCTCCTCCTCCCGGGACAGCTCGGCCGCGCGCACCCGCTCCCGTGCCTCCCGGAAGTACCGACGTTGACTCGCCGTGGCCATTCCCAGGACGCAGCCGAGCGCGGTCCATGCCTCGGCCTCGAGCACGGCTCCGGCGGTGCCGTCCGGGATGGTCCACAGCGTGGGCAGCAGGAGGACGAGCAGGGCCGCCGCGGTGTCCCGTACCGCGAGGGAACGCTCGACCGACACGGCCATGGCGTACCCGGCGATCGGGAGGGCTAGGTGCCCGACGTACCCACCGGCCGGCGCCCAGGTGGCCAACGTGGCCAGCACCAGGAACCCGAAGACCGGACGCGGCCGACGCCAGCGGAGCAGCAGCGGGCCGGCGAGAAGGGCTGCCAGGATCGCGTGCCACAGCGGGGAGCTGTTCTGCCACGCCGCCGGTCTCTGGGGCAACGGCAGCATCATGACCACGGCGAAGCCGACCACGAACGCGATGTCCACAGCGCGGGCATGGCGCCGAGCCCAGGCAATCATGGTCGTCCTCCCGTCCTACGCGGCTGTCCGCACATCTGGTCGAGTGCACCGTCGCGATCAGGCGGTCTCCGTTTCCAGGCGGGCCGAGTGTGCCTTCGGCCCCTCGGGCGTCGGACCGGTGCCGCGCGTACTCGGCACGAGGACGAACACCAGGATCGCCGCGAGCAGGCCGAGCCCGCCGGCCACGACGTACGCCGCGTCGAGCCCACTGGCGAAGGCAGCGTGCAGGTCCCGCGCCGGGATGAACCGGCTGAGCGCGTCCGCCCCGCCGCCGGCGAGGGCGTGGGCGGCGGCCCGGGGATCGGGGGCGGCGGAGAGGGAGTGTTCCATGCGTGCGGTGGCGACCGTACCGAAGACGGCCACGCCGAACGCGTATCCGAGTTGCCGGAAGGTGTTCACCGCCCCGCTGGCCATCCCGGCGTTCTCGGGTGGCACGGACGCGAGGGCGGCGCCCGCGACCGAGGGATTCACCAGGCCGGCCCCGAAGCCCGTCACCACGAGACCCGCGATGAGCACCGGCCAGGACGAGCCGGCGTGCAGAACGGCCTGCCCCAGGGTCCCGGCGCCGATCAGCAGCAGGCCGACGCCGATCGCCGGCCGCGGCGGCACCGAGTGCAGCAGCCGGCCGCCCAGCCCGGCGACGACGAACGCGGCCGTGGCGAGCGGCAGCAGCACGAGACCCGTACCGATCGCACCCATGCCCAGCACGCTCTGCAGCCAGATCGACGTGAACGGAAGCACCCCGAACGCCACCCCGTTCAGGGCGAGCGACCCGGTCATCACACCCACGAAGGCGGGCCTGCGGAAGAGCCGCAGATCGAGCAGGGGTGAGGTCACCCGGTGCTCGATCAGCACGAAGCCGACCAGTCCCACCGCGGCGAGGGCGAAGGCGAGCAGCGTGGGTGACGCCCCCCAGCCGACCTCCCCGGCCCGGACCACGGCGAACGTGGTCGCGCCCGCGAACAGCGCGAAGGCCGCCGTTCCGGCCCAGTCGATGTGTCGTCCGCCGGCGGACTTCGTCTCGCGGATCGCCCGCAGGGTCAGCCAGATCGCCAGGGCGCTGAACGGCAGGTTGACGAAGAAGATCCAGCACCAGCCGACGCTCTCCGTGATCGCACCGCCCACGATCGGGCCGAGCGCGGACGCCGCCCCGGTCACCGCGCCCCACACGCCGAGCGCGATCGAGCGGTCCCGGCCCTGATACGAGGCCGCGATCAGCGAGAGCGTCGTGGCGGACATGGCGGCGCCACCGATGCCCTGGACGCCTCGGAACACCACCAGCATCGTCACGTTCGGCGCCAGACCGCAGGCCAGGGACGACAGGGCGAACAGCGCCGTCCCCACCATGTAGACCCGGCGGCGGCCGATGATGTCCGCGGCCACGCCGGCACCCAGCATCAGGGCGGCGAGCGCGAGCGCGTAGACGTCGATGACCCATTGCAGGTCGGACACCGAGGCGCCGAGGGCCTTCGCGATGTCCGGCATGGCCACGATGACGATCGACACGTCCAGCAACAGCATGAACGTTCCCAGACAAGCCGCGATCAGCGGCCTCCACTTCGGCATGATCGGCCTTCTCCTGAAAACTTGAGATGTGAACGTTCCGCAGCCTGGGACAGGGCGGTACCGTTCCCTAGCCGCGACGGCACCACTGCCGGATTCCGACATGGGAGGGGGTGGGGGAAGTGCCATCCGACGCCTTCGACCTCGTCGACCTCAAACTGGTGCACGCCTTGGAAGTCGCGGGCCGCGCCCCCTTCAGCCGGATCGCTGAGGCGCTGGGCGTCTCGGACCAGACGGTCGCCCGGCGTTTCAGGAAGCTGCGCTCCTCGGTGGGGCTGCGCGTGGTGGGGGCGCGCGACGGCATCCGCCTGGGGCAGGAGGAGTGGCTGCTGCGGCTGCGCTGCACGCCGGACGGCTCGGAGACCATCGCCAGGGCCCTGGCTCGCCGCCCCGACACGACGTGGATCACCGTGGCGTCGGCCGGCACCGAGGTTTTCTGCAGGATGCGCGTCCGCTCGCGCGGGGAGTACGAGGACCTCATCCTCGCCAAGCTGCCGCGCACCCCGACCATCGTAGGGATCCACGCCTACCAGTTCCTGCACAGGTTTTTCGGAGGGCCGTCCAGCTGGTTGGAGAAGACACCCGCCCTCACGCCACAGGAGGCCGCACAACTGCGGGACCCGGTCGGCGAACCGGAGGCGGCGGCGCCGGTACGGATCACGGAGGACGACGAACCGCTGGTCCGCGCGCTGGAGCGGGACGGCCGGACCACCTACCCCGAGTTGGCTCGGGTCACCGGCCGCTCCGAGACGGCGGTCAGACGCCGGCTCTCCCAGCTGATCGGGTCCGGAGCGGTGTATCTCGACGTGGAATACGCGCCGGACCGCTTCGGGTTCGGCACCAGGGCCTTCCTGTGGGTCACCGCCGTACCCTCCGCGCTGCGGGACGTGGGTGAGGCTCTCGCGCGCCACCCCGAGGTCTCCTACGTCGGGGCGATAGCCGGCGGCCCGTGCAACCTGGTGGCCGTCGTCGCCACCCGTGACTCCCACGAGCTGTTCCGGTACCTGACCGAACGGTTCGGCAGCCTCCCGGGAGTGGCGCACGCGGAGACGTCGCCCGTGCTGTGGCGCGTCAAGCAGTTGGCGCAGGAGCAGAGCGGGTAGGGCCCAGGTGTCGCTGACGCATCCGTTGCCACGGCCCTGGATCGCGGTACGCGGCGTGAACTGGACGAACTCGGCCTGACCGGGACCGAGTTCGACGTTCTGGTGGCCTTGCGCAGGTCCGGTGAGCCGTATCGCATGAAGCCGAACCAGCTGGCACGTTCCCTGATGCTGTCCACCGGCGGCACCACCAACGTCACCCACACCCGGGCCCACTGCCCCCTCTTCCTGCTGGGCCCCGTGTCGGTGGCTGGTTCGCCCGCTCTGCCGTCAGCGTGGGCCGGGCGCGCCGGCGCGCAGGCCGTCCATGATCAGGTCCAGGAGCCGGGCGGCCTGGGCGTGCCAGTCGCCGTGGACATCGATCTGCCAGATGCCGGCGATGGCCAGGATGAAGTCGTCGGCGGTCACGCCGGGGCGGATGGTGCCGGCCTCGTGATTGGCGTCGAGGAGCGCTGTGATCGCCGCGACCACCAGCGCGTACCCAGGCTGCGCCGAGGCGGTCGACGTGCCGATGGTCTGGCGCATCGCCTCGGCGAGTCCCACCTTGGCCACCGCGAAGCGGGCCAGCCTGTCCATCCACTCGCGCAGGGCCTGGTCCGGTGCCTTGGTCTCGAGCAGCTCGGTCGCACCCTCGGTGAGCTGCTGCACCTCGTGCCGGTGCGCCTCCAGGACGAGTGCCTCGCGGTTGGGGAAGTTTCGGTAGAAGGTGCCCTGCCCCACCCCCGCCTTCTTGGCGATGACACTCAACGGCACATCCGCCGAACGCGACAGCTCGACCAGGGCCACCTCCAGGATGCGCTCCCGGTTGCGCTGCGCGTCCGAGCGCTGAGGTCCATCGTTCCTCAAGGCTCCACTCCCCTTCCTCCAGGGTTCACACCCCGAGCCCGTTGAGCCCACTTGCTAAGCGGACTGCTGTCCGATACGTTTCCCCAGGGTATCGGACAGTAGTCCGCTTAGGGGTGCGATTGTGCCGCACAGGCAAGGTCCCATGACCCGCTACGGGCGTTTCCCACCATTGAAGCGTATGGCTGGTCGATTCCGACCGGCCCATATCGTCCGGCTGGCCGCAGGGCTGCTCCCGGTCACCCGTCCGTCGGACCCCATCGCGTTCTGTCTGCGCAGGCGTGAAGTGCTGGACATCGCACAGGAGTTGACTCGATGGCTCGACGAGGGCAGGGAGTTCACCGTCGCCACCGTGGTCGGCGTCAGTGGCAGCGCGCCACGGGAGCTGGGGGCGACCCTCGCCGTCGACCGCGACGGCACCGCCGTGGCTCTCCCGCGCACCGTCCTGTGCGTCCTCACGCACGACGCCAAGTTCGACGTGCCCCTGCTGTGCGAGGCCCTGGCGCATGCCGGTCGCCTAACAGGCGTCCGCTCACCGAGGCCCCGACGGCGATCCACCGTGACGCGGGTCAGCGGGCCGCTCGGGGTGCCTGAACGTCCCAAGACCTGAAGATCGACTCGGATACCGCCATGTTCCTTGGAGGGTGAGATGGCTGACAGGCGCAGGCTCGGCCGGAGCGACATCGAGATCACGCCGATCGGTCTGGGGTGTGCGCAGATGGCCATGACCGGCATGACCGCCGGGGTCTACCCGACGCGGGAGCCGAACGCCGTGGTCCAGTCCGCGTTGTCGGGCGGGGTGAACTGGTTCGACACGGCGGAGGGGTACGGCAGTGGGGAGTCCGAACGGGCGCTGACCACGGGGCTGCGTACGGCGGGTGTACGGCCTGGCGAGGTGGTGATCGCCACCAAGTGGCTGCCGTTCGGCCGCCGGGCCTCCAGTATCGCCCGCACGATCGGTGACCGGATCAGTGCGCTGCAGGACTATCCCATCGACCTGTACCAGATCCATCAACCGTGGGGGCTGTCGTCTGTCGAGAGCGAGATGCGCGAGATGGCGAGACTCCTGCGGGCCGGCAAGATCCGGTCGGTCGGGGTGAGCAATTTCAGCGCCCGGCAGATGACCCGGGCTGCTGCGGCCCTGCGTGCCGAAGGCGTCGAGCTGGCGGCCAATCAGGTGCAGATCAGCCTGCTGAACCGCAGCATCGAGCGCAACGGCGTGCTGGACGCCGCCCGCAGACTCGGAATCACGCTGATCGCGTATTCGCCGCTGCACACCGGCATACTCACCGGACGCTTCCATGACGACCCCGACGCCATGCGGCAGGCGCCACTGCTGCGCAAGGTCATGTTCGGCCGGGCCCGGGACCTGGACCGCAGCCGCCCACTGATGCGTGAGATGGGCGCCATCGCGGACGCGTACGGCGTCTCTCGCGCCCAGGTGGCGCTCAACTGGCTGATCCATTTCTACGGCGACACCGTCGTGGCCATCCCGGGTGCTTCCAAGCAGCAGCAGGCCGAGGAGATCGCCGGCGCACAGACGTTCCGGCTCACCGAGACGGAACTCGGACGACTGGGAGAACTCTCTCCGTGAGCAGGCCTTGGCCGGAGGATGTTCCATGGTCTGACGCGCAGCGCAACCGGGAGCGCATCCGGGAAGTGGTGCTGGTCGAGCTGTCGCGTTCGGCGGAGGTGTCGTTGAGCGTGATCGCCGAGAAGGCGGGGGTGGGGCAGGGGACCTTCTACCGCAACGCTGGACATGGGCGGCCCCAGCATGGCGGTGGACACTGCATGCTCGTCCTCCCTGGAGTGAGGACTTCCTCCGGGTCATCGCCGGCATCTGGCAGGTCGACGTCGACGGTGACTGGCGTGCCCAGGCCGGCCGTCTCCTGGACCTGGTCATGGACGGCCTGCGTGCCCGGCCTCCGGGACGGAGGTGACGTCGACCTGGTAAGCGGGATTGCTGACCGGACAATTGTCCACTACCTTCGTCGGTAACGGATAACTGTCCGCTTCGGGGTCCCTCTCGTGGAAGGTATCCCTGTCATGAAACTGCTCATTCTCGGTGGGACCGGCCCCACCGGACGTCATCTCGTCGATCTGGCTGTGCGCTCGGGCGACTCGGTCACGGCCTTCGTACGCGACCCGGAGGCCCTGGGTGACCTGGCCGAGGAGGTGACGCCGGTCATCGGTGACGCCACCTCGCAACGGGACATCGCCACGGTGGCGGGCGGTCACGACGCGATTCTCTCGGCCCTGGGCCGGGGTAGTGCGGTGACGGCCGGCGAATTGTTCACACGGTCCTCGGCAGCGGTTGTCGGTGCGGCCCGCGCCTCAGGTGTCTCACGGCTGGTGTGGCTGTCGTCGTTCGGTGTCGGTCACACCTACGACTGGGCGAGTACCGCCCAGAAGCTGATCTACCGTACGGTCACGCGGGCGATCTACGCCGACAAGGAGATCGCGGACGAGCGGATCCGCAACAGCGGGCTGGACTGGACCGTGGTCCTTCCGACCCGGCTGACCCACGGCCCCGCCCAGGGCACGTTCCACGCCGGCGACCGGCTGCCGATGAAGGGCAACCCGGCCATCAGTCGCGCTGACGTCGCCGCCTTCATGTACCAGACCGTGCGCGGCGATGAGTGGGTCCACCGCAGTGCTGTGATCACCGACTGACGCGTCCCGGCGCCCCCGGCGCTCTGTCGACGCCCCCCGGGGCGACCAGCTTCCATGAGCCGATCTTCCGTCGCGAAGACGGGGAGTTGTCCGTCTTCATATTGAGCTTTCCCTCAGAGAGGTAGGCGGCGTCATGTCCGACACTCGCATCCTGATCCGCAACGGCCACGTCATCGACACCGAGCCCGACCCGGTCGTCCTTCCCCGCACCGACGTCCTGATCGAGGGCGGCAAGATCGCCGCCGTAGGCCCCGGCCTGCCGTCGGACGGCGCCACCGTCCTCGACGCCACCGACCGCATCGTGCTCCCGGGGTTCGTGGACGCTCACCGGCACGTGTGGCAGTCGGCGCTGCGCGGCGCGGCCGTGGGCACCGACCTCGGCGGCTATTTCCGCCTCCTGGGGCAGAGCGGCCCGAAGTTCAGACCTCAGGACGTGTACATCGCCACCCTGGCCGGTGCGCTGGAGTGCCTGGACTCCGGCATCACCACCCAGCTGGACTACTCGCACATCGCCTACTCGCCCGAGCACGCGGACGCCGCCATCGACGCCCTGCATGCGGCGGGGCTGCGTGCCGTTTTCGGCTACGGCACCCCCATCACCGCCACGGACGGGAACCTGGCGGACGTGCACCGGGTGCGCACCGAGCGCCTGGCGGACGACAACGCGCTCGTCACCATGGCGTACGCCCCGCTCGGCCCCTCCTTCGCCCCGATCGGGACGGTGGCGGAGGAATGGCGCATGGCGGACGACCTGCACCTGCTTGTGACGTTTCACGTCGCCGCCACCCCTGTCAGCGCACAGCCGGTCTTCGCCCTGCGCGACGCCGGACTGCTGCGCGAGAGGACCCTCTACATCCACGGCAACACGATCGGCGACGACGAGTTGAAGCTGATCGCCGATTCGGGCGCCACCGCCGCGACCACGCCCGGCGCGGAGGCCATGCTCGGCAACAAGGCGCCCGTGGCGGGTCGCCTGCGGCGCGCCGGCGTCACCACCGGCCTCGGAGTAGACGCGGTGTCCGCGGCACCCGGCGACATGTTCTCCGTGATGCGCGCGGCACTGCTGGGCAGTCAGATCGCCGACGACTCACCGCTGACCGCCGCGGACATCCTGCGGATGGCCACGCTGGACGGTGCCGCCGCGCTGGGCCTCGCCGACCGTACCGGCTCGCTGCGCCCCGGCAAGCAGGCCGACGTCATCCTGCTGCGCCTGGACGACATCAACATGCTCACCGCCGAGCGTGACCCGATCGCGGCGGTGGTCACGGCGGCGCAGCCGCACAACGTCGACACGGTCCTGGTGGCCGGACAGATCGTGAAGGCCGCCGGCCGGCTCGTCCACGCCGACCTCGGTCAGGCCGCCGAAGCACTGCGCGCCACCTCTGCCACGATCGCCGGGCTCTGACCCTCCCCTCCGTCCACCACGACGGGCTTGTCGACCGGACTCTCGTGTCGGCGCCGACCTGGCGGGTTACCACATCGCCGCGCACGCGCACATACCCGCCGTCGAGGCGTACTGGGTGGACGACCCGGACCCCGACGACCCGGTGGGCGTCAAGGGCATTGGTGAGATCGGCAACATTGGCTCCGCCGCGGCCGTCGCCAACGCGTTCTGGCACGCGACCGGCCGGCGGGCCTTGTCGCCGACCAGGGATCACCTCTGAGGACGTGACCACAGCCGCTTACCGAGCGCGGCAGCGGCACGTTCGCAGCCCCCGCTGCCGGTCGGACAGGTCCGGACAGAGTTCGCACACCTCTGTGCCGTTGACGGCAATCACACAGCCCCGAGTGCCGATGACGTGCTCACCGGCGCTTTGCTCCACGGCCGCCCGCGGTCGATCAGCCGCGGGTCAGGCCCAGTTCGCCCGCGCGCAGCCCGGCCTGGAAGCGTGAGTCCGCGCCCAGGACGACGAGGAGTTCGGCGACCCTGCGGCGGTAGGTGCGCAGCGACATGCCCAGCTCCCGCGCGGCCGCCATGTCGGTCATGCCGGAGCCAAGGGTGCGCAGCACCGCGCGGGCCTGCGCGTCGATGTGGGGCCGGCCGGGGGCGAGGAAGGCCGCCAGGTCGGTGGCCGTCTCCCAGGCGGCCTCGAACAGTGCGTACGCGCCGCTGACGAGAGCGGGTTCCGTGCTCATGGTGTAGGTACGGTCGCGGTGACCGGACGCGGGTGAGGCGGGGCCGGTGAGGATCATGGTGCGCCGGTCGATGAAGGCGGTTCCCTGGAGGAAGGGCGCGGCGGCGACGCGCACCTGGATGCCATGGGCGACCATCTCGCGCAGGGCCTCCCGGTCGCGTTCGTCGGCGAGCACCGTGAGGCTGTACAGCTTGCGGGCGTGGTGTGCCCCCTCACCGCGCATCCGCAGGCGGGCGGCCTCGCGGGCACCGGGCCAGGTGTCCAGATCGCGTGCGACGTTGACCCACTCCGCGTCGTCCGGCTCCACCAGGGGCCTGACCCGTGCCCGGAGCTCGAGATCACCGTGGAGGACCATGGTCTGTGGCATGCGTCCATTGTGCCGTGGCAGCAAACTGTCAGGCGCTCGTCGCCAGGTGGGCAAGCGTGCAGGCTGCTGTCATGAGCAAAGACTTCCGCCTCGGCGGCGACCTGCCCGTCAATCGCCTCGGCTTCGGCGCCATGCGCCTGCCGTCCCGACAAGGCATGCGCGGTCCCGCTCGCGACCCCGAAGGCGGCCGTGCCGTGCTGCGCCGTGCCGTGGAACTCGGCGTCAACCACCTCGACACGGCCGACTACTACTTCAGCGGCGACGGTGCGGTGCGGGCGAACACCCTGATCCGCGAGGCGCTCCACCCGTACCCCGACGGACTGGTCATCGCCACCAAAGTGGGTCCCCACGTCAGCCTCGACGGCTTCTCCCACGGCACCGCGGCCGACATGCGCGGCTTCGTCGAGGCCAACCTGGATGGCCTGGGCGTGGACCGCCTCGACCTGGTCTACCTGCGCGTCGGCGCCAGGGGAGGGGTGCCGCGGGGGGAGTCCCTCGCGGACCGCTTCGAGGCGCTCGCGGCGCTGCGCGAGGAGGGCCTGATCCGTCACCTCGGCGTGAGCAACGTCGATGTCGACCACCTCGCCGAAGCCCGTGCGATCGCGCCGGTGGCGGCGGTGCAGAACGCGTACAGCGCCGCCAAGCGCGGTGACGTGGAGCTGCTGGCGGCCTGCGAGGAGGCCGGCATCGCGTTCGTGCCCTTCTGGCCGACCGGCGGTGGTGAGGAGTTCGGCGGCGAGCGCCTGGCCAAGGTGGCCGCCCGGCACGGTGCCACCGTGCGCCAGGTCGGCCTGGCCTGGCTGCTCGCCGCCTCCCCGGTGGTCCTGGCCATTCCCGGCACGGGCTCCCTCGCCCACCTGGAGGACAACGTGGCCGCCGCCGACATCGTCCTCACCGAGGAGGACCTCGCCGACCTCGCGTGACATACCTTCGCCGTCGGCCGTCCCGCCCACCATCCGCTCGAGCGGCCGCTCCCGCCCGTCCTCTTCAGCGGGCAGGTTCGTAGGTGAGTTGTTTGACTTCTCGCAGGGTGAGGGCGGTCTCGATGGAACGAACTCCGTCCAGGGCTCCGATCTTGTCGCTGAGGTAGGTGTACACGTCGCCGGTGCTGGGGTGGAGGGTGGCGGCGACGATGTTGGCCTGGCCGGTGGTGGCCGCGGCGAAGCGCACCTCGGGATGGGTGGCCAGGGTGTGTCCGACGTCGGCCAGGGAAGCCGGGGCGACGGTGAGCCAGAGCATGGCGACGACGCCGTGCCCCAGGCGCTCGTGGTTGAACTGCACGTCCAGGTAGAGGACTCCGGTGGAACGCAGGCGGTCCAGGCGTCGTCTGACCGCCGACTCCGGCAGGTTCGTGCTCGCCTGCAGTTCGGTGAGCGGGGCGCGTCCGTCACGGCTGAGGACGTCGAGCAGCGCTTCGTCGGCGTCGTCCAGGGCGACGGGAGCACCGGCCGGCTCGACGGCCGGGGGGCTGAGGGCGGTCTGCTCCTCGGGACTGAGGGCGTTGATCTTGCTGAGCCAGCCGGCCGGTCCTCCGTAGAAGTGGTGCAGCAGGCAGTGGGCGCTGACCGAGGTGACACGGGGGGTGCGCTGGAGGCGGTCGAGGAGGAGTCCCTTGGTCTGCCGGGTGCGGGGCTTCATCGCGCACATCACTTCGGTACCGCCGGAGATCACGCTGACGTGGGCGGTGTCCGGACGCCGGGCGAGCGCGCCCGCCAGTTGTTCGGCGGCGTCGGGCGTACAGCGCAGGCGCAGGAGCCAGGTGCTGCGGCCCAGCCGGCTTTCGTCGGTGATGCCGAGCACCCGCAACCGCACCGCCGTGCGCAGTCGGCGGAAGCGGCGGGCGACGGTCTGGTCGGACACGCCCAGGACGTCCGCGATCCGGTTGAAGGGCGCCCGGCCGTCCAGTTGCAACGCCTGCAGCAGCTTCAGGTCGAGTGCGTCGGGCACCTGGGAGTGCACGGTTGTCTCCTGCGTTCGAGGCGGGTGTCACTGACATGATCCGACAACGGGAGACGGACGGTTCCCTGTCGTCGGAGGCGGTCCCGGCCAGTGGGGTGAGGCCCGGGCCCTGAAGGGCCCGGGCCTCAGCGGGCGCGCTCCCGTCCCCACGGATGGCGCCCCGCACCGGATCCGCCATCCGTGCCCCGGGGGGACCGGACCCGGTACGTGTCCGCGCGATCGGCCGGATGGCGATCAGCTGCCCGGGTGAGCCAGCTCCAGGTGGACGTCGCCCGGAGCGTGGCCGTCCACGGTGATCGCGTCGGCCACGGGCGGATACCCGGCGGCGATCACCGAGTAGCTTCCGGCGTCCAGGTCGGTGAAGGCATAGGCGCCGTCGTGGCCCGTGGTCGTGGTGCCCACCACGTTGCCGGCCGCGTCCACCAGCGTCACCCGCGCGTCGGCCAGGGCCTGGTGGCCGGCGCCCGCTCGCACGACACCCCGTAGCCGGGCGCCGGGTCGCAGGGGCACTTCCACCTCGGTGGTTCCTGCCCCGGACACCTGGACCGGGAGCGCGGCAGGCCGGAAGCCCTCGGCGGCCACCGTGACGGTGAGGTCGGCGGCCGGCAGCTCACCGAAGTCGAACCCGCCGGAGGCGTCGGTCAGGACGCTGCCCAGAACGTCGCCGCGGGAGTCCGTGACCATGACCGTGGCGTCCCGCACCGGCCTCCCGTCACCGGCCGACACGACGGTGCCGGCGAGTTTGCTGACTCCGGCCAACGCCACGTCATGGGACAGCGGTTCCCCGCCGAGCACGAGGGTGGTCGCCTGGGGCTGGTGGCCGTCGGCCGCGGCGATCAGCACGTACGGTCCCGCTGCTGGAGCGGCCAACTGGTAGCGGCCGGCGTCGCGGGCGACCGCCCGGCCGACCTGCTGCCCGGCCGGTGAGATGAGGGTCAGCGTGGCACCCTCCAGGCTGTCACCGTCGGCGGCACTGACCCGGCCGGTGAGAACCGCCCCCGAGCCCGCCGGCACCGGCGCGTCGACCGCACCACTCGCGGAGCCGTGCCCGGGCGTCCGCGGGGACGCGGCTCGCAGCGCGTCCTGCCCACCGATCCCGGCCGGCAGCGGCTCTCGACGGGGGGAAGGCTCTGCCGTCTCGGACGTCGTCCGGGTCGCGGCTCGGGGAGTGCGCAGCAGCACCGCCCCGACGAGCGCGGCGAGCAGCGCGAGGGAGGCGGCCACGATCAGGCACAGGCGCAGGCCGTCGATGAAGGCCTCCGAGAGGGCGCCCAGGGCGCGCCCGGTGTCCGCTCCCAGGTCCATCCGGGCCACCACGCCCAGCCCGCCGGCGTCCACGGCCGCGGTGATCCGCTGCGCCGTCGCGCCGTCCACACCCGCGTCGGCGAGGTGGCCGGGCAGCGTGTCGGTGGTCCTGGTGGTCAGCAGCACACCCAGTACGGCCGGGCCGAGCGCACCGCCGACCTGCCGGAAGGCGTTGTTGCCCGCTGCCGCCATACCGGCCAGGTGATGCGGCACGGACGCCACCGCGGTGGCAGTCATGGGTGTGACGACCAGGCCCAGACCGAGGCCCAACAGGGCCAGCCGCCAGGCCAGCGCACCGAACGACGTGTGCGCGTCCAGCGCGGTCAGCGACACCAGCGCTCCCGTGGTGATCAGCAGACCGGTGGTGATCAGCAGCCGCGCCGAGACACGACGCATCAACGGCCCGACGGCGACCCCGACGATCAGACACACCGCCGTCACCGCCAGCAGCCGATAGCCCGCGTCCAGGGTGCCGAGCCGCTGCACGAGGCCGAAGTAGAGACTGAGGACGAAGAAGAAACCGATCAGCCCCAGGAAGCTGATCATCGCGATCAGTGTGGTGGCGCTGAACGCGGCACTGCGGAAGAGCGCCAGGTCCAGCATCGGGCTCGCGCTGCGCCGCTCGGCCCGGACGAACGCGAGGGCGCTGACGCCGGCGAGCACCAGAGCGACGATCACCCGGGGCTCGGAGAAGGAGTCGGCGCCGCCCTCGATCACGCCGTAGACGAGCGAGGTGATCGCCAGTGCGGCGGTGATCTGGCCGGGCCAGTCCAGCCGACGCGAGCCGGGTGCCCTGGAGTCGGCCACCAGCGGCGCCGCGACGGCCATGGTGAGGACGGCCACCGGTATCGACGGCAGATAGATCCAGCGCCAGGCCGCATGATCGAGGATCACGCCCGCGATCAGCGGGCCGGCGGCCAGCGCCGTCATCAGGGCGGCGGCCCACAACCCGACGAACTTGGCCCGCTCGTGCGGGTCGGGCACGGCGTGGCTGATCAGTGCCAACGTGGTGGGCAGCAGCGCGGCCGCGCCCAGCCCGGCCAGCGCCTGCCCGACCCACAGCATCTGGACCGACTGCGCGCTGAGCGCGACGGTCGCTCCGACGGCGGCGAAGAACAAGCCCGCCTGGAAGACCTTCTTGCGGCCGTGCACGTCACCGAAGACACCGGCGGTCAGGATGAGGGCCGCCATGGGCAGGACGAACGCGTCGGAGATCCACGACAGTTGCGACGTCGACGTGTGCAGGGCCCGTTGAATGGCAGGAAGGCTCACCGAGACACTGGTGACCGGCAGATACGCGACGAACACCCCGACGCAGGCCATGACGAGCGTGGCCCTCGGACTCTGCCGTGACCCGGTCGCCGTTGTTGCGACGTTCACAAAATCCTCCATATCGACGCGCAATCGGTCGCGCCGGGATCACTTTCCGGCCAATGGGCCCAGAAGCCCAGCCACACCCCGCAGAGCCCGGGAAATCGACATCCAGCCGTCTCATTCGACGGTTCTCCGACATCCGCCGACCGGGTGTCCAAGGCCGCACCGGCGGCGACCTGCGCCCGATATGCGGGCCGAGCCGCCCACGGCGGCCGGACGGCGGCGATCCCACCCTGGCTCGTCCTGGACCGTCCCGGAGGGGCCGCCGGGGTAGGACAGTCGTTATAGGGGCAGGTAACCTGCCGCCTATAACGACTGTCATAGGAGGATGTCATGACCATCATCACCGTGAACACCCCGACGGGTCGCCTGAGCCTGGAACAGCGCCGTGAGCTGGCCGGGACTCTGACGGACGCGGTTCTGGTGCCCGAGGTGGGGCAGCACGCCCCGGCCGCCCGGGTCGGGTTCCAGGTGCACTTCGTGGAGCGTGAGCGGGACATGATGGCCATCGGTGGCCGGCTGCTGGCGGATGTCGAACCGGAGGTCGATGTGATGGTGATCGACATCGCGGTCATGGACGCCTCCTGGCAGCGTGAGGTGCGCGCCGAGGTCATCGAGCGCGTCCTGGCCGCTCTGGCGGCGGCCTGCGGGCTGGAGAAGCCGGCGCCGGCCTGGTGGGTCAACTTCCGGGTGATCGACGAGGGCAGCTGGGGCTCGTCCGGGGGTGTGCTGTCGGTCCTGCCGCTGCTGGAAAGCGGGGTGTTCACCGAGGAGCGGGTCAAGGCGGTGCGCGCCGCGCTGGGCGTCTGAAGCGTGAAACGCCGGGCGGGGACCCAGTTCGATCGTGGCCCGTGTCGGCAGGGTGAGTTCTCGACCCACAGCGGCACCCGTGCCACCAACTCCCGCCCCTCACTGAAAGCGTTGACCTATGCAGATGGAGATCCGGGCCGCTGCGATCCGGGGCATCGACCGCCTCATCGACCAGCTCGGCGGCGACGGCGCGGGCCTGCTGGCCGAGTTCGGTGTGTCGCCCGGTGACCTGGACTCCGACCATGGACTGTTGCCGACGGTGACGGCCGGACGGATCCTGCGCCGCGCCACGAAGGAACTGGACTGTCCGGATCTCGGCCTGCGTCTGGCGGCGTACCAGGACATGTCGATGCTCGGCCCGCTGGCCCTGGCGGTCGGGAACTGCGACACCGTCGGGGAGGGCCTGGACTGCGCGTCACGGTTCCTCTTCGTGCACAACCAGGGCATTCACATGTCACGTGCGGATGATCCCGAGCGCTATGCGGGTGTGGGAGCCGTCGAGTACCGGATGCTGCATCCCGACATCCCGTACGAGCCGCAGACGATCGACGCGGGCCTCGGGCTGCTGCACCGCAATCTCATCACCATGAGCGGCGGATACGAGCTGCTCGGGGTCTACCTGCCCCATCCGCCGCTCACGGACGAGTCCGTGTACACCAAGTTCTTCGGCGCCCCGGTCCACTTCGACACCGGCCGGGCCCTGCTGCGGGTGCCCACGAAGCTCTTCGCCCAGCCGATGTCGACCCCGGTCAACCCCGAACTACGGCGCATGGTCGTGGAGTACCTGGAGGCGCACTACACCGATCCCCGCGAGGGACTCGCGCCCACGGTGAGGTCGGCGGTCAGCCGCGCGCTGGGCACATTCCCGGCGCGGATCGATCTGATCGCGGAGTGGCTCCACCTGCATCCGCGCACCTTGCAGCGGCGGCTGGCGCAGGAGGGCACCTCGTTCCAGGCGATACTCGACGACGTACGCAAGAACGCCGCGCACCGGCTCCTGACGGGGACCGACATGCCGTTCTCGCAGGTGGCGTCACTGGTCGAGCTGGCCGGACAGGCGGCACTCACGCGTGCGGCGCGCCGGTGGTTCGGTAAAACGCCGTCGCAGGTCCGTCGTGAGGCCAAGGACAGGCGCCCATCGCCGGGTGTCGCGCAGGGTTAAATATTTGTCGTCCAGGGTCAAGCGGAGCCGCCCGGGCGCTTCAATAATCGACTGCCATGACCGGTTCCCCGCACTCTGCCTCGCTGCCCGCGCATGTCGATGTCCTGATCGTCGGCGCGGGCATATCCGGTATCGACGCCGCATACCGGGTGCGGTCGCAGTGCCCCGACCGGTCGTACGCCGTACTGGAGGCGCGGGAGTCCCTGGGCGGGACGTGGGATCTCTTCCGGTATCCGGGGGTGCGTGCCGACTCCGACATCTACACGCTCAGTTTTCCCTTCCAGCCATGGACCGGCGAGAACTCCATGGCCGACGGGGACGAGATCCTCGACTACCTGCGACGCACCGTGGACCGCTTCGGCATCGACCGCCACATCCACTGCTCCACGAAGGTGATCGCGGCCAACTGGACGAGTGAGCAAGCCCGTTGGACGGTGACCGTCGAGCGGAGCGCCGGCGAGGACGGGCCACGACGGTCCACCGTGACCTGCACGTTCCTGTATATGTGCACCGGCTACTACGACTACGAGCGCGGGCACGACCCGCAGTTCCCGGGGATCGAGTCCTTCGCCGGGACGGTGGCACATCCGCAGTTCTGGCCCGACGGACTCGACCACACCGGCAAGCGTGTCGTCGTGATCGGCAGTGGCGCGACCGCGATCACCGTGGCCCCCGCGATGGCCCGCGACGCGGCGAAAGTGACCATGCTGCAGCGCACGCCGACCTGGATCACCGCGCTGCCGCGCAAGGACCGGTTCGCCGCCAAGGTACGGCGGCGACTGCCTGCCGGGCTGGCGCACCGGATCGTCAGGGCACGCAACGCCGCCTACTCCAACGCCTTCTACCACTACTGCCGACGCTTCCCGGACCGCGCGCGGGCGCTGCTGACCAGGGTCGCCGTGCGGCGGATCGGGGAGGAGGCGGTACGCGAGCACTTCACCCCGTCGTACGCGCCGTGGGACCAGAGGGTGTGCATCACGGCCGACGCGGACCTGTTCAAGGCGATCAAGCGCGAGGAGGTCGACGTGGTCACCGACCACATCGACCGCTTCGTCGCCGAGGGCGTGCGGCTGCGGTCGGGCACGGTGCTGCCGGCCGACATCGTGGTGACCGCGACGGGGCTGCGCATGCTGGCGTTCGGTCACATCACGGTGAGCGTCGACGGCGAACCGGTCGAGCCCGCGTGCCACCTGCTGTGGCGGGGCGCCATGCTCAGCGATGTGCCGAACTTCGCGCTCTGCTTCGGCTACGTCAACCTGTCCTGGACGATGCGGGCGGATCTCACCGCGCGGCTGGTGTGCCGGGTCCTCAACCACATGCGCCGCGCGGACCTCGCGGCGGTCACCCCGCCCGCGGAGCCCGGCGTCCGGGAACGGCCCATGATCGAGCTCGCCTCCGGTTACGTCCAGCGGGGCGTCCAGGACTTTCCCCGGCAGGGCCACCGCGCGCCCTGGCGGATGCGCCAGACCTATCTGCTGGACTCCGCCGACATCGCCCGCGCCAGCCTTCGTCGCGAACTGCGCGGCGTTCCGCGCGCGTCGGTGCGGCCGGCCGGCGACGACACCGTCCGGATCGGAGGCTGACCGTGGCGGACCTGCACGGAGTGTGCGACGAGCGCTTCGCGGAGGTGGCCGCGCGGCTGTCCGGGAACCTCGACACGGGCGACGAACTCGGCGCCTCGATCGCGGTCCTGGTCGACGGGGAGCCGGTGGTCGACCTGTGGGGCGGATGGGCCGACCAGGGCCGTACGGCACCGTGGCGGCGCGACACGATCACCAACGTGTGGTCCTGCACGAAGACGGTCACCTCACTGGCGGCGCTGCTGCTGGTGGAGCGGGGACTGCTCGACGTCGACGCCCCGGTGGCCCGGTACTGGCCCCAGTTCGCCGCGCGCGACAAAGACGGAGTGCTGGTCCGGCACCTGCTGTCGCACACCTCCGGCGTCTCGGGGTGGGACCGACCGGTGACCGTCGCGGACGTCCTTGACGTACCGGCGTCGACGGCCCGCCTGGCCGCGCAGGCGCCGTGGTGGCCGCCAGGCACCGCGTCCGGCTACCACCTGCTCAACTACGGACATCTGATAGGCGAGTTGGTCCGGCGGATCGACGGTCGCACCCTGGGCCGGTTCGTCGCCGAGGAGATCGCCGGTCCACTCGGCGCCGACTTCCACATCGGCCTGCCGGACTCCGAGTTCGCCAGGGTCGCCGATGTCGTACCGCCGCCGTACCGGTCGAGCGATCTCGCCGGCGCCGATCCGGACGGGGTGGCGATGAAGACCTTCACCGGTCCCCTCGGCGGTGCCGACGAATCGTGGCGCCCCGAGTGGCGTCGTGCCGAGATCGGCGCGGCGGGCGGCCACGGGAACGCCCGGTCACTGGCCAGGATCCACTCCGTCATCGCCTGCGGCGGCACGCTCGACGGCGTACGCCTGCTGTCGCCGTCGACCATCGACCTGATCTTCCATGAGCAGACCGACGGGCCGGACCTGGTGCTCGGGGCGCACCTGCGCTTCGGTATCGGGTTCGGACTGCCGTCCCCGGCGGTGCCGTATCTCCCACCAGGACGGATCTGTTTCTGGACCGGATGGGGCGGGTCGGTGGTCGTGATCGACCTCGAACGCCGGGCCGCGATCTCGTACGCCATGAACAACATGGGCACCGGGATCCTCGGCAGCGACCGCACGGCCCAGTACGTCAAGGCCGCTTTCGCGGGCCTGGATCGAGGTGCTCGGAATCCGCGCGAAGAACCAAGGTCCAGCCAGCCGCTGTGACCGGCGGCCCGCACCATCTGCCAAAATTATGACGACTGTTATAGCGAGAGATAGCGAGAGGTGTACTCATGTCCGAGCCGGTAGTCCTGGTGGCGACCATCGTCGCGAAGCCGGGCCAGGAAGAGCTGGTCGAGAAGACGTTCAAGGCGGCGATACCCGCGGTGCACGCCGAACCCGGGTGCCTGCTGTACGCGCTGCACCGCAAGGCGGGCACCACCGGTGAGTTCGTCATGATCGAGAAGTGGGCCTCGCAGGAGGCACTGGGCGCGCACATGAAGGGCGCCGCGATGCGGGAGGTCGGCGTCGCCCTGGCGCAGGCACTGGTCGGCCCGCCGGACGCGCTCGCCCTGGAGGCGATCCCCGCCGGCGCCCCGGAGTCCGGCGCCATCTGACCGCACGCGGGCACCGGGCCGACGGACACACCGTCCGGCCCGGAATCCCCCACGCAACCGAGGAGCTTTCCCATGAAGAGCCTGATGTTCGTCGCCCCCGGGCACCTGCGCTTCGACGAGGTCGACGCCCCCACCCTCGTCGAGGGCACGGACGCGCTGGTGCGTCCGCTCGCGGCGACGACGTGCGATCTCGACCACCATGTCATCGACGACAAGACGCCGTTCTCCGGATTCGGCCCGTTCCCGATCGGCCACGAGTGCGTGGGCACGGTGGTCGAGGTCGGCCCCGACTGCACGGATGTCGCGGTCGGTGACGTCGTCGGCGTCGCCTGGCACATCGCGTGCGGTACCTGCGCGCAGTGCGAGCTCGGACACCCCGCCCGCTGTCTCCTGTACGGCGACGCCCAGTACGGCCTGCCGGTGAACGGGGCCTGGGGCGGGACGTTCGACGAACTCATCCGCGTTCCCTACGCGGACTTCAACCTCGCCAAGCTGCCCGCCGGGGTCGACCCCGTGCACCTGGCCTCGATCGGCGACAACCTCGCTCTCGGCTGGGAGACGGTGATGCCGACCGTCGCCGGGATCTCCGACCCGAAGGTCGCGGTCTTCGGCGGAACCGGTTCCATCGGCCTGTACTGCGTCGACGTCGCGGTCCACTGCGCCGGCGCCCGCACCGTGTACTACGACGACGACCCGGTCAGGATGAAGGTCGCCGAGCAGCTCGGCGCCGAGGTCCAGGACATCCACGGCAGGCGCGAGAAGGACTTCCACCTCGCCGTGGACGCCAGCTGCAACCCCGAGCGGCTGCGCAAGGCGCTGCTGTCGGTCATGCCCGAGGGATACGTCAACAGCGTCGGCATCTACTTCGACGAGGTCCAGCTCCCGCTGCTCTCGCTCTACCAGCGTGGCGTCCACTTCCACAACGGCAAGGGCCACGCGCGACCGAACATGACACCGACCCTGGAGGCGGTGGCCGCCGGTACGCTCCACCCCGAGCTGGTCACCAGCTCGATCCACGGCTGGGACGAGATCCCCGACGTGCTGACCTCAGGCCGCGCCGGCCACAAGCCGATCTTCGTCCTGGAGAAGTGAGACACCGGTTCGGGGCCCGGTGGGACCGGGCCCCGGGCTCTCCCTTTCCTGCTACATCGCCTTCCACGTCCCGTCGAGGACGCGCTGGGCGAGCGCACGATGAGCGTTGCCGAAGATCCCCAGGTGGCGTTGGACACCGGCGGGGCCCATCACCAAGGGGTTCGGCCCTGACGGGTCGGCCTTGAGCGCGCGCAGATGGCTGTAGACGGCCCCCTGGTAGGCGTGCGTGTTGATGAAGACGTCCGCACCCTCCTGGCCGGCGAGCCCCTGGACGAAGTCGGTCGAGATCGCGTACTGGGCCGCCGCCTCGATGTTGTCGTTACCGCTCCACACCACGAGCTTGTGGGTCTTCCCCTGGTGGACGACCGGCACGATGACGCACATCTGACCGACCGTGTGCCCGGGCGCGAGCATGGCGACCGCCGTGGTCCGCCGGCCGACCTGGATCCTCTTCATGCCGACGGTGTGGCCCGGATAGGCCTCGACCTCGATGTCGATGCGGCTGGGGATCCTGGCGAGCCGTGCCAGGTACTCCTCCTTGGTGTATTCGTCCTTCCGCCTCTTGAGGTCGGCGCGCTGTGCCTTGATGGCCGCGGCGTCGGGCTGTCCCATGACGAACTTCGCTCTCGGCGCGTAGTCGTCCCTGATCAGATTCGCGCCGCCGACGTGGTCGGGATGAGCGTGGCCGAGGAAGACGTAACGGATGTCCCGGGGGTCGAGGCCCGCGGCGGCGGCCTGGTCGAGGAACTGGGTGCGCATGTCGTCCGGTGTGGTGAGCGCGTCCAGCATGATCAGCCCGTCCGGGGTGCGGACGATCACGAGCCCGGTGAAGTCGGTGCCGAAGTACCAGGCGTTGTCCAGGAACCTGACTCCGCCCGCCGGCATGGGACGGACGTAGTCCTTGTACAGGAAACCCTTGGGGGAGACGAAGTCGACGGCCGGGTCGACCAGTTGGTCGACGGGTTGCCCGGTGCCCGCGCTGCCCGGGCTGCGATAACCCGTCCGGCACCACACGCGGTACTGCCAGCGGATGACCGGGTTGTCATCGACCTCCGCCAGCGCCCTGGCCGCGTCGTCGTACGCCTTGGCCAGCGGCTTGTCCGGCGCCAGCGGTCCGCCCCAGGGCACCTCCGCGGCAGCCCCGGCCGTTGCCGGACCGGCCTCCTCGGCGCCCTTGGCCGCCGCCGTACTCATGGTCAGGGCGGACGGGATCGCCGTCGCCCCCACGCCCGCCATGACCAACGTGCCGAATTCTCGCCTGGTACGCGTCATCGTTCCTCCTTCGTCGACGTGTGTTTCGGAGTGGGATCGGCCTGCTCGGTGTCGGCCCCGCCCGCGAGCAGCCCGCGCAGGACGTACGGCATGACCCCTCCGTGCCGGAAGTAGTCGGCCTCGCGGGGAGTGTCCAGGCGGACTCGGGCGGTGAACTCGCGGCCGTCGGAGAGGACGCCGACCGTGGCCGGGATCTGACCGGTGTTCAGGGTTTCCAGTCCGCGGATGGTGATCGTCTCGGCTCCTGTGGGTGCCAGGTCGTCGGGGCCGCCGTCGATGAGTTCCAGCGGCAGGACGCCCATGGCGATGAGGTTCGACCGGTGGATGCGTTCGAAGGACTGCGCGATCACCGAGCGGACGCCCAGCAGCGCCGGCCCCTTGGCGGCCCAGTCCCGGGAGGACCCACCGCCGTAGTCCTGGCCGGCCACGACGACCATGGGGACGTCGGCCGCGCGGTAGTCGGCCGCCGCATCGTAGATCGAGTCCTCGCGGCCGTCGGCGAGGAAGTTGCGGGTCCGGCCTCCCCGCGTGCCCGGTGCCACCTGGTTGCGCAGCCTGACGTTGGCGAACGCGCCCCGCATCATCACCTGGTGGTTTCCCCGCCTGGATGCGTAGGTGTTGAACTCCGGTCGAGGTACGCCGAGTTGCGAGAGATACCGGGCCGCCGCGCTGGAGGCGGTGATGGCGCCGGCGGGGGAGATGTGGTCGGTGGTGACCTGGTCACCGAGTTTGACCAGCACCCGCGCCCCGGTGATGTCCTTGACGGCCTCGGGTTCCCGGGTCATGTCGTCGAGGTAGGGAGGCCGGCGGATGTACGTGGAATCCGCGTCCCACGCGAACCGTTCGGAGGTGGGCACGCTGATGTCCTGCCACCGTCGGTCACCGGCGAAGACGTTCGCGTAGGCGTCGGTGAACATGGCCGCGTCGATGCTCGCGGCCATCACGGTCTCGATCTCCGCCGGATCCGGCCAGATGTCGTGCAGATGGACAGGCTCACCCTGCGGGGTGTGACCGAGGGCCTCGGTGCGGAGGTCGATGTCCATGGTGCCGGCGAGGGCGTAGGCGATGACGAGGGGAGGCGAGGCGAGGTAGTTCATGGCGACATCGGGCTGGATACGGCCCTCGAAGTTGCGGTTTCCCGAAAGGACGGACGTCACGGTCAGACCCGTGTCGGCCACCGCCTCGGACACCGCGCCGATGAGCGGGCCCGAGGCACCGATGCACGTCATGCACCCGAACCCGGCCAAGTGGAAGCCGAGGGCCTCCAGATCGGTGAGGAGGCCGGCCCGCCGGTAGTAGCCCATGACGACCCGTGAGCCGGGGCTCAGGGTGGTCTTGACCCAGGGCTTGCTGCGCAGTCCCGCCCTGACGGCGTTGCGGGCCAGCAGACCCGCGGCCACCATGACCGCCGGGTTGGAGGTGTTGGTGCAGGACGTGATGGCCGCGACCGCCACCGCCCCGTCGGACAACTCGTGCGTGGTTTTGTCGATGACGACGGTGGCGGTGTTCGAGGTCCGCGTCCGCCTACTGCCGCTCGCGCCCTGCTGACGCAGGGACTCCACGGCTGTACGGAAGCGGGACTTGGCCTGGTCCAACGGAACACGGTCCTCGGGCCGGGAGGGACCCGCCAGCGAGGGGACGACGGTGGACAGGTCGAGGTCGACGGTCTCCGTGAACCGGGGCGCGCTTGCGGGGTGGTGCCACAGGCCCTGCTCCTTGGCGTACGCCTCGACCAGTGCGACCTGAGCCTCGGACCGCCCGGTGAACCGCAGATAGCGCAGGGTTTCGCCGTCGACGGGGAAGAGCGCGCAGGTCGAGCCGAACTCGGGGCTCATGTTCGCGATGGTCACCCGGTCGGCGACCGGCAGGGCCGAGACACCGGTGCCGTGGAACTCGACGAACTTGCCGATGACCCCGTGGGTCCGCAGGAGTTCGGTGAGGGTGAGCACCAGGTCGGTGGCTGTGGCCCCGGCGGGAAGCTCGCCGGTGAGGCGTACGCCGACGACGTCCGGGACGAGGGCCGACATGGACTGGCCGAGCATCGCGGCCTCCGCCTCGATGCCTCCGATGCCCCAGCCCAGTACGCCGAGTCCGTTGACCATGGTGGTGTGGGAGTCGGTGCCCAGACACACGTCCGGGAACGCGAGGCCGTCCTCGACCATGACCACTCGGGCCAGGTGCTCCACGTTGACCTGGTGCATGATCCCGGTGCCGGGAGGAACGACCGCGAACTTCTGGAGCGACTGCTGTCCCCACCGCAGGAAGCGGTACCGCTCGCCGTTGCGGGCGTACTCCAGCTCGACGTTGCGGGTCAGCGCGTCCGGGCGTCCGAAGACGTCGGCGATGACCGAGTGATCGATGACGAGTTCGGACGCGATGACGGGATTGACCAGACCCGGGTCGCCGCCCAGGGCGGCCATGGCGTCCCGCATGGCGGCCAGGTCGACGACTGTGGGGACACCGTTGGTGTCGTGCAGGAACACCCGTGAGGCGTACAGGTCGACCGGTGTTCCCGTGGCTCCGCGCGACAGGATCGCCCGCACCTGGTCGTCGCCGCGGCTCGTGCCGTCGTGGAAGCGGGCCACGTTCTCCAGCAGGATCCGCAGGCTGACCGGGAGGTCGGCGGGGGACAGCCCGTCGATGCGGTGGTACGACAGCGACTGGCCGGCGACGTCGAGGCGCGCCCGGGTGCCCAGGGCGTCGAGCCCGGAGCCCGCCAGGTGGTTACGGCCCATCACAATGCCTCCACGGCGGATGAATCGGGGGTGACCCCGGGGAAGTCGGGTACGACAGGGGGTCGGGGGCGAACCGGAGTCGCAGCTCGGCCGCCCTCGCCCGGGTGAGCGGACGGGTCCGCTCACCGCGCAGCAGCAGGAAGAGCCGCGCCGTTTCCTCCAGTTCCTCGACGGCGTCCGCCGCGCCCGCGAGATCCGTCGCGGCGACGATTGGGCCGTGGTTCGCCAGCAGCATCGCGTGGTGCTGTGCGGCGGTGGACTCCGCCAGGCTCTCCAGGGCGCTGTCGCCGGGCGCGTGGTACGGCAGCAGCGGGAGCCGTCCGATCCGCATCGCGTAGTACGCGGTCAGGGGCGGCAGGGCGTCGCGCGGATCGATGTCCGCGAGGCAGGAGACCGCCACCGCGTGGGTGCTGTGCAGGTGGACGACGGCACCGGCCTCCCGCCGGGCGCGATACATCACGGCATGCAGGAACGCCTCCTTGGAGGGTGCCGGACCATCGACATGCGTTCCGGCGGTGTCGATGACGGACAGCGCGTCCGGGTCCAGCGCCCCCAGGGAGCTTCCGGTGGGGGTGACCAGGACGCGTTCGCCGACCCGGACGCTGATGTTTCCGGTGCGGCCGAAGGTGAGTCCGCGGGTGAAGAAGGAGGCGCCGAGCTCGGCGATCTGCCGCCGGGCGTGGCTCTCGTGGGTGGTCATGGTGTGTTCACCGCCCGCACCAGAAGGTCAGGGGCCCCGAAGTTGCCCGACTTCAGGAGGAGCCGGATCGGGTCGGGGCCGGAGGTCAGGCACCAGGGCACACCGCGATCCGCCTCCTCACCCACCACCACCGACGTGATGCCCAGGGCCTGGACGACGGCCCCCGAGGTCTCGCCGCCGGCGACCACGACACGGCGGGCGCCCAGCGCGACGGCGTGGTCGGCCGCCCGGGCCAGCAGTCCTTCGAGGATCTCAACGGTCTTCTCGCCGAACACCCGCTGGGTCGCCGCCCGTTCCTCGGTGGTGGCCGACGCGTAGACCAGCGCGGGGCCACCGCCCACGTGTCCGTTCAGCCATGCGCGGATCCCGCGCCAGATCTCCTCGGGATCGTCGCTGGTGGCAGGAGTGACCCGGTAGGACGGGAACTCCGCTCGCGCGCGGGCCACTTGGTCGAGGGTGGCAGCTGAGCAACTGCCCGCGACGATGACCGACGGACCCGAAGGCAGGCCGGTGGGGACAACGGACCGTGCCGGTCGGGATTCGGCGGACCCGGCACGCCGGGTCCCGGCCAGGGCGCGGGCCAGGCCGGCCCCACCGGTGACGACGCGCAGCCCCTGAGCGGCCGCTCCCAGCACCTCGAGGTCCGCCTCGTCGACGGCGTCCGCCACGACGTGCCGGACGCCCGACCCACGTAGGTCCGCAAGGGTCCGGCGGGCCGCGTCGGGGCCGGCGGCCAGGGCGTCGTGGCCGAGCAGACCGACCGGGTGCGGAGTCTGCGAAGCGAGCACCCGGCGCAGGTCGGAGTCGGTCATCGGGGTCAGCGGGTGCGTACGCATCGAGGACTCGGACAGCAGGCGGTCGCCGACGAAGAGGTGCCCGTGGAACACGCTTCTGCCGTGCTCGGGCGACGCCGGGCACAGGAGGGTCTGGTCCTCGCCGAGTTCGTCGAGGACCGCGTCGACGACGGGCCCGATGTTCCCCTCGGCGGTGGAGTCGAAGGTCGAGCAGTACTTCACGTAGAACCGCTGCGCCCCGGCGTCGGCCAACCGCCGCACGGAGGCCACCGACTGTGCGACGGCCTCGGCCGCGGGCGCCGTGCGGGTCTTCAACGCCACCACCAGCGCCGCACAGTCCGGGATCGCCGTGGAGGGGCCCGGGACACCGAACAGCAGGGCCGTCGACAGACCGCTGCGGCGTAGCCCCGCGGCAACGTCCGTACCGCCGGTGTAGTCGTCGGCGACGCAGCCGAGCCACGGGCGGCCGGTCATCGCGGGCCCTCCTGCACGGCGCCGAGGCCCGGCGCGGTCACCGCCGTGACCTGCTCCCTCAGGGCACGGGCGGCGAGCAGCGGAGCGCTCAGGACCGGCAGACCCAGTGCCTTCTCCACACCGGCCCGTGCGGGAGCGAGGGAGAACATACCGAGGACCACCGCGTCGACATCCCCCAGATACGGGGTGGCCGCCTCGGTCAGTGACGTCTCCAGGGCGTCGAGGTTCTGGCGCGCGGCGGCCCCGGCCGCGCCGGACGCGGTGCGGCCGATGACTTCCGTGCGCTTGCCGTCCGCGACCTCGGAGAGCACCCGCTCCAGCCGGTTCACCGAGTCCTGGACCGCGGGGGCGAGCGCACCGAGGAGCAGGACACTGCCGAACCGCCGACGGGCCACCTCCGCGAAGAGTTCCTCGTCCGAGCTCAGCATGGGAAGCCCATGGAGCTGACGGGCCTGTTCCAGTACCGGCCCGTACAAGGAGCAGGACAGCAGCACGGCGTCGGCGCCGCCGCGCACGGCGTAGGCGATCAGGGACAGCATCCGGTCGGACAGGGCGGGAGTGAGTCCGCCGGACGCTTCGGCGTCGCTCATGAGACGGTCGTCCAGCAGGTTCCACACCGATGCCTCGGGGTAGCCCTCGGCGAGGGCCGTTCCCGCCGGTTCGACCGACGCCGGGGTGGCGTTGATGACGGCCACCGTGGGCGGCCGGTCCGCCCGGTGCCCGCTCACAGCTGCCCGATCGAGGTCGCGACCGCCTCGGCGAACTCACGGCATCCCGCCGAACCGCCCATGTCCTTGGTACTGGTGCCCTGCGCGAGGGTGGCGGCCACGCCCTCCTCGACGATCCGCGCGGCACGCACCAGCGCCTCGTCCTCGTGCCGGGCGCCCAGCCATTCCAGCAGCATGGCGGTGGAAAGGATCATCGCAACCGGGTTGGCGAGGTCCCGCCCCGCGATGTCGGGCGCGGAGCCGTGTGCGGCCTGCGCCATCGCGCGGTCCTGCGAGGCGTTCAGGGAGGGCGCGATACCCAGCGATCCGGCCAGTTCGCCGGCCAGGTCCGAGAGGATGTCGCCGAACATGTTCTCGGTGACCACGACGTCGAACTCGTGGGCCCGCCGCACCAGGTGCACGGTCATGGCGTCGATGTGGAAATCGTCGACGGCGACGCCGGGGTAGCCCTGGGCGATCTCGCGGCAGACGTCCCGGAACAAGCCGGTGGTCAGCTTGAGGACGTTGGCCTTGTGGACGATGGTGACCTTCCCGCGGCGTCGCGAGGCCAGCTCGAACGCCTCCCGCGCGATGCGCTCGCACGCGGTCCGGGTGATGATGCCCATCGCGATGGCGACGTCGGGTGTGGGCATGAACTCGCCGGTGCCGCGGTGGGTGTTGCGGTCGGCGTAGAACCCCTCGGTGTTCTCCCGCATGATGACCAGGTCGGTTCCGGGGACGAGGGCGTTGCCGCCCACGAACGACTTGGCGGGGCGCACGTTGGCGTACAGGTCGAAGTGCTTGCGGATGGTGCCGCTGGGGTTGAGTTCGGAGCGGAACGGTTCGGGGTAGGCCGCGCTGTCGTGGGGGCCGAGGAGCCATCCGTCGGTCTCGGCGAGGGCGGCGAGGGTGGCCTTGGGGGTCGCCTCCCCCAACTCCTCGATGGCCCGGAATCCCAGAGGCAGTTCCTTCCAGGTGACGGGCGGGGCGCCTGCGGCCGCGAGAGCGGCGTCGGCGATCAGCACCGAGGCCGGGACGATCTCGGGGCCGATGCCGTCGCCGTACAGGACGCCGAGGGTGTAGCGGTGGGGGGTGTCGGCGGTGGTCACGGGACTCCTCTGTCGATGGGGATGTCGATGTGGACGGATGATGCTGTGGGCGGGTGTCAGCCGGTGACGGTCAGGAGGGCCTGGGCGTCCTCCGAGAGCGCGACCGTGTCGGTGTAGACCAGGCAGGCTTCCGGCTCGACGGCGAGGCCGATGGCGCCGGTGAGGCCGCCGCGGTCGCTGACGACCTGGACGACCAGGTCGCCGACCTTGAGGTCGTACTCGAAGCGGGAGCCCAGATACGAGGTGGTGAGGACCTCGGCGCTGATGACGTTCGCGCCCGGCGCGGCCTGGTCGGCGGTGGCGAGGACGGACAGGCGCTCGGGCCGGATGGCGACGGTGACGCTCTCGCCCGCGTCCAGACGCTGGGCCGTAGCGACGGACACGGCCTGGCCGTTGGCCGCCAGCCTCAGGGCGGCACCGTCCCGCGTGGTCTCGGTGACCGTGGCCTTGAGGAAGTTGCAGCGGCCGACGAACGCGGCGACCTCGGCGGTGGCCGGGGTCTCGTAGATCTCCTGGGGAGTGCCGACCTGGAGCATGTGGCCGCCGGACATGACCGCGATGCGGTCACTCAGGGCGAGGGCCTCGTCCTGGTCGTGGGTGACGTAGACGGTGGTGATGCCGAGGTCTTCCTGGAGCCGCTTGAGCCAGGCACGGGCCTGCTCGCGCAGTTTGGCGTCCAGGTTGGACAGCGGCTCGTCCAGGAGCAGGACACTCGGCGAGTACACCAACGCCCTGGCCAGGGCGACGCGTTGCTGCTGGCCGCCGGACAGCTGGTGGGGGTAGCGCTCACGCAGATGCAGCAGGCCGACCTTGTCCAGTGCGTCGTCGATGAGCCGGCGCTGCTCGGCCTTGTCGACCTTGCGGATCTGGAGCGGCATCGCCAGGTTGGCGGCGATGGTCTTGTGCGGCCAGAGGGCGTACGACTGGAAGACCATGCCCAGGTTGCGGCCCTCGGGCGGCACGAAGAGCTTCTTCTCCGTGTCCACGAAGGGGGTGTCGCCGACCGAGATCGAGCCGCTGGTGGGCTGTTCGAGCCCGGCGACGCAGTTGAGGGTGGTCGACTTTCCGCAGCCGCTGGGACCGAGGAGGGTGAAGAACTCGCCGTCCCGGATGGTGAAGTCGACGTCGTCGAGGACGACATTGCCGCCGAACTGCTTCTTGAGGTGCGAGACCTTGACGTCAGGCATCGTTGTTGCGTCCCTTCAGGAGGAGTCCGGCGAGCCCGACGAAGGCCGCGGTGATGGCGATCTGTAGGGTGGCGAGTGCGGCGACGGAGCCGGTGTTTCCCTGGACCCAGAGTTCGAGCATCGTGGTGCCGATGATCTTGCTGTCGGCCGAGCCGAGGAAGACGGCCGGGGAGTACTCCTTGAGCATCGTCACGAAGGTCAGGACGAGCGCGCCGGCGAAGGCGGGGGTGAGGAGCTTGGCCAGGATCATGGTGAAGGCCTTGATCCAGTCGGCGCCCGAGACCCGGGCCGCGTTGTCGAGTTCCTGGCCGATCTGCAGGAGCGACGGTGCCAGGGAGCCGAACCCGCTGGGCAGGGCGCGCAGTCCGAAGCCGATGATGATGGCCCACAGGGTGCCCTGGAGCAGGGAGCCGATACCGAACGGGGCGTAGGCGAAGGCCCAGAACAGGCCGATACCGACGATGATCCCGGGCATCGCCTGCGGGGCGAGGGCGAGGTACTCCGTGGCTCTGCGGAAGCGGAAGGTGGAGCGGCGCGCCACCATCACGGCCAGCAGTCCGAGGACGCTCACCGAGACAGCGCCGACGCCCGCGACGATCAGGCTGTTGACGATGGAGTCGACGTAGGCGGTGTAGCTGAAGATGCGCTCGTAGTTGGCTGTCGTCAGGGTCTTCAGCGGGGACTGGAGCGGGGTGAAGACCAGGGTGAACGAGCGGAAGATCAGGCCTCCGATGGGCACCAGGGCGCCCAGCACGACGTAGCAGACGATGGAGAGAAGGCTGATCCACTTCAGCCGGCCCAGGTCGAGGCGGCGGGGGCGGGTGGCCTTGCCCCGTACCGAGACGAACCGCTGGGCGTCCTTGAGGAGTCTGGCCTGGACCGCGACCAGGCCGACGGTGACGAAGAGGATGATGGCGGAAGCCGCGCCGAGCACGCCGTAGTCGGGGTTGATGGACTGAAGTCCGTTGCGGTAGAGGAAGGTCGAGAAGACCTGGATGTCGGCCGGCTGGCCGTACAGCAGCGGCACGCTCAGCGTCTCCACCGAGATCGAGACGACCAGGATCGAGCTGTAGACGATGGGCGGGCGCAGCATCGGCAGGATGACCTGGAAGAGGATGCGCAGCGGCCCCGCACCGCAGACCTGGGCGGCCGACTCCAGCGAGGCGTCGCTCTGGCGCAGCGCCTGCGCGCAGAACGTGTACGCGATCGGCGCCAGGGCCACGGCCTCCGTGAGCGCCATTCCGGGGATGGAGTACAGGTTCCAGGGGACGCTGCCCAGCACGTCGGCGACCTGCACGCTGACGAAGCCGGCCGGGCCGTACATGGTGATCCAGCCGAAGCCGAGGATCAGGGACGAGATGAAGAACGGCCACTGCATGGCGGCGGCCAGCAGACGTCCGCCCGGGATCTTCGTCCTGACGACGGCCACCGCCATCGGGATCGCGATGATCAGGGTGAAGAGGGTCGTGAGGACCGCGAAGTAGGCCGTGTCGAGCGCCACCCGGCCGAAGCCCGCCTCGGTGAACAGCTTGACGTAGTTGTCCAGGCTGAGCACGCCGCCGGCTTCGTACAGCGGCCGGTCGAGCAGCGACTGGTACAGCGTCGGCACGATGGGCGCGAGCACGAGCAGCGCGAGGACGATGATGACCGCGTAGTGCAGCCACACCTCGCGCCCGCGCCCGAGGACGCGCCGGTACCGGGGGGCCGGGTGGCCGCTGGTCCGGGGCGGGAGGTCGGTGCCGGGTGGCGAGGGCGACGGTGGCGTCTTGGTAGCAGGCATGTTCTGAGCGCCTTTCGGAGGTCTCGCGGATCAGCGGCCGAGGAGTCCGTCCCAGCGTGTGGTGAAGGCCTTCACCTCGGCGTCCGGGACCTTGGCGTACTTGACGTCGATGACGTTCTTCCGGCCGACCGCCTTGACCAGTTCCTGGTAGGTGTGGCGGCCGTCGGTGGCCTCGATGCCGTCCCGGTACGAGGTGAGGCCGCCCTCGGCGACGGCGCGCTGCCCCTCCGCCGAGAGGACGAAGTCGTTGAACAGCTTCGCGGTCGCGGTGTGCGGGGCCTTGGCGGCGATGCCGATGCCGCGCGGCATGACGACGGTGCCGTCGTCGAGGAACGTCAGGGCCAGCAGGCCGCCGCTCTGCTCCACCTTGGGATAGGCGGGGGCGGCGCTCACGAAGAAGCCGGCGAGGTACTCGCCCGAGAGGACCTTCTCCAGCTGGGTCCCTGAGGACGACTCGGCCTTGCCGAGGGGCAGCAGCTTCTCCAGCGGCGACCAGGCCCCGGGCCGGCCCTCGGTGAAGGCGTGGGAGACCGAGAACCCGAACGCGCCGGTCACATCCCGGGTGGTGATCTTGCCCTTGTACTTGCCGGGGTCCTTGGCCACGATGTCGGCCAGCGACTTCAGCCCGGTCGGCTTCCCGCTGACCAGCGAGGAGTTGTAGATGATGGACAGCGGGTCCATCGACATCGCGGAGACGTTCGGGAGTAGCGCGGCGTTGGCCGGAAGCTTGGCCAGCTCGGGCGACTTGTAGGGCAGCAGGGTCCCGGAGCGCTCGGCGAAGTCGGCCCATGCCTGCGAGGCGTTGGACACCAGGACGTCCGCGGGTGAGCCGCCGGTCGCCTGCTCGCTGAGGACCCGCTGGAAGACCTCGTCGCTGTCGAGGTTGTTCGCGGAGAGCTTCTTGACCCAGGGGTACTTCTTCTGGAAGTCGCGGAAGACCGGCGCCCAGTTCTCCTGGTCGGTGTTGGAGTAGATGGTGAGGGCGCCGCCCTCCTTCTTCGACGCCGCGATGACGTCCTTGTACGCGGCGGGGTAGTACGAGGGCGCCTTGCCGGACTCGATGACGTTGTCGGCGCCCGGCTCGTCCTCTCCGGCGCCGCAGGCGGAGACCAGAGCGAGGGAGGCCACGGCACCGAGTGCGAGGGCGGCCCGGGACCAGCGGCGGGGTGCTGTCGCGGCGGCCCGGCCGGCGTCCGGCGCGGTGCTGCGGGGGTTTGCGGTCATGCTCTTCCTCCTTGAAGAGACCCGACGTGCGCCTCAGGTGAGTCGCCGCAAACAGTGACGGTTATAACCTATGACGTCAACCCTTTCCGAAGGCCCGAAGGCTGCGGATGTGAAAGTCGAGCCTGACGGCAGGCCTGCTGAACTGGCCCGGCACGGTTCTGTATGACCTCGGGGAGTAAGATGTCCCTAGCGGAGTCGACGCCGACTCTGTAGGTTATAACCGTCGTGATGACGCCAGAGGGGACCGCATGTCGCAGCCGGTTGAGGCTTTCGAGACGAAGAGCGACTTCGCCTACCGCCAGGTCCGCGACCGGATTCTCTCCGGGGAACTGGAGCCCGGCTCGGTGATCCAGCAACGGGAGCTCGCGAGCTTCATCGGCATCAGCACCACGCCGCTGCGCGAGGCGCTGCGCCGCCTCAAGAGCGAGGGTCTGGTCGAGCTGGACGCCCACCGGGACGCCAGGGTCTCACCGTTGCGCGCTGAAGAAGCGCGCGATCTGCTGGAGATCCGCCGGTCCCTGGACCCACTGGCCGCCTCGCTGGCCGCCGAACGGCGTACCAACGCCGACATCCAGGCCATCCGCGCCGCAGCGGCCGGACTGGCCCCACTCCACCCGCACCCGAGCGTCGAGCAGTTGGTGGCCCATCGCCGCTTCCACGCCGCGATCTACACGGCGTCCCACAACGACCTGCTCATCGGCACGCTGGAGGCGCTGTGGGACAAGGCCGACCGTTATCGTCTGCTGGCCCTCCGTACGGACCCGGGCCAGGGCGCCCGGGACCAGAAGGCCAGGGAGCATGACGCGCTCGTTGAATGCGTCGCCCTCGGAGACGGCGCAGGCGCGGCGGAGATCATGCGCAAGCACATCGACACCAGCCTCGGTGCGACAGCGGTGTGGCGGCTCGGCCATCCCGACTCCAGCAACGGAATCTGACACGACCCTGACGGCGTCGGGCGGTGCCGTCACCCACAGGGTCAGGAATCGAACCAGCGCCCTCCTGACACCACCCCCGGAGTTGCCATGCCCAGTACATCCCCGCTCGCCACCGCCGACCTCGTCGACGAGTACGGCGATCAACTACGAGTCTGTGACGTGCAGTTCACCTCGTACGGGGCCGTCCGCTCCTTCGCCGGCCCGGTACGCACCCTCTCCTGCCCCGGCGACAACGCCCTGCTGCACGAGTTGCTCCGCACCCCCGGTGAGGGCCATGTCGCGGTCGTCGACGGTGGAGCCTCGCTGCGGACCGCGCTTCTGGGGGACCTGATGGCCGAGCGGGCGCGTGCCAACGGCTGGGCCGGTGTCGTCGTGTACGGAGCCGTCCGCGACAGCGCCGTCCTCGCCGGGATGGACATAGGCGTCCAAGCCCTGGGGACCAACCCTCGCAAGAGCGGGAAGGCCGGCGCGGGCGCCGTGGACGAGCCCGTGTCGTTCGGTGGGGTCACGTTCACCACCGGCGACATTCTGCACGCCGACGACGACGGAGTCGTCCTCCTGCCGAGGACCTGATGGGGCACGGGTGCCAACAGGGCGACGGCACCTCATCCCCTCATGGTGTGCGCTGATCCCAGGCGACCTGGTTGGCGACCAGTTCGGGCCCATGGGTGTTCGCCCAGTTCCGTAGCGCCGTGAGCGGTGGGACGATCGTCTCCCCGAACGGGGTCAGCGAGTAGGTCACCCTGACCGGACGCGCATCCAGGACGGTGCGGTCCACGAGGCCGTCACGCTCGAGCTTGCGCAGCGTCTGCGCCAGCATCTTGTGCGAGACGCCGGCCGCCGACCGGCGAAGCTCGGCGTACCCGATGGGCCCCTCCGCGAGGATCGTGATGATCAAAGCGGTCCACTTGTCCGCGATCCGGTCCAGCACATCCCTGACCGAGCACCTCGGATCGTCCGCCGACGGGATCGACAGCCGTCCGACCGGCCGCGGGTCGCTCACCGGGAGGTGAGCAGCTGTCCCCAAAGTGCGTTCTTGTGAGGCTTCCATGCGGCTCATACCGTGAAATTTACTCCTTCAGGGAGTAACTCACCATGAGAGAGCCCATCGTAGGATCAAAGGATCACGCACATGAGCGGCATCGATTCCACCCCGCACAGCGAGCTCGGCTACCCGGGTGCGGCGCCTTCCGCGGTCGACCGCGACGGTTTCGACCGAGGCACCGGCACGGGCGAGCCCAGCGAGCAGACCGCGCGCCTGCTGCGCCTCATGAAGGCGGCTGACGACGCGTTCAACGCGCGGGACTACGACTTCTTCCTCGACCACCGACACGCCCCGGATGTCACGGCGCATGTCTTCGGGATGCCGGAGACCGTCGGCATCCCCCCGCACCGACGGGACACCGAGTTCTTCGTCGCGGCGTTCCCCGACCTGAAGGTGCACAACGACCCCTACGACGTGCAGTTCGGACAGGGCGCGTGGTCGGTCGCGATGGGCAGGCTCAGCGGAACCTTTACGGGCACCCTGACCCTCGGGGGCCAGGTGATCGAGCCGACGGGGAAGTCGTTCACCACGTTCTTCACGACCATCGCGAAGTGGCAGGACGACCTCATGACCGAGGAGTTCGTCCTGTTCGACATGCAGGACATGATGAGGCAGATCGGCGTTGGCGCATGAGATCGCTGCCGTAGATCCGGGCGCCCCAGGCAACGACCTGGGCGCCGGTCGATGCCGGAGGCTGCCGCCCGGTCGACGAGCTTGGGCGGGTGAGCCAGGAGCAGGACGGGCAGGTCGGGGTCGGCGCCTGAGCGGTCGATGGATCAGATGACCGCGCTCCACTTCTGGTTCTGGGCGCCCGTGCAGGTCCAGAGCCGGAGCGGCGTACGGTTGCTGCCGCGCGGATCCGTGGCCTCCACACATTTGTGAGCCTGAAGGTTGACCAGGTCGTGGGCGGGGTTGAGCCGGAACCTCTGGGAGCCGCTGCCGTTGCAGTCGGCCAATTGGATGGCCGCGCCGTTGTCTGTCGAACCGCCTGCGACGTCCAGGCACTTGCCCGAGATCCGGATGAGCCTGTCCTCGGACACGATCTGCCAGTACTGTCTGTCGCTGCTCGAGCAGTCCACGATCTGCAGCTGCGCGCCCCCGAGGGTGCCGCCGTCGATGCACCTGTCGGAGGCGTGACTTTGTATTGCCACGCCTGAAGCAGGCTTGGAGGGGGCGGGGCTCGCTGTCGAAGAACCCGCTGTCGAAGAACCCGCTGTCGAATCGCCCTCGTCGGAGTCCGAGCCCGGTATGAGGAAGGGGATGCACGCGAGCAGGACCGTCGCCAGGCCGGACCCGGCCAGCAGCATCCAGCGGAGCCGGCGGGTACGGGTATCCGGACCTCCGGTCTCCTCTCCTGAGGAGTCCCGGGCGACGAACACCACTGGACCGGTGGACAGTTGGGCCGGAACGGCAGGGACCGATGCGGACACGGGGGCGGGCTCGACCGGGACCGGGGCGGGTACGGGGGTGGCCTCGACCGGAACCGGTGGAGTGAGGAGACCGGCGTCGGCCTGTAAAACGCGCTGGTACGTCGCCTGCAGCGCCGGCCCGGGATCGACGCCCAGCTCGCCCGCGAGCAGCGTCTGCGCCTCGCGGTAGGTGGCGAGGGCCGCGGCCTGCCGCCCTGAGCGGTACAGGGCGAGCATCAGCATCTCCCGGAACCGCTCGTCCAGCGGATGCTCGGCGACCAGACCGGTCAGCTCCGAGGCCGCCTTCTCATGGCCACCCAGGTCGAGTTCGACCGCCAGCCGGGCCGCCTCCGCCGACAGACGCAACTCGTTCAGCCGCTGCCGCTGGCTGTCCGCGTACTCGCCCCGGATACCGGCCAACGCCGCCCCCCGCCACAGACCGAGCGCATCACCCAGGCACTTCGCCGCGCCTTGGGCGTCTCCCGCACCTCGCGTCCGCTCGGCCTGGGCGACCAGCTCCCGGAAGACGCTCAGATCCAGCTCGCCCGGCGAGGTGAGTTGATAGCCGTCCCCCGCGGCACGGATCATGGACGATGACGTGTCCCCGGCGGGCTCCAACACCTTCCGGAGCCGGTGAATGTAGGTACGCAGAATGCCACGTGCGGAGGCCGGCGCTTCGGTCCCCCACACCGCGTCGACGAGTCTGCCCACCGACACCTGCGAGCCTTCGGCCAGCAGCAGAACGGCCAGCACCGCCCGCTGCTGGGGTGGGCCGAGCGCAATCTCGTCCTGGCCACGCCACGCCCTGACCGGTCCCAGAAGCGAGAACCGTAACCGCTCTTTCAACTAGCGCCCTCCTTGAGGGATGCCTGTCCGAACTGGCAGGCGCGGTCAGGTTTTCGGGGGGCAACCGCGCGGATCACCCCGAAGTCTAAGCCTTGAATCCGTCGGGGACCTTGGTGTTCGGCCGCCGGTGATCATGGTGGTGCGTCAGTACTGCTGAACTCCATCCGTGCGTCGGACCACTCGGCGTTCTTGTGGCTGTACGTCCCGGCGGCACCGTACAGCCACCCATTCGATCGCGAAGGGCGCCTGACGGGCATCTGCCCTGGTCAGGCGCCCTTTTTCTGTGTCTAGAAGAATCCCAGCTTCTTCGGCGAGTACGACACCAGCATGTTCTTCGTCTGCTGATAGTGCTCCAGCATCATCTTGTGCGTCTCACGTCCGATTCCCGACTGCTTGTATCCGCCGAAGGCGGCGTGTGCCGGGTAGGCGTGGTAGCAGTTGGTCCAGACGCGGCCCGCCTGGATCGACCGGCCCGCGCGGTAGGCCGTGTTGATGTCCCGCGTCCAGACGCCCGCGCCGAGCCCGTACAGGGAGTCGTTGGCGATTTTGATCGCGTCGTCGAAGTCGTCGAAGGACGTCACCGAGACCACCGGTCCGAAGATCTCCTCCTGGAAGATCCGCATGCGGTTGTCGCCCTCGAAGATGGTCGGCTGGACGTAGTAGCCGCCCTTCAACTCGCCGTCGTACTGGACGCGTTCACCGCCGGTGAGAATCTTCGCGCCCTCCTGCCGGCCGATGTCCAGATAGGAGAGGATCTTCTCCAGCTGGTCGTTGGAGGCCTGGGCGCCGATCATGGTGTCGGTGTCCAGGGGGTGACCCGGCTTGATCAGCTCCGTACGTGCCACGGCCGCCTCCAGGAACTCGGCGTAGTGGCCCCGCTGGATGAGCGCCCGGGACGGGCAGGTGCACACCTCTCCCTGGTTGAGCGCGAACATGGTGAAGCCTTCGAGTGCCTTGTCGCGGAAGTCGTCGTTCTGCGCCCATACGTCGTCGAAGAAGATGTTGGGCGACTTGCCGCCGAGTTCCAGGGTGACGGGCTTGATGTTCTCCGAGGCGTACTGCATGATCAGCCGCCCCGTCGTGGTCTCGCCCGTGAACGCCACCTTCGCCACCCGCGGGCTGGATGCCAGCGGCTTGCCGGCCTCCGCGCCGAAGCCGTTGACGATGTTCACCACACCGGGAGGGAGCAGGTCCGCGATGAGGCTCATCCAGTAGTGGATGGAGACCGGAGTCTGCTCGGCGGGCTTGATGACGACCGCGTTGCCCGCCGCCAGGGCGGGGGCCAGCTTCCAGGTGGCCATCAGGATGGGGAAGTTCCAGGGGATGATCTGCGCGACGACGCCCAGCGGCTCGTGGAAGTGGTACGCCACCGTGTCGTCGTCGATCTCGCCGAGTGAGCCTTCCTGCGCACGGATCGCTCCCGCGAAGTAGCGGAAGTGGTCGATGGCGAGCGGGATGTCGGCCGCCAGCGTCTCCCGGACGGGCTTGCCGTTCTCCCAGCTCTCCGCCACCGCCAGGGGTTCGAGGTGTGCCTCCATCCGGTCGGCGATCTTCAGCAGGATGTCGGAGCGTTCGGTCACCGAGGCCCGGCCCCAGGCGGGGGCGGCCGCATGCGCCGCGTCGAGTGCCTTCTCCACGTCCGCCGCGGTGCCGCGCGCGACCTCCGTGAACGGTTGCCCGTTCACGGGGGACGGGTTCTCGAAGTACTGTCCGCGGGCCGGCGGCACGTACTCGCCGCCGATGAAATGGTCGTAGCGCGCCTGGTAGGAGACGATCGCACCCTCGGTTCCGGGCGCCGCGTATCGGGTCATCCTGCTCTGCCTCCCTCACAAGCGCTGCCCGCCGTCGGGCAGCTGACAGCCCGAGGCTAGGAAGCGGGAGGTTGCAAGTACGTTGCGGTGCTCCGCGGTTCGAAGAGCTCAGATCGCGTTACCGATGTCGCGGCGCCGACGCCAACTCGGACTCCAGCGCCGCCAGACGTGCCCGCACCGCCGCCGTCGGCCGTACCGCGGCGAGCGCCCGCCATACGTCCAGGTCGTCCTCGCCCCAGGGAGCGTGTGCCCAGTCCGCCAGCAGGTCCGGGTCCCCGCGGGCGATCAGCGCCGAACGCAAGCCGTCGGCGAGGCGCCGCCGCAGCCGCACCACCGCCGGTGCCTGCGAGCCGGGCAACAGCGGACCGGTGTACGCACTCGCCGCCGCCGTCACGGCGCCGCTCTCCAACCGCCGTTCGACGACGGCGACATCCGACTCGACCGGCACGGTGAGGCGGTAGGGACGGGACGCGAGCAGACCCGGGCCCAGTATCCGGCGCAACCGTGCCAGCTCGGCACGCAGCGTCACCGGCGTCACCGACTCGTCCTCGTACAGCGCGCACAGCAGCTCCTCGCCGCTCAGGCCCTCCGGACGGCGGGCCAGCAGCACCACGATCTCGCTGTGCCGACGGCTGAGCCGGATCCTTCGCCCGCCGGCGCACAGCTGGGTCTCGTCACGTCCCAGCGCGCTGAGCTGCGGCGTGTCGAGTGTCGGCTGCTCGGGCAGCAGCAGCGCCAGCTGGGACTCGGCGGCTCGCGCCACCGCCTGCACGAACCCCAGACTGTGCGGATGCGCCAGGCCGTCCCCGCCGGTGATGTCGACGGCCCCGAGCACCCGCCCGGAGCGGGGGTCGTGCACCGGGGCCGCCGCGCAGGTCCAGGGCTGTACCCGCCGGATGAAGTGCTCGGCCGCGAACACCTGCACCGGCCGGTCCAGGGCGACCGCCGTGCCCGGCGCGTTCGTCCCCACGGCGGTCTCCGCCCACCGGGCACCCGGGACGAAGTTCATCCGGTCCGCCTGGCGGCGGGTGGCCGGATGACCTTCGACCCACAGCAGCCGGCCGCGCGTGTCGCACACGGCGAGCAGATGCTCGCCGTCCGCGGCGAACGTGCCCAGCAGTTCACGGAACAGCGGCATCACCCGTGCCAGCGGGTGCTCGGCCCGGTACGCGCCGAGGTCACCGTCCGAGAGTTCCACGCTCGCGGTGCCGTCGGGCCCCACCCCTGCCCGCGCCGAACGCCGCCAGGAGTCGGCCACCACCGAACGCACCGGACGCGGCACGGTGCCGGCCTCCGTGAACGTCTCGTGCGCGCGCAGCAGCATCCGCACACGCTCGGCGGGGTCGGCCCCCGGCTCCAGGGCCACCCAGGGTTCGGACAACTCGGCCTCCCCGACAGGCGAACTCTTGGGGACATCGTCACTCCGGGTACGCGCGCGGACAACCGTTTCGACCGTGCTCCCGAACGGCGAGCAGGCACCGCCGGTGGTTCTGTCCTTTAGGTCAGGCGAGGTCGACCAGTCTCATGTAGCGGTCCCAGTCCCAGTCGGGGCCGGGGTCGGTGTGGTCCGCGCCCGGTACCTCGTAGTGTCCGATGATGTGCTCCCGGTCCTTGGGGATGCCGTAGTTCGCGCAGATCGCGGCCGTCAGCCTGGCCGACTGCTCGTACAGCGCGTCGGTGAAGTAGGCGGGCCGGTCCACCCAGCCCTCGTGTTCGACGCCGATGCTGCGGGTGTTGTAGTCCCAGTTCCCCGAATGCCAGCCGATGTCGGCCTCGCGGACGCACTGCGCGACGTGACCGTCGGCGGACCTGACGACGTAGTGCGCGGACACCTGCCGCTGCGGGTCGCGGAAGATGGCCAGTGTGTCGGCGTAGGTCTCCTGGGTGACGTGGATGACCACGAAGTCGAGGGGATAGGAGTCGGGACGATGAGAGACCGTGTAGTTGGACGCGACCGCCGGCTGCCATTCGGCCGACGGATAGTCGACGGCCCGGCCCTGCGCTCGGGCGAGCGCGTCGGGCAGCAGCGCGGTCGGGACGGCGGCGAGGACGGCGCCCTGCAACAGCCGTCGCCTGCTCGGGAACGGTCTTGCGCGTTCCATACGGAGTGCCTTTCGAAGGTGGGGGAGGTTCACTGGTGGGGCGGGGGCGCGCGCTCAGCCTCGTAGCGTCGCCGCTGCCTGCCGAAGCAGGGCGTGCACCCTTTGTGAGTTTCGCGCTCGGACGGCCGTTGTTTGCGGATCTTGGCCACGCAGGCGCAGTTGGTGTCGGTGCCCTTGCCGACATGTGATCCCTCGTCAGCCGGACGCGGCAGCTGTGCACAACCGCTGCGCCCCGCGTGAATCACGGTACGGCGCTTGCCGGTTGGGCAGCCGGACGTCGTCTGCCTCGGTGGACGACGGCACGGTTGGGGACAACTCGCTCACCCGGACGAGTGAAACCGCCGTGCACATGTGGGTCGGCCGCACCTGCGCCCGTGAATCAGCCGGGCTTGCGCCCGTGAACCGGCAGGACCCGCGCCCGTGAACCAGCAGGACCCGCCCCGCGAAGTCGCCCAGCGGTCAGGCCCGTTCGGCCACCATCGCCGGATCGTCCAGCACCGCCCGTACCACCGAGTGCGCGGCCCCCAGCAACGGCCCCTCGGAACCCAGCCGGGACACGGACACCGGGCAGGCCGGCCCCGCCGTGCGGCGGGCCAGCTCGTCCCGCAGTGACGGCAGCAGCCAGGGCGCGAGCGCCGCCAGCGCACCGCCGAGGACGACGCCCTCGGGGTCCAGCAGGTTGACCGCCCCGGTCAGCGCTGTCCCGAGCGCCTCTCCCGCGCCGCGCAGGGCAGCCCGTACGGTCTCGTCGCCCTGCGTGGCCCGCTGCGCGAGCAGCCCCACGCGGTCCTCGCCCGGCTCCAGACCGGCCGCCCGCAGCACCGCCTCCTCACCGGCGTACTGCTCGAGGCAGCCGCGTCCGCCGCACGGGCAGTCCGGCCCGTCCGGGTGGACCGGCACATGTCCCAACTCGCCGGCGAAACCACGGGTTCCACGCAGCAGTCGGCCGTCCACGACGACCGCGGCACCGATGCCGATCTCGGCGGACACGTGCAGGAAGTCGCGCGGGGTGCCGCCGCCGAGCCAGAGCTCGGCGAGGGCACCGAAGTTGGCCTCGTTGCCCACGGTCGGCGTGAACTCGGCGGGCAGCAGGGCACCGAGGTCCGTGTCGTGCCAGTCGAGGTTCGGGGCGCGTACGACGGTCCGCGCGTCTCGTGCCACCAGCCCCGGTACGGCCACGGCCAGGCCGGCGGCCCACAGCCCCTCGGTCTCCGCCTCGGCGACGACCCGGCGGACCAGGTCGGCGAGTTCCGCGACCACCGGTCCGGGCGAGCGGCCCCGGTTCGCGCCGTGCCGCACCGCCCGGGCCCGCACCTGCCCCCGCAGATCGACCGCGCAGACCGCGAGGTGGTCGACGCCGACCTCGGCGCCGATCCCGGCCGGTCCGCGCCCGCTGACCGCGAGCGCCGACCCCGGCCTGCCCACCCGGCCGGGCCGCTCCGGACCGAGTTCCTCCAGCAGTCCGGACCGGATGAGTTCGTCGACCAGGCTCGACACCGCGGCACGGGTGAGACCGATGCGCGCGGCGACGGTGGCGCGGGACAGCTGCCCCTCGGCACTCACGGCGTGCATGACCCGGGCGAGGTTGCGCCGCCGCATGCCCTGCTGGGTGTCGGGCAGCGCACGCCCGGGCCCGCCCGGGTGGGTCTCGTGCAGCGGTGCGGTCATGCCTCCGCCCGTTCTCGGTCGATGGTGTCCGGCGCCGGCTGACGGCCGGACCGCGCACGTCGACTGTCGTGCGTCACCAGGTGTCCGTCAGCTCGGGTCCGTCCCCCGCTCCAGCAGCGGGGACGCGTCGGAGAGTACCCCGGAGATCCTTGCCAGGGCCGCCTCGTCCCGCTCCACGGCGTCGAGCACCGGCCCGGCCGCCGTGTTCCAGCGTCGGGCGACCGCGCCCGGGCTCTCGCCGGTGAGCAGGCCTGCTGCCTGGGCCGCCGCACCCAACGCGACCAGTTCCTTGGCCTCGGGCACCTGGACGGGACGCCCCGACAGCCTGCGGACGGTCTGCTGCCACGCGGTGCCCCGGGCGCCGCCGCCGATCAGCAGCAGCGGGGTCGAACGGTCGGCGTCCTCGTCGAGGACCAGGTCGAGTGCGCCGAGCAGCGCGTGGACGGCGCCGTCGTACGCGGCCTGCAGAAGCTGGCCTCCGGTCGTGTCGTGGCGCAGGCCGTGCAGCAGCCCGGAGGCGTTCGGAAGGTTCGGGGTGCGTTCGCCGTCCAGGTAGGGGAGGAGGGTGACGTCCGTCGGCGCCACCGCCTCACGGTCGAGACCCAGCAGCGCGGCGACGCGGTCGACGGCGAGGGTGCAGTTCAGGGTGCAGGCCAGCGGCAGCCAGTCGCCGTGGGCGTCGGCGAAGCCCGCCACGGTGCCGGTCGGGTCGGTGGGGCGGCGCTCGGACACCGCGTAGACCGTGCCGGAGGTGCCCAGACTCAGCACGGCGGTGCCGGGACGCAGGCCGAGCCCGAGCGCGGCGGCGGCGTTGTCGCCGGTTCCCGGAGCGACCAGGGTGCCCTTGGCGAACGGCAGGTCGTGGCCGTCGCGCACGGTACCGGCCACTTCGCCGGGGCGGACCACACGGGGCAGCAGGGCGGGATCGAGCCCCACGTGGGTGAGGATCTCGTCGTCGTACGTCTCCGTCGCCGACGCCCACCAGCCGGTGCCGGAGACGTCGCCGCGGTCGGTCGTGCCCTGGCCGGTGAGCCGTTCGGTGAGGTAGTCGTGGGGCAGACGTACGGCCTTGGTGGCGCGGAGGTTCTCCGGCTCGTGCTCGGCCAGCCAGGCCCACTTCGTGACCGTGAAGGAGGCGGCCGGAACGGAGCCGGTGCGTTCGGCCCAGAACTTGGCGCCGCCGAGCTCCTCGGTCAGCCGGCGTGCCTGCGGCGCCGAGCGCACGTCGTTCCACAGCAGGGCCGGACGCACCGGTTCCCCCTGGGCGTCGAGCGTGACCAGGCCGTGCTGCTGCCCGCCGATCGACACCGCGGCCGCCTCGCGCGCCGCGTCCCCGCACTGGCGCAGGGCCTCACCCAGCGCGTCCCACCACTGGCGCGGGTCGCTCTCGCGGCCGGCCCCGGAGGACACGGTGTGCGGGGCCTGTCCGCCGGCCACCACCCGTCCGGTCGACGCGTCGACGACCAAAGCCTTGGTGGACTGGGTGGATGTGTCCACACCGACGACGAGCGGACCTTCGGCTGCTGACATCGGGCTCTCCCTAAGTGCGGCTCATGTCTCTCACTGCGTATGCGTCCCTGCCTGAAGACATCTTGTCCCTTCCCAGAGACGCGTCGGCATACTAATTTGTAAATCGCCATGACGAAATAGTCGGCACTGCGCAGTCGCACGCCACGCAGAGTCCCCAGCGACACAGCAGTCGCAAGCAACGCATCAATCAGTCGCAAGCACGCAGCCATCAGCGCAAGCAACAAGGAGCCGCGGCATGAACTACCAGCCCACCCCCGAGGACAGGTTCACCTTCGGCCTGTGGACCGTCGGCTGGCAGGGACGGGACCCCTTCGGCGACGCCACCCGCCGGGCCCTCGACCCGGTCGAGTCGGTGCGGCGCCTGTCCGAGCTCGGTGCCCACGGTGTGACCTTCCACGACGACGACCTGATCCCCTTCGGTTCGTCCGACGCCGAGCGCGAGGCCCACATCAAGCGCTTCCGGGAGGCCCTCGACGCGACCGGCATGAAGGTGCCGATGGCCACCACCAACCTCTTCACGCACCCCGTCTTCAAGGACGGCGCCTTCACCGCCAACGACCGCGATGTGCGCCGTTACGCCCTGCGCAAGACGATCCGCAACATCGACCTCGCGGTCGAGCTCGGCGCCGAGACCTACGTCGCCTGGGGCGGACGTGAGGGCGCCGAGTCAGGTGGCGCCAAGGACGTACGCGACGCCCTCGACCGCATGAAGGAGGCCTTCGACCTCCTCGGCGAGTACGTGACCGACCAGGGCTACGACCTGCGCTTCGCGATCGAGCCCAAGCCCAACGAGCCGCGCGGCGACATCCTGCTGCCCACGGTCGGCCACGCACTGGCGTTCATCGAGCGACTTGAGCGGCCCGAGCTGTACGGCGTCAACCCGGAGGTCGGCCACGAGCAGATGGCCGGGCTGAACTTCCCGCACGGCATCGCACAGGCCCTGTGGGCGGGCAAGCTCTTCCACATCGACCTCAACGGCCAGTCCGGCATCAAGTACGACCAGGACCTGCGCTTCGGCGCGGGCGACCTGCGGGCCGCCTTCTGGCTGGTCGACCTCCTGGAGAATGCGGGATACCAGGGCCCGAGGCACTTCGACTTCAAGCCGCCGCGCACCGAGGACCTCGACGGTGTGTGGGCGTCGGCCGCGGGCTGCATGCGCAACTACCTCATCCTCAAGGACCGCGCGGCCGCCTTCCGCGCCGACCCCGAGGTCCAGGAAGCCCTGCGCGCCTCGCGGCTGGACGAGCTGGCGCAGCCCACCGCGGCCGACGGCCTCAAGGGGCTGCTCGCGGACCGTACGGCCTTCGAGGGGTTCGACGTCGAGGCGGCCGCCGCGCGCGGGATGGCCTTCGAGCGGCTCGACCAGCTGGCGATGGACCACTTGCTGGGAGCGCGTGGCTGACGCACGTGCGCGTGCCGCCTTGAGCGGCTCCAGCTGAGCTCCCCACGCGGAATGTGCCGGAATCGTGCGGTCCATGGCATGAGTCCGTATCAACTTCCGTGCGGGGGTCTCGACTTGACCGGTTCGGGGCGACTCTGGGGGGTATGGGCATGCCGCCGGTACCCCCTCGACCGCCCGGACCGCCGGACAACACCCCGCCTCCGGGCGGCGGTTTCGGACCGCCACCTGACGGCTACGGCCACGACGGACCTCCTCCTGACGGCTACGGCCACCACGGACCACCCTCGAAAAGGTGGCGCGGCCCCCTCTACGCCCTGCTGGTCGTTCTCGTGGCCGCCGTGGCGGTCGTCGCGGTGGTCCTCATGAGCTCGGGGAGCGACGACGCGCCGGACGAGCAGCCGCCCGCCGGGAGCAGCGCCGGCACCGGCCGCTCGCCCTTGCCGTCGTTCAGTCCGCCGACCGAGGTGCCCAGCGGACTGCCCAGCGATCTGCCCTCGTGGTTCCCGACCGAGGTGCCGAGCGGCTTTCCCAGCGATATCGAATCGCTGTTCCCGTCCCTGGCCGGGGAGTTCCCGCAGCCCTGAGCCGAAGGCAAGGGGGCGACGGGGGAGTGGGGGAGTCTCTTCCGTTTCGGCCGATCGGACCGCCCCGAGTCGGACACCGGCGTCGTACCACGGTATGACGTCATCCGTGTGGTTCAGCCCGCGGGTCGACCGGATCGGGGCCGTCCGCTTCCTAACGTTGCTGGTGAGGCGTCCGACAGGCGCCCGGGGCCGAGGGAAGGCATGCTGATGATCGAGGCGCGGGTACTGACCAAGAGGTACGGGGAGAAGACCGCGGTGGACCGGCTGGACTTCGCCGTGAAGCCAGGGACCGTGACCGGGTTCCTGGGGCCCAACGGCGCGGGGAAGTCCACCACGATGCGCATGATCGTTGGACTGGACGCCCCGACGAGCGGGTCCGTGACCGTGAACGGTCGCCGCTACGCTCAGCACCGGGCGCCTTTGCAGGAGGTCGGCGCGCTGTTGGAGGCGAAGTCGATCCACCCGGGCCGGTCGGCCTTCAACCACCTCAACGCGCTTGCGCTGACGCACGGGATTCCACGGAGCCGGGTGGAGGAGGTCATCGATCTGGCCGGTCTGGGCAGTGTGGCGAAGAAGCGGGCCGGGGCCTTCTCCCTGGGCATGGGCCAGCGGCTCGGTATCGCGGCGGCACTGCTCGGGGATCCGCAGACGGTGATGCTGGACGAGCCGGTCAACGGCCTCGATCCGGAAGGCGTGCTGTGGATCCGCAACCTGCTGACGGGGCTCGCGCAGGAGGGGCGGACGGTGTTCGTCTCCTCGCATCTGATGAGCGAGATGGCCCTGGTGGCGGACCACCTGATCATCGTGGGACGCGGGCGGTTGCTGGCCGACACGACCGTGCAGGACCTGGTCCGAGAGGCGGGCGGTGACACGGTGAATGTGGCGACGCAGGATCCGGCGCGGTTGCGGGACGTCCTGGCGGGGCCGGGCGTCGACATCACCGGTCAGGTCGGTTCCGAGAAACTGCAGGTGACGGGGCTCACCGCACGCGAGATCGGCCTGAAGGCGGCCGAGCACGGAATCCCCCTGTTCGAGCTGAGCGCGCGGGCGGTGTCATTGGAACAGGCGTTCATGGACCTGACCAGGGATGCGGTGGAATACCACGGCACCACGACCGGCGCCGACACCCTTGGGAGGGTGGCATGAGTTCTCTCACCGCGACCGCCGAGCCCCAACTGACCCCTACCCCTCCGGATCGCCCCGGCTACAAGGTGAACGGATGGCGGGTACTGCGCTCGGAGTGGGCCAAACTGTGGTCCCTGCGCTCGACGTGGATCACTCTGACCCTGGGCCTGCTGTTCCTGCTGGTGTTCGGGCTGATCGTTTCCCTGCAGTTCAATGCCGGCAATCTGGACCGCGACTTCGCCACCTCCAAGGCCGTGGACCTGTCCCTGTTCGGTATCCCCTTCGCGCAGCTGGCCCTCGGTGTCCTCGGTGTGCTGGTGATGGCGGGGGAGTACTCCACCGGAATGATCCGCTCGACGCTGGCGGCGGTGCCGCGTCGGCTGCCGGTGCTGTGGTCCAAAGCGGGGTTGTACGGGCTGGTGGCCACGGCGGTCGGTACGGCCGGCGTGGCTATCACGTTCCTGGTCGGCAACCGCATCGTCTCCGGCACCTCGGCGGCCCAGAGCCTGTCGGACTCGGGCGTCGTACGGTCCCTGCTGGGGGCGGGGCTCTACCTCGGCCTGATCGGCGTGACCTGTGTCGCGCTGGGGGCGCTGCTGCGGTCGGTGGCGGGCGGCATCTCGGTGCTGGTCGGCGTGTTCGTCCTGGCGCCCGGTCTGACCCGGCTCCTTCCCAGCTCCTGGCAGGACAACGTCGGTCCCTACCTGCCGAGCAACGCGGGGGAGTCCATGTACACCCTGACACCCGACCCCTCCGCCCTGTCCCCCGGAGCCGGCCTGGCGGTGATCCTCTGCTGGACGGTGCTCGCGCTGGCGGGCGCGGCATACCGGCTCAAGCGCAAAGACGTCTGAGGCGTCCGGACACCCAGGGAACTGCCGTGAGCATCGATCACACCGGCGGCATGGGGCGCTTCGTCGCCCGGCTCAACCGCGGCGGCCAGCGGTTGCGGCAGGTGGACCGCGCCCATCCATGGGCACTGGACACCGCGACGGTCGTGGTGATCGTCGTGATGTTCTGTCTGCCGGACGTGCTGCCCGAGCGCGCGGGGGACGACGGCCCGCGGAAGCTGAACCTCATGTTCACCGAGCTGCCCCTGGCGGCGACGCTGGCACTGCAGGCCGGGCTGGTGCTGCCCCTGCTGTGGCGGCGGCGGAAGCCGCTGGTGGCCTTCGGTGTCATCGCGGCCGTGTTCCTGCTCCAGTGGTCACTCAACGCCGGACTGCGCGCGGACGTCGCCCTCTTTGTCGCCCTGTACAGCCTGGCCCTGCACGGCAGGCTCACGCAGCTGCCCTGGGCCTGCGCCCTCATGGCGGGCGCGATGGTGCTGCCGGCGCTCCGCGTGTCTCCGTCCGTGTCCGTCGCGGACGCCCTCTTCTTCCTGCTGAGTACGGCGACCGCGGCAGTGGCCCTCGGACTCATGATCAGGATTCGTCGGGCCCAGCTCGCCGGGCTGCGGGAACGGGCGGCCCAGCTGGAGATCGAACGCGACCAGCGCAGCAAACTGGCCACCGCCACCGAACGGGCCCGGGTGGCCCGCGAGATGCACGACATCGTCGGACACAACCTGGCCGTCATCGTCTCCCTCGCCGATGCCGGCGCGTACGCCGCCGATGCCGCTCCGGAACGCGGCAAGGAGGCACTGAACCTGATCGGCGACACCGGCCGTCAGGCTCTGGGCGAGTTGCGGAGGGTGCTCGGTGTGCTGCGTGAGGCGGCGGACACGTCGTCGTCCGGCGCCCCGCTCAGCCCGCAGCCCGGCATGATGGACATCGACATGTTGTGCGCCGGCGTGCGGGCCGCCGGCCCGGAGGTCGCCTACCGCACTGTCGGCGACATGGACACCCTGGACACGGGGGTGCAGCTGACGGCGTATCGCATCGTTCAGGAGGCCCTCACCAACACGCTCAAGCATGCCGGTGCCGAGACCCGGGTGAACCTGTCGATCGTCGTCGAGGGCACCCGGCTGGAGATCCGGGTCAAGGACACCGGCCCGCCGGGCCCGGCCGAACCGCCCAGCGAGGAGGGACACGGACTGGTGGGCATACGTGAGCGAGCGGCACTGTACGGCGGGGTCGTCAGCGCGGGACCCGCGACCGACGGCGGCTGGAACGTGGAGGTCACCCTCGACCTCACTCCCCAAGGAGGTGACCGATGACCACTGTGCTCATCGTCGACGACCAGCCGCTTCAGCGCTACGCCTTCCGCCTCCTGCTGGAGTCCGCCCCCGAGACCGCCGTACTCGGTGAGGCAGCACACGGCGCCGAAGCCGTCCGCCTGACGGCGGAACTACGCCCCGACGTCGTCCTCATGGACATCCGCATGCCCGGCATGGACGGCATCGAGGCCACTCGCCGCATCGTCGCCGCCGGTGACCGCTCCCGCATTCTCGTGCTGACCACCTTCGACCTCGACGAATACGTCCATGCCGCCCTCCGCGCGGGTGCCAGCGGGTTCCTCCTGAAGGACGTGCGTGCCGAAGAACTGCTCGCCGGAATCCGGGCCGTCGCCGGCGGTGACGCTGTGATCGCCCCCGCGCTCACCCGTCGCCTCCTGGACGAATACGCCGAGCACGTACCGGAACATGTCGACGGCCCGGCTCAGGAAGCGAGACTGCGCGCTCTCACCGACCGGGAACGCGAGATCCTCGTCGCCATCGGCAAGGGTTGGACCAACGGCGAGATCGCCGCCCATTTCGTCGTGGCCGAGTCCACCGTCAAGACCCACGTCCGCCGCATCCTGGCCAAGATCGGCGCCCGCGACCGCATCCAGGCCGTGATCTTCGCCTACGACCTCGGACTCGCCCGTCCCAAGACCGGTTGAGCCGGATGTGGCGGGAGCATCAGTCCGTGATGACCGCGTCGCGCTGGATCCACTCGGGGTTGCGGGCCGCCTTGTACAGGAAGTCGGCGACGTCCGCGCGGCTGATCGTCGGGTTGCCCTTCATCGGGAGACGCTCGCCGACGAGGTAGGTGCCCTTGGCGGGGTTCTTGGTCAGCATGGTCGGGTAGACCAGCGTCCAGTCCAGGCCGCTGGAGCGGATCCCCTTCTCGGAGATCTCCTTGTTCGCGTAGATGTTCCGCAGGAACGTGCTGTAGAAGACCTTCTGCAAGGCGCTCGCCGACCGGTAGGTGTCACCCACGCCGAACGACGACAGCCACACCAGGCGCGATATGCCCGTTTCCTTGGCCGCGCCGGTCACGGCTGCCGCGGCGCGAGTGAACAGGTCGTCCGCGCGCAGGGATGTGCTCCTGCCGAGAGCCGAGATGATGACGTCCTGTCCGATCATGGCCTTCGCGACGTCGTTGTGCGAGGTGGCGTCTCCGGCGACCACGTTGACCCGATCTGCCAGGTCGCCCAGCGCCTCCGGCCTGCGGGCCAGGGCGGTGACCGTGTCACCGGCTTCGAGGGCCAGGTCGACGACGTGGCGACCGGTCGGGCCGGTCGCACCGAGGATGAGCAGATTCATGGCTTGGTGCCTTCCGTGTGGTCAGGGGTGTGGGTAGCGCCTCCGCTCCCGCTGATCACGTACGTGGCGTAGCGGGGGGCCTAAGCGGACAACTGTCCGCTGTCATGAAAACGTACCGGACAATTATCCGGTTAGCAAGGAAGGGGTGCTTGGAGGGGCTGCTTGTAGCGGTCGCTCGCGGGGTTGCGGCACATCGTGCGGGCCCGGCGGGTTGGGGGTCACCCTTGCTTGGGGGAGGGCATGCCGATCCCGTGTGCGCGCAAGGAGTCGCCCATCTTGGTCGGTGGCCTGAGCAGCTCGTGTCGTTGCTCGGCGGTGGTGAACCGCGTGATGGAGGCGGAACTCCCACGGGCCAGGGAGCCCTCATGTGCACCCGGCGGGCAGATGAGGTGGCCGTCGAGCCGTCCCCCGGGCTGAACGTCCCGCCCGACCTGATCAGGGGCTTCAGCGCCGCGGGCATGATTGTCGACCAGGGGGCGGCTCAGTCCTTGATCGTGGCGAGGATGAGCGCCTGCAGCTGTTCCGTGATGTGGTCGAGGGGCTGGGTGCTGCGCTTCGCGCGGCACATGGCCACGGTTCCCTCGACGGCGGCGACGACGAGCGTGGCGAGCTGAGCCGCCTGATCGGGCTCGGCGCCGTGCTCCCGCAACGAGGTGGCGAGCAGGCTTTCCCACGTGGTGAAGACGTCGGCGGCGGCCGTGAGGGCGGTAGGCGTCTCGTCGGCGGGCGGCTCCTCGATGGAGACGGCGAGTACGGGGCAGCCCGCCCGGAAGTCGCTGTCGACGACGATCTTGCGCCACAGGGCGAGAAAGGCCTGGAGGCCGACGACCGGACCCGCCGCCAGCTCCTTGCGCAGGCAACGGGCGGTCCACTCGCCCGTGAAACGGACGGCTTCGGTGGCCAGTTGTTGCTTGCCCTCGGGGAAGTAGTGGTACGTCGATCCGAGCGGGGCCCTGGCGTACTTGGCCGTCTCGCGGATGCTCGTCGCGTTCAGGCCGCGCCGGCTGATCATGTCGGCCGCACCGGTCACGATCCGCTCGCGTGCCGACGGGCTGGGCTTGGTCACCTGCACGATCCCTTCTGCTGCCGCTGGATATGACGGCCGTCATAGTCTAGCGTGGCCGCCGTCTATGACGGCCGTCATAGACCTGTGCCGTCGCACCAGCAGGAGAGATGCCCATGCCGATGATCCGTCTCACGGCCCCGGCGAAGGAGTAGCGCGCCGATGCGTGAACTGACGTACGTCGCCAGGCGCACCGTCGAGTGGCGTGAGGCGCCCGACCCCAAGCTCCGGTCGGACGGAGAGGCGATCGTCGCTCCGGTCGCCGCAACCCCGTGCGACGTCGACTCGTCCATTCTGGCCGGCCATGGCCTCGTCGAGCCGCCCTTCGCCCTCGGCCACGAGTGCGTCGCCAGGGTCGTCGAGACCGGCGATTCGGTGAGCGCCGTAACCCCCGGCGACCTGGTCGTCGTTCCCTGGTCCATCAGCTGCGGCAGCTGCGACCGCTGCCGCGCCGGGCTGACCGCGCACTGCGCCGCCGTGCCCCACCTGGCGATGTACGGCGCCCCGGTCGGCGGCACTTGGGGCGGGCTCTTCTCCGACCTGGTCCGCGTGCCCTACGCCGACGCCATGCTCGTACCCCTGCCCGCCGGCCTCGATCCGGTCGCCATGGCCTCCGCCAGCGACAACTGGTCCCTGGCCTGGCGCCTGGTCGCCCCCCACCTCAAGGCCCGCCCCGGAGCGCGCGTGCTGGTCGTCGCCCGCGGCAGCATCGGCCTCTACGTCTGCGACATCGCTCGCGCCCTCGGCGCCTCCTTGGTGCTCTACGTCGATCCGGAGCCCGGACACCGCGAGATCGCCAGGGGGTTCGGTGCCTCCACGGCTGAAGCGATGGAGCCGATCCCGCAGGCCTTCGACATCGCGGTCGAGGCCACCGGTCGTGTCGACCAACTCGCCCTGGCCGTCAAGTGCTTGGCCCCGGAGGGGATCTGCGAATCGGCCGGCAATCACTTCCGCCCCGGCGAACTGCCCCTGCTCGACATGTATCTCACCGGCGTCACCCTGCGCATCGCGCGCGACAGCGTACGCGCCCATATCCCCGACGCCCTCGCACTCGCCGCCTCGGGTCAGGTCGCTCCGGGGAAGGTCGTCTCCCATGTCATCGACTGGGAGGACCTCCCGACCGCGTTGCCGGAGAACCATCTCAAGCCTGTCTTCGTCCGAGCCGACGACTGAGCTCCCTCGGTGCGACACAGACGCACGGTGATGCGTCACACGGGCCGGACGGTGATCGTGCAGAGCCTCTTGGTGGCCCGAGTCAGCGCCACATAGAGATCCCTCTCCCCGCCGGGGCGGGCGGTGACGATCTCCTCGGGACTCACGACGACGACCTCGTCGAACTCCAGGCCGCGTGCTTCGGACGCCGGCACGATGCGCGCGTGCTCGGCGATCCCCGCACTCGTCAGCTCCTCCAGCCTCGATTCGGCGCAGATCACCCCGATGAGCTCAGCAGGGTGAGCGGCGGCCTGGGTCCGCACCTCCCGGGCGACCGTGGCGCCAAGCGCATCCGGCTGCGTCGGCACGGTGCGGGGAGCCTCCCCATGGCGCAGGGACCGGGTCGGCGTCTGGTCCGGAGCGATCCGTACGAGAAGCTCCCGGGTGGTACCCAAGATCTCCTGAGTGGTGCGGTAACTGACGGTCAGAGTATGGAGGTTGAAGCGCGGGCCGACGTGGGGGCTCAATGCCTCCTTCCAGTCACGTGCCGTCGTGGCCGGGCCCGCCTGGGCGAAGTCGCCCACCAGCGTCATCGCCTTGCCCGGGCATCGTCGTACGATCATCCGCCATTGCATGGCGGTCAGTTCCTGTGCTTCATCGACGACGACGTACCCGAACGTGCGCTGCGGCGGGCCGTCGATCAAGCTCGCCGCCTCGTCCAGGAGGGGCACGTCGGCATCGGTCCACGCGTCTTCCGCGGTGCGCAGCAGTCGCGACCGCTCGTCTTCGGTCAGCCCGGGCAGGTGCTCGGCGAGAGTGTCAGGGCTTGTCAGCAGGGCACGTACGAGTTCGCCGGGCACCAGTCGCGGCCACAGCGTGTCCACCGTGCGGTCGACGTGGGCGTCGTCAAGGAGGCCGGCCCGGACGGCCTCCGCGTCGAATTCATCGGCAGGTCCCGCGCCGGGTGCGTCGTCGTGGCCGAGCCGGCGCAGGTCGGACGCCGTCGCGCGGTCGAGGTCCAAGCCGGTCAGCGTGGCGACTTCGGCGTCGATCTGCTCCAGGATGTCGCCCGTGCTGCGCTCCAGCGCGTCGGTGACGGCCTCGACCAGGAGTTCTTTGAACACCTGACGCGCGGGGTTGTGTCCCGACCCGCTCGCCAAGGCGGCGTCCCGTGCCCTGGTGACAAGGTCGTCCCGCAGGCGAACCGTTTCCTGTCCGATCCGCACGGTGAAGCCGCCGCTCGGAGCCTGATGACCGCGCACCAGGCCGGCCAGTGCGTCGGCCATCGCCGAGCTGCCCTTGAGCCGCGCTCCGTCGAGCGGCTCCGCTCTGTCCGGTAAGACGCCTGCCAGTTCCTGGCAGGTCGCCAGGACGACATCGTTCTCGCCGAGCGAGGGGAGGACCTGGGAGATGTATTCCAGGAACCGCGCGTTCGGACCGACCATCAGGACACCGTGCTCGGCCGCGCGCGGGAACGCGTACAGCACATAGGCCGCCCGGTGCAGAGCGACCACCGTCTTGCCGGTGCCGGGGCCGCCCTGGACCACCGACACCCCGCGGTGAGCGGAGCGGACGATGTCGTCCTGCTCGGCCTGCAACGTCGCGACCGCCGCCTGCATCCGACCCGTACGCCGCGCTGAAAGGGCCTCCATCAGGGGTCCGTCACCGACGACGTCCCCATCCGTCGGGGCGGAGCCGTCCAGCAACTCGTCGCTCACCGCGACCACCGTGCGCTCCTCCAGACGAAGGTGGCGGCGGCGCCGCAGGCCCATCGGGTGGACCGGCGTCGCTTCGTAGAAGGGCCGCGCCGCGTTCGCACGCCAGTCCACCAGGAGGGGCAGGTCTTCCTCGTCGGTCTGTATGCCGATCCGGCCCATATGCAGGACGGTGCCGTCGGCCCGGTCGATCCGGCCGAAAACCAGCCCGTTCTCGGCTCCTCGCAGCCGACCGATCTCCTTCGCCAGACGCTCAGCGGTGACTTCCCGCTCGTGCGCCTCGCTCGCGCTCTCGGCCGGGGCCTTGAGCACATCCGTCAGACGTGTCTGTGCCTCGGAGATCCGCCCGGTGAGCACCTCGTACAGAGTGGAGACGTGAGCTTGCTCCCACTCGACCTGGCCCGTGGCGGGGTCGTTGACCTGCGACAACAAGAGGCTCCTCTGGAAAGCGGGTTGAGTTGGGACCCGAGGCCGTGTCCGGCTGGCTGCTGCCGGTACTGCACAGATATGGCGCATTCTTCAAACTTGACTACTGAGCCGGAGTCGCCGAGGGTACAGCACTCCGACGACTTCCCCGCAAGGCTCACACCGTGATCTGGGCCACTTCGTCGCGAGGTGGCATCAACCCCCCTGCCGCGCGGTGCTGACCCCCGCGCGCACACGGGGGGTGTCCTCATGGTCGCCGCATGTGATGAAAACGTACGTTTCCTCAGGTCAGCGCGTTTCCCTGAGAGAGCCCGGAGCTCCGACATGCCCCAGAACACGCCAGCCCTCGCACTCCGCCCACGGGACGCGTCCGGCCCGCCGCCCGGCTCGAGCGAGTTCACGCCCCTGCTGCGCGCGGTCAGGAGCCAGGGCCTCCTCGCGCGTCGGCACGGCTGGTACGCGCGCGTCATCGCCCTCAACGCGCTCGCTCTGACCGGGGTGGTCACCGGCATCGTCCTGCTCGGCGGCTCCTGGTGGGTCCTGCTCCTCGCCCCGGTGCTCGCCGTGTTCGGCGCGCGCACGGCCTTCATAGGTCACGACGCCGGGCACGCGCAGATCACCGGCGACCGAGGGGTGAGCCGCCTCATCGGTCTCGTCCACGGCAACCTGCTGCTCGGGATGAGCTTCTCCTGGTGGAACCACAAGCACAGCCGGCACCACGCCAACCCCAATCACATCGACAAGGATCCCGACGTCGCCGCCGACGTCCTCGTGTTCACCGGCGAGCAGGCGAAGGAGCGGACCGGCTTCAGGCGCCGGCTCACCCGGCACCAGGCCTGGCTGTTCTTCCCGCTCACCCTCCTCGAAGGGATCGCCCTGAAGATCCAGGGCTTCAAGGACCTGCGCCGCCAGTCGCCCAGGGAGCGCCGGGTGGAGGCGGTGCTGCTGGTCGGCCACCTCGTCGGCTACGTGACGCTGCTGCTCGCGTCCATGACGCCCGGGCAGGCCCTCGCGTTCGCCGCCCTCCACCAGGCCCTCTTCGGGCTGCATCTGGGGCTGTCCTTCGCACCCAACCACAAGGGCATGGAGATGCCGGACGCGAACGGCGAACCCTGGGGGCACCTGCGCCGCCAGGTGCTCACCTCACGCAACGTCCGCGGCGGCATCGTGACCGACTGGTTGCTCGGCGGCCTCAACTACCAGATCGAGCACCACCTCTTCCCCAGCATGCCCCGCCCGCATCTGCGGCTCGCCCAGCCCCTGGTGCGCGCCCACTGCGAGGAACTGGGTATCACCTACACGCAGACCGGGCTCGTCGACTCCTACCGGCAGGCCCTGCGCCACATGCACGAGGTGGGAGAGCCCCTGCGGGCCGGATAGGGGTGCCCCTCAGGGATGCCTCAGGGGTATCTCAGGGTCACGGTCCGGAACCGTGGGAGGCACGGACCCGTTCTTCTGGACAGAGAGCGGCAGTGGCCGCGAAGGAGGCGACGCACATGTCGAAGAACGCGAAGATCGCCGCAGGAGGTGTGGCGGTCGGACTGATCCTGTTGATCTGGCTGCCCTGGTGGGCCTCGCTTCTGATAATCCTGGGAGTCCCCGCGGCCGCCTACCTCACGCTGGACCCCTCACAGCGGCGCAGGCTGCGCCGCGTGTCCCGCAAGGAGCTCGGCCGCTGACGGCCCGCCGCGCCCGAGCGGCACCTCGGCTGCGAACAGGAGATCCCCTCGACGCTCCAGGACGTCGGCCGGCGCGCCCGAGTCGGCCACATCGCGGGCCGCTCACGGGCCGGCCGGCGGCGTGGTCCGCGAGCGGCGAGCACTCGACCGTCGGGCGGTCCGGGCTGGCGCCGTACTGCTTGTCGACGTGCCGTACCGCTTGTCGACGTGCCGTACCGCCCGTGGACATGCCGTACCGCTCGTAGGCGCGGGGACCGGCCGTGGTCGTGCGGACCGGCCGCTGCGGCGCGACCGGTCGGCACGGCGTCACAGCGGGCGTACGGCCATCTTGTCGAGTGCCTCCAGCAGGCCCGGCAGCTCCGGCCCACGGCCCACCGGGAGGACCTCACCGGGCTCCTCGTCGAGGAGGACGAACGCGATGTCGTCGGTCCGCGCCACGAGCGACCAACCGGGACCGTCGGCACGCAGGGTCCGCGCGTCTCCGGGGGCGAACGACGACCTGACCCGGCCGAGCGGCGGCGGCGCGTCCACGTAGGCACGCGCCTCCGCGAGGACACGCCGGATGCCACTGTGGCCGCCCGAGGACCCCTCCTGCCGCGGAACCCCGCTTCCGGTGCCCTCCGCGGCGGCGCCCCCCTCAGGAGCGTCGGCGGACTCGCCGTCCCCGGAGACGGAGGAGTCATCTCCGCCCGGCGTCGGGAACTCGGCGTCGTTGATCTGCTCCCGCCAGGTCGCCCACTGGAGCGCGATCTCGTCGGCGCCCAGCCGCCGCTGGGCCGGCCCCCACCTGGAGGTGTCCGGCGGCGTCAGCGGAGCGCAGTCCGCGACCTCGGGGCCGGGATCGTGCGGCGCCGGCACGCCCGGGGCCGACACGGCGACCGCCAGGGGCCAGCCGGGCAGTGCGGCGACCACCGTGCGCTCGTCCGGCGACAGATCGTGCTCCATGCCGCAGTCCCAGGACGCGATGGCGACGGCGACCAGTGACACGTCGTCGACGACGACCGTCCACCTGGAGCCGTCGCCGTCCTGGCCGAGCACCAGACCGTATCCGTCGGCCATCGGCGCGAGGCCGAGCGCCGCGCAGGCCTCCGGATAGTCGTCGCCCAGCACGCTCGGGAACTTCGCCGGCGTCAGCAGCACCGCCGTCAGCACATAGAGCGCGTCGTCCGCGGCGGCGACGGTGTCCTCGTCCGTCCCGGCCATCCCAGCCTCCCCTTCGGTTCGTCCAACGGCGCGCAATCTAGTGCGCCAGGAAGGCCCTTGTCACGATTCCGCTGCCCGACCGGCCTGCAGTTTTCCGGCCGGAGGGGGCGAATCGACCATCAGTCGCCGATACCTCAGGCTGTCGGCAGGCCCAGAAGCGAACGCGCCACCGTTCGGGGCGACTCGTCGCGCTCCCTCGCGAGCGCGATCACGGCCCGGCAGGCCAGCTCGTTCACCCCGAACGACAGGGCCTCCGGGGACACCCAGCCCGCGGTCTCCTCGATCCGTTCCTGGTCGTCCTCCGCGCAGGCCGCGACATGGGCGGCCGCGGCCTCGAACAGGTTGTGCGAGCGAACCTCCCGGCCGGACTTGGCCTCGGTGCGTAACGCGTTGAGGAAACCGGCACCCGACTCGCGGACCCTGCCCCACATGCTGACCATCGTGCCCCCTTGGCTGCCCTGACTGGTCGTGCATCTTCTGCTACTCAACGTAGAGTTGAAGCTCCGGCGGCAGAAGGGGGACGGCGCGGTGAAGCGCTTCGCGCGGCTCGAACAGATCCGGAGGATGGACCCGGAGAAGGACGCCCTGGAGATCTATCGCCTCTCCGCCGCGTACGAGTTCCCCTGGGACTTCAGCCGCGCACTCGAACTGGCCCTGTACCGCACCTACGCCGTGCCCCGCATCGGTCGCCTGCTCGCCGAGACCGCGGAGTTCACGGACCGGCCCCAGAAGCGCTACGACGACACGGCGCTCCTCCTCGACGCCGTCGTCGAACACGGCTTCGACAGTGAGCAGGGCCGCACCGCGATCCGCCGCGTCAACCAGATGCATCGCAGCTACGACATCAGCAACGACGACATGCGGTACGTACTCTGCACGTTCGTCGTGGTGCCCAGGCGCTGGATCGACGCCTACGCCTGGCGCAGGCTGTCGCGCCACGAGATCGTCGCCTCCGCCGTCCACTACCGCACCCTGGGGCGGCACCTGGGCATCAAGGACGTACCGGAGTCCTACGAGGAGTTCGAGACCTGCCTCGACGCCTACGAAGAGGCGCACTTCGCCTGGGACGAGCAAGGCCGACGGGTCTCGGACGCCACGCTCGCCCTGATGGCCTCGTGGTATCCACGCCCCCTCGCCCCGCTGCTGCGCGCCTCGACGCTCGCCCTGCTCGACGAACCGCTCCTGAAGGCCTTCCGCTACACACCCCCGGGCCCCCTCACCCGCGACCTCGTCCGCGGCGCGGTCCGGATGCGCGGACGAGCCGTCCGGCTGCTGCCACCCCGGCGGGCGCCCCATCACGCGCGGCAGAACTGGGAGATCAAGGGCTACCCGAACGGTTACCGCCTGGAGGACCTCGGCACCCGCCCCGTCCCGGGCCTCCGTGGCTGCCCGGTACGCCACACGGCCCCTGGGGCGGTCACCTCCACGGACTGACCGATGCGGCGGTCGATTTCTATGGACCAACCAAGGCGGCGGTCGTGTTCCACGGACGGATCGACGCGGCCGCCGAGTTCTTCGGACCGACCGACGCGGCCGCCGTCTCCAGGGACGGGCTGACCGGCGCGGCGCTCGCGGTCGCCGGACGAAGACCGTCAGCCCTCGCGGACGGCCAGGGCCAGGAAGCGGTCGTCCTCGTCGACGTACGACGTCATGCGCCACCCGGATCCGGCCAGCAGCGGACGCAGGTTCCGTTCCGCGCGCAGATCGTCCGGCGTGATCCGCCGGCCCTGGCGCGCGGCCAGCGCCGCCCTGCCGATCGGGTGGAACAGGGCCAGCGTGCCGCCGGAACGCACCACGCGCGCCAACTCACGCAGATCCTTCGCCGGATAAGCGAGATGGGAGACCAGCCCCGCCCCGAACACGGCATCGAGCGCCCCCGAGCGCAGTGGCAGCGCTGCCACGTCGGCGAGCACCAACTGCCCGTCGCGATCCCGTCCGGCCCGTACCGCGGCCTCCAGCATCGCCGGGGTCAGGTCCACCCCGACGACCACTCCCGAAGGCCCCACGGCCGCTCGAAGCGGCGTCAGGGCGCGCCCGGTGCCGCAGCCGGCGTCGAGCACACGGTCTCCCGCACGCAGCCCGAGGTCCGCGACCGCTGCGGCGTAGACGGGGCCGTCATCGGGAAATCGCGCGTCCCAGTCGGCGGCCCGGGCCGCGAAGAACTCCCGCACGTGTGTCTGGTCGTCGCTCATGCCCCGCATGATCTCTCACCGACACGGATGACGGTCGGGTGCACACGTTCGAGCGTGCCGCGATCGTTCAGCTACACCTCTGCGCCATATTCCAACCGTTTTCGAAATGAGCCCCCTTTGTGTGTCCCTGTCCCGACTAGCGTCCCGGGGCCATGGGACACCTGGACCACGCAGCCCTCGGGTGGCTGACCCCCGTGCTGTCGTACGTGATGGCCTGCATCGGCGCCGCCCTCGGGCTGCGCTGCACCGTCCGCGCGCTCGGCGCCACCGGACGCTCGCGCCGGAACTGGCTCGTCACCGCCGCCTCCGCGATCGGCACCGGCATCTGGACCATGCACTTCGTGGCGATGCTCGGCTTCAGCGTCCACGGCACCGACATCCGCTACGACGTGCCGCTCACGATCGCGAGCCTGCTCGTCGCCGTGGTGGTCGTCAGCGCCGGCGTCTTCGCCGTCGGTTACGGCCGCGACCGCACCCGCGCCCTCTTCCTCGGCGGGCTCACCACCGGACTCGGCGTGGCGAGCATGCACTACCTGGGCATGGCCGCGGTACGCCTGCACGGCGACGTCGCCTACGATCCCGCGCTCGTCGGGCTCTCCGTCCTGATCGCGGTGGTCGCGGCGACAGCGGCCCTGTGGGCCGCCCTCAACATCAAGTCACCCGTCGCCGTCACCCTCGCCTCCCTGATCATGGGGGCGGCCGTGAGCAGCATGCACTACACCGGCATGTTCGCGGTGAGCGTGCGCGTCGCCCCGTCCGGGGCGCCCCTGCCCGGAGCCACGGCGATGCAGTTCATCTTCCCCCTCGCCGTCGGACTCGGCTCCTACCTCTTCCTGACCTCGGCCTTCGTCGCGCTGTCGCCCACCACGGGGGAGCGTCAGGCCTCCGCCTCGGCCCAGCGACCGGTCGAGAACGCGGCCTCCTAGGCCCTGTCTGACCCAGGGGCCGTCCGCGACCGTCCCGCCTGCCCCGCCCGCACGGGCGCCCCGACCCACTCCCGAGCGAGGAGGCCATGCCTACACCACGTAGGACCCCCGAAGCCGACGCCGAGACGCCGGACCAGGCCCCCGCGCGCGGCCGTCGCGCGCACGCCGGACCGCCCGCCGACGAACACCCGGACGAACCCCTGGACGCGATACCGGACGCGCCGCCCGCGCACGGGGGACGCTGGCGCCTCCGACCGCGGACGGTGCGAGCCAAGATCGTCTGCCTGTTGATGGTGCCGGTCGTCTCGCTGCTCGCCCTGTGGGCGTTCGCCACCGTCTCCACCGCCCAGGACATCTCCAGGCTCCGGCAGTTGCAGCGCGTGGACACCACGATCCGCACCCCGGTCGCGGAGGCGGTGGCCGCGCTCCAGACCGAGCGGGCGGCCGCCGTCCGCTACGCCACCGACCCGGCAGCCGGGCAGAGCGGCGACCTGAAGAACCTCGGCGTGCGCACGGACCGCGCCGTGGCGAGGCTCCGGCTCGGCGACGGCAACACCGTCGCCGACAGCGAGGAACTGCCCGCCGGCGTGGCACAGCGGCTCGAGACCTTCGTCGCCGGAGCCGAACGACTGCCCGCACTGCGCACCGCCGTACTCGACCACCGGGCGGACTGGCACCAGACGTACGGGCGGTACACGAAGACCATCGCCAACGCCTTCGGCGTGGGCGGTGCCCTCACCGGCATCCAGGACGCGGAACTCGGCTCCGACGCGCGCGTGCTGCTGGAGTTCTCCCGCGCGCAGGAGGCGCTGGCCCAAGAGGACGCCGTCCTCGGCAGCGCACGCCTGGCCGGTGGGCTGTCGGGCGAGAGGCTGCGGCTGTTCACCGGCGCCGTCGACACCCGCCGGGCCCTCACCGAGTCCGCCGTGGCCGACCTGCGAGGCGACGAACGCGCAGCCTGGCTCGACGTCGCCGGGGGCAGCCCTTACGGCACCGTCGGCGCCACCGAGGACAAGGTCCTCGCCGCGGATCCGGGCGGACGTGCGCTCGCCGCGGCACCGCGGGCCGCCTGGGAAGACGCCCACGCGCGGGTGCGGGACGACATGCGGGCGATCGAGGCGGACGCGGGACGCGAAGTCTCCGACCGGGCCGACCCGTTCACCCGCGGTCTGCTCACCCCGGCCGGCGCCGCCGTCCTCCTCGGCCTCCTTGCCGTCGCCGCCTCCCTGGTGATCTCCGTGCGCATCGGCCGGGGCCTGGTCGTCGAGCTGGTGAGCCTGCGCAACAGTGCCCTGGAGATCGCCCGCCGCAAACTCCCCGAGGCCATGCGGAGACTGCGCGCGGGCGAGGAGATCGACGTCCGGGCCGAGGCACCGCCCGGACGGCCCGCCGAGGACGAGGCCGGACAGGTCGCCGAGGCGCTCGGCACCGTGCACCGCGCCGCGCTCCGGGCCGCCGTCGAGCGCGCCGAACTCGCCAGCGGCATCTCCGGCGTCTTCGTCAACCTCGCCCGCCGCAGCCAGGTCCTGGTCCACCGGCAGCTCAGCCTCCTCGACAGCATGGAACGCCGCTCCGACGACCCGGACGAACTGAGCGACCTGTTCCGGCTCGACCACCTCACCACCCGGATGCGGCGGCACGCCGAGAGCCTGATCATCCTCTCCGGCGCCGCGCCCGGCCGCGCGTGGCGCCTGCCGGTCTCCCTGACGAACGTGGTCCGTGCGGCCGTCTCCGAGATCGAGGACTACGCGCGCGTGGAGGTGCGCCAACTGCCGGACGCGTCCGTCACCGGCACGGCCGTCGCCGACCTCACCCACCTTCTCGCCGAGGTCATCGAGAACGCCGCCCAGTTCTCGCCGCCGCACACCCGTGTGCGGGTCACCGGCGAGCCCGTCGGCAACGGCTACGCCGTAGAGGTCGAGGACCGCGGCCTGGGCATGGGCAAGGAGACCCTTGCCGAGGCGAACCGGCGCATCGAACAGTCCGAGGCCCTCGACCTGTTCGACAGCGACCGGCTCGGGCTCTTCGTGGTGAGCAGGCTCGCCGCCCGGCACGACATCAAGGTGCACCTGCGGACCTCGCCCTACGGCGGCACCACCGCGGTCGTTCTGCTGCCCACCGCGCTGCTGCACGCCGGAGCGGCACAACCGGCGCCTCACCGGTCGGCGGACGCGACCCGGCGGGCGGAACACGAGCACGCCCGCGTGGCCGCCGCCGACCCGCGTCAGGAGTCCGTCCCCGCCTCGGCCGACCGGCCCGCACTGGCCGCTCCCCGGACCACCACGAAGCGCCGTGCCACGGTCGACGACTCACCTCCCGCGGGTGTCCGGGCGGCCACGGACGCGCGGGCCACGGCCGGCAACCCGCCTCCCGGAGTCGCCACCCTGCGTCTGCACCGTCCTCCGGACGACCTCTACCACGTCTCGCCGGACGACCTCGACGACGTCTCCCCGGAAACCCCTGATGACGCTTCCCGGGACCCCTCCCAGGACGCCTTCCTGGAGGACTCAGACGACCTGCCCCGCCGGGTCCGGCAGGCCAGCCTCGCCCCGCAACTGCGCGAACGGGTGGCCGAGGAACCGGCGTGGACGTCCGCCCGCCCGAGCGACGAGGGGCGCACCCCCGAACTCGTGAGGGACCGCATGGCTGCCTACCGCGACGGTTGGACCCGCGGCGGCGGCAGGCGGCCCGGCAACGGTGCCTCCCCAGACTTCCCAGACTTCCCAGCGGGCAGCGACAGCAGCGAAGGAGACCCCGCATGATCCAGGACTCGAGCATGAGAGCCGCCCAGAGGTCCGGCGAACTGGACTGGCTGCTGGACGACTTGGTGGTGCGGGTGGGGGAGGTGCGGCACGCGGTCGTCCTGTCCAACGACGGCCTCGCCGTGGGCGCCTCCACCGATCTGCACCGCGAGGACGCCGAACATCTCGCCGCCGTTGCCTCCGGTTTCCACAGCCTGGCCAAGGGCGCGGGCCGGCACTTCGGGGCCGGAGGCGTGCGCCAGACCATGGTGGAGATGGACGACGGTTTCCTGTTCGTGGCCGCCGCGGGCGACGGTTCCTGCCTTGCCGTCCTCACCGCGGTGACGGCGGACATAGGCCTGGTCGCCTACGAGATGGCACGGCTGGTCAAACGCGTCGGCGAGCACCTGTACACGGCCCCCCGCATCGGCGCGCGGCCCCCCGCAGCCGGATGAGGCCACGAGGCGGTCCACCCAGATGACCGAGAACCTGACACACGCCCCGCGAGAGCCGGGCAGCCAGTGGTACGACGGCGAGGCCGGGCCGCTGGTGCGTCCCTACGCCATGACGGGCGGCCGCACCGAACCGGGCCCCACCGGAGTGCGTTTCGACCTGATCGCCCTCGTGACGCTGGACCCTGGCGCGCCCGGCTTCGACGACGACACCGCGCTCGGTCCGGAACACCGCGCCCTGGTCGACCTGTGCCGCACCGAGACCCAGTCGGTCGCGGAACTCGGCGCGGGCGCCGATCTGCCGGTGGGCGTGGTCAGAGTCCTCCTCGGTGACCTGCTGGAACTCGGCCTGGTCACCGTCAGCCGCCCGGTGCCGCCCGCGCGGCTGCCTGACGAGCGGATCCTGCGTGAGGTGATCGAAGGACTGCGAGCTCTGTAGATGAAGGTTCACCACCACCCGGACGCGTACGACGCCGACTCGACCCGGCCCTCCCGAGAGAAGTGATCGATGGTCTCCGAGCACTCCGACGCCCAGGACGGCGACACGACCGCGCTGGCGTTGAAGATTCTGGTCGCCGGCGGATTCGGCGTGGGCAAGACCACCCTGGTCGGTGCCGTCAGCGAGATCCGGCCGCTGCGCACCGAGGAACTGCTCAGCGAAGCAGGGCAGTTGGTGGACGACACCGACGGCGTCGACCACAAGGTCACCACGACGGTCGCCATGGACTTCGGACGGATCACCATCCGCTCAGGTCTGTCCCTCTACCTGTTCGGCACCCCCGGCCAGGACCGTTTCTGGTTCCTGTGGGACGAACTGTCACAGGGAGCCCTCGGAGCGGTGGTCCTCGCCGACACCCGCCGCCTGGAGGACTGCTTCCCCGCGGTGGACTACTTCGAGCACCGGCACATCCCGTTCGTGGTGGCTGTGAACTGCTTCACGGGCGCACGGTCCTACGGGGCCGAGGATGTCTCGCGCGCCCTGGATCTGGACCCGGGCACACCCGTGGTCCTCTGCGACGCCCGTGACCGCGACTCGGGCAAGGAGGTCCTGATCAGCCTGGTCGAGTACGCCGGGCGGATGCACACCGCCCGGCTGCTCGACTCGGTGGGATGACCCGCCCGTGACCCGGTACGGGCGGGTGCTCAGTCGGCGAGGTCCTTCTGCGCCAGAACCTTGTCGATCGTGACGCGGACCAGCAGTTCGCCGGGGACGCCGTTGCGGGCGCCGAACTCCTCGGCCCGCTCCTCGCCCATGTACCGCGCCCCGATACGGCCGGCCCAGTGCCGGACCTCGTCGAGTTCCTCGATCACCCGGGCGTGGCCCTGGAGGACCACGAAGTGGAAGGGCGGCCGGTCGTCGTCGACGCACAGCGCGACCCGGCCGTCCCGGGCCAGATTCCGTCCCTTCACTGTGGTCTTGCCGGTGTTGAACACCACCTCGTTCCCGTCGAGCAGGAACCAGATCGGTGCGATGTGCGGGCTCCCATCGGCCCGTACGGTCGACAGCTTCGCGGTGCGGGTGCCGTGCGAGACGAACGCCCGCCATTCGGTGTCGGTCATGTTCTGTGCCATGTCCCCATCCTCCTTGCCCGGACGCCGGTCGTGGGGAAGGCTGGCGAGGAGAGATCCTCCGGCCAGGGAGGAGACGTCGCACGGGGAGACGGGGAACGATGCTGCACAACCAGGGACTTGGCTGGCTGCTGGACGACCTGACCGAGCGGGTGGAACACGTACGGCACGCTCTGGTCCTGTCCACCGACGGGCTGGTGACGGGGGCGAGCACCGGACTGCGCCGCGAGGACGCGGAGCATCTCGCCGCCGTCTCCTCGGGACTGCACAGCCTGGCCAAGGGCTCCGGACGGCACTTCGGCGCGGGACAGGTGCGCCAGACCATGATCGAGTTCGACGACGCGGTGCTGTTCGTCACCGCGGCGGGCACCGGCAGTTGCCTGTGTGTGCTCAGCGGCGCGGAGGCGGACATCGGTCAGATCGCCTACGAGATGACGCTGCTCGTCAACCGGGTCGGTGAGCACCTGGCCGTGGACGCCCGACAGCCCGAGCGAAGCCCGGCATCGGACCTCTGACCTGCTGCTTCGATAGCTCCAGCGGAGTTATCCACAGGCCTGCCAGGAGGCGGGTCGGACCGGCTACGGTTTGTGTCACCGCGAACGCACACAGCGTGAGCACACTCCACGGGGGAGACGGGACATGCCGACCGACACCATCACGAGGCCACGTCACCTTGCCTGTGCGTCCAGTCGCGCGGCCCGTGAACTGAGACTGAAGCGAAGCGAGTTCGACCTCGCCGTGAACCTCGGGCACATCCGCACACTGCCTGACGAAGGAGGCGGAGGCCGACACGTCCCCCGCTCCGAGATCGAGCGGCTGCGCGCGAGCGAGGGCTTCCCCGGCTCCTTGCGGGCGCGGGTGAGGACCGTGGGAACCGAGGAGGGCGCGGCCGTCATGGGCGTGAGCCCCGACCGTTTCACCTGCCTCGCCCGGCTGGGCACGGTGTCGCCGGTGACCTTCCATCTCACCCGACGGCACGCCGTGATCTGGCTCTACCTCGCCGAAGAGCTACGGGAGGTCGCAGGCGCCGAGGAGCACGCCCCGCGGCTCCACGCCCGTATGCAGGCCGGACCACGCGAGCTGCTGGGCGAGGGCCTGGACCTGCGCCCCCGCAACTGGCGCACACGCCACCTGGGGTTTTTGCTGCGACGGACCGAGGAGCCGTGGGGACGTGCCGGGGCGGTGGCCGCCTTCCTTGATCCCGTTCACGTCGCGGAGTTCGTCCCGGACCCCTATGAACGCTCCCACGTGAACCGTTTCCGACCCGGGCCGCCCGCCCACGGCGTGCCGGGCTCGCCCGTCGCGCGGCTCACCCAGCGGATCATGACGGCGGAGCACGCGGACGAGATCGGCTTGTACAGGGCCGAGCTGACGGCGTTTCTGGCGGTGGCTCGCGATCACCGTCCCGCCCCTCGCGCCACTCCTCGCCCTGTCCCCACACAGTGCCACCCGGCACCGCGGCCGGCCACCGCCGTGACCGACGGGCCGCAGCCGTCCCGCGTCCTGTTCGGCCGGCTGCGGCGCGCAAGCTCCCGGCCTAGAGAGCTCTGAACAAGCCTTCCTGGACGACCGACACGAGCAGCCGACCCTCCAGGTCGTAGATCCGGCCGCGGGCCAGCCCGCGTCCGCCCGTGGCGATCGGGGACTCCTGGTCGTACAGGAACCACTCGTCCGCGCGGAACGGGCGGTGGAACCACATGGCGTGGTCCAGCGACGCCATGTCGAACCCGCGCGGACCCCACAGGGGCTCGACCGGGATACGGACGGCGTCCAGAAGGGTCATGTCGCTCGCGTAGGTCAGCGCGCAGGTGTGCACCAGCGGGTCGTCGCCCAGCGGCCCGACCGCACGCATCCACACCGCGCTGCGCGGCTCGGCGTCCTTGACCTCTTCGGACGTCCAGCGCAGCCGGTCCACATAGCGGATGTCGAACGGCTGACGCCTGGCCATCCGCTCCAACTGCTCGGGCAGCGATCCCAGATGCTCCCGGATCTCGTCCGTGACCGTCGGCAGGGAGTCCGGTGCCGGAACCTCGCGGGCCGGCGGCAGTTGGTGCTCGAAGCTCGCCTGTTCAGGCTTGTGAAAGGAGGCGGTGAGATTGAAGATCGTGCGGCCCTGCTGCACCCCGGTGACCCGGCGGGTCGTGAAGGACCGCCCGTCCCGCACCCGCTCGACCTGGTACACGATCGGCACACCGGGCCGGCCCGGACGCAGGAAGTACGCGTGCAGCGAGTGCACGGGACGGTCGCCCTCCGTGGTGCGGCCGGCGGCGACCAGTGCCTGGCCGGCCACCTGGCCGCCGAAGACACGCTGCAGCGACTCCTGCGGGCTGCGGCCGCGGAAGATGTTGACCTCGATCTGCTCGAGGTCGAGCAGATCGACGAGCTTCTCGGCCGGATTCGTCATGGGTGGGATTCTCCTGTGCTCACAGCTGTCCGACTTCGGTGACACGAACGATCGCACGCCCCTCGGCGTCGGAGGCCGTGAGGTCCACCTCAGCGCTGATACCCCAGTCGTGATCGTCGTTCGGGTCGTCGAAGATCTGGCGGACCCGCCACAGGGCGTTCTGCGGCTCCTCCTCGATCAGCAGCAGCTTCGGACCGCGGGCGTCGGGTCCGGTACCGAGGTCGTCGTACTCGTCCCAGTACTTGTCCATCGCCTCGCCCCAGGCGTCGGCGTCCCACCCGGAGTCCGCGTCCATCTCACCGAGCTCCTCGACCTGGTCGAGGGCGGCGAGCTCGACACGACGGAACATGGCGTTGCGGACGAGGACGCGGAAGGCGCGCGCGTTGCTCGTGACGGGCTTGACCTCGTCGGCCTTCTCCTGAGCCTCCTCCGCGGTCATGACCTCCGGGTTGGCGAGTTGCTCCCACTCGTCCAGCAGGCTGGAGTCGACCTGGCGCACCATCTCGCCGAGCCACTCGATCAGGTCCTGGAGGTCCTCCGACTTGAGGTCGTCCGGGACGGTGTGGTCCAGGGCCTTGTAGGCCCCGGCGAGGTAACGCAGCACGATGCCCTCGGTGCGGGCCAGCTCGTAGAAGGACACCAACTCGGTGAAGGACATGGCCCGTTCGTACATGTCGCGGACGACGGACTTCGGGGACAGCGGGTGGTCACCGACCCAGGGGTGGCTCTTGCGGTAGGTGTTGTACGCGTGGAAGAGGAGCTCTTCCTGAGGCTTCGGGTAGCTGATGTCCTGGAGGCGCTCCATGCGCTCCTCGTACTCCACGCCGTCCGCCTTCATCGCGGCCACGGCCTCCCCGCGCGCCTTGTTCTGCTGGGCGGCGAGGATCTGCCGCGGATCATCCAGCGTCGACTCGACGACGGACACCATGTCCAGGGCGTAGGACGGCGACTCCGGGTCGAGAAGCTCGAACGCGGCGAGCGCGAAGGTGGACAGCGGCTGGTTCAGCGCGAAGTCCTGCTGGAGGTCCACCGTGAGGCGGACGACGCGGCCCTCGGAGTCCGGCTTGTCGAGCTTCTCCACGATCCCGCCGTCCAGGAGCGAGCGGTAGATGGCGATGGCGCGGCGGATATGCCTGAGCTGCTGCTTGCGCGGCTCGTGGTTGTCTTCCAGAAGGTGCCGCATCGCCTCGAAGGCGTTGCCGGGCCGGGCGATCACCGACAGGAGCATGGTGTGCGTCACCCGGAAACGGGACGTCAGTGGCTCCGGGTCGGAGGCGATGAGCTTCTCGAAGGTGCTGTCCGTCCACCCGACGAAGCCCTCGGGCGCCTTCTTGCGGACCACCTTCCGGCGCTTCTTCGGGTCGTCGCCCGCCTTGGCGAGCGCCTTTTCGTTCTCCACCACGTGCTCCGGAGCCTGCGCGACGACGTAGCCCGCCGTGTCGAAGCCCGCCCGTCCGGCACGTCCGGCGATCTGGTGGAACTCACGGGCCCGCAGCGTGCGTACGCGAACGCCGTCGTACTTGGCCAGCGCCGTGAACAGCACGGTCCGGATCGGCACGTTGACGCCGACGCCGAGGGTGTCCGTACCGCAGATGACCTTCAGCAGACCGGCCTGGGCGAGCTTCTCCACCAGGCGGCGGTACTTGGGCAGCATCCCGGCGTGATGGACGCCGATGCCGTGCCGCACGTACCGGGACAGATTGCGGCCGAACTTGGTGGTGAAGCGGAAGTGCCCGATCAGGTCGGCGATCTGGTCCTTCTCCTCGCGCGTGCACATGTTGATGCTCATCAGCGCCTGCGCCCGCTCCACGGCCTGCGCCTGCGTGAAGTGCACGATGTAGACCGGCGCCTGCTTGGTGTCCAGCAGCTCGGTCAGTGTTTCCGTGAGCGGAGTGAGCCGGTACTCGTAGGACAACGGCACGGGGCGGGTCGCCGAGCGGACCACGGACGTCGGCCGGCCGGTGCGCCGCGTCAGGTCCTTCTCGAACATCGCGACGTCGCCGAGGGTGGCCGACATCAGGACGAACTGCGCCTGGGGAAGCTCCAGGATCGGGATCTGCCAGGCCCAGCCGCGGTCCCCCTCCGCGTAGAAGTGGAACTCGTCCATCACGACCTGGCCGACATCCGCGTGCCGTCCGTCCCGCAGCGCGATCGAGGCGAGCACCTCGGCCGTGCAGCAGATGACGGGGGCGTCCGCGTTGACGGACGCGTCGCCGGTCAGCATGCCGACGTTCTCCGTGCCGAACATCTTGCACAGCTCGAAGAACTTCTCCGACACGAGCGCCTTGATCGGTGCCGTGTAGAAGGTGACCTCGTCACGGGCCAGTGCCGCGAAGTGCGCGCCCGCGGCGATCATGCTCTTGCCGGAGCCGGTGGGCGTCGACACGATCACGTTCGCACCGGAGACCACCTCTATCAGCGCCTCCTCCTGGTGCGGGTAGAGCGTGAGACCGCGCTCCTGGGCCCACGACTCGAAGGCGTCATAGAGGGCGTCGGGGTCGGCGGTCGGCGGCAGCTGATCGATGAGGGTCACCCACCCATCTTGCCTGCCCTCCGGCCCGATGGGGGAATCGGCTGCGGGCGCGAAGATCACGAACGCTACGCTGTGTCGCCGACGGCGCGTCAGCGCGCCAAGTCAACTGCACAGTGGCACACGAGGAATGGGGCGGACACCGGCCATGATGGGACCAGCACACTCACTGTCGGGGGCCGCCGCCTGGCTGGGCGTCGGCGCGGCAGCCGCGGCTGCAGGGCACACGATGCCCTGGCCGGTCCTCCTCGCCGGGGCTCTGATCTGCGCCGGCGCCGCGCTCGCCCCCGATCTCGACCACAAGGCCGCCACCATCTCGCGGTCCTTCGGACCCATCTCCCGCGGGCTGTGCGAGATCGTCGACAAGCTCTCCTACGCCGTCTACAAGGCCACCAAGAAGCAGGGCGACCCGCGTCGTTCCGGTGGACACCGGACACTCACGCACACCTGGGTGTGGGCCGCGCTGATCGGCGCGGGCGCCTCGGCGGCGGCGATCACCGGTGGCCGCTGGGCCGTGCTGGCGATCCTGTTCGTGCACATGGTGCTGGCCATCGAGGGTCTGTTGTGGCGGGCGACCCGTGGCTCCAGTGCGGATGTGCTGGTCTGGCTGCTGGCCGCGACCAGCGCGTGGATCGTCGCCGGTGTCCTGGACAAGCCGGGCAACGGTTCGGACTGGCTGTTCACGGCGCCGGGCCAGGAGTACCTGTGGCTGGGGCTGCCGATCGTGCTGGGCGCGCTCGTGCACGACATAGGGGACGCGCTGACGGTCTCGGGCTGCCCGATCCTGTGGCCCATCCCGCTCGGCCGCAAGCGCTGGTATCCGATCGGTCCGCCGAAGTTCATGCGCTTCCGGGCGGGCAGCTGGGTAGAGCTGAAGGTGCTGATGCCGGCGTTCATGCTGCTCGGCGGAGTGGGCTGCGCGGCGGCGCTCAACTTCATCTGAGCGGGCCGCGCGACGCGACCGCCGTCCTCGGCCGCGGGGGCTCACGATCCGCCGGGTTCGGCCCCTGGGACTCACGGCCCGCCGGATCGTCGGTCCGCCCCGCCGCCGTAGCGCCGTTCGAACTGGGCGACGCGGCCCTCCGCGTCCACCGTGCGGGCCGTGCCGGTGTAGAAGGGGTGGCTCTCCGAGGAGATCTCCACGTCCACGACCGGGTAGGTCTCGCCGTCGTCCCACTCGATGGTCCGGTCGCTGGTCGCGGTGGACCGGGTGAGGAAGGCGTACCCGGCGGAGCGGTCGCGGAAGACGACGGGGTGGTAGTCGGGCCGTTTGTCCTGCTGCATGGGTCCTCCTTGTGCGGCGTCGGTGGGACGGCCGACGGCACGGGGCCGGTGGGGTCAGCCGGGCCGCGCCTCCTCGTCGACGATGTGCACCGCGGCCTCTTCCGCGGAGGCGGCAGCGCCGTCGATACCCACGTCCGTGGCGACCAGCGCACTCTCCTCGTCCTCGTGCGCACCCTCGTCCGGCGCCACCAGACGGCCGGAGCGGGCCGCCCCGACCTCGTTGTCGAGGAGTTCCCCGTCGGTTCCGTCGCAGTCACCGAGGCCGTCGCCGTCGGGCGCGGGCGGGTCGGGACGCTCTTCGGCGAGCCGCTGGTCCAGCGTCTCGCCCGTGTGGCGCTCCGCGGCCGTCACACCGGTGTGCTCCACCGCCCAGGGGCGGTCCGGAGGCGACCAGCCGCGGTCGAGGGGGTCACCGACTCCGTCGTTGTCCAGGGTGTCCTCCGCGTCGAGCAGCCCCGCGTCGTCCTGGATCTCGGATCCGTCGGGCTGGTAGACGTCGTCTCCCCATCCGTCGGCGCTGTTCACGGGTACCTCCAGGTGATGGGGCCGGGCTCCTTCTCCCCGTGGCCGGCGGCGGACCGCAGACGTACGGTGCACAAGCCGCGCCCGTCGGTGAACCGCGCGGTTCGCGAACGCTCCCCGAGCCGGTGCCGCTTTCCAGCCTTCCACTCGACTTCGGCACCGCGCAACGGCACGGGCCGAGGACCACTCGTCCTCGCCCCGTGCCGCCCCCGACACCGCACTCGCTCCGGCGGAGCCGCGCCGTCAGCCGTGCCAGGACCGCCACAGCGCCGCGTACGCCCCGTCGGCCGCGACCAGCTCGTCATGGCTGCCCAGCTCGCTGATCCGGCCGCTCTCCACGACGGCGATGACGTCCGCGTCATGGGCGGTGTGCAGCCGGTGGGCGATCGCGACCACCGTGCGGCCGTCGAGGACCCGGGCCAGGGACCGCTCCAGATGGCGGGCCGCTCGCGGATCGAGCAGGGAGGTCGCCTCGTCCAGGACCAGCGTGTGCGGGTCGGCCAGCACCAGCCGGGCCAGCGCGATCTGCTGCGCCTGGGCGGGAGTGAGCGCCAGCCCGCCCGAGCCGACCTCGGTGTCCAGGCCGTCGTCCAGGGCGCGCGCCCACCCGTCCGCGTCCACCGCGCCCAGCGCCGCCCACAGCTCGGCGTCGGCCGCCTCGGTCCGGGCGAGGAGCAGGTTGTCGCGCAGGGACCCCACGAAGACGTGGTGCTCCTGGTTGACGAGAGCCACATGCGCCCGGACCCGCTCGGCGGGCATCCGGGAGAGCTCGGCGCCGCCCAGGGTGATCCGGCCGTCCCGGGGCTCGTAGATCCCGGCGAGCAGCCTGCCCAGCGTGGACTTGCCCGCACCCGACGGGCCTACCAGCGCCATCCTGGTGCCGGGGGCGACCGCCAGCGACACCTCACGCAGCACGTCCACGCCTTCGAGGTAGCCGAAACGCACCTGGTCCGCGTGCACGTCCCGCCCGTCGGGGGCCACCGCGTCGTCACCGGCGTCGGGCTGGATCTCCCGGACCCCGACCAGCCGGGCCAGCGACACCTGGGCCACCTGCAGCTCGTCGTACCAGCGCAGGATCAGCCCGACCGGGTCGACGAGCATCTGCGCGATCAGCGCGCCCGTGGTGAGCTGCCCGATGCCGATCCAGCCCTGCAGCACGAACACACCGCCGACCATCAGCACCGAGGCGAGGATCATCACATGGGTGACGTTGACGACGGGGAAGAGCACCGACCGCAGCCAGAGCGTGTAACGCTCCCAGGCCGTCCATTCCTTGATGCGCCGCTCCGACAGGGCGATGCGGCGGGCGCCGAGCCGCTGGGCCTCGACGGTGCGTCCGGCGTCCACGGTCTCCGCGAGCGCGGCGGCGACGGCGGCGTACCCGGCGGCCTCCGAGCGGTAGGCCGCTCCGGCCCGTCTGAAGTACCAGCGGCAGCCCACGAGCAGCAGCGGTACGGCGAGCAGCACCGCTGCCGCCAGCGGCGGCGCGGTGATCACCAGCCCGCCCAGCAGCAGGGCCACCCACACCACGCCGATCGTCAGCTGTGGCACGGCCTCCCGCATCGCGTTGGACAGCCGGTCGATGTCGGTGGTGATCCGGGACAGCAGGTCGCCCGTCCCGGCTCGCTCCAGGACCCCCGGAGGCAGCCCGACGGACCGGACCAGGAAGTCCTCGCGCAGGTCGGCCAGCATCCGCTCGCCGAGCATGGCCCCGCGCAGCCGCACCTCCCGCACGAACACCGCCTGGACGGCCAGCGCGCACAGGAACAGTCCGGCCGTCAGTTCCAGGTGGAGCTCGCGGGCCCCGTCAGACACCCGCTCCACGAGCCCGCCCAGCAGCCACGGCCCCGCCATCGAGGCGACCACGGACACCGTGTTGACGGTCATCAGGAGCAGGAAGGCACGGCGGTGCCGGTGGAACAGTTCGGCCACGTAGGCGCGGACGGTCGCGGTGGTGCCGACGGGCAGGGTGTTCGCCGTCGTCGGGGCCGCCGGGTCGTACGCCGGGGGCGCCACGCCGATCATGCTGTCTCCTCGATCTCTTCCAGTGCGTCCAGTACCTCGGCGGTGTCCAGTGCCTGGCCCGCGCTCCATGCCTGGCCGGAAGCAGGCACGTCGCCCGCCTCCAGCACGTCGGCCCGCTCGGACCCTGTCGTCCCCTGCTCGGGTTCGGCGGCCTCCGCGTCGGTGTCCCGGGTCACCACGGCCCGGTACCGGGGCTCCTTGTGCACCAGCTCGCGGTGCACCCCGACCGCCACGACCTCGTTCTCGTGCACGAGCACGACCCGGTCGGCCCGGTCCAGGAGCAGCGGGGAGGAGGTGAACACGACGGTCGTGCGTCCGGTGCGCAGCTCCCGCAGCCCGTCCGCGATCCGTGCCTCCGTGTGCGAGTCGACGGCGGAGGTCGGCTCGTCGAGGACGAGCACCTCCGGGTCCGTCACCAGCGACCGGGCCAGTGCGAGCCGCTGCCGCTGGCCGCCGGACAGGGACCGTCCCCGCTCGGTGATCCGGGCGTCCATCGGGTCCTCGGCGTCGACCGACCCCTGCACGAGGGCGGTCAGGACGTCCCCGCACTGCGCGGCCGCCAGCGCCTCCTCGGCGCCGACACCGCCCGAGGCGGGCACGTCGAGCAGTTCACGCAGCGAGCCGGACAGCAGGACCGGATCCTTGTCCTGGACGAGGACGGCCGTTCGGGCCGAGTCGAGCGGCAGGTCGTCGAGCGGCACACCGCCCAGCAGGACCGACGCGCCCTCCTCCGAGGGGTGTCCGCCCAGCCGCTCCGCCAGCAGCCCCGCCGCGTCCGGGTCGCCGCACACCACGGCGGTGAGCCGGCCGGCGACCGCGAGCAGACCGGTCGCCGGGTCGTACAGGTCGCCTGACGGGGTCTCGGCGGCGCGCGAGCCCCCGGTGTCCGTGGCACGCTCCAGCGACAGCACCCGAGCGGCACGCCGGGCCGACGGGCGGGAGAAGGAGTAGGCCATCGCGATCTCTTCGAAGTGCCTGAGCGGATAGGTCAGGAGCATCACCGAGCTGTAGACGGTGACCAGTTCACCGACGTCGATCCGGCCCTCCCGAGCCAGGCGGACGCCGTACCAGACGACCCCGATCAGCAGCAGTCCGGGCAGCAGGACCTGGATCGCGGAGATCAGCGACCACATCCGGGCACTGCGCACGGCCGCGTGGCGCACCTCCTGGGAGGCGCGGCGGTAGCGGTCGAGGAAGAGGTCCTCGCCGCCGATGCCACGCAGGACGCGCAGACCGGCCACGGTGTCCGAGGCCAGTTCGGTGGCGCGCCCCGCCTTCTCCCGCTGGATGTCGGCACGTCGGGTCGCCCGGGGCAGCAGCGGCAGCACCGCCAGGGCGAGGAGCGGCAGGCCCACCGCGACGACCACGCCGAGCGCCGGCTGGTAGACGACCAGGCCGACACAGACCAGCACGATGGTGACCGCCGCCGCGGTGAACCGGGAGACGGCCTCCACGAACCAGCCGATCTTCTCGACGTCGCCCGTGGAGACGGCCACGACCTCGCCGGCCGCGACCCGTCGGGTCAGCGCCGAGCCCAGCAGGGCGGCCTTGCGGGCCAGCAACTGCTGGACGCGCGCGGCGGCCGTGATCCAGTTGGTGATCGCCGTGCGATGCAGGAAGGTCTCGCCGACCGCGTTGGCGACGCAGCACACCGCGAGCAGGGCACCCGCGAGGGCGAGCCGGTGACCGGAGCGGTCGACGACGGCCTGCACGGCCAGGCCGACACAGAACGGCAGTACGGAGACGGACCCGAAGTGCAGCAGGCCCCAGGCCAGCGACTTGAGCTGTCCGCCCAGCTGGTTCCGGAAGAGCCACCACAGGAAGCGGGGACCCGAGCGCGCGTCCGGCGAACCGGGGTCGGGGTACGGAAGGTCTTGAATCTGCATGACGTCCCAGTGGCTCGTGTCAGGGGGGTGGGGGGAGGGGGCCGCGAACGGCGGCAACAAACCGTGAAAGGTTCGCGTCGCGGCATGGTCGGAAGCAACCGGTTTTCCGTTGCGGCGAACAGAACCGGCTGCCCGCGATGCGACCATGGAGCGATGCGCAGTGGTGATGTACGGCGTGCCGCGCTCGCGACGGCGGCCCTGGGAGCCCTCCTGGTCTCGCTGCCCGGCTGCGGCGGTCCGGGCCCGGCCGCCGGACGGGGCGCACCGGGGACGAGAGCCGCGGGCAACCCGGCCGACACCCGCCAGGAAACCGACCCGACACGCATCCCCGACATCGGCGACCGGCTGCGGCGGCGGATCCCCGCCGACACCCGCCAGGTCGTCGCGGTCTACGGCGCTGGCAGGAACTCCGCCGAGTCCACCGTGGTCCTCTACACCCGGCACGGCACCACCTGGGACCGCACCGGCAACTGGCCCGCGCACAACGGCAAGAAGGGCTGGACCACGAACCACCACGAGGGTGACCACCGCAGTCCCGTCGGCGTGTTCACGCTCAGCGACGCGGGCGGTGTGCTCCCGGACCCCGGGGCCCGGCTTCCCTACACCCGGTCGGCCGCCTTCGCGGCCCCGCGTTGGTGGCCCAACTCGTACTGGCACGACTTCGACTACGTCATCGCCATCGACTACAACCGGGTCAAGGGCACCCCGCCGAACGACCCGACCCGCCCGCGAGGACAGTCCGAGGGCGGCGGGATCTGGCTGCACATGGACCACGGCAGCGGCACGTCGGCCTGCGTCAGCCTGCCCAGGTCGGCGATGCGGTATCTGCTGCGCACCCTCGATCCGCAGCGGCATCCCGTGGTCGTCATGGGGGACAGGGCCGACCTGCGGACCTGAGGTCTCCGGGGGGAGGCCTCATTGCGGAGGGTGCCCGACTCGCCGTAGAACACCGGCCATGAAGAGACGGATCACCATGTCCATGCTCGCCGGAGCGACCCTCCTGGCGAGCACCCTCCTCGGGACGAGCCCGGCCCAGGCGGCCTTGCCCCTCGCCCAAGCCGACTCAGCCGCATCAGCGTCAGCCGCCCGGGCCCCGGTCCAACCCGCGCGAGCCGACGTCGGATCCGGAGACACCCCAGCCCAACCCGCCGACATACCGGCCGAGTTCGGGACCGACTGGCACGACCCGGTCACCGCGGCCCCACCCGTGCCGAAGCCCGCCGGGAAGTCCTGCCGAGTCACCCTCGCCGAGGCGCAGTTCCGTGACTTCACGCCGTACCGGGGCTCCTACACGCCCCCCGAGCGATGCGGCGACCGCTGGAGCAAGGTGGTGCTGCGGTTGGACGGCAAGGTCAAGGGACGGCAGTTCGACCGGCTCGGTTACGTCCATGTCGGCGGCGTCGAGATCCTCCGTACGTCGACGCCCCAGCCCTCGCCCGACGGCATCGAGTGGTCCGTCGAGAAGGACGTCACGCGCTACAGCGACACCTTCCGCGGCAGCCGGGATGTCGAGATGCTGATCGGGAACGTCGTCGACGACACGTACACCGGAGTCATCGACGTGAAGGTCACGCTCACCTTCTACGCGGGAAGGCAGGCCCCGGCGCCGGACCGCGTGCTGACCCTCAAGGACAACACCCTCACCACTCCGCGCAACAGCGAACGCATCGTCGCCGAGGTGTACGCCACCGGATCCGGCGGCGGCTGTGAGGAGTACTGGTATCTGACGGTGCCCGACTCGGCCCCGTACTCCTGTCAGGCCGCGGGCGGCCCCTACCGTGAGGTGCAGATCAAGGTCGACGGCCGCCTCGCCGGGATCGCCGCGCCGTTCCCGACCGTGTGGACCGGAGGCTGGTCCAACCCCTTTCTCTGGTACGTGGTTCCGGGTCCGCGCGCCATGGACATCAAGCCGATCGAATACGACCTGACGCCGTTCGCGGGGATCCTCAACGACGGCCGCCCGCACCGGGTCGAGGTATCGGTCGTCGGCGTCCCCGAGGGGCAGAGCGGCTGGAGCACCCCGGTCAACGTTCTCGTCGACCAGGACACCGGGAGCACGCAGGTGGGCGGGAAGCTCACCACGCACAGGAGCGCGGACCTCGTGAACTCCTCGACGTACACGCCCGGTACGGAACATCGCGTGGCCACCGAGGGTGGGCATCGGCTGACCGTCGCCGGATACGTCGACACCTCGCACGGCAGGGTCACGACCACCGTCAGCCGCGCACTCGCCAACACCTCTACGCACCGCTGGACCGACGGAGAAACCGTCGACGCCCTGGACGCCACCTGGGCGGACGAGGAGTCGGTCACCGTCGACGGGCGCGGACCGGCCCGTACGACGCACACCCGGCGGACGTACACGATGGACGGCACCACCACGCTCGGCGCCGGCGACCGGCTGCGGACCGCGTTGACCCTCGGTGACCGTGCCGCGGTGACTCACGCGCGCGACGGTCGACGCACCGCCTGGACGCGGCTGGACGACACCTACACGGGTGACGCGACGTACACGGCGAACGTGCCCCGGGACCAGCGGCACGCGGTCGGTAAGACGAGCGAGCGTTATCGGATCCGCGGGTCATCCGGGTGCTACGACCGCTCTCTGACGGCCGTTCAGGGACTGCTCACCCGGGATCACCGAGGCTGCTGAGGGCAGTTGCGTGCGATGCGTCACATGCGGGCGGGATTTACGCGAGGGAAACACGGTGGTCTTGTGCGGGATCGACGGCACCTCCACAGTGAACGGCACGGAATGCGCTTTCCGTATCGCAGAAGTCCCGTTCAGGCTTCTGAGTGTCACCGTCCCCCCTCAAGGAGTGCCCGTGCCACCGTCCGTCCCGTCCCTGCCGCGACGCGTCGCACGCATACTGCGTACCTCTCTCTTCGCGCAGGTCGCCTGCGCGCTCGTCCTCGGAATCGTCGTCGGAAAGCTGTGGCCGGACGCGGCCACGCAATTCCAACCGCTCGGTGACGGTTTCACCCGTCTCATCAAGACGATCATCTCCCCCCTCGTGTTCTGCGTGGTCGTCGTCGGCATCGCCAAGGCCGGTGACCTGAAGGCGTTCGGCCGGATCGGACTCAAGGCCCTCGTCTGGTTCGAGGTCGCGAGCACCGTCGCCCTGCTCATCGGGCTGCTCGCCGCCAACATCGTGCAACCCGGCTCGGGAATGAACGTCGACCCGTCCCAGCTCGACCCCTCGGCGGTCGACGCGCAGACCGGGGGCGGTTCGCTGCCCTCGACCACCGAGTTCGTCCTCAACGCGCTGCCGCAGAGTTTCATAGGCGCGTTCGCCGAGAACGAGCTTTTGCAGGTGCTGATCCTGGCCTGCCTGGTCGGTGCCGCGCTGCTGCACCTCGGCCACACCAAGGTGCCGAAGGTGCTGCCCGCCGTCGAGCAGGCCCAGGAGATCATCTTCGCGATCGTCGGCTTCATCATGCGTCTCGCCCCGATCGCGGTGTTCGGCGCGATGGCCTCCCTGATCGGCCAGTACGGACTCGGCGTGATCGAGACCTACGCCAAGCTGATCATCCTGTGCTATGTCGCCGCCGCACTCTTCCTCGTGCTGCTCGGCGTCGCTCTCAAGGCGGTCACCGGGCTCAGCCTCTGGAAGTTCGTCCGCTACATCCGCGAGGAGATGCTGCTCGCGCTCGGCACCGCGTCCACCGAGTCGGTCATGCCGCGGGTGATGCAGAAGCTGCGCCGGGCCGGTGCCCGCGACGACGCGGTGGGTCTGGTGCTGCCCACGGGCTACTCGTTCAACCTCGACGGCGCCTCGCTCTACCTGTCCATCGGCACGTTGTTCATCGCCCAGGCCGTGGGCGTGGACCTGAGCCTGAGCCAGCAGATCACCGTGGTCCTGGTGCTCATGCTGACCAGCAAGGGCATGGCGGGCATCCCCGGTTCGGCCTTCCTCGCCCTGTCCGCGACCGCCTCCTCGCTGGGCGCGATCCCCGCCGGCGCCGTCGCCCTGCTGCTCGGCGTGGACCGCATCATGGACTCGATGCGCGTCGTGACCAACCTGCTCGGCAACTGTGTCGCCGTGTTCGCCGTGTCCCGCTGGGAGGGCGCGCTGGACGCCGACAGGGCGAAGAAGGTCCTGGACGGCGCGATCGTGCCGACGGAAGGCGATGACGAGATCGTGCCCGTCGTCCCGGAAGCGGACGGCGGCAAGGGGGAGTCGTCCGCGACGAAGGCGCCGGGCGCCGACGCCCCGGTGGCGCCGGTCGCGGCCGATCCCGACGGCGGGCTGGCGGCCGTACCGGCCCAGCCGGCCAAGGAACCGGCCCAGGAAGCCGACTGACGACCGCGACAGGACAGATCGTGGGCCGCGCTCCAGCAGTACGGAGCGCGGCCCACGGCGCGTTGACCCAGCCGCTCAGCCGCTCAGCCGCTCAGCAGCCCCGCCCACGCCCCGGCTTCGGCGCCGCGTCCACCAGCGTGTCCAGCAGTCCGCCGAGCAGTTCCCGTTGTCCGCCCGTCAGCGGGGCCAGGATCTCCTCCGCGGCGGACCTGCGTGCGCCGTGCAGCTCCAGCAGGGCCTTGCGTCCGTCGTCGGTGAGCTCGACACGGATCACCCGGCGGTTGGTCGGGTCCGGCGCCCGGCGCACCTTGCCGCTGGCCTCCAGCCCGTCGACGAGCGTGGTCACGGCCCTGGGTACCACCTCCAGCCGCTGCGCGAGGTCCGCCATCCGGGGCGGCGCGTCGCAGTGCGCGAGGGTGCGCAGCAGCCGGGACTGGGCCGGGGTGATGCCGAGACCACGCTGCTCCAGATGGCGCTTCTGGATGCGCTGCAGCCGACGGGTCAGCCGCAGCAGCTGCTCGGCGAGCAGGCCGTCGGAATCAGGGGTGGTCATGGGGGAACAATATCAGGACCATGTTCATTGTGAGTATAGGTAACAATGAGCTAAGCTCCGTAAATCCTCATCACCTCACCCTCCGTAGGAGACCATGCCCCGCGACCACATCGACTGGACCCCCTCTCCCGGCACCTCGACCGAACAGCCCCGGCAGGTGCGCCGCATCCTCAAGCTCTTCAAGCCGTACCGGGCCCGGCTCGGGATCGTCGGTCTGCTGGTCGGCGCCGCGTCGCTGGTCACCGTGGCGACCCCGTTCCTGCTGAAGGAGACGCTGGACGTCGCCATCCCCGAGGGCCGCACCGGCCTGCTGAGCCTGCTCGCGCTCGGCATGATCCTGAGCGCCGTCCTCACCAGTGTCTTCGGTGTGCTGCAGACCCTGATCTCCACCACGGTCGGCCAGCGCGTCATGCACGACCTGCGTACCGCGGTCTACGGCCGACTGCAGCGGATGTCCCTCGCCTTCTTCACCCGCACGCGCACCGGTGAGGTCCAGTCCCGCATCGCCAACGACATCGGCGGCATGCAGGCCACCGTCACCTCGACCGCCACCTCCCTGGTCTCCAACCTGACCAGCGTGGTCGCCACGATCATCGCGATGGTGGCCCTCGACTGGCGGCTCACCGTCGTCTCCCTGGTGCTGCTGCCGGTCTTCGTGTGGATCAGCCGCCGGGTCGGCAACGAACGCAAGAAGATCACCACCCAGCGCCAGAAGCAGATGGCCGCGATGGCGGCGACCGTCACCGAGTCGCTGTCGGTCAGCGGCATCCTGCTGGGCCGCACGATGGGGCGTTCCGACTCGCTCACCCGCTCCTTCGCCGAGGAGTCGGAGGGACTGGTCGACCTCGAGGTGCGGTCGAACATGGCCGGACGGTGGCGCATGGCCGTCATCTCGATCGTCATGGCCGCGATGCCCGCCTTCATCTACTGGACCGCGGGTCTCGCCCTCCAGACGGAGGGCACCCAGATCTCCATCGGCACCATCGTCGCCTTCGTCTCGCTCCAGCAGGGCCTGTTCCGCCCGGCCGTGAGCCTGCTGTCGACCGGCGTGCAGATCCAGACCTCGCTTGCGCTCTTCCAGCGCATCTTCGAGTACCTCGACCTGCCCATCGACATCACCGAGCGCGACCAGCCGGTGCGTCTCGACCGCGTCAAGGGCGAGGTCCGCTTCGAGGGCGTCGAGTTCCGCTACGACGGCAAGGACGGCCCGATCCTCGACGGCATCGACATCACCGTCCCCGCGGGCAGCGGTCTCGCGGTCGTCGGCCCGACCGGCGCCGGCAAGTCCACGCTCGGCTATCTGGTGCCGCGGCTGTACGACGTGACGGGCGGCCGGGTCACCCTCGACGGCGTCGACGTGCGCGACCTGGACTTCGACACCCTCGCCCGGGCGATCGGCGTCGTCTCCCAGGAGACGTACCTCTTCCACGCCTCGGTCGCCGACAACCTGCGCTTCGCCAAGCCGGACGCCACCGACGGGGAGATCGAGCAGGCGGCCAAGGCAGCCCAGATCCACGACCACATCTCCTCCCTGCCCGACGGCTACGACACCGTCGTCGGCGAACGCGGCCACCGCTTCTCCGGCGGTGAGAAGCAGCGGCTGGCCATCGCCCGGACGATCCTGCGCGACCCGCCGGTACTGATCCTCGACGAGGCGACCAGCGCCCTGGACACCCGCACCGAACACGCCGTCCAGGAAGCGATCGACGCCCTGTCGGCCAACCGGACGACGATCACCATCGCGCACCGGCTGTCCACCATCCGGGGTGCCGACCAGATCGTGGTGCTGGACTCCGGGCAGGTGGCCGAACGCGGCTCGCACGAGGAGCTGCTGGCGCGGGACGGGCGGTACGCGGCCCTGGTCCGCCGAGACGCCCGACTGGAGTCGACAAGCTGACGATATGTCGGGTTTGTAGAGATTGGCGGGTTACCGTGCCCGCATGCACATGAACACACCGCCACGGAGCAGGATCCGACTGACGCGCCGGGGCCGTCTCGCCCTGATCGTGACCGGGGCCGTCGTGGCAGGCACCGCCGTGGCGGTGCCGCTGCTGACCCTGGACAGCGACGCGGAGAAGAAGCCCGCCGCCCTGGTCATCCCCGAGGGCTGGCGCGCCGGCCAGGTCTACGACGCCGTCGACAAGGCCCTCGCCCTGCCCGCGGGAACCACCAAGAAGTCGCTGGGCAAGGCGGGCCTGAAGCTGCCGACCGACGCGAAGGGCAACCCGGAGGGCTACCTCTTCCCGGCGACGTACCCGATCAAGGAGAAGACGACCCCGGAGCAGATGCTGCGGTGCATGGTCGACACCGCCGACAAGACGTTCAACGGCGCCCCGATCGCGGCCGGCGCGCAGCGCAACGCCATGAACGTCTACCAGGCCGTCACCGTCGCGAGCATCGTGCAGGCCGAGGCGGCTTCCAAGGCCGACATGGGCAAGGTGGCCCGGGTCGTCTTCAACCGCCTGAAGCGCGGCATGCCGCTGCAGATGGACTCCACCATCAACTACGCGCTCAACCGCTCCACACTGAAGACCACCGAGGCGGACACCCGGATCGACAGCCCCTACAACTCATACCAGCGTATGGGTCTGCCGCCGACCCCGATCGCGAACCCGGGTGAGGACGCGATGCGCGCCGTGATCAGTCCGCCCCCGGGCGACTGGCTGTACTTCGTCACGGTCAAGCGGGGCGATACGCGCTTCACGGCCGACTACGCGCAGCACCAGCGCAATGTCGCCGAGTTCAACCGGCTCCATCAGCGGAGCCCGGCCGCCACCGGCTGATCAGGCGGCCACGCGTTCCTCGGCCAGCAGCCGCCTGATGTCCCGTACCGCCGCGCGTCCCGCCCGGTTGGCGCCGATGGTGCTCGCCGACGGGCCGTAGCCGACGAGGTGGATGCGTGGATCGGCCACCGCGCGGGTGCCCTCCACCCGGATGCCGCCGCCGGGCTCGCGCAGCTTCAGCGGCGCCAAGTGGTCGATGGCGGCCCGGAATCCGGTCGCCCACAGGATGACGTCGGCCGTCACGTGCCGGCCGTCGTTCCACGCCACACCGTCGGGCGTGATCCGGTCGAACATCGGCAGCCGGTCCAGTACCCCGTCCGCGATCCCCTGACGGATCGCGTCGTTGAGCGGAAGCCCCGTCACCGACACGACACTCTTCGGCGGCAGCCCCTGCCGTACCCGCTCCTCGACCAGCGCGACCGCGGCCCGGCCCACGTTCTCGTCGAAGGGCCCCTCGCGGAACACCGGCGGCCGCCGGGTGACCCAGGTGGTGGCGGCCGCGTACGGAGCGATCTCCAGCAGGTGCTGGGTGCCGGACGCGCCCCCGCCCACCACGACGACCCGCTGCCCGGCGAACTCCTCGGGCCCGGAGTAGCGCGCGGTGTGCACCTGGCGCCCACGGAAGGTCTCCTGGCCCGGGTAACGCGGCCAGAAGGGCCGGTCCCAGGTCCCGGTCGCGTTGATCAGCGCCCGAGTCGCCCAGGTCCCGTCGGAGGTCTCGACGAGCAGACGGCCGCCCTCGCCCTCGCGCACGGCACGGACCTCCACGGGCCGTTTGACCCGCAGGTCGAAGAAGCGCTCGTACCTGTCGAAGTACTCGGTGACGACGTCGGCGGACGGCCTGGCCGGATCGGCGCCGGTGAGTTCCATGCCGGGCAGGGCGTGCATCCCGTGCACCTTGCCGTACGTCAGCGACGGCCAGCGGAACTGCCAGGCGCCGCCGGGGCCGGGGGAGTGGTCGAGCACCACGAAGTCCCGGTCCGGCTCGTACCCCGAGCGGCGCAGGTGATAGGCGCCGGCCAGTCCGGCCTGCCCGGCGCCTATGACGACCACCTCGACCTCGCGCGTGTTGTTCACGGTTCTACCAACACCGCGAAGCCGGTGGATCTTCCCTGCGGTCAGCGCCCGCCGCCCACGAGGAAGGGCCTGCCGGCCGACGCGGTCTCGACCAGCCCACGGGACGCCAGTTCGGGGATCACCCCCTCCCCGAACCAGTACGCCTCCTCCAGGTGCGGATACCCCGAGAGCACGAAGTGCTCGACGCCCAGCGCGTGGTACTCCTCGATCAGGTCGGCGACCTCGGCATGGCTGCCGACGAGGGCGGTGCCCGCGCCGCCGCGCACCAGACCCACGCCCGCCCACAGATTCGGATGGATCTCCAGCTCGTCGCGCGAGCCGCCGTGCAGGGCCAGCATCCGCTGCTGGCCCACCGACTCACTGCGGCCGAGCGCCGTCTGCGCCGCCGCGACGCTGTCCGAGTCGAGGTCGTCGAGCAGCCGGTTCGCCGTCGCCCAGGCCTCCGCCGCCGAGTCGCGCGAGATGGTGTGCAACCGGATCCCGAACCGGACCGTGCGGCCCTCCCGCTCGGCGAGCGAGCGGATCCAGTCGATCTTCTCCTTGACCTGCGCGGGCGGTTCGCCCCAGGTCAGATAGACGTCGGCGTGCCGCGCGGCGACCGGCCCGGCGGCAGCGGAGGACCCGCCGAAGAACACCTGCGGCACCGGGTCCGGCGGCAGCGCGGTCAGCCCGCCGTCGACCTGGTAGTGCGTGCCGTGGAAGTCGTACGGCTCACCCCGCCACACCCCGCGGACCACCGACAGGAACTCGTCCGTACGGGCATACCGGCGGTCGTGGTCGAGTCGGTCGCCGAAGCGGCGTTGTTCGGTCGAGTCACCGCCCGTGACGACGTTCAGCAGCAGCCGCCCGCGCGTGACCCTCTGGTAGGTGGCCGCCATCTGCGCGGCGAGCGTCGGCGAGATCAGCCCCGGCCGGAACGCCACCAGGAACTTCAGCCGCTCGGTGTGCTGGGCCAGCGCCACGGTCGTCAGCCAGGCGTCCTCGCACCACGTGCCGGTCGGGGTGAGCACCGCCTCGAAGCCCAACTGCTCGGCAGCCTTGGCGATCTGGGCCAGGTACTCGATGTCGGGCGCACGCACCCCGCGCACCGGGCCGGACCCGTTGGAGGCGTACGCGTGCCGGTCGACCAGGGTGCGGCCGTCGCCGCCCGTCGGCAGGAACCAGTGGAGACGTACGGTCATGTCACTTCTCCTTGAAGACGCGCGGAGTGGTCGTGGACGGAGGCAGGTCACCGTTGAAGCGGGTGTCGACGAACTTCCCGAAGTCCACCCTGCGCGGGATCAGCTTCAGGCCGGTGAAGGCGTCCGCGATCTCCTGCTCGGAGGCGATGAGCGGCTTGTCGACCGCGACCGGAACACGGGAGGCGTTGCTGCGCTTCACCGCGGCCAGCGCCGCCTCGTACGGCAGTCCGGTGTCCTCGGCCCACGCCTTGGCCCACGCCTTGGGGTGGTCGTACACCCAGGCGTAGGCGCGGCGCAGCCGGTCCAGGTAGTCCTTGACGGCGGCGGACTTCTTCTTGTCCTTCAGCGCGTCCGGGGAGGCCACCTGGAAGCTGAGGCCGTTGGTGATGCCGTCGCCGGTCGTGAGCACGCGGCCCTGCTGGGCCTGGAGTACCTGTGAGGTGTACGGATCCCACACCGCCCAGGCGTCGACCTTGCCGGAGGTGAACGCGGCCAGCGCGTCCGCGGGCTGGAGGTACTTCACCTTGACGTCGCCGATGGTCAGCCCGACCTTCTTCAAGCTGGCGACCAGCTGGTAGTGGGCGGAGGAGCCCTGTGCCACGGCGATGGACTTGCCCTTGAGCTGCTTGGGGTCCGTCAGCTTCGAGTCGTTGGGGACGAGGATCGTGTCGCCCTTGGACGTACCGTGCCAGGCGGCCACCACCGAGATCTTGGAGTTGGCGCCGGCCGCGAACACCGGCGGGGTGTTGCCGACGCCGCCGACGTCGACGGCCTTGGCGTTGACCGCTTCGAGGAGTGGTGGCCCCGAGGTGAACGTGGACCACTTGATCTTGTACTTGAGGTTCTTGAGCTCTCCGGCGGCCCGCAGGATGGCCTCGGAACCACCCTTCTGGTCACCGACGTCGAGCGTGAGGGAGCCCTGACCGTCGGTGCCGTCGCCCATCCCGGTACTGGCCGACGAGTTGCCGCCGCAGGCGGTGAGGACGAGAGCGAAGGGCAGGAGCAGGGCGGCAGGGACGAGGCGTGGTCGCATGGGGGATCCGTTCTGTGCTGTGCTGCTGGGGGGCGGATCAGCCGTGGCTGATCAGGCACGGTGGTTCAGGCGGCTTCGGCGGCCGCGTCGACTCCGAGGCGCTCCAGGAGTTCGGCGCGCAGCTCGGCGAACCGCGGGTCGGTGATGTCGCGTGGCCGGTCCAGGTCGATCTGCTGCTCGTGCGCGATGACACCGTCGTCCATCACCAGGACCCGGTCGGCGAGCAGCACGGCCTCCTCGACGTCGTGCGTGACGAGCAGGACGGCGCAGCCGCGTCGCCGCCACAACTCGCCCACCAAGCGCTGGGCCTTGATCCGGGTGAGAGCGTCCAGTGCGCCGAACGGCTCGTCGAGCAGCAGCAGATCGGGCTCACGAACCAACGCCCGTGCCAGTGACGCACGTTGGGCCTCACCGCCGGAGAGCGTCTTGGGCCAGGCGTCGGAGCGGTGGTCCAGTCCGACCTCTTCGAGGGCCCGGTCGGCGAGGGCACGTTCTGGCCTTCCGGGCAGTCCGAGCAGCACGTTGCGCCACACCTTCTTCCACGGCATCAGCCGCGGCGCCTGGAAGGCGACGGCCTTGCGGCGCGGTACGAGGACCGTGCCCTGGATCTCACGGTCGAGACCGGCGAGGATGCGCAGCAGCGTGGACTTGCCGCAGCCGCTGCGGCCGAGCAGGGCGACGAACTCGCCCTGGCGAATGTCGAGTCGCAGGTCGTCGATGACGGCGCGGCCGTCGAAGGAGCGGGTCAGTCCCTCGACGCGGACGGCCTGGGAGATGGGGGGCGCCGGGGACGCAGGGGGTGCCGTGGACGCGTCGGACGCCGTGGAGAGCGGGGACACCTGAGGGCTCACCGGCCGGTGAATGTCGGTCGCCATTGCAGCAGCAGCCTTTCGAGGGTACGGACGACGAAGTCGGCCAGCAGGCCGAGGAAGGCGTAGACGATCAGGCAGACCACGATCACGTCGGTCCGCAGGAAGTCCCGTGCCTGCACCATCAGGAACCCGATGCCGGAGTCCGCGTTGACCTGCTCGGCGAAGACGAGGGCCAGCCACGAGATGCCCAGGGAGTAGCGCAGGCCGGTCATCGCCCCGGGCAGCGCGCCCGGCAGGACGACATGCCGGACGAGACCCCACCGCGACAGTCCGAGGGACTCCCCGGCCTCGATCAGCTGGGAGTCCACACCGCGGATGCCGGCGTACACGTTGAGGTAGAGCGGGAAGGTCACGCCGAGCGTGATGATGGCGATCTTCGGTGTCTCGCCGATCCCGAACCAGATGATGAACAGCGGGATGAGACCCACGAAGGGCACGGTCCGCAGCATCTGGACGGGAGCGTCCACGAGGTCCTCGCCGATCCGGAACAGGCCCGAGACCAGGGCGAGTCCGGTGCCGACGACGACGCCGAACAGCAGTCCGGCCGCCACGCGCCGCAGTGAGGTGCCCATCGCGGAGGTCAGCGAACCGTCGGCGAGCAGATCCCGGCCCACCTGCGCGATCCGTCCCGGTGAGGCGAGCACCTCGGGGGTCAACACGCCGGTGCTGCTGAGGAGTTGCCACAGAGCCAGCAACACCAGCGGACCCGTGGTGCGACGCAGCCAGCGGGGGACGCGGGTGCGGCGGGTGGAGCTGGGGACGAGGGGGAGGAGGTCGAGCGGACGTTGCCCGGCGGCGTCAGGCTCGGCGGGACTAGAGGATGATATGCCGTAAATATCGGGTTCTGGAGAGCCAGGTGGGGCGTGGCTGATGCTCATGAGTGCTCCATGGGCGGGAGAGCGGCTGGTGAGGGGCGCGCCCGGACGCCGCCACGTCTCAGGAGTGACCGGGACGTGCGGGGGTGGCGGCGCGGATCAGACGGCAGTCAGATCCGGACCGGGCGAGGAGAAAGCGAAGAGAGGGAAGCGAAGGCGAGAAAAGCGCAGCGCGAAATGGGCGTCAGCAGCCGCGGCGACACGCGGCGGAGGTCACCCGCAGCAGGTCGATATGACCGCGCGTGGTGAGCATGGCTGAACGCAACATGCCGTCGAACGTAGCCAGATGACATGGCCAGGGTCAATGGCGTCTCGCAGAGCGAAACGCTCGTATCGGCTGGTGGTCGACCGGGCGGGTGTGAAACGTGATGTGGGGGTGAGGATGGGGGTATGTCTGACGCCTTCACCACCCGAGTCCTGAACGTGGCCACCGGTTCCACGGAGCGGATCGCCGACCTCACCGGCGACTGCGAGGCCTTCCTGCGCGAGGTGGCCGCCGGACGCGACGGCCTGCTGAATCTTTTCGTCCCGCACGCCACGGCCGGTGTCGCGATCATCGAGACGGGCGCCGGCAGCGACGACGACCTCCTCGCCGCCCTGCGCACCCTGCTCCCCGCCGACGACCGCTGGCAGCACCGCCACGGCAGCCCGGGCCACGGCCGCGATCACGTCCTGCCCGCCATCGTGCCCCCGCACGCGACGCTCCCGGTGGTGGACGGGCGGCTGGAGTTGGGGACGTGGCAGTCGGTGTGCCTGGTGGACACCAACGGGGACAACCCGAACCGTCAGGTGCGGTTGAGCTTTCTCGGCACCGCCTGACGCCGGGCCGCCGCCTGACGCCGGGCCGGCGCCCGCGCCGGACTCAGCGACCGGGCTCCTCCCAGGTCAGGCCGTCCTCCGAGGCCACCAGGCCGCCCGGCCGCACGGGTGACTCGTTCTCCAGCGGGCCGCCGAACACGCCGCGCTCCTGGAGCACGGCGCCCTCCTGGAACACCTGACGCACCGTGGCCGACTCGAACAGCGGGTTGCGCAGGCCGTCGGAGTCCGGGAGCCGGCCCACGGCCTCGTCGAGCCCCGAGGAGGCCGCCGCGAGGCGGGAGCCCGCCGCCGTCGGCCCGCCGAGGGAGGCGTCGCCGGAGGCCAGTCCGCCCACCAGGTCCACGAACGCCTCCACCTCCGTCGACCCGACGTGGGTGACCTTGCGTGCCTTCCAGAAGTAGGACCGCTCGTCCTGGTGCATGTCGTAGAAAGCGACCAGGAACTCGTGGAAGAGGCCGTACTCGTGCCGGTAGCGGGCCTCGAACTCGTCGAACAGACGGTCCTCGGAGAGCGTCCCGTCGAGGGCGCTGTTGAGGGACCGGGCCGCCAGCAGGGCGCCGTACGTGGCGAGATGCACGCCGGAGGACAGGACGGGGTCGACGAAGCAGGCCGCGTCGCCGACCAGCACCATGCCGGGCCGCCACAGCCGGGACTTCCAGTACGACCAGTCCCGGCGCACCCGGACCCGGTCGTAGGGCGCCTCGGTGGCCCGGGGCACCCCGTGCAGGAGGTCCCGGACCTCGGGGCACGCGTCGATCATCCGACGCCAGGCAGCCTCCGGGTCCCGCTGGATCTCGGCGGCGTTCTCCCTGCTCACGACCGCTCCGACGCTGGTGAGGTCGTCCCGCAGCGGGATGTACCACAGCCAGCCCTCGTCGAAGGCGACGCAGAAGATGTTGCCGTCGTTCGGTCGCGGGAGCCGTGCGCCACCGGCGAAGTAGCCGAACACTGCGAGATTGCGGAAGAAGTCGGAGTACGTCCGCCGGCCGCCGACCTCGCCGTGGATCCGGCTGCCGTTGCCGGAGGCGTCCACGACATGGCGGGCCCGCGCCTCGCGGACCTCGCCGCCGGGCCCGGCCCAGCCGACGCCCCGCACCCGTTCCTCGTCGGCGAGGACGCCGGTGACCCGGCAGCCCTCCCGCACGTCCACGCCGACCCGGCGGGCGTTGTCCAGCAGGATCGCGTCGAACCGGGACCGCTCGACCTGGTAGGCGTACGAGGTCGGGTCGGCCAGCCGGGGAGACAGCGCGAACGAGAACTGCCACGGGTCCGGGTTGCGGCCCCACCGGAACGTTCCGCCCCGCTTCGGCTTGAAGCCCGCCCGGGCCACCTCGTCCTCCACGCCGAGGATCCGGCACACCCCGTGCACCGTGGAGGGCAGCAGCGACTCGCCGATCTGGTAGCGGGGGAACGTCTCCTGTTCGAGGAGGAGGACGCGGTGGCCGCGCAGCGCGACGGCGGTGGCGGCGGTGGCACCGGCCGGGCCGCCGCCCACGACGACGACGTCGAACTCCTCCGACGCCGTCCGCTCACCGAGGGGATTCACCGGTCTCCTTCCGTGGCCGGCGCCGAGCGCGCGCCCGGCCGGCCGAGCGAGCCGATCCAGGCGCGCACGGCCGCCGCCGTGCCGGGGGCGTGGTCCTGGAGGAACGAGAAGTGGTCGCCGGGCACATCGACGACGGTGTGCGGGAGCGGCCACGACGTCGGCCACTCGTCGGGCTCCGCGCCCGCCGCCATCGCGGGGGTCGGCTCCGTGGCGCGGACCAGCAGGGTGGGGGTGCGGACGGGTTCCGGCTCCCAGCCGAGGAACATGCGGGTGTACGCGCCCAGCGCGGCCACCCCGCTGTCCTCGTCACCGGTGAACTGGTCGCCGCCCAGCCGGGGCGCGATGACGGCGGGCAGCGACAGCAGCCACTCCTTGTCGCTGTTGCCGTCGTCGATGAGGTACGTGTCGAGCAGCACCTGCCCGAGCGGAGCCGACCCCACCGCTTCGAGCCGCCGGGTCACGGCGTGTGCGGCGGCGCCTCCGGTGCAGACACCCACGACGACGAACGGCCGCTCTCCGACGTGCTGGAGCACCGTCTCGGCGTGGGTCCGGGCGAGCGTCTCCAGGTCGGCCGGTACGGCCCCGCCCGCACCGACGCCGGGGTGCGGGAGTTCGAGGACGTCGAACTCGCCCTGGAAGCAGCTGTGGAAACGGGCCCACTCCCCGCCCGGGGCGGCGAACGGCGGATGGTACCCGGTGAAGACCACCAGTACCGGGCCGCCGCCGGGCCCCTCGGCGCGCCGCAGCGGAGGCAGGGCATGCGCCCGAATGTCGGCCGGGCCGTACGTCGGTACCGCCCAGGACGCCGTGACCAGCATGCGCATCGCGGCGACCACCTGACCGGCCTCGCAGACCCGCCGGTAGAGCGACGACAGGGTCCGCGCGGGCCGGTCCTCCGCAGGGGCGGGATCCGACCCCGGTGCGTGCCCCTCATGCCCCCCGTGCTCCTCGGCGGCGGTGGGCGGGTCGTCGGGCAGGTCGTCGAGCTGGCCGAGTACGTGGCGGGCCAGTTGGTGGGCCGTCGGATGCTCGAAGACCACGGCCGCCGACAGCCTGAGCCGCAGGGCCATGCTCAGCCGGTTACGGACCTGCACCGCCATCAGGGAGTCGAAACCCAGCTCGGCGAAGGACCTGCCGGCCGGCAACGCGTCGGCGTCCGGGTGGCCGAGCACGGCCGCCACGTCCGCGCGCATCAACTCCGCGAGCGCGTCCACCCGTTGCGCGACGGGCAGTGCGGCCAGCACCTTACGCCAGGCTCCCGGCTCCCACGGCTGCTCCGCTCCGGGCGCGGGTCCGGCCCCGGCCGCAGGCGTGCGCGGGCGTACCACTCCACGCAGCGGCGGCGGCAGCGGCGCCGGGGCGTCCCTCAGGCGGGCGCGGTCCAGCATGATGGGCGCCAGCACGGGCTCGGCCACGCGCAGCGCCGCGTCGAACAGTGCCAGGCCCTGTTCCACGGAGAACGCCCTCAGCACGTCCTCGTACTTCCCGTCCCGCTCCCGGAGTTGTTCCGCCGCCATGCCCCCGCCGGAGTTCCACGGTCCCCACGCCAGCGACAGCGCGGGCAGCCCCAGCGCGGTGCGGTGGTGGGCCAGGGCGTCCAGGAAGGAGTTCGCCGCAGCGTAGCTGCCCTGACCGGCGCGTCCCAGCAGCCCGGACACCGACGAGAACAGGACGAACGCCGACAGATCCAGGTCCCGGGTCACCTCGTGCAGATGCCAGGCCGCGTCCGCCTTCGGCCGGAGCACCGCGGCCATCCGCTCGGGAGTCAGAGCCGCCAGTACGCCGTCGTCCAAGACCCCGGCGGCATGCACCACCGCGGTCAGCGCCGGCGTACAGCCCTTGACCAGCTCGGCCAGCGCGGCACGGTCGCCCGCGTCGCAGGCGACGATCCGCACCTCGGCACCCAACTCCGCCAGCTCACCGCGCAGTTTTTCGGCGCCCGGCGCCCCGGGCCCCTGCCGTCCGGTCAGCAGCAGGTGTCGTACGCCGTGCGAGGCGACGAGATGGCGGGCGAGCTCCGCGCCCAGCGCACCGGTACCGCCGGTGATCAGCACGGTGCCGTCCGCACTGAACCTGCCGGAGCCGGTGGCCCCAGCGGCCCAGTTGGTGCTCTCCGAGGAGAGTCGGGGCACGCTGAACCGCCCAGCCCGGACGGCCAGTTGGGGCTCACCGGTGGCCACCGCCCTGGGCAGCAGCCGCAGGGACTCCGGTCGCCCGTCCACGTCGACGAGGACGACCCGCCCGGGCAGCTCCGACTGTGCCGTGCGCACCAGCCCCCACACCGCGGCCCCGGCCAGATCCGGCTCCGTCGTGGTGGCGTTCCGCGTCACCACCACGAGACGGGCGCCCGCGGTACGCGGGTCGTCCTGCCAGTCCTGCACCGTGCGGAGCACCCTGGCGGTCAACTCGTGGACGGCGGTCAGCGGATCGGCGTCCGTGGCCGGATGGACGGCGGTGACGACGACGGTGTCCGGTCCGGTCGTGCCGGTGCCGGTGCCGGTGATCTCGGGGATCGACGCGCGCAGGTCCAGCCCGTCCTCATCCACCAGCTCCCAGGACCCGGTGGCGGCGCGGGATTCGCCGCCGGGCGAATCAGCCGTGATCCAGTCGGGCCGCAGCAGTGCGCGGCGCGCCACGTCGTGGTCCGTCGCGGACGGCATCTCCCGCGTGGTCAGGGACGCGACCTCCGCGACGGGTCGGCCCGCCGGGTCGGCGAGCGTCACCGAGACCGCGTCCGTCCCGGCCCGGGAGACGCGGACCCGTACCTCCGAGGCGCCCGCCGCGTGCAGCCGTACGCCGTTCCACGCGAACGGCACGCGGATCGCGCCGGATTCCCCGCCGCAGAGCACGGACGCGTGCAGTGCCGCGTCGAGCAGCGCCGGATGGATCCCGAACCGGTTCGCGTCCGACGACTCCGCCTCGGGCAGCCGTACCTCGGCGAACAGGTCGTCACCGAGCCGCCAGGCCGCCCGTACCGCTCGGAAGGCCGGCCCGTACGCCAGGCCACCGTCCGCGAGCCTGTCGTACGCGTCGGTGAGATCGACCTCGGTCGCGCCCCGCGGCGGCCACACCGACGGTCCCGTGGGCGAGGTGGCCGTGGGGGCCTGTTCGGCCGTCGGTCCGATGAGACCCGAGGCGTGCCGGATCCAGGCGGCCTCGGGTGCGGGCGCCGCGGACCCGGCGGCGGAATCGTCGGACCGTGCGAAGACGTCGACCGTGCGCCGGCCGGAGTCGTCCGGCCCGCCCACCACCACCTGGACGCGTACGCTCCCGGCCGTGGGCAGGACCAGCGGGGCCAGGACCACCAGTTCGTCGAGCGCGCCGCCTGAGACCTCGTCGCCCGCGCGAACGGCCAACTCCACGAACACCGTCGCGGGAACGAGGACGGACCCGGCGACCACATGATCGGCGAGCCAGGGATGGGTCGTACGGGAGAGCAGACCGGAGAACACCGTCCGGTCCGTGTCCGGCACGGTGAACGCCGGGCCCAGCAGCGGATGACGCTGGGCGTCCTGCGCGGGCGCCGGGCTGCGTGGCGCGTCGAGCCAGTACCTCCGTCGCTGGAAGGCGTACGTCGGCAGGTCCACCCGCCGCGCCCCGGACCCCTCGAACACCGCGGGCCAGTCGACGCGCGCCCCGCGCACATGGAGGCGGGCCACGGCGGACACCAGCGTCTGCGGCTCGGGCTCGCCGCCGCGGGTCGCGGCCGCGAACACCGGACCTGTGCCGTCCGGAACGCTCAGGCAGTCCTCGGCCGCCACCGTGAGCGCGGCACCGGGGCCGACCTCCAGGAACGCCGAGACCCCGTTGTCGCCGAGCCATCGCACGGCGTCGGCGAACCGCACCGGCCGTCGGGCGTGCCGTACCCAGTACTCCGCGGAGCACAGTTCCGCCGCCCCGGCCGGACGACCCGTCAGGGCCGAGACCACAGAGATCCGCGGTGGCCGGAAGTCGAGTCCCTCGGCGACCCGGCGGAAGTCGTCGAGCATCGGCTCGACCAGGGGCGAGTGGAAGGCATGAGAGACCCGCAGACGTACCGTCCTGCGGCCGCGCGCCTCGAACCGGGACGCGACGGCCAGCACCGCGTCCCGTGCGCCGGAGATCACTACCGAGCGCGGGCCGTTGACCGAGGCGATCTCCGGCCGGGCGCCCCGACCGGCGGCGTCCGCGAGCGCGGCGAGCACCTCCTCCTCCGTCGCGTCCAGGGACACCATCGCCCCGCCCGCGGGCAGGCCCTGCATCAGCCGGCCGCGGGCCGCGACGAGTGCCGCCGCGTCGGGCAGGTCCAGCACGCCGGCCACATGGGCCGCGGCCAGTTCTCCCACGGAGTGGCCGGACAGATGGTCGGCGCGCACGCCCCACGACTCAAGCAGCCGGAACAGAGCCACCTCGAAGGCGAACAGAGCTGCCTGGGTGAAGTCCGTACGGTCGAGCAGGGCGGCCTGCGCCGTACCGGGCGCGGCGGACAGCACCCGACCCAGCGGCCGTTCCAGACGGGCGTCCAGCTCCCCGCAGACCTCTTCGAACGCGGCCGCGAAGACCGGAAACGCCGCACTCAACTCAGCGCCCATGCGGGCGCGTTGGGCTCCCTGGCCGGTGAACAGGAAAGCCGTGCGCAGCCCCGGATCCGCGACGGCCCGCAGCGAGCCGACGGTGTCGCGGCCCTCGGCGAGCGCGGTCAGCGCGGCCCGTGCGCGGTCCTTGTCATCGGCCGGCACCATCGCCCGGTGGGTGAGCGCCGACCTCGACACGGCCAGGGAGAAACCGATGTCGGCAGCCGAGAGGTCGGGCCGGGACGAGAGACGGGCCGCGAGCTCGCGTGCCTGGGCCCGCAGGGCTGCCTCGTCGGCGCCGGAGAGCAGCCAGGGCACCGGCACCCGCACCGGCTCCCGCGTCGGCACGGGTACCGGCGGCGCCGCGGCCCGCGCCGGGGAGTCGGGCGGTCGAGGCGCCTCCTCCAGGATCACGTGCGCGTTCGTCCCGCCGATGCCGAAGGCCGACACACCGGCCCGGCGCCGACCGGTGTCCGTCGCCGGCCACGGGCGGGCCTCGGTCAGCAGTTCCACCCGGCCGGCCGACCAGTCGACGTGCGGGCTGGGTGTCTCGGCGTGCAGGGTCCGGGGAAGCTCCTGGTGCCGCATGGCCTGCACCATCTTGATGACCCCGGTGACCCCTGCCGCGGCCTGGGTGTGGCCGAGGTTGGACTTGACCGAGCCCAGCCACAGCGGCGGCCGGTCCTCGCCCCGTCCCTGGCCGTAGGTGGCGAGCAGGGCGCGCGCCTCGACGGGGTCGCCGAGCGTGGTGCCGGTGCCATGCGCCTCCACCGCGTCCACGTCCTGCGGCCCGAGTCCGGCGTCGGCCAACGCCTGGGTGATCAGGTGCTGTTGGGCCTGCCCGTTGGGAGCGGTCAGTCCGTTGGAGGCGCCGTCGGAGTTGACCGCGGAGCCGCGCAGCACGGCCAGCACCGGATGACCGTGGCGACGGGCGTCGGACAGCCGTTCCAGCAGCACCAGTCCCGCGCCCTCGCCCCAGGCGGTGCCGTCCGCCGCCGCCGAGAACGACTTGCAGCGGCCGTCGGGAGCGAGCCCCCGCTGGCGGCTGAACGCGGTGAACGGCTTCGGTGTCGCCATCACCGTGACCCCGCCTGCCAGAGCGAGCGAGCACTCGCCCGAGCGCAGTGCCCGCGCCGCCCAGTGCAGCGCGACCAGGGAGGACGAGCAGGCGGTGTCGACGGTGATCGAGGGTCCGCGCAGACCGTACACGTAGGAGATCCGCCCGGACGCCACGCTCCCGGCCGAGCCCAGGCCCAGGTGGGCCTCCAGCTCGTGGTGGGTGAAGCGGGCGGAGTAGTCGCCGTGCATCACACCGACGAACACCCCGGTGTCGCTGTCGCGCAGCGCCGCCGGGTCGATTCCGGCCCGCTCCCAGACCTCCCACGAGGTCTCCAGGAGCAGCCGCTGCTGTGGGTCCATGGCCAGCGCCTCGCGCGGCGAGATCCCGAACAGCCCCGCGTCGAACTCGGCGGCCCGGTGCAGGAATCCGCCGCTGCGGGTGTAGGAGGTGCCGATCCGGTCCGGGTCGGGGTCGTACAGGGCGGCCAGGTCCCAGCCCCGGTCGGTGGGGAAGTCCGAGATCGCGTCCCGCCTCTCCGACAGCAGCTGCCACAGGTCCTCGGGGGAGTCGACATCGCCGGGACAGCGACAGCCCATCGCGACGATCACCACCGGATCGTCCGCGCGTTCCGCCGTACGCACCTCGGGCGACGCCGTGGACACCGGGGCGAAGAGGGCCTCGTGCACCCGCCGGGCCAGCGCGGCCGGCGTGGGGTGGTCGAAGACCAGCGTCGAGGGCAGCGCCAGCCCGGTCGCCTCACCGAGGCGGTCGATCAGCGTGACCGCGCCTGCCGACGTCAGCCCGAGATCGGTGAAAGGACGGTCACCGTCGAGTCGTTCGTCCGGTCCGCAGCCGCAGACCGCCGCCGCCTCGGAGAGGACCGCCGCCCGCAGCGCCCGCTCCCGTCCCTCCGGCGGCAGGGACAGCAGCCGCCGGCGCAGGGCCCCGTCGGTCGCCGTCGCGGCGGAAGCGGGGATCGGGGCGGGGGTTGTCGGCCGGGCCAGTTCCGGGAGGACCGCGTGCCGGGCGATCTTGCCGGACGCCGTACGCGGTACGGCCGCGATCTCCAGGATCTCCACGGGCCACTTGTGGGGGGCCAGCCGGGCACGGCACTCGGCCAGCACCTGCCGCGGCTCCACGCCGTCCGGCCCGGCGACGACGTAGGCCACCGGGACCTCGCCGAGGACATCGTGCGGCCGGCCCACCACCACCGCGTCCCGCACACCGGGACAACGCAGCAGGACCTGCTCGACCTCCGGGGGATGGATGTTCTCCCCACCGCGGATGATCAGTTCGCTGACCCGGCCGGTCAGGGTGAGATGACCGTGGTCGACGCGTCGGCCGAGGTCCCCGGTGCGGTACCAGCCGTCCCGCAGCGCCGCCTCGGTCTCCTCGGGCCGGTGGTGGTAGCCGGTCATCAGGCTCGGCCCGCGCACCCAGATCTCGCCCTCGGCCCCGTCCACGGCGTCGTCGCCGGAGCCGGGGTCGACGACCCGCACCTCCATGCCCGGCACCGGCGGCCCGCAGGAACCGTCGATCCTGGGCCCGTCCGGACGGTTGACCGCGATCATGCCGCAGGTCTCGGTGCTGCCGTACGCGTCGAGCAGCGGCGCCCCGAGCACCTCCTCGACCCGGTGACGCAGCGTCGGCGCACTGGGCGCGCCCGCCACGACACAGGTCCGCAGACGCGCGGGGATCACCGCCTCACCGGCCGACGCCGTCAACTGGTGGTACGTGGCGGGCACCCCGGCCAGCACCGTGTAGGGGCCGCCCAGTGCCGGACCAGGCGCGCGGAGCTCTTCCCACAGGCCACCGGGCGCGAGGAGGCCGCCGCTGATCCGGGCGCTCGCACCGACGGCGGTGACGCCCAGGACCGCGAAGGAGTGCCCGAAACTGTGGAACAGCGGGAGCGGCCACAGCACCCGGTCCTCGGACGAGAGCCCGAACAGCGGTGCGTAGCAGGCCGCCACCGACCACAGGGCGGCCCGCTGGGTGGACAGCACGCCCTTCGGACGGTGGGTGGTGCCGGAGGTGTAGAGCATCCAGGCCGGCTCGTCGAGCCCGAGGTCGTCCCGGGGCGCTTCGGACTGCTCGGTGCGTGCCACGTCGTCGAAGAGGGCGGCGCCGTCGGGCAGATCCACGGGCACGGAACGTGAGTCCGCGGTGGCGGCTTCCTCGCCGGTGACCAGCACGCGCCTGCCACGGTGCCCGGGGCCCAGGCGGCGCAGCCGGGCCAGGTGCCACGGGTCGGTGACGAGGACCGAGGCGTCGCTGTCCTCGAGGAAGTGAGCGAGTTCCGCGTCGGACGACCGGGGGTTGAGGGGCACTCCCACCGCCCCCGCCCGGACGGCGGCGAGGACACTCTCCACCAGCTCCACGCGGTCGCCCAGACAGATCGCGACCCGTTCGCCGCGCCGAAGCCCCGTCCGGGCCAGGTGGGCGGTCAGCCGGCCGGTGCGCCGCTCCAACTCGGCGTAGGTGACGGCGCGATGGCCGTCGGCGAACGCCACACGCGACGGGGACGCCTCGGCGTGCGCCTTCAGCAATGCCGGTAAGGGCAGGATCAGTTCACTGTCGTGCGTCAAGTTCCCGCCCCCGGCACAGGCGGCAGCACGCTCGCCGCCACAGTCCTCGTCGATCAACGAGGGCGAGCCTACGGGGCACAGGGCAGGATGATTGAACGTTTCCGCGACGGAGGGCTGTCCACGGCCCCGAGTTCAGACCTTGAGACCGTCGGTGAACGGCGTCACGGGACGGGCCCGGCGCTCGCCGTCCACGGTGATGTCCACGGCCTCGTTGTAGAAGGCCAGGAGCCCCTGCACGGCGGCCACCGGCGGCAACGGATCCGGGTAGCTCCAGAGGATGTTCCGCGGCACCTCGCCCGGCCCGGCCCAGGTCCAGTACCGGGCCACGCCCTTGTAGGGGCAGCCGGTGCTGTGGTCGGTGGGTTCGAACAGGTCGAGCCGGACGTCCGCGCGGGGGATGTAGTACCGCGTCGGCAGACCCGTCTCGTAGAGCAGCACCGGCCGGTGGGTGTCGGCGACGAGCAGGCCGCCGACCTCCACCTGGACGTGACGGCCGCTGGGCAGGGCGTCGACGCGTTTGTGCGGGTCACGAGGGTGGATGAAGATCTCTTCCTCCTCCTCGTACCAGTGGTCGAGACCGCTGTCCCAGTGCCTGAACCACTCGAAGGCGATGTGACCGGCCAGGTCCTCGGCGGGGAACGTCCAGGCCGCGTTCTCCACCACCACTCCGCCGACCGTGAGGTCGTAGAAGGTCCGCGACCCGGTGTGGCTGCCCGTCGGGGGCCGCTCGGCCGGGCGCAGCAGATCCTCGCGGACCTCCTCGCGCGGGAACGCGTACTGCGGTACGGGGACGCCGGGTTCCCAGACGAGGACCGGGTGCCTGCTGTCCACGACGGTCACATCGCCCTTGCGCCCGCGCACCCAGCGTTCGCTGGGTTCCCACAGGAGCCCCTCCGGAGTGCTGCGGATGCTCTGCTCGGCGGGATGAATGGCGGGATGAATGGTCATGGTCCGGTCTCCTTCGCACCGTGGCGGTGCCGAGTCCTGTCCCTGCCCCTTCCATCATGACTCACCGGGCCGCGGGAGCCGATCCGATGTCGACCACGCGCGCCCAGTCGGGCGGCGCGTCCGGTTCGTAGTCGGGGTCGTCCTCGTTCCAGGACTGGTGATGCCGGGGGAACAGGCCCACCACTGTCCGGCACGGCGGCCGGGTGGCCGGCCAGGGCGTCTGGCCGTCGGTCAGGACCACGACGACATCGGGCCCCGGCCGCGCCCGGAGCGCCTTGGCGAAGCCGGCGCGCAGGTCCGTGCCGCCGCCGCCCAGCAGCGGAATTCCCTCGCCACGGCACAGCGGGTGCACGATCCGGGCCGCCGCGTCGCACGGAACCACGGTGACCAGGTCGCGACGGCCGCCCACGGCACGGGCGATCGCGGCGACCTCCAGGAGCGCGCTGCCCAGTTCGGTGTCACTGACCGACCCCGAGGTGTCGATGACCACCGACACCTGAGGCGGGCGGCGGCGCAGGCTCGGCAGCACGACGCCGGGCATCGAGGCCGAGCGGCGCGACGGCCGGCCGTACGTGTAGTCCTCGCCCGCCCCGGTGCCGGAGGCCGCCGCGCGGACCGCCGCTCCCAGCAGGTCCCGCCAGGGCTGCGGCGGGTGGAACGCCTCCTCCGCCCACCGCTGCCATCCCCGCGGGGCCTCACCCGGGCGGCCGGAGATGCCGTGCGCCACCCGAAACCGGACCGCGTCCTGTTCCTGCGCGCTGAGCCCGTGCGCGCCGTCGGGCCCCAGATCCCACTCCCGGTCCAGCCCGTCGGCGCCGCTCCCGCAGTCCAGCCAGGCCAGGTCCTGCATCCTCGGTCCGAGCCGGAACTGACGAAGGTAGTCCTCCATCAGCTGTCCCGGGCTCAGCCGCAAGGTCTCCGGCTCGACGGCGCCTTCGGGCCGGGCCAGCCCGTCACCGAACACGTCGTCGTTGATCTCGCAGTCCGCGGCGATGTTCATCCGCAGCCGATCCCCGGGACCGGTCAAACCGCGTTCCCGCGCGACCCGGTCACTGCGGCGGTGGTGGTCGCGCAGCAGATGCGACACCTCGTGCACCCACACGCCCGCCAGTTCCTCCACCGGCGTCCGCTCGACGAAGGCCGGCGAGACGTAGCACCGCCAGTTCCGGTCCACCGCCATCGTCGGGACGCGCCGCGACTCCACGGTGTGCAGGGCGAACAGTGCCGTCGCCAGGTAGGGCCGGACCCGGGCGGCGTGCAGCCGGGCGGCGAACAGCTTGTCCAGGTCCAGGGTCGTGGGCGCGTCCGGGCGCGGCTCCTGTCGCGCGTTCATCGGCCCGCCTTCGCGGCGGCCGCGGTCCGGGCCGCCGCGTGGTCCGCCCGCCGGGACAGCGAGACCACTCCGGCGAGCCGCTCGATCGTGGCCGGAACGTCCCAGTCCTGTCGGCGCAGCGAGGCGAGGGTGGTCGCGGGGACGACCACCAGGTCAGGTGCCCCGGTCTCCAGTGCCCGGACCAGGAGCGCCCAGGCCGCGTCCCAGCGGGACTTCTCCGGGTTCCGGCGGACCGCGTCGACCACACCGTCGAGGGTGGCCTGCCGCAGGTCCCCGCGCTCGGGCAGTTCGGCGCTCGCCGGGTCGGCAAGCAGCACCTCGGGGTCCGGGAGGTCCATCCGGTCCAGGCTCGCCAGCAGCTCCAGCCCCGGACCGTCTCCCACCGTGCCCCTGACCAGCAGGGACAGCACTTCCCGGGAGGAGCCGGCGGCGGTCGCGAAGGCGATCAGGCAGAGCGTCATCTCCCAGCTCCGGGGGGACGGCCAGGCGCCGCCGCGCCGCGTCTCGCTGCTGGGCATCTGGTGCACGAGTGTGGGGCGGGCGGTGAGCAGCCCGCACACCGCGCGGCGGGCGAGGTCCACGGCCCGCGCCAGCTTCTCGGGCGCGAGCCGGGGCAGGGTCGCCCGGGGCCACGTTCCGCCGAGGCCGCGTACGACGACCTCGTGGTCGTGTGTCCACTGCAGGTGGACGAACCGGTTGGCCAGCGGCGGGCTCAGCTCCCAGCCGTCGGCCGCCGAGGACCGCGGGTTGGCGGCGGCCACGATCCGCACCGCGGGCGGCAGCCGCAGGGCACCGATCCGCCGTTCCAGCACGAGCCGGAGCAGGGCGGCCTGAACCGCCGGCGGCGCGGTGGACAGCTCGTCCAGGAACAGCAGACCCCGGCCGGCCCGGACCAGGCGCACGGCCCAGTCCGGCGGGGCCATCGGTACCCCCTGCGCCGCGGGGTCGTCGCCGACGACGGGCAGTCCGGAGAAGTCGGACGGTTCGTGCACGCTCGCGATCACGGTGGTCAGCGGAAGGTCCAGGGACGTGGCGAGCTGGGTCAGGGCCGCCGTCTTGCCGATCCCCGGCTCACCCCACAGGAGCACCGGCAGGTCGGCGGCCACGGCCAGCGTCAGCGCCTCCAGCTGGGTGTCGGGGCGCGGTTCGGTGGTCGTGTCGCGGAGCAGGGCCAACAGGTCGTCGGCCAGGTCGAGTTGGGAGGGAGCAGAAGAGGCAGGGAACGGGGCATGGGTGGGCATGGCGATCACCTTCGGGGTTCGAGGCGCCGAGTGGACGCGGGTGGTGGTGCGCCGGGTGGCGCGGTGACGGGAGAAGCCGACGGGGCCGGAGCCGGGCCCATACGGCAAGGGGATACGGCGAGTTGACGCGTCGAGTGGATACGTCTCGACGCGCCGAGTGGACACGTCGAGCCCTACGGGTACGGGCTGACGTGCCCGGGTCAGCGGAAGGTCGCGTGGCGGGGGTGGTAGCGGCGGTCGCCGGCTCGGCGGCCGTCCGAGTGGGCGCGGACGCGGCCGGGCCCGGGGCCGATCAGGCCCGCCCGGAAGAGTCCGTAGGTGATCCGCCGCCGCGCGGCCTCTTCCAGTTCGTCCCGTAGCGCGCCGCCGCGCAGCAGCGCGTCGGGTCCCAGCAGACCCTCGACGACGGCCAGCGCACCGGAGATGTCGCCGTGGCCGAGGCGTTCGCGGACGTCGGCGAGACACTCCGGGTGGCGGTGCGCCTCGTCGATGACCCGCAGGCAGTCGAGCGGGGTGCCGGTCAGCGCGGCCAGCAGTTCCTCGCGCCGGATCTCCGCCGGGTCGTGGTCCAGTGGGGCCAGCACTCCGTCGATCAGCCCGATCCGATGACGAGCCCCCCGGCACTCCACGAGGTGCGGCCCTCCTGCCCGGCCGGAGGCCCCAGGCCCAGGCCCAGGCCCAGGCCCGGGACCGGTGCCGGTCCTGGTCGTTTCGAGCGGCGCGTGCCCCGGGATCAACGCCGAGGCGACCAGCGGGTGCAACCGGTCGGCCGTGATCGCACCGGCGCGGACGAGCTCCAGGTCGGGTGGCACCCAGGTCGCCGCGTCGGGCAGCATCGGCCGTCCCGAGGCGCCGTCGGCCCTGGAGGCCGTGGCGATCCGCAGCGCGGTCGGCCCACCGCCACCGGCGCCGTCCGTGACCAGGTCCACCGCCAGCCGGTGGCGGCCTGTGAGCCGGACGAGGACGGTACCGGTACGGCGCCCTTCGGCACGGAGCAGGATCTCCGCCTCGGCCGCCCACCGGTCGACGGCACAGCGCCGCACGTACGGCTCGGGTACCACCCCCAGGAGATCCGGATCCCGCGCCGGACCGCCGTCGGCGGGCAGTTGGTCGGCCCCGGACCGGAGCCGCAGTTCGTCACTTCGGCTCGCGTCCCACAGGTGGCGGTGCAGGTCGAGTCGGAACCGGCGGTTGGGGCGGGGATGCGGATGGGGGCAGGCACCGCTCTCGGTGCGGGAGCCGTCCCACAGGGCGAGGCTGATGCGCTGACCGGCGTCCGCCCAGGCCGGAGGGGTCCGGGCCACGAGGTGCACCGAGCCCGAGCCGGACCGCCCCACGGCGTCGTAACGAGCCAGGGAGAGAGTCAGGCCGGGGCGCAGCATCCCGTCGGGGGCGATCCTCGGCATGTGCCAGCGCAGCAAGTCAGGGGCCAGGCGGCGGAGGTCCGCCCGGACCCGGCCCGCGAGGTCCTGGCCGTAGGCGCGCGCCACGGAACGCAGACCGAGATCGACATCGACACCGGCGGCGGCACACGCCCCCGCCCAGTCGCCGGCGCGGCGGCGGGCGGTCGCGGTCTCGATCATGGAGGGCGGCACGGCGAACTCGCGCACGCGCAGCCAGAGGGAAAGGCGGGGATCCCCGTTCGCGATCTGAGTGAGCATCAGCACTCACCTTGCGCGGACGGGACCCCCGATCTGTCAACAGTTTGAGTCGTCATCGCGGCGGAGCCTATCGCCCTCGATCGGCTCTGTCAGCCCCTTTTTGACGGAGTGCCGAGTGAGGAAGCCACGGAGGCCTCAGCGACCAGGCGGGGTGGCCGCCCAGGTGTCGTCGTCCACGGCGAGCAGCCGGACGGTCTGATCGCGCGGGGGCATGACGGGAACGTCGTCCCTGGTCCGCAGGGCGGCGGCGGCAGCGAGGTGGCCGAGGCGCAGCCGGGAGCGTTCGTCGCGGGACTCCAGCACTCCGGCCAGGTAGCCGGCCGCGAACGCGTCGCCCGCGCCGACCGGTTCGACCACCCTGGTGGGCAGCGCGGGCACGAACGTGCGGACGCCGCCCGCGTACGAGGTGGCGCCGTGCTCGGCGTCCTTGACCACCACGACGGGCGCGGAGTCGAGCAGGTCCGCGATGTCGTCCGGGCGGGCGGTGCCCCACAGCTCCTCGGCCTCGTCCCGCCCGACGAACACGATGTCGGCGGCGCGGGCGAGCGTCAGCAGGGTCCGTCCGGCGCCCGCGGTGCTGTCGCGCCACAGTGCCGGGCGGTGGTTGACGTCGAAGGAGACGGCCGGTCCACGCGTGGCGTCGTCGCGGCCGAGGAGCAGTGCCTCCAGCAGTTGTGCGCAGGTGTCGGAGAGGGCCGCGGCGACGCCCGACAGGTGCACGATCCGGGCCCGCCGGAGGGCGGGATGCCGGGCCAGGTCGGGCCCCATCCCGCTGGCGGCCGATCCGCGCCGGTAGTAGTGGGTACGGGTGTGGTCCGGGCCGGGGTCCTTGAAGTAGACCCCGGTGGGGCGTCCCGGATCGGTCTCGACGCCGCTCACGTCCACGCCGCGCGCGGTGAGTTCGGCGAGGATACGGCGGGCGAACGGGTCGTCGCCCAGGCGGCTCATCCAGGCGGCGCGGTGTCCGAGCCCGGCCAGCCCGCACGCGACGTTGGACTCCGCGCCCCCGATGCCGAGGCTGAGCGCGGGCTGCTCGGCGAGCGGGCGGGCGTCCGGCGGACTGAGCACGGCCATCGTCTCGCCCACGCACACGACGTCCGGCGTCTGCTCCTGGTGGTCGACGGTGAGATGAGGGGGTGGCACGGGTGTGTCTCCTGGCGGACGGCGAACGGTACGTGAGTGTGTACGGGCGGCGAGTGGCGTAGCGCGGACGGGTGCGGAACGTACCGGGCACGGAGGGGTCCGGGGCGGACCCGCGACCGGCCACGGGGGGTGTGGCCCCCACGGGCCGGTCACGACGGGTTGGCCTCTGGACCGCCTCGACGCATCGGCGCCCGCGGAGCGGCCCGCCGGGCGTCACCTGTCGGTCAGGCGCAGCATGACCTTGCTGCTTCCGCTGTGCGGGTCGGCGGCGACGGTGAGTGCCTCCTCGGCCCGTTCCAGCGGGAAGCGGTGGGTGATCAGCGGGGTCACGTCCAGGCCGTCCCGCAGGGCGCGCAGCGCGTCGTCGATCTCCTCGACGAAACGGTACGAGCCGATCCAGGTGATCTCCCGGGTCACCAGGTCACCGAGGACGGCCGGCGCGGCCGTACCGGGCAGGTTGCCGACCTGGACGAGGGTGCCGCCCGGGGCGGTGGCCCGGAGCACCGGCCCGAGCGCGGCCGGGGCTCCGGACGCCTCGAAGACCACGTCCACGTCCTGGGGCAGCGCGGCGCCGCCGGACAGGTCGCGGGTCTCGTCGGCGCCCATGGCGCGGGCGACGGCGAGCGAGGAGGACGACAGGTCGGCGGCGACGACCGTGCCCGCGCCGCGGTGCCGGGCGGCGGCGACGACCAGGGAGCCGATCGGGCCGCAGCCGTTGACCAGCACGGTACGTCCGCGTAGGTCGGGGACCCGGCCCACGGCGTGCAGGGCGACCGCCAACGGCTCGGCGAGGGCGCCCTGTTCGGTGCCGACGCCGTCCGGCAGGGGCCGGATCTGCGGCGCCGCGACCGTCCGGTACTCGCTGAACCCGCCGTCGGTGTGCGGGTCGAAGGCCGCCGAGCCGAAGTAGCGGACGCGCGGGTAGAGGTTGGTCCGTCCGGCGATGCGGTCGGGAAGCACACCGTCGCCGACGAGCTGGGCCGGGTGGACGGTGACCGGCTGCCCTTCGTGGAGGCCGGTGACCCCGGCGCCGAGCGCGGCGATCCGGCCGGCGACCTCGTGCCCGAGCACCAGCGGGTGGGTGAGCGCGGCGGTTCCGGACGCGCCCTTCTTCCAGTACGCGATGTCGGATCCGCAGATCCCGCCCCACTCCATGGACAGCAGCACCTCGCCCGCGCCCGGTACCGGCCGGGCCCGTTCGTCGACGCGCACATCGCCGGGACCGTGCACCACCACCGCTCTCATCCGGTGCTCCGAGGTAGCCGCCCGCACCGAGGCTCCTTCGGCGATCGTGTTCATACGGCGTCCTCCAGGCGGACCAGGTCACGTCCGCGGGTCTCGGGCGCGAGGTACGCGCTGACGCAGGTGATGAGCGAGTAGACGATGAGCATCCCCGCGATGGGCCACCAACTGCCGGTGACCGCCGTGAGGGTGGCCGCGAGGACCGGCCCGATCGCGGTGGCGAGGATGCCGCCGATCTCCTTGGCGAGCGCGAGCTGGGTGAACCGGGTCCGGGAACCGAAGAGTTCGGCCATCGTGACGCTCTCCAGCGAGAACAGACCGAGGACTCCGACGTTCAGGCCGAGCACCATGCCGAGCATCACGCCCGGCGTCGAGCCGGAGGTGATGAGGAGCATCACCGGGAAGGCGAGGACCATGGTCAGCAGCGAGAGCACGAGGTAGACCGCGCGGCGTCCGAACCGGTCGCCCAGCAGGCCGATCACCGGCACGGTGGCGAAGCCGACCAGTGAGCCGTACACGATCGCGTCCGTCGGGACGGACCGGCCGACCGTCAGGTTGGTGGCGATGTAGCCGACCAGGAACGTCTGCACCAGCCCGGAGTTGCCCGCCTGGCCGAAGCGCAGTCCCAGAGCGAGGAAGAACGCCTTGCCCTTCCGCTGGCGGATACCGGCAGCCAGGACGCTGCCCTCCTGCTCGTCGGCCGTGGCGATCGCGGACTCGACCTCGTCACGGGCCAGCGCCACCCCGTCCACCACGTCCGGGCGTTCCTCGAAGACCGGGCTCTCCTTGAGGCTCCGGCGCAGCCAGACCGCGAAGATCATCAGGGCGAAGCTCAGCAGGAAGGGCAACCGCCAGCCCCAGGAGAGCAGTTGCTCCTCGCTGAGCACCGCGAGCAGCACGGCCCACAGTCCGGAGGCGGCGAGTGTCCCGGAGTTCGTGCCGAGCGACACCAGCGAGGAGATCAGTCCGCGCCGCCGGACGGGCGCGTACTCGGCCAGCATCACCGTCGCCCCGGCGATCTCGGCACCCGCGCCGAAGCCCTGCACCAGACGCAGCGCCACGAGCAGGATCGGCGCGAGGATGCCGATCGAGGCGTACGTGGGCAGGGCCCCGATGAGGGTGGTGGAGGCGCCCATCAGCAGGATGGTGAGGAACAGGACCTTCTTGCGGCCGATCCGGTCACCCATCCGCCCGAAGTAGACGGCCCCCGCGAGCCGGGCGACGTAGCCGACGCCGTAGGTGGCCATCGCGGCGATCAGCCCGATGGCCGGGCTGACGTCCGGGAAGAAGATCTTGTTGAAGACGATCGCGGCGGCCAGCGAGTACAGCTGGAAGTCCATGAACTCCATGGCCGTGCCGAGCCAGCCGGAGACGGCGGCCCGGGTCAGATCTCTGGTGCTGCGCTGGGCGGAAGGCGTCTGCTGAGCGGCCATGACGCTGTCCTTCATCGTGAACTCCGTTGTTCGGGGACGGTGACGACGCTGTGTGAAGAGGGGAGGGGGACGGGGTGTGAAGAGGGGAGGGGGACGGGCACTCAGATCTCGACGCGTCCGGCCCGCAGAGCGGGTAGCCGGTCCGCGACGGCGCCGGTGAGGGCGTCGTCGTCCGCCAGGTCCGCGGCGCCGAGGACGCGCAGCAGCGCGCGTACCGTGTCCGCGGGTCGGGTATCGGCGCCCCAGCAGGCGGCGAGCTTCGCGGCGGCCGGATCGGCGGGCGCCTCGGCCCGGCTGGTGCCGTGGGCCCAGGCGGCGAGGGCGAGTTCGAGGACGGGGGTGCCCAGGCCACGGGCGCGCAGTTCGCGCAGGGCGGGCAGCCAGCGCTCCGTGATCTTCACCGACCCGTCGGAGCCGATCTGCCGCAACAGGTGCCGCATCGCGGGATTGCGGAACCGTACGACGAGGTCGTCGGCGTACCCGACCGGGTCCGGGCCGCCGCCGGGGAGGGTGGGGGAGACCTCCGCGCACAGCGCCCGGACGAGCCGCTCGCCCCACGGGGCCGCCATGGTGTCGGCGATGGTGGCGAGACCCGCGGCCGTGCCGAGGTAGGCCAGGGCGGAGTGGGAGCCGTTCAGCAGCCGCAGTTTGGTGAGCTGGTAGGGCGCGACGTCCGGGACGAACAGGGCTCCGTCGAGCTCCCAGGGCGGCCGGGGCGCGGTGAAGGTGTCCTCCAGCACCCACTGCCGGTACGGCTCACCGGTCACCGGGAGGGCGTCGCGCACCCCGAGCGCGGCGACGGCCGCCGTCCGGTCGGCGTCACTCGTCGCGGGCACGATCCGGTCCACCACCGTCGCGGGGAAGGCGACGGCCCCGGACATCCGGTCCAGGATCTCCGTACGGTCCGGCCAGGGGGAGGCACGGACGAAGTCGTGCACCACGCGGGCCAGCGCCACGCCGTTGTCCGCCATGTTGTCGCAGGACACGAGGGCGATCGGGGGCGCGCCCGCGCGCATCCGCGCCGCCAGTCCGGCGGCGAGGCGCCCGACCACGGTGCCGAGGGGCCCGTCGGGGTCCGCCGCGAGGTCGGCGGCGACCGGCGCGGACGCCGTGTCGAGGCCACCGGTCGACGCGGAGCGGTGGTAGCCCTTCTCGGTCACGGTGAGCGTCACCACCGTCACCTCCGGGTCGACGAGCAGGGCGTCGACGGCCTTGGCGTCGGGCCCCATGGCCAGCGCGCCGACGACCGCGCCCGCGACCCGCGTGCGATGTCCGTCCGGACGGCGCTCGGTGACCGAGTACAGACAGTCCTGGTCCCGCAACACCTGTACGGTCTCCGTCGACCGGGGCGCGACCGCGGTGATGCCCCAGGGCTCCCCGGAGCGGGCGGCGGCGTGCTCGGTGTACACCGCCTGGTGGGCCCGGTGGAAGGCGCCGATCCCGAAGTGGACGACACGGGGGCGCAGTCCGGCCGGGTCGACGGCGGGCCGCAGCTCCGCGGCGAGCCGGGGGAGCGCCGCACGGTTCAGGGCGTCGGCGCTCACCAGTCGTGCACCGACCCGTCGAGGCGGCGGGCGACGGGGAGATAGCGCCGCTGGTACGGGAAACGCTCGGCCGCCTTCTCGTCGTACTCGACCCCGAGGCCCGGTTCCTCGGAGGGGTGCAGCATGCCGTCGGCGAAGGTGACGCCGGTACGGAAGACCTCCGCGGTCTCCTCGGGGTGGCCCATGTACTCCTGTATGCCGAAGTTCGGCACGGCGATGTCGAGGTGCACGGCGGCGGCCATGCTGACGGGGGAGAGGTCGGTCGCCCCGTGGGAGCCGGTGCGCACCTGGTACAGCGCGGCGAGGTCGAAGATCCGCCGCAGGTGGGTGATGCCGCCGGCGTGCACCACGGTGGTGCGTACGTAGTCGATGAGCTGTTCGGTGATCAGGTGCTGGACGTCCCAGATCGAGTTCATCACCTCGCCGACCGCGATCGGCGTCGTGGTGTGCTGCCGGATGAGCCGGAACGCCTCCTGGTTCTCGGCCGGGGTCGGGTCCTCCATCCAGAACAGCCGGCAGCTCTCGACGCTCTTGCCGAACCGGGCCGCCTCGATCGGGGTCAGCCGGTGGTGCACGTCGTGCAGCAGGTGGAAGCCGAAGCCGAAGCGTTCCCGCACGGCCTCCAGATAGGTGGGGGCGAAGTTCAGGTAGGCGTCGGTGTCCCACGGCTGCTCGTCGGGCAGTTCGGTCGCGGCGGGCTCGTACACGGTGCCCTTGCGCACCCCGTACGTCCCCCCGACGTCGGGCACGGCGGCCTGCGCCCGGACGGCCTTGTAGCCGAGCTCCAGATAGCGCTCGACGTCGTCGAGCAGCGAGGGCACGTCGGTGCCGCTGGCGTGCGAGTAGACGAGCACGCCGTCCCGGGAACGGCCGCCGAGGAGCTGATGGACGGGCAGGCCGGCCGTCTTGCCCTTGATGTCCCACAGCGCCGTGTCGACCGCGGCGATCGCGGTCATGGTGACCGGCCCGCGCCGCCAGTAGGCGCCCTTGTACAGGTACTGCCACATGTCCTCGATACGGGCGGGGTCCCTGCCGACCAGCAGGGGCGCCACGTGGTCACGCAAGTAGCTCGCCACGGCCAGCTCACGGCCGTTCAGGGTGGCGTCGCCGAGTCCGGTCACGCCGTCCGTGGTGGTGACACGGAGCGTGACGAAGGTACGGCCGGGAGAGGCGACGAAGACCTCGACACGTTCGATGGTGCTCACAGCGGCTCCTTGCCCATAGCGGCTCCTCGGTCGGGAAGTACTTGTATACAAGCATCTGTCGCGCAGTACGGCAATACTTGTGTCGCCGATCTACGTACGATGGGCCCATGGCTCACACCAACGGGCGGCGGACGAGTCGGCGCGAGATCTACCTGAAGTTGCGTCAGATGGTCCTGACCCTCGAACTCGCCCCGGGCGCCGCCCTGTCGGAGAACGAACTCGCCGCGTCCCTGGGCGTCAGCCGCACACCGGTGCGGGAGAGCCTGATCCTGCTGGCCCAGGAAGGCCTGGTGCAGGTCTTCCCGAAGATCGGGTCGTTCGTGTCCCGGGTGGACCCGGCGCAGGTCGCCGACGCGCAGTTCCTGCGGGAGGCGGTGGAACTCGCCTCCCTGGACGACCTGCCCGGCGCACTCGACGCCACGCTCGTCGACGAACTGCGGGACAACCTGAAGCGCCAGCGGCAGGCCGACCTCGACCTGGAGGACTTCTTCGCCCTGGACGAGGCCTTCCACCACGGCCTGATGCGGCTGAGCGGCCACGGCGACGTCTGGACCACCGTCGCCGCCGCCAAGGGCCATCTGGACCGGGCCAGGCGCCTGGGACTGCACGAGAACGTGTCCCCGGCCGTGTTCGCGGGACAGCACCACGAGATCCTCGACGCGGTCGTCGGGGGGAACGTCCCGCTCGCCCGCACCGCGATGCGCACCCACCTGAGGGCCGTCTTCAACGACATCGAACGCATCCGCGCCCACTCACCGGAACTGTTCGCCGCCGGCGCCTCGACGGTGCCGGTGCGGCGCAACGTCGTGGTCTGGGAGTGACCGTCCCGGACCTTGCCGTCGAGTGGTGACGGTCAGGGCACCGGCGTACGGTCGAACGGTGGATGCCACCGTTCCCCCATGCGTCACGGGGGCGTGAGCCCTCGAGAGACGGCACACCATGAGCAGCAGACCACAGCCGACCTCCGCGCCGCAGGCCGCCACCGGGGAACCGGGCGGCGGCAAGAAGGCGATGGCCCTGCTGGTCATCGCCTCGTGTCAGCTGATGGTGGTCCTGGACATCACCATCGTGAACATCGCGCTGCCGGACATCCAGCGCTCCCTGGACTTCTCCACCACCAGCCTGGCCTGGGTGGTCAACGCGTACACCCTCACCTTCGGCGGCCTGCTGCTGCTCGGCGGCCGCACCGGCGACATCCTCGGCAGACGGCGGGTGTTCATCTTCGGCGTGCTGCTGTTCGCGCTCGCCTCCCTGCTCGGCGGATTCGCGCAGAACGAGGCCCAACTCCTCGCCGCACGCGCCGTCCAGGGCGTCGGCGGCGCCATCGCGTCCCCGACCGCCCTCTCCCTGGTCAGTACGACCTTCCGCGAAGGCCCCGAACGCAACCGCGCCTTCGGTGTGTTCGCCGGTGTCTCGGCGGCCGGCGGCGCGATCGGGCTGCTCGCGGGCGGGATGCTCGTGGAGTGGCTGAACTGGCGGTGGGTCCTGTTCGTCAACGTCCCGATCGGCCTGCTCATCGCCCTCGCCACGCCCCGCTACATCAGGGAGTCCGCACGCCACCCGGGCCACTTCGACATCGCCGGCGCGCTGACCTCCACCGTCGGGATGGTCCTGCTGGTGTACGGGTTCATCAGGGCTGCCCAGGAGGGCTGGCGGGACCCGCTCACCCTGGCCTCGTTCGCCGGGGCGGTGATCGTCCTCGCGGTGTTCATCCTGATCGAGCGCAGGTCCCAGCAGCCGATCACGCCGATGCACATGTTCGCCGACCGCAACCGTGCCGGCACCTACGGCATCATGCTCTGCCTCGCCGCCGCGATCTTCGGCATGTTCTTCTTCCTCACCCTCTTCGTGCAGGACGTGCTGAACTTCAGCCCCCTGGCCACCGGGATCGCCTTCCTGCCGGTCAGCGCGGTCATCGCGGTCGGCGCGGGGCTGGCCTCCCGGTTCCTGCCGACGTTCGGCCCCAAGCCCTTCATGGTGGGGGGCGGGATTCTCGCCACGGGGGGCCTGGCCTGGCTGACCCTGACCGATGTCCACTCCACCTACGCGGGCAGCATCCTCGGCCCGTTCCTCGTCTTCGCCCTGGGCATGGGCATGGAGTTCGTCTCGCTCACCCTGATGGCCCTGTCCAATGTCTCGTCCCGGGAGACCGGCGCGGCCTCCGGGCTCCTCAACGCCACCCAGCAGGTCGGAGGCTCGCTCGGGCTGTCCATCCTGGTCACGGTGTTCGGCACGGCCAGCACCAACGAGGCCGCGAAACAGGTGCCGAGTTTCCTGTCCCAGGCGACCCCCGCCGAACGCCTGCGCTTCCGGGAGACCGGTCAGCTTCCGAGTCCCTGGTCCGACGAGGTCCTCACCTCCGGGGTCTCGGCCGCCTTCGTCGTGGCCGCGATCTTCGCCGCGATCGCCGCGCTGATCGCCCTCCTGGTCATCCAGGTCCGCCCCTCCGATCTGGAGCGTCTGAAGGGCGGGGCGGGGCCCGGACCGGTCTGAGCCCGTGACACTTCCCGCCCGTGACATTCCTTCGACGTGACCCGGGTCTCATGGCAGGGTCGGGGTATAGCCGGGACCATGGTGTTCTTCACCGGCAGGCCGAAGGGAACGGGAATGCTCCGCAAGGTACTGGTCGCCAACCGTGGTGAGATCGCGATTCGCGCTTTCCGCGCCGGATACGAGGTGGGCGCGCGGACCGTCGCCGTCTTCCCGTACGAGGACCGCAACTCGCTGCACCGGCTCAAGGCCGACGAGGCCTACGAGATCGGTGAACCGGGGCATCCTGTACGGGCCTATCTGTCCGTCGACGAGATCGTCCGCGCGGCCCGCCAGGCGGGCGCCGACGCCGTCTACCCGGGCTACGGCTTCCTGTCCGAGAACCCCGAACTCGCGCGGGCCTGCGAGGAGGCGGGCATCACCTTCGTCGGGCCGAGCGCGCAGATCCTGGAGCTGACGGGCAACAAGGCGCGCGCGGTGGCCGCGGCCCGTGCGGCCGGCGTCCCGGTGCTGGGCTCCTCGGCCCCCTCCAGCGACGTGGACGAGCTGGTCGCCGCCGCCGACGACATCGGCTTCCCGGTGTTCGTGAAGGCGGTCGCCGGCGGTGGCGGGCGCGGTATGCGCCGGGTCGAGGAACCCGCGCAGCTGCGGGAGTCCATCGAGGCGGCGGCCCGCGAGGCGGCGTCCGCGTTCGGCGACCCCACCGTCTTCCTGGAGAAGGCCGTCGTCGAGCCCCGGCACATCGAGGTGCAGATCCTCGCCGACGGCCAGGGCAACGTCATCCACCTCTTCGAGCGGGACTGTTCGGTGCAGCGCCGCCACCAGAAGGTGATCGAGCTCGCCCCCGCGCCCAACCTCGACCCGGATCTGCGCGACCGGATCTGCGCCGACGCCGTGCGGTTCGCCCGCGAGATCGGCTACCGCAACGCGGGCACCGTGGAGTTCCTGCTCGACCGCGAGGGCAACCACGTCTTCATCGAGATGAACCCCCGCATCCAGGTCGAGCACACGGTCACCGAGGAGGTCACCGACGTCGACCTGGTCCAGGCGCAACTGCGCATCGCGGCCGGCGAGACCCTGGCCGACCTCGGACTCTCGCAGGACAAGGTCACCCTGCACGGCGCCGCCCTCCAGTGCCGGATCACCACCGAGGACCCCGCCAACGGCTTCCGCCCGGACACCGGCCGGATCAGCGCCTACCGCTCGCCCGGCGGTTCGGGCATCCGCCTCGACGGCGGCACCACCCACGCCGGTACGGAGATCAGCGCGCACTTCGACTCGATGCTGGTGAAACTCACCTGCCGGGGCCGGGACTTCACCACCGCGGTCAACCGCGCCCGGCGTGCCGTGGCCGAGTTCCGCATCCGCGGCGTGTCCACCAACATCCCGTTCCTCCAGGCCGTCCTCGACGACCCGGACTTCCAGGCGGGCCGCGTCACCACGTCGTTCATCGAGCAGCGCCCGCACCTGCTGACGTCCCGCCACTCCGCCGACCGCGGCACCAAACTGCTCACCTATCTGGCCGACGTGACGGTGAACAAGCCGCACGGTGAGCGGCCCGACCTGATCGATCCGAGCAGCAAACTCCCGCGGACCGCAGACACCGAGCCCGCCGCCGGTTCGAAGCAGAAGCTCACCGAACTCGGCCCGGAGGGCTTCGCCCACTGGCTGCGCGCCTCCCCGACCATCGGCGTCACCGACACCACCTTCCGGGACGCCCACCAGTCGCTGCTGGCCACCCGGGTCCGCACGAAGGACATGCTCGCCGTCGCCCCCGTCGTCGCACGCACCCTGCCCGAACTGCTCTCCCTGGAGTGCTGGGGCGGCGCCACCTACGACGTGGCCCTGCGCTTCCTCGCCGAGGACCCGTGGGAGCGGCTGGCCGCCCTGCGCGAGGCCGTCCCGAACCTGTGCCTGCAGATGCTGCTGCGCGGCCGCAACACCGTGGGCTACACGCCCTACCCCACCGAGGTGACCGACGCCTTCGTGCAGGAGGCCGCCCACACCGGCATCGACATCTTCCGGATCTTCGACGCGCTCAACGACGTCGGCCAGATGCGGCCCGCCATCGACGCCGTACGCGCCACCGGCACGTCGATCGCCGAGGTCGCCCTCTGCTACACCTCCGACCTGTCCGACCCGAACGAGCGGCTCTACACCCTCGACTACTACCTGCGTCTCGCCGAGCAGATCGTGGACGCCGGTGCCCACGTCCTGGCCGTCAAGGACATGGCGGGTCTGCTGCGTGCCCCGGCCGCCGCGAAGCTGGTCTCCGCCCTGCGCCGCGAGTTCGACCTGCCGGTCCACATCCACACCCACGACACGGCGGGCGGCCAGCTCGCCACCTACCTGGCGGCGATCCAGGCGGGCGCGGACGCGGTGGACGGGGCGGTGGCCTCCATGGCCGGTACGACCTCGCAGCCCTCCCTGTCGGCGATCGTGGCCGCGACCGACCACTCCGAGCGGCCCACCGGGCTGGACCTGAGGGCCGTCGGAGACCTGGAGCCGTACTGGGAGAGCGTCCGCAGGATCTACGCCCCCTTCGAGGCGGGCCTCGCCTCGCCCACCGGACGCGTCTACGACCACGAGATCCCCGGCGGTCAGCTGTCCAACCTGCGCACCCAGGCGGTCGCGCTGGGCCTCGGCGACCGCTTCGAGGACATCGAGGCGATGTACACCGCCGCCGACCGCATCCTCGGCCACCTCGTGAAGGTCACCCCCTCCTCCAAGGTGGTCGGCGACCTCGCCCTGCACCTCGTCGGCGCCGGAGTGACACCCGACGAGTTCGAGACGACGCCCGACAAGTTCGACATCCCGGACTCCGTCATCGGATTCCTGCGCGGCGAGCTGGGCACGCCGCCCGGCGGCTGGCCGGAGCCGTTCCGCAGCAAGGCGCTCCAGGGCCGCGCCGACGCCAAGCCCGTACCGGAACTGACCGCCGAGGACCGCACCGGGCTGGAGAAGGACCGGCGCGCCACCCTCAACCGGATGCTGTTCCCGGGGCCGACCCGCGAGTACGAGACCCACCGGGACACCTACGGCGACACCAGCCTGCTGGACAGCAAGGACTTCTTCTACGGCCTCAGGCCCGGCAAGGAGTACGCCGTCGACCTCGAACCCGGCGTCCGGCTCCTCATCGCTCTGGAAGCCGTCGGTGAGGCCGACGAACGCGGCATGCGGACCGTGATGTCCACCCTGAACGGTCAACTGCGGCCGATCCAGGTGCGGGACACCGCGGCCTCCTCCGACATCCCCAGCACCGAGAAGGCCGACCGCGCCAACCCCGGCCATGTCCCCGCGCCGTTCGCCGGGGTGGTGACCCTCACCGTCGCCGAGGGCGACGAGGTCGACGCCGGGGTCACCGTCGCCACCATCGAGGCGATGAAGATGGAGGCGGCGATCACCGCCCCCAAGGCCGGGCGGGTCTCCCGGCTGGCGATCAACAAGATCCAGCAGGTGGAGGGCGGCGACCTGCTGGTCGAGATCGCCTGACATCCACCGGGCGGCACCCGCGTCGCAAGGGTGCCGTCCGCTGCCGTAAGGGGCTCCACGGTGGTGGCTCCAGGCTGCGCCAAGTCTTGACGTGTACTCGACCGGATGGCTTTATGGGAGCGCTCCCATACTTCTGTCGATGCCTGAGTTCCTGGCGCTCACCCCCTGGAGCCGCAGTGAGAACACCACGCAGCACGACACGAGAGAACCCCTTGACCAGGCTGTTGGCCGGCCTCGCCACCCTCGTCGGACTCGCCGTCCTCGGTGTCCTGTGCCCGGCCGTCGCCGAGGCGCAGTCGCCCGTGGCGCAGTCGCCCTCGACCAAGGCCACCGGCCTCCACATCAGCGACGGCCGGCTGGTCGAAGGCAACGGCAACGACTTCGTCATGCGCGGCGTCAACCACGCCCACACCTGGTACCCGAACGAGACGCAGTCGCTGGCCGACGTCAAGGCGCTCGGCGCCAACACCGTCCGCGTCGTCCTGGCCGACGGCCACCGCTGGACCGCGAACAGCGCCGCCGACGTGGCCGACGTCATCGCCCAGTGCAAGGCCAACCGGCTCATCTGCGTCCTGGAGGTGCACGACACCACCGGCTACGGCGAGGACGCCGCCGCCGGCACGCTGGATCAGGCCGCCGACTACTGGATCGGCCTGAAGGACGTGCTGGCCGGCCAGGAGAACTACATCATCATCAACATCGGCAACGAGCCCTGGGGCAACACCGGCCCCGAGGGCTGGACCGCCCCCACGACCGCCGCGGTCAAGAAGCTGCGCGCCGCCGGATTCCAGCACACCATCATGGTGGACGCGCCCAACTGGGGCCAGGACTGGCAGGGCGTCATGCGCGCCAACGCCCAGAGCGTCTACGACGCGGACACCACCGGCAACCTGATCTTCTCGATCCACATGTACAGCGTCTTCGACACCGCGGCGGAGATCACCGACTATCTGAACGCCTTCGTCAAGGCGAAACTGCCGCTCCTCATAGGCGAGTTCGGCGGTCCCGCCGACCAGTGGGGCGACCCCGACGAGGACACCATGATGGCCACCGCCCAGCAGTTGAAGCTCGGCTACCTCGCCTGGTCCTGGAGCGGCAACACCGACCCGATCCTCGACCTGGCGATCGACTTCGACGCCAAGCGGCTGAGCGCGTGGGGCCAGCGCATCTTCAACGGCGTCAACGGCATCGCCCAGACCTCCAGGGAAGCCACCGTCTTCGGCGGCGGCAACCCGGGCGACACCCAGGCCCCGACGGCTCCCGGCACCCCGGCCGCCTCCGCGGTGACGGCCACGTCCGCCGCCCTCACCTGGGCGGCCGCCACCGACAACGTCGGCGTCACCGGCTACGACGTCGTCCGGGTCAGCGGCGCCACGGAGACCAAGGTGGCCTCCTCGACCACCAACTCCGTGACCGTGACCGGCCTCACCGCCGGCACCGGGTACACCTTCGCCGTCTACGCCCGGGACGCGGCCGGCAACCGCTCGGCCCGCTCCGCCACGGTGAACGTGACCACCGGCAGCGCCCCCGCCGGGACCTGTTCCGTCGGCTACCGCGTCGTCGGCGCATGGCAGGGCGGCTTCCAGGGCGAGATCGCCCTCCGCAACACCGGCACCGCAGCCATCAGTGGCTGGAAACTCGCCTTCGGCTTCGCCGACGGCCAGACCGTCACCACCATGTGGGGCGGGACCCCCACCCAGAGCGGCGCCTCGGTGAGCGTGACCCCCGCCTCCTACACGTCCACCATCTCCCCGGGCGGCTCGGTCACCATCGGTTTCATCGGCACCAAGTCAGCCACCAACACCGCCCCGACGGCCTTCACGCTCAACGGCAGCGCCTGCTCCATCGCCTGACGGGTCGCCGCCTTCCCGCGGGGGCCGTCCGCCTCCGCGGGCGGGCGCAAGCGAGCGTCCGAGCTGGGTGGTTGGTGTTCCGGGCAGCCCGGGTGCGCTTTCCCTGTTCGGCCATGCCTGGCAGTTGCTGTCCGGGGGCTCCGGTCACCATGCGTTGATGACCGGCGCGTCGGGTTCGTGTTGCTGCCAGGCCTCATTGAGGCGCGCGAGCCGGTCCGCGGCGGCGATGCCGTGCAGGGACGCGACCTTGCCGTCGCTGACTTCGAACGCCACGATGCCCACGACCCGGTCGTCGACCACGGCCAGGACGGCCGGGGAGCCGTTGACCAGCACGATGTGCATCGCAGGGGTGCCGCCGGCCAGCCGCCGCTTCGCCGGAGTGGACTTGAAGCCGGCCCGTACGTAGGAGGCGATGCGCTCGCGCGTCGTGTACCGCAGCAGCCGCCGGGCCAGTCCGGCGCCGTCCGAGACCGCGGTCACGTCGGCGGTGAGCATCGCCACCAGCCGTTCGGTGCGCCCCGACGTGGCCGCGGCGAGGAACTCCTCGACGATCCGGCGCGCGGACGCGGGGTCCACCTCGTCGACGTCGCGGCGCTCGGCGGTGATCCGGCGCCGGGCCCGGTGGACATGCTGCTGGCTCGCGGACTCGGTGATGTCGAGGATCCCGGCGATCTCGGCGTGAGGGTACGAGAAGGCCTCGCGCAGGACGTAGGCGGCCCGCTCGACCGGCGAGAGGCGCTCCATGAGGGTCAGTACGGCCAAGGACACCGATTCGCGCTGCTCGAAGGTATCGGCAGGGCCGAGCATCGGGTCGCCTTCGAGGAGGGGCTCGGGCAGCCAGACTCCGACAGCGCGCTCGTGCCGCGCCTGCGCCGAGCGGAGCCGGTCGAGGCAGAGATTGGTGACGACCTTGGTCAGCCACGCTTCCGGCACCATGATGCGTTCCCGGTCCGTGGCCTGCCAGCGCAGGAACGTGTCCTGCACGGCGTCCTCGGCGTCGGCGGCCGAGCCGAGCAGACGGTACGCGAGCGAGGCCAGCCGACCCCGGCTGGCCTCGAATCGACCGATGGCTGCGCTGTCCATGTGCAGGAGCCTATGCGGCGACCTTCGCACCGGCCCGGTCCCGCGCGGTGGCCAGGTGGCGCTTGCGCTTCGGCATGCCGAAGGTCGGGTGGACGATGCCCCACCCGGCCCCCTTGAGCACGCCCGACTTGAGCCGCGCGGCCATCCGGCCGCCCAGGTACCAGGACTTCGACCGGACGTCCCCGTCCACCATCTGGAAGATCGCGTCCCGCCGCCCGAGGCTGATGTGGTTGCCGTAATACTTCAGCCCGACGGTAGGGACCTTGCTGCCCGTCAGGCGCGCGATGATCGCGGCCGTCGCCTGCATAGTGGTGGAGCCGGCCGAGGCGCAGGACATCGGCAGCGGCCGGCCGTTCTCGCCGATCGCGTAGGCGCAGTCGCCGACGGCGTAGGCGTCCGGGTGCGAGACCGAGCGCATGGTGCGGTCGACGACGACCTGGCCGGTCTCGGCGACCTGCAAGCCGCTGGCAGCCGCGATGGGGTGTACGGCGAACCCGGCCGACCACAGGGTCACGTCTGCCCGGATGGACGTACCGTCGGCGGCGATCGCCCGTGTCGGCTCGACAGCTTCGATGCTGGTGTGCTCGTGCACGGTGATGCCGAGCCGGTCGAAGGCCTGGCGCAGGTGACGGTTCGCCTTCGGGGAGAGCCAGGCGCCCAGCTCGCCGCGGGCGGCGAGTGCGACCGAGAGGTCGGGCCGGGACTCGGCGAGCTCGGTGGCGGTCTCGATGCCGGTCAGCCCCTCACCGACCACCAGCACGGTGCCGCCCTCGCCCAGTCCGGCCAGGCGCTCGCGCAGACGCAGCGCCGAGGACAGGCTGGTCACATCGAAGGCGTACTCGGCCACGCCGGGGACGCCATGGGGGGCCACGGAGCTGCCGAGCGCGTAGAGAAGCGTGTCGTACGCGAGTTCTCCGTCGCAGTCCTCGCCGGTCACAGCCACGGTCCTGCGCTCGGGGTCGACGGCGGTGACGCGCGCCAGGCGCAGCCGTACCCCGGTACCCGCGAATATGTCGGCGAGCTTGCGGAACGCCAGGTCCTGGCCGGTCGCGAGCTGGTGGAGCCGCATCCGCTCAACGAAGTCGGGCACGGCGTTGACGACGGTGATCTCGGTGTCGGCGGGAGACAGCCGACGGGCCAGGTTACCGGCGGCGAAGGCCCCGGCGTATCCGGCGCCGAGTACGACAATGCGGTGCTTCATGGCGATGCTCCTGTCTCGTTCGCGTGCCCCTTGAACGAGACCGCGCCCCGATTGCTGACAGGAGCCGGGTGTGACGTGGGTCACCGACACGAGACGAGCCGCGCTGAGGTCGACTGTGGCAGTCATGTGTCCCAACTGTGCTTAATCTCGGTCGAGTTGCGAGATCAAGCGTCGGGTGGATCTCCGGTGAGATCGTCGTCCGGCCCACCGCCCAGATGTGAGGCCTTGCTTCGCGCACCGGCACTCAAGAACGATCGCGGCGAAGTGCCCGCGTGATCAGCTCGGACGAGGCCGCATCCAGGTCGCGTTCGCGATCGCGTCGCACGTCCGAGCGCACGGGCGTGCCCCACTTCCGGCGGCACCGGGCCGCCTCGCACTCTCGCGTCCGAAAGTCGTCCTTGCTGACCGGGCGACCGCCGACTACGTTCGGTACTTGCGGACAGTTGTCCGTTTGAGTGCACTCCAGGTGTCGGACCCTCGCCCCGACGCCACCCCGGACACGCGAAAGAAGACTGATCATGGCCCCACCCCCCGCGACGACACACAGTGCCGTCACTTTGAAGATCAACGGCGAGAAGCACACCCTGTCCGTGGATCACCGCACGACCCTGCTGGACGCCCTGCGCGAGCGCCTCGATATGACCGGCACCAAGAAGGGCTGCGACCAGGGGCAGTGCGGCGCCTGCACCGTCCTGCTCGACGGCCGCCGGGCGGTGTCCTGCCTCCAGCTCGCCGTCGCCGCCGAGGGACGCGAGATCACCACCATCGAGGGCATGGCCGAAGGCGACCGACTGCACCCCGTGCAGCAGGCGTTCCTCGACCTCGACGGCTATCAGTGCGGCTACTGCACGCCGGGTCAGATCTGTTCGGCCGTCGCGGTGATCGAGGAACACGCGGCCGGCTGGCCGAGCGCCGCCACCGACGACGTCAGTCCCGAGGCCGGGCCGCCACCCCTGACCGCCGAGGAGATCCGGGAGCGGATGAGCGGCAACCTGTGCCGCTGCGGCGCGTACGTGTCGATCGTCGAAGCGGTCGCCCGCGCGGCTGGGAACATGACCACGGAGGCTTCGGCATGAGGGAGTTCGACTACCGGCGCGCGCACGACGTCTCCGGCGCCCTGGCCCTGCTCGACGCCGACCCGGGGGCCCGCTTCCTCGGCGGCGGAACCAACCTCGTCGACCTGATGAAGACCGGCGTGGAACGTCCCGCCCGGCTCGTCGACGTCCGCGAACTCCCCCTGGACGACATCGAGGTGACGGCGGACGGCGGGCTGCGCATCGGCGCGACCGTCACCAACAGCGACCTCGCCGCCCACCCCGACGTCCGCCGCCGTTACCCGGCGCTGGCCCAGGCGGTCCTGGCCGGCGCCTCCGGTCAGCTGCGCAACATGGCCACCGTCGGCGGCAACCTGCTCCAGCGCACCCGCTGCGGCTACTTCACCGACCTGGCCAAGCCCTGCAACAAGCGCACCCCCGGCAGCGGTTGCCCCGCCATCGCCGGCGAGCACCACAACCACGCGATCCTGGGCGCCTCCGACCACTGCGTGGCCACCCACCCCTCCGACATGGGCGTGGCGCTGACCGCCTTCGACGCCGTCGTGTCGTACGAAACAGCCGACGGGCCCGGCGAGTTGCCGCTCGCCGACTTCTACCTCCCGGTGGGTGACACCCCGCACCGGGAGACGGCGCTGCCGCCGCGCGCGTTGATCACCGGAGTGAGCCTGCCGCCCGCTCCGGTGGCTGCCCACTCCCGCTACCGCAAGGTGCGCGAGCGCGCCTCGTACGCCTTCGCGATCGGCTCCATCGCCGCCGCGCTCGACGTCCGGGACGGCGTCGTCCAGGACGTGCGGCTGGCGTTCGGCGCGGTCGCCTCCCGGCCGTGGCGGGCTCGCGCGGCCGAACGCGCGCTGACCGGCGCTCCCGCCGACGCCGAGACCTTCGCCGCCGCGGCGGACGCCGAACTGGCCGCCGCGAAACCGCTGCCGCACAACGGATACAAGGTGCCCCTCATGCGCAACCTCGTGGTGGCCGTCCTGACCGAACTCGCCGAGGAGGCCGCCCGATGACCACAGCTCCCACGGCCCGCAAGAACGCCGTCGGCACCGCGCACACCCGTGTCGAGGGCCGGGACAAGGTCACCGGAGCCGCCCGCTACGCCGGAGAGATCCCGTTCGCCGAACTCGCCCACGGCTGGCTGGTGTTGTCGACTGTGGCCCGCGGCCGGATCCGCTCGGTGGAGGACGGTCCCGTCCTCGCCATGCCGGGTGTGGTCGCCGTCCTGCACCACGGCAACGCCCCACGCGTCGACAGCGGCTACGTCGGTGTGCTGGGCGTCCCGGACCAGACCGTGGCCGTCTTCCAGCACGACCGGGTACCGCACATGGGCTGGCCGGTGGCGCTGGTCGTCGCCGACACCTCCGAGCAGGCCCGGGAAGCCGCCGAGGCGCTGGTCGTGCACTACGAGACCGAGCCGCACGACGTCACGTTCTCCGGCGAGCACCCCGACGCGTACGCGCTCGACGCGCATGGGCCCGCGGTGACGGAGAAGGGCGATCTCGACGCCGAACTCGCCGCGTCCGCCGTGGTCGTGGACGAGGAGTACACGACCCCGGAAGAGCACCACAACCCGATGGAGCCGCACGCCGCGACGGCCCGGTGGGACGGCGGCCGGCTGGAGGTCGTCGACTCCAACCAGGGCACCACCTGGGTGGCGAGCGAACTGGCGAACCTGTTCTCGCTCGACCCGGCCACGGTACGGGTGCGGTCCGAACACGTCGGCGGCGGCTTCGGCAGCAAGGGCGTCCGCGCCCACCAGGTGGCCGCCGTGATGGCCGCGACCGAGCTGCACCGCCCGGTGCGGGTGGTCATGACGCGTCGTCAGATGTTCTCGCTGGCCGGCTACCGCAGCCCCACCCGGCAGCGCCTGCGGCTCGGCGCGGACGCCGACGGCCGGCTGCGCGCGCTGGAGCACCGCTCCCTGAGCGCCACCTCCACCGTGCACGAGTTCATCGAGTCGGCCGCAGCCCCGTCCCGCACGATGTACGACGCCGACGCCCACCACACCGGCAACCGGGTCGTACGGCTCGACGTGCCGACCCCGACCTGGATGCGTGCGCCGGGCGAGGCACCCGGATCGTTCGCGCTGGAGTCGGCGATCGACGAACTCGCCGAGAAGTGCGGCCTCGACCCGATCGAACTGCGCGCCCGCAACGATCCCGACCGGGGCCCGGTGTCCGGACTGCCCTTCAGCGGCCGCAACCTGATGGCCTGCTTCCGGGAGGGCGCCCGCCGGTTCGGCTGGGCGGAGCGGGACCCGCGCCCCGGCCTGCGCCGCGAGGGGCGCTGGCTGCTCGGCACCGGCACGGCGGCCGCGTCCTTCCCCGCGGGCGCCGGACCGTCCACGGCGGCCGTGACGGCGGAGGCGGACGGCACCTTCACGGTGCGGGTCAACGCCGCGGACATCGGGACGGGCGCCCGGACCGCGCTCACCCTGGTCGCCGCCGACGCCCTGCTGACCACAACGGCAGACGTCCGGGTGCGCATCGGTGACAGCGACCTCGGCCCGGCGTTCATCGCCGGCGGTTCCATGGGCACCCGCTCCTGGGCCTGGGCGGTCATGGCCGCCGCCAAGGAACTGCGGGAGCGGCTCGCCCTCGGTGCCGACATCCCGCCCGAGGGGATCACCGTACGGTCCGACACCACGGAGGCCATCGGCGCCCTCGCGCAGAGGGAACGGCACTCCTTCGGCGCCCAGTTCGCCGAGGTCGCCGTGGACACCGCCACCGGCGAGGTACGGGTGCGCCGGATGCTCGGCATCTTCGCGGCCGGCCGGATCGTCAACCCGCTCACCGCCCGCAACCAGTTCGTCGGCGGCATGACCTGGGGCATCTCGATGGCCCTGCACGAGGAGGGGGTCCGGGACCTGGCCTCCGGCGGCCACTACGGCGCCGACCTCGCGGGCTACCACGTCGCCGCCCACGCGGACGTCCCGGCCATCGAGGCGGACTGGGTCGACGACCCCGACCCGGACGACCCGGTCGGCATCAAGGGCATCGGCGAGATCGGCATCGTGGGCGCGGCGGCGGCCGTCGCCAACGCGGTCTGGCACGCGACCGGCGTACGCCACCGCGACCTGCCGATCCGGCCCGACCGTGTCCTGCTGGCGGGCGGCCATGCTTGACATCGCCGCAGAGCTGCACCGCTGGGCCGAGGAGGGGCGGGAGTTCGCCGTCGCCACGGTGGTGGCCGTCGGCGGCAGCGCCCCGCGCGGCCCCGGCGCGGCCCTCGCTGTCGACGGTGCGGGCACGGTGATCGGCTCGGTCTCCGGCGGCTGTGTGGAGGGCGCGGTCTACGACCTGTGCGAACGCGCCCTGCACACCGGCGAGACGGTCCTCGAGCAGTTCGGCTACAGCGACGAGGACGCCTTCGCGGTCGGGCTGACCTGCGGCGGAGTCATCGACATCCTGGTCACACCGGTCCGCGCGGACGCCCCCGCCCGGCCGGTGTACCGGGCCGCGCTGGCGGCCGCCGCCGAAGGTGAGCCGACGGCCGTCGCCCGGGTGGTGCGCGGCCCCGCCGAACTCCTCGGCACGGCCCTGCTGGTTCGGGCCGACGGCTCGCTCCAGGGCGGACTCGGCGGCCCCGCGGCACTGGACGGCACGGTCGCCGCCGAGGCCGGGGCCCTGTTGGAGGTCGGCCGGACCGGCACCCTCGACCTGCCGGACGGCCCGCACTGCCCAGGCGGACTGACCCTGCTCGTCGAGTCGAGCGTGCCGCCGCCCCGCATGATCGTCTTTGGTGCGATCGACTTCGCCGCGGCGCTCGTGCGTGCCGGGAAGTTCCTTGGCTACCACGTGACCGTGTGCGACGCCCGGCCCGTCTTCGCGACCCCGGCCCGCTTCCCCGAGGCGGACGACATCGTGATCGACTGGCCGCACCGGTATCTGCGGGGCACCGCGACCGACGCGCGCACGGTGCTGTGCGTGCTCACCCACGACGCCAAGTTCGACGTACCCCTGCTCACCGAGGCCCTGCGGTTGCCGGTCGCCTACGTGGGCGCGATGGGCTCACGCCGCACCCACCTCGACCGGAACCGACGGCTGCGCGAAGTCGGCCTGACCGAACGGGAGTTGTCCCGGCTGCGGTCACCGATCGGCCTCGACCTGAACGCCCGTACGCCGGAGGAGACCGCGCTGTCCATCGCGGCGGAGATCGTCGCGACCCGGCGGGGCGGGACCGGCGCACCGCTGACCGGCTCAGGGACGCCGATCCACCGTGCCGAGCCGAACGGTTCGGCGCCGCCGGTCAGCGCGACGCGCCCCCGGACGGCGCGGGGACGAGGCCGAGCCGTTGAGCGCGCAGCACCGTGCTGATGCGGTCGTGCGTGCCGAGTTTGCGGTAGACGTTGGCGATGTGCTTGTGGACCGTACGGTCCGAGATGCCCAGGCGGCGGCCGATGGAGGTCGCCGTCAGGGCGTCGCTGAGCAGGACCAGCACGGCCGTCTCCCGGGGCGTCAGACCGAGGTCCGCGGCCGACTCCCCGGGGGCGTCCCGGACGAGGTTCCCCGCGGTCAGGAACCGCCAGCGCTCCAGAAGCTGCCGCTGCTGCTCGACGGCCGCCAGCAGCGGCTGCACCTGCTCGGCGACCCGGACGTGGTCGTCGGTGAAGTCCCGGCCGCGACGGTAGACGAGGCACCCGGTGATCGGGGCGGCCGACCGGGGCAGCGGAATCCCCAGCACCTGGTCGGCGTCCATCAGGTCACCGATCAGCCGGGCGGTCTCACTGGCGGACCAGGCCGCCCCGGCCGCCTGACGTGCCGTGACGGGCGTCCGGTCCGGTCCGGTCGCGTAGTGCCCCGCGAAGGGGTAACCCGTGCGCAGCAGACCCATGGCCTCGTCCCCGAAACGCCCGAACTGCGCGGCGGCGGCCGGCGACACACCGACCGTGCCCGCGCTCTCGTTCCAGTCGTCCAGTTTGTAGATCACGGTCTCGGCGCCCAGCAGATCCGGCAGGGCGTTCGCCAACAGGGGCCACAACTGCCGGGGTTCACGCTCGTGAAGTGCCGCGACAGCCACCGACAGCATGCGCTCGTAGGCGCCGCCCAGCCCCTGTGCCATGTCCCCTCCGTGTGTCCGGCCCGTCCGGATACGTAGTTGTACCCATACCGGCGCGCCGCTCGCTGTTCCACAATCCAGTTTGCGCGACAGCGACGTTCTCGGATGTGACTCCAGCACACGGCGCCTGTGCGCACGAAGCGGGGGAACAGGCCGTGGTCGTCACCCGGTGCGCGGCCCCGCGGATTCCGGGTGGGCCGCCGGCGCGGGGGACCGGCGGCCCACCCGGGCCTTACTGGGTGGGAGCGTCCACGCCCGGCGCGTACCCGGGGTCCGGGTTGAACACCGGGTGGTAGCTCTCCGGTGGCGCGAGGTAGGTGACCGGAAGCCCAACGGTGTCCACGACGATCTGGTCCACGGCGATCGCCGCGTCCACCATGAACAGCCGCAGGACGTGCTCGCCGGGTGCGCCGACGGTCACGGTGGTGGTCAGCTTCTCCACGCCCTCCTCGACGTTGCGGGCCCAGGCGTCCCCCCGGTTGCCGGTGGCGATCGCCTGACCGGACAGCACGGTGGCCGGCTGGTCGTCGAGGGCGACCGCCACCCGGCGCAGCCCGCGCTCGTCCAGGGAGGGCAGCCGGAACACGGTCACCGCGAAGCTCCCCGCACTCGCGAACCGCACCCGGTACCGCAGTTCGGGAGCCCGGCTCGCGAAGTTCCCGGTGACCGGCGCCGCGGTCGACGGAACCGCCTCGACGGCGCCCGTACGACGCCCCAGCCCGCGCACGGTCCGCCAGCGGGCCCCGCCGCGGGCCACCCGCCGCTCGGTGTGCACGGCGTCGATCGACACGTACCCGTGGGCCTCGACGAACCCCCGGGCCCGACGGCGCGCCCGTTCCCCGTCGTTGACCACCCGCAGCGGCACCTCGACCCGCCGCCCGGCGCCGCCGACGGTCACCGTGGCGCCGTGCGTACCCTCCGGCATGCGCGCCCAGTCCATCTCCACCCACACCCGGGTCTGCTCGGTCAGCGAGCCGCCCGCCGCACTCAGCCGCACCCAGGGGTGACTGGCCTCGGCGCTCCAGTCCAGGGTCAGGAAACCGGTGTTGAAGACGTCCAGGAAACGCCGGTCGCGGGTGAACGAGGAGAAGGACAGCGGCCGGTCCGTCCCCGTCTCGTTGCCCTCGGCGGCCACGCCCAGGCCGGAGCTCTCCTGTCGGCTGATCCGGGTGACGGCCGGTCGCCCGGGAGCCTTCGGGATCTGCGAGGGGTACGGGTTGACGATCCCGTCCCACTTCCCGCCCGCCACCTCGGTGTTGTACCGCCTGGTGATCGCCGCCTCCTCGGCGTGGGCGGCCTCGGCCAGGTCCGCGAAACGGTTGGTCCCCGCCCCGCGCCCCTGCCGGACCGCCAGGGCGTTGCGGTCCGCCCAGTAGTACTTCAGGTTCATCAAGTACGCGCCGTGCACCGGGTATTCGACGAGCTCGTAGAAGGCGTCCCGGTAGGCCTCGGGCAGCTCGGCGCCCAGCGCCCGAGCCCGTGCCAGCAGCCGTTCGTGGGCCGCCAGGCGGCGTCCCGCCTCGTCGCCGTGGTGCACGACGGAGAACATCTGGCGGTCGATGAACTCCGGTCGCCGCTCGCCCGCGAGGCGGTAGTACTCGGTCCGGATGGCGGTGATCTCCCGCGCGTGGCGCCGCCCGAACTGCCGCCCGTACCACTCCGCCAGGAAGTCCTCGACGGTGTCGGCGCTCCACCGGTCCACGTCCCAGGCCACGTCCATGGCGAAGGACAGGCCGGTCTCGATCGACTTGAGGTCACCCACGTTGAAGATCCACATCCGGTCGACGCCGTGCTCGTACACCCGGCGCAGCTCCTGCCAGACCTTGGCGATCTGGGTGGTGTCCAGCCACAGGTAGCTGCGCGGACGACCCCAGTAGGAGAGGTGGTAGTAGATGCCGTTGCCGCCCGGCCGATCGCGCTCGGTCTCGTTCGGCAGCTGGCGCATGTTGCCGTGGTTGTCGTCCGGCCAGATCAGTGTGACGTCCTCGGGGACCCGGACGCCCGCGTTGTACAGCTCCAGCACTTCCTTGTACGGGATGAAGATCTGCGGCTCGGTCCCCGCACCGACCTCCTCGGTGAGGATCCGGCGCTGGTCGGCGATGATGTCGTTCATCACCGCCACCTTCTCCGGGACGGTGGTCGCGTGCTTGGTCTCCAGCGCGCTGTCGTGCAGGCCGCGCATGCCGAGCGTCCAACTGCTCTCGTAGGCCGCGTTCTGTCTCGCCCGGGCTCTCCAGTAGTCCGAGATGACGGCGGGGTTCACCGTGTAGTCGTAGACCGGCAGGCCGCCGTCCGGGCCCCGGTGCTCCGCGGCCCACGGGTCCCATTCATGGACGCCGTTGCGCAGCAGGGCCTCGGGGTGGCTGGAGCCGACGACGATGCCGTACCGGTCCGCGAGTTCGGGGTTGTCCCGGTACTTGTTGAAGAAGTCCGAGTACGGATGCATGGCGGGCCAGAGGTAGTTGGCCTTGAGACGCAGCAGCAGTTCGAAGACCCGTTTGTACGTCTCGGGGCCGATGTTCTTGTCCGGCTCCTGGGTCCGCTGGGACCATGTGGTCAGGTTCTGCTCGTCGTTGATGAAGACGCCCCGGTAACGGACGGACGGCTCGTACCGCTTGAGGGGTCCCGCGGGCACGGTCACCGTGTCGTGGTGCTGGACGGGCACGTCCGCCCACCAGTACCAGGGCGAGACCCCGATGCGCTCCGAGGTGTCGTAGACGCCGTAGACCGTGCCGCGCCGGTCACTTCCGGCGATCACCAGGGCGCGGCCCACTCCGGGCAGCGGACGGTCCACCACCTGGGTCACGGACGCCTCCCAGCGCCCCTTCACCCCCAAGACGTCCAGGCGCCGCTCGGAGACCAGCCGGTCGACCACCGGGCTCGCGCCCAGGGTGCCCACCACGACCAGGAGCCCCGCGCGGTCGGGCAGGGTGTGCCGGAGCAGGGGGCGGACGCCGGTGACCCGCTCCACGTCCGCCTGGAGGTCGCCGGCGGCGCGGATCACGGCGGGGTCGTCCGCCGCGTCCACGAACACGTCGACGGCGACGCCGTCCCGGGCAAGCGGGAACGCCGGGCGCCCCGACGACGCGGCCTCGGCGACGGCGGGCAGGGCGGCCGGGAGCAGGGGAGCGACTCCGACGGCGGCCATGCCGCGCAGGAACGACTTGCGGGTGGGCGGCTGCGGCGGGACCTGCGGTTCGTGGTGCGGCACGAGACGCTGCCTTTCCGCGCCGGCCCGCGACGGCTGAGGGTGCGGGCCGGCGCGGAGCCGTGCGCATGGACGGTCGAGAGTGGCCGGGGTGCGGGGAGGACGAGGGCGCGCGTTGGCATGGTCAGGCCAGAAAGCGCTTGCTATGCACCCTAGGTCAGGCAGCGAGGGGGCGTCCAGAGGTGTGCGCGGGTGGCGGCGCGGCGGAGATCGGCAGTGATCGAGGAGCGGTGGGCCGGGCCGCGCACGGTCGAAGTGAACGGTGCGCGGCCCGGCCGAGGTGACGTGTGCGGCGCCTTGCGGCGCCCGGTCTCAGGCGGGGCGCACCGCGCCGCGGATCGCCGCCTCGCCGGCGTGGAAGACGGACTCCTCGCGGATGTACGCCCCCGGGCCCGGCGCGTGGATCATCGTGCCGTTGCCGATGAAGAGGCCCACGTGACTGAGGTCGTCGAAGAAGAAGATCAGGTCCCCGGCCCGGACCTCATCGAGGGGGACCGCCATGCCGGCGGTCGCCTGCCCCTGCGCGGTGCGCGGAAGTCCTACCTCGGCGGCCTTCCAGGACGCCTGGGTCAGTCCGGCCGCGTCGTACGAACCCGGCCCGGCCGCGCCCCACACGCACGGCCGGCCGATCTGGGCGCGGGCGAAGGCGACCACCTTGGCGGCCTTGAGGTCGTACCCGGCGTCCGCCGCCTGGGCGGCCGGAACGGACGCGACAGGTGCAGGGGCGGGGACCGGGGCGGCGGATGCCGCGGTGGCGTACGCGGCGACCGGGGGCACGGGAAGGCCGGCCGTGAAGGTCTGGACGGCCGGCGGGCCGGCGGCGTATGCGGGGGCCGGTGCGCTGACCGTGCCCGGAGTGGGGGTGAAGGTGGCCGTGGCGGCCGGGTTCGTGGCGTACGCGGGCGCCGCGGCGGTGGGCAGGCCGGCAACCGGGAGCACCGGCACGCCGTGTGACGGCGTGAAGGTCTGCTCGACCGGGAGGCCCGGGGTGAGTGCGGTGGCCTGGGCGGTCGGCGGGTTCGTGTCGTATGCGGGACCCGGGGCGGTGGCTGGACCGGGCATGGGTGCGAAGGTCAGGCCGACCGGTCCCGGGGTGAGCATGGCGGCCGGGGCGGTGGGCAGGCCGGGGGCCGGGGTCACCGGCACGCCGTGTGACGGCGTGGAGGCCGGGTCGGCCGGGAGGCCCGGAGTGAGCGTGGAGGCCGGGGTGGTCGCGAGGTTCGTGGCGTACGCAGGGGCCGGGGTCATCGGCACGCCGTGTGGCGGCGTGGAGGCCGGGGTGGTGGGCAGGCCGGCAACCGGGAGCACCGGCACACCGTGTGACGGCGTGAAGGTCTGGTCGGCCGGGAGGCCCGGGGCGGGCGTGGCGGCCGTGCCGGCGGGAAGGGGGCTGGTGAACGTCGGGGCGGCCGTGACCGGCAGCTCCGCGGATTGCGGATAGCTCGGGTTGGCGGACGTGTCCGGGATGAGGTCGGCGGCCTGCGGGACGAGCTGCCAGTGGGTGCCGGTCTGGTCCGGGGCCGCTTCCGCGGGGGCGGGCCAGGTGCCCTCGGCGGGGCGGGACTCGATCGCCGTGAGCTGCGTGCCGAGCTGTGCGGAGCGGTGGGTGGCCAGCAACTCGCGGGCCTGGGTGAGCTTTTGCTGGTTGCGCTGCTTGGTGGCCCGCAACGGCGACGACTCGGAGTCGGTGGCGGATGCGGCGGACGCCGCGGACAGCGCTCCGGGGGCATCCTGCGCGGGCGTGGGCGCGCTCGGCAGCGCCGGAACGGATCTGGAGGTCAGCTCGGACGCGGACCCGGCGGTCAGCTCCGGGACGGCACGGTCGGCCGTCTTCGGCCCTTCGAGGGCGAGGGCGTTCGTCGGCGCCTCAGCCGGGCGCGACGGCCGGGCCTGGGGCGCCCGGGTCGGACGGGGCGGCATCCGGTCGGCCGGCAGAGCGGCCGGGACGGTCGGGCCCAGCTTGGCGCGGGCCACGTCGAACCACTGCCGGGCGACGTCACCGAGCGCGGGAGCGGCGGGCTCACGGTCGTTGTCGGTGGCCGGACCGGCGCCGCGCCGCCCCGCGCTCGCGGGCGCGCCGCCCCGCTGGCGCGGGATCGCCGCCGCGCGGGTCGCGTTGTAGTTCCCCGTGTCGGTCTCGGCGCGGTCGTACAGGCTGTTGACCCGTTGCTGCACCTCGTCGCGGCTCGGCGCGTCGTCTCCCGGGGCTGCCACCGCGCCCGCGGTCTGCGAGAGCAGGGCCACCGAGGTGAGAGCAGCCGTCGCCAGCGCGGAGTTGCGCATACCCGGGAGACCGTTTCCACCGGGGCGCGAGGTTCGTTCCGGCGCCATGGGGGCCGTACTCCTTCCGTGCTGGGGCACGCGACTCGGCGGGTTCGCCGGAGGGAGTCGTGTGAGCCACGAACTAACTTAGCCAACTTGTGTGACTAGTGTGAAGATTGAGATGCCAAATGTCCGATAGGTTGCTGTGACCTTCATCCCTCTCTGCTTTCAGGGGGCATGAATGCGTCATCTCTTGCCGGCGCGGTGTCGCCACGCCTCGTAGTGATCGAGCACAGTCTCCTCGATCGGGCGGTAGCTGAGGCCCAGTTCGTGCACGCTTCTGCTGTTGTCCACCCGGAACCGGATGCCGAGGTGCTTACGGATGTAGTCCTGGGTGAGCCCGAAGGCCGGGCCCAGAATCCGCACCGGCCAGTGCGGGAGGGCGGTGCGAGGCAGGCGCGGATCACGGGGGTACCGGGTGCGGATGACGCGCGCCATCTCGTGGAAGGACGTCATCGTCGGCGCCGCGACGATGTAGCGGCCCTTCGCGTCGGCGTGCTCCGCGGCCGCGATGTGCGCGTCGGCCACGTCCCGTACGTCCGCCGTGGTGAAGCTGAAGTCCGGGGCGCCGTAGAAGAAGTAGCCCTTGAACAACTCCTCCAGCAGGAACAGGCTGCCGGACTCCGAGGCGGGGGCGAGCGAAGGGCCCAGGATCAGGCCCGGGTTGACGGACACCATCCGCCAGCGGTCCTGGGCCGCCTCCGCCTCCCAGGCGGCCTGTTCCGCGACCGTCTTCGCGTAGTGGTACGGGTTGTTCTCCACCGTGCTGGTGGTGTTGACGTACTTCTCCGACAACACCTGGTCGTCCATCTCCAGGACGTCGGCGTAGTCGCCGAAGATCGCGCCGACGGTGGAGGTGAAGACCAGCCGTTCGACCGTCAAGGTCCGCTCCACGCTCGCCAGCACGTTGCGGGTGCCGAGCAGCGCGGGATCGACCATGTCCCGGCGCCCGTCCTTGATCTTCTCCGGCATCAAGAACGGCGACGCCACGTGGAAGACCACCCGGCAGCCGGTCATCGCCTCGTCGAAGGAGCCCTCCCGCAGCAGGTCCGCCTCGAACAGGGTCAGCCGGCCGGGAAACGCCCGCTGCATCTCCCGCAGCGGGCGCACCTTCGCCGGATGTCTGACGCTGCGTACGGTGGCGTGGACGCGGTGGCCCCGCTCCAGCAGCCGTCGCACCAGGTGGCTGCCGACGAACCCACTGCCGCCGGTCACCAGCACGGCCATCTCCCCGACCTCGCCCACGCGTGCGCTCCTCAGTCCCGGTCACCGCTCCGTCCGAGGGCGCGACGATCCGCGCCCCCGGGACAGGGTCGGGCATGTCCCTGCCGAAAGGGAATGGCAGGGCGAGAGCGGACTGCGCGGTCCGAGCGGAGGATCGGGTCTGCGCTACGCCTCCGCGTAGCCCTGGGTCGCGCGGGCCGGCTCGGGGCGGTGGATGCCACGTGGGCGGTAGCCCAGCTCGTCGGAGCGGCCCAGCAGGTCGGCCAGGAGCCAGATGATCGCCAGCCACATCTCGGTGCCCTGGAGGCCGGGTTCGGGACCGGGACCCGAGGCGCCGGGGCCGAAGCCGAAGCCCCGGCCGTCCCGCCAACGGGGGAGAGCCGCCGCCAGCTGCCGCTCGGCCCAGGCGCGGATCTCGGCCGCACGGTAGCCGTGGCCGCCGTTCGCCCCCAGTCGGCGGGTGCACAGCCACAGCGGGTGGGCCACGTCCAGGACGTTGCAGGCGTTCTCCTGGCCCGCGCCGAAGTACCGCCCGTCGCGGGCATGGTCCACCACCGCGTCCACGACCCGCTCCGGGTGCGGCACCGGCAGACCGAACTGGGCGAACGAGCCGCGCGTCAGCCGGTAGTAGCCGTTGACCACCTGCAACCGGCCCGCCTCGGGCGAGGGGGCGCCCCACATTCCGGTCCACGGATCCGCACGGGAGAGCAGCCAACCGAACAACGACTCCACCGCGCCCGGCTCCATACCCCCGTCCTCGGAACGCCGCAGGTTCCAGTGGGCGGCCGTGGCCCAGGCGTCGACCCAGGCACCGGCGCTCCACGCCTCGTCACGCCAGGGCAACTCGTCGAGTCGCGCGACGAGATGACCGGCCGTCATCTCGCCTGCCCCGCGCACCGGATGCGGCAGGCGGGAGCCCAGCAGGTCGAGGGCGTAGCCGACGCAGAGGACGTGGTACAGCGCCGCCCCCGCACGGGGGAAGCCGTCCTCCTCCAGGCTCTCGCCGAACTCCGGCACCAGCCCGGTGCGCGGATCCTGCAGCGCGGCCAGGCGGCCCGTGTGCTCATCGGGCGTCAGCTGCTCGGGCGCCGCCCCCAGGAGCAGGTCGGCGATCTCCACGGCGTCGCAGTGGGCCCGAACGGTGGGCGCCGCGCCGGGACGGTCGACGTAGCGGTCACCGTCCCAGCAGCGGGCGAGGAGTTCGGGGGCCTGAGCGCGGACGGTGTCGGCGAAACGGCTCAACTCGGTGCCGGCCGGGCGGCCGGGGGAGCGACGTGGGGCTTCGACGGTGGTGTGGTGGGAGGAGTGGTCCGACCCGGTACCGGACGCGTGACCGCCGGCGCCGCTGGACTCCGCGCCGACGGCACCGCGCGATCCGTCGTCCCGTCGATCGTCGCCCGCGCCGGCGTCCCGTCGGTCGCGGATGTGCCGCGCGGGGTTCCCGGCGGCCACCGTCCAGGCCGGCAGGTCCCTGGTCACCACCGCTCCGGCACCGATCACACAGTGGTCGCCGATGGTCACCCCGTCCACCACGACCACGTGCGAGCCGATCCACACGTCGTCCCCGATCCTGATCCCCCGGCTGGTGAGGGGCTGTTGGAAGACCGGGCGGTCGGGAGCCATGGAGTGGTTGAAGCCGAGGAGCGAGGTGTGCGCCCCGATCCGGACCCCGCTGCCCAGCACCACATCACCACGCACGGTCGTGAACGGGTTGAGCGTGCAGTCCGCACCGGCGGTCAGCTCCCCGGTCACATAGGCGTGGGCGGCGATGTACGAGCCGTCCCCGAGCCGCAGCCGGTCGGGGAACACCGCCGCCGACTCGGCGACGTAGCACCGCTCGCCGATCTCACTGTCCCCGCCTATCGACTGTTGCCGTTCCCGCTGGGCCGAGCGCTGGTCCTCGCTCGCCTCCCCGGCGAACAGCCACGGACAGTGGTCGAAGTGCCGCACGGACGGTTCGGGTCGTCGCAGATCCATGAACCGCACGCTAGCGACACCCCCTCGGTCGTGGGTGGAGTGATCTGCCTCACAAGCTGTCACAGCGATCGGTCAGGCGGTGTCTTGAGGTCGAACCCCTGGAGCCGAAGGAGACACCATGACTGAGAACATCGACACGACCGGGAACATCGATGTGGTCGTGATCGGCGGCGGATACGCCGGCGTCATGGCGGCCGACCGCCTGACGCGGCGCGACGGCGTGACGGTGACTCTGATCAACCCGCGCCCGACCTTCGTCGAGCGGATCCGCCTGCACCAACTGGTGGCCGGTTCCCACGACGCGGTCGTCGACTACCGGGAGGTCCTGGCCGACGGCGTCCGGCTGGTGGTCGACACCGTGACACGCATCGATGCGGCCGAGCGCGCCGTGCGGCTGGCGACGGGCGGCACGGTCGGCTACGACTACCTGGTCTACGCGGTGGGCAGCGGCAGCGCCGACCCGACGGTGCCCGGGGCGGCCGAGTTCGCCTACCCGATCGCCACCTTCGAGGAGGCCGGGCGGCTGCGGCCGGTCCTCGACGCCACGCCCGCGACGGCCGCGGTGACGGTCGTCGGAGCCGGTCCGGCCGGCATCGAGACCGCGGCCGAGCTGGCGGAGCAGGGCCGTGACGTGACCCTGGTCTGCGGAGAGGTACTCGGTCCGTACCTGCATCCTCGGGGCCGACGTTCCGTTGCCAAGCGTTTCGCCGCACTCGGTGTGACTGTGCTCGAAGGCCCCGACGCGACCGTGACGGCTGTGACCCGCGAGGCCGTGCGGCTCAGTGGCGGCCGCGAGCTGCCGAGCGCGGTGACCGTCTGGACCACCGGATTCGGCGTGCCGGACCTGGCCGACCGCAGCGGGCTCAGCACCGACGCCCTGGGCCGCCTGCTCACGGACGAGACCCTGACAAGCGTGGACGACGTACGCATCGTCGCGGCCGGCGACTCTGCGGCACCGTCGAACCTGCCCCTGCGGATGAGCTGCCAGGCCGCGATGCCGCTGGGCGCGCGGGCCGCCGACACGGTGCTCAGCCGGATCGACGGTGAGCAGCCCTCGACCCTCAACCAGGTGTTCGCCGGCCAGTGCATCAGCCTGGGGCGACGTGCCGGCATCTTCCAGTTCGCCCACCGGAACGACATCGCGCTGTGGTTCCACATCGACGGCCGCCCCGGCGCGAAGCTCAAGGAGGTCGTGTGCACGGGCATCGTCAAGCATCTGGCGGGCGAGGCACGCAAGCCGGGTTCGTACAGCTTGCACCGCGTCTCGGGAGGTGCCAAGCGCCGGCAGGCGCTGCAGGCCGAGCGCGAAGAGGCGCCGGCCACCGCTGAACACACGGCCCGGCTCTGAGCATCGCTGGGTTTTCCTCATGGCAGGCGCGATGATCACCCATGGCCGCCTCGGCCAGTCCACGTTGGCTACCAGGGAAGGGTTACCCATGGAAAGGGGTCGAGACATGAGCGACCACGCCACCGATCCGGCGACCGAGACCTTCGTCGCCCACCGCAACCTTCTCTTCACCGTCGCCTACGAAATGCTCGGATCGGCAGCCGACGCGGAGGACGTCCTCCAGGAAACCTGGCTGCGGTGGGTCAAGGTCGACTTGGGGGAGGTGCGCGACCAGCGTGCCTACCTGGTCCGGATCACGACCCGGCAGGCGCTCAACCGGCTGCGCTCCCTGAGTCGCCGCAAGGAGTCGTACGTCGGCCAATGGCTGCCCGAGCCGCTGCTCACCGCGCCGGACGTGGCGGAGGACGTCGAGCTCGCCGAGAGCGTGTCGATGGCGCTCATGCTCGTCCTGGAAACGCTGTCGCCGACCGAGCGCGCCGTCTTCGTGCTGCGCGAGGCCTTCGACGTCAGCTACGAGGAGATCGCGGCCGCCGTCGACAAGAGCCCCGCGGCCGTCCGCCAGATCGCCCACCGTGCCCGTCGGCATGTCGAGGCCCGTCGTCCTCGCGAGGTGGTCTCCGCGAGCGAGACCCGGGTGGCTCTGGAGGCGTTCCGGCGCGCACTGGAGACCGGGGACCCGCAGGGCCTGCTCGACGTGCTCGCCCCAGAGGTCGTCCTCATGGGCGACGGCGGCGGCATCAAGCAGGCAGCGCTGCGGCCGATCATCGGCGCCGACAAGGTGGCCCGCTTCATGATCGGCGGTCTCGGCAAGAACGAACTCCCCATCACCGTCGCCCCCACCGTGGCCAACGGCAGCCCGGCACTCCTGGTACGCCTGGACGGCGAGATCGACGGCGTCATGGCCTTCCGGGTCGAGGACGCCCGCATCACCGGTCTCTACTACGTCCGCAACCCGCAGAAGCTGTCCCATCTCGAACACGAGACCCCGCTCACCCTTCGCTGACGTGCCATCCGCGGACGCAGCGGCGTCGGCCCGAGGCCTCCGCCCCGGGCCGACCGCACCTGCGCCCCCTCACCAGCGCGGGAGCCTCAGCTCGTACTCCGGCTGGATCCGCCGCATGTATCCGGTGTCGTCACGGCCGCGCATCCCGGAGTCCACGTACACCCGGTGCTGCCGCTCCAGGGCGTCGTGGTCCAGTTCCACCCCGAGACCCGGGCCGGTGGGGACCTTGACCGCGCCGTCGCGCAACTCCAGGGTGCCGGGGACGATCACGTCGTCCGCCGAGTTCCACGGGTAGTGGGTGTCGCAGGAGTGGTCCAGATTCGGGATGGCCGCGGCCACATGGGTCATGGCGGCGAGGCTGATGCCGAGGTGCGAGTTGGAGTGCATGGACAGCGCCAGCCCGAACGCCTCGCAGACGGCGGCCAGTTCACGGGTGCGGCGCAGCCCGCCCCAGTAGTGGTGGTCGGTCAGCAGGACCTGGATCGCGTTCTGCTCGATGCCGGGCCTCAGATGCTCCCAGGCGACCACGCACATGTTGGTCGCCAGCGGCAGCGGTGAGTCCCTCGCGACCTCCGCCATGCCGGGGATGCCCTTGGTCGGATCCTCCAAGTACTCCAGTACGTCGGCGAGTTCGCGGGCGACGTACTTCGACGTCTCCACCGTCCAGGCCGTGTTGGGGTCCAGACGCAAGGGCTGCCCGGGGAAGGCCTCGGCCAGCGCCCTCATCGCGGCGATCTCCTCGTCGGGCGGAAAGACCCCGCCCTTGAGCTTGAACGACCGGAAACCGTACCGCTCCTGCATCAGCCGCGCCTGCTCGACGATGCCGGCCGGGTCCAGGGCCTCGCCCCAGTCGTCGCCGATCGCCGCGCGGCCGTCGAGGGCGGGGTGCTCGGCCCACTTGTAGAAGAGGTACGCGGCGAACGGCACCGAGTCGCGGACCGCGCCCCCGAGCAGGTCGCTGACCGGACGCCCGAGCAGCTTGCCCTGCGCGTCGAGGCAGGCCACCTCCACCGCGGACGTGGTCCAGCCGCGTTCGTGGGAGCTGGGCACGGTCGGCAGCAGGGCGGCGTCGATCGCGGCCGCGACGGCCGTCGTGTCGAAGACGTCCATCCCGACGACCACCCGGGCCGCCGCCTGAAGTCGCTCCAGCCGCACGGTGCCGCCGGTCGACTCGCCGAGCCCCACCGTGCCGTCCTCCAACACGAGTTGCAGGATCACGCGCAGGGCGAGGGGCTCATGGACGCCGTTGGAGTTGAGCAGCGGCGGGTCGCCGAAGGCGATCGGGGTGATGATCAGTTCACGGATCCTGGTGTCACCGGCGGTGCTCATGCGGCGATCACCTCCAGGCCGTGGTCGACGAGCTTCGCGAGCCGGGCGATGTGCTCCGGCGTCGGGTCCAGCAGCGGTGCCCGTACCCCGCCCACGTCCAGGCCGCGCAGCGTCACCCCCGCCTTGACGAGGGACACGGAGTAGCCGGGGACCTCGTCACGGAGGGCGACGAGGGGGCCGTAGAACTCGTCGAGCAGCGTGTTGACGAGCGTCTCGTCGCCCTCGGCGAGCGCCCGGTGGAAGGCCAGGGCGATCTCCGGGGCGAAGGCGAACACCGCGGAGGAGTACAGGTCGACGCCGACACCGCGGTAGGCCGGCGCGGTCATCTCGGCGGTGGGCAGGCCGTTGAAGAACTGGAAGTCCGCGCCGCCCGGCACCGCGCGCACCGCGCGGACGATGCGCTGCATCCGCTCGATGTCGCCGACGCCGTCCTTGAGGCCGACGACGTTCGGCAGGGCGGCGAGTTCGGCGGCCGTGGCCTCGGTGAGCAGGGCCGTGCCGCGCTGGTAGAAGACCACGGGCAGGCGGGAGGCGGCGGTGACCTCCTCGACGTAGCGCACCAGCCCCCGCTGCGGGGCGCTCACCAGATACGGCGGCAGCAACAGGATGCCGTCGGCGCCCGCCTGTTCGACGCGGGCGGCCTGGTCGCGGGCGACCGGCGTCGGGCCGCCCGCGGCGGCCAGGACCGGCACCCGGCCCGCGGTCGTCTCGACCGCGACCCGGGTGGCCCGCTCGATCTCGTCGGACGTCAGCGCGTGGAACTCGCCGGTGCCGCAGGCGACGAACACACCGCCCGCGCCCGCGGCCACACCGGCCTCGATGTGCTGGGCGAGCAGTCCCTCGTCCAGCGACCCGTCCGCCGCGAACGGCGTGACCGGAAAGAACAGCACTCCGTGGAACTTCATGTCTCCCTCGTGACTACAAGTGTGTGTGGGGGGTGGGACAGCTGGATCAGCCCTTGGTGGCCCCGGCCGCGATGCCGGAGACCAGCGAGCGCTGGAGGAGCAGATAGACGATCAGACTGGGCACGAGGGCGATGACCGCACCGGCGAGCACCACCCCGGAGCCGACCTGGGGGTCGGTGCGCAGGATGGACAGGGCGACGGTGACCGTGTAGTCGGTGGGGTCCTTGGAGGCGATCAGGGGCAGCAGGTACTGGTCCCAGATCATCACGAAGCCGAGCACTCCGGCCACTCCGAGGGCGGGCTTGCACAGCGGCAGGACGACCTGCCACAGCATCCTGAACTCGCCCACACCGTCGAGCCGGGCGGCCTCCTCGATCTCGGTGGGGATGTCCTTCATGAACTCGGTCAGGAGCATCACGGAGAAGCCCCAGGCGCCGAGCGGCAGGATCACGCCCCAGACGGTTCCCTTCAGATCCAGGCCGACCACCGGAACGTGACCGAGGACCAGGGACAGCGGGATCGCGATGACCTCCTCGGGAAGCATCATCGTCAGCATGAACAGGGTGAGGACCAGCGCCTGGCCACGGAACCTGTGCCGGGCCAGCGCGTACGCGGCGAGCACCGACACCGCGAGCTGCAGCAGCAGCGCGCCGCCCGCGATGACCAGCGAGTTGCCGAAGTAGTCCCAGATCCCGCGCTCACCCGCGACCTTGAAGTTCTGCAGCGTGCTGTGGTGCGGGAGGAAGGACAGCGACGAGCCGCTGGCGTGCGTGGTGAAGGCGCCGGAGAGGATCGTCAGGAACGGCGCCGCGAAGACGCCGAGCGCGATCGCGCACAGCAGGATCCGCAGACCCCAGGCGACGCCCGGCCGGTCGCTCCAGCCGAGCGCGGTGTCGAAGCGCGCGGGGGTGGCGCGCCCGGACTCGGCGGACGTGCCCTTCGCGGCGGCCGGGGCCGATGCCCGGACGGGGTCGATGGCGGGGGCGCTCATCGGACGTCTCCCCTCTTGCGGAAGTAGTTGACCGTGACGGTCAGAAGCAGGGTCACGCAGAGCAGCACCACGGAGGCCGCGGAGGCGCCGCCGATGTCGTTGCGGGTGAAGCCGAGCGTGTAGGCGCGGGTCATCCAGACCTCGGTGGACCCGGCCGGGCCGCCGCCGGTGAGGACGAACACCTCGGTGAACACGCGCAGTCCGCGGATCGCGGCGAGGGTGAGGACGATGCTCAGCGCGGGGCGGATCGCGGGCAGTGTCACGTGACGCAGCCGCTGCCACAGCGAGACGCCGTCCATCGCGGCGGCCTCGTACAGGGTCCGGTCCACGCCGGCCAGACCGGCGAGGATGATGACCATGTTGTAGGGGGCGAGCATCCAGATGCTCATGACCATCGTGGCCCACAGGGCGGTGTTCGGGTTGTCGAGGAACTGCGTGGGCCCGAGGCCGAGGAAGCCGAGGCCGTGGTTGATCAGACCGTCGGAGGTCGGGTAGTACAGCAGCCGCCACATCTCGCCGACCACGGCGGTCGCGGTGACCACCGGCAGGAAGACGGCCGTACGCATGATCTTCAGGGACCGTGCCTGGCCTTCGAGGAGCAGCGCCAGCAGGAAGCCGACGACGATCGCGCCGAGGGACTGGCCGAGACCGAGCAGGAGGGTGTGGCCTATCGCGTCCTGGAAGCGGTGGTCGGTCAGGACCCGGGTGTAGTTGTCGAGGCCGACCCACTTGTCTCCGAGGAAGGGCCGCACGTCGAAGAAGCTGAGCCAGAGGCCCTTGCCCATGGGCAGGAACTTGAAGACCAGGGCGAGCAGCAGCCCCGGGGCGAGGAACACCCAGGGAAGGACGGCCTTCTTGCTGAGGACCCGGGCTCTGCGCGCCACGGGCGGTGTCACGGTAGCGGTCATTTCAACAGGTCCTGGTCCTTGAGGTCACCGGCGAGGGTGTCGTTGAGTTCCTTGAGGCTCGAACTGACGTCGCTGCCGCAGTACGTGAAGATCGCGTTGAGGGTGTCCGCGGTGTCCTGCTTGACCGGGGCGAAGTCGAGCGCGTTCGGGAACTGCTCCGAGGTGTGCTCGTAGGCCTTCTGCACGACGTTCCAGCGGGCGTCGTGGTGCACCTTGGCGGCGTCCAGCGTGGAGTTGGCGGGGATACGTACGACGGGCTGGTGGCCGCTGTCGCCGGCCATGGCGATCTTCTGGCCCTCGGGGGAGACGAGGAAGGCACCCAGGGCCTGCTCCATTTTCGTCTTGCCGGTCTTGGCGCCGAAGTAGACGTTCTCGCCCTCGGCCAGCACATCGGACCCGGCCGGACCGGCGGGGGCGGCCACGACCTCGTACTTGTCCTTGCCGAGCGCGTCGTCGAAGGCGGTCATGTTGTAGGGGCCGGTGAGGTACATGCCGGCGTTGCCGTCCTGGAAGTTGGTGGCGGTGGCGGTGATGGCCGTGACCGCTCCCGGTTGGATGACACCGTTGTCACCGCAGAAGAGGTTGTCCTTCATCCAGGTGACGGTGCGCACGGCCGCCGCCGAGTCCATGGCCGGGCGGTAGCCGCCGTCGCCGTCCGGTTGGATGATCTTCGCGCCGCCCTGCCAGAGGTAGCTGGCGCCCCACCAGGCGGCGTAGCCGTTCTGGGCGCTGCCGGGGACGACCATGCCGTAGGTGTCGGCCTTGCCGTCGCCGTCGGGGTCCTTGGCGGCGAAGGCCTTGGCGACGGTGAGCATCTGCTGCCAGGTGGTGGGGGCCTGGAGGCCGAGCTTGTTCAGCCAGTCCTTGCGGATCATCAGGGTCATGGCCTGGCGGGAGTAGGGGATGCCGTAGTGCTTGCCGTCGAGCCCCACCGTGGACGACCAGCTCTTGTCGCTGATCTGGTCGCTGCCCGCGATCGACTTGGTGTCGATGGGCTTGAGCAGGCCCTGACTCTGGTAGCTGCCCATCAGGGCGGTGTCGTTGATCATGACGTCGGGCAGGTCCTTGGTGGACGCCCGGCTCTGGAGTTGCTGGTCGAAGTTGACGACCGGCTGGTAGTCGACCTTGATGCCGGTCTTCTTGGTGAAGGCGGCGAACACGCGATCGTAGGTGGCGGCGGAGGTGGGGTCGCTCCGGGTCCACACCTCCAGCGTGTTCGGGCCCGCGCTGCCGGCGCTGTCGGAACCGGAGCCACAGGCGGCTGTTGCGAACGACAGCCCTGCGACGGTGATGGCGGCAGTGAGGCGGCGACGTCGTCGGCGATCGCCCATGGGCACTCTCCGTTCATATTCGTGAACTCGTTTCACGAATCTAAATAATCGCCCAAGCTACGAACCGTCTCTTCCGCATGTCAATACATGGCTGAAATGTTTCACCGGTGCCACACCTCGATGAGGGTGAGCTTGATCGATGCACGACGCGGGGAGGAACAGGGGCGAAGGCGTACGGCTGGATCTCGCCCCTGGGCGACCTGCTCGGGTACACACTGCTGTACATGTACATCAACATTCCCTGGCACCTGAGCGAACGTGACGCCCCCGCCCTCGGCGCGCCGACCGTGCTCGCCGACGCATGGTTCGGTACGAAATGAGCCGCCGCCCGACACCCATCGGCGACGAGGAGCCCGGTGCCGTGGCGGCGCGACTCACCGGGCGTCCGGTGCGCACCGTTCGCCCGCTGTCCGGGACGCTGACCGAAGTCGCCCTGGCGGACGGGCGGTCGGTGGTGGTCAAGCGGGACGAGGGCCCCGGCGCGGTGCGGGCCGAGGCGGCGGGGCTGCGCTGGCTGGCCGAGGCCCGAGCGGTCCAGGTCCCGGCCGTGCACGGGGACGATCCGCGGTGGCTGGTGATCGACCTGGTTCCCGAGGGGCGGCCGAGCACGGCTGCCGCCGACCGGTTCGGCCGGGACCTGGCCGACCTGCACGCCAGTGGCGCCCCCGCGTTCGGCGCCCCACCGCCCGGCGGCCTTGAGGACGCGTACATCGGACGCGCCCCGATGCGCAACATCCAGGGTGGTGACTGGCCCGACTGGTACGCCCGGCACCGGGTGCTGCCCTACCTGCGCCTGGCCGTCGACGCCGGCACCGTGCGTCCCGCCGAAGCCGCCGTCGTCGAAGAGCTCTGCGGGCGCCTGCCGGAGCTGGCCGGCCCGGCCGAACCACCGGCCCGGCTGCACGGCGATCTGTGGAACGGCAACGTGCTGTGGGGCGGCGACGGCCGGGTGTGGCTGATCGACCCGGCCGCGCACGGCGGCCACCGCGAGACCGACCTCGCGATGCTCCACCTCTTCGGCTGCCCCCACCTGGAGCGGGTACTGGAGGGATATCAGCAGCAGGCGCCGCTCGCCGACGGCTGGCGGGACCGAATCGGGCCGCACCAGCTCTTCCCGCTCCTGGTGCACGCCGTGCTCTTCGGCCGCGGCTACGCCGAACAGGCCCTCAGGGCAGCGCGAACGGCGTTGTCGCGCTGACCCGCCGAGCGGACCTGCCCGAAGGTCAGGAGGATTCGGTCTGCTCGGCGTTCTTCTGCTTGATGCGGGCCGTCTCCTTGCGCACCTCGGCCTGCGTGGCGCGCTCCTTCTCCAGCCAGTCGGGCTGCTCCTGCCTGAGCGCCTCGATCTGCTCGGTGGTGAGCGCCTCCGTGACTCCGCCGCGGGCCAGCCCGCCGATGGACACCCCGAGCCTGGCCGCCACCACGGGGCGCGGGTGCGGGCCGGTGCGCCGCAGCTCCCGCAGCCACTCGGGCGGGTTCGTCTGCAGCTCGTTCAGCTCGGCGCGGGTGACGACGCCCTCCTGGAACTCCGTGGGGGTGGCCGGGAGGTACACACCCAGCTTCTTCGCCGCGGTCGCGGGCTTCATCGTCTGGGTGCTCTGGTGCGACTTCATGGTGTCCAGACTATCGACCGCGCGCGAGGCTTGTGACCACGACGGGTAGCCTGGCGAGGTGACTGGCTCCGCGGCATCCCCCTCGTTCCGGCTCGCCTACGTTCCCGGGGTGACCCCCGGCAAGTGGGCGCGGATCTGGAACGAACGCCTGCCCGACACCCCGCTGGAGCTGGTCGCGGTCCCGGCTGCCGAGGTCTCCCGTGTGTTGCGCGACGGCGACGCGGACGCCGCGTTCGTACGGCTCCCCGTCGACCGTACGGTCTTCAGCGCGATCCCCCTCTACACGGAGACGACGGTCGTCGTGGTCCCCAAGGACCATGTCATCACGGCGGTGGACGAGGTGTCGTGCGCCGAACTCGCCGAGGAGACCGTGCTGCACCCCCTCGACGACGTCCTGGACTGGGAACGACCGCCGGGGGAGCCCGCCTTCGAGCGGCCGGCCACCACGGCGGACGCGGTCGAGCTGGTCGCGGCGGGCATCGGCGTCCTCGTCGTCCCCCAGTCGGTGGCGCGTCTGCATCACCGCCGCGACCTGACCTACCGCCCGGTCGTCGACGCCCCCCAGTCCGGTGTGGCCCTCTCCTGGCCCGAGGACGCGACCACCGACCAGGTCGAGGACCTCATCGGCATCGTCAGGGGCCGCACCCCGAACAGCACCCGGGGCCGCGCCAAGCCCGCGAGCGAGTCCGGTGCCGAGCGGGGGCGCACCGAGAAGAGCACGCCCACGCCCCGCAAGACCGCCGGGCAGGGATCCAGGGGCGGGGGCTCCGCCGGCACCCGAGGCGGTACCGGCCGCGCCGGTGGACGCTCCGGCTCGGCCGGCGCCCCGAAGGGCACCCGGCGGGGCAAGCCGCGCCGCCGCTCGTAGTGGATCAGCGCGCGTAGGACGCCTTCCGTGCCGTCCGCACCGCCGTGTCGCCGTCCGCCCGTCCCAGCAGCCCGGCCGACACCCACGAGTCCACCGTGGTCCGCACCCGAGAGACCAGCGCCTCCTTGTTCCGGAACGGGGCCGCGGCCCAGACCTCGTCCAGCAGAGTCGTCCCGTCGCCCTTCGCGGGATTGGCCACGCCGGAGTCCGTCGAGCCGAACACGACCCGCGGTTCGGACCGCCGGAAGTAGGCGTGGGTGGGGTCCTCGGTGCCCTCGAAGAACGGCGCGAACTCCGTGCCGTCGAGGGTGTGGTGGAGCGGTTCGCCGCTCACCGGGGTCAGTGAGGGCAGCAGATCTCCGGACAGTCCGGCGTTGCGGTACAGGCCGAACCGCAGGTAGTCGGTAGCCGGATCACGGGCGACGAGGTTGACCGGCCCGTAGAAGAGGGTCTGCAACGACGGGTCGTCGAGGGCCTTCTCCACCCGCAGCCGGAAGGGCACGGCGACGCGCACGACGTCACCGGGACGCCACATCCGGGAGACGGTGAAGTAGCTGCCCGGCGTCGGAGTGCCGGACACCGCACGCCCGTTGACCGTCACCCGGAATCCGGCGGTCGCCCAGGACGGCACCCGCAGCCGCAGCGCGAAGGCCGCGCGGCGGCCCCCGATGGTGAGGGTGCTGCCCTGTTCCCTCGGGTAGTCGGTGGTCTGGGTGACCGTGACACCCTTCTCCGCCCAGGTCAGCTCGGACGGGCTGTACAGATTGACGTACAGGGCGCTGCCGTCGGCCTGCCTGAAGTACACCGAGTCCTGGTACTTCGTGGCGCTCTCCATGCCGGTGCCCTCGCAGCAGGTCGTGCCCTGCTTGGGCGTGTAGTCCCGGACATGACCGGGAGTCAGCCCGATGAAGTACGTGACGAGGGGCTTCTCCGCGTCCGCCGTGTCCTGCTTGGAGCCGAGCACCTGGTTGTAGAGGGCCCGCTCGTAGTAGTCCATGTACTTCGGTGACTGCTCGTGGAAGAACAGCATCCGGCTGAGCTTCAGCATGTTGTACGCGCAGCACGTCTCGGCGGTCGTGGCGCTGAGGGTGCCCGCGATCACCCCGGACGCCTTCCAGAACTCCGTGGTACTGGTGCCGCCGATGCCGTACATGCGCCCCGGTACGACCATGCTCCAGAAGTTCCGGGCGGCGGTGAGGTAACGCTCCTCGCCCGTGGCGTCGTACAGCCGGACGAGGCCGGTGAAGATCGGGATGTGCTGGTTGGCGTGCAGTCCGTCGAGGATGTCGTTGTTCGCCGCGCACGCGTCGATGAGCTTGTCGAGGTCGAACAGCCGGGCCAGCGCGAGGTGTTCGGCCTTGCCGGACAGCGCGTGCAGATCGCAGACCGCCTCGACGATGCCTCCGAACTCGCCGCTGGAGAAGAGGCCCCACATGCGTTGCAGCGTGGCGGCGGGCAGCTTCGACAGCCGGGAGTACATCCAGTCGCACATGCCCGACGCCAGGTCGAGCGCCCGGGCGTCGTCGGTGGCCGTGTACGCGTCGAGCAGACCCCGCAGGATCTTGTGCGCGGTGTAGTAGGGCGCCCACACCTTGGTGTAGTCGGAGCCGGTCATCGACTCCAGCTGGATGAACTGCGTCTCCGGGTACGCCGCCAGGAACCCGGGATGGCTGGGCGCGTCCCAGGTGCGGCGCAGGGTGGCGGTGAGGCCCCGGCCGGAGGCGTCCGCGAAGGACGATCCCTCGGTCTCGTCGAAGGCGTACGACGCGAGGTCGCCCGGGCCGGCGGGGGCGTCGGCGGCGCGGCTGTCCTGGAGGCCGCCGATCTCCTCGGCGGTGAGGGCCCGGGACCAGACGTTGAACTCGTCGACGGAGCCCGCGAAGACGGGGTCGGCGGGATAGTTGGAGCGGCCGAGCCAGTTGTGGGCGAGGGTGCCGAGGGCCGCCGGGGTCAGGGACATGGACGTGTTCCGCGCGACGGCGGTGCCGTCCACGTACAGGGTGCCCGTGCCGCCCGCGAGCGTCACCGCCAGATGGCTCCACCGGTTCAACGGCAGCGCGGCCGTGCCCTCGAGGCCCTGCTCGCCACCGCCGCCGCCGGTGGTGATGGCGAAGCGCGGCACGCCGCCCGCGGTGCGCGCGGCCAGATACAGATAGCGGGTGGTGTTGTCGCCGAAGTCGAAGACCCTGGCCCAGGCGGCGTCGTGCGTGGGCTTCACCCAGACCGACAGGGTGAGCGCCGAGGCGCCACCGAGCACGCCGGAGGGGAGGTCGACGTACTGGTAGGAGCCGCGGACCTGCTCCGGCGCCGTCCCGAACCGCCCCGGACCGCTGAGCACGCGAGGCTCCTGCCGCAGCGCCTCGCGCACCTCGGTGAGCGCCTCGAGGATGGTGCGGGTCCTGTCGATGAACACCTGCTCGCCGGTGCCGGCGTACGCCTGCGACAGCATGGTGAGGAAGTGACCGGTGTAGTGCCCGCGGAGGTTGCCGTTGGCCTCGCCGTCCAGCCCCTCCCAGCCGCCGGGCGCGACCGCTCCGCCCGTGGGGAGACCGGCGTTGGCGCGGAAGACCTGCACCAGTCGGTTCACGTCGTAGCCGCGCGCGTGGTCGAGCATCAGCTGCCGCTTGTCGGCGAACAGCCCCTGACCGAGCGCCACCTCATCGAGGGCGAACGGCTGTACGGTCCACACGGATGGTGCCTCCGAAGCCGCGGCGACGGCCCGGCCGCTCGCCGCATAAGAGAACGCGGGCGTCACCGCGGCGATCGCCGCGCCGGAGACCGCCGACTGGAGAAGGTTCCGTCTGGAGAGGGGCGGTGCCATGTGTGCGCCTCCACGAGTCCATGGTTCCACGGGTGTTCACGGATACCGCCACTGTTCGACATGACGAACGATGTGCGGATGATCGACCAGACGATAGAGAGGGGACGGGAGAGCGTCAACGGGGCGGGAGCGTTCAGTTCCGGCCGCGCTCGAGCCGCGTCCCTGGATCGGGAAGCGGTCAAGCCGCCTGCGCCGTGCGCACCAGCCAGTCGTACGCCGTCCGGGCGGTGAACTCGGCCTGACCGCCCGGCAGGAGCAGATCCGCGGTGTCGAACTCCGGGGCGTCCGCCTGTGCGGCGATGTACGGCACGGCCACGCAGCGCATCCCGGCCGCGTGCGCCGCCGCGGCGCCCGGGGCCGCGTCCTCCACCACCACGCAACGGGCCGGTGCCGCGTCGAGTCGGCGGGCCGCCTCCAGGAACACGTCCGGCGCGGGCTTGCCCCGGGCCACCTCGTCGGCCGACACCGTGGTGCGCAGATGGGCGTCCAGGCCCGTGCCGGCCAGGACCGCCTCGATGGCCTCGGGCGACGAACCCGAGGCGACGGCCATCGGGACACCGTCCGTCGCCAGCAGTTCCACGAACTTGGCCATCTCGGGATAGGCGCGCGTCGAGGTGCGGGCCAGCTCCAGGTAGAGCCGGTTCTTGGCGGCGAAGAGCTCGTCGGTGGAGGCTCGCAGACGGTACTGGTCCTTCCAGACGGCGATCGTCTCCAGCGTGCTGATCCCGACGAACCGCTCGTGGTCCGACCACGTGTAGTCCGTGACGCCGTGCGCGGCGAGGACCTGCCGACCCGCTTCGTAGTAGTTCGGCTCGCTGTCCACGAGAGTTCCGTCGAGATCGAAGATGACCGAGATGTCGCCGAGAATGCTCATGACGCCAGGATGTCAAAGGTCATTTCCGAGCCGCTCGCCCGATCGACTCCACCAGGGGCAGCAGCCGGTACGGGACGCGCTCGCGCAGGGCCACCTCGGTGCGGGTGCGGACGACTCCCGGAAGGCTGATCAACGTCTGGATCACGTCCTCCAGCTGCGCGTTGTCGCGCGCCACGACCCGGGTCAGGAGATCGCCGCTTCCGGTGATCGAGAAGGCCTCGACGATCTCCGGCACGGCGGCCAGCTCGTCGCCCACGTCGTCCAGATGCCCCTGGGTGACCTCGATGTGTACGAACGCCAGCACGGGTCGACCGAGCGCGGCGGGGGAGAGGGAGGGGCCCGTGCCGGTGACCACCCCGTCCCGCTCGAGCCGGTCCAGGCGGGCCTGCAGGGTGCCGCGGGCGATCCCGAGGATTCGGGCGTACTCGCGCATGCTCGTGCGGGGCTGCTCCAGCAGCAGCCGCAGAATGCGGGTGTCCAGCTCGTCCACGGACATGCTGTCCGCCTCCTCGTGTTTGGTTCGTCGTCCGGCCCGGCCCGGCCCGTGCGGCTGTGGCGGGTCCGTCTGGCTCGCCTGGTCCGTTGGCTCGTCGGTGGACGGGCCAAAACCGGTATGGCTGTGCCAATGGTCCAGCATTTCGGAGGTCACTTGAGCCGACAGGGTCGGCAGTGCTCTCATGAGCATGTCGATGGCGCTGCGGATCCCGCGGCGCCTTTTGCATGCCAGGAGTAGAAGCGCTCCCTCGCACGAGGGGCCGAAGGGGCGGGAAGCAGTGCTGAAGAGGATGTTCGTGGCGCCGGACCCGGGGCGGGTACGCCTGCGGTTCGCGGCACGTGCGGTGTTCGGGATCGGGTCGGCGGTGCTCCTGTGCGGGCTCGCCGGACACTCGCTCGTCGGTGCGGTCACCGGCGGACTCGCCGCGCTCCTCACCCTGTTCACCGTCACGGACGCGACGGTGCGCGGCCAGGCCGTCACCACCGCGCTGCTGCCCGCCGTGGGCCTGCCCGTGCTCGCCGCCGCGGCTGTACTGCATGACCACCCCGTGGCGCGGGACCTCGCCTTCCTCGCCGTGGTCGGCGCGGGCGTGTACGCGCGGCGCTGGGGGCCGCGCGGGCACAGCCTCGGCGTGTTCGGGTTCATGACCTACTTCGTGGCGCAGTTCCTGCACGCCACCACCGACCGACTGCCCGAGCTGTACGCCGCCGTCCTGCTGTCCGTGCTCACCGCCGCGAGCGTGCGCTTCGGGCTGTGGTGCTACGAGCGCCGGTTGCCCCCAGCTCCCGTTCCCGCTCCGCCGGGCGGCAGCGGTCTCGCCCGGGTGACCACGCGGCAGGCGATCCAGGCGACCGCGGGCGCGGGCTTCGCCCTGGTCGTGGGGCAGCTGGTGTCCGGACAGCGCTGGTACTGGGCCGTCGGCGCCACCTGGTGGATCTTCGTCAACACCACCTCGCGCGGCGAGACCCTGGTGCGCGGCTTCCGCCGGGTCCTCGGCACCGTGATCGGTATCGGGCTCGGCCTGCTCGTCGCCGTCCCGCTCGACGGCGCCGTACTGCCGACGGTCCTGATCCTCGCCGTCTGCGTCTTCGGCATCTTCTACACGGCCGCTGTGTCGTACACCTGGATGATGCTCTGCGTGACCCTGCTCGCCGAGCTGCTCTACGGCCTCCTCGGGGTCCTGGAGCCCGGGCTGCTGGCTCTGCGGTTCCTGGAGACCGGCGTCGGAGCGGTCGGCGCGATGCTCGCGGTGCTCCTCGTCCTGCCCGTCACCACGCACACCGTCACCGACGGCTGGATCCTGCGGGCGCTGCACGGCGTGCGGGCCTGCACCGCCGAGGCCGCGGCCCGCCTGGCCGGCTCCCCGCACGCCGACCCGGCACCCCGCGCGGCCGAACTGGAGCAACTGCTCGGCCGGGTCCGGCTCTCCGTCGCCCCGCTGGTGCACCCGCTCAACCCGATGCTCGGCCGCAAGCGGCGCGCCCGTCGGGTCCTTGCCCTGCTCGACGACTGCGCGCGCGAGATCCGCGGGCTGGTCACCGTCGCCACCGACCCCGAGGCCTCCCACGACGCCCGCCTGACCACCGCCTGCCGACGAGTCGAGACGGCTGTGGAAGCGCTGACCGGGGGCGCGCTGACAGGTGGTGTTCCCGCGGACCCCGTGCGCGAGAATCCCGCGCCCCCTGTGCCGCCGCGCGCGCCCGTGCCCGTACTCGCGTCGGCACCCGCCCTGGCCCACCTGCACGGCCTGGAGCGGGCCCTCACGGAACTCGCCACGCCCCTGCGGGGGTCCTCGGGCTCGCCGCTCGTCGGAACCTGAGGTGAACCGCCCCTTGGTCTAGACCTCATGTGATCGGCTGCTACCGTCGCCCCACGGCACAGGACCGAGAGGGGACTGCGGTGGCACACGGCGGCAGACGGGGACGGCGGGCCTTCATCGGGTCCTTCACGGCGGCCGGAGGCCCGGGCATCGTGACGGCGGCCGTGGCCGAGGGCAGCGGCGCGTTGACTCTCCTGAGCAGTCTGGACGGCCTGCCCGATCCGTCCTACCTGGCCCTCGCCCCTGACGGCGGCACGCTCTACGCCGTGAGCGAGACCGCCGAGGGCGCGGTGGCCGCGTACCGGGTGGACGGGGACAAACCCGAGTCGGCCGGCCCACGGGTGCCGATCAACGGGAACGGCCCCACCCACCTCAGCGTCCACGCCGGTCACGTCCTCACCGCCAACTACGGCTCCGGCAGCGTCACCGCGGTCCCCCTCCGCCCCGACGGCACCCTCGCGGCCGCGCCGTCCGGCGTGTTCCGGCACACCGGCTCGGGTCCGCACACGCCCCGCCAGCACGGCCCGCACGCCCACCAGATCCAGTCCGATCCGAGCGGCCGCTGGGCCGTCAGCGTCGACCTCGGCACCGACTCGGTGCGGGTGTGCACGCTGACCGACGGCGGCCTCGTACTCCACCGGGAGACCGCCCTACGGCCCGGCTCCGGCCCCCGCCATCTGGCCTTCCACCCGGACGGTTCGCACGCCTACGTCGTCAACGAACTCATCCCGACCGTCACCGTCTGCCGCTGGGACGCCGCGGACGGCACGCTGAAGCCGCTGGCCGAGACGCCGGTCCTGCCAGGGCCCCCGGACGGTCACGCCTATCCCTCAGGGATCGTCGCCTCACCGGACGGGCGCTTCGTGTGGACCGCGATCCGGGGCGAGGACGTCCTGTCCACGTTCGCCGTCGAGGGCGAGACCCTGCGGCTGGTGGGCACGGTCCCCTGCGGTGGCCACTGGCCCCGGGCGCTCACCGAGGCGGGCGGGTTCCTCTACGTCGCCAACGAGCGCTCCGGCGACGTCGCCTGGTTCGCCGTCGACCCGACGACCGGACTGCCGCACTTCGAGGGCGCGGTCGAGGTGACGGCGGCCTCCTGCGTGGTCATCGGCTGACCCGACGGCTGTCTCCGCCATCATGGCGAAGGGCCCGTTCCGGTGGGAAACGGGCCCTTTCGCCGTACGGTCGTGCGCCGCGGGTCAGCGGACCGGCGTGCCCTGCGGCTGAGGCGGGGCGATACCCAGCGCGGTCGTGTACTTGGCCAGGGCAAGCTTCCCGATCGCCGGGTAGGGGCCGAGCGCCTCGGCGGCGGAGCAGCCGACCTCCCTGGCCGCCTCCTCGATCAGGCCCGGGTCGATCTCCGGCCCTATCAGATACGGCGCGAGCGCCAGCTGCTGCGAACCCGAGGAACGGAGCTGCTCGGCGACGGACGCGATCGAGCCGTCCTGGTCGAGCGCCGCCGCCATCACCGGCACCGCCAGGCGCGCGGCGAGCAGCATGCCGGTGATGCCGGCCGCCTGCACCGCCTCGTCGCCGCCCACGGAGGCCAGGATGATGCCGTCCGCCGCGGTCGCCACGGTGAACAGCCGGGCACGGTCGGCGCGGGCCAGACCGGCCTCCGACAGCCGCACGTGCAGCGCCTCGGCGAGCAGCGGGTGCGGGCCCAGGACATCGGTCAATTCGGCCGCGATCCGGCTCTCCATCACGGCCTGCCGGACCCGGCGCAGCAGCGCGCCGTCCGGGCCGGCCAGCAGGGGCACGGCGACCGCCACCGGGCCGTCGGGCTCCCTCACGTCCAGCCCCGCGGCCTTGGCCTGTGCGTATCGGGCGGTGCGCTCCTCCGCGGCGTGCGTCAGCACCGCCTGCAGCGTGGGGAACTCCGCGTCGTCGCCGTCGAGGTACCCGATCCGGGCATCCAGGCCGGGGAGCTCGGAGCGCGCGATGCTCACGACCTCGTCGGCGAGACTGCGCGTGGCGACACCCGGGGTGCCCGGAACCGCGAGAACAAGCGCGGGGGCGCCCTCGGGAGCCGCCAGGGGCTCGGGTCGGCGGTGCCGCCCGGGCTGGCGAGGTCGCGGCATTCGTACTGGCAGGCCGGACGCGGGTCCAGTGGGGGAGCTCATGGCGTCGCATGTTACTGGTTTCCTGGGCTCCCCTGTTCGGGGAGGGTCCAGGTGAGCGGTATACGTCCGGTTTTGTCTGATGAGTTCTGTACGGTTCAGAAGTGATCAGCGGATACGCCGACCGCGTTTACGCCGTTCGTGGTAACGACGGACAGCATCGCCTCGTCACCCGGCAGAGGGAACGAACCGGCGGCCAGAGCGGTCGCGATACGGACCGAGCCCCGCAGCGGATCGCCCTCCGCCACCACCTGCCGCGCGTGCGGCAGCCGCCTCGTCAGCTCCTCCGCCAGCGGTACGAGCAGCGGGTCTCCCATCCTGGCGAGGCCGCCGGTGAGGGCGACGCGAGGTTCGCCGTCGGACGGACACACGGCAGCCGCTGAGTCGGCCATGTGCCGGGCGGCGGCCCGCAGGATCCCGGCGGCGACGGGGTCGCCGTCGGCGCAGTCGGCGACCCGGGGCGCGAAGGAGGCGAGCACGGCCGCCCGGTCGGCGCGCGGATACAGCTTGCCGGGGAGTTCCCGAGCCGGGCCGAACACCTCCTCCGCGCAGGCCAGCAGCCGCGCGGAACCGTCCTCCCGTCCGTCATGGGCACGCAGGGCGGCCTCCAGCCCCGCCCGCCCGATCCAGGAACCGCCGCCGCAATCGCCGAGGAGATGCCCCCAGCCGTCCGCCCGTCGCCAGCACGTCAGATCCGTACCGATCGCGATCAGGCCCGTCCCCGCGGCGACGACCGCACCCGGCCGTGCGCCCAGGGCACCGACGTAGGCGGTGACGGCGTCGGCCACGAGCGCGACCGTACGCACACCGAACTCCCTGGCCAGGGCGCCCGGGAGTTCGGCCCGCAGCGCCTCGCCCAGGGTCGCGAGGCCGGCGGCACCGATCACCGCCGTGTCCAGCCCGCCCGTACCCGTCTCGGCGATCAAGGCGCGGACCAGGGGCACCAGTTGGTCCATGAAGTGCGTCGGGTCGATGCCGCGGGCACCGGTGCGCACCGGCTCCCGGCACTCCCGTTCCGCCCGTGGAGCGTCTCCCGCGGTGCCGACGGCCACGCGAAGCCCGGAGCCGCCGGAGTCGACGGCGAGGAAACCGTCCCGCGCAGGATGCGACAAGCTCCCGTCCTTCCCCGTGACCGGCTGCGTGATCTGCTGGACAGCCTCGATGACATGGCTGACCCCGCTGACCTCGATGAGGAGGAAGAGTAGTGCCGCCGAGGCGCGATGTCGTGGGGGCTTCGGCGTTTGTGCGGGACCCCGGTGTGTGCCAGTAGGGTGACGCGCTGTGGCACCACGACCTTTGCATGAACTTGTTGAAGCGGGCTGGGCGAAGGCTCTGGAGCCTGCGGCCGAACGTATCGCCGCGATGGGGGACTTCCTGCGGGCCGAGATAGCGGCGGGCCGGACCTACCTTCCGTCCGGGGCGAATGTCCTGCGGGCCTTTCAGCAGCCCTTCGATGACGTCCGCGTCCTGATCGTCGGCCAGGATCCCTACCCCACGCCGGGTATGGCCATCGGCCTGAGCTTCGCGGTGGCGCCCGAGGTGCGTTCGCTGCCCGGCAGCCTGGAGAACATCTTCCGGGAGATGCACTCGGACCTGGGGCAGCCCAGGCCGTCCAACGGGGATCTGACGCCGTGGACGGAGCAGGGCGTGCTGTTGCTGAACAGGGCGCTCACCACCGCGCCGCGCAGCCCCGGGGCGCACCGCGGCAAGGGGTGGGAGGAGGTCACCGAGCAGGCCATCCGGGCCCTGGCGGCCCGCGGAACGCCGCTGGTGTCGATCCTCTGGGGCCGGGACGCGCGCAATCTGCGCCCGCTGCTCGGGGACCTCCCGGCGATCGAGTCCGCCCACCCGTCCCCCATGTCGGCGGACCGCGGGTTCTTCGGTTCGCGTCCGTTCAGCAGGGCGAACGACCTGCTGCTGCGGCAGGGTGCCCAGCCCATCGACTGGCGGCTGCCGTAGCACGTGGCCGCCGCAGCCGAGTCCCCCTCTCGTTCTGCCCTTTGACCATCCGCGTCACCTGCTCCCGTGCGGGTGACGCGGACCAACAGGTGGCCGAGGCAGGAGGACAGGCCGACCGGTGACCGCCTCGGGCTCATTCGACCACCGCGGCCCGTACGCACAGCACGTCCGGCAGATGCGACGCCAGCTGCCGCCAGCTGTCGCCGTCGTCGGCGGACGCGAACACCTCGCCGTTGCGGTTGCCGAAGTACACGCCGGCCGGGTCGGCGTCGTCCGTGCACAGGGCATCCCGCAGCACCGTGCCGTAGTGGTCCTCCTGGGGCAGGCCCGCCGTCAGCGGCTCCCAGCTGCGGCCCGCGTCCGCGGTCCGGAAGACCCGGCAGCGACGGTCGGCCGGCACCCGGTCCGCGTCGGCGTTGATCGGGAACACGTACGCCGTGTCGCCGCGCCGGGGGTGGGCCGCCGCCGCGAAACCGAACGTGGACGGCAGGCCCTCGCCGATGTCCGTCCAGTGCGCGCCCGCGTCGTCACTGCGATACACGCCCCAGTGGTTCTGCAGGTACAGCCGGTCCGGGTCCGCCGCGTCCCGGGCGACCTTGTGCACGCACTGGCCGAACTCGGGGTTCGGGTCCGGCAGGAACACCGCGGAGACACCGGAGTTGGACGGCTCCCAGCTCGCGCCGCCGTCCTTCGTGCGGAACACCCCGGCCGTCGACACGGCCACCGTCACCGCGCGCGGATCCCGTCTGTCGGTGAGCACGGTGTGCAGGCCCTCTCCGCCGCCGCCCGGCACCCACTTGGACCGCGTGGGATGCTCCCACAGGGGGCGCACCAGGTCGAAGCTCTCGCCACGGTCCTCGGAGCGGTACAGCGCGGCCGGTTCCGTGCCCGCGTACACCACGTCCGGCTCCGCGACCGCCGGGTGAAGCTGCCAGACACGCTCCAACGAGGCCTTGGTGTCCTGCGGGAACTTCACGGCGGGCTGTGCCGGTTCGGTCCAGGTCCGGCCCAGGTCGTCGGAGTGGAACACGGAGGGACCCCAGTGCGCGCTGTCTCCGCCGGCCAGCAGCCGGGGACGGTCCCCTCGCGTGTCGATGGCGACCGAGTACACCGCCTGCGCGTTGAAATAGGGGCTTTCGTCGAACTCCCAGGCGTTCTTCCGCCTGCGCCCGATGAACAGGCCTTTGCGTGTGCCCACGGCGAGCAGTACTTCGGTCATGCCGATCACCTCCGCGACGTCTTTGTCCCAGACACCCGCCAGTCTGCACCCCACCACTGACAGTCACCCCCGCACACGCGTCGCCGCAGGTCAGCGCGGCGATGGCAACCGGGTGGCGCGGCCTGTGGGGCAGCCGCGCGGACGATGTCGCACACGAACAGGGAGGCGTGCGCCCGCCGAATCGGGAAACCCGCCGTGAGCATCCAGGACGCGGCTCCCGTATGGGAGGGCGGTCCGGCGTGTTCGAGCGTTCTTGAGGAGGATGCCTGCGATGGCGTTCCGTGGTCCGAAGGTGTGGCTGTGGCGCTGGCGGCGCAATCCGCTCAAGCGCCGTGCCGACGCGGTGGAGGCGTGGGTCGTTCTGGGTGCCTGGGCGCTCACCGTCCTGGCCGGCGTACTCGCCGGTCTGGGTGTCGCCCGGACCGTCGAGCAGGGCTTGGCCCGGGAACGTGTGGAGTGGCGTCCCGTCGTGGCGCACCTCACCGAACAGGCACCGGGGACGGCGGCCTCGCGATCCAGGACGTCAAGTGGCGAGCAGGTGTGGGCCAAGGTGCGCTGGACGGTGCGGGACGGTTCCGCGCACACCGGGCAGGCCCGGGTCGACCCCGGCAGCGCCTATGGGACACCGGTCACGGTCTGGACGGATCCGCAGGGGCGGCTGGTGACGAAGCCCGCCTCCGTCGCCGAGGCCCGACTGCGGGCCGTCATGATCGGCGGCCTGCTGGGCGCCGGCGCCGGCGTGGTGCCCTTCGTCGGCGGACGGGTGCTGCGCGGCCGCATGGAACGGCGCCGCATGGACGAGTGGGACACCGAGTGGGCACGCTTCGGCCCGCTGTGGGGACGCACGACGGGCTGACGGCGGGGACGGTCACACGGCGTGGGCGACCCGCCCGGCGTCCACGTCCGTGCCCCCGCCCGGCGTTCGCGCGCCCGTGCTCCCGCCCGACGTCCGATCCACAGGGCACCATCAGCACACGACACGCCCCTGCTCGGTACGGCACGACACGGTCACATGGGACACCCCTGGCCCACCGGCACCTCCCGGCACAGCGCCAGCAGCCGCTCGTCCTTGAGGATGTCGTGGCTGCCGTAGCCCCCCGGAAGCGCCAGATGGCGTCGTCGTGAGGACAGTTCGGCCGCCGGAAGGCCCCCGAGGGGCCTGGCGGCCGGCCCCATCTCGACCAGGCACTCGGCGACCGTGCCGCGCGTGTGCGGATGGTGCGTCCAGGCCGACTGCAGCACCGGAAGGACGGGTTCGGCGTCCGCGTCGATCCGCCACAGGGCGCGCGCGGCCGTCACCCGGTCCCACGGGTGACCGGACTCCGTTCCGCGGCGCAACGCGGCCGGTGCCGGACGGGCCGCCGGACCCATCCGCGCCAGCACCTCCGCGGCAGCCCGCCGACGACGGTGATCCGCTCCCTCCAACTCCCGCAGCAGGAGAGGCCGTACGACGGACGCGTCCGCCGTCACCTCCCACCACGCACCCGCCGCCGCGATCGCGTGCTCGGTGTCGAGCAGCCGCCGCAGCACGGGTGTCGCCTCCCGCGCCGCGGGCCCGAACGCGCCCAGAACGCCGACCACCTCAGGCACATGCGCGGCGTCCGGACACAATCCGGCGGACGCCGTACCGCGCACCAGACGCATCACCTCCGGCAGGGCCTCCAGATCCCCCAGGGCGAGCACCGCAGACAGCAGGGGAGCGGCCTGGGCCGGACCCGCGGGCGAGTCGAGGTGTATCTCACCGAGCCTGCGCCGCACCACCGGAGCGAGTGCGGCGGCCGCCCCGCCGAGATGGCCGATCGCCTGCCCCAGATCACCGGGCACGACCGGCCCCGCCAGCACCTCGGCCAGCACCGGCACCGCCCGTGGATCCCCGCTCCTGGCAAGGGCCCTGAGCGGACCGCCGAGCACGGGCCTCCCACGAGGCCACCGGCGCACCCACAGGTCGGAGCGGGAGGCCACCAGCGCGGCGAGAGGGTCGGCGGCGGGTGCGGCCAGGCCGAACAGATCGGTGAGGACCGACACCGCCGCGTCGCGCACCCCGCCCTCCACCGCGCCCAGTTGGTCTCCGATCAGTGTCACGAGCCCCGCGTGGTCGCCCCGCCATTCGCGCAGCACTCCGGCGGCCATCCACAGGGCGTTGCACCGGTCAGTAGGGTCCGGGCTGGTCAACTGCCCTTCGAGGAGGGCGGTCCGGTCGGCCACCCGGTCGTCCAGTGCGGCGTGCACCGAGCGCAGCAGCCGCGAGCCCTCCTCGTCCGACGGCCACAGCCGCCACAGGCGGCCGACGAGCGTGTCCTTGCCGGGAGCTTGGTCCTCCGCCCAGCGGGCGCTCCGCCGCGCCGACCGCTCCCTGAGCAGCCGCACCGCGAGAGGCACCGGGTCCGCCGGGGCCCGGACGGGCGCGCAGCCCATCAGCTGGCCCAGCGCCGCGAGCCGCAGCCCCGGCCCGTTCGGCGGCGCGCTCCGCGCCACCAGCAGGTCCAGCGCCCCGTCGGCGTGCGCGGGGTGCCGTCGTACGAACAGTCCGAGGCTCTCGGCGAGGGCGATCTGGACCCGCTCGTCCCGTTCCACGCTGATCCGCTCCCGCAACAGCCCCAGAACCCGGGCCGGTTCGTCGAGGAAGCGTACGAGTGCGCTCGCCGCCGCCCCGCGCACCGAAGCGTCCGCGTCCCCGGCCAGCCGGACGAACGCCTCCGCGCCCGCACGGATCGCGGCACGGGCCGAGTGACGTGCGCCGCCAGGACCGTCCGCGCCGCCCGCGGCCCCTCCGCCGTCCCGGTCACCGCCACCCGTGCCCTGCCGTCCCGGACCCTCCTGCCCGGTGTCCTTCTGGTCCGGTCCGTCCCCTCCGATGCTCACCAGAAGTTCGACGATCCCCTCCCGCTCCGGCACGGCCTCGCTCCCGGCGAGCGTGAGCAGAAACGGAACGCAGGCGAGCGTCGCGTCGTACACGGTGCCCTGGTGGTGCAGCGCCCCGTACATCCGGTCCAGGGCGCCCTCCCGCTCGGTACGGTCCGGCGAGGCCAGCCCCCGCAGCAGTCCGGGCACGTCCTCCGCGCTGCCGTACGCATGCCGCAACGCGGCCCAGTCGACCTCGTCGATCCCCGTGAACACGTTGTCCTCCTCCGGCGAAGTACCAACTGATCGTGAGTCTGCACCACCGGACTGACAACCAAGCGGAATCGGGAGGTGACAATGTGCGAACCGACGGAAGTGGTCCCGCCGGGTGGGGAATCAGTGCGTCAGGGGCAGCGCCCGCGCCAGGATCGCGTCCAGGTCGGCGGACTCGGGAAGGGTGCCGAAGGCGTGCCCCCAGTCGCCGCCCAGCCGGGTCGCGCAGAACGCGTCGGCGACGGCGGGAGGGGCGTGCCGGACCAGGAGGGAGGCCTGAAGGACCAGGGCCATCCGCTCCACCAGCCGCCGCGCCCCCAGCTCGGAGACCTCCGCCAACTGCCCCTTCAGCCCGGCCACCGCCGTGTCCAGCCGGGCGTCCGCACCCCGCGCCAGGGCGAGTTCGCCGAAGAACGCCTCGGCCGCCCCGGACTCCCGCCGCAACGCCCGCAGCACATCGAGCGCGTTGACGTTCCCCGAGCCCTCCCAGATCGACAGCAGGGGAGCCTCGCGGTAGTGCCGGGGCATGCCCGACTCCTCGACGTAGCCGTTGCCGCCGAGGCACTCCAGGGCCTCCGCGGTGAAGGCCGGGCCCCGCTTGGTGACCCAGTACTTGCCGACCGCGGTCGTGATCCGGCGGAACGCCGCCTCGCCGGCGTCGCCGCGCACCGCGCGGTCGGCCGACCCGGCCAGCCGCAGGGTGAGCGTCGTCGCGGCCTCCGACTCCAGCGCCAGATCGGCCAGCACATTGCGCATCAGCGGCTGGTCCGACAACCGCGCCCCGAACGCGCTGCGGTGGCGCACATGGTGGCCCACCTCGACGAGGGTCTTGCGCATCAGCGTCGCCGACATCATCACGCAGTCGAGGCGTGTGCAGTTGACCATCTCGATGATCGTCTTGACGCCATGCCCCTCGGGCCCGACCAGCCAGGCCACCGTCCGGTCGAACTCGGGCTCGGAGGAGGCGTTGGACCGGTTGCCGAGCTTGTCCTTCAGCCGCTGGATGCGGAAGGTGTTGCGGCTGCCGTCGGGCAGCACCCGTGGCACCAGGAAGCACGACAGACCGCCCGGAGCCTGCGCCAGCACCAGGAACACGTCGCACATCGGCGCCGACGTGAACCACTTGTGTCCGCGCAGCCTGTACACGCCGGGTTCCGCGGTGGGCGTCGCCGCCGTGGTGTTCGTCCGGACGTCCGAGCCGCCCTGCTTCTCGGTCATCCCCATGCCCGCCAGCAGACCGCGCTTCTCGGTCGGCACCCTCAGCTCCGGCTCGTACACACGGCCGGTGAGCAGGGGCTCGTAGACCTTCGCCAGGTCCGGCTCCTTGCGCAGCGCGGGGATCGCCGCGTACGTCATCGACGTCGGACAGCCGTGTCCGGCTTCGGTGTGCCCCCATGCCAGCCCGCCCGCCGTACGCGCCACGTGGGCGCCGGGCCGGCCGTCCGCCCAGGGTGCGCCCGCCAGCCCCTCGGTGACGGCGACCCGCATCAGGTGATGCCAGCTCGGGTGGAAGTCGACCTCGTCGACACGGTGGCCGTACCGGTCGTGCGTGCGCAGTTCGGGCTCGTGGGCGTTGGCCAGTTCGGCCCACTCCTGGGCCTGGACGCTGCCGGCGCTCAGTCCGAGCCGCCGGACGCCCTCCTCCGCCCAGCCGGCACCCTCCCGGCGCAGCCCCTCCAGCAGGGCGCTGTCCTCGGAGGCGTCGTACGGGGCCAGGGGAGGGGGCTGGTTGGTGACGTCGTGGGTGGCGGGCAGCTCTGGAGCGGGTATCGGGACCATGGATCTATATTGCATTCCCGCTGCGACTGTCGCAATGATGCAATATGAAAGGCGCCCGTACAGTACGTGACCATGCGGAGGAACGTGTCGGAGCAGCCCGGTGAGGTCGATCTGCGGCAGCTGTCCGCCCGCTCGGTCGTGCTGAGCCTGCTCCTGGGCGCGCATCCGCCGGAGCTCCCGGTCAAGGACCTGGTCCGTGCGGTGGCGCCCTTCGGCGTCGGGGAATCCACCGTGCGGGCCGCGCTCAGTCGGATGGTGGCCGCCGGTGATCTGCGGCGTACGGACTCCGTGCACCGCCTCAGTGACCGGCTGCTCGCCCGGCAGGTCCGTCAGGACGAGGCCGTGCGTCCTCGTACGCGCGCATGGGGCGGCGAGTGGGAGATGGTGGTGATCACCGCGACGGGTCGCGGCCCGGCCGAACGTGCCGACCTGCGTGCCCGGCTGGCCACTCTCAGGCTCGCCGAACTGCGCGAGGGTGTCTGGCTGCGCCCCGCCAACCTGCGCCGCCCGCTCCCGGACGATCTCGACGACGTGGGCCAGTGCTACGAGGCCCGTCCCGCCCGGCCCGCCGCGGAGCTGGCGGCGAACCTGTGGCCCCTGGACGCGTGGGCGGCCACGGCCCGGGCGCTGCTCGACCACGTCACCCACGTGGCCCGCGCGGACCGGCCGGCCGAGCGTCTCACCGCCTTCGCGGCCGTCGTACGTCATCTGCTCGCCGATCCCGTGCTGCCGCCCGAACTCCTGCCGAGCGACTGGCCGGGCGCCGAACTGCGCACCGCGTACGCGGACTACCAGACAGAGCTCGCGGACACGGTCCCCCAGCACACCCTGGGCGCGTGAGGAGCACCTTCCATGCGCGTGACCGGACGGGCCCCGCTCGCGTGACGAAGCCGTACGAAGCGCCGTGCAGGGGCGCCTCGTACGGCCGTCCTCATGGTGCGGGGATCACCTGTAGGTGACGTCCGAGGCCGCGTACTTGCAGTAGGAGCCGTCAGGGCCGCTGCCGTTGGTGGTCGGTTCCTTGCCGGTGTTGTTCCCGATGTACTTCTGGCACGGGACGATCTTCTTGCTGCTGTCCCCGACGATGGTGATATTCCGCAGGGTGGCGCTGTCGCCGTAGTTGGTGTTGATGCCGGCGAGCTTGCCTCCCTTCCAGGTCGCCTCGATGGTGTTGAGGTTGATCGTCCGCTTGTACTGCGTCGAGCAGTTGCCGCACGAGCGCACGAAGGTGCCGAAGTTCTTCGCGGCGAAGTTCGAGATGTTGAGCGTGCCGGCGCCGTTGAACTGGAACACCTTGTCGCTGGCTTCCTTCGCGCCACCGCCGGAGACGGTGTACACGTTGGAGGACGAGGAGCCGAGGAACGTGGCCGCGTCCTCGCCGACGTCCTCCCACCAGACGTTCTGCAGCGTGCAGCTGCCCTTGCAGTGGATGCCGTCGGCCGCCGGGGCGCCGATGATGACGTTCTTCAGGACGGCGCCGGCCGCCAGCTCCAGGATCGGCCCCTGGTCCTCGTCCTGGCCGCCGCTGCCCAGGTCGCCGGTGCCGTACAGGCGCTTCATCCCGTAGTCCTTGGTGCCGGATACGGGGATGGTCGACGAGACCGCCTGGCTGCCGTTGGGGGTGGGCCAGGTGGCGGCGTTCGCCGGGGTGGACAGAGCACCGTCTGTCATGATCATGCCAAACGATAAGCCGAGTGCGGCCAGTGCGCCGGTCACTGCGCGCACCCGGGTGCGCGGACGTGCGGAAGAAGTCATGTCCCGATTCCTTCTTTGTGTGGGGGTGGCTGTGTGTGGGGATGGTCAGAGCTTCCCGGTGCCTGTGCCGCTCGTCACCGAGGGGAGCGCTGACCTGGTGCCGGTCACCGAGGTGACCGCCGACATGGTGCCGCCGCCGGTCGTTCCGGCGCCGAAACCCATGGGGGAGGCCTCGGTGGCGGCTTCGGTCGACTGTGGCGCGTGAACCACGGACACCCCCGCGGGGGTGTCCGCGCCGACCGTCAGGGCGGGTCTCGGCGCATGTGTGCGTGGGGGACGAGTGTGCATGGGGGTGCGTCCCTTCGGAGATGTCTGTTCGAGAGCCATATGGGTCATGTGTATGAATCTCGTACGCCATATTGAACGCCGCACGGGTCGGCGTGACTGTGTGCGGCCAACGCGGCCCGGGTTGGTCACACTGCTGAACGGAACGTAGAGGGCAAGCGCTTTCTAGTCAACGCTTCACGCAGACGGTATTCGGCCACCCCTGATGGGCGCCGAGAGCGAATTCTTTCGAGCCGTGGGAGCGCTTCCATGAGGCTCATGTCCATGTCACGATGCGACCGGCGGAGCGAACCGCCCGCCTGACTCCGTCAGCTGAAGGGGCCGTTCCTGCTGACCGGCCCCACCTCCGTCCACTGCCACCGACCACCGTCGAAGCACCGTCGTACCACGTCCCCAGAGCCGACCAGGAAGGGACAAGGACGTGCCCACCACCCCCCGCACCACCGCGCGCAGGCCGCTGCGTTCGGTATTCGTGGCGCTCCTCGGAGCGCTCGTGCCGCTGCTCGCGGCCACCGTGCTCACCGCTCCCGCGGCCACGGCCCGCCCCGCCAAGGCCGCCGCGGCCCTGACCGAGGTCACCAACTTCGGCACCAACCCCAGCAACCTCCAGATGTACCTGTACGTGCCGGGCAACGTCACCGCGCACCCGGCTGTCGTGGTCGCCGTGCACTACTGCACCGGCTCCGGACCGGCCATGTACTCCGGCACCGAGTGGGCCTCACTGGCCGACCGCTACGGGTTCGTGGTCGTCTATCCCTCGGTCACCCGCGCCAGCAAGTGCTTCGACGTGTCATCGCCCCAGGCGTTGAAGCGGGGCGGCGGCAGCGACCCCGTCGGCATCAAGTCCATGGTCGACTGGGTCACCCGCACCTACGGCGCCGACACGTCGAAGATCTTCGCCACCGGGATCTCCTCCGGCGCGATGATGACGAACGTCCTGCTGGGCGACTATCCCGACGTGTTCGCCGCGGGCGCCGCCTTCGCCGGCGTGCCGTTCGGATGCTTCGCCACCACCAACGGTTCCGAGTGGAACAGCGAGTGCGCGAACGGCACGATCTCCCACACCCCGCAGGAGTGGGGCAACCTGGTCCGCGCCGCCTACCCCGGCTACACCGGCCCCCGGCCGAGGATGCAGACCTGGCACGGCACCGAGGACGACGTGCTGCGCTATCCCAACTTCGGCGAGCAGATCAAGGAATGGACGAACGTCCTCGGCGTCAGCCAGACCCCGGCCGCCACCGACTCGCCCGTCGCCGGCTGGACCCGTACCCGCTACGGCTCCACCGGTGACCGTGCCCCCGTCGAGGCGATCAGCGTCCAGGGCGTCGGCCACAACGTCTACGGCTCCGGCATGGCCGCCCGCGCGCTCACCTTCTTCGGTCTCGACAGCTCGGGTCCCGGGCCCCAGCCCCAGCCGGGCGCCTGCAAGGTGACGGCGACGACCAGCGCCTGGAGCACCGGCCTCACCGGTTCGGTGACCCTGACCAACACCGGTACGTCGTCGGTCGACGGCTGGAAACTCGGCTTCACCCTGCCCTCGGGCCAGACCATCACCAACGGCTGGGGCGCCACCTACGCCCCGGCGTCCGGGGCGGTCACCGCGACCAACGTGGCGTACAACGGGACGATCGCCCCGAACGCGAGCGTGACCATCGGCTATCAGGCGAACCATGCGGGCAACAGCGCGGCCCCGACGGGGTTCACGCTGAACGGGAAGGCATGCACGTGAACTGAGCGCGGAGCAACAAGGGGTGGCCCCGGGTCCACAACCCGAGGGCACCCCTTGTCGGGTCGCCTCTCCCAGATCTACCGGCGCACGGCCAAGATGAACAGCCTGCGCCGGGACGACCCTCTTCCGGGCCTTGACGACGCCCTGCTTGACGCCGCCGCCCGGCAGGCCGTCCGTTTCGAGGGCTGACTGCGCCGGGTCGGCCGCCGGTTCTCAACGCGCCTTCGGACGCGGACAGTTCGCTGAATTCGGCGGCGGGCCGCCGATCTGGGCGCCGATGGCACGTCACCCGTACCAGCGTGGCTTCGGGCCACCCAGGCGCCAACCACGCCCGCTATCGGACATCATTCGCAGTGCTCCGGCCTTCAGGCCGGGGGTGAAGCGAATCTTGTGGCTGCGACGCGGAGTGTCGCGGTCTCGTTCCGGCGGAGCCGGACGCGCGCGCTTCGTGACGGTGACGGATCGTCCATATGTTCCCGGTGACGACCTGGGTTCGACTTACCTAGTGTGATCGTCATGCAGCTCCGGTACGCCTTCCGCCTGTACCCCGACGCCGCTCAGCAGGCCTCGCTGGCCAGGGCGTTCGGGTGTGCCCGCGTCGTGTTCAACGACGCCGTGCGTGCCCGTGAGGACGCCCGTAAGGCCGGGCGGCCGTTCCCGAAGGCCGGGGAGCTGTCCACGCGCTTGATCACTGAGGCCAAGCGGACCGTGGAGCGGTCCTGGCTGGGCGAGGTGTCCGCGGTGGTGCTCCAGCAGTCCCTGCGGGACGCCGAGAGCGCGTACCGCAACTTCTTCGCCTCCCTCAAGGGCACCCGCAAGGGGCCCAGGATCGGCCCGCCCCGCTTCAAGTCCCGCAAGGACAACCGCCAGTCGATCCGGTTCACCGCCAACGCCCGCTGGAACATCACCGGCAGCCGCCGTCTGAACCTGCCGAAGATCGGCACGGTGAAGGTGAAGTGGTCACGCCCGCTGCCCGCCACTCCCACCTCGGTCACCGTCATCAAGGACGCGGCCGGGCGGTACTTCGCCTCCTTCGTCATCGACACTGACGCCAACGCCGATGCCGCCCGCATGCCCGACACCGGCCAGACGGTCGGCATCGATCTCGGCCTCACTCACTTCGCGGTCCTCTCGGACGGCACGAAGATCGACTCCCCGCGCTTTCTTCGGCGTGCGGAGAAGAAGCTGAAGAAAGCCCAGCGGGAGCTGTCCCGCAAACAGAAAGGTTCGAAGAACCGGGCCAAGGCCCGTCTCAAGGTCGCCCGCGCCCATGCCGAGGTCGCCGACGCACGCCGTGAGTTCCACCACCAGCTCTCCACGAAGCTGATTACCGATAACCAAGGGATCGCCGTGGAGGACCTGTCGGTGGCGGGACTGGCTCGCACCAGGCTGGCCAAGTCCGTGCACGACGCCGGATGGTCCTCGTTCATCAACATGCTCCAGTACAAGGCGGAACGGTACGGCCGCACCCTGGTGAAGATCGGCCGGTTCGAGCCGACCTCCCAGACCTGCTCCACCTGCGGGATCAAGCACGGACCCAAACCCCTGCACGTCCGGAAGTGGACGTGTACCGCATGCGGCACCGTCCACGACCGGGACACCAACGCCGCGATCAACGTGAAGACGGCCGCCGGACTGGCGGTATCGGCCTGCGGAGCGCCGGTAAGACCGGGAGCCATCCCGGCACAGCGTGAAGAAACAGGAAGCCACGGATTCCCGACCGAGCCCCGTGCCGCGTAGCGGCACAGCAACGATCGAGAAGGCCAGAATCCTCGGGCTTCAGCCTGAGGTGCAAGTCAACCGGTCATCGACCGCGCGCCGCGGTCAGCAGCGAATCCCAGTCGGGCAGCTTGGTCACGCTCCGCCCCAGCGAGGCCCCCAGCTCCGCCTCGGCCCGCTCGATCGCCTGCCACCCCGTCCACTCCACCGGCGCGATTCCCTCGGCCCGCAGCGCCGTGAGCGGATCGTCGGGGAGGTCGGCGGACACGAGGACGGGGCGGTCCTCCAGCATCGAGGCCACCGTCTCCTTGGCGCACGGCCGGTTGGTGCCGATGACGCCCGCGGGGCCCCGCTTGATCCAGCCGGCCACGTACTCGCCGGGCGCGACCACGCCCTCGCGCAGGATCCGCCCGGCCAGATGGGGCACCGTGCCGGTCGCCGGGTCGAACGGCAGCCCCTCCAGGGGCACTCCGCGGTAGCCCACCGAGCGCAGCACCAGCTGGGCCTCGATCACCTCGAACCGGCCCGTCCCCGTCACCCCGCCCCGTCCGTCCGGCACCGTCCGCTCGAAACGCACCGCCCCCACATGCCCGTCGTCGGCGAGGAGTTCCACGGGCCGCAGGAAGAACCGCAGACCGATCCGGCGCGCCGCGGCCGGTGCGGCCGGGGCGTTCGCCCAGCCCCGCAGTACCTCGACGTTGCGGCGCTGTGCGGCGGGCAGCGCGGTGGGGTCCTGGTAGGCCGGATCGAGTGCCAACTCCTCCTGCTCCACGGCCACTTCGGTGCCCGGCAGGGTGCCCAGCTCACGCAGCTCCTTGGTGGTGAAGCGGGCCTGGGAGGGGCCGCGCCGCCCCACCATGTGGATGTCGGTCACCTGGCTCGCGGCCAGTGCGGCCAGCGGCGCCTGCGGCATGTCGGTCGGGTTCAGCTCCGCCAGGCCCCGGGCCAGCATCCGGGTGACGTCCACGGCGACGTTGCCCACGCCGATGACCACCGCGGAGCGGGCTCCGACGACGAAACCGTCGGCGGCGGAATCCGGATGCGCGCTGTACCAGGACACGAACTCGGTCGCTGACCAGCTGCCCGGCAGGTCCTCTCCGGGGATCCCCAGGTGCCGGTCGGTGGCGGCGCCCACGCAGTACACCACGGCGTGGTACAGCTCCCGCAGCCGGTCGGCCGGTACCCCGCCGGGGCCGACCTGGACGCCTCCGAGGAAGCGCACCCGTTCGTGCTCCAGCACCATCCGCAGGGTGTTCTGCAGCGACTTGATCTTCTCGTGGTCCGGCGCCACGCCGTACCGCACCAGGCCGTACGGACACGGCAGCCGGTCCAGGACGTCGACCAGCACCTCGGCGTCCTGCTGGACCAGGCTCTGGGCGGTGTAGCACCCGCTCGGCCCGGACCCGACGACGGCGACACGGAACACGACGGAACTCCTAACCCGAGGGATCCCCAGGAGTCACTCTTCCAGGATCGCACCGGCACCGCCGCACTGACAGGGGCCGTGCGTGGTACGGGCGTGCGTGTCCGTGCGGATGGAATGTGATCATGCGGTTACGTTGCGTGTGTGCTAGAAGCATCCTTTCTTAATCTTTCTGATCGTTGTCCGGCCGACGGAACGGTGTCCGTGGGGCCCGCGTGGGAAGTGCGGGAGGACGGGGGCGTGACGTCGTGGTTCGACGTCCGGCTGGAGTTCACCGACGGTGCCCGGGTCGCCGCGCTCGCCGTGGTGTCCGAACGGGGCGTCTCGGTCGAGGACGTCCGAGCCCGGCCCGCGCTGTCGCTCGAGGACCTGGCCGAGCTCGCCGACTGGATCGAGGGGCCCCTTTTCGAGGTCTGCGGCGCAGGGCCCGAGCCCGTCGCCGAGGCGGCCGGGCCGCGCCGTGCCCGTCCCGCGTGGCCGCGTGGCATCGAGGGGCGACGGCTGGTCGCGCAGGAGTACCGCGCGGCCCAGGCGGAGGGGGGCGACCCCGTCCTCGCGGTGATGTACGCGACCGGACACAGCCGCCGCAGGTCCCTCAGGCTGATCGCGCAGGCCCGTGACGCCGGACTGCTGACACCACGCCACGCGCGGCCGTGAGCGGCGCCGTCGCCGGGCCGTGGGTCACGGCATGGCCCGCATCCGGGTGATCTCGCTGGTCTGCTGGGCGATCACGTCGTCGGCCATCTCCTCGATCCGCACGTTGTTGCCCCGCGCCTTGACGTCCGTGGCCATGGTGATCGCACCCTCGTGATGGGTGATCATCAAGGTGAGGAAGAGCTGGTCGAAGGCCGCACCCCGGGCGGCCCGCAACTTCTTCAGCTGTGCCTCGGTCGCCATGCCGGGCATCACGGTGTGCTGGTGCCCGCCCCCCTTCTCGTCCTCACCGTGCTCGGTCAGCCAGCCCCGCATGCTGGTGATCTCCGGCCCCTGTGCGGCGGCGATCCGCTCGGCGAGCGCCTTGACCTTCGTCGACCGGGCGCGCTTCGGGGCCAGTTCGGTCATCTCCAGTGCCTGGGTGTGATGCTCGATCATCATGCGGGCGTAGCCGACGTCCGCCGTGTTCGGGGTGTCGTCGTCGACGCGCTGGGCCTGCGCGTCCTCGGCGGACATCGTGCGGTTCGCCTCGCCGGGCTTGCCGGGCACCAGCACCGAGGGGCCGCTCTTCGTGGCCGGCTTCGGGTCCGCACCGGAGTCGCAGGCCCCGAGTCCGAGAACGGACAGGGCGACCAGTGCGGTCGTGGCGAGGGGTGCGCGCGACAGACGGCGGAAGGGCACAACGACCTCCGGTGGCAGGCGGGATGAGGGGCACCTCGTGAGTGCTGATGACCGTCCTAGCACGCTCGGGCGCATCACTGATCGAAAACCTTCATTACAGGCTCGTTGCCCACTGTTGATATGGGCATGGCTAAGACGATACTGCGGGGTGCGTGAACCGTTCACACCGAACGGATCAAGGAGGGAACAGTGATCCTGTTAAGCAATGCCCGAACACGGCACAGACGCCTGGGAGTTGCGACGGCGGCCGTCGGCCTGCTGGCCGCGCTGCTGACGGCGGTCCCGGCGGCCGCGACCCCCGACCCCGGGGACGCGCCCGCCAAGAGCAAGGAGGTGTCCAAGAGCGTCGAGGCCGAGGTCCGGGCGGCGATCGCTCAGGACGAGATACCGGCCCCGGACCAGATCGTCCACTCCGCCAACATCAAGCACCTCGCCAACGTCCCCAAGGACGTTCTGCCCGGCACCAATTCGGACCTCGCCTTCCGGGGCAAGTACGCCTTCGCCGGCAACTATGACGGCTTCCGCATCTTCGACATCAGCAACCCGAAGACGCCGAGAACCGTCGCCCAGGTCCTGTGCCCCGGCTCGCAGAACGACATCACCGTCTCCGGCAACCTGCTGTTCCTGTCCACGGACTCCTCGCGCAGCGACAGCAGTTGCAACAGCACCACGCAGCCCGCCACCGAGAAGTCGTCGTGGGAGGGCATGAAGGTCTTCGACATCAGCGACAAGACCAACCCGAGGTATGTCGCCGCCGTCGAGACCGCCTGCGGCTCGCACACCCACACGCTGGTGCCGGAACGCAAGAACGTCTACATCTACGTCTCCTCGTACTCGCCGAGCGCCACCTACCCCGACTGCCAGCCGCCGCACGACGGCATCTCGGTCATCAAGGTGCCGCGCAAGGCCCCCGAGAAGGCGGCGGTCGTGAACTTCCCGGTGCTCTTCCCCGGTGAGGGCCCGGACGGCGGCGGCAACCCCGGGGCACCCACCAACCCGGGTGTCTCCAAGACCACCGGCTGCCACGACATCACCGTGCTGCCCTCGAAGGACCTGGCGGCGGGCGCCTGCATGGGCGACGGCATCCTGTTCTCCATCAAGGACCCCGAGCGTCCGAAGGTCATCGACCGGGTGCAGGACAACGTGAACTTCGCGTTCTGGCACTCGGCGACCTTCAACCAGAAGGCCGACAAGGTCGTCTTCACCGACGAGCTGGGCGGCGGCGGCGCGGCCACCTGCAACGCGGCGATCGGCCCGAACCGCGGCGCCGACGGCATCTACGACATCGTGGGCAGGGGTGACCACCGCAAGCTGGTCTTCCGCAGCTACTTCAAGATCCCGCGCCACCAGGCCGACACCGAGAACTGCGTGGCCCACAACGGCTCGCTGATCCCGGTCAAGGGCAAGGACCTCATGGTTCAGGCGTGGTACCAGGGCGGCGTCTCCGTCTGGGACTTCACCAACTCCTCGAAGCCCAAGGAGATCGCGTACTTCGAGCGCGGCCCGCTGACCACCGACGCACTCACGGTGGGCGGTGCCTGGTCGGCGTACTACTACAACGGCTACATCTACTCCAACGACATCGCCAAGGGCTTCGACGTGCTGAAGCTCGACGACCGGCGCACCGACCCGGCCAAGCGGGTCCGGCTGGGCGAGCTCAACGTCCAGACGCAGCCGGACTACTTCGACTGACCGTCCCGGTCGCGTTCCGGCGCGGCCCCGGTCGCGAAGAATCTCGACAGATCCGTGTCGCTGGTCCCGTCGGACGCCGTGCTGGTGTCCGGCGGGACCCCCTGCTCCCAGTCGATCCGGTAGCGCTCGAACAACTCGGCCCGCAGCACCGGCACGGGCATCGGCGCGCCGGGCACCAACGCCGCGTAGACCGCGCCCATCAGCAGCGCGCGCAGCATCGGGTAGTCGGCGTCGACGTCCCGCGAGCCGTCGCGGGCCACGGTGTCGCGCAGCAGCTCGGCCAGCCGTCGCTGCTCCGGGCACGGCACGAAGCCCTCGGCCTGCAGCAGCCCGGCCATGTGCTGGCGCATCAGCACGGGCCGGTCGCGGGCCAGTCCCAGGATCGCGTCGATGGCCCGGGCCATCCGCTCCCGGCCGTCCGCGGTGCGCGGCTCGCGCTCCAGCGCCTCCTCCAGCGTGCGGTGCATCAGCCGGTGCACGGCGGACTGCACCAGCGTGCGCTTGCCGGGGAAGTAGTACGACACCAGCCCGCGGGCGGAGCCGGCCCGGTCCGCGATGTCGCCGAGCGTCGTCGCCTCGTACCCGCGCTCGCTGACCAGCTCGACCGCCGCCTGGAGCAGCCGCTCCCGGGAACGCCGCCGCAACTCTTCATTGACCGAGGCGCTGCGCGGGGACATGCTGAAACTCCTGCGTTGACTGGCTGCCAGCCAACTATACTCAGTACGTCCGGACCAACCCTGTGAGGGCGCGGTCGGGGCTGCCGTCTGCCCTGGGCGACGCGGGGGATCGTCCAGGGTGGGCGAGCATCTCGCCCCAGTGGTGGCCTTGGGCTACTTTCCGTCGGCACTCCGGGTCGGCCCGGGGGCTCGGTTTCCTGCCCGTTCGGCGGAGCCGGCCGGGGCAGCGGGCGGAGGTCAGGCGACCAGGTCGAGTACCGGCCGCAGTCCGTCCGGTCGTTGCGTCACCGGCAGATGGTCCACGAAGTGCACCCCGCAGCCCAGCGTCGTCGCGCCGCCGTCCGCCCGCCGGTCGTCGCCGACCATCAGGACGTCGCGGGGATCGGCGTCGAGCGCCGCGCAGGCGGTCGCGAACAGTCGCGGGTCGGGTTTCTGGATGCCGTGCTCGTACGACAGCACGTAGCTGTCGATGTACGGGTCGAGCCCGTGCTCGCGGAACACCGGCCGCAGATCCCAGCCGATGTTGCTGACCACACCCACCCTGGTCCCGCGCTCGCGCAGGGTGCGCAGCACCTCGGCGGCGTCGGGGTACGGGGCCCAGGCGGCCGGGGTCATGTGCCGCTCGTACAGCGCGTCGTGCAACGCGGGGTCGGGCAGCGGAACTTGGCGGGACAGGCCGGTGTACGCGGCCCGGTGCAGCTCGGCGCTCTGGTCGCGGATCGCCCAGAGGGGGGCGAGCTCGTCGGGGACCGGACGTATCGCGGAAGCCCCGCCCGGCAGCGCGCCGACGCTCTCCAGCTCCTGTGCCGCCCGCAGCAACTCGGGCTCAGGGAGGTCGATTTCGGTCTGCGTCAGGATCGCTCGCAGCCACGATTCGCCGGACTCGATACGGAAGAGGGTCCCTGAGAAGTCGAACAACACGGCAGCCATGGAGTGATCCTACGAGGTGGTCCTACGAGGCCGGATGTCCCGCCGCCGCTGTGCCCGGCCGCCATCGCAGGTGGGCCAGGACCGCCAGGGCCACCACCAGCGCGCCCAGAAGCCAGCCGCCGATCACGTCCGTGGACCAGTGGACGCCGAGCCAGATCCGGGTCACGCCGACACCGACGACGGAGACCACGGAGAGGGTCAGCGCCGTGCTCCACAGGGCGCGGCCCGCGCCGTGGCGGTGGAGCAGCCACAGGAGCAGACCGCAGACGACGGTGGCGGTCATGGCGTGGCCCGAGGGGAAGGCCGCGTAATGCGCGGTGTCGACGGGGTCGGGCCAGCTGGGCCGCGCCCGGCCGACCGCGGTCTTGAGCGTCTGCTGCACCAGGGTGCCCAGAGCGCAGGTGGCGGCCAGCCACCCGGCCGTCCACCAGTCCGCGTGCCGCCACACCAGCCACACCACGACGACCGCGCACAGCAGACGCATCGTCCACGGGTCCCAGATCCAGTCCGTCAGGATGCGGAACGCGTGGGTGACACCGCGTTCGTCCACCGCCCAGCGGTGCGTGGTCCGGGCGATGTCCTCATCGAAGGTGATCAGGGGCGGCCACGCCACCGCGACCAGCACGAGGAGCAGCGTGGAGCACAGCGCGAGGACACCGGCAGCGCGGGCCGCGGTGCGGTGCGCCGGCGGGCGGGGTGGGGACTCGACGGGCGGTGTGTGCATGGTGCGATCCTCGCCGACCTGTGGGGCGTGAGGCCAATCCCGGGTGCGAGCGGGCCGACGTCGAGACGCCCTCGGGCGAAATCACCGTGCCTTCGGGGCTCCGACGGTCCGGGTGACGCGTCCCGGCGGTCATCCCAGCGCGCGTAGCCCCGGCACGAACGCCACCAGCACCGGGACGACCGGAACCAGCGCGGCGGCCGCGGTCAGCCGCACTCGGCGGGCCGCGGTGAAGCGGTTCGGGGGAGCCAGCAGGCGTCGCACCCGCTGGGGCAGATGGGCGTGCGGCGCCGGAGCGGGGCCGAACACGCCCCGGTCCTCGTTGAGTTCGACCAGGGCGAGCGCGGTGGTCAGCCGGCCGAAGCGGCGGGACGCCATGTCGTCGGCGGCGAGTTCGACCAGCCGGTGCATCTCGTCGCGGAACGCGGCGAACACCAGAACCTGCGGAAACCCGCCGGCCAGGGCGGCCGAGCAGTGCAGCAGCCAGTCGTGCCGGGCCTGGGCGTGCCCCTCCTCGTGTGCGGCGAGAGCGTCCAGTTGCCGCCCCTTCAGGCGGCGCAACGCGGCCGTGGTGACGACGAGCCGCGGTCTCGCACCCGACAGCCACCACGCGTCGGGCCGCTCACCCTCCAGCACCACGAGCCGATTGCCGGGTTCCTCACCGGGCAACAGCGGGGCCCTGACGAGGAGCTCCTCCCGCCGCAGTCGGTGTCGGGCCCGCGCGCGGACCACCTCACGCACCAGCATCGCCGCACTCCACATGCCGCCACAGGCCAGTGCCACCGCGGTGGCCGCGGCCCACGGACCGGCCGTTTTCAGCGTGTAGGCCTCGACGACGGTGTTCGGCGCGGACGCGAACACCTGGCCACGGACCGCCTGCCAGGCCACCGCCGCGCTGAGCGTCATCGACAGCGCGCAGCACACCAGGACGGCCGCCACCACGCACTGCCACACCCACAGGGCGAGGACGGGTTCGTGGTCCGCCCAGTCGGCCCGGGCCAGTAGCCGGGGAGCGACGACGGCGGTCAGGGCACCGAGCAGCAACAGTGCCGCGGGGAGCATCATGGCAGCAGCCTATGAGCGCGACACCGCTCACAGGTACGGTCTCCAGGACCGAAGTGACGCAGGCAACGGTACGCACAGGGGGCCTGTCCGCACCTCAGAGCGTCAGCAGCATCGCCACCATCGCGATCCCCATCGACAGCCGGCACGCCCGCGCCAGTTCCGGCCGGTCCCCCCACCCCACGGCCTCGCCCCCGCCGCCGACCGGAACCAGCCGTACCCCGGACAGCAGGACGTACCCCGCGAAGTAGAGCAGCAGCACGCCCGTCACCAGCGGCACCCCGGCGCCGCCGTGGCCGCCGTGCTGCCCGGGGGAGGCGGCCATGACCGCGGCCATGTAGACCATGGCCAGCGCCCCCACGAGGTGGTGCAGGTGATGGGCGCCGGTACGCGCCGACCACAGGGCGTGCAGCGCGGCCGCGCCGAAGACGACGGCATAGGCGGGCCAGGCCCATGACGGCGGGGTGAACACCGCCCCCGGTACGGCCATCGCGGCCATGCCGAAACCCATCAGCGCCTCGCCACCCGCGGCCCGGCGCTGCTCCTCGACGCCACTGCGCATCCGCCTGAGGCAGTACGCCCCGGTCGCCGCGCACAGCACCACCAGCAGCCAACCGGGCGAAGTCGGTCCGTGCACGCCCACCACCCCGCTCGACGGTGCCCGACGGTCGGTCAAGGAATGCCCCGGCCCCGCGGCGCGCAAGCGAGCGCAAGGGTGTACACGGGGAGCATTCGACGGAGCACAGCAGGTCAGCGGATATTTTTTACAGGTAAAACACCTGCTAAGCTTCTGTCTCATGAGCCGTCCGACCCCCGCCCCCGACGCCCCGCGCGCCCGACGTCTCCCGCTGTCCGGCGTGCTGCGCCTCGGTCGGCCCTCCGACATCTGGTTCAAGCCCGCCCTGAGCGTGGTCGTCGCGGTCGCCCCGCCCAATCTGATCCTGCTCGCGCTCGGCCGGCTCGACCTGGCGATGTACGCCATGGCCGGGTCCCTGTGCGCGCTGTACGCCCACAACCGCCCCTACGCCGCCCGGGCCCGCGCCCTGGCCTGGGTCGTGCTCGGCATGCTCGGCGGTCTTGCCACCGCCCTGGTCGCGGCCTCGCTCACCGGCAGCGCCGTCGTCCTGGTGACCGTCGGCGCCGTCCTGGCCGCCGTACAGAAGACGCTCTGCGACGCCACCCGGGTAGGGCCGCCCGGCAATGTGGTGCTCACCTTCATCAGTTCCGCCGCGCTGTTCGCTCCGCAGACCCTCGGTCAGGTTCCGGGCCACCTGACGCTGGCCGCGGGGACGGGCGCGTGGGCCTGGCTCGTCGGCATGGCGCCCGGGCTGCTGCGCCCGCACGGCCCCGAGCGCCGCGCCACCGCACACGCCCTGGACGCGGCGGCCGCCCACGCCGCCACCCGCGGCGTCGGCGACGGCGACGCGACGACCCGCGCCGCCGCGGCCGCCGCCGTGCAGGCCGCCTGGCAGAGCCTGCTGTCCGCCGGCGGACGCACCGCGACCCGGCGCGCCCTCGAACGGCTCCTCGTCCGCGCCGAGGTCGCCCTCGCCGCCCCCGCCGACGCGGACCCGCGGCGGCTGCGCGCCTGGGCCCGCCACCTGCGCGGCACCGGACCGGTCCCACTGGTGGACGAAAGCCCCGCCGAGACCGCCGAACTCCTGGGCGTCGACGCCGAACTCGCCGCCCCCACCCGTCCCTGGTGGACCCGCCTCGGCCCGCTGGCCCCGCTCGCCCTGCGCACCGCCCTCGGATGCGCCCTCGCCGGTTACGCCTCCCTCGCCCTCGGTGTCGGCCGCCCCTACTGGGCCCTGGTCACGGCCGCCTCGCTGTACCAGGCGAACCTCGTCCTCACCTGGAGCCGGGGAGTGCAGCGGGTGGTCGGCAACCTCGTCGGTGTCCTCCTGTTCGCCGCGGTGGCTCCGCTGGCCCACCTCGGCCCGGCGGCGCTGGTCCTGTGCTGCCTCGCCTTCAACTTCGGAGCGGAGGCGCTGATGAGCCGCAACTACTGGCTCGGCAGCGTCTGCGTGACGCCGATGGCGCTGCTCATCACCGAGTTCGCCGGCTACCAGCAGCCCGGCCGGCTGATCGTCGAGCGGGCCGTGGACACCCTCGTCGGAGCCCTGGTCGGCCTCGCCGCGGCCGTCGCCGTCACCAACCGTCGCGCGGGCGACCGCGTCGGGCACGCGCTGACCGGCGTCGAGCGGGCCCGCGAACACGCCGCTCGGCTGCTGGCCGAGCCGCACCCCGCCCCGGGCGCCCTCGAAGCCGCCCGGCGCCGCCTCACCGCCGCTCTGCTGGAGTTGCGTGGCACGGTCGAGGCCGCGTCCGGCGAGTGGTGGCAGCGTGCCCTGCCACACGAGAGGGTCGTGCACGCCGAACGATCGGGACACCGTACGCTCGCGGCGACGGTTCGGCGCCAGGGGCTGCACCTGGACCGGCACACGGACACGACGGAGGGCGTACGGCCATGACGGCGACCGGTGGAGGGCCGATGACGGCACAGGACGCGACCGGGAGCGACACGGTCGCCGCGGTCGTGCGGCAGTGGCAGGCCGTCCATCCCGACCTCGACACCGGTCCCATGGAGATCATCGGCCGCGTCAACCGCTGCGCCGCACTCCTCCAACAGGCCGAGGACGCCCCGCTGCGCCGGGCCGGCCTCAGCCGCCCCGAGTTCGACCTGCTGGGCGCGCTGCGCCGCACCGGCCACGAGCTCACCCCCGGTGAACTGGCCCGCGAGACCTTCTCCTCGGGCGCCGCCGTCACCAAGCGCCTCAAGGCCCTGACCGAGCGCGGCCTGGTCGAGCGGCGCGGCGACACCCGCGACCGCCGCGTCGCCCACGTCCGCCTCACGGATGCCGGACGCGACCTGGTCGACGGCATCCTCCCCGAACAGCTCGCCTACGAGACATCCGTACTGTCCGGAATCGACCCGGAACACCGGGACGAACTGTCCGCGCTGCTCGCCGGATTGCTGAGCCGACTGGAGGGCCGCCTCGGAGTGCCGCGCACCTGAGGCCCCGCGGTGCCGTCCCGCTCCGCACGTTTTGAAGCCGGCCTGCCATTGACGCGGTAGACGGGTCCTTCTTACGTTCGACCAGGCCGGTTCGGATCATCGACTGGCGTACGACATGCCGGACGAAGGATGATGCCGTGACAACCGAAGACCCCGCAGCCCCTGTTTCTGACCGACTCACCGTCATCCCTGACCGGAACGCCGGCGTTCCCGACCGGCTCACCGTCGACCTCGCAGCCGAGACGGGCCCCTTCCACGGCGGCGCGAGCGGCACGCTGTACGGCCTGTACGGCGACGGAGTACCCAGTCGCGAGGTCGTCGAGGGCATGTACGTCCGCACGGTCACCACCAAGGCCCAGGACGGCATCCAGCATCCGGGCGCCGACGCGCTGGAGATCCTCCCGTCCTTCGTCGCGGCGGGCGGCCGGGATGTGTACGTCTACCTGCCCGACCACTACCGCGGCTTCCCCTACGAATGGCCCGGTGCCACCGGCGAGGAGCGCCTGGCCGGTTTCCTGGAGGTCGTCCGCCGCCAGGTCGAACACGTCCTGACCCTCGGCGGGTACCGGTCCCACGTCGTGTACGTGCCGTTCAACGAGCCCGAGGGCAACATGTTCGGCGAGGGGGAGTGGAGCTACGACCGGACCTCCTGGCGCACCGACCCGCGGCACTACTTCGTGGCCTGGCAGCAGGCGTACCACCTCATCAAGGGCCTCGACCCCGGGGCGCGGATCGCCGGTCCCAACACCAGCATCCTGTACCCCGAGGTCAGGGGCTTCCTCGAGTTCGCCAAGGCGCAGGACGTACTGCCCGACGTGATCACCTGGCACGAGCTGTCCTCGCCGGCCGAGGTCCGCACGAACGTCGCCAAGTACCGGGAGCTGGAAAGGGAGTTGGGCATCGGCCCGCTGCCGGTCAACCTCAACGAGTACGCGCACAACTACCACGTGTCCGTGCCCGGCCAGATGGTGCAGTGGATCTCCGCGATCGAGGAGTCGAAGGTCGACGCCGACCTGGCGTACTGGAACATCGCGGGCAACCTCAACGACTCGGCCGTCGAGGCGGGCAAGGGCAACGGCCAGTGGTGGCTGTTCAACGCCTACGGGCAGCTGACCGGCAACACGGTCCGGGTCACCGCCCCGCATCCCAACGTGCAGTACACGCTGCAGGGCCTGGCCGCCCTGGACCGGGCCAAGCGGCAGGCCCGGGTGCTGTTCGGGGGCGCGGGCGGCGCGGCCGACATCGTCTTCGAGGGCGTCGACCCCGGCCTCTTCGGGACGGCCGTGCGGGTGCGGCTCCAGGAGATACCGTGGACCGGCCAGGTGGGTGCCTGCGCCCAGCCGTCACGACTGCGGGACGAGGAACTGCCCGTCGTGGACGGCCGGGTGACCGTGACCGTGTCCGATCTCGACGCGATGTCCGCCTACCAGGTCATCCTGGCTCCCGGCGGCAACGGCGCCCCGATCGCGCCTCCTCCCGCCGTCCGGCGGCGGACGTACGAGGCCGAGGACGCCACGTACACGGGCGGCGGCTACTCCCGCAACGGACCCGAGGGATCCCCCGCCGACGTCGACCGGTTCGCCACCTCCGGCGGCTATCACGTGGGCGGCCTGCGCACCGGATCCGACGGAGTGCTCGCCTTCGACGTCGAGGTCCCGAGCGACGGCACCTACGAGCTCAGGGTGTTCGCCAACTCCTACAACCAGGCCGAGCTGGTGCGCGAGCAGGGGCCCACCAACGTCTTCCTGCGGGTGGACGGCGAGAACCCGCGCGAGCTGCTGCTGCCGCTCGGCTACAAGTGGGCGGTGTGGGGGCACACCGACACCCGGGTCGAGCTGACCGCGGGCAGCCACCGCGTCACCCTCGCGGCACGGGACCCCGAACTCGGCGCCACCCAGGGGGACGCCGTCATCGACAAGCTGGACCTCGTCCGGTGCGACGACGACCCCACCGCGCTGTACGAGGCCGAGTACGCCGCACTCGGCGACGGGGCGGCCGTCAGCTACGCGCACCGCGGAGCCTCCGGGCCGGGCGCCGCCGTGCTCCCCCGAGGCGGCACCGTCACCTTCTGGGTGCACGCGGACGACGACGGCGAGGCGAGCGTCACCGTCGACGTGCTCGGCCCCGGAGAGGGCCTGCTGAACGTCAACGGAGAGGACGTCGGACGCGTCGAGCGGGGAGCAGTACCGCTCTTCCTCACCGGGGGCGTCAACAAGCTCACGATCACCGGGAGTTCGGAGCGCATGGTGGTGGACCGACTGCGGGTCGGCCCGTCGCGCGGTCTGCTGCCCAGCGCCGCGTACCCGGCCGAGGAAGGCGTGCTGACCGGCACGGCGAAGGTGGCCGGACACACGTACGCCACCGGCGGCAAGGCGGTGGACGGGATCGGCGCGGGCCCCGGCAACGCCCTCACGCTCACCGTGTCCGCACAGCGGGCCGGACGCCACGCTCTGACCCTCCGTTACGCCAACGGCGAGCAGGCTCCCGCCACCCACTACAACCCGGACCCGGTCTGCCGCCACGCGGACGTCTCCGTCAACGGGGCCGCCCCGCACCGGGTCCTGTTCCCCACGACCTTCCACTTCAACAACTTCTGGAACCTCTCGGTCCCCGTCACCCTGGAGCCGGGCCCCAACACGATCACCCTCACCGCCGACGAACTCCCGGACTTCGACGGCCGGACACACAACCCGCACGGCCAGCGCTCCGCCCACGCCCCCGTCATCGACCGGGTGACGGTGACGCGGCTGTTCTGACCTCTGGGCCGGGGCCCACCGCCCAGGCGGGCCCCGGTCATCTGGCGACTGCCCCTGACCTCCCTCTCAGCCGTCCGTCGGGTGGTACACCCCGAACATCGCGCCCTGCGGGTCCCGCAGCACGGCGATGCGACGGACGGCCCCGAGGGAGCGGGGTTCCATCAGGACGGTGCCGCCCGCCGAGGTCGCGGTACTCGCGGTGGTGTCCACGTCGCCGACGGCGAAGTACGGCAGCCAGTGCGGCGGCACCTCGGGCGGGAACGTGTCGCCCATCGTCACCATGCCGCCGAAGTCCTCGCCGTCGATGCCCCACTGCGTGTAGTGCTCCGAGGCGTTGACGCTCCAGCCGAACACCGTGGTGTAGAAGGCCTGGGCCCGCTCGGGGGCCCGGGTCAGCAGCTCCACCCAGCCCAGTGAACCGGGCGCGTTGAACAGCCCGGCCCCCGGGAAGGAACGGGCCTGCCACACCTGGAAGGCCGCCCCGGCCGGATCGAGGGCCACCGCGAAGCGGCCCACGTCGAACACGTCCATCGGGCCGACCAGGACCGTGCCGCCCGCCCCGGTCACCTCCCGGGCCGTGGCGTCGGCGTCCCGCACGGCGAACGACACGTTCCAGGCGACCGGCTGCGACTCCTGGTACAGCGGGGTCAGCGCGGCGACCGCGGCGTCGCCCTGGTGCGCGACGGTGTAGCCGCCCGCCTCCTGACGCGGATCCGTCTCGACGCGCCAGCCGAACAACTCCGTGTAGAAGCGCTTCGCCGCCTCCATATCGTCGGTGCCCAGTTCGGTCCAGCAGGGTCCGCCGATCACCGGTTCGTCGAGCTTCATGGCGTTCCTTCCGAGAGCTTCGAGACGGCGGGGGGAATCCCCTCTCAGCACGCTATGCCTCGGTGTCCGGCCCGGCCATCCGTGTGCGCGGCCACTCCCGAAGATCCCCTGGGCGCCGGTGACCTCAGATACCGGGCCGGTAGCGCAGCGGATGGTCCGCCGGCACCTCCACCAGCACGATCCGCGTCCCGTCCGGATCCGCGATCCACATCTCGACCAGCCCCCACGGCTCCGTCACCGGGGGCCGCACGATCTCGACGCCCCGGCCCCGCAGCTCCTCGTGAGCCGCGGCCACGTCGGCGACCTGGAGCCACAACCGCACCGCCGGCGACGGCGGCACCTCGGAGCGCCCGGACACCTCCAGGAACCCACCGCCGAGGAAGTAGACGGTGCCGCGCTCCGGCCCCTCCCCGAACTCGCGGTAGACGGCGAGCCCCAACTGCTCGCCGTAGAAGACACGGGACCGTTCCGGATCAGTGGGCCGCAGCAAGGTGCGGCCGCTCAGTACGTGCACCATGCACCCGGAGCCTAGTGGTAGTGACTTACGGCGTTACCCTCATGGGGCCCCTGCCGGGCCAGTGCCGTGCCGACGAACCGGAGATCCGAGCCATGGAGACCCCCGCCCCCGAACTCAGCTTCCGTGAGGCCACCGACGCCGACGTGGACGACCTGGTCGCGTTGATCGAGTCGGCGTACCGCGGGGACTCCAGCCGCACCGGGTGGACCACCGAGGCGGACATCCTCCAGGGGCAGCGGACCGACCCGCAGGGCGTGCTGGACGTCATCAAGGCGGCCGACAGCCGGCTGCTCACGGTCGAGCGCGAGGGCCGCATCGTCGCCTGCTGCCAGCTCGAACACCGCGGCGACCACGCCTACTTCGGGATGTTCGCGGTCAGTCCCGCCGCGCAGGGCGGCGGCCTCGGCAAGGTGATCATCGCGGAGGCGGAGCGGCAGGCCCGCGAGGCCTGGGGCGCCACCGAGATGCACATGACCGTGATCTCCGTACGCGACGACCTCATCGCCTGGTACGAGCGCCGCGGCTACCGCCGTACGGGAAGGATGACCCCCTTCCCGTACGGCGACGAGCGCTTCGGCGTTCCGCAACGCGACGACCTGCAGTTCGAGCTGCTGGTCAAGGAGCTCGCGTAAGGGTTACGGCGGCCTGCTGACCGTCACGCGGTGAAGCGGCCGGTGCGCCTGATCTCCGGATAGTCGGTGGTCGCGCCGTCCAGCTCCAGGGCCCGTACCAGCCGCAGCTGCTCCTGCGTGTTCACCACCCAGCCGATGATCCGCAGGTCCGCCTTGCGCGCGTTCTCCACGATTTCCAGGGTGAGACGGCGGATGTTGAGGCAGACCGTCGACGCACCGGCCTCGACCGCGCGCTCCACGATGTCGGTGCCGTAGCGGCTGCCGATCAGCGCGGTGCGTACCCCGGGCAGCAGCCGGGCGATCTCGGCGATCGCCTCGTCGTGGAACGAGGACACCTCCACCCGGGCGGTCAGATCCCGCCGGTCCATGACCTCGGCGAGCGCACGGGCCGCCGCCAGGTCCTTGATCTCGGCCTGCAACGGCAGCCGTACGGCGTCCAGCACCTCCTCGAACACCGGGATCCGCTCGCCGAGCCCGGCGTCCAGCGCGCGCAGCTCGCCCAGGGTCTGCTCGGCGATCGGGCCGGTCCCGTCGGTCGTACGGTCCACGTCGGCGTCGTGCATGACGACGAGGGCGTCGTCCTTGCTCAGATGGAGATCGAGTTCGATGACGTCGAGGCCGGCCTGTTCGGCGGCGACGAAGGATCGCAGGGTGTTCTCGGGTTCGACACCCATGATTCCCCGGTGCCCGATGGTGAGGAAGTTCAACGTTCGACTCGCTTCCGTCGACTGCGGCTCGGCACGCCGCGCAGACCGGGGCGGACGGCTGCGCGGGCTGATTCGCAGCCTATCCGCCCCGCCCCGTGGTGAACCCGCCCCTGCATCGGGAGCGGTGCGTGAAGCATGAACAGTCGTCATCAGGGTATCTGGCAGGAAAATGTTCTGTGATGTTGGGGGGTAGGCAGGATTATTTCCCGAGCTCTCACTTGCTGACCAAAACCATGTGTGTATACGGTCTCCATACGCGAGGTTCTCCCGTGGAGGATGAGACATGACGGAAATTCTTGTGCAGGCGGCGGCGGAGGAAAGGATTCCTCCCGCGACCAGGGTGGTGGAGCACCCGGCGTGGCCGGTGCTCAAGGATGCCGTGGAGCAGATCCGGCCATGGCAGTCCAAGGACGGGTCGATCGACTTCCAGGCCGAGGGCGCCCCGGACCCGGCAGACGCGGAACTCGCCGTACAGCGGGTCGTCGACGCCGTCCAGGAGCTGTCGCCGCTGCTCGGGCACGACCTCGCGTACCACCAGGCCCTCGTGAAGGACCTGCGTCGCTGGTCCGAGGGCGGCTTCCAGGTACCGGACTTCCTCGACTCGCTGCTGGCCTTCCAGCCCGCCGCGAACCGCGCGGACGGCCTCCAGCACCTGGTCGTCTTCCCGATGTACACACAGAACGGCAACCCCGACCGCAACCTCGAAGCGGTCGTGCTGCGCATGGTCTGGCCCGACTGGCTCGCCGAGCTGGAGCGCACCCGTTACGACAACCCGCTGTTCTGCGGCATCAGGTTCGAGGACTTCACGGCCGGCTACGACACCAACTCGGCCGTCCTCTTCCCGGAGACCATCGCCGTGCGCGAAGCCCCCGAGCGCTTCAGCTGGGGTGGCATCTTCTGCGACCGGGAGGCGGCCCGCTTCCGTCGGGTGACCGACGCCGCGGTCGACATCCTGGGCCTGGAACTGCCCGAGGACATCGCCGCGATGGTCCACGACCAGAAGCGCTGCGAGGAGGCCTTCGTGCTGTGGGACATGGTCCACGACCGCACCCACAGCCACGGTGACCTGCCCTTCGACCCGTTCATGATCAAGCAGCGCCAGCCGTTCTGGATGTACGGTCTCGAAGAGCTGCGCTGCGACCTCACCGCCTTCAGGGAGGCCGTGAAGCTGGCGGCCGACGGCGTCCCGCAGGCCCGTGACGTGCAGTACGCGGTGCTGTTCGACCGCATGTTCCGCTTCCCGGTCACCGGCGAGCGGGTGCGCAACTACGACGGCCTCGGCGGCCAGCTCCTCTTCGCCTACCTGCACAAGCACGACGTGGTCCGCTGGACCGACAACAAGCTGTTCATCGACTGGCAGCGCGCGCCCCAGGTCACCAACGAGCTGTGCGCCGAGATCGAGGCGCTCTACCGGGACGGCATCGACCGGCCCAAGCTCGTCCACTGGTTCGCGGGATACGAGCTGGTCTCCACCTACCTCGCCCCGCACCCGGGCTCCCGCTGGGCCAAGGGCCCCGACGCCCTCGACCTGAGCCAGCCGCCCCGGAAACTCGTCGATGACGTGCTTCCGGACGAGTTTCCGCTGAGCATGTTCTATGAGGCACTCTCCAAGAAACTGAAGAAGGTGATCGCCTCCACCCGGGGCATCACCTCGAAGAGCGCCGAGCGGATCGCCGCGTGAGCGACCGCGATACCAAAACCACTGCTCAGGAGGCGAAAACCATGGGGAACGGGGCTCTCAGCGGTGCGGTGATCGCGGTGGCCGGCGCGGGCGGACCCGCCGGGCGCGCGACGCTGCTCAGGCTCGCCGAGGCGGGCGCGACCGTCGTCGGCGCGGACAACGACCCCGAGCGACTGGCGGAGGCCGTCGACGCGGCCCGCTACAGCTCCGGCGGCGCCATGGTGACCGGCGAGACGGTCGACCTGCTCGACCTGGACTCGACCCGGGAGTGGGCCGTGCACACCGAGAAGGAGTTCGGCCGGGTCGACGGCGTGGTCCACCTCGTCGGCGGCTGGCGCGGCAGCGAGACCTTCGCCAAGACCAACCTGCACGACTGGGACCTGCTGGAGATGCTGCTCATCCGCACCGTGCAGCACACCTCCCTCGCCTTCCACGAGGCGCTGCAGAGCAGCGACCGCGGACGGTACGTCCTGATCAGCGCCGCGGGCGCCAGCAGGCCCACCGCCGGCAATGCCGCCTACGCGGCGGCCAAGGCCGCGGCCGAGGCGTGGACGCTCGCGCTCGCCGACTACTTCGCCAAGGCGGGCGCCGCCGCGGGGGCGGGCGGGGCCACCTCCGGCGCTGCCATCCTGGTGGTGAAGGCGTTGGTGCACGACGCGATGCGCGCCGAGCGCCCCAACGCGAAGTTCGCGGGCTTCACGGACGTCAAGGACCTCGCCGAGGCGATCGTCGGCGTCTGGGAGAAGCCCGCAGCCGAAGTGAACGGAAAGCGTCTGTGGCTGACCGACAAGCCGTGATCCGACAAGCGGTGAACCCGCCCAAGACCGATGCCCGCCGCCGTCACGACCCGGAGGTCCGCGGGTTCGCCAGCGACAACTACGCCGGCGGGCACCCGGAGGTGATGGCCGCCCTGGCCCTGGCCAACGGCGGCCACCAGGTGGCGTACGGCGAGGACGACTACACCGAGAACCTCCAGAGCGTCATCCGGAGCCACTTCGGCCCCACCGCGGAGGCGTTCCCGGTCTTCAACGGCACCGGCGCCAACGTCGTCGCGCTCCAGGCCGTCACCGGCCGCTGGGGCGCGGTGATCTGTGCCGAGAGCGCGCACATCAACGTCGACGAGGGTGGCGCCCCCGAACGCATGGGCGGCCTCAAGCTGCTCACCGTGCCCACGCCCGACGGCAAGCTCACCCCCGAGCTGATCGACCGGCAGGCCTGGGGCTGGGAGGACGAGCACCGTGCGATGCCGGAGGTGGTCTCGATCACCCAGAGCACCGAGCTCGGCACGCTCTACACACCGGACGAGATCCGCGCGATCTGCGACCACGCCCACGCCCGCGGGATGAAGGTCCACCTGGACGGTTCGCGGATAGCCAACGCGGCGGCCTCCCTGAACGTGCCGATGCGGACGTTCACCAACGCCGTCGGCGTCGACATCCTCTCCCTGGGCGGCACGAAGAACGGCGCGCTGTTCGGTGAGGCGGTCGTCGTCATCGACCGGGACGCCGTGAGTCACATGAAGCACCTGCGCAAGCTGTCCATGCAGCTCGCCTCCAAGATGCGCTTCGTCTCGGTGCAGTTGGAGGCCCTGCTCGCCAAGGACCTGTGGCTGCGCAACGCCCGCCACGCCAATGAGATGGCCCAGCGGCTGGCCGAGGGGGTCGGCGCCGTGCACGGAGCCGAGATCCTCTATCCGGTGCAGGCCAACGGCGTCTTCGCCAGGCTCCCGCACGACGTGAGCGAGCGCCTGCAGAAGAGGTTCCGCTTCTACTTCTGGGACGAGGCGGCGGGCGTCGTGCGCTGGATGTGCGCCTTCGACACGACCGAGGACGACGTGGACGCGTTCGTGGCCGCGTTGAAAGAGGAGATGGCGCGGTAGCCGGCGTCGGCGCGCGGCCGGCGCACGGCCCGAACGGCGAAGCCGCGGGGCTCAGTGCGCCTCGGCCGCGCGCACCTCTTCCGGGGTCGGAGCGGTGCCGCCGAGGTGGGCCGGCATCCACCAGGTGTCGTTCGCGTCCTTGGGGCGCACCGGGTAGGCGCGCTGCGCGGCCTCCAGGAGTTCCTGCACACGCTCGCGCAGCTGACGGGTGATCACACCCGCGTACTTGTCACGGGAGGCCTCGATCGCCTCGCCCACCCGGATGGTGACGGGGATGTGGCTGCGCCTGAAGTTGCGCGGGTGGCCCTTGGTCCACAGTCGCTGGGTGCCCCACACGGCCATCGGGATCAGCGGGACGCCCGCCTCCTGAGCCATGCGCGCGGCGCCCGACTTGAAGGACTTGAGGGTGAAGGAGGGGGAGATGGTGGCCTCCGGGAAGACGCCCACGATCTCGCCGGACCGCAGCGACTCCAGTGCGCGCGCGTACGCCGTCTCACCCTGCTTGCGGTCGACCGGGATGTGCTTCATCCCGCGCATCAGCGGGCCGGAGATCTTGTGCCGGAACACGGACTCCTTCGCCATGAACCGTACGAGGCGTTTCTGCGGAAGCGCCGCCAGCCCGTCGAAGACGAAGTCCAGGTAGCTGATGTGGTTGCTCACCAGCACGGCGCCGCCCGAGCGCGGGATGTTCTCCGAACCCTTCAAGTCGATCTTGAGGTCCCACGCCTTGAACAGGGCCTGGGCGAAACCAACGACGGGACGGTAGACAAGCTCTGCCATGGACGGTGTGAGCCCTTCCTTCTCTGCCTGGACAGGCGACTCCAGGCCGAAAGTTACGCAGCCGTAGGTTTACGGCATGTCGCAGATCGTGCCCCAAGAACGGGCCGGGAGCCAGCCCTGGTGCCCGTCGGCGGCGAGATTCTCGTCACGTCCACGCGGTGATCCACCTCGGGCTTTTAAGCCGCCTTTACTCGGCGCGTACGTCCGCTCGTCGTACAAGCAGGTACATCTCGCATCCGAGGCAGTAGCCGAACGCGGCATTGAGGAACGCGGCCGCCAGCGCCGCGCCGGTCGCGGCGAGTCCCAGCCAACCGGGGCCCAGCGTGTAGCCGATGAGACCGAGGCTCGCGAACAGGAGCCCCACCGCCTGCGCGAACCTGGGCGGTTGAGGCGGTTCGAACTCGGTCGGCGGCCCGAGCCGGGGCCGCACCGCGACCCGGAACAGCCAGCCGTACGGTGAACGCGCCACGCCGCCCGCCGAGCCCAGGGCGAACGCCAGCGTCTGCCAGGCCAGCAGCCACGCGCTGCCGGTGATCAGCACGACCGCCAGCACGACGGTCGTCACGGCCGCGCCGAAGCGGGGCCCTCTCACATCGATGTCCATGGGAATGAAGCATTCCGCAGCGGTAACAGTTCAGGGGGGCGGGAATCTTTGCAGTCTTGTGAACGCTGGTGCACACGATGACCGGACTCGTGGTGTGTGTGGCGGTGCTCGCGGTGGCGAGTGCCTACGGAGTGCTGCATCGGCGACGGAGCGGGAGGATTCGGGTGCGCGGGCGCGACGACGGAAAACGGCTCGGCGCGGCAGAACTGGGCGGGCGGCTCGGTGAGCGCGCCACCCTGGTCCAGTTCTCGAGCGCCTTCTGCGCCCCCTGCCGGGCGACCCGCCGGATCCTCGGTGAGGTGGCCGACCTGGTCCCGGGTGTCATCCATGTCGAACTCGACGCCGAGGACAACCTCGACCTCGTCCGCGCACTCGACATCCTCAAGACCCCGACCGTGCTGGTCCTGGACGTCGACGGCCGGATCGTCCGACGTGCCGCCGGCCAGCCGCGCAAGGCCGACGTGATCGCCGCGTTGGGGGAGGCGGTGTGAGGCCCCCGACCAGGACGGTGAGGCATCTTCCAGATGCCGGGACGTACTTGACTGCGCGTACCACCTATCGTCAGTCTGACCGTATGCCTTCGGAACCCCTTCTCTTCGGGCGGGGACGCATGTGGCAGGAAGCCCTGGCCCGCACCGCGAGCGCGCGCTGTCCGAGCTGTTGAGCAGCCACGGACGCCCAAGCCCCTCTTCGCGCAAGGACTCCTCCATGACGGCCACGCCCGGCCTCGGTACCCCTCGGCTCGCCTCGCCCGACCTCCTGCGTTCCGTCTTCCGGCGGCACGCCGCGGGAGTGGCCGTGATCACAGCGCGCGGTGAGGCCGGTCCGGTCGGCTTCACCGCCACCTCCCTCACCTCGGTCTCCGCCGACCCCCCGATGCTCTCCTTCGGTATCGGCACCGGCGCGTCCAGTTGGCCGGCGGTGTCCGAGTCCGAGCATGTCGGCGTGCACATACTCGGTGAGCACCAACAGGACCTGGCGGCCACCTTCGCGCGCAGCGGAGCCGACCGCTTCGGTGCGGCGACCGCCTGGCGCGAGGGTCCCGAGGGTGTGCCGGTCCTGGACGACGTGCAGGCCTGGCTGGTGTGCCGGGTGGTCGCACGGGTGCCGGCCGGCGACCATCGCATCGTGCTGGCCGAGGTCGCCGTCGGTGATTCCACCGGCCCGGGCCGCCCGCTCCTCTATCACCAGGGGCGCTTCCACGGGCTGGGCGACTGAATGGCCCCGCCCGCTGCTGCGAGGGCGTCGAGTTCCGATTACGCTGCGTTGCGAAGGTCACAGTTCAAAGCGCTTGCTCAGCGGGAACGAACTGGGTGTACTGACGAGTAATATTTCGGTCGGCGCGTGGGTCGCCCCGACCGGGATCGGCCGCTTGTGGCGCCTATGCTGCGTGCAAGAGGCAGCCGAAAAATGACGATGCAGTAGGAGAGCCGGCGTGAGCTTGAGGATCGTTGTCACTGTGAAGTACGTGCCCGACGCCACTGGCGACCGGCACTTCGCCGATGACCTGACCGTCGACCGGGACGACGTGGACGGTCTGCTCTCCGAGCTGGACGAGTACGCGGTCGAGCAGGCGCTGCAGATCTCCGAGAACTCCGACGACGACGTCGAGGTCACCGTGCTGACCGTCGGGCCCGAGGACGCCAAGGACGCCCTGCGCAAGGCGCTGTCCATGGGTGCCGACAAGGCCATCCACGTCGAGGACGACGACATTCACGGCACCGACGCCATCGGCACCTCCCTGGTCCTGGCCAAGGCGATCGAGAAGGCCGGCTACGACCTGGTCGTCTCCGGCATGGCGTCCACCGACGGCACCATGGGCGTCGTCCCCGCGCTGCTCGCCGAGCGTCTGGGTGTGCCGCAGGTGACCCTGCTGTCCGAGGTGTCGGTCGAGGACGGCACGATCAAGGGCCGCCGCGACGGCGACGCCGCCTCCGAGAACCTGGAGGCGTCCCTGCCGGCGGTCGTGTCGGTCACCGACCAGTCGGGCGAGGCGCGTTACCCGTCCTTCAAGGGCATCATGGCGGCCAAGAAGAAGCCGGTTCAGTCCTGGGACCTGTCCGACCTGGACCTGGAGGCCGAGGAGGTCGGCCTGGAGGGCTCCTACACGGTCGTCGACTCCGCGACCGAGCGCCCGGCCCGTACGGCCGGCACGATCGTCAAGGACGAGGGCGAGGGCGGCAAGCAGCTCGCCGAGTTCCTCGCGAGCCAGAAGTTCATCTGAGCTCGACGTCGCTGACCGCCCCTCATCTCATCCAAGCAGGAGAGCAATCCCATGGCTGAAGTCCTTGTCTACGTCGACCACGTGGACGGTGCCGTTCGCAAGCCGACCCTCGAGCTGCTGACCCTGGCCCGCCGGGTCGGCGAGCCGGTCGCCGTCGCGCTGGGCAACGGCGCCGCCGACACCGCCGCCACGCTGGCGGAGCACGGCGCGACTCGCGTTCTCACGCACGAGGCCGCCGAGTACGCCGACTACCTGGTCGTCCCGAAGGTCGACGCGCTGCAGGCCGCGGTCGCCGCCGTCTCCCCGGCCGCCGTGCTGGTCCCCTCCTCCGCCGAGGGCAAGGAGATCGCCGCCCGCCTGGCGCTGCGCGTCGGTTCCGGCATCATCACCGACGCCGTCGACCTGGAGGCCGGCGAGTCGGGCCCGGTGGCCACCCAGTCGGTGTTCGCCGCGTCCTTCACCACCAAGTCCCGCATCGCCAAGGGCACCCCTGTCATCACCGTCAAGCCCAACAGCGCCGCCGTGGAGGCCGCTCCGGCCGCCGGCGCGGTCGAGGCGCTGGAGGTCACCTTCTCGGCGCAGGCCACCGGCACCAAGGTCACCGCGCGCACCCCGCGTGAGTCGACCGGCCGTCCGGAGCTGACCGAGGCCGCGATCGTCGTCTCCGGCGGCCGGGGCGTCAACGGCGCGGAGAACTTCGCGATCATCGAAGCCCTCGCCGACTCCCTCGGCGCGGCCGTCGGCGCCTCGCGCGCGGCGGTGGACGCCGGCTGGTACCCGCACACCAACCAGGTCGGCCAGACCGGCAAGTCCGTCTCGCCGCAGCTGTACATCGCCAACGGCATCTCCGGCGCCATCCAGCACCGCGCCGGCATGCAGACCTCGAAGACGATCGTGGCCGTCAACAAGGACGCCGAGGCCCCGATCTTCGACCTGGTCGACTACGGCGTCGTCGGCGACCTCTTCGACGTGGTCCCCGCGCTGACCGAGGAGATCAAGACCCGCAAGGGCTGATCCCCGCCGGGCTGTACGAGGCCCCCGCGACCGTTCCTGGTCGCGGGGGCCTCGGCTCATCCCAGGGTCAGCGACGCCTGCACCGGCAGGTGATCGCTCGGGAACTGGCCGTCGCGCTCGAAGGTGTTGACCGACACCCGGTGGGTCGTGACGCCCGGTGTGGTGAGGATCCAGTCGATGCGGTCGCCGTCCGGCACCAGCGGCCGGTAGCCGTGGAAGGTCGCGTAGAGCCTGCCGCGCTCGGCCGCCGTGTCCCAGGTGTCGACGAGTCCGGCGTCCAGGAGGGTGTCGTAGGCCTCGTTCCGATGGGCCGCCGCGTTGAAGTCGCCGGTCACGATGGACGGCAGGGACCGGTCGAGTGCCGCGATCCGGTCGCCGACCAGTGATGCGGAACGCACGCGTGCGTACTGGCTCACGTGGTCGAAGTGGGTGTTGAGGACGTAGAACTCCCGCCCGCCGTCGTGCAGATCGCTGAACCGGATCCAGGTGACGATGCGAGGGAGGCGGGCGCCCCAGGTGTTCGAGCCGATCACCCTGGGCGTGTCGGAGAGCCAGAAGGTGTCGTGTTCGGCCGGCGCCAGGCGCCGGGTGTCGTAGAAGACCGCCACCGCCTCGTCGTGGCTGCCGCCCTCGCGGCCGGTGCCGATCCAGTCGTAGTGCGCTCCGAGGTCGGCGCGGATGTCGAGCAACTGCTGGTAGACACCCTCCTGTGTGCCGATCAGGTCGGGTGCCTCGCGGCGTAACAGCTCACGCATCACCGGACGGCGGGCCGCCCAGCTGTTGGGCTCGGCGGTGCTCGCGAAGCGCAGATTGAACGTCATGACCTCCAGACGTCGCCTTCTCGGTCTGGCGGCCGACGTCGGGACCGCGCCGAGCAGCGGGATGGTCAGTGCGGTGGCCACCGCGGATCTCATGCCCATGCGACGCGTCATGCTGGTGGTGTGCCCCATGTGATTCCCTCCCCGGGGATCAGGATGAGGGTGCGAGCCGAAGGGCGGAAGGGGGCGCAGAGGTTCTCGGCCGCGGGAGTGAACGCGGTGGGTCGGCCCGTGGGCTGGGTGTTGACCGGCGGGGAGATTCATAGATAACTTCGCTGCGCGGATTATTGATTCCGTAGAGCGGAAAATGGAGGTACGGGATGGGTCGGGGTCAGCAGGACCGGGTGGCGACGAGCCTCGCGGGAGCCGTCAGCGAGGAGATCAGCGCCTCCCTCGTACCGGTCGACGCCGAGCTGGAGCGCCGCTACCCCGGAGACCCCGGCACCCGCCAGCCCGTCCACACCGTCTACGTCCCCGGTGACGTGTTCGCCGCCGACACCATCCGCTCCTGGGGCGACCGGGCCCTCGCCGCCCTCGACCAGCACGCCCCGGACGCCGAGTCCCTTGCCGCCGTCCTCGGTCTCTCCGACGACCTCGCCGAGCCGGTGTACTCCCGCGTCCGCGGCAAGCTGGAGCACCAGCCCATCGAGGACCTGCGCGTCGACTTCGAGGACGGCTACGGACCCCGCCCGGACGCCGAGGAGGACGAGACGGCGGCCCGCGCGGCGCGACTGATCGCCCAGGCGTACCGGGACGGCACGGCGGCCCCGTACATGGGCATCCGCATGAAGTGCATGGAGGCACCCGTCCGCGACCGCGGCATCCGCACCCTGGACATCTTCCTCACCGGCCTGACGCAGGCCGGTGGTCTGCCCGACGGACTGGTGCTGACGCTGCCGAAGGTGACCTACCCCGAGCAGGTCACCGCCATGGTGCGGCTCCTGGAGGCCTTCGAGAAGGCGCACGGGCTGGAGGCGGGCCGGATCGGCTTCGAGATCCAGATCGAGACCAGCCAGTCCATCCTCGCCACCGACGGGACCGCCACGGTCGCCCGCATGATCCAGGCCGCCGAAGGCCGTGCCACCGGCCTGCACTACGGCACCTTCGACTACAGCGCCTGCCTGGGGGTGTCCGCCGCCTACCAGGCCAGCGACCACCCCGCCGCCGACCACGCCAAGGCGATCATGCAGGTCGCGGCCGCGGGAACCGGCGTACGCGTGTCGGACGGCTCGACCAACGTCCTGCCGGTCGGCCCCACCGCGAAGGTGCACGACGCCTGGCGACTGCACTACGGACTGACCCGACGCGCCCTGGCCCGCGCCTACTACCAGGGCTGGGACATGCACCCCGGCCACCTCCCCACCCGGTACGCGGCCGTCTTCGCCTTCTACCGCGAGGGCTTCGAACAGGCGGCCGCCCGCCTCACCCGGTACGCCAACCGCACCGGCGGTGACGTGATGGACGAGCCCGCCACCGCCAAGGCGCTGAGCGGTTACCTGCTGCGCGGCCTGGACTGCGGTGCCCTCGACATCGCCGAGGTCGCCCGCCGCAGCGGCCTGACCCGCGCGGACCTCGAGGCCTTCGCGGCACCGAGGCGGGCCGACCTGACCGTCTCCGCGAAGTAGCGGACCCGTCACCGTCGCAACGGTCGGCCGGCGCCGGAACCCCGCCCCGTAGTCTGTACGTCATTCACGGCGGTGTCAGAGGAACGGGGCGGCGGTGTCTTCGGGGGAGTACGAACGGGCGGACCAGGTCGGGAGGTTGCTGGCCGGGCGCTATCGCGTCGTGGCGCAACTGGGGCGCGGCGGCATGGGTGTGGTCTGGCGGGCCGTCGACGAGGTGCTCGGGCGTGAGGTCGCGGTCAAGGAACTGCGCACCTACAGCGACGCCGACGGGCCCGAACTCGCCGGTCTGCGGCTGCGGATGCAGCGGGAGGCCCGCGCGGCGGCCCGGGTGCGCCACCCCGGAGTGGTGGCCGTGCACGATGTGGCCGAGGTCGACGGGCGTCCGCTGATCATCATGGAACTGGTGGACGGCCCCTCGCTGGACGACGTCCTGCGCGAGCGCGGCACCCTCGACCCGCGCGAGGCGGCCCGTATCGGCGCCGAGGTGCTGGACGCGCTCGCCGCCGCCCACCGCGCGGGCGTACTGCACCGGGACGTGAAGCCCGGCAACATCCTGCTCGACCGTTCGGGCCGCGTCGTGCTGACCGACTTCGGCATCGCGAAGGTGGAGGACCCGGGTGACGGCTCGGCCACCCACCTCACGCGCAGCGGCGAACTCGTCGGTTCCCTGGACTACCTCGCGCCCGAGCGTGCCCAGGGCGCGGACCCGGGCCCCGCCTCGGACGTCTGGGCCCTCGGTGCCACGCTGTTCGCGGCCGTCGAGGGTTCCTCGCCGTTCCGCCGTACGTCCACGTTCTCCACGCTCACCGCGATCGTCACCGAGCCGATGCCGGAGCCCCGCCGGGCCGGCCACCTCGGTCCTGTTCTCCGGCGCCTCCTCGACAAACATCCGGCGAACCGCCCCGAGGCCGAGGAAGCCCGCGAGCTGTTGCGGGCGGTGGCGGACCGGGACGGCTCGGACATGCCCACGACGACGTTGCGGGGGCCGGTGGATCCGGCGCCCGCGCGGACGGAGCCGGGGCGGAACGGCACAGAGTCACCGGAGGCCCCCGCTGAGCCTGGGCCCACTGGGCAGATCGGGGCCGCCGGGCAGGCGGGCCCCACCGGCGAGGTCGGCGAGACCGGCGAGACCGGGCACGCGGGCCCCGGAGCCCCGGCCGGGCCGCACGTGCAGAGTGCGGGTGCCCCCGTCCCCGCCGGATCGGAGCCGGCGGCCACCTTCCCCATGTCCGCCACCGGCACCTCCGCATCCGGCCGGAGCCGGCGCAAGGGGCGTGTCCTGCTCGCCGCCGCGGCCCTGACCGTGGCGCTGCTGGCCGCCGGGGCCACCTTCGCCGTCCTGCACGACACGGGCGGCGCCACGGCCGGTACGGAGCCCACGGCGTCCGCCACCTCCACCGCGGCCGACCGTGCCGACGCCGGGCGTTCACAAGTCACCGAGCCCACCGATCAGGGCGACGGCAAGGGCCCGACCGCGACGAAGTCGTCCCCGGCCAAGGCCCCTGCCAAAACCCCGGGCGCCACCCCGGTCGCTTCAGGCGCGGAGACCACGCAGGCCCCCGCCTGCCACTCCATCGGCGGCGGCAAGTACAACTGCGAGGTCTGGCGCACCGCCGACTCGTACACCGCCTCCGGCACCAAGGCCGGCGTCCTCAACGCGGGCATCAACTACTTCTACTGCCAGCGGAACCTGGGCCGCCGCGAGACAGCCGGCCGGTGGACCAACGTCTGGTGGGCGAAGACCGACGACGACAGCGGCAACACGGACGTCTACTTCAACGACGTCTACATCAAGGGCGGCGACAACGACTCCCCGGTACCGGGACTACCGGTCTGCTGACGAACGCCGTACGTCCGTCATCCCGCGGGCGGCCGTCAGCCCCCGCCCCGCGCGTACCGCTCCAGCCCCGACACCGTCACCCGCTTCTCGTCCGCGAACAGCCGGGTGCCCCGCTCGCACAGCCGCCGGTCGGCTCGCGCCCGGGCGCAGAACTCCTCCGGGGTGACGCCGAAGAGTTCCCTCAACCGGGCGGAACCCACGAGGAGTTCGTTGAGCAGGGCCCGCTGGCCCGGATGCGTGCGAGGCGCGCTGGTGCCGTCGTGCAGGACGCCGTGGCGGTTGACGTACGCGTACACGCCGGGCAGCGTCACTCCGGGCGCCGGCTCGACGCGCACCTCCGGCGCGGGCAGCCAGGCGCGGCGGAAGTTGCCGTTCGGCAGCGGCACCCCTTCACTCGCGTCGACGACCGCGAGCTGCTGGTCGTCGAGCCAGGTGACGAACAACTCCCGTACCTCTCCCGGCGCTTCGAACGGCGAGGCGGACACGTACCCCAGGCGGCTGACGTGAGCGGAGACGCCCACACCGAGGCCGGTGACCCGGGCCCGGACCATCGGAATCGGCGAAGTGATCCCGAACTCGGCCATCTTGTACCGCAGTTGGGCGGGGTTGGCGTTGGAACCGACGGCCAGGACGGCGGTGCGGTCGGGGTGCACGAAGACGTCGAGGGGCAGCAGCCGGTCACCGTCGAGGAGCCCGGAGTCCCGCGGCCACCCGCCCGGATAGAGCAGCGGATGATCGCGCGGCGCCTCGGCCAGTCCCAGTGCCTCCAGGGTGCGATCTTCCATGAGCCGCTCAGTCCGTCGGTGGCAGCTCGCCCGAGCCGCGGGTGATCAGCCGGGTCGGCAGCTCGATCCGCTCCGGGGTGAGCAGGGTGCCGTCCAGCTGGCGGAACAGCCGCTCGGCGGCCGTACGGCCGAGGGTGGCCGCGTCCTGGGCGACGACGGTGACCCCGGGCCGCAGCAGATCAGCCAGTTCGATGTCGTCGAAGCCGACGAGGGCGACCTTACGCCGGTGTTCCGCCAGGACCCGGATCACGGTGACCGTCACCCTGTTGTTGCCGGTGAAGACGGCGGTGACCGGGGAGGGGCCGGCGAGCATCTCCTCGGCCGCCCGGCGCACCCGCTCGGGATCGGTCACGCCCAGCGACATCCAGGAGTCCTCCACCGTTATCCCGGCGTCCTCCAGTGCCGCCCGGTAGCCACGCAGCCGCTCGGCGGCGGTGTGGATGCGGGGCATGTCGCCGATGAACCCGATCCGCCGGTGCCCGTGCGCGATCAGGTGGGCGACACCGTCCCGGGCGCCGCCGTAGTTGTCCGAGACGACCACGTCGGCGTCGATGTGCCCGGCCGGGCGGTCCACGAACACCGTGGCCACGCCCGCCTTCAGCTCGGGCTCCAGATAGCGGTGGTCGTCACCGGCGGGGATGACCACCAGGCCGTCCACCCGTCGTGCGCACAGCGCCAGCACCAGCTCCCGCTCCCGCTCTGGGTCCTCCGCGCTGGAACCGTTGATGAGCAGGGCGCCGTGGGCCCGGGCCACCTCCTCGACCGCGCGGCTGAGCGGGCCGTAGAACGGGTCCGCGAGGTCCTCCAGGACCAGGCCGATGCTGGCGGTGCTGCCCTTGCGCAGCACCCGCGCGCTGTCGTTGCGGCGGAAGCCGAGAGCGTCGATCGCCTCCTGGACCCGCCGTTCGGTCTCCGTGGTCACGCCCGGCTCACCGTTGACCACGCGCGAGACGGTCTTCAGCCCCACACCGGCCCGCGCGGCCACGTCCTTCATGGTCGGACGGTTGCCGTAGCGGTTCGCGGTGAGGCGCTCGGCGCGGTGGTGGGTCTCGGGCACGGTGCGGTGTCCTGTCCTGTCGTCCACGGTAATGCGACGGTCATATGGAGATGCTGCATCCATGATTTTGTATGAGGATGTGGCGTCGAGCATAGAGCCTGGACAACGTTGTCAGATGCGAGAGACACTGTCCACCGCAATCTCCGGCCTGCGCCCCACCGCGAGACCGGCCCGCGTTCCCGCACGGTTGCTCGCACACTCTTCACGACGTCACCGACGTCGTTCCATGTCTGACGGGGAGATCCGACACTGATGTACACCGACCTCGTGGCCGCACTCGACATCGGCGGCACCAAGATCGCCGGAGCGCTGGTGGACGGCCACGGCCGGATCCAGGCTCGCGCGCAACGCGCCACGCCCGCCCGAGAGGACGGCGAGACCGTGATGGGGGCCGTCGCGGAGGTGCTCGCCGAGCTGGCCGCGTCGCCGCTGTGGGGTCGGGCCACGGCCCTGGGGATCGGCAGCGCGGGCCCGGTGGACGCCTCCCTGGGCACGGTCAGTCCGGTGAACGTGCCCGGCTGGCGCGACTACCCGCTGGTCCAGCGGGTGAAGGAGGCGGCCGGGGGGCTGCCCGTCGAGCTGATCGGGGACGGCGTGGCGATCACGGCCGCCGAGCACTGGCAGGGCGCCGCCCGTGGGCATGCCAACGCGCTGTGCATGGTGGTGTCGACGGGAGTCGGCGGCGGCCTGGTCCTCGACGGCCGACTGCACCCCGGACCGACCGGCAACGCGGGCCACATCGGCCACATCAGCGTGGACCTCGACGGCGACCCGTGCCCGTGCGGCGGGCGCGGCTGTGTGGAGCGCATCGCGAGCGGCCCCAACATCGCACGCAGGGCGCTCGAGAACGGCTGGCGGCCCGGCCCGGACGGCGACACCTCCGCCGCCGCGGTGGCCGCCGCCGCCCGGGACGGCGACCCGGTGGCCGTGGCCTCCTTCGAGCGGGCCGCGCAGGCGCTGGCCGCCGGTATCGCGGCCACCGCCACCCTCGTCGAAATCGACATCGCCGTCGTCGGCGGTGGCGTGGGCAAGGCCGGCGACGTGCTGTTCGCACCCCTGCGCAAGGCCCTGAGCGACTACGCGACCCTGTCCTTCGTGCAGCGCCTGCGGGTCGAGCCCGCACAGATGGGCACCGACGCGGGCCTGGTCGGCGCGGCGGCGGCGGTCATCGCCCGGCAGGCGGACCCGGCTGCGGCGGGGGTCTGACGGGACCTCCGCACGACCGTTCCACGCCAACGGCCCGGCCTGCCCAGGTGGGCAGGCCGGGGGATTCCATCACGCCGCGCCCGTCCCGATCACACCGACGCGGGCGTGACTCCGACGGCGTTCGCCAGTTGAACCCGGCATGAAGAAGCGCAGCATGCTCGCCATCGCCTCCCTCGCCACCGGCTTCGTCGTCGCGGCCATCACCCCGTCCCACGCCCTCGGCGGGGAACTGAAGGACCTCGACGTCGACAGGACTCTCAGCACCCTCGACGACGCCATCGCCCCCGACAGCAACATCGTGGACGAGCGTGGCCCCGGGCAGAACGACTGACGAGGCCCGACCGAGGACGTGGCGCCGGTACCCCGACGGGAGGGGGCACCGGCGCCACGTCTGTGCGCCCTCTACTACGGCTGGTTTCCGTGGCAGGGTGGAGCGGGCAAGCCTCAGGGGGCCGGCTGAAGAGGGGGAAACGTGATCGTCTGGATCAACGGCGCGTTCGGTGCGGGGAAGACCACCACCGCACGGGAACTGATCGAACTGATCCCGAACAGCACGCTCTTCGACCCCGAGGTCATCGGCGGAGCACTCACGCAGCTGCTGCCGCCCAAGCACCTCGCCGAGGTCGGCGACGTCCAGGACCTGCCGAGCTGGCGACGCCTCGTGATCGACACGGCGGCCGCGATGCTCGCGGAGCTGGGCGGGACCCTGGTGGTCCCGATGACCCTCCTGCGCCAGGACTACCGGGACGAGATCTTCGGTGGCCTGGCCGCACGCAGGATCAGCGTCCGACATGTCCTCCTCGCCCCGGCGGAAACGATCCTGCGTGAGCGCATGGCCCGACGAGAGGTCCCGCAGGGCATCACGGACGGGGAGATACGCATACGGCAGTGGTCGTACGACCACATGGACACGTACCGATCCGCCCTCGCCTCCTGGCTCACCGCGGACGCGCACCCGATCGACACCAGCGCCCTCACGCCGTACCAGACCGCCGCGCGGATCGCCGAGGCCGTCAGCGACGGCACCGTGCCCGTCTGCGACATCGTGCAGACGCCCGAACCGACCGCCGAGACGATCGCCGCGGGTGTCCTCCTCTTCGACGAGCAGGACCGCGTGCTGCTCGTCGACCCCACCTACAAGGCCGGCTGGGAGTTCCCCGGCGGGGTCGTCGAGCCCGGTGAGGCTCCGGCCCGCGCCGGCATGCGCGAGGTCACCGAGGAGACCGGTATCCGTCTCGACGAGGTGCCCCGCCTCCTGGTCGTCGACTGGGAGCCGCCCGCGCCGCCCGGCTACGGCGGTCTGCGGCTCCTCTTCGACGGCGGACGCCTGGACTCCACCGAGGCGGGGCGCCTCCTGCTGCCCGGGCCCGAGCTGCGCGACTGGTGCTTCGCCTCCGAGGAGGAAGCCGCCGACCTGCTGCCGCCGGTCCGCTACGAGCGGCTGCGCTGGGCCCTGCGGGCGCGAGAACGCGGAGCGGCGCTGTACCTCGAAGCGGGGATCCCGGTCGGCTGACCGCCGAGAGATCCCCGCCGCCACCTGGTGCCGGCGGGGATCTCACCCGTACGCCCGCTCGTCCCAGCCCCGCGCGCACGGGCTGGTCGGCGCCGCCGTGCACCGCGCCCCGGCCAAGAGTCCGTCGCGATACCTCTATGCCAGAGCTAACGAAACCTCTCGCTCTCGTCAACTCTTGGCAACCTCCGCAAACAATCACTTTTCCGGCCCTGTTCCGCCTTGACCGGGCCGAAGCGGCATTGCGACAGTCCGCTCAGTCTTCACGGCGCCGACAACGGACGCCGTCCAGGCCTTTCGCCCAGGGGCCCGTCCCCTGACGCGTCCCTTCCCCCGGCGATCGCGGCAACCCCGCGGCAGCCCCAGCTCACCCCCGGGACGTCCGTACGATGACCACGCAGCATCAGCCGGTCCAGAACGCCACCGGCACCCCGCCTGAGGCCGGGGAACCGGCCGGAGCCCTTCCGGCCGCCGTGCCCGCCGTCGCCGGGCGCTCACCGGCCCGTATGGCCTGGAACCGGATCAGGCGGGACAAGGTCACCTTGGCCGCCTTCGTGGTGACCGGCCTGTTCATCGTGATCGCGTTGCTGGCCCCGGTGCTCACCGCGCTGACCGGCTGGGGGCCCATCACCCCGGACGGCAAGGCGATCGACCCGGACACCGGCAACTTCCCCTACGGATCGCTGGGCGGCATCAGCCCGCACCATCTGCTCGGTGTCGAACCGGGCACCGGATACGACCTGTTCGCCCGGGTGGTGCACGGCCTGCGCACCTCGCTCCTCGTCGGCTTCGCCTCGGCCGTGCTGTCCACCGTCGTCGGTGTGGTGGCCGGACTGGCGGCGGGTTACTCCGGCGGCTGGGTCGACTCGGTGCTGTCGCGGGTCATGGACGTGATGCTGGCGTTCCCGCAACTGCTGTTCATCATCGCCCTCACCCCGGTCATCCAGAACGCGCTGCAGACCAACGCCCACGGCGGCACCGACGAGAACCTGCGACTGCTGGTCCTGGTCCTCAACATCGCGGGGTTCGCCTGGGCCTACACCGCCCGCCTGGTACGCGGCCAGGTGCTGTCCCTGCGCGAGCGGGAGTTCATCGACGCGGCCCGGATCATGAGCGCCGGCCGGGCGCACATCCTCTTCCGTCAGCTGCTGCCCAACCTGTGGGCGCCGATCCTGATCTCGTTCGCGCTCGCCGTCCCGCAGAACATCACCACCGAGGCGGCCCTGTCGTACCTGGGCGTCGGCGTCATCCCGCCCAACCCGGACTGGGGATCGCTGCTGTCCGACGCCTCCGCGTACTTCCTTCAGGACCCGATGTACCTGTTCATCCCCGGCGTTCTGCTCCTGATCCTCGTCCTGGCGCTCAACCTCCTCGGAGACGGCGTCCGGGACGCCCTGGATCCCCGCGCAGCCCGCGGCTGACGCCCCTTCCCCCCCGAGCACCGGCCCGGACGGTCCCCGACGGACCGCCGCAGCCGAGTCCGTACAAGAACGGAGTTACCCGATGACGCGCAGCAAGCGCAGGATCGCCCTGACGGCATCCGCCGCGGCGATCGCCCTGGGGGTCACCGCCTGCGGTGGCTCCTCCAGCACCACCGGCAGCGGCTCCCCGTCGAAGGGCGGCACGCTGACCATCCTCAACGACGCGGACTACAACCACATCGACCCCCAGCGGACGTACACCACCGAGGGTTCGAGCATGGACTACGAGATCGTCCGCACCCTCACCGCATGGGACGAGACGGGAGCGCAGCCCAAGCTGGTCGGCGACCTGGCCACCGACACGGGAACACCCAGCCAGGGCGCCACGGTGTGGACCTACCACCTGCGCCACGGGGTCAAATGGCAGGACGGCACGGAGGTCACCGCGCAGGACGTCAAGTACGGCGTCGAGCGGGCGTTCTCCCCGGACATCAACGGCGGCCCGCCGTACGCGAGTCAGTGGCTGGTCGGCGGCGCCTCCTACAAGGGCCCCTTCAAGGGACAGCAGCTGAGCTCGATCCGGACGCCGGACAAGTACACGCTCGTCTTCCACCTCAACCAGCCGGTCGCCGACTTCAACGAGACGACGACGATGACCGGGTGGTCGGCGGTGCCCAAGGCCCACGACACCGGCTCGACGTACGACACGCACGTCTGGTCCGACGGGCCCTACATGATCAAGTCGTACAGCAAGGGCAAGGAACTCGTTCTCGTCAGGAACAAGTACTGGAGCCGGCCGACCGACCCGATCCGCGAGCAGAACGTCAACGAGATCGACGCCAAGTTCGGGCAGGACCAGGCCGCCATCGACCAGCAGCTCAAGTCCGACGGGGGCACCGCCCAGACCTCGATCACCCAGACCCCGATCGCCGGCTCCGACCTGACGGCGATCGCCAACGACCCGTCGCTGAAGTCGCGTTACTACAAGATCGCGGCCCCGGGCATCAACTACCTGGCGATCAACACCGGCCGGGTCAAGGACATCAGGGTCCGTCAGGCGATCGAGGACGCCATCGACAAGACCACCGTCCGCGGTGCCTTCGGCGGTTCGGCCTACGGCGACTACGCGACCTCGATGCTGGCCCCCGGCATCGACGGCCACAAGAACTTCAACCTGTACAGCTCCAACCCCGCCGGGGACATCACCAAGGCGAAGGCGCTGATGAAGCAGGCCGGCGACCCGAAGCTCACCATGTCGCTGGCCGTGGAGAACATTCCCACGCACGAACACTTCGGCGACGCCGTGAAGACCGCGCTCGCGAAGATCGGCATCACGGTGAACATCTCACCGCTCGACAAGAACAACTACTTCAGCATCGTCGACAACGTGAAGAACCAGTACGACCTGACCTGGGGCGACTGGATCGCGGACTGGCCGAACGCCTCCACCGTGCTGCCCACCCTGTTCGACGGGCGGCAGATCAAGAACCTCCCGCAGTCCAACAACGACCTGTCGTACCTGAACGACCCGAAGATCAACGCGCAGATCGACAAGATCGGCAAGATGACCGACATCAAGCAGCGCAACGCCGCCTACGGGGACCTGGACGAGCAGATCCTGAAGGACGCGGCCGTGGCCCCGCTGATGTACATGAACTTCAGCGACCTGGGCGGCTCCAAGGTCGGCGGAGTCATCGACGACACGATCATGGCCGAGCCCAGCCTCGTCCACGCCTACGTCAAGAACTGACGCACCCCTCCTGAGACCCGCCGGCGGTCCCCGGCCGCCGGCGGGCACCCCACTCACGTCAGGTTCCAGCGCCCCATGTTTCGTTACCTCATCCGACGTCTGCTGGCAGCGGCCGTGATCCTGCTGGTGATCACCGTCATCACCTTCGTCATCTTCTTCGCGTTGCCGTCCAACCCCGCCCTGTTGGCCTGCGGCAAGACCTGCTCCCCGTCCCGGCTCGCGGAGATCAGGCACTCCCTGGGGCTCGACCAGAGCTTCATGGCGCAGTTCTGGGAGTTCTTCAAGGGGCTCTTCGTCGGCCGCGACTACGGTGACCAGAGCGTGCGCGTGCACTGCGGCGCGCCCTGTCTCGGGCTCTCCTTCCAGACCGACACCCCGGTGCTCACCACCCTGCTGAGCGACTTCCCGGCGGACCTGTCGCTCGGTCTCGGCGCCGCGGTGGTCTTCCTGGTGCTGGGCGTGGGCCTCGGCCTGGTGGCCGCGGTCCGCAGGGGCCGGGCCGCCGACAAGGCGGCCGTCGGACTGGCGTTGGTCGGCGTCTCCGTGCAGATCTACTTCATCGGTCTGCTGCTGCTGTTCCTGTTCGTCGACAAGTGGCAGATCCTGCCCGCGGCCGGCTACACGCCGTTCACCCAGGACCCGACCGCCTGGTTCCAGGGGCTCGTCCTGCCCTGGGCCACGCTGGTCATCGTCTATCTCGCGATGTACACCCGGCTCACCCGCTCCTCGATGCTGGAGGTCCTCGGCGAGGACTACATGCGCACCGCCCGGGCCAAGGGGCTGCCGGTCGGCAAGGTCGTCCTCAAACACGGACTGCGGGCCGCGATCACCCCGATCATCACCATCTTCGGCATGGACGTCGGCTCACTGATCGGCGGCTCCGCGGTGATCACCGAGTCGGTGTTCGGGATCAACGGCATCGGCAAGCTGGCGGTGGACTCGGTGCAGAACTCCGACCTGCCGGTCATCCTCGGCACCACACTCTTCGCCGCCACCTTCGTGGTGCTCGCCAACGTGGTCGTCGACGTCGTGTACGGCCTCGTCGACCCCCGTGTACGCCTCGCCTGAGACCCGACAGCCGCGTAAGGAAAGCCCAGTGTCCCTGCAGACCTCTCCACAGCCCGCGGACCTCCCGCCCGCCGCCGAGTCCTTCCTCGACGTACGGGACCTGAGGGTGCACTTCCCCACCGAGGACGGCGTCGTCAAGTCCGTCGACGGTGTCTCCTTCACGCTGGAGAAGGGCCGCACCCTCGGCATCGTCGGCGAGTCCGGCTCGGGAAAGTCGGTGACCTCGCTGGCCCTGCTCGGCCTGCACAAGGGCACGCGTGCCCAGGTCTCCGGTGAGATCCGGCTGGAGGGCCGGGAGTTGGTCGCCCTCCCGGAGCACGAGATGCGCGCCTTGCGCGGCCGGACCGTCTCCATGATCTTCCAGGACCCGCTGTCCGCCCTGCACCCGTACTTCACCGTCGGCGCCCAGATCGCCGAGGCCTACCAGGTGCACCACAAGGTCTCCAGGAAGGAGGCCCGGGACCGCGCCGTCGAGATGCTGAAACGGGTCGGCATCCCGCAGCCCGAGCGGCGGGCGAAGGACTATCCGCACCAGTTCTCCGGCGGCATGCGGCAACGCGCCATGATCGCCATGGCGCTGGTCTGCGACCCCGAACTGCTCATCGCCGACGAGCCCACCACCGCCCTGGACGTCACCGTGCAGGCACAGATCCTGGACCTGATCCGCGACCTCCAGGAGGAGTTCGGCTCCGCCGTCATCCTCATCACGCACGACCTCGGCGTGGTGGCCGACATCGCCGACGACATCCTGGTGATGTACGGCGGTCGACGCATCGAGTACGGCACCGTCCGGGACGTACTCAAACAGCCGGAACACCCTTACACCTGGGGCCTGTTGGAGTCGATGCCGCAGATCACCGGTGACGTGGAACGCCGGCTGAACCCGATCGCCGGCTCGCCGCCGAGCCTGATCAACCCCCCGGGCGGCTGCGCCTTCCACCCCCGGTGCACCTACAAGGGCTGGGTGGGCGACGGGCGTTGCTCGGTCGAGCGGCCCGAGCTGCTTGCCGTCTCCGGCACCGAACGCCATCTCGCCGCCTGTCACCTGACTCCCGAGACCAAGGACGAGATCCGCGGCCGCAGGGCCGCCGGGGCCGCGCAGTGAGGGCGGCGGACGAACAGGAGCACGCCGTGAAGACCACCCAGCCCCTTCCCGCGGAGCAGGGCATTCCCGCCGTCGAGCCACCGGCCGGCGAGAACCTGCTCGAGGTCAGCGGTCTGCACAAGCACTTCCCGATCCGGCAGGGAATCGTGTTCCAGCGCCAGATCGGTGCCGTGCACGCCGTCGACGGCGTCGACTTCACGGTCGGGGCCGGCCGGTCGCTGGGGCTGGTCGGGGAGTCCGGCTGCGGCAAGTCGACCACCGGCCGCCTGGTCACCCGGCTGCTGGAACCGACCGCCGGCACCGTCGTGTTCGACGGTGAGGACATCACCCACACACCCGTGACCCGGATGAAGGAGGCCCGCCGCAACCTCCAGATGATCTTCCAGGACCCGTACTCCTCGCTGAACCCACGGCACACCGTCGGCACCATCGTCGAGACGCCGATGCGGCTCAACGGCATCAACCCGCCCCAGGGCCACCGCAAGCGGGTCCAGGAGCTGCTGGAGACGGTGGGTCTCAACCCCGAGCACTACAACCGCTACCCCAACGAGTTCTCCGGCGGGCAGCGTCAGCGCATCGGCATCGCCCGGGCCCTCGCCCTCAGGCCCAAGCTCATCGTGGCCGACGAACCGGTGTCGGCGCTGGACGTGTCCATCCAGGCGCAGATCGTCAACCTGCTCCAGGACCTCCAGCGGGAGTTCGGCATCGCGTTCGTCTTCATCGCCCACGACCTCGCGGTCGTACGCCACTTCTGCGAGCGCGTCGCGGTGATGTACCTCGGCAAGATCGTCGAGGTCGCCGACCGGCAGACGCTCTACACCCGGCCCCGGCACCCGTACACGCACGCGCTGCTGTCCGCCGTCCCGGAGGCCGACCCGGACGGCGTCCGGCGCCGGGAACGCATCCGGCTGGCCGGAGACGTCCCCTCACCGGTCGATCCGCCCTCCGGGTGCCGGTTCCGTACCCGCTGCTGGAAGGCGCAGGACCGGTGCGCGACCGAGGAGCCGCCGCTGGTCCGGGTCGAGGGGAACCCGGAGGGACACCTGACGGCCTGTCATTTCCCGGAGGAGCCGACGATCGTGGGTCGCGAGGAGGACATCGTCCTCGACCCGGCGGTGACGCCGTCGAGTTCCTCGTAGGGGTAGGGAGTGAGCCTATGCCGAGCCCGCCTCGTCGGTGCGGAGCCGGGCCGCGAACCAGTCGTGGAGGGTGTGCGGCACGTACTCCAGAAACAGCGTCAGACTCGCGGACGCCGTGCGCCGGTCCTCGATGGCGGTCCGCAGTCCCGGTGATCCGCCCCAGTAGGCCACGGCCCCTTCCACGTCGGCGAGTTCGCCGGGAAGGGGTTGGGGTGTGTCCGGCAGGACCCTCCAGTGGTGCAGCAGGGGGAAGCCCGGGAAGCGGCCGGACAGCACCCAGTTGGTCGTCATCTCGTGCACGGCCAGCTCGCGCCAGGCGCCGAAGCCGGGGCTGCCGACGGCGCCGACGCCGTAGTGGCAGTAGGCCGGCAGGTCGAAGAGGTTGGCGGTGGAGCGGACATGGGCGGGGCGGCGCTCGGTGTCGGTGAGGGGAATGCGCTTCACGAAGACGCGGGTGCCGTCGACCTCCAGGAGCGTCGACCGTCCGCCGATCCCGGCACCGGCCGGCGCGCCCGAGGCCACCAGGTCCGCCAGTTCGCGGTCGCTGTGGAGGGCGAGTGAGGTGGCGAGGTCGGTGTGGGCGGTGAGGCGTGTGGTGGACGGCATGCCCCATGGTCAGCCCCGGGCCCGGTAGGTGTCCGCCATTTCTCGCAGCGCGGCCCCGGCCCGGCCGATCACCGGGGCGCCGTGACCGAAGCAGGCCACGTCCGTGTCGAGTGCGGCGAGCCGGTGACAGGCGGCGAGGACCTGGGAGCGGTCGAGGTTGAACACGCCCGGTATCACGCCGCCGTCGACCGGCGAGGCGGCGATCGTGTCCCCCGTGAACAGCACGCCGTGCTCCGGGAGATGGAGGGCGATGCTGCCGTCCGTGTGCCCGGGTACGTGGATGACCCGGGCCCCGCCCCCGAAGTCGAGTGCCTCGCCGCCGGCCAGCTCGGTGACCTTCGACGGGCGAGGGAAGTCGCCCCGGGGGAGGTGCCGTACGGCCTCTTCGTGCAGGGGGCGTTCCCAGTCCTCGAACACCGGTGGCGGGCCCGGCGCCTCACCCCGTACGACGGGAGCGTCCAGGTGGTGAGCCAGCACCTCGGCACCGGTGAGCGCGGCCAGCTCGCCCGCGCCGCCCACGTGGTCCTCGTGGAAGTGGGTGAGCACGATCCGGCGCAGGCGGCCCTTCGCGAAGGCGGAGATCGCCGCTGCGCGGCCCGCGGGCCCGGCGTCGATCAGCGTCAGATCGTCGCCGTCGCGCCAGAGATAGGCCTGGCCGACGGGGAAGCGCAGGAGGTGGAGACGGGGGAGAAGGTCTACGACGTCCATGGGACGACCGTAGAAGGGCCCCCGCCCGCAGGCGAGGGCCCTTGGCTGAGGGCAGAGCGGTCAGCTCGCCGCGTAGTTGCGCAGGAACAGCGCCTCCGCCACCGACAGGCGCTCCAGCTCCTCGGGGGACACGCTCTCGTTCACCGCGTGGATCCGGGCCTCCGGCTCGCTCAGACCGATCAGCAGGATCTCCGCCCGCGGGTACAGCGAGGCCAGGGTGTTGCACAGCGGGATGGAGCCGCCCTGGCCGGCGTACTGCATCTCCTGGCCCGGGTAGGCGACCGCCATCGCCTCGGCCATCGCCGCGTACGCCGGGCTGGTCGTGTCCGCGCTGAATGGCTGCCCCTGCCCGATCTGCTCGGTGCGCACCCGGGCGCCCCACGGGGTGTGTGCCTCCAGGTGCGCCTGGAGCAGCTTGGTCGCCTCGGCCGCGTCCACGCCCGGCGGCACCCGCAGGCTGACCAGCGCGCGGGCGCTCGCCTGCACGGACGGGGTGGCGCCGACGACCGGCGGGCAGTCGATGCCGAGGACGGTGACGGCCGGGCGGGCCCAGATCCGGTCGGCGACCGTACCGGAGCCGATCAGTTCGACGCCGTCCAGCACACCGGCGTCCTGGCGGAACTGCTCCTCGTCGTACCGCAGCCCGTCCCACCGGGACTCGGGGGTGAGGCCGTCGACCGTGGTCGAACCGTCCGGCGCGCGCAGCGAGTCCAGGACACGGATCAGGGCGCCGAGCGCGTCGGGGGCGGCGCCGCCGAACTGGCCCGAGTGCAGATTGCCCTCCAGGGTGTCGATCGCCACCCGGACCATGGTCATGCCGCGCAGCGTGGAGGTGACCGTCGGCAGCCCGACCCGGAAGTTACCGGCGTCGCCGATGACGACGGTGTCGGCCTCCAGCAGGCCGGGGTGTTCCTCGGCGTAGCGCTCCAGGCCGCCGGTGCCCATCTCCTCGGAACCCTCGGCGATGACCTTCACATGGACCGGGACGCCGCCGTTCGCCTTCAGTGCGCGCAGCGCCAGCAGGTGCATGATCACGCCGCCCTTGCAGTCGGCGGACCCGCGCCCGTACCAGCGGCCGTCCCGCTCGGTCAGCTCGAAGGGCGGGGTGGTCCACCCGGCCTCGTCCAGGGGCGGCTGCACGTCGTAGTGGGCGTACAGCAGGACCGTTTTCGCGCCCTCGGGGCCGGGCAGGTAGCCGTACACCGACTGCGTGCCGTCGGGGGTGTCGAGCAGGGCCACGTCCTGGAAGCCCTCGGCGGTGAGCGCGTCCGCGACCCACCGGGCGGCGGCTTCGCTCTCGCTCCGGGGGAACTGCTCGAAGTCCGCCACCGACTTGAAGGCAACCAGTTCGGTGAGTTCCGCCTTCGCCCTCGGCATCAGCGAGGCGACGGTCTCGGCGACCGGATGCGACGACATGGGCACGCTCCTTGTGGGTGCGACGTTGTACCAGTGAGTGGCGTAGATCCTCCCACAGTGGCCTGCGGCGATGACCGCCGTAGGATGCGGGGGGACAGGTGCGGCAGCGGTTTGATCGGGAGCAGTAGACCATCGTGAGCAGCGAGAACTCTTCGGCGGACGACTCTTCGGCGGACGACGGGCAGCGGGTGTGGGACGTCGTCGTGGTGGGCGCGGGCCCCGCGGGTGCCTCGGCCGCCTACGCGGCGGCCGTCGCGGGGCGGCGTGTGCTCCTGCTGGAGAAGGCCGAACTGCCCCGGTACAAGACGTGTGGCGGCGGCATCATCGGCCCGTCGCGCGACTCCCTGCCGCCCGGCTTCGAGCTGCCGTTCCGGGACCGCGTGCACGCGGTGACCTTCTCGAACAACGGCCGCTTCAGCCGCACCCGCCGCTCCCGGCACATGCTGTTCGGGCTGATCAACCGGCCCGAGTTCGACCAGCAGTTGGTCGAGCACGCGCAGAAGGCGGGCGCGGAACTGCGTACCGGCGTCACCGTCCAGCGGGTCGAGCAGCACGGCTCGTCCGTGCCGGACCGGCGCACGGTCGCGGTCGTGCTGCAGGGCGGCGAGACGGTGCTGGCACGGTCCGTGGTCGGCGCGGACGGCAGCGCGAGCCGCATAGGGGCTCATGTCGGCGTCAAGCTCGACCAGGTCGACCTCGGCCTGGAGGCGGAGATCCCGGTGCCTGAGACGGTCGCCGAGGACTGGAAGGGGCGGGTGCTCATCGACTGGGGGCCGATGCCCGGCAGTTACGGCTGGGTGTTCCCGAAGGGCGACACGCTGACGGTCGGGGTGATCTCGGCGCGCGGTGAAGGGGCGGCCACCAAGCGGTACTTGGAGGAGTTCATCGGACGGCTGGGGCTGGCCGGCTTCGAACCGGACATCTCCTCCGGGCACCTGACCCGGTGCCGTGCCGACGACTCGCCGCTGTCGCGCGGGCGGGTGCTGGTGTGCGGGGACGCCGCCGGGCTGCTGGAGCCGTGGACCCGCGAGGGCATCTCGTTCGCGTTGCGTTCGGGCCGGCTCGCGGGGGAGTGGGCGGTGCGGATCGCGGAGGCGCACGACGCGGTGGACACCCGCCGCCAGGCGCTGAACTACGCGTTCGCGATCAAGGCGGGGCTCGGCGTCGAGATGGCCGTCGGCAAGAGCATGCTGACGCTCTTCGAGCGGCGTCCCGGCCTGTTCCACGCGGCCCTCACCGGCTTCCGCCCGGCCTGGAAGGCGTTCACGGACATCACGCGCGGGGCCACATCACTGGGCGAGCTCGTCCGCGCGCACCCGCTCGCCCAACGTGCGCTGACCGCGATGGACCGGCGGCCCGCGGACTCCTCGGCTCCCGCCGCCTCCTCGGGTCCCTCGGGCGGCGAGGTCACTTCGTGACCGTGATCCGGAAGACCGGGTGGTCGCCGGCGGCCGCGAGGAGCTCCTCGTCGGTGGACTTGGCGGTGACCCCGTTGAAGTACTGGTTGACCTCCCAGCCCCACTTCTCCAGGTAGGTCCGCAGGATCGGGAGTTTCTCCGCGTCGGGAAGCTCCACCGCGGTGAACGCGCGCACCTTGCGGCCCACCCGCAGCTCCCCGCCGCCGGCCGCCCGCATGTTGCGCACCCACTGGGAGTGCCCGCGGGCCGAGACCAGGTACTGCCCGCCCTCGTAGGTGTGCGGGTTGACGGGGATGCGCTGCAGCTGCCCGCTCTTGCGGCCGCGGACGGACATCTCGGCCGTCCCGGCGAGGCTGAATCCGTGCCGGGCCAGCCATCCGATGACGTTGTTGAGCCGGATGTTCATCGGGCTGCCCTGGAGGTAGTACGGCGATGACGTCGACATGGTTACTCCCTGGTGTTCGAGAGAGCGGAGCTCTCACCCTTTCCGAGAGCACTGCTCTCGCTTGAGAACAGTCTGCACGAGAGCGGTGCTCCAAAGCAAGAGCGGTGCTCTCTTTTGTGTGCACTGCTCTGATTTCATGGGACACTGAGCCGTATGAGCAGCAGCACCCCAGGCGGCGCCCGAGCCCGCGCCCGCATCGAAGTCACCGCGGCCATCAAGGACGAGGCGCGCAGACAGCTCGCGGCCGAGGGCGCCGCGAAGCTGTCGCTGCGGGCCGTGGCCCGCGAACTCGGCATGGTCTCCTCCGCGCTGTACCGCTACTTCCCCAGTCGCGACGACCTGCTCACCGCTCTCATCATCGACGCCTACGACGCCGTCGGCGAGCGCGCGGAACGGGCGTACGCCGCCGCCGTCGACGCCGGTCCCGTCCGGTGCTGGACGGCGGTGTGCGAGGCCGTGCGCACCTGGGCCCTCGAGAGCCCGCACGAGTACGCGCTGATCCACGGATCGCCGGTGCCCGGTTACACCGCGCCGGAGACGACGCTCCCGGCCGCCGGCCGGACCGGCCTCGTCCTGATCGGCATCGTCCGCGACGCGTACCAGGGCTCCGCTCTCGCCCTGCCGCCACTGCCCGCCGAACTGCGGCCCGAGGCCGAGCGGATCGCCGCCGACCTCGCCCCCGACCTCCCGCCGGAGGCAGCGGCGGCGCTGGTCGCGGCCTGGGCCGAGGTGTACGGACTGATCGGGTTCGAGCTCTTCGGACAGTTCAACCGGGTGGTGGAGGACCGCGCGCCGTTCTTCCGGCACGCGGTGACCCGGCTCGCCCACAGCGTCGGGCTGGGCCCCGTCTGACACCCCCCGGGGGTGAGGCCGCCGAGCGGGCGGGGTGGGGCCACACGTACTTCACGGGGAGTACGTGTGATCACCGCGTTCGGCGGACGCCACCGGCACCGGCAGGCGTCTAGCGTGGCCGTCATGGACGAGCACGAGAGGTCCGCAGTCGGCGGCGGGGCGCCCCGATGGTGGCGCAACGGGCCGGCGTGGTGGAACCGCTGGGACGAGCGGGAGCGAAGCGGCCGGCGGCCCTGGCTCTCCACCCTGCTGCTCACCGTGTTCGTGCTCGCCGGCTCGACCTTCGCGGCGCACGTGCAGGAGGGCGACCGGGCCTCCCTCACCCCCTTCGCGCGGCTGCTCCTGGTGGTCGCCTCGGTGGCGCTGCTCTGGCGGCTTCGGTATCCAGTGGTCGTCGTGTTCACCACGGCGGCGGCGGCCATGGTCTACCTGAGTGCCGGATACCCGTACGGGCCGGTGTTCCTGGCCGTCGCCCTGGCCTGCTTCAGCGCCGTCGTCGCGGGGCACCGCAGGGCCGCGTGGGCGGCGCTGGGGATGCTCTGGGTCGGCCACGTCCTGGTCGCCCACTGGCTGTACCGGTGGCTGCCGCCCGCCGGGGACCCGGCCGCCTCCTGGAACGAGGAGATCGTGGTCGCCGCCTGGACGGTGGCCATCGTCGCCGTCTCGGAACTCGCCCGAACCCGACGTGAGCAGTGGGCCCGCGAGCGGGCCGAGCGCGCTCAGGCGGCCCGTCGGCGCGCGGACGAGGAGCGGCTGCGGATCGCCCGCGAGCTGCACGACGTCCTCGCGCACAGCATCTCCGTCATCAATGTGCAGGCGGGCGTCGGCCTCGCGCTCCTCGACACCGACCCGGAACAGGCCCGCACGGCGCTCACCACCATCAAGGCGGCGAGCAAGGAGGCGCTCGGCGAGGTCCGCCAGGTCCTCGGCACGCTGCGCACGCCCGGAGACGCGCCGCGTGCGCCGGCCCCCGGCCTGGACCGGCTGCCCGAGCTGGTGGAGCAGGCGGCGGGCGCCGGTCTCACGGTCGAGGTCACGGGCGATCCGCCCCGACTCGCGCCCGGGACGGATCTCGCGGCCTTCCGTATCGTCCAGGAGGCCCTCACCAATGTCGTACGGCACTCCGGCTCACGGCACGCGCGGGTGCGGATCGCGCACGACGGCGGCGCGCTTCGGCTGCGTATCGACGACGACGGACCGGCGACCGGGGCCGAGGCGGGCGGCAGCGGCAACGGTCTGGCCGGAATGCGGGAGCGGGCCGCCGCCCTCGGTGGCACGATCGACGCGGGCCCGCGCGACGACGGAGGGTTCCGGGTGCTGGCGGTGCTGCCGTCGAAGGTCAAGGAGGAGGACCGGTGATCCGTGTGCTGCTCGCCGACGACCAGTCACTGGTGCGGGCCGGCTTCCGGGCCCTGCTCGACGCCCAGCCGGACATCGAGGTGGCCGGTGAGGCCTCCGACGGTGAGGAGGCGCTGCGCGAGGTCCGCGAACTGCGCCCGGACATCGTGCTGATGGACATCCGCATGCCGCTCCTCGACGGCCTGGCCGCGACCCGGCGGATCACCGAGGACGCGGCGCTCGGGCAGGTCAAGGTGGTCATGCTCACCACCTTCGAACTCGACGAGTACGTCTTCGAGGCGATCCGCTCCGGTGCCTCCGGTTTCCTGGTCAAGGACACCGAACCGGAGGAACTCCTGCGCGCCGTACGGGCGGTGGTCGGTGGCGACGCGCTGCTCTCGCCGGGTGTCACCCGGCGGCTGATCGCCGAGTTCGCGGCCCGTTCCAAGGAACCGGCCGCCGCCGACGCCCTCGCCGAACTCACCGAGCGGGAACGGGAGGTGATGGCCCTGGTCGGCATCGGCCTGTCCAACGAGGAGATCGCCCGCCGCCTGGTCGTCAGCCCGCTCACCGCGAAGACCCACGTCAGCCGCACGATGGTCAAGCTGGGCGCCCGCGATCGGGCCCAACTCGTGGTGCTGGCCTACGAGTCGGGGCTGGTGCGGCCGGGCTGGCTGGGCTGAGGTGCCTGCCGGAAGCGGACCAGCACAAGCTCCACGGTGTCCGGCGATCGCGTCCCGCTCACTCTGACCGCGCCGTCCCCCGTAGGCCTCCATCCCGGAAGTCTCACAGGGGCGCCCGGCGGGCAAGCAGGCCCCGCCGGGCGCATGGCATAGAAGGCGACCCTTCAGGTACCTCTAGTCGCGTACGAAAACGCGCTCCGTCTCCGTCTGAGTCTCCGTCTCCGGCGCGGTGGACTTGGCGACCACGACGGAGGGTCGTGCCCCTCGCGGGGTCCGCAGGCCGGTGAGTGTGATCAGCAGGCCCGCCGCGGCGACCACCGTCACCACGACCAGTCCGGGCCGGTAGCTGTCGAGGACCGCCTGCGGGGTGGCGTTCTCGGGAGCGCCCGCGGTCACCACGGCCGTCACGATCGCGAGGAAGATCGCGCCGCCCACCTGCACCGACGTGTTCAGCAACCCGGAGACCATGCCCTGCTCGTGGTCCTCGACGCCGTTGGTGGCCTGGATGTTGAGCGACGGGAAGACCAGGGCGCAGGCGGCGCCGATGAGCAGCATCGACGGCAGGATGACGGCCGCGTACCCGGGGTCGAGGTCGACGCGGAGGAACAGCGCGTACCCGACGACCATGAGCGCGAAGCCCGCCGCGATCAGCCGCGGGGTGCCGTACCGGTCGACGAAGGAACCGACCTTCGTCGAGGACAGCGCCACCAGCGCGCCCGCGGGCAGGAAGGCGAGCGCCGTGTGCAGCGCCGACCAGCCGAGCAGCGACTGCATGTACAGGGTGACCAGGAACTGGAAACCGACGTACGAGCCGAAGAAGGCCATCGCACCGAGCTGGGCCCGGATCTGGCTGCCGGAGCGCAGCACGCCGAGCCGGATCAGTGGGCCGGCCGAGCGCCGTTCGACCCGGACGAACACGGTGAGCAGAACGGCGACGGCCAGGAAGGACAGCAGGGTGCGGACGGAGGTCCAACCGGCCTCCGGTGCCTGGACGACGGTGAAGACCAGCAGCAGCATCGACGCGGTGCCGAGGACGGCGCCGGGGATGTCGTACCCGTTGTGGTCCTTCTCGCGGGGGCTGCGCGGCAGCAGCTTCAGTCCGGCGGCCAGGGCGACCAGGGCGATGGGTGCGGGCAGCAGCATGGTCAGACGCCAGCTGGCCTCGGTGAGCAGGCCGGACAGCACCAGGCCCATCGAGAATCCGGTGGCGGCGCAGGTGGTGTAGATGGACAGGGCGCGGTTGCGCAGCGGGCCCTCGGGGAACGTCGTGGTGATGATCGAGAGGCCGGCCGGTGCCGTGAAGGCCGCGCTCAGGCCCTTGATGAAGCGGCTGGCGATCAGGAGCGGGCCCGAGTCGACCAGCCCGCCGAGCAGTGAGGCCAGCGCGAAGACACCCAGGGCGATCAGGAAGACCTGACGCCGGCCCAGCAGGTCGGCGGTCCGCCCGCCGAGGAGCAACAGGCCGCCGTAGCCAAGGATGTAGCCGCTGACGATCCACTGCAGGGTCGAGGTCGACAGGCCGAGGTCGGCGCCGATCGACGGCAGGGCGACGCCGACCATCGACACGTCCAGCGCGTCCAGGAACATCGCGGCGCAGAGCACCAGGAGGGTGCCCCACAGCCGGGGCGTCCAGCGAACCGTCGCGGAGGGGGCCGCGGAGGTGGTGAGCGGAGAGGTCATGGCGCAGACACTACATGCGCATGCATGGAATGCAACTGCATTTAATTCCGATGCAACAAATCTGTTTCTCTGCTACGGTGCGCCCATGGCGGCGAAGAAGGCCGAGCGTGCGCTCGCGGAGCAGTGGCGGGAGATCCTGGCGCTACATGCGCGCACCCAGTGCGAACTCGATCGGGCGCTGCATCAACACGGCGTGTGCGGCAGTGACTTCGAGGTTCTCGACGTCCTGTCCGAGGAGCGCCCGGTGGACGGCGTGTGCGCGTACCGCGTGCAGGAGATCTCCGAGCGTGTCCACCTCAGCCAGAGCGCGCTGTCACGGTTGATCGCCCGGCTGGAGAAGGACGGCCTCGTCGAGCGCGCGATGTGCGCGGAGGACCGGCGGGGCGTGCGGGTGGCCCTCACGGACAAGGGACGCGCGCTGCACGGTGACCTGCTGCCGGTACAGCGCGCGGTGTTGAAGCGGATGCTGGCTACGAACTGAGCCGGGCTCGGCTCCAGGTCACACGGCCGACTTCGCCCTCCACAGGTCGGCGACCGAGGTGTCGCCCGTCACCGCGGGGAACGGCAGCCGGTTCCACAGCGCGAGATTCAACTCCGCGACAGGCCCGGCCACTTCACAGTCGGCTTCCTCGCCGGGTCCGGCATCGCCCCGCCGGGCCACCGGCGGCTCCGGGGACAGCCGTACGGTCCACACGGCGTCCGCGTCCGTCGCCCGCACCCGCAGTACCCGGGGCTCCGGTGTGCGCGCCTTGCTCCGGTCGCGGGCGTGGAAGCCGAGCAGCAGTTCGTCGATGCCGTCCGCCGCGAAGGCGGGGCCGATCCCGGTGGGGGTGCCGCCCCTGGCCGACTCGGCGTCGAAGCGGTGCACGGCCGTCTCGTGCGCCTGCCGCCGGGCCCAGAACGCGAGCGGCGACGGGGCGGGCAGGAACTGCCAGCATCGGACGTCGGGCGAGGCGGTGGTGAGCGTGTCGACGAGCCGCCCGTGTCCCTCCCGGAACCAGGTGAGCAACGCGGCGCCGTCGAGGTCGGGCGGGTCCCCGAAAGGCTGGTAGGAGGTGTGGCCCTCGGCGACGAACGAGGCCGCCCAACGGTGCACCATGCCCGTGTGCCGCAGCAGGTCGCTCACCTGCCAGTCCGGGCAGGTCGGCACCTTCGCGTCGGTGCCGGCCTGCTCGGCGGCGGTGGCCAGCGACCGGCCCTCCCGGTCCAGGATCGCTACGAACTCGGCAGTCTCCATGGGGTGAGTGTGCCGGATGGAGCGCGCTCCAGGGGAGCCGTGCGCGGGGCGGGCCCAGGGGGACCTTTAGGGGCAGGGGCAGGGGCAGGGGCAGGGGCAGGGGCAGGGGCCGGTGGCCCGCTACTGGTCTCGCGGAAGCGCCGGGGCCTGTCCGGCCGGGCCCGTGGGGCGGACGGTGAGACTGATCAGGGTGGCGACCGCCGCGAGTACGGCGACGCTGGTCAGCGCTACCGGTAGGGAGAACCAGTCGGCCATGAAGCCGATGGCGGGTGGTCCGAGGAGCATCCCGCCGTATCCGAGCGTGGAGACGATCGCGACGCCGTCCGGGCCGGCCAGCGTGCCGGCCCGTTCCACGGCGACGGGGAAGAGGTTCGCGAGACCGAGCCCGGTGATCACGAAGCCGGCGAGCGCGGCCCACAGCCAGGGGGTGAGCGCGGCGAACAGCATGCCGACCGCGGCGGTCGTGCCGCCGACCACCAGGGTGCGCGTCTGGCCCAGCCGTTCGAGCAGTTGCGTTCCCGTCAGGCGGCCGATGGTCATGGCGAGCGCGAAGCAGGAGTAGCCGACAGCCGCCACGCCCGGGGCGGCGTCGAGGTCCTGTTCCAGGTGCAGGGCGCTCCAGTCGGCCAGGGCTCCCTCGCCGTAGGCCGTGCACAGCGCGATCAGACCGAAAGTGATCACGAGGGGGCGGGTGTGGGCCCTGGGGCGGCGCGGCGCGGACGGCGACTGCGGGGCGGTCTTCGGTGGTGGCGGGGGCTGGATCCGCAGCAGCGTACGGCCCGCGAAGACGGTGACGAGCAGACCGATCGCGGTGAGACCGAGCAGGTGCCGCGTGGGGGACAGCACTCCGGCGACCAGTGCGCCCAGTCCGGCGCCGACCATGCCGCCGAGGCTGAACGCGGCATGGAAGCTGGGCATGATCGGACGTCCCAGAGCGCGTACCAGGTCGACCGCGGCACTGTTGAACGCGACGTTTATCCCGCCGTACGCGCTGCCGAAGATCAGCAGCACCGCGCCCAGCGCGAGCGCCGAGTGGGTGAGCGGGGGCAGGGCGACGCTGAGCGAGAGCAGCACGGCGCAGACGACGGTGACCTGGTGGTTGCCGAAGCGGCGGCAGAGACGGCCGGTGAGCATCATCGTGACGACGGCGCCGGCGGAGACGCCGAGCAGGGCGAGTCCTAGGGTGCTGGCGGAGGCACCGGTCTGGTTCTTGATGGCGGGAATCCGCACCACCCAGCCGGCGAAGATGAAGCCGTCGAGGGCGAAGAAGACGGTGAGGACGATACGGAGCCGGGTGAGGGTGTCGCCCGGCGCGGCGGTGCGCGTTCGGGCTTTGTTTATGAGCGGCACAAAATCAGGCTAGGGGGGAGCCGCAACCCGAGCAAGGGAGTTGAGGGGCACCCGGTCGCCCGAGCCCTAGGGGGTGTCCGCAAAGTCCCGCCTGCCCTGAGACGCCCGGCACGCACTCTCGCCGCACCGGGCGAACACCCGAGTACGACCAGTACGCGGGCGTCCGCCCGGCACGCCGAGAGCACGCACCGGACGCCGCAGGGCCCGCCCTTCGGGCGGACGACGCGACTTTGCGGACACCCCCTAGGCGCGGTGGGTGTACGGCGAGGCAGCGCGGCCCCCGTGTCGCGCTGCGGCCCACCGTGCCGAGGTGGGCGCTCAGTCGCGGGCCGGGGGCGAGTAGAAGTCGCCGACCGATGTCCAGACACCGTTCTTCACGACCACCCGCTGCACCTCACGGGTGCCGAGGTGGTTGGTCGCGCTGTAGTTCATCACCGGCGCCACTCCCGGGTCCACCTTGGTCGCCTTCTGGTACGCGGCGGTGAGGGACTGGGCCGTGACCGGGCCCTTGACGGTCTTCGCGATCTCGGCGAACACCTTCGCGTTGCTCCATCCCCACAAGGCCAGGAACCCCGCGGTCTGCCCGGGCTCGTACTTGGCCATGGCGGTGCGGAACTCCTTCACCGAGGGGTCGTTGTCCGAGGGCGCCTTGACCAGCTGTACGGCCTTGAGGCCCTCGGCGGCGTCCTTGGCCAGGGCGATCGTCGACTCCGCGGCCACCGGTGCGTAGGCGTAGGTGGGCAGGGAGAGGCCCTGCAGCTTGGCCTCCTTCAGGAAGGCGGCGGCCTCGGGCGAGGTGAGGATCAGGATCACCGCCTGCGTCTTCGCGGCCTTCACCTTGCTGATCACCGGCGTGTAGTCGGTGGTCTGGTACTTGACCGCCAGCCGGTCGACCTCGACCGAGGGATTCACCTTCTTCGCCGCCGGCTCCACCTGCTTGGCCACGTTCACGAACGCGGCCGGGTCACTGTGCACGACGAGGATCTTCTTCGCGCCGTCCTTCGCCGCCCAGGCGGCGACCGCCGCGGCCTGGTCCTCGTACAGGGTCTGGGTGCCGAACAGGCCGGGGCGCGGCGGCTTGTACCAGGCCTCCGTGCCGCCCACCTCGTTGAGGACCGGCACCTTGGACTGATTGAGGACGAACGGGAAGGCCGCCTCCGCCTGGGCGGTGCCGTTCGCGTTGACGATCGCCACCACCTTGTCCTGGCCGACCAGTTCGCGTGCGATCTGCACGGTCTGCTGCGGGTCGGCCGCGTTGTCCTTGACGGTCCACCGGATCTTGCGTCCGTTGATGCCTCCGGACGCGTTGAGCATCTTGAAGTACGCGTCGGCGCCCGCCTTCTGGCCCACGCCGTACGGGGCGGTGGCGCCGGTGAGGGGGAGCCACGCGCCGATGTGGATCTGCGACGAGTCGCCGCCGGAGCCCGCGGAGTCCTGCCCACCGCACGCGTTGGCGGTCAGCGCCACCACGGCCATGACGGCGACGGTTCCCGCCGTGCGGCGAGCCCTTCTGATGTTCCGGAACACGATGTACCTCGCTTGCGACGTGATGTCAGTTGACTTGGGATGTCCGGGTGGTGGGCACGGCGGCTTCGGGGGCCGTCGGAGCACCACTGAAATACGCTGATTCCGCGACCGCCGCGAACGCGGGATCGCCCGGCCGTCCGTGAGCGGCGACGACGCCCTCGTGCAGGACGGCCACCTCGTGGCAGACGGACATGGCCCGGCTGAGCAGTTGCTCCAGCAGAACCACCGTCAGCCCGTCGTGGGCCAGCCTGACCAGCCGGTCGTAGACCTCGTCGACCAGGACCGGCGCCAGCCCGAGCGCCGGTTCGTCCACGATCAGGACGTCCGGCCGGACGATCAGTGCCCGGGCGATGGCGAGCATCTGCTGTTCTCCGCCCGACAGTCCGGCGGTGGAGGCGGACAACCGGTCGCGCAGCCGCACCGGCAGCCACTCGGTCGTCTCCTCCATCCGTTCCCGCAGGGCCGCGCCGGTGATGCCGGCCGCGTAAGCGGCGACCTCGAGGTTCTCCCGCAGGGTCAGGGTCTTGAACAGCGCCCGGCCCTCGGGCGCCAGGCTCGTGCGGACCGCTCCGCCCGACTCCCGGTCGCCGCGGGCGGGCCGCAGCGAGCCGTGCAGGATGCCGGCCAGGGTGCTCTTGCCCGCGCCGTTGGCTCCGGCGACACCCAGTACGGTCCCCTGACGGACATCGAGGTCGATGTCCCGCAGCGCGACCACACCGCCGTACGAGTGGCCGACCCCGCGCAGGCGGATCATGCTCCGTTCGCCCACGCGCTCGGGCAGGCCGGCCCGGTTGCCGACCGTTCCCAGGTAGGACGAGCGCACCTTCGGATCCTGCAGAACGGTGTCCGGGGTGCCGTCGCCGATGGTGCGGCCGAAGTCGAACGCGAGCACCCGGTGGGCGACGGAGAACAGGTCGTCGAGGACGTGGTCGATGACCACCACCGCGGTGCCGTCCGCGTTCAGTCGCCTGATGTGCTGTGCCAGCAGCGCCCGTTCACCCGCGTCGAGACCGCCGAACGGCTCGTCCAGGATCAGCAGCCTCGGTTGTTCGGCGATCGCGCGGGCGAGGTCGAGGCGCTTCTGCAGACCGAAGGGCAGCTCCGCGGGCCGACGGTCGGCCACGTCCGCGAGACCGACCGAGTGCAACAGCCGCGCGACCAGGGCCCGGTCCCGGGCAGTGATCCAGCGGCGGGTGCACAACACGTTCTCGGCGACGGTGAGTTCGGAGAAGAGTTCCGCGTGCTGGAAGGTACGGCCGATGCCCAGCCGCCGCCGCGCGGTCGCCCTGGCCGTCAGCAGCGGCCGCCCGGCGAATTCGGCGGTCCCACTCACCCGTCCGTTGCCGGTCAGTCCGGACAGCGCGTTCAACAGCGTTGTCTTTCCTGCCCCGTTGGGCCCGATGACGGCCAGCACCTCGTCCTGCCGCACGGACAGCGAGGCCTCCTCCAGTGCCTTGAGCCCGCCGTACGAAACGGACACGTGCTCCAGGTGCAGAAGCGGCGCACCGTCACCCTCAGCCTTGGACGGGGGCTGAAGCGGCGAGAGGTCCGTGGAAGGCTCGGGGGGCTGCGGCTGCCGGGCGTCCCGCCGTCGCGGCATCCGCTGCAGCAGCTTTCGCGCGGGGGCGGCGAGGAACGGCACGACTCCTCCCGGGAGGAACAGGAGGATCCCGATCAGCACGATGCCCTGCACCACCGGCTGGGCCAGCCCGACGGTGGACGACAGGGAAGGGCTCCAGGTCAGATAGACGCCGCCGGCCACGGCGCCGAGGACGGTGCCCACTCCGCCGAGCACGCACGCCGCGATCAGCGAGATGCCGAAGGCGAGCGAGAACGGGTCCGGGCTGACGAACCCGGTGATCAGGCCCAGCAGCACTCCCGCGAAGCTCGTGCACGCCGCGCTCACCGCGAACGACAGCGACGACTGGGCCTCCGGCGCGATACCGACCGTACGCGCCGCCATGGGATGCGACTTGGCGGCTACCAGCCGCATCCGCAGGCCCGAGGCGCCCGCCGGCACGGCCAGCGCGAGGATCACCGCGGCGGCGCCCACCGCGAGGTACTGGGGCTCGGTGCCGCCGCCGAGGAACGTGCCGAGGCCCAGCACACTGCGCAACTGGACCACCGGGACCCCCTGGTCCCCACCCGTCACACTGCTCCAGCGGTTGACCAGTTCCAGCGTCACCGTGGTGAAGGCGAGGGTCAGCAGGGCGATGTAGAGCACCGAGAATCTGGCCCCCGCGTATCCGAGGAAGGCGCCCAGGGCGGCGCCGGTGGCGACGGCACCGAGGATCACCGCCTCCAGTGGCCACTGGTGGGAGCTGCCGTACGCGGCGAAGTAGGCGCCGATCGCGAAGAACGCGGGGTGGCCCACCGACCAGATGCCGGACCAGCCGGCGAGCAGGCCGACCGACAGGACGACGATGGTGTACACGGCCGCCAGCGCCACCGAGTACATCTGGTACGCCGGGATCGCGCCCGCGGCCATGAACGCCATGAGCACCGCGCCGGCGGCCGGCCCCAGAGCGGCCTTGGCCAGCAGGGAACGGTTGAAGACCATGGAATGCGACCCCTCAGACCCGTTGGAAGGTGCGGGTGCCGAACATGCCCTGCGGACGGATCAGCAGGACCAGCACGGTGAACGAGAACACGAACGTGTCCCGGAAGCTGGCGGAGACGTAGTTCGCCGCCAGGTTGTCCAGGACACCGATGGTCAGCCCGCCGATGACCGCGCCGTACATGCTGGTCAGGCCGCCCAGGAAGATGCCGGCGAAGGCCCGGAACAGCGGCGCGACGAGCGCGGTGGGCACCAGCCCGGACCGCGGCGCGTACAGACAGGAGCCGAGCGCGGCGAGACCGAGCCCGAGCGCCCAGGAGATCCGGGCCAGACGCTGCGCGCCGAGGCCGACGACGCGGGCCGTCGCGGCCGACTCGGCCGCGGCGCGCATGGCCGAGCCGAGCGTGGTGCGCGAGAACAGAAAGCCCACCAGCGCCATCGCCACCGCGGCGACGCCGATGGTCACCAGGCTCTGCACCGGCACGGCCGCGCCGGACCAGCGCACCGTCCCGTCGACCAGGCTGGGGAAGGCCTGCGGCTGGTCGGTCCAGATCGACCCGGCCAGGCTCTCGGCCACCAGCGAGACGCCCATGGTCACGACGAGCGCGGAGAACAGCTGGCCCTGACCGAGCGGTCTGATCACCGTCTCGCGCACCAGCAGGCCCACCGCGATGGTCACCGCGACGGCGGCGAGCAGCCCGAGCACCGTCGCCACCCCGCGGTCGTGCAGCGAGACAGCCACATACAGGCCCAGGGTCGCGAGCGACGCCATCGCGAAGTTCACGACGTCCGTGGCCCGGTAGATGATCACCAGCCCGAGACCGATGAGGCCGTAGACGGCTCCACTGGCCACACCGCTGACCAGGACAAGCAGGAACTGACTCACAGTCCCTCCCTCGAAGAAGAGCGGGTTCGCGCCACACCAGCGGGCAGCGCGGTCACATGACGCAGGTTTGAGTCAAAGTGAACTCAATTCAGTACGCTAGGCACTGCGGCGCCGGACGGGCAAGACTCGTGCACGGGATTTGTGCCGTCTGTCCGGACGGGATCAGCGTCCGGCGGTGGCCTCGGGCGATTCGGTGAGCGCGGTCCGTGCCGCCGCCAGGCCGAACACCAGCGCGGGGGCGAGACCGCCCGCGTAGGCACGCCGGTACAGGCCCCCCGCGTCGGCGCCCGCCGCCAGCAGGCCGGGTACCGGCCCGTGCCCGTCCGCTCCCGCGCCCCCGGACAGGACGTGGGCCGAGGTGTCGATCGGCAATCCCCCGAAGGTGAAGGTGATCGCCGGGGCGGCCTCGATGACGTAGAAGGGCGGTTCGTCCAGTGGCCGGGCGTCGAGCAGACGTCCGGGCTCGGTGGCGCCGCCCGCGCCCACGGTCGCGTTGAACTCCTCGACGCGGTCACGGATCGTGGCGCCGGGAAAGCCCCACTCCTCGGGCATCGAACCGAAGTCCTCCAGGCTGTCCGCCACCGCGCTGCGGGCACCGGCGCGATGGCACAGCTGGAACTTGTCCACGCCGGGGATGCCCTCGACGTACGAGGCGCTGATCCACTCCCGGTGCACCCGTGCGTCGGCGACCAGCAGGCCACGGGCGCCGGGCCGTTCCAGCAGCGCCATGGTGGTGAGATGGTCCCCGACCGTCTCGTCGACGAACCGCTCGCCCGTCGTGTCGAACAGCAGGGCGTGCTCGCTGTAGTAGAGCGCGAGGTCGACGAAGCGCGCGGGGTCGGCCAGCGAGACGCCGGCCGGCATCAGGTGCCCGTAGAAGCCTGCGTCCTTCGCGCCGAACGCCGCACCCACGGCCTGGCCGAGTGCGAGCCCGTCACCCTGGCTGTGCGGGTTGGCGCGCAGCTCGATGTCCGCGGCCTGGGGGTGGAGGTGCTCGGCGCGCAGCCGGGGATCGCCCTGGAAGCCGCCGGTGGCCAGCAGGGTCCAGGTGGCCTCGATGCGGCGCGGGGAACCGTCCGGCAGCAGGCACTCGGCGCCCGTCACCCTGCCGTTCGCCGTCAGCAGGGCGCGGGTCCTGGTGCTGGTCAGCACCTCCTGGCCCCGGTCGCGGATCAGTCGCTCGCAGGTGTCGAGGTAGTGGTTGGTGTCGACCTGGTGGCCGCGGCCGAAACCCAGCACCGGCACCGGCGGCCGGCACTCCACGCCGAGCGACCCCATCCATGCGACTGCCTCGGCGAACCCGCCCACCAGGGCCGCGGCCAGCTCCGGGTCGCCGTCCGGGTTGACCCGGCGCAACTCCTCGACGGTCGGGGCGGTCCATACGAAACCGGCGAAGCGGGCGGAGCCGCCGGTGCGGTCCGCCTTCTCCACCAGCACCACCGAACCGCCCTCCGCGGCCACCCGGGCGGCGGCCGAGAGGCCGGCCATTCCGCCGCCGATCACCAGCAGATCCACTGTGTCCGTCTCTGTGTCCGTCTCCATGGCCGGCCCCACCGCCTTCGCGTCGTCTTCGCGTAGTGTTCGCATCGCCGAGTGACAGGGCGACGCTAATTGAACTCACTTCTGTAGTCGAGGGGTCGTGCGTCCCGCGGTATGGGGGCGTTATTTTCGGCCGGATCGACGGGTCAGCGCGACCGGTCGCGACCGGTCGCCACCAGTCGTAGCCAGTCGGGATCACAGGGATCACCGGGATCACTTGTGACCGTTCGGAACCGGTCGGGATCGGTCGCGATCGGCGTGGATTCAGTCGGGAACGAGAACCGCCCGTCCCCGTACGGCGCCGGAGCGGAGCCTGTCGATCACCTCGGTCGCCCTGGACAGCGCGAACTGCTCGGCCTCCACCCTGAGGGTGCCCTCCCGGGCCAGCGCGACGACCCGTTCCAGCTCGGGCAGGGTCCCCCAGAAGGGCAACGAGATCCGGGTTCCGGGAGGAAGCGCACCGGGTTTACGGACCGCCACCTCGCCGCCTCCGCTCCCGACCACGGCGAGCTCCCCGCCCGCCCGCAGCGCGGCGATCGCGCACTCCAGGCTGGACGGGCTGCCCACGAAGTCGAGCACGGCGTCCGCTCCGCTCCCGCCCGTCCGGCCCCGGAGGACCTCCGCGGTGTCGGACCGCAGGAGTGTGCCGAAATGCGCTCCGCACTCGTCGGCCAGGGCGAGCGCCTGCTGCCGTACGTCCACCGCCAGCACCTGTGCGGTCGTGGTGGCCCGCAGGATCTGCACGGCCAGATGTCCCAGCCCGCCGACGCCGAGCACGACCACACTCCCGCCGTCGACGAGGGAACGCCCGACGGTGTTCACCGCGTGATAGGCGGTCAGTCCGGCGTCCGTCAGCGGCGCCGCCTGGATCGCGGGCAGGTCGCCCACCGGGACCAGCAGCCGCCCGGACGGGACGAGCAGCACATCGGCCATCCCGCCGTCCCGCCCGAGCCCCACACCCGTACCGGCCCGCTCCCCGTCGAGCGCCGGGCGCCGGTCGCAGTAGTTCTCCGCGCCCGACGCGCACCTCGCGCACTGTCCGCAGCCCCAGGGCCCGTACACGATCACGCGCTCGCCGATCGCCGGCCCCACCGCCCGCCCGCCGCGCTCCACCACTCGGCCCGCGACCTCGTGGCCGAGCGTGAACGGAACGCGGTAGGGGAGCGCGCCCGGCGGGGCGTCGATGACATGCAGATCCGACCGGCATAGCCCCGCCGCCTCGACCCGCACCAGTACTTCCTCGCCCGTCGGCACGGGCCGCGGCACCTCGGTGAGGACCGGTGGGCCGCCCCAGCGGATCAGTCGGACCGCTCTGTTCCCGGCTGTTGACATGTGTGAGACGGTAGCAAAAATGAAGTCAGTTCAGTAGGTCGAGTGAGGTGGTGACCCGGCATGGACGACGAGAACGGCAGCGGGCGGGCGGGGCGCTTCGACGGACACGTCGCTCTGGTCACGGGCGCGGGCTCCGGCATCGGTGCGGCGGTCGCCCGGCGGCTGGCCGCCCAGGGCGCGGAGGTCTTCGCCGCGGACATCGACGGCTCGGCGGTCGAGGCCGCCACCGAGGACATACCCGGCGCGCACGTTCTGGCGGTGGACGTCGCGGACTCCGCCCAGGTGGACCGGGCCTTCGACGAGCCGGTACGGACGCGTGGGCGCCTGGACGTGGTGGTGCACGCGGCCGGGGTCGACGATCCCACGGCCAAGGAGTGGATCGCCGAGGCGCTGCTCGCCGACCTGCCGCTCGAGGTGACCGGGAGACTGGGGGACGACGCCTGGCGGCGGGTCCTGCGTGTCAATCTGGACGGCACCTTCCATGTCCTGCGCGCCGCCCTGCGGGTCATGGCGCCCCACCGGAAGGGTGCCGTCGTCACCGTCGGCTCCTCCTCGGCCTTCGACACCCTGGCCGGCTATCCGCACTACGCGGCGTCGAAGGCCGGAGCGCACGCACTGAGCCAGGCCGTCGCCAAGGAGGCGATCGCCTTCGGTGTCCGCGTCAACACGGTGGCGCCGGGGCCGACCCGGACGGGCATGGCGGAGCGGACGCCCGCGGCGCTGCGGCAGGGCTTCGCCGATCCGCGGGTCCGCCCCTACGCCACGCCGGAGGAGATCGCCGACATCGCGCTGTTCCTGGCGAGTGAGGAGGCGGCGAACCTCGTGGGTGCGGTGCTGCTGGCCAATGGTGGGCGGTTCACGGTGTGAGGGAGATTCGCATGTTCCGGCTGGATGCCGATCCCGCGCTGCTGCTCGAGACCGAGGAGCGGCGCCAACTGCGAGTGGTCCTGAGGGACCTGCTCGCCGATACCTGCGGGGCCGAGGAGGTCCGTGAGCAGTCCGAGAGCCCGCGCGGACACAGTCGGGCACTGTGGGAGCGGCTCGCCGGCGAGATCGGTGTGCACGGACTCGCGCTGCCCGAGGAGTACGGCGGGGCCGGGTACGGCTTCACCGAACTCGCCGTCGCCCTGGAGGAGACGGGGCGCGTGCTGTGCCCCGTGCCCCTGCTGCCCACCGTTGTACTGGCGGCGCAGGCACTGCTGAGCAGCGGCGACCGGTCCGCCTGTGAACGCTGGTTGCCCGGCATCGCCGCGGGTGCGCTCACCGCCACCGTCGCCGGAATTCCGCACCCCGCGAGGGTGACGGCCGAGCATGGTCGGGACGGCTGGGTGCTGCGCGGCGAGGCCGACTTCGTGCTCGACGGGGAGGGCGCCGATCTGTTGCTGGTCGTGGCCCGCGCGCCGGACGGGGAGCGGTTGTTCGCCTGCGTGCCGGACGCCGCGACCTGCGACCGCACGGCTCGTCGCGTCCTCGACCCGACCCGCCGTCAAGCGCTGGTCCGGCTGAGAGGGGCCGCGGCCCATCCGGTCGGCGAGGCCGGGCAGGTCCCGGCGATCGTCGACGCCGTCCTCGACGCCGGGCGGGTGGCGCTGGCCGCCGAGCACGTCGGCGGGTGTGCGCACGCCCTGGACGCCACCCTGGAGTATGTGTCCCATCGAACTCAGTTCGGTCGGGTCATCGGGTCGTTCCAGGCGGTCAAGCACCGAATGGCCGACCTTCTGGTCGAGATCGAGGGCGCCCGCTCGGCGTCGGCGTACGCGAATGCCGCTCTGGCGTCGCGGACATCGCAGCTGCCGGTCGCCGCGAGCGCCGCGGCGGTGGTGTGCACCGGCGCCTATCGCCTGGCCGTCACCGAGTACGTCCAGCTGCACGGCGGAATCGGCTTCACCTGGGAACATCCGGCGCATCTGTATCTGCGCCGGGCGCGGGCCGACGAGGCACTGTTCGGCACCGGTGACGACCATCGTCTGCGCCTGGCCGGGCTGCTCGGCCTCGCTCACTGATCCTCGCGGGTCACCGCTTCCGGTCCATTGACAGGGGGCACCACTGCCCCCAGAATCGTACTGAATTCAGTTCAGGTTGAAGGAGTCCTCATGGCAGTCGAAGACGAGATCCAGTTCGAGCGGGACGGGCATGTGGCGCGGGTCTGGCTGAACCGCCCGCACAAGAAGAACTGCGTGACGGTGCCGATCCTGGAACGGCTGGACGAGATCATCACCGAGGTCGACGCGGACCCCGAGCTGCGCGTGCTGGTCCTGCGCGGCCGCGGCAACACCTTCTGCTCCGGGTTCGACCTGGACAGCCTCCAGGCCGAGTTCGTCGGCAAGTCGAACGCGCTCAACGTCGCCGTACTGTCGGCGAAGGTCTGCGACCGGCTGTACTCGATGAAGACGCCGTCGATCGCCGTCCTGGAGGGGTACGTCACCGCGGGCGGCTTCGAGCTGATGATCTCCTGCGACTTCGCGATCGCCGCGGACGACGCCCTGATCGGCGACTTCCACATCCGCCGCGCCCTGTACGGCGGCGCGGGTCCGATCTACCGGGTGCCACGGATGATCGGCATCCGCAAGACCAAGGAGCTCATGCTCACCGGCAAGCTGCTGACCGGTGTCGAGGCCGCCGACTTCGGTCTCATCAACTCCTCGGCGCCCGCCGACAAGCTCGACGCCACGGTCGAGGAGTTCGCCGCGAACCTCACCGACAAGAGCCCGTTCACCATGTGGATCACCAAGATGACCATCGACCGGAGCCTCGACGCCGACACCCAGTCGCTGATGGTCATGGAGCACCTCGCGGTCGGCGTGATGCTCAACTCCGAGGACGCGGCGGAGGGCGTCGCGGCGTTCCTGGACAAGCGGGAGCCGCAGTGGAAGGGCCGCTGAGCACCGCGCCGGACACCGGGAGCCGGCTGCACGGCTCCCGGTGCGCCGACTGCGCGGTGGCCACCTACCCGGCGGGCCCGGCCTGCCCGCGCTGCGGGGGACCGGCCGAGCCGGTCGTCCTCTCCTCCGCGGGCACGCTGTGGACCTGGACCGTGCAGCGGTACGCGCCCAAGTCGCCGCCGTACGTCCCGCCCGCCGCCGGATTCGCGCCGTTCACCGTCGGATACGTCGAACTGCCGGAGGGCGTACGCGTGTTGGCCGCCCTCGATGTCCCGCCCGAGGAGGCGGAGATCGGCATGCCGGTGACGATCACGGTGGGGGACGGGGTGCCGAGGGCCACCGGAGCCGTCGTATGAGCGGCGAGGAGGTACTCGTCTGCGGCGCCGGGATCACCTCCTTCGCCCGTACCCAGGAGAGCGGCCGCCAACTGGCCGTGCATGCCGTACGGGCCGCCCTCGCCGACGCGGGGCTGCCGTGGTCGCGGGTACGGGCCGCGTACGGCGGCAGCGACGCCGCCGGCAACGCCGACACGCTGGTCGCCGAACTCGGCCTGACCGGGGTGCCGTTCACCAATGTGCGCAACGGCTGCGCGACCGGCGGCAGCGCGCTGGTGTCGGCCGTCAACGCGATCCGGTCCGGAGCGGCGGACGTGGCCCTCGCCGTCGGTTTCGACAAGCATCCGCGCGGCGCCTTCGACCCGAGGCCCGCCGACTGGGGACTCGACGAGGCCTACGGTCACGACGGGCTCATGGTCACCACACAGTTCTTCGCCATGAAGATCCAGCGGTACATGCACGACCACGGCATCAGCCCGCGCACCCTCGCCCAGGTCGCCGAGAAGGCCTACGCGAACGGAGTGCGCAACCCCCACGCCTGGCGTCGCAAGCCGCTCGACGCCGACGCGATCCTGGCGTCCGGCATGGTCAACGACCCACTGACCCGGTACATGTTCTGCTCCCCGGGCCAGGGCGCCGTCGCACTGATCCTGTGCAGCCGGGCGGTGGCCCGCGAACTCGGCGCGGCGCCGGTCGCGTTGCGGGCGGCCGTGGTACGGACCCGGCGGTTCGGCTCCTTCGAGGTGTTCAGCCCCTGGGCGCCCCCCGGGACGCCGACGAGCGTGAGCGCGGACGCCGCCCACCACGCCTTCGAGGAAGCCGGGCTCGGGCCCAGGGACATCGACGTGTGCCAGCTCCAGGACACCGAGAGCGGCGCGGAGGTGATGCACATGGCCGAGTGCGGGTTCTGCGAACACGGCGAACAGGAGTCACTCATCCCGTTCGGGGCGACCCGAATCGACGGCTCGCTGCCGGTCAACACCGACGGCGGCTGCATCGCCAACGGCGAACCCATCGGCGCCTCCGGCCTGCGCCAGGTCCACGAGGTCGTACAGCAGTTGCGTGGCCGGGCCGGCGAACGGCAGGTGCCGGGCGATCCGTCGGCCGGCTTCACCCACGTGTACGGGGCGCCGGGCGTCAGCGCTTGCACCGTGCTCACCCGCTGATCCGGCCGCGCCCTGAGTTGGAGGCACCATGAGCGGCATTCCCGAGCCCGCCGAGTTCCGCGCCGAGGCCCGCCACTGGCTGACCGGCGTGGCGAAAGAACGCGCCGCACACCAGGAATGGGGCCACGGCGACGACTCGGTGGCCGTCTTCGAGAACCGGACCGACACCGAGGAACGCGCACAGACCGACCGCATACGGGACTGGGAACGCCTCCGGTACGACCAGGGCTGGGGCGCGCTCGCCTGGCCGCCCGAGTACGGGGGGCGTGAACTGCCCTCGTACTACGAGCAGTTGTACCGGTCCGAGGAGGCGGCCTTCGACGTGCCACGGCGCACCGAGATCTTCCCGGTCACCCAGCAGCTGGTCGCCCCCGCCATCCGCGTCTGGGGCACGGACGAGCAGAAACAGCGCTGGCTGCCCCCCATGCTCCGCACCGACGAACTGGCCTGTCAGCTGTTCTCCGAGACCGAGGCGGGCTCCGACCTCGCCGCCGTCCGCACCCGGGCCGAGCGGGACGGCGACGGCTGGCGGCTGCGCGGGCACAAGATCTGGACGTCCGGCGCCCGCGTCGCCACCTGGGGCGTCGCCGTCTGCCGTACCGATTCCGACGTGCCCAAACACGCGGGCATCACGGTCTTCCTGGTCCGGATGGACGCGCCGGGCGTGACCGTACGGCCGATCCGCCAGATGACCGGCGGTGCCAGCTTCAACGAGGTCTACCTGGACGACGTCCTGGTGCCGGACACCGACCGGCTGGGTCCCGTCGGCGAGGGCTGGCGGGTGACCCTCACGGTCCTGGCCGCCGAACGCCTGGACTCCGGCGGCCTCGGTCTCGACAACGCCGACCGCGCCCTGGACCTGGCACGCCACCTGCCGCGCCCGCTCACCGGCGGGGAACGGCAGCAGGCGGCCGACCTGTTCGTCCGGGCCCTCGTCCAACGGCTCATCGGACTACGGGTGACGGCGGCCCTGGCGGCCGGACGTGAACCGGGAGCCGAGGCCTCGGTCGGCAAGCTGCACGCCACCGCGACCATGCGCGCCACCACCGACCTCGTCCAACAGCTCCTCGGGCCGCGGCTGGCCGCCGACACCGGGGAGTGGGGCACCTTCGCCTGGACCGAGCACCTGCTCGGTGCCCCCGGCTACCGCATCGCCGGAGGCAGCGACGAGATCCAGCACAACATCCTGGCCGAGCGCGTGCTCCGGCTGCCCAAGGAACCCAAGGGGGCGAGCAGGTGAGTACGACGACTCAGGTGACGGAACTCGGGCGACGGGTTCGCGAGCGGCTCGCCGAGCGGCATCCCGGTGTCCTCTTCGGTGATCTGCGCACCCTGCCCGGCGGCCACTCCGGCCTCACCTACTCGCTCACCGCGGGAGAGGTGTCGTACGTCGTGAAGGCGGTGCCACCGGGACAGCGTCCCGTCGGCCGCAACGACATGCTGCGCCAGGCACGGGTACTGCGCGCGCTCGCGGGATCAGCGGTTCCCGTGCCGAGTGTCGTCGCCGTGGACGAGGACGAACCGGCCTGGTTCGCCATGGAGTTCGTGGACGGCGAGGCGATCGAGCCGGTCCTGGACGAACACCGGCTCGACCCCGGGCTGTGCCGGACCCGGATGCTGGCCCTGTCCGGCGCGCTGCGGGACCTGCACCGGACACCGACCACGCTGACCTCCGAACCTCTCGACCCGGCAGGCGAGTTGGAGCGATGGAGCCGCACCATGCGGGCGGTGCCGACAGCGCTCCGCCCCGGCGGCGAGGACGTGGTGACCGCCCTGGCCGCACGCGTCCCCGACACCACTCCTCCCACCCTCACCCACGGCGACTTCCGTCTCGGCAACGTCCTCTGCCAGGGCGAGCGGCCGGCCGCCGTCGTCGACTGGGAGATCTGGGCGTACGGCGATCCGCGCATCGACCTCGCGTGGTTCCTGCTCTTCGCCGACCACCGCAACTTCCCCCGGCTCGGCCAGGCCGTCCCCGGCCTGCCCACCGAGGAGGAGCTGCTCACCGCCTACCTCGACGGTCGTCCCGAGCCCCCTGACCTCGACTGGTTCCGTGCCCTGGCCCGCGCCAAGATGGCCGCGATCATGGGCCACAACCTGCGCCGACACCGCGAGGGCAGGCATGACGACCCCGACCAGGAGCGGCTGCCGCCGACCATCGCGGCGATGATCCGCTCAGCTCGCGACATTCTCGCCCGACGGCTCTGAAGGAGCGCCACCATGGAATTCGGACTTTCCCCGAGGGCCGACGAACTCCGTTCGCGTATGGCCGCGTTCATGGAGGAGTACGTCCTGCCCGCCGAGCCCGTCCACGACCGACAACTCGCCGAGGCCGACGACCCCCACCGACTGCCGCCGATCCTGCGCGAGTTGAAGGAGAAGGCGCGCGCCGAGGGCCTGTGGAACCTCTTCCTCACACACGGCGACCGGGGCGCCGGCCTCACCAACCTCGAGTACGCGCCGCTCGCCGAACTGGCGGGACGCTCGGTCTTCGGTCCCGAGGTCTTCAACTGCTCGGCCCCCGACACCGGCAACATGGAACTGCTGGCCCTCTTCGGCACCTCCGAGCAGCAGGACCGCTGGCTGCGGCCACTGCTGTCCGCCGAGATCCGCTCGTGCTTCGCCATGACCGAGCCGGAGGTGGCCAGCTCCGACGCGCGCAACATCCGTACCCGGATCACCCGTGACGGCGACGAGTACGTCGTCAACGGCCACAAGTGGTACACGTCCGGGATCCTCGACCCGGACTGCCGGCTGATCATCCTGATGGGGGTCACCGACCCGGACGCGCCCACCTACCGGCAGCAGAGCATGCTGCTGATCCCCCGTGACACACCCGGGATCACGATCCTGCGCGACCTTCCGATGTTCGGCTACACCGACCGCTGCGGCCACGGTGATGTGCTCTTCGAGGACGTACGCGTGCCGGTGTCCGCGATGCTGGGCGGTGAGGGCGAGGGATTCGCCCTGGCACAGGGGCGCCTGGGGCCCGGACGGATGCACTACGCCATGCGCGCGGTCGGATTCGCCGAACGGGCCCTGGAGCTGATGTGCCGTCGGACCCTGACCCGCTCGGCCTTCGGAGGTCCCCTGGCCGATCAGGGGGTCGTCCGCGAGTGGATCGCCCGCAGCCGGATCGAGATCGAGCAGCTACGGCTGCTCGTCCTCAAGTCGGCCTGGCTGATGGACACCTCGGGCAACGCGGCCGCCCGCACCGAAGTCGCCGCGATCAAGGTGGCCGCGCTGGAGGTGGCACACCGGGTGGTCGACCGGGCGGTCCAGGCGCACGGGGCGGCCGGGGTCAGCGACGACACCGTCCTGGCGCGGCTGTACGCGATCACCAGGGCGCTGCGCATCGCGGACGGGCCGGACGAGGTGCATCTGCGGACGGTCGCGCGGCGCGAACTGGCCAAGTATCCGGAGGAATCGCTGTGAACGGACAGGCGCTGGACGGGCGGGTGGCTGTCGTCACCGGCGGCTCACGGGGCATCGGCCTCGGTATCGCCAAGGCGTACCGGGAGGCGGGCGCCCATGTGGTGATCGCCGCCCGCAAGCCGGACGGACTCGCCGCCGCCCGCGAGGAGTTGCTGCACGTCAAGGGCGACGGCGAGGTGGGCGAGGTGGTCGCCAACGCCGGTGCGCCCGAGGACGCCGAACGGTGCGTCGAGGAGACCATGGCCCGTTTCGGCCGGCTCGACGTGCTGGTCAACAACGCGGCCACCAACCCGTACATGGGCCCGCTCATCGACCTGGACCTGCCGCGCGCGCAGAAGACCGTACAGGTCAACCAGTACGGCATGGTCGCCTGGACGCGGTATGCCTGGCGGGCGTGGATGCGGGAGCACGGGGGAGCCGTCGTCAACATCGCCTCCGTCGGGGGGCTGGTCGTCGATCCCCAGATCGGCTGGTACAACGCCACCAAGGCGGCCATGCTCCACATGACCCGGCAGCTCGCCTACGAACTCGGGCCGCGGGCCAGGGTGAACGCCATCGCGCCCGGTCTGATCAAGACGGAGCTGGCCCGGGCCGTGTGGGAGCCGAGGGAGCCGATCCTGACCGCGAAGCTGCCGTTGCGCAGGCTGGGGACGGTCGAGGACGTGGCGCACGCGGCGGTGTTCCTGGCGTCCGAGGCGTCCTCGTGGATGACGGGCCAGACACTGGTCCTGGACGGCGGCGCGACCGCACTGCCGATCGGGGTGGAAGGGTGACGGCCACGACCGCGGACCTCTTCTCGTTGCGGGGCCGGACGGCTGTGGTGACGGGCGCCTCGTCGGGACTCGGCGCCCGCTTCGCCACCGTCCTCGCCGCGGCCGGGGCCACCGTGTACGCGGCCGCCCGCCGGCCGGACCGGCTGCGGGAGCTGGCCGACAGCGACCCGGGTATCCACCCGGTCGTGTGCGACGTCTCGCGGGAGGAGGACCGGGAACGGCTCGTCGGGACCGTGCTGGAGCACGGCGGACGCTTCGACGTCCTGGTCAACAACGCGGGTGCGTCCGGTGCCGTACGGGCGCAGGACGAGAGCTCCGGGGACTTCTCGGACGTCCTGGCCGTGAACCTGGTGGCCCCCTTCCACCTGGCCCGGCTGCTGGCCGAGACACCCTCCGACCACGACGGCACGAAATCGGTGGTGAACGTGTCGTCCGTGCTGGGGCTGGTGTCCGGCGCGCCGCTCGGCGGCGCGGCCTACGCCGCCTCCAAGGCGGGGCTCGTCGGTCTGACACGTGAGCTGGCCGGACAGTGGGGGAGGAGCGGGATACGCGTCAACGCGCTCGCCCCGGGTTGGTTCCGCTCGGAGATGACCGACGGCCTCTTCGCCGACGAGCGATCACGCCGATGGGTGGAGCGTGGCACGATGCTGGGGCGGGGCGGTCAACAGGGCGAGCTGGACGGGGCGTTGCTCTACCTCGCCTCGGACGCGTCCGCGTACTGCACCGGCCAGGTTCTCACCGTGGACGGCGGGTGGACGGCGCGATGAGGGTCACGGTCGAGGTCGACGACGCGCGAGTGGCCCATGTCGAGCTGTGCCGCGGTGCGGGCAACGCGATCGACCTGGCGATGGCCAGGGGGCTGCTGGAAGCCGCGCGGGAGTGTGAACGGGCGCGGGTGCGAGCCGTGCTGCTCACCGGGCAGGGACCGTCCTTCTGCGTGGGGGGCGACCTGAACGAGTTCGGCGCGCTGCCCGGGGAACGGCTCGCCGGGCATCTCACCGACGTCACCGACGCGCTGCACGGAGCGCTGCGGATCCTCACCGGCCTCGACGCGCCGCTGGTCACCGCCGTGCAGGGCGCCGTCGCGGGCGCCGGACTCGGGCTCACCATGGCCGGTGACCTCGGTTTCGCCGCGGCGGACGCCGGCTTCACGGCCGCCTACACCGGGATCGGGTACTCGCCGGACGCGGGGGTGAGCTGGCTGCTGCCCCGCCTCGTCGGCCCCAAGCGGGCGCTGGACCTGCTCCTCACCAACCGCCGGGTCACCGCGGCCGAGGCGCTGGAGATCGGGCTGGTGAGCAGGGTCGTGGCGCCGGAACGGCTCCGGGAGGAGGCCGCGGAAGCCGCGAGGGCGCTGGCGCGCGGAGCCACGGGGGCCTACGGGGTGACTCGGCGGCTGGTCGCCGGGGCGTTCTCGACCGGGTTGCACGAGCAGCTCGACGCGGAGGCCGGCCGGCTGGCCGAGGCCGCGGTGTCCGCGGAAGGACGGGAGGGCGTGGCCGCGTTCCTCGCCAAACGACGACCGGGCTTCGGGCAGAAGGCCCCGCTGTGACCGGGGACCTGGATTCGGGCCCTGGCGCGGTCGTGGCGGGCTCGTGGCGGGGCCGTGGCCGGTGGCGGGGCTTCGGGCGGGGCCGCTGTGTTCGGCGGCCCCGTGTCGGGTCCCCATGACCGGTGACCGGGCTTCGGACCGCGCGGCGCCGTGCCCGGCGAGGCCGCCGGGAGCGTGCGCGGCCCGCGATTCGGAGCCAACCTGAACTTGGGTCTACTCTCGGACGACCGGCCGTGATCGGAACCGGCCGTGGAGCAGAGGGAGAGGGCGATGGCGAGGGCGCGGATCGTGGATCCGGAGGAGGGCCCCAGGTCGAAGCGGGCGGCCATTCTCGTGGCCGCCGTGGAGCGGTTCGGGGAGGACGGCTACGAGAGCACCAAGTGGTCCGAGGTCGCCGACCGGGTCGGCATCGGGCAGACGGCCCTCTATCACTACTTCGAGTCGAAGGCCCACTGCCTGCTCACGATCATGCGTCTGGAGCTCCAGCGTTCCCACGACATGTTCATCGAGGCCACGGCCGATGTGACGGACCCGGTCGAGGAACTGCGCGCGGCCACCCGCTCCGCCTTCGCGGTCTCGGAGCAGGAGATCCGCCAGATGCGCATCCTCCAGGCCAACATGTCCCTGCTGGCCAACCCCCGCAAGTCCAAGCGGGAGGAGACCGAGCGCGTGGCGGCACGCCAGCTGGTGCAGATGGTCGAGCGGGACTGGACGAGCCTGCTGATGCGCGGCATGTCCCAGGGCGCCTTCCCGGTGCGGGACGCCCACACCCTGGGCCTGGGCGTGCTCGGCATGATCGTCAGCGTCTGGCGCTGGTACCGGCCGACCGGAGCGATCCCGCTTCCGGAGATCAGCGAGATCATCGAGGGATGCGTGGTGCGCATGGTCGCCGAATAGATCCCGGCTCGCTCCCGCCTCTTGTCGGGGGCGGGGCGGCCGTCTTACAGTCAAACTGAACTGAACTCAGGTTGTCTGCGGCAATGAGGAGAGCGGTCGGCAATGGTGCTTCGCGAATACATGGCCCGCATGGACGGCCAGGACCCGGAGAAGGCCCTGGACCTGGTGGAACCCGGCTTCCGATTCCTCATCGCCCTGCCGGGCGGTCAGCGCGGCGGACAGTCGCGCGAGGAGTTCGCCGCGTACATAGCCGGGCGTCAAGCGGTGGACCGTACGCACGAGATCAAGCGGTACGCCGTCGACGGCGACGTGGAGACGGCGTACGGCTTCGTCGTCGAGCAGGGGGAGACCGTCGGGGCGTTCCTGTCCGCCGTACAGGTCTCGCCCGGCGGGCTGATGGCCCGCTACCAGTCCTTCTTCACCACCGAGTTCGACCTGCTGGACCGGCCGTGACCGCGCCCGCCGCCGCGGCCCCGTTCCTGACCAACTGGTTCGCGATCCTCGACAGCGACGACGCGGACCGGATCCTCGACCTGATCACTGACGACTTCTCGTTCTCCATCCTGTTCTCCACCGGGGGCGACGGCGCGACCGACTTCCACGGCGGCCGGGCCGAGATGGAGGGCTATCTCGCCCAGCGCCAGGTGGGAGTCCGCACCCACCACTTGCTCACGGCGAGCACGGTCGGCCAGGACGAACTGTTCCTCGGCGAGGTACGGCGCTCCGGCGTACCGGAGGCCACCTTCATGGCGAGCGCCCGGCTCGACGGCGACGGCCGGGTGCGGCGGCTGCTCATCGGCCGGTCGCCCGCGGTGCTGTTCACCTGACAAGCCCGAGGAGGGCCCCATGTACAACCTGATCCTGCTGGCCGCCCGCCCACCGGAGTGGACGCACGAGCGGTTCATCGACTGGTGGCGCGGCGACCACGCCGCACTCACCCGCACCCTGCCCGGACTCAGGTCCTGGCGGCACACCGACATCGACACGGCCCTCGAACCGCGCTCCGAAGGCTGGGACGGCGTCTCCGTCCTGGGCTTCGACACCGCCGAGGACCTGCGCGGGGCGCTGGCCAGCCCCGAGTGGGCGGCCGCGGTCGCCCAGGTGGGGGACATGCGGGGCCGACGGATCGCCGTCATGGGCGGCGAGGCGGAGCTGTACGCCGGCTGATCACTCCGGTCGGTCGTGAGGAGGCGAGGAAGAGGCTGATGCGCCAGACAGTGCGGGAGTTCCAGGAACACGCCGAGAGAACCGATTTCACGGCCGTCGTCGACGACTTCGGCCGGCATGGCGCGCGCGACCTGCTGGAGCGCGCGGCTCGACTGGCCGATGCCATGACGCCGGACGGGACGCCCGGCGGGACCGTCCTGCTCCAGACCGACAACTCCTGGCGCACCGTCGCCGCGACCCTAGCCGTGGGGATGACCGGCGGTGTCCTGGCGCTGGTCAACCGGCACACCACCCAGGCGGAGTTCGCGGCCGCCCTCGAGGACATCCGCCCCGACGTCGTGATCGCCGAACCGTCCGCGGTCGGGGAATGGCAGGCGTGGCCGAGTGCGCGGGACGTCCGGACGGCCGAGGCCCTCGATGGCTGGACGGTACTCGCCGGCCACGGCCCGCGAGACGTCTCCCGCTGGTCGGGCGGCTCACTCATCGGCCTGACCTCCGGCTCCACCGGGCGGCCCAAAGGGGTCGTGCAGTCGGAGAGCGCGCTGCGCTACGCGTGCTCCCGCACCGCCGACATCAACGGGCTGCGCCAGGGCGACGCGGTGGCCGCCATCGTGCCCCTGTCCTCCACCGCCGCGTACTGCTTCGGCGTCTCCATGGCGCTGACGCTCCGCGGGCCCCTGGTTCTCAGCGGCCGGTGGGACCGTACGGAGGCGCTCACGCGGATGTCGGACAACGAGGTGCGGTGGACCATGTGCGTGCCGACCATGGCCCTGCAGATGGGCTCGGCGGCCGCCGGATCACGCGTCCTCGAAGGGGTCCGCTCCCTCACCGTCGGCGGCGGCCCGATGGACCGCGGTGCCCTCGCCCGCGCCGAACGTTCCCTGGGCACCCGGATCCTGCGGGTCTTCGGGATGTCCGAGTGCCTCGGCCACACCTCGCCGCGGCCCGACGACCCCGAGGAGATCCGCCTCGGCCGGGACGGGCGGCCGTTCCCCGGTACCGAGTTGCGCGCGGTCGCCTCCGACGGCAGCGTCCTCGGCCCCGGCCGGACGGGCCGGGCCGAGGTCCGCGGGCCCTCGCTCTTCCTCGGCTACGCGCGGGACGGCAAGGTCGAGCCGCCCGCCCTCACCCCGGACGGCTTCTTCCCGACCGGGGACCTGCTCACGAGGGGCGAGGACGGCACGGTGACCATCATGGGCCGGGAGAAGGACGTCATCATCCGTGGCGGCCGCAACCTCGACATCACCGAGATCGAACGCGCCGTCGCCGCCCATCCGGGAGTCGCCCGGGTGTGTGTGGTGCCGGTACCGGACCCGCTGCTCGGCGAACGCGCGGCCGTGCTCGTGGTCGCCGAGGACGGGGCCGACGACATCGGCCTCGAGGAGATCACCGAACACCTCGACCGCACCGGTCTCTCCAAGGCCAAGTGGCCCGAATTCGCTTTTGGCGTCGATGAGTTGCCCCAGACCACGGTCGGCAAACTCGACCGCTCCGGGGCCCGTAGGCTCGCAGGCGAACTGCACGCCCGGCTCGCCGCGGAGCCGGCACGGCAACCGCACCACCAAGGAGAGGCATGACACCCCCCACACCCCCCACGACTCCCACCCCCCGCTTCGACCGCGGCCGGTGGGCGGACGCGGGAGCCCAGACCGTACGGCCCGGTGTCCACCGCATCCCGCTCCCGCTGCCGGACGACGGTCTGCGGGCGGTCAACGTCTACGCGCTGGAAGGCCTCGCGGACGGACTGGTGCTGATCGACGGCGGGTGGTCGATCCCCGAGTCGCGCAAGGCACTGGAGGACGCGCTCGCCGGCCTCGGCCACGATCTGGGCGAGATCAGCCACATCCTGGTCACCCACATCCACCGCGACCACTACACCCAGGCCGTCGAGTTGCGCAGGCTGCTCGGCTCCCGGGTCTACCTCGGTTCGGGTGAACGGCGCGGTCTGGAGCTGCTCGGCTCGCTGGGCACGAGCCAGCCGGCCGGTTCCATCCAGACCTTGCTGCGGGCCGGTGCGCACGAACTCGCCGAGCAGGTCGCCGCGATGGACCACGGCGACTTCGACCCGAGCGTGTGGGAAGCCCCCGACCGCTGGCTGGAGGCGGAGGAACTGCGCTTCGGGGACTGTGAGTTGACTGTCATCCCGACCCCGGGGCACACCCGGGGGCACGTCGTCTACCTGGACCGGGCCCGAGGTCTGCTGTTCTCCGGGGATCACGTCCTGCCGCACATCACCCCGTCCATCGGCTTCGAACTCGGCCCGACCGCACTGCCGTTGGGTGACTACCTGGACTCCCTGCGCCTGATGACCACCCTCGCGGACGCCCGCCTGCTGCCCGCGCACGGGCCCGTCGGGGACAGCGTGCACGCCCGGGTCGGTGAGCTGCTCACCCACCACGACGACCGGCTCACCGAGACCCTCACGGTCCTCGGTGACCGTACCCTCGACGCCCACACGGTGGCGGGGGAGTTGGGGTGGACCCGGCGCAGGCTGCCCTTCGCCGATCTCAACGCCTTCAACCAGATGCTCGCCGTCAACGAGACCGCGGCCCACCTGGACGTGCTGGTGGCCCGCGGCCAGGCTCGGCACACGCGCTCGGACGGCGGGGTCGACCACTACACCGCCGTCACCGGTTAGCGCGCGGTCCAGCCCCCGTCGACGTACAGCTCCGAGCCGGTCATGAAGCTCGCGTCGTCGGAGGCGAGGAACGCCACCGTCGCCGCGACCTCCTCGGGCGTGCCGAGCCGGCCGAGTGGAGTTCCCTCGATCATCGCCGCCAACCGGGGCGTCCCGCGCCACAGTTCACGCGACCGGGGTGTCTCGACGAAACCGGGATGCAGGGAGTTGACCCGGACGCCGCGCTTCGCCCAGTGCAGCGCGGCGTTCTTCGTCATGAGGCGTACGGCGCCCTTGGCCGCGTGGTACGAGAACTGGGCGCCGAAGCCGCCGACGGTACCGAAGATCGACGCCACGTTGACCACGGAGCCGCCGCCGGAGCGCTCGATGGCCGCACCGCCGTGCTTCATGCCGAGCCAGACGCCGGTCTGGGTGACCGCGATCACCTGGTCCCAGGTCTCCTGGGTCTCCGTCTCCACGGTGCCCATCGCGGCGATGCCGGCGTTGTTCACCAGCACGGACAGCGCGCCCCGTTCGGTCATCACGCGGTCCACGACCGCCTGCCACGCCGTCTCGTCGGAGACGTCCAGGGCCAGCCCCAGCGCCCCGCCTCCCACCTCCTCGGCGAGTTTCTCGCAGCGCTCGGCGTCGACGTCGGTCACCACCACCGCGGCGCCCTCGGCCGCGAGCCGCCGTACCACCGCGTCGCCGATGCCTCCGGTGGCGCCGGTCACCAGGGCCACCCGGCCCGCCAGCCTCGCGTCCATCACGCCCACCCCGCCCTCAGCCCTTGACCCCGCGCCAGGCCAGCGCGCCACCGTCGATCACGTAGGCGGCGCCCGTGACGAACGCCGCGCTGTCCGAGGCCAGGAAGCAGGCGAGCCGCGCCACCTCTTCCGGCCGGCCCATCCGGTCCACCAGCTGCGGCGCCACCAGCTCCCGTTCCATGGCGTCGCGGTCCTCGGCCGCGGCGAAGAAGTCCTGTGCCAGCGGGGTGTCGATGACGCCGGGGCAGAAGCAGTTGCAGCGCACCGGGGCGAGGTCGACGGCGGTGACCTTCGTCAGATGGATGACGCCGGCCTTGGTGACGCCGTAGGCGGGACAGTTGGGGAAGCCGACGAGACCGGAGACGGAGGCGGCGTTGACGATCGCCGGGCCCCGAGCGGAGCGGCGCAGATACGGTGCCGCGAACTTGGTGGTCAGCCACACGGCCTTGAGGTTGACCTCGTAGACGGTGTCCCAGACGTCCTCGGGGAGTGTGTCCACGCCGTGGTCCGGGTCCGTCGTCAGCGAGGAATCGATCACCCCCGCGTTGTTGACCAGGACGTCGAGCCCGTCGAAGCGTTCGGCCGTGCGGGTCACCATGGCCTCGATGTCGTCGCGGACCCGCAGGTCGCACACGATCGCCTCGGCCTTCGCCCCGGCGGCGCGCACCAGATCGGCAGTCTCGGACGCTCCGGCACCGTTCAGGTCGGCGACCGCCACGGCCGACGCACCCTGGCGGGCCATCTCCACGGCTGTCGCCCGACCGATGCCTTGGCCCGCGCCGGTGATGAGGGCGGTCTTGCCCTCGAGTGAACCCACCATGCCGTCTGCTCCCGTCTGCCCAGAGAGTCCCGCCACGCCTGAACTAACTTCAGTTCGGTTACGAGTCTAGTTTCCTGCCGGGTGGGCGACAAGGTTTCTGCACGCGACGGAAAGGACCCGAACGAGGTCGAGCGGCCAGTGGCCGACTGCCGAGGCCACTGTCGCTGGTCGGAACTACCTGGCCCTGCGTCGGGCCGTACCCGTACCCGTGCCCGGGGCGGGCACCTGTGCCTCCTCGGGCACGAAGAAGTCGTCATCCCCGAAGGCCGGTGCCTGGAAGGGGTTCGTCGCCGGAGTCGGGGAGGCGACGGTGGCAGAGTGAGGCGCCGTTTCCGGCGCCGAGAACAGCGAGGGGAGGTCGATGAGAAGTCTTCCAATCGTTACCGGGACAGGGGGCGCGCCCGGCCTGCCGCGGCCGGGAGCAGGGGACCTACAGCTTGCTCATCTTGGTGTACGGGCTCATGATCCGCTGTTGCATCGAACCGAAGTCCACGAGCACCGCAATGCCGTCCTCGACGGCGATCGCCCGGCCGAGGCCGTAGATGTCGTGTGTGACCCGGTCTCCCACGGCGAACTCCTTGGGAGCGGGCGTGGCCGGGGCTTTGAAGGGACTGGTGGGCAAATAGCGCTTGGGTGCGGCTGGCTTTGTCATCCCCTCCAGTATGCGCCTGCGCGTAGCACGGTGGGACAGAGCGGTCGGCTCTGGGGCGGCTTCGTGGGTGCCCGGGTGGACGACAGGCGGCCGCCGGCCGGCCCGGGTCCCGTGCGCCAGGGGCTGACCCGCCGCCCCGCTCAGGTGGCCGAGTCGCTCGACTCGGCCTACGCCCGGGCGCCGACCATCCAACAGGCCGCGGTGAAGCGAACCTCTGCGCCCTGCACGTAGATGTCGAACGCGGCGCGGACCGTGTCGATGATCCGGGCGCGGGTCGGCTCGTCCACCTCGGGCAGGATCGCGCCCACCGGACCGAACCGGGTGAAGTAGCCCACCAGCTCCTTCTCGGGCAGAGCGCACGCCACGTCGACCGGCCGGACGTCGATCCCGGTCCAGCCGCCCCGCGTCAGGACGCGCTGGATCCTGTCCGGGTCCGCGAAGGCGAACTGCCCCGGCTCGTCCGGCCGGCGGGCGGGGAGATCCGGCAGGAACGGTGCCGCGGCGCGTTCGGCGGTCGTCATGAACGGGTTCTCGGCGGGACCACGCCACGTGATGAACCGGAGCCGGCCCTCGTCCGTCGCCGCACGGCGCAGATTGGAGAAGGCCCGGACCGGGTCCTCGAAGAACATGACACCGAAACGTGACATGACGGCGTCGAAGGTGGCGGGTTCGAACGCATGCTCCTGGGCGTCGGCCCGGACGAAGGACACCGGCACGTCCGCCTGCTCCGCGCGCCTCCGGGCGGCGGCGATCATCGGTTCCGAGATGTCGATGCCCACGCATCCGCCTGACGGACCGAGCCGCTCCGCGACGGTCAGCGTCGTGCCTCCGGTGCCGCAGCCGACGTCGAGCACGCGCTCCCCGGGTTCGACGGACACCGCTTCGACGAGCAGGTCCTCGAACGGCTCGAGTATCTCGTCCAGCACCCCCTGCGCCTCAACCCAGGCGTGGCCGGCGGGCCCGCTCCACCGGGCCGCCTGTTCGTCACCGGTCCTGCGCTCGCTGTCCATGATCGCCTCCTGTGTCCGTCTTCGGCTTGCCCTCATGGGGCCGAGATGACAGCGTGCTGCTTCAAGTCGACTTGAGGTCAAGAGGATGACAGATCTGGACATCGCCGAGGTGGCGCAACGCGCTGGGGTTCCCGCCTCGACGCTGCGGTTCTACGAGGAGAAAGGCCTGATCACGCCGGTCGGCAGGCGGGGCCTGCGGCGACAGTACGATCCCGGGGTGCTGGAGCGCCTGGCGCTGATCGCGCTGGGGCGCAGCGCGGGGTTCTCGCTCGATGAGATCTCCCGCGTGTTCATGCCGGACCGACAGCCGCACCTCGACCGCCGGATGCTCGCGGCCAAAGCGGAGGAACTGGACCGGCAGATCCGTGAACTGGGCGTCCTGCGTGACTCCCTGCGGCACGCGGCGGCCTGTCCGGCTCCCCGCCACATGGAATGCCCCACATTCCGTCGCCTGCTCGAAGCCGCCGCGTCCGGCGCGGTCGAACTGCCGAGGAAGCGGGCCCCGCGATCACCGTGAAACCGGCCCGCACGCTGGTGGTACGCCCCCGCGCCGACACCTCCGCGCCGACGGCCACGGGCCGCCCGGTTCAGCGTTTCAGGTAGCCGAGTTCGGCGAAGTGCCGCTGGTAGGCGTCCAGCAGGCGGTTGGCGACGGCGTACGAGTCGATCAGCGGGTGGATGGTCAGCGCCTTGACGGCGTGGGCGCGGTCGCCCGTGGTGGCGGCGTGGATGACCGCGCGTTCGACCGCCTTGACCGCGCACACCAGGCCCGTTCCGTGGTCGGGCAGCGGGGCCCCGGAGATGGGGCGGGCGCCGTTGGCGTCCACGTGGCAGGGGGCCTCGATGACGGCGTCGTCGTCGAGGACCGGGATCCGGCCGCGGTTGCGGACGTTGAGGATGAGGGTGGTGCGTTCGTCCAGGGCGATGGCCCGCATCAGGGAGAGAGCCACCTGTTCGTAGCCGCCGGACTCCAGGTCGCACGAGTCCCGTTCGCCCATGCCGACGGCCTCGCGGTTCTCGGCCATGTAGGTGGTCTCGCGCTCCAGGCGGGTGGCGTCCCAGGCGTTCCAGGCCGCGCGAGGTGCGGGCGGCTCGCCGTGGGCGGTGCCCATGGCGTCGTAGAAGCGTTGCTGCTGGGAGTGGAGGAAGGCGCCGCGGGTCTGCTCGGCGGTGCGCGCGGAGTCGACCGACTCCCGGTTGAAGTAGTAGTAGTGCAGGTATTCGTTGGGCAGCGCGCCGAGGGTGCGCAGCAGGTCCGCGCCGAAGAGTCTGCCCTCCTCGAACGAGGCCAGCGCGGCCTCGTTCGCGAACAGGGAGGGCAGCAGGTCGCGGCCCTCGACGTGCAGGCCGCACAACCAGCCCAGGTGGTTCAGGCCCACGTAGTCCAGGCGGGCGCGGGCCGGATCGGCGCCGAGCGCTCCGGCCACCCGACGGCCCAGACCCACCGGGGAGTCGCAGATACCGATCACCCGGTCACCGAGGTGGGCGGTCATCGCCTCGGTGACCATCCCGGCGGGGTTGGTGAAGTTGATGACCCAGGCGTCGGGCGCCAGGGCGGCGATGCGGCGGGCGATCCCACGGGCCACCGGCACTGTGCGCAGCCCGTACGAGATGCCACCCGCGCCCACGGTCTCCTGGCCCAGCACGCCCTCCTCCAGGGCGATCCGCTCGTCCGCCGCGCGTCCGGCGAGCCCGCCGACCCGGATGGCCGAGAACACGAAGTCGGCTCCGGTGACCGCCTCGTCCAGGTCGGTGGTGACGGTGACGACGGGCGGGTCGCGGTGCCCGGCGGACTGGTCGGCGAGGACCTTGCGGATGGTCGTCAGCCGGGAGGCGTCCAGGTCGTACAGGGTCACCTCGGTGACCCGCCCTTCGCCGTGGTCGCCCAGCAGCGCCCGGTAGACCAGCGGGACCCGGAAGCCACCGCCGCCCAGGATCGTGAGTCTCATACCTGGACCACCTCCACTCCCGCCTCGCGCAACCGGCCACAGGTCTTCTCGTCCGCGGACGCGTTGGTGACCACCACGTCGAGTTCCTCCGGCCCGCACACCCGGGCCATTCCGGTGCCGGGGAACTTGCCCGCGTCCGCCAGCAGGACCACCTGGGCGCTGGCCGCGATCATCGCCCGCTTGACGGGAACCTCGACGGCGGTGGTGTCCAGCACCTGGCCGTCGGGGCGGATCCCGCTGGTGCCGAGGAACAGCCGGTCGGCGTGGATCTGCCGCAGGTTGTCCTCGGTGAGGAAACCCACCAGGGAGCGGTAGTCACGCCGGACCACACCGCCCAGCAGGATCAGCTGGACGGCCTTGTCGTCCTGGAGTTCCTCGTAGACGGCCAGGTTGCTGGTGATCACCGTCAGGGACCGGCCGTGCAGATGGCGGGCCACCCGGTGGGCCGTGGTGCCGATGTCGAGCAGCACCGTCTCGCCGTCCCTGACGAGGTTTGCGCACCACGCCGCCAACGCGTCCTTGGCCTCCACCCGGACGCCGGCCACGTCGGCGAACGGGTCGTCCTCGTCGTCGACGGGGGCGGCACCGCCGTAGACCCGCTTGAGCAGTCCCTCGTCCTCCAGTTGGGCGAGGTCGCGGCGGATGGTGGCCTGACTCGCTCCGACCGTCTCGGCCAGGGAGACGACCGTGGCGGGCCCGTCCGCGCGCAGGGCACGCAGGATCAGCTGGTGTCTTCGGTCAGGGAGCATGCCGCAGACCATACTCGCCAGCACGCCAAACTCAAGCAAAGTCGCGCATGAATGTCTCGATTCGTGCTTGACCCTTGTCAAACCTGCTCACCGGGTGCACTCTCTTGCGTAATTCAGAGCCAGGTCCGGACCCCACTCCGGTCGGCCGAAGCGGACCAACGGCGCACTTCGCCGCCCATGGAAGCGTCGGCACCGTCTGAGAGGACCCGGTCGAACACCCCGGGTGGCTGAAGGGTTCAACCCACGCCGATGCTCTTCAGCCATCCGGCCCCCGCCGTGCCCGTCGCAGTCCCACGACTCACAGGTCCTTGCCGGACATGCCGAAAACTAGGAGAAGATCGTGGACCTTTCCCGCAGACGATTCCTTCAGGCCGCCGTACTGACGGCCGCCACGGCCGGTGCCACCGCCGCGTGCGGTGGCGGCTCCGGGTCGAGCGGCAGCAAGGACAGCAAGAACCTCACCCTCTGGTACTGGTCCGGTGGACTGAGCGACAAGGTCGTGGCGGACGCCAAGAAGCACTTCTCCGACATCAGCCTCAAGACCTCCGTGGTCGGCGGCGACTTCAAGACCAAGCTGCTCACCGGCCTGCGGGCCGCCCAGTCCGCGCCGGACATCACCGGTATCAAGGGCGAGGACATCGCCTCGTTCCTGCCCAACGCCAACCGGTTCATCGACCTGAAGACCGTCGGCGCGGACAAGCTGGTCCCGCAGTACCTGTCGTGGAAGCTGAAGCAGGCCACCAGCCAGGACGGCAAGCTCATCGGCTTCCCGATCGACATCGGCCCGTGCGCCACGTTCTACCGCGAGGACCTCTTCGCGAAGGCGGGGCTGCCCACCGACCCCGCCAAGGTCTCCGCCGAGCTGGCCACCTGGGACGACTACTTCAAGGCCGGCGTCGAACTGCACAAGGCGATACCCAAGACCTACCTGGTCAACAACATCAGCAGTGTGTTCACGATGATGATCGGCCAGGGCACCAAGCGGTTCATCGACGAGGACAACAAGTTCATCGGCGACCAGGACCACATCCGCACCGCCTGGCTCACCTCCGTGAAGCCCTACACCCTCGGCATCGACGCCAAGATCAACGACAACACCTGGAACGCCGCCATCAGCGGCGGCGCCCTGGGCACCGAGATCGGCGCCGCCTGGCACGCGCTGGACATCAGCAACGCCGCCCCGGGCACCAAGGGCAAGTGGCGGGTGGCGAGCCTGCCCGGCGGGCCCTCCAACCTCGGCGGGTCCTTCCTGGCCATCCCCGCGACCAGCGGCAACCCCGAAGAGGCCTTCAAGATCATCAGCTGGATCCTCGACCCGGAGAACCAGGCCCGCGGCTTCACCGACGCGGCCCTGTTCCCGACCGCTCCGGCCGCGTACAAGCTGCCGGCACTGACCGGGGGCGACGCCTTCTTCGGCGGCCAGAAGACCATCGAGATCTTCGGCCCGGCGGCCGAGAAGATCCCCGCCGCCTACGAGGCGCCGGCCGACGCGGCGGTCTCCGCGCCCTACTACAGCGAGCTGACCACCATCGAGGCCAAGGGCAAGGACCCCGAGCAGGCCTGGAAGGACGCGGTCAGCCAGGCCAAGCAGATCGCCCAGCGTCAGGGAGTGAAGTGACATGTCGTCAAGCCCGGTAGCCGGGCCGGCCCCCACCGGGCCGACCCCCGGATCCGACGCCGGGCCCACCGACCGGCCGACCCCGGACCGCCCCCGCGGTCAGGGGCGGCACGGCCGCCGGGTCCGGCCGGTGTCGGCCGGAACGTCACGCGGGCCTGGGCGGCGGGCCGTCAGGTACTGGCCGCAGTACCTCGCCATCTCGCCGTACTACCTGCTGTTCTCGGTCTTCATGCTCTTCCCGGTGCTCTACACGGTGTATCTGGCGTTCCAGAAGTGGGACGGCATCGGGGACATGCACTTCGTCGGGTTCCAGCAGTTCCGCTTCCTGTGGGACGACCCGGTGTTCTGGCTTTCGGTGCGCAACACCCTCGTCATCTGGGTGCTGTCCACCGTGCCGATGCTCTTCCTCGCGCTGGTGCTCGCGGTGCTGGTGAACTCGACCCGCCGTCTCACCGCCTTCTACCGGATCGCCCTGTTCATCCCCAGCATCACCTCGCTGGTGGCCATCGCGATCTTCTTCGGTGCGGTCTTCAGCAACAACTTCGGCCTGATCAACGCCATCCTCAGGTCGGTGCATGTGTCGGCCGTGCCCTGGATGAGTAACGAGTGGACGATCAAGCTGGTGATCGCGTCGCTGATGACCTGGCAGTGGACCGGCTACAACGCCATCATCTATCTGGCCGGCCTGCAGGCGATCCCCTCGGAGCTCTACGAGGCCGCGAAGATGGACGGAGCCCGCCCGGTACGGATCTTCTTCTCCATCACCATCCCGCTGCTGCGGCCCATCATCCTGTTCACCGTGGTGATCTCCACCGTCACCGGCCTGCAGTCCTTCACCGAACCGCAGGTGCTGTTCGGCAGCGAGGCGGCCACCAATCCCAACTCCGGCGGGCCGGGCCAGGCGGGCCTGACCACGTTGCTGTACTTCTACCACCAGGCCTTCGACAACAACGACTTCGGCTACGGTGCCGCGATCGTCTGGGCGTTCTTCCTGGTGATCCTGCTCATCGTCCTCATCAACTGGCGCCTGGTGCAGCGAAAGGACCGTCGGTCGTGAACAGCCAGAACCGCAACCGGCTCCGGGGACTGAGCGTTCACGTCGCCCTGATGACCGGTGTCGTCATCTCCGTGTTCCCGTTCTACTGGATCGTCGTCATGGCGACGAACACCTCGCAGGACATCTACGCCTACCCGCCGAAGCTCTGGTTCGGCGGCAACCTGATGACCAACATCCATCACCTGTTCGCCAAGATGGACTTCTTCGGGTCGATGTTCAACACTCTTACCGTGGCGGTCTGTACGACGCTGCTGGTGCTGTTCTTCGACTCGCTGGCCGCCTTCGCCTTCGCCAAGTACGACTTCCCCGCGAAGAAGTTCCTGTTCGGTCTGCTGCTGTCGATGTACATCCTGCCGACCCAGCTGGCGATCATCCCGCAGTACGAGATCATGGTGCAGCTGGGCTGGCTGGGCACCCTTAAGGCGCTCATCGTGCCCGCCGCCGCCAACGCCTTCGGCATCTTCTGGATGCGCCAGTACACCACCACCAGCGTCCCCGACGAACTGCTCGACGCCGCCCGCATCGAGGGTGCCGGATTCTTCCGCCTGTACTGGCACGTGGTGCTGCCGTGCGTCCGCCCGGCCCTGGCGTTCCTCGGTATCTACACCTTCATCGGCGCCTGGAACGACTACATCCTGCCGTTGGTGATGCTGGTCAACCCGGACCACCTCACCCTCCAGGTGGCGCTGGCACAGCTGTACGCCGGCCACTCCACCGACTACAGCATGGTGATGTCCGGAGTGCTGCTGTCGGTGATCCCGCTGGTGCTGGTGTTCACCTTCTTCGCCCGGGGTTTCATCGCCGACGCCACCAAGGGCGCCCTGCGCTGACCCCGTGGCCCGCGGGGCGTGCGGTGAGCCCCGCGGGCCTCCTGTCACCCACGTGGCCCGGCCCCGTCGTCGACTACCGTCGTGATCGCCTCGACGAGGCCCCGGCCGGTCGCCGCCCCGGCCGTGCCCGAGCACCGACAGGAGCGACCCCGTGACGTACGACGTAGCCGCCCTCCGCGCGCAGTTCCCCGCACTGCGCGCCCAGATCGCCCACTTCGACGGGCCCGGCGGCACCCAGACCCCCAGCCCTGTCATCCAGGCCATCGCCGATGTGCTGGCCGAGCCGCTGTCGAACCGGGGCCGGATCACGCCCGGCGAGCGCAACGCCGAGACCGTGGTCACCGAGAGCCGCCGGGCCATGGCGGATCTGCTGGGCGCCGAGCCGTCCGGGATCGTCTTCGGCCGCAGCGCCACCCAGCTCACCTACGATTTCTCCCGCACCCTCGCCATGACCTGGTCGCCCGGTGACGAGGTGGTCGTCACCCGCCTCGACCACGACTCCAACATCCGCCCCTGGATCCAGGCCGCCGAGCGGGCCGGTGCCGTCGTGCGGTGGGCCGACTTCGACCCCGCGACCGGCGAGCTGACCGTCGAGGACATCCGCGCCGTGCTCTCCGAACGGACCCGGCTGGTCGCTGTCACCGCCGCCTCCAACCTGATCGGAACGCGGCCCGCGACCGCCGCGATCTCCCGTGCGGCGCACGAGGTGGGGGCGCTGCTGTACGTCGACGGCGTGCACCACACCGCTCACTCCCTGGTCGACGTCGAGCAGCTCGGCGCGGACTTCTTCGTCTGCTCCCCGTACAAGTTCCTCGGCCCGCACCACGGCGTCCTCGCCGCCCGGCCGCGGCTGCTGGAGAGCCTGCACCCGGACAAGCTGCTGCCCTCCACGGACGCGGTCCCGGAACGCTTCGAACTCGGCACGCTGCCCTACGAGTTCCTCGCGGGCACCCGCGCCGCGGTCGACTTCCTCGCCGGACTCGACACGAGCGCCGCGGGTACCCGCCGGCAGCGGCTGGTCGCCGCGTACGCGGCGCTGGACGAGCACGAGCGAGTCCTGCGGGGGCGGATCGACGCGGGACTGGCCGCCCCGGAGCAGGTCACGGTGCACTCCCGGGCCGCCGACCGTACCCCCACCGTGCTGCTGACCTTCGAGGGGTACAGCACCACGGACGCGTACCGCTTCCTCGCGGACCGCGGTGTCCAGGCGCCCGCCGGGACCTTCTACGCCCTCGAAGCGTCTCGCCGCCTGGGCCTCGGGGACACCGGCGGCCTCCGCGTCGGCCTCGCGCCCTACAACGACACCGACGACGTCGACCGGCTCCTGGCGGGCCTGTCGGAGTTCCTGCGAGTGGGGCCCGGCTCGTCCGACTGACCTGAGGGGTGTCGCGTGGATCATGCCGTGCGCCGCGCCTAGGAGCGCCGCCGGCCGCGGCGTCGCGGTCCTCCGTTGTGCTGTGTCCCGTCCGCCTGGGCGATCTGCATCTCGAACGCCTCCCGCGCGACAGGGCTGTCGGACGGCAGCACGGCCATCTCCCGCAGCTCCTGCGCCTGAACCAGGGTGCCTGCCGCCTTGCTGTTCTCCGGGGCGTGCAACAGGCGGACACGGCCGTCGCCCGAACCCCGCCTGCCCACCGGGGCCACCGCGCCATGGGTGCCGTCGGGCAGGGTCACCCACAACTTGAAGTCGGAGTAGCGGAAGTAGTCCGCGCCCTTGACCGGCCAGGGGTAGTGGTGTTCGCCGGGGGTCCTGGGCAGGATCCCCTGGTGGTCCCCGCGGTTGAGGGGCACGCACGAGTTGAAGAGGGAGTCGGTCCACGCCTCGACCCCGTCGGCGTCCGTGATCGGCGTGCGCAGCAGCTCGCGGGCCTCTTCGTATCCCAGTGCCTCGAGGGCGGGCAGGGTGAGGGGGAAGGCGTCCACGAGGTCAACCGCGAGGAGGCGCAGCCGGTCGACCTTCTCCGGGTCCGCGCAGAACTGCATGCTCCACTCGATGCCGGCTATGGCGCGGTACATGCGCCAGCCGTCCCGCCCCTTAACCCACAGGCTGCCGCCGTGGTGCATCTCCCAGTGCTCGGAGCCGGCGGGCCGGGGACCGTAGGGCAGGTCCTCGTCGCTCATCTCGGCGAGGATCTTCTGCACCGTCGCCTTCGCGGCCCGGAAGAACGACGACTCCTTGCGCCCGGGATGTTCGACGAGCTGGATTTTCCAGGGGTGGTTCTCCGTCTCGGTTCCGGCGAGCCGGATGGTGTCGGGCAACCGAGATCTGATGGCGGAAGCGATACGGGTCATGGCGACCTCCTCGCACCGGTCGCGCGGGCTCGCGGCGGGTCCGCGGCGCCGGGTGCCTCTGCTTCCATCGTCCCCCTCGGACGACGTGACGGCGAGCCCAGAAGCAGTTGACGGCGCAACAGGTGAAGGATCAACGGTCGGGCGGGCTCAGGCGCAGGGTGAGGATCTGGAAGGGCCGCAGCCGAAGCCGGACGGTGCCGTCCGTGACCTGATGGCTCGTGGTGTCGTCGAGGGGTCGTTCCAGCAGGTCCGTGGCGGTGGCGGCGGCGAGGGGGAAGCCGGGGGTGAGGGTGGCGCGGGCACGGACGCCGAGGGCCTCGTAGAGGCGGACGACGACATCGCCGGACTGGTCGTCGGCGAGCTTCACGGCCTCGACGACCACCCCCTCGTGGTCGACCGACACCAGCGGAACGACGGGCGTGCTGCCCGGCCGCGCGCGCTCGGGCAGGTTGAGGCGGTAGCCCTCACGCATAGCCTCGGCGACGTCGGCGCCCACCACCAGGGCGTAGCTGAACCGGTGGGTGCCCTGGTCGGCGTCCGGGTCGGGGAAGCGGGAAGCACGCAGCAGCGAGAGCCGCAGGGTGGTCGTCGTCCCGCCGTCGGGACGTACGTCACGGGTGACCTCATGGCCGTACGTCGAGTCGTTGACCAGCGCGGCACCCCAGTCGCGCTCTCCGACGTGCAGGAAACGGTGGGCGCAGATCTCGAACTTGGCGGCGTCCCAGCTGGTGTTGGTGTGGGTGGGGCGCTCGACGTGCCCGAAGGGGATCTCGGCGGTGGAGTGCGCGGCGCGTACGTCGAGCGGGAAGGCGGCCTTGAGCAGCTTCTCCCGCTCGTGCCAGTCGACCACGGTGTCGATCGCCAGCCGCCGCGAGCCGGCCGCCAGGGTCAGGGTCTGCTCGATGCGGGAAGCACCGAAGGCACGGACGACGCGGACACCGCCACCGGCCGCGGTGACCGACTCGGCGTCGGTGAGGTCGCGCACCGTGTTGCGGTAGAAGACGTCGATGTCCCAGGCGTCCCACTGGTTGGGGAAGTCCTGGTGCACCTGGAGCAGGTTGGCGACCGCGCCCGGCGCCAGCGCCTCACGCTCGGCGGCCAGGTCGTAGGCGGAGGTGACCAGGCCCCGCCGGTCGACCCGCACCCGCAGCAGGCCGTTGTCGAGGACGAAACCGTCACCGTCCGCGGCTGCCGGTACGGGCGGGTCGGGCTCGTCGGTGCGCAGTGTGGCGCCGAGCGCGGGCACGCCGCCGCGTGCGTGCGGGGCGGCGTTGAAGACGACCGTGCCGCGGGCGGGCCCGGCGAGGGCCCGTTGCGCGTCCGCGACGATCCGCTCCAGCTCCCCGGCGACGGCGGCGTACGTCTCCTCGGCCTCCCGGTGCACCCAGGCGATCGAGGTGCCCGGCAGGATGTCGTGGAACTGGTGCAGCAGGACCGTCTTCCACAGCCGGTCCAGGGCCTCGTACGGATAGGGGTGCCCGTGCCGCACGGCGGCGGTCGCCGCCCACAACTCGGCCTCGCGCAGCAGGTGTTCGCTGCGCCGGTTGCCCTGCTTGGTGGCGAGCTGACTGGTCAGGGTGCCGCGGTGGAACTCCAGGTACAGCTCGCCGGACCACACCGGCGCGCCGCCGTTCGCCTCGTACTCGGCGTGCGCACGCTCGAAGAAGGCGGCGGGTCCCTCCATGACGACCCGGGGCGAGCCCTCCAGATCGGTCAGCCGGGCGGCGCGCGCCAGCATCTCGCGGGTGGGGCCGCCGCCGCCGTCGCCGTAGCCGAAGGGGATCAGTGAGTGGTCGGCGCCGCCCTTGTCCTGGAAGTTGCGCTCGCTGTGGGCGATGTCGGCGCCGGACAGGTCCCCGTTGTAGCTGTCGACGGGCGGGAAGTGGCTGAAGACGCGGGTGCCGTCGATGCCCTCCCACCAGAAGGTGTGGTGCGGGAACTTGTTGGTGGTGTTCCAGGAGATCTTCTGGGTGAGGAACCAGCGCACCCCGGCCAGCTTCATCAGCTGCGGCAGGGCCGCGTTGTAGCCGAAGGTGTCCGGGAGCCACATCTCCTCGGTCTCGACGCCGAACTCCTCCAGGTAGAACCGCTTGCCGTGGACGAACTGGCGGACCAGCGACTCGCCGCCGGTGAGATTGGTGTCGGGCTCCACCCACAGACTGCCCGAGGGCAGGAACTGTCCGGTCTTCGCCTTCTCCTGGGCACGGGCGTACACCTCGGGGCGGTGCTCCTTGAGCCAGGCGAGCTGCTGGGCCTGGGACATCACGAACCGGAACTCGGGGTGGTCGTCCATGAGTTGGGTGACGTTGGAGACGGTGCGGGCCACCTTGCGGACCGTCTCGCGCAGCGGCCACAGCCAGGCCGTGTCGATGTGGGCGTGGCCGACCGCGGAGATCCGGTGCGCGCCGGCACTAGCCGGTGCCGCCAGCGCCGGGGCCAGCACCTCGCGCGCCGCCGCCGCGGTGCCGCCGACGTCCTGGAGGTCGACCGCGTCCAGGGCGCGTTCGACCGCCCGCAGGATCTGCCAACGGCGGGTGGAGTCCAGTGGCAGTTCGAGCATCAGCTGCCCCAGGACGTCCAGGTCCTGGACGAGTTCGTGGACCGTCCGGTCCACCACCGCCAGGTCCAGCCGCCGCAGCCGGTACAGGGGTTCGCCCGGATCGGCGTTCGCGTCCCGCAGCCAGGGCGCCCGCCCGCCGACCTCGGTGGGACCGAAGGTGAGGTGGTCGGGCGCGGTGTGCATGACGACCGGGTTGGCGGCGGCCTCGACGTACCGCACGAACTCCTCCCCGCCGACGGCCGATTCGGTGACCGGCAGCCAGGTGTTGCGCGGGTTGAGCGCCTTCACCGCGGTGCCGTCCGCCCGGTAGACCAGGCCCTCCGCGGAGAAGCCGGCGGAGTGGGTCGCGAAACCCAGGTCGAGCACGGCCTCGACGGGCAGCCCCGCCCACTCCTGCGGGATCACCCCGCCGACCCGGAACCAGCTCGTGGACCAGGCGGGACCCCACCGGTCACCGACCCGCGCCGGACGGTAGGGAGCCGTCAGGCCGTCACGGACAGGCACGGGCTCACCGGCGACGTCCCAGACCTCGACCCGCAGAGGGACCGACCGGGCGTGGACGGCGGGCCGTATACGTTCGTTCAGCACCCTGGCGAGCCGCTGCTCGGTGACTTCACGGTCGTTGTGCATTGGACTGTCTTCTCCAGCCGTGCCTAGGAGGGTGGTGGGGGGGAGGCCGACAGGCCGAGGGCGGTCAGCCCTTGAGCGCACCGCCGAGGGCGAAGCCGCCGCCCAGCCTGCGGGCCAGCAGCAGGTAGAGCATGACGACGGGCAGGGAGTACAGGATGGAGAAGGCGGACAGTTGCCCGTACTGCGTCTGGTCGTGGGCACTGAGGAAGGTGAACACGCTGACGGAGGCGGGAAGTTTCTCCGGGGACAGCAGCAGGATGAAGGGGACGAAGAAGTTCCCCCACATGCCGATGAAGGTGAAGATGGTGACCACGACGACGCCGGGCCGCATCAGCGGCAGGACGACCCGCCACAGCACCTGCGGGGTGTTGGCGCCGTCGATCCGCGCGGCCTCCTCCAGCACCAGGGGCACACCGTCCATGAAGTTCTTCATCAGCCAGATCCCGAACGGCAGCGCCGAAGCGGCCAGGAACAGCGTGGTGCCGGGCACCGAGTCGATGAGGTTCACCTGCACGAACATGCTGTAGACCGGGATCATCACGGCGGTGATGGGCAGGCCGGTGGAGAACAGGATCGTGTACAGGAACGGCCGGCGCAGTCGGGAGCGGTAGCGCGACAAGGGATAGGCGGCCAGGAAGGACGCCGTCACCGTCGCCAGGGTCGCGAATCCGCACAGCAGCAGGCTGTTGAGCAGGGGCCGGTAGGTGGTGTCGGCGTTGAGCACCGCGTCGAAGTTGCCGAGGGTGAGCGACGACGGCCAGTGCAGCCGGAAGCTGTTGGTGTTCGAGACCGAGGCGAGGAGCATCCACAGCAGCGGCAGGACGTACGTCACCGACACCGCCAGCAGGACGGCGTTGACCGCGATGCGGCCGGTAAGTGAGCGGCGCCGGTGTGAGGCCTGGGGGGCCGTCGCGGCGGTCCGCCGACCGGACGGGGCGCGGGAGGAGGTGAGAACGGCCATCAGTCACCCTCCAGTCTGAGCAGCCGGATGTAGACGAGGGAGAACAGGGCACCGACCACCAGCAGCACCAGGGCGATGGCGGTGCCGTAGCCGATGAGGCTGTTCTGGAAGGCCTGTTGGTACATGAAGATGGGAAGGGTCTCGCTCTTGTTGCCGGGCCCGCCGCGGGTCATCGTGTAGATGAGTCCGAACACGGAGAGCGTCTGCAGCGTGATCAGCATCAGGTTGGTCAGGATGGACGGCCGGATGACCGGCAGGACCACCCGCCACAGCCGCTGCCAGGGGCCCGCGCCGTCCATTTCGGCCGCTTCCACGAGCTCCTGGGGGACGTCGTTGAGGGCCGCGGAGAAGACCATCATCGAAAAGGCCGTGCCCCGCCAGACGTTGGCCAGGCAGACGGCCAGGATCGGCATCGTGTAGAGCCAGTTCTGCTGCGGCAGGTGCAGGGCGGAGAGAATCGAGTTGAGTGAGCCCTGGTTGTAGAAGAACGCGTACATCAGGTAGCCGGCCACCACCTCGGGCAGCACCCAGGCGGCGATGACGACACCGTTGGTGAGTGCCCGCACCCGCTTCTCGGCCCGTTCCATCAGGACGGCCAGCGCGAGCCCCAGGGTGTTCTGGCCGACGACGGCGGAACCCACCACGAACACCAGGGTCAGCCAGACCGCGTTCAGGAAGTCGGCGTCCCCGAAGGCCCGGGTGAAGTTGTCCAGGCCCACCAGGTGGGTGCCGGCGGCGCCGGTGAGCTGCATGTCGGTGAACGCGTAGTACACGCAGTACGCGATCGGGCCCGCCAGGAAGACCGCCAGCAGGACCACCGACGGGAGCATCGGCAGGCCGCGCAGCAGGGAGCGGGCGGCCGCGGGCGCCCCGCCCGGCCGGTGGTGGTCACCGGCCTTGCGGGGCGCGGACGTCAGAGCGGTCACGAGGCGCCCTTGACCGTCTTGTCGTCGCCGACGGCGGCCTTCACATCGCTGTCGAAGCCGGCCGCGGCCTTGTCCACCGACGCCTGGCCGGTGGTCACCGACTCCATGGCCTTCTGGATCGCCGTCGAGACCTGGTTGTAGGCCGGCAGGCCGGGCCGGAAGTGGGTGTAGCGCACCAGGTCCGTGAAGAACTTGTTGGTCGGAACCGAGTTGACGTACGTCGGATCACTGGCCGCGTCCGTGCGGACGGCGATGCTGGCGTTCTGGGCGTTCCACTGCGCGTGGTTGGCCTTCGTCTCACAGGTGGTGAGGAACTTGAACGCCAGATCCGCGTTCTTGGCCTTCGCCGGTATCGACCAGGCCCAGCCGCCGGACATGCTGGTCTTGCCGGGGGCCTGGCCGTTCTGGGTGGGCATCGCGGCGGTGCCGATCGCCGACTGCCACTGGCTCCACGGCTTGGCGCTGCTGGTACCCCAGTTGTTGGGCATCCAGGAGCCGTCGATGTCGATCGCGAGCTTGCCCTCGGGGATCAGCTCGGTGCCGACGGTGGTACCGAAGTTGGCTCCGAGCGCCTGGTCCACCGGAGGGCCGAGCTTCTCGCTGTAGACGGTGTGCACGAACGCCAGCGAGTCCTTGAACGCCTTGCTGCCCACCACCCACTTCTTCTGGCTCGCGTCGTACAGCGACTTGTCGCCCGCCGGGGTGCCGTACAGCAGCATCTCGAAGCCCTGCATCGAGGACGCCTCGCCGCCCGCCGTGCCGGTGTAGAGGTTCATCGGGATGACGTCGGGCAGCTTCGCCTTGAGCTTCCTGGCGGTGCTGAGAACGTCGTCCCAGGTCTTCGGCTGCCAGGGCACGGCGATCCCGGCCTTGGTGAACAGCTGCTTGTTGTACCAGATCCCGCGGGTGTCGGTGCCGTCCGGGACGCCGTACGTCTTGCCGTCCGAGGCGCCGCGCACCGCGACCTTGGCGGCGGCGGCGAACTGCGACCAGTCGCTCCAGCCGGCCAGGTAGGAGTCGATGGGCTTGAGGTAGCCGCTCGCGATGTCGGAGTTGATCAGCGCGGTGTCCTCGTAGACGAGGTCGGGGGCGGTCGCGGGGGACCGCATCATGAGCTGGACCTTGGTGTAGTAGTCGTTCTCGGAGGCGGTGACCGGGACGAGGGTCACCTTGGTGCCCGGGTTGGCCTTGGTGAACTGCTTCACCATCGAGGCGAGGTGGTTGGCCTGGAGCTTGTTCTTGCTGTCCAGGTTCTGCCAGTAGACGACCTTGATCGACTTTGCGGTGCTCTCGGCGGAGCCGGAGCCGCAGCCCGAGGCGGTCAGAGCGGTGGCGGTGGTGAGGACTGCGGCAACGATGAGTCTCGAACGCACGGTGGTTCCTCCGGAACGCGAAACCTGAGGGGAAGACCTTGGGAAAGCCGCGACTGAGGCGCGGGCCGCGGGCAGTTCGAAGGAGGCGGCCCACGCGGTTCCACCCCGCGCGACCTGGCCCGGTGCACCCGGTTTGATGGCGTCAGCTAAATCCAATTGATTGATGAAGTCAACGCATCCGGCGTGTAAACTTTCGCCATGAATCGCCGTTCCGCGCATACCGGGCATAGGTAATGAGCCAGCCCAAAAGGCGCACTTCGGATCGCTTCCGTGTCCATCGCGGGGGAACGCACAGCATGAGGAGCGGTAGGTGACCGACAGGTGACGATGCTCGGCGGCACGAATCTGCCCCGGGTCGGGGGGTACAACCAGGCCGTCGTCCTGGACGCCATCCGGACCAGAGGGCCGGTGAGCCGTGTCGAACTGGCGCAGCTGACCGGCCTGACCAATCAGACCGTCTCGAACGTCGTCCGCAAACTGCTCGACGCCGGCCTGGTCACGGAGACCGGCTACGCGCCCTCCAGCGGCGGCAAACGCCGCACTCTGCTGGCCGCCCGCCCCGAGGGGGCCTACGCGCTCGGTGTCCATCTCGACCCCGACGCGGCCGTCATCGTCCTGGTCGACCTGGCGGGCGAGGCGATCACCAGCCGCCGGCTCAGGCTCACCGTCCCGAGCGAGCCGGCCGACGTCGTGCGACGGCTGGCCCGGGCGGCCCTCCGGCTCGTCGAGCGCTCAGCCGTGGACCCCGCCCGACTGCTCGGCCTGGGTATCGCCGCTCCCGGACCGATCGACGGCTCCACCGGTACGGTGATCTCCCCGCCGAACCTGCCCGGTTGGGACCGCGTCCCGCTGCTGGAGATGTTCGCCGAGGCCACCGGCATGCCCGTGGCCCTGGACAACGACGCGACCGCCGCCGCCATAGGCGAACGCTGGATCGGCGGCGAGTCCAGGGCGGGCAGCTTTCTGTTCCTCTACCTGGGCACCGGCATCGGCGCCGGCATCGTCCTCAACAACACCGTCCTGCACGGCGATTCGGGCAACGCCGCCGAGTTCGGCCACATGGCCGTCGAACCGGGGGACCGCGTCTGCGCCTGCGGCGGCATCAGCTGCCTCGGCCCCTACTGCAGCCCGGCCGCGATCATCGACGACTTGGTGCGGCGCCACGGGCGGGCCGCCGCCGACCGCATCGGCCTGGCCGTCGACCCCCCGTCCCTGCACGGCGACTGGAAGCTGCTGCGCCGGGCCGCCCGCACCGGCGACCCGGCCGCCTGCGATGTCGTACGCCACGCCGCCCGCCGCATCGGACAGGCCGCCCGGGGTGCCGTCAGCCTGCTCGACGTCAGTCGCGTCGTCCTCGGGGGCGAGGGGCTGCGCGGCATCGAACACATCGTGCGGGAGGAGGTCGACACGGCCGTCAACAGCACCTCCGTCGCCCGCGCCATCCGCCCCATAACCGTGGAGCAGAGCGTGATGGGTGACACCGTGGGCGCGGTCGGTGCCGCGTCCCTCGTGCTGCACGGCAACTACACACCCGGCTGGCGCATGCTCACCGAGGCCTCCGGCTGACCGCGGGGGAGTCTCGGGAACTCACCGCCGCGGGTACATCCATGGCCGGGCCCGCCACCGTCACACCTCCCGGTGGTCGATGCCGAGCAGGCTCGCGGCGGCGCGGAAGTCGGCGGTGTGGTGGCCGATGGCGAGGGACCAGTGGTGGCCGACGCCCGTGGCGCTCCACGCGTCGACCCACTCGCCCGGATCACGGCCGAAGTCGACGCGGCTGGTGGTGTTGCCGATCTCCAGCAGGGGTCCCGGTACGACGGTGCCCTCGGACGTGATGAAGGAGAGGCTGCCGTCGGCGTCCTGGCCGAGGCCGACCAGGGTGACCGGCCCGTGCTGGACGTCGAACTCCACGCTGACGCCCCAGCCGCGCTTGCCGTGGTAGACACCCAGCCCCCGTAGCAGCGGGTCACGGGCGCTGACGGCGAGGTGGGCGGGCCCGTCATGGCCCATCTCCACGACGCCGTCCTCGAAGTCCAGGGCCTGGATCTCGGTGAAGGAGCCCCCGGCGCCGATGCTCTGCGTGGCCAACTGGGCGACACTGGTGCGCAGTTCGTACTCGCCCGCCGCGGGCACACCCCGGGCGGTGAGCAGCGAGGCGCCCAGGATCATGCCGGCGCCGAGCCGCTCGTGGAGTTCGCCGTCGAGACCGCGGTGGTAGTACGCGAGCGTGTCGAGGCCGAAGTCCGCGACGAGACGGTCCAGGGCCACCGACACGGTCGCCCCCCACGCGAAGTCCTCGTCCGCCACGCTGTCGTCGACGGTGAAGATCCGCCGGGCCAGAGCCATGCGGTCCCGGGTCTCCTCCTCGGTCACCTTCTCCACCCGGTGCCGCAGGTCGTCGAACTCCAGCACCTCGACATGCGAGCCGAACGTCGCCGGAAGCAACGTCAGATCGGTCGACACGTCGAGCATGCCGGGATACAGATGCCCCATCAGACCGTGCCGTCCGTGCCGCAGCGCGGCCCGGACGTGCGCGGCCCGGATCCACTGCTCGATGCGCCGCCAGGCCGACTCCTGGCGCAGCCAGCCCGAGACCGACCGGAAGGGGATGCCGGCGCGGCGGAAGACGTTGCCGACCTCGGGCACGGGGCACTGACCGCAGTACGCCAGCCAGGCGCCCGTGTCGAAGGAGGCGTGGTCCATCCGTTCGGACGGCTGGAGGTCGATGACCAGGACGGGAGTGTGCGAGCGCTTTGCGATCGGCAGCACCATCGACGAGGTCAGATAGGTCGTCAGGAACAGCACGATCAGGTCGCAGTCCGCCCGGCGGAGTTCCTCGGCGGCGCGAGCCCCTTCCTCGGCGTCGGAGATGAAGCCGACGTCGGTCACCTCCGCGTCCAGTCGCCGCAACCGCTCGGTGACGTACCGGGCCGACTCCCGCAACTGCGGCAGCAGCCCCGGGAACTGTGGCCAGTAGGTGCCGAGCCCTCCGGCGACCAATCCGACCCGGGTACGGCGGCGGGGGACCGGGGGGAGCAACTCGCTCAGGGCGGCGGCGCGGTCCGCGGCCACGGTGGTGGGTTCGGTCGTTGCCATGTCGGTGCTCCTTCACAGGTCCGGTTCGGCATTCAGGCCCGGGTCGCTCCCAGACCCGCCGGGGCGGGGGAGGCGTCAGCGGAACGCCGGATGAGGACACGGACGATGTAGACCCCGGCGAACCCCGACGCCGCCATGCAGAGGGTGATCGACCAGAGCAGCAGGGACGCGCTGTACTCCATGAGGGCGGGCGTGACGAACGCGACGCCCGCGAAGACCCCTCGCGACAGGGCGTACGTCAGGCCCTGGGTGGTGCCGCGGGTCTCCGGGGGCAGGGTGAGTTGCGACCACACCTTGTAACTGGCTTCCCCCGCGAAGGGGTTGGAGATCTGGTAGAGCACGAAGAACACGAGCATGCCGGCGAGGGCGCCCGCCGTGAGGGAGGCGATGCAGAAGGCGACGACCTGCACGACCGTGAAGACGTAGAACAGCCGGTCGCGCCAGGGGGTGTCGGCGAGCCGTACGAAGACGAAGGTCAGCACCAGTGCGATCGGGAGGAAGGCCAGGTTGATCCCGGTGGCCAGGCTCTGCGAGGCGCCGCTGACGGTGACCAGCAGATAGGTGCCGAACTGGCCGAAGGTGTTGGCGCCGATGCCCCAGGTGACGTAGTAGAGGAAGGTCGCGGCCATCGGCAGCAGCGCGGCGCGGTTCCACACGTTCTTGAGCGCGGTTCCGCGGGGCACGTCCGGAGCGGCGTCCTCGGCCTGCGTCGCGTCCGTCGACGGCTCGTCGGCCAGCTCCAGACGGGCGCGGAGCTGCCAGGTGAGCAGGGCGGCGACGGCCAGATGGCCGGTGATGATCCGCGCCCCGGTCATGCCCGTGTCGGACAGGACGTAGCCGAGGAAGATCACGACGATGATGCCCAGCATCCACAGGACCTGGGTGAAGGAGACGAGCCGGGCCCGGCCGTCGGCGGGAGCGGCGTCCGAGACCACGGCCAGGGACGTCGGCAGATCGGCTCCTGCCGCCAGCCCCGCCACGAGCACGCCGACCAGGAGCACGATGTCGTTCGGCGCCAGCGTGATGACGGCCGCGCCCAGCGCGAAGCAGAGGATGTCCAGGTTGTAGACACGGCGGCGCCCGAACAGGTCGGCCAGCCGTCCGCCGACCAGGGAGCCGACGGCGATGCAGCCGGTGACGATCGCACTGATCGCGCCGGCCATCCACACGCCCATGTCGTAATGGTCCCGGTAGATGGCCAGGTTGACGGAAATGCTGACGATGAGAGCGGCGTCGAGGTACGAGGCCATGCCTGAGAGGGCCGCGACCTTCCACAGGCGTTTGGGGATGGGCTGTTCGGGGTGATGGGGGGCAGTCGAAGTTCTGGCCATGATGCGACTCCGTCGTCGTCCGGGGATCGGCCTTGGTGATCTTCGATCGACGAGACCCGGCGGAAGAACACGCGGAAGAGCGGCGGAGGGGGACGTCGCGGCTCTGGGCCGGGCAGGTCGCAGTGACTATAGGGTTCAAAAAACGTTACAACAAGCCCCCGCGCCCACATCTGCCACGACACGGCGCGGATCCTTCTCGCAGTCCCGTGTCTGGTGAGAACGCCGCAGGTCGCCTACGGTAGAAGCGATGTAAAACGTTTTCAGATCCCTGAGGTTGCCCGGGCCCGCACTCGGAAGGACCGCATTCGTGATCTCTCCTGAACTGCGACAGCTCTTCGACGACCCGCCCCGGGGCTTCGGCCCCACTCCGCTGTGGTGGTGGTCGGGCGCGAAGGTCACCAGGGAGCGTCTCGCATGGCAGCTGCGCAGGTTCGCGGACGGTGGTGTCCACAACCTCGTGGTGATCAACCTGGCGCCCGCGGGGCCGACCTTCGGCGCCCGCACGGACGATCCGGTGTGGTTCGGCGAGGAGTGGTGGGCCCGCTTCACCGACGCCTGCCGGATCGCCCAGGATCTCGGCACCCGCCTGTGGTTCTACGACCAGATCGGGTTCTCCGGCGCCAACCTCCAGGGCGCCGTCACCCGTCGGCACCCGGGCGCCGCCGGCCAGGCACTGCGCTCGCGCACGACGTCCGTCCGCGGGGGCACGGTCGGGCTGCGCGGCGCCGAAAGTCCCGTCGCGGCGTACGACCTGACGGGGCGTCGCCTGCCCATGGCCGTGGACGCCGATCCCGGTACCGTCCGGGTCGAGGCCGGGGACGGGACACCGGTGCGGTTGGTCGTCGCCGTCCCCACCGCGTTCGACTATCTGGACCCGCACGCCGTCAGCCTGCTGCTGGACGCCGTCCACCACGAGTTCGACCGGCGCGTCCCTCAGTACCTGGGCGATGTCGTCGCGGGCAGCTTCCAGGACGAGCTGCCCGGCACCAACTCCTGGAGCCGCCGGTTCCCCGAGGAGTTCCGCGCCCGGCGCGGTTACGACCTGTTCGACCATCTGCCGGCCCTGTTCACCCCGGCGACCACCGATGCGGCGAAGGTCCCCGGCGCGACGGGCGCCGACCCCTGCGGCGTGCGCGCCGACTACTACGCGGTCCGCGCCGAACTCACCGAAGAGGTCCTGTTCAGGCCGCTCGCCGCCTGGCACGAAGAACGCGGCATGCTGATCGGGGCCGACCAGAGCAACCCGGCGCGAGCGGGTTTCCCGGCCCAGTCCACACAGATCTACACGGACTACTTCCGCACCCATCGCTGGTACGGCGCCGCGGGCAGCGACCACCACGGAGACGCCAAGGTCCACTCCTCCATGGCCCACCTGCACGGTCACGAGCGGGTCTGGATCGAGGCGTTCCACTCCTCCGGCTGGGGCGGCACCCTGGAGGACACCTACGACTGGCTGCTGCCGTTCCTGCGCAGTGGCGCCAACCTGTACAACCCGCACGCCAGTTACTTCGGCACCGCGGGCGGCTGGTTCGAGTGGGCGCCGCCGTCCACCGACTGGCGGCAGCCCTACTGGCGGCAGTACCCGGCGTTCTCCCGGGCCGTGGCCCGGATCTGCTCGATCATGTCCTGGGGCACCTACAGCGCCGACGTCGCGGTCCTGCACCCCACCGCCACCATGCAGTCCCTCATCCCGCTGGACGTGCCCGTCCAGCACTTCGGCGACGGCCGTCTCGGCGACGCTCATGCCCACGTCGACGAGACCCAGCGGCACTACCTGGACCTGTGCGGCACCAACAACTGGCTGCGACCCCGGATCGGCGAACTGGACCGGCGGGGCGTCTCCTTCGATGTCATCGACGACGCCTCGGTGCGGTGTGCCAAGTCCGCCGACGGCGCCCTGCGCGTCCGGGACCAGGCGTACACCACGGTGCTGCTGCCCTCGGCGAGCGTCCTGGAGGAGGAGACGGCGCGTCGGTTGACGGAGCTGCTCGACGCCGGCGGCCGGGTGGTGGTCGTGGGCCGGCCGCCCGCGACCGCGGCCGGGACGGGCGGTGACGACGCCGTCGTGATGGCGCTGCGTGACCACCCGCGGTTGGAGCGCGCCGAGGACGCGGCAGCGGGCGCGGCGGCGCTGGCCGCCTCCGCCGGATACGCGGTGGGTGATGTACCGCTGCTCGTGCGGCGGCAGGGCGACGCGGCCGTCGCCCTGGTGACGGGGGCCTTCCCGGACGCGCGCACCGATCCGGCGAACAACCATCACGAGGTCGACCCGGCGCGCTACGCCCGCAGTTCGTCCGTCACCGTACGTGCCGCGGTGGCGGAGGCCGAGATCTGGAATCCGGCCACCGGCGCCCGAAGCCCGGCGCGCGTCACCCTCTCCGACGGCCTGTCGACCATCGAGGTGCCGCTGGAGGGCGCCCCCGCCGCTCTCGTCGTATGGCGCGAAGGCACCCCCACGGGCGAGACGGCCACGCCGGACCCCGAACTCGCGGCGACGATCGACGTCTCGACCGGTTGGGAGGGCCGTCTGGTCCCCACCATGGACAACACCTGGGGCGACCTGGCGTTGCCCGCGGGCACGTCCGTCGACGAGCCGCAGATCTGGACCATGCGGTGGACCGAGAACGACGGGCCCGACGCGCCCGGGGAGCAGGCGCGGGCGACCTACGGCAACCGGGTGTGTGTGCTGCCTCCGGTGCCCTCGGCCCAGGCCCCCGATCCGTTGGACGCCACCCAGGTCGAGCGGGTCCTGGCCAAGGCGGCGCCCCTGGCGCCCCCGGACGGCGGCTGGCGTGTCTCGCTGTACTCGACGAGTCGGGGGATGCCGGATCAGGACGGTCTGCTCGGCAACAAGGGGATGGTGGCCGAGGAGTTCGTGCGCGTCCCCGTGCCCGGGAGCGGAACGGTCGCACGGGTCCGGTCGATCGTGGTGACCGACCACCGGGGACAAGCCGATCTGCACATCGGCGCGGCGGCGGCCAAACGGGTCTGGTGGAACGGCGAGCGACTGGACACCGGCTCGGGTTTCCTCGCCTTGGCCCCGGTGCGGGTCACCCGGTCCCACAATGTGCTCGAGTACGAACTGGGGGACGCCGAGGACCGGCCGCGGCTCATCTCGGGTGCCGCCGGCACACCCCTCGGCAGCTACTTCTGCCTCTGCCGCCCAGGCGGGTTCACGCAGCGCCCCCGGTTCATGTGCCTGCCCGACGACGTACGACCTGACGGCGGCGTGACCTACCGCGGCCGGCTGCGCGTTGCCTCCGGTGGCGCGGCGGTGCTGGTCGTGGGTGCCGCGGTGGGCGTCACGGTCCTGCTCGACGGCTCGGTGGTGGCCCGGCAGGAGAAGGTGGAGTACTACGAGTCCGACTGGGGCGCGGTGCCGATGTTCTTCCGCCACCGGCTCACCCTCGGGGCGGGCGAGCACGTCCTCGACGTGGTGGCCGACTCCGTCCACGCGCGAGAAGCGGTCTTCGTCGACTGTGTGGCGGGCGCCGGGCCCTTGGCGACCGCTCTGGTCAGCGGCGCCGGATGGGAGGCCCGGACCGGCGGGTGGCGCGGACACACGGTGGAACACGACGGTCGGTGGGGGGAGTTGCAGCACTGCCACGCCGCGGTACGGCCGCACCCGCTGCCGGACACCGAGTGGCTCACCGGCGCACCGGAGCTCGGCAGCGCCGTCCTGCCGCTGCGGTCCACCGACGACGTCCGCGAACACGCGCAGCGCTTCCGTTTCACGGTGCCCGCGGGCACCGTGTCGATGGACCTGCCGCTGGAGCTTCCCGCCCGGGTACGGGTGGGGAGCGGCGCGGAGCAGACGCTCGACGGGCAGACGCTGGTACTTGGGGAGCCGCTGTCCGAGCCCACGGAGGTCGAGGCGGTCACCGTCCCCACGGCGGTGCTGCGGGGTGGCTCCGCCTGGCGCGGGCCGGTGCGGGTGCGTACCGTGCCGGCGCCACTGCCGCTGGGGGACTGGCGCACGCTGGGCCTGGGCGGCTGGAGCGGCGGTGTGACCTACTCGCGGACCCTGGCGGTGCCGGCCGGGCCGGACCCGGAGCTGGACCTCGGGCGGGTGCGCGGCAGCGTCTCGGTCCTGGTCGACGGCGAACCCGTGGGGGAGGCGTTCTGCGCGCCGTACCGCTTCGAACTCCGCGGTGCCGCCGGGCGCAGGGTCCGCGTCGAGGTGACCGTCCACAACACCCTGGGCCCGTATCTCGCCGAAGCCACGCCGACCGCCTGGGCCTTCCCGTCCCAGCTCGGGTCGGGACTGCTGGGGCCCGTGACGCTGCGGATCCCCGGGGCCGCCCGACGGTGAGGGGACTCAGGTGCCGGAAGGCGGCCGGGTCGAATCCCGGACGATGAGGTCGGGCGCGAACACCCGTGTCCCGTGGGCGTGTTCCGCGCGGGCCTCCACCTCGTCGAGCAGCATCTCGACGGCCGCCCTGCCGAGTTCCTCGACCGGCTGCCGCACCGTCGTCAGGGTCGTCCCCACGAAGCTCGCGAGGTCCAGGTCGCCGTAGCCGACCACCTGCACCTCCTCCGGAATCCGGACGCCCCGCTCACCCAGCCCACGGCACAGTCCCGCGGCGAGGAAGTCGTTGGTGCAGAAGACCCCGTCGGGCAGCTCGTCGAGGCGGTGCGCGATCTTTTGGCCGTAGGCCACCGTCATCTCCTCGGCGACGACCTGGCCCAGCTTCGCCGTACGCCGGCTGCGTACGGCCTGCCGGGCACCCTGGTAGCGGTCGGCGCACTGCCGGATCCCGCGCTCCCCGTTCACCACGAGGATGTCGCGCGCACCGCGCTCCAGGAGATGCGCCACGGCGATACGGCCTCCGGCGATGTCGTCGACGCAGACGGAGCAGCCGTCCTGGGCCGGCAGCGCACGGTCCGCCAGCACCAGCGGGATCCCTCGCTCGCGCAGCCGCGTCAGCCGGGTGGGATCGGCGCTGAGCGGAACCACCACGGCCCCGACGGCCCGCTGCTCGATCAGCATGGTGAAGTAGCCCTGCTCCCGCTCGGGCGCGTCCCCGCTGTCGCAGAGCACGAGGCTGTAGCCGTGCTCGTACGCCGCGTCCGCGGCGCCGCGTGCGATGCGGGAGTAGAACGAGTTGGCCACGTCGGGCAGCACCAGCCCGATCGAGGAGGAGTGCCCGGTCCGCAGTCCGGCGGCTCCCGGATGGGGGACGTAGTCGAGCGCGGCGACCACGTCCCGGACCCGTTCGGCGGTGCGGGCGTTGACGCGTTCGGGCCGGTTGAGGACGTTCGACACCGTGGACACCGAGACCCCCGCGGCGGCGGCGACGTCCTGGATTCGGGCGGGGCGAAGCGGAACGGCGTCCACCCCCCTTGCTGCGGCAGCCGTGCGACCAGGCACGACGCGGTCCTCATGGGCGCCGTCAGTCTACCCCGACCATCTGTAAATCGTTTTTCGGGAGGTGGTGGTCGCCGCGGGGTGAACGGATCAGGCCTTCGCTCGGCGGCGTGGCCCGAGCCGCTTCAGGAGAGGCCAGGCCAGCAGCACAACGATCACCGCGTACACGGTCACCGCGAAGGGCGTGTCGACCAGCCCCGACACGCTGCCGTCGCTGATCTGCAGGGCCCGCCGCAGCTGTTGTTCGGCGTTCGGGCCGAGGATGACACCGATGACGGCGGGCAGAATCGGCAGCCCGTAGCGCCGCATCCCGAAGCCGATCAGGCCGATGACCAGAAGGATCACCAGGTCGACGACCTCACCGCCGACCGCGTACGCGCCGACCGCCGCGAAGAACATGATCCCGGCGTACAGGTACGGTCGCGGGATCCGCAGCAGCTTGGCCCACACCGGAGCCAGCGGCAGGTTCAGCGCGAGCAGCAGCACCATGCCGACGAAGAGCGACGCGATCAGACCCCACACCAGGTCCGGTTCGCGTTCGAACAGGAGCGGGCCCGGCTGGATGCCGTACTGCTGGAAGGCGGCCAGCATGACCGCCGCGACCGCCGTGGTGGGCAGCCCGAGGGTCAGCATCGACACCAGCGTGCCCGCGGCCGAGGCCGACGCCGCCGACTCCGGTCCGGCCACGCCCTCGATCGCGCCCTTGCGGCCCCAGTCGTCCGGGTGCTTCGACAGGCGTTTCTCCGTGACGTACGACAGGAAGGTGGGGATCTCGGCGCCGCCCGCCGGGATCGCGCCGAACGGGAAACCGATGAACGGGCCCCGCAGCCACGACTTCCAGGTCCGCCGCACATCGTCCCGGCCGAGCCACGGGCGGCCCACCGGGATCGGCTCGGCGGGCAGACGCCGCAGATGGGCGGCGACCCACAGGGCCTCGCCGATCGCGAAGAGGCCGACCGCGACGATCACCACGTCGATGCCGTCCGCGAGTTGGAGGGACCCGAAGGTCAGACGTTGCTGGCCGGTCATCTGGTCCAGGCCCACCAGGCCCAGGGTGAGACCGATGAGCAGGGACGCGAGACCGCGGATGCGGGACGAACCCAGCACGGACGTCACCGCGATGAACGCCAGCACCATGATGGCGAAGTAGTCCGGCGCGCCGATGTCCACCGCCAGGTCGGCGACCGTCGGGGCGAGCGCGACCAGCAGGAGGGTCCCGATCAGACCGCCCGCGAAGTGGCCGACGGCGGCGGCCGCGAGCGCCTGCGCGCCACGCCCCGACTTGGCCATCGGGTTGCCCTCCATGGCCGCGACCACGGCGGCACTCTCACCGGGGGTGTTGAGCAGGATCGAGGTGGTCGAGCCGCCGAACATCGCCCCGTAGTAGATGCCCGCGAACATGATGAACGCGCCGGTCGGGTCGAGTCCGTACGTCACCGGCAGCAGGAGCGCGACCGCCATCGCGGGCCCGATGCCCGGCAGCACGCCGATGGCGGTGCCCAGCAGCACCCCGACAGCCGCCCACAGCAGGTTGATCGGGGTCAGCGCCGTACCGAAGCCGTCCATCAGGGAGTTGAGGGTGTTCATCTCACAGCACTCCCATCAGCGGGCCGCCGGGCAGCGGCACTCCCAGCAGGTTGTTGAAGACGGCGTAGGTGGCGAGGGACAGGGCGGCCGCGATGAGCGGGTCCCGGTCGAGGCGGCGGCTGCCGAGAGCGAAGGCCGCTCCCCAGAAGAGCAGCGCCCCCGCGACCGGAAAGCCGACGGGTTCGATGAGGACGGCCGCGCCGAGGAACACACCGGTCAGCAGCAGCACCGTGCGCCAGTCGGCGGGTTCGGACAGGTCGATGTCCTCGCCGCTCTCGGCCTGGCCGCGGCCCCCGCGCAGCACGTCGACGGCGAGCAGGGCGGCGATGACGAGCAGCCCGGCACCGACGACGACCGGCACCGTCTTCGGCCCGACGGGCCCGCGCTGGGTGATGTCGACGTCCATGGTGAGCGCGTCCGTCAGGACCAGCACACCGAGCGCCAACAGCAGTACGCAGACGCCGAGTTCGGAGTGCTCACGCAGCCAGGACCGGCGTTGCGCCGGTTCGGCCTGGTGGATGTCGGTCTGCGTCGTCACAGCCCCAGCTCCTTCAGCACCGAAACCACGCGCTTGTCCTGGGCGTCCAGGAAGTCGCCGAACTTCTCGCCGGTCAGGAAGGCGTCGTCCCAGCCGTTGTTCTTCAGGGACGTGCGCCACTCGGGGGAGTCGTGCAACGTCTCCACCAGGCGTACGAGTTTGTCGCGCTCGGCGCCGGACAGGCCGGGCGGGGCCACGATGCCGCGCCAGTTGGTGAAGTCGACGTCGTAGCCGGACTCCTTGAGGGTGGGCGCGTCGTCGAGTTCGTCGACCCGTTCGGGGCCGGTGACCGCGAGCACCCGCAGCTCGCCCGCCTTGATCTGGTCGAGGTACTCGCCGACGCCGGACACCCCGAAGGCGACCTTGTCGCCGAGGATCGAGGCGAGCAGCTCACCGCCGCCGTCGAAGGGGATGTAGTTGACGTTCTTCGGCGTGATGTCGGCGGCCTTCGCCATCAGCATCGGCGCGAGATGGTCCGGCCCGCCGGGCGAGGAACCGCCGCCCACCGGGAGCTTGCCGGGGCTGGCCCGCCACGCGTCGATCAGCTCGTCGATGGTCCGGTACGGGGAGTCCTTCGCGACCACGACGACGTCCTGCTCCTCGGTGAGCCGGGCGATCGGGGTGGTGTCGTCGAGCGTCCTGGGGGCGTGGTTGGAGCGGGCGGCGCCCACCACACCGAGACCCATCGACATGGCGAGCTTGCCGTTGCCGTGCTCGCTCACCAGTCGGCTGAGGCCCACGGTGCCGCCGGCGCCGGGCAGGTTGAACACCTCGATGTTGTGCGTGAGCCCGGCGTCCTCGGCGTTCTTCGCGGCCGTGCGGGCCGTGATGTCGTAGCCGCCGCCGGGCGTGTTGGGGACCATGAGGCGCAGGCCCGGGATCTGGGTGCCCGTCGTGGCGTCGCTGCCGCTGGTGAGCAGCGGAGGCCCGACGAGCACGAGCACGGCGGCTCCGAGCAGGGCGAGGGGGGTGCGCAGGCGCACGAGTGCCACCACCTGTCGGTACGTCGGTGAGGAACGGGGGGAGCCCTGTGGGGAGGGTGACGTGGGCCACATGCTGCCCGTACGCCGAGGGCCTGTCTCTGTTCCGGAACCAACGGAGCTTGTGGTCTTTTCGGTCACGACCTCAGACGGGTGGATACAGCGCCGATCCCTTGATCCTTCACCGGTCCCTTTCCCTGGCCGCAGGTGAGCGCCATGATGGGCGCGCCGGCCCAAGAACGGCCGCCCGTCGTACCGGCACGAGAGATTGAGTCCGTCGTGGTCGCCTCCTTCCGTCGCCAGACCCTCGCGGGGGAGATGCTGGTCCTCCAGCTCGCCATCGTCGTGGTGGTGCTGCTGGCGGTCGCGGGCGTCTCGCTGGCCCAGTCGGAGGCGACGTTCAACCGCGTCGAGGGCCGCCGGGTCGGCGCGCTGGCCGAGCAACTCGCCGCCACCCCTCTCGTCCGCAGCCAGCTGGTGGGGCCCGCCCCGCAGGAGGCCCTGGCTCCGCTGGTGAACTCCACGCAGACACAGTCCCAGGTCACCTCGGTGACGGTGGCGGACGCAGCCGGCCGGATCGTCAGCTCCACGAACCCCACCGCGATCGGCGACCGGCTGCCGCTGGGCGAAGGCGCCGCAGCGGGCCGGGGCTGGTCCGGCCCGCTGACCCTGGACCACAGCCGTGAGCTCGTCGCGCAGGTGCCGGTGCTCGGCGCGACCAGGGAGAACCTCGGGCAGCACCTGGGCACCGTGATGATCGGCGAAGCCGACCCGACGGTGTGGCAGCGCCTCAGCGGAGCGTCCTCGTACCTGCTCGCCTACCTCGGCATCGCCAGCGGCCTCGGCCTGGCCGGCTCATGGCTGCTGGCCCGGCGCGTCAAACGGCAGACCCTCGGCCTGGAGCCGCGCGAGATCGCCGGACTCGCCGAGCATCGTGAGGCGATGCTGTACGGACTCGCCGAGGGCGTGATCGCCCTGGACCCGCAGCACCGGCTCACCCTGGTCAACGACATGGGCCGGCGTCTGCTCGACCTGCCCGACGACTGCGAGGGTCACAGCCTGGCCGAACTCGGCGTCGAAGGAAGGCTGCGGGACGTCCTGGTGGGTGACCGGGAGGGCGCGAGAGGCCGCCGTGACGAGGTCGTCGTCCGGCACGGCCGGGTGCTGGTGATGAACCGGATGACGGTCACCAAGGACGGCCGCCCGCTCGGCTCGGTCACCACGCTGCGGGACCGTACCGAACTCGCCCGGCTGGAGCGGGAGATCGGTTCCTTCCGCAGCTCCTCAGAACTGCTGCGCGCCCAGGCCCACGAGTTCGCCAACCAGCTGCACACCATCTCGGGTCTGATCCAGATCGGCGAACAGGACGAAGTCGTGTGCTACATCCGCGCGTTGAACCAGCGCCGGCAGTCCCTGGACGTCACCCTCAGCCGCCGGGTCCGGGACACCGCGGTCGCCGCCCTCCTCATGGCGAAGTCGTCCCTGGCCGCCGAACGGAAGGTCAGCCTGCGGATCTCGGACAGCACCGCACTCGACCGACTCGCCCCGAAGGACGCCGCCGACGTGGCGACGGTGGTGGGAAACCTCGTCGACAACGCGGTGGACGCCGCGTCCGCCGCCGCCGTGCGCGAACCCGACGACCGCGAGGCCTGGGTCGAGGTGGAACTGCGCCAGGACGCCTCCAGTGTGGAGATCGTGGTCCGCGACTCCGGGCCGGGTGTCGCCCCGGAACTCGCCCGGGAGGTGTTCTCGCACGGCTTCACCACCAAGGCCGCCCAGGAGGGCGAGCGCGGCATCGGTCTGGCGCTCACCCGTCTGGTCTGCGAGCGTCACGGGGGTGAGATCTCGGTGACCAACACCCCGGACGGGGCCATGTTCACCGCACGCATGACCGTCGACCACCTCACCGACGCGGTGACGGAAGGAGCGAGGGGATGAACGGCGCGCCCGGTGGGTCCGACACGACGGCCACGACTGCCACGTCCGGCGTGTCCGCGTCCGACCCGTCAGCCACGTCCGACACGATCGACGTGCTGGTGGTCGACGACGACTTCATGGTGGCCAGGGTCCACCGCACCTTCGTGGAACGCGTCGAGCCGTTCCGCGTCGTGGGTGTCGCCCACACCGGCGAACAGGCCGCCCGGGCCGTCGACGAACTCCGCCCCGACCTCGTCCTGCTCGACCTGTACCTGCCGGACATCTTCGGCCTGGACCTCATTCCCCGGCTGCGCGCCGCCGGGCACGACGGCGACGTCATGGTCATCAGCGCCGCCCGGGAAGCCGACACCGTCCGCGGCGCCGTCCGCAACGGCGTCGTCGACTACCTCCTCAAGCCGTTCGAGTTCGAGGAACTGCGCGCCCGGCTGGAGCGCTACGCCCAGCAGCGCGGCCGACTGCTCGCCGCCGTCGTGCGGGGCCAGGCCGACGTGGACCGGGTACTGGCCGGCGCGAGCGGGCCGGCGTCCACGGGCACGCTGCCCAAAGGCATGAGCGTGGAGACCGCCGAGCTGGTCGAACGCGCGCTGCGCGGCACCGAGGGCACCCTGTCCGCCGCCGAGTGCGCGACCTCGGTCGGTGTCTCCCGGGTCAGTGCCCGCCGCTACCTGGAGTACTTCCACACCATCGGCAGCGCCGAGGTGTCCCTGCGCTACGGGGTCACGGGGCGACCGGAACGCCGCTACCGGTTCCGCGGACAGCCCACGCGCCTGCGCCCCGCCCAGCCGTGACGTGCGGCCGAGTCCGCTGATCACCGGGGCCACGAGAGGGTGTGCCGACCGCTCCCCGGGGGCGTAGCGTCCTCGTAGGGGCGAATCGTCCCGGTGACGCTGGAGGTGCCTCGTGACGAGCGAGGGTGGTCCGGCCACCGGCACCGGTGAGCTGGATGCCGAGTTCGCGGAGACGGTGCGCCGGACCGGTGCGTCCGTCGGCGCGCTCTACCTGCTCGCCCCGGACCAGCAGTCGTTGTCCGTGGACCTGCTGTACGGGGCGCCCGCCGAGTTCGCGACACCGTGGGCGACCGTACCGATCGCCGCTCCGGCCCCGGTGGCGGTCGCGGTCCGGGAGGACCGGCTGGTCTGGGTGGGCAGCCAGGAGGAGATGAGCCACTCCTATCCGCGCACCGCGATGGTGCTGCCCTACCCGTTGGCGTTGGCCGCCGCGCCCGTCACCGGCGCCCGGCGATGGGGTGTGCTGCTGCTGATGTGGCCGGCCGCCAGACCGCCGTACATGACCGGACGGGAGCGGCAACACATCGTGTCCAGTTGCGGGCGCCTGGCCCGGCTGCTGGAGGAAGCCGTCGAGCACGGCAGGCCACCGGTCGCCGACGACGGGCCCCGCGTCGTCACCGGAGCAGGACGCCGCTCCGCGAGCCCCACCACGGCCGCCGCCGACTTCGTGGAGCGCCTGCCCGGCGGAAGCTGCGCCGTGGACCTGGAGGGCCGCTTCACCTACCTCAGCTCCGGTGCCTGCGACCTCCTCGGCAGCGACGCCGGCCGGCTGCTGGGGACCCTGCCGTGGCAGTCCCTGCGCTGGCTCGACGAACCCACCTACGAGGACCGCTACCGTGCCGCGGTGATCACCCGTGAGCCCGTCTCGTTCACGGCGTGCCGGCCGCCGGACCGCTGGCTGGAGTTCCACCTCTACCCGGACGCCAGCGGCATCAGCGTCCGTATCGTGCCCAGCGGTGCGCAGCCCCCGCCCGTACCGGCGGCCCGCCTGCCCAACCGCGCCGTGGCACCGGCCCGCGCGGGACAGCTCTACCAGCTCACCCACCTGGCCGCCGCGCTGACCGAGGTCGTCGGCGTCCAGGACGTCATCGCCCTGGTCGCCGAGCAGATCATGCCCGCCTTCGGCGCCCAGGGCCTGGTGATGTCCACCGCCGACGCCGGCCGGCTGCGGATCACCGGCTACCGCGGCTACACCCCGGACATCATCGAGCGTCTCGACGGCCTCGCCCTCGACACCGACTTCACACCGGCCGGTCGCGCCCTGGACACCGGCGCGCCCGCGTTCTTCCCCGACCCGGAGGAGATGCGCCGCCTCTACCCCGAGGCGGCCCAGACCAGCGACAAGCAGGCCTGGGCCTTCCTGCCACTGATCATCTCCGGCCGGCCCGTGGGCTGCTGCGTCCTGTCCTACGACGCCCCCCACGCGTTCCCGGCCGAGGAACGCGCCGTCCTGACCTCGCTCGCCGGGCTCATCGCCCAGGCCCTCGACCGCGCCCGTCTGTACGACACCAAACACGAGCTCGCGCACGGCCTCCAGCAGGCACTGCTTCCGCGCAACCTTCCCCAGGTCACCGGTTGGCGAGTCGCCGCCCGCTATCTGCCCGCCACCCGCGGCATGGACATCGGCGGGGACTTCTACGACCTGATCGAACTCGGCGACACCGCGGCGGCCGCCGTCATCGGCGACGTGCAGGGCCACAACGCGGCCGCCGCCGCGCTGATGGGTCAGGTCCGTACCGGTGTCCACGCCCACGCGACCCTCGGCACGTCTCCCGACCAGGTCCTCCGCGGAACCAACCGGCTCCTGACCGATCTCGGCCACGACCTGTTCACCAGCTGCCTCTACGCCCACCTCGACTTCACCCGCCGACGCGTGACCCTGGCCAGCGCCGGCCACCCGCCGCCGCTCCTGCGCCTGCCCGGCGGCGACACCAGGCCCCTCGACGTCCCGCCCGGCCCGCTCCTGGGAATCGACCCCGACGCGGAATTCCCCCTGACCGAGATCCCCCTCACCCCGGGGCTGATGCTCGCCCTCTACACCGACGGCCTCGTCGAGACACCGGACGCCGACCTCGACGACTCCATCGCCGACCTCGCACACCGGCTCGCCCGCGCCGACGACCGGGACCTGGATCTGCTCATCGACGGGCTGCTGGAACAGGCCCGTACGACCGAGCAGCGCAGGGACGACATCGCGCTCCTCCTGCTGCACCATGAGGCGGGCCGCGGAGAGCGGAGGTGAGGCGGCCGACGGCACACGGGGCGGGCCGAAGGACCCGTGGGGCGCACGCACCGCCTACGGCGCCGGTACTTCTTGGCAAGCAGCGCTCACCTCAGCCGCTCGTCAGCACCTGAACGGGGGCGTCGCGGCAGGTCTGGTCAGGAGGACGTCGGGGTGCCGCCGGCGTCGGCCGTGTCCCCGGTGGCGGTGTCCCCGGTGTCGGTGTGCTGGAAGGTCTGTGTGATCTGCCGCAGCCGCAGCCGCTCCAGGGTGTCCCGCTGCCGTTGGGCGCGTTCGAGCAGGTTGTCGAGCCGACCGCGATCGAGCCGGTGGTCGGTGTCGGCCAGTCGGCGCAGCGTGCGCCAGCCGGCGGCCTTCCCCTCCACGCCCAGACGCAGCAGCTCCAGCTCCACCATGGGGGCGAGCGGTGAGCGGCGCACGATCCGGCCGTTGGCCTTGAGCCGGCCCGCCCGCTCGGCCAGATGACCGGCGGCGATCTTGTGGCGGCGTACGGGGACGTCCAGCCCGCGCATGATCTCCAACAGGCCGGCCCGGTCCTCGGTGATCTCGTCGACGATCGGTCGCAGGGCGTCCGCGAGCGCCGGGTCCCGTTCGGACTCGGCCTTGGTCAGCATCCGCGCCCGGTCCACACCGATCACGGCTCCGGCGAGGTGATCATTGAGGTAGACACCGAGCAGATCGGTGTCGGTCTGGTTCGTGCTGTCGCTGTCGTCCATCGTGCCTCTCCCTTCGCGATCGGCGGCGCGCCGGTGACGCCCCACGGACCGCCGAGTACCCCGAGACGCGGTGCCGAGTACCCGGAAAGACCTGGTCACACTCCGCTGGTCACACTCCGTGGGGGGAGTGTGGTCTGCGCCGGTTCACGCGAACCCGCGTCGGCCGCGGACGACGTCAGTGCCCCGGCAGCCAGGCGCTGAGGGCGTCGATGAGGCGGTCGAGGGCGGGCTGGGGCGAGGAGCGGTCCGTGACGACTGTGCGGCCGTTGAACTGCAGGGCGTACTGGAACGTGTCGGCGGCCCCCTTGTCGATCGCGAACGCGGGGACCTCGGCGAGCGCCGGATCTCCGAGCAGCGTGCGCAGCTTCGCGAACTGGGCCGCGCTGGTGCGGTGCACCACCGGCCTGCCCTTGTCGTCGGCGGTGACGGTGCCGTCGCCGCGGAGGATCACCTCCTGACGGACACCGGCGAAGCCGCCGCTGACCGTCATCGTCACCAGCTTCTGCTCCGGCGACGGGCGGCTCCCCGAGGCGGAGGCGGAAGCCGAGGCCGCGGCTGAGGGGGACGTCGGCTCGGAGGCCGAGGCCGAGGCCGACGCCGAGGGCGAGTCGGCCGACGGCGAGGCGACGGAAGCCGTCGACCTGCCGTCCGCCGTGCCCGTCGGCCCCGCCGCACCCCCGTCGCCTCCTGAGGAACAGCCGACCAGCCCCAGCAGACCCACCGCGACCATCACGGCCGTCGCCCCACCGGTCGTACCCCTGCCTCTACCGCGACCGCGACCGCATCCGCTGCCGCCACCCCTGCGCATGCCCCTGCCGAGCACCGCACCGCCCCCGCTCGTAGATCGCGTCCAGTGCACTGTCTGTACCACGAAACCGCCCGTTCAGTCCCCTGGGCGTCCAGCTCCCGACAACGTCACTGGCCGGCGCGGTGCCGACTTCGTACCCGCGGTCCGCCGGAACGCCCACTCCGTCCCCGGCTCCACCACGAACCGGAAGACCCGCCGGACGGGCGGGGTGCACAGCACGGTCACCACGGTGGCGGCCACCGCGGTGACGAGGATCTCGCCGAGCGGCCGGTGGACCCAGGCGGGCTCGTACCAGCCCCAGAACTTCGCGCCCTGGGCGACGAAGCCGTGCAGCAGGTAGCCGTAGAGGGTGCCCGCGCCCAAGGCGGTGAACCAGGTGCGCCGACCCGGTACCAAGGAGAGGAAACACCCGACAAGGAGCAGGGAGCAGCCGAAGAGCGCCAGGGTCATCAGCGGCCCGTACCAGGCGGGCGCGCCCAGTTCCACGGCGCTGTCGTCGTGGAAGAACCAGCCGGCGGTCATCCGCGGCGCCGCCCAGTAGGCCATGGCGAGCCCGCCCGCGAACACCACGACCGCCAGCAGACGCACTCCTCGGCGGCGCACCATGTGGAAGTGCTCCGGCTTCAGGCACAGGCCCAGCACGAAGTACGGCAGGAACTGCAGGGTGCGCTGCAGGGCGAGGTCGTCGCCGATGGGCGACAGGGTGGCCAGCGCGGCCACGGCGAGCGCGAGGGGGAGCGGCCACCGCACGGTCCGCCACAGGGGAGTGGTCAGACGCCAGATGAACAGCGCCGCGAGGAACCAGGTCAGATACAGCGGATCGAGCAGGCTGATCGCCCGGTCGGGCGACTGGTCGGTCCACCGGGTGTACAGGGTGTAGGCCGTCTCGAAGACGACGTAGGGCACGACCAGTTGCGTCACCAGCCGCTTGATCCGCTCCGGACTGGCGTCGAAACTCCGGGAGAAGTAGCCGGAGATGACGATGAACGCCGGCATGTGGAAGGTGTACACCAGCATGTACAGCGCGGACGCGGCTCTGCTGCCGTCTCGCAGTGGCTCCCACGCGTGTCCGGCCGCGACCAGCACGATGGTCAGGTACTTGGCGTTGTCGAAGAACGCGTCGCGCTGCTTGGCCGGCTCAGGCGCGGGCCGGGCCGAAGCCGCCGCTCTGTGCTGCGGCAGCGGGCCCTGCGAAGATACGGTGCCCGTGCCGGTGCCGGCCGGAGTGACGGTCGTGGTGTCACGGTGAGACATCCCGAGCGCTTGACCGACTCGGGATGCCGTAAACCTGTCCGGATGAAGGCATGGCACATGTCACAGTCGGTCGGTGTCAGCGCTCACCGGTCGGGGACCCGGCCCGCTCGGAGCCGGGCCGGCTCGACGAACGCAGGGTGCCGACCGTCCGCAGCAGCCGGTCTGCCGGGTCGCGCAGCGCGGGATGGGCCAGCACCGTGTTCCGCAGGCCCCGCACCGGCCTGCGCCACAGCCGGTGCGCCGCCGCCACCGGATGGCGGCGGCTCGCGAACCCCTCACCCACCCGCAGGTCGCGGGTCTTGAGCCACTCCTTGTACTCCTTCTCGCCGCGTCCCATGTCCATCACCCGCACACCGTGCCGGGCCGCCGCCTCGGCCAGCCGCAGGTGCATGATCAATCCGGGTGAGTAGTAACGCAGTTCGGGGTCGTAGGCGGTGAACCAGGCCGCGAACACCGTGCTCGACGTCGGCCCGAAGTGGGCGGCCACCGGCCGGTCACCGGCGTACAGGACGGAGAGCACACCGGTGAAGTGCTCCTCGCGGACATGGAACAGATGGTTCGTCAGATCGACGATCCACGGCCGGGCGAAGCGGTCCATCCGTCCCGTCCTGCGGTACTGGGCGGACTTCCACCGCATCAGCGTCCGCAGCGCCGCCGGGTCCCGCTCGTCGTAGACGAACCGCACCTCGCCCACGTCACGGCCCAGCCGGCGCTCCTTCTTCAACGTGGTCTTGGCCAGCCCGGGGTACGCGCCCCGCAGCCACGCCGGGTAGTCGCCGTCGCCCGGCTTCAGGTCGATCACCGGCGACGCGAACGTCCCCGTGACATGTCGGCCGAACGGTTTCTGCTCCTCGACGAGATGGTCGAACTCGAAGATGGACAGCCCGCAGGCGCGCAGGAGGTCGTCGGAGTCCCAGGTGACCCCCGGACGGTGCACCAGGGCCTGGCAGTCGGACAGCCCCAGTGCGATGGCCCGGCCCACCCCCAGGGCACCCCGCTCGAACGGCAGGAAACCCACCGGCTCGCCGCCCTCGCGCAGGACCGCCACCCGGGCCCCGCCCCGATGTCTGCCCACCCCGATCGCGAACTCCGGCGCGAGGAACGGGTTCGCGTACTCCGGAGACTCGTCCATGGCCCGGTGCCAGGCCCCGCGCAGCGAGGCGTCGAGTTCACCGGTTCTGTGGACGGTGATGTCCAGTCTGCTCATGGTCCGCATGCGCGACCGCTCCCCCCGGAAGGCCGAACTGTTCGGCGAGATCAAACGTCGCGAAACAGTACGCACGCTGTCAAGGTGTCTGCCGCAACGGGTGATCCGGGTCTGCTGTGAGCCTCGCCGATCACGCCACACGCGGACAGTGCCGTGGCTACACTCGCGCCCCATGCGCAACAACAGCCCGCTCAGGCAGTGCAAGCGGAACACGACGTCCCCCCTCCTCCCGCGCTCGGGCGCCCCAAGAGGAAGGAGAAACGCCCTGCTGCTGCACGGCACCCGGGCCCTGCACGGGGCGTCTCCCGGGAAGGGGGCCGATATTCCGTGAGGGGCCGGCACAAGCAGTCCCGCGACCCGCGCGGACACTGGCTGTTACTGATCCTCGTCCTCCCCGCGATGTTCGCGGCCCTGCTCTTCGAGGGCTGGACCGACCACGAGGTCGACGCCGCGAAGACACGCTCCCCGTGCACCTCACCCGCGCCGGACGCGGTCACCGCCGGAAACGGCCCGGTGATCGGGATCAACCGTGACGGGATACAGACCGCGTCCATGCCCGCCCGCACCGTCGCCCTCACCTTCGACGGCGGCCCCGACCCGGTGTGGACCCCACGCCTGCTCGACCTGCTGCGCCGCCATCGGGCGCACGCCACCTTCTTCCTCTACGGTGCCCAGGCGGCACGCCACCCGGACCTGGTCCGGCGTATCCGCGCCGAGGGCCACGAGATCGGCTCGAACACCTACACCGGAGCCGTCCTCGGCGAGGCCTCACCCGCCCGCTTCGCCGCCGAACTCGACCTGACCCAGGCCGCGTTGGCCGGCACCGCGAATCTGCACACCACGCTGCTGCGGATGCCGCGCACCACCTCCCCGGACACCCTGTGCGGCCGGGAGTGGCAGGCGGCTCGACAGGCCACCGCCCGCGGCTATGTCCTGGTCACCGCAGACAAGGCCGCCCGCAAGCCGGCGCAGGGCCTGGTCCGGCAGTTCAGCCAGACCGGGACCGCCTACCGGGAGACCCGAAAACTCCTCGCCGACCGCGGCGTCGACCGCTTCACCACCGTGACCGACGGACTCGACCTCACCCCGTACACCCCGGTGTCGGCCCTCGCCCGCTGGCAGGGCGCCGCCCTGATCTGGGGTTCCGGCCTCGGGCGCGCCTTCTCGCACGCCATGACGTGGGTCCTCGGGATCGCGGGCGCGCTCGGCGTGCTGCGCCTGGCCCTGCTCGTCCTGTTCGCCCGCGCCCACGTCCGCCGACTGGAGCGTTTCACCCCCGGCGCGCCGTGGCTGCGGGAGGTGACCGAACCGGTGACCGTGCTGGTCCCCGCGTACAACGAGGAGGCCGGCATCGCCTCCACGGTGCTCTCGCTCCTCGGATCCACCCATCGTGACCTGCAGATCCTCGTGATCGACGACGGTTCGACGGACCGTACGGCCGAGATCGCCGCGGGGATCGACGACCCGCGGGTGGAGGTGATCCGCACGCCCAACGGGGGCAAGGCCGCGGCGCTCAACACGGGTCTGGCGCACACGCGGCACGACATCGTGGTCATGGTCGACGCCGACACCGTCTTCGAGCCCGACGCCGTGCACCGGCTGGTGCAGCCGCTGGCCCATCCCGCCGTGGGCGCGGTCAGCGGCAACACCAAGGTCGGCAACCGACGGGGACTGCTCGCGAAGTGGCAGCACCTGGAGTACTGCTTCGGCTTCAACCTCGACCGGCGGATGTTCGAGGTGCTGGAGTGCATGACGACCGTTCCCGGCGCCATCGGGGCCTTCCGCCGGGACGCGCTGCTCGGCGTCGGCGGGATCAGCGAGGACACCCTCGCCGAGGACACCGACCTCACGATGGCCCTGTGGCGGGCCGGCTGGCGGGTCCTCTACGAGGAGTCCGCCGTCGCCTGGACCGAAGTGCCCACCTCACTGCGGCAGTTGTGGCGCCAGCGCTACCGCTGGTGCTACGGCACCATCCAGGCGATGGGCAAGCACCGGGGCGCCGTCGTGGGGGTGGGCACGGCCGGACGCTTCGGCCGTCGCGGCCTGACCTACCTCGCGCTCTTCCAGGTCGTCCTGCCGCTGCTCGCACCGGTCATCGACGTCTACGCCCTGTACGGCGTGCTGTTCCTCGACCCGCTGCGGTCGGCCGGGGTCTGGTTCGCCTTCCTCGGCATTCAACTGGTCTGCGCCGCTTACGCGTTGAGACTGGACGGCGAGCGCAGGCGGACCCTGTGGTCGATGCCGCTGCAGATCTTCGTCTACCGGCAGCTGATGTATCTGGTGGTCTTCCAGTCCGTGGTCGCCCTGCTCCTCGGCAGCCGGCTGAAGTGGCAGCGGATGAAGCGTTCCGGCACGGCGGCTGAACAGATCGGAGGCCCCGCGCCGTACAAGAGCGTGCCGACGAGGTGATCCCGACGCTCCGAGGGAGCCGAGGTGATCCCGACGCTCCGAGTGACTGGACAGGCCGATGGACGACTGGACCGACCACCGGGCGGGTGACGACGACCCGCTCGACGGCGCGATCGCCGGCATGACCGGGCCGGTACACGTCAACACGGGCCGGGTGCTGCCGTACGCGCCCCCGCCCTCGACGCGCACCGCACCGCTGCCCGGCATGCCCTCGCCCGCCCCGCCGGGCCGTACCGGCGGGGCGGGCACCCGCGATCAACCGGAGCGGGGGAGCAGAGCGCCCAGGGCCCGCCGCTCCGGGCGCCGCCGGGCGGTGCGGGCGACGGTCGTCCTGCTCTGCGGTCTGCTCGCCGCCTGCGCGGGAACGTACGTGTGGGCCGACACCCGGCTCGACCAGGAGGTGGACCTCGGCGCGCTCACCGACCGCGCGGCCCCCGGCAAGGGGACCAACTACCTCGTCGTCGGCTCGGACAGCCGTGAGGGTCTGTCCGACCAGGACCGCAAGGACCTGAACACCGGCTCGGCGGAGGGCCGCCGCACCGACTCCATGATCCTGCTGCACACCGGCGCGAGCGGCACCACGATGATGAGCCTCCCCCGCGACTCCTGGGTGACCCTCCCGCCGTACGTCGATCCCGGCACCGGCAGAAGCTACCGCGCCGCCCCGAACAAGCTGAACGCGGCGTTCTCGCTGGGCGGGCCCGAGTTGCTCGTCCGGACCGTGGAGCGCAACACCGGACTGCACGTCGACCACTACGCCGAGATCGGTTTCGCCGGGTTCGTGGGGGTGGTGGACGCGGTCGGCGGCGTGGACATGTGCCTCGACCGGCCCATCAAGGACAAGTCCTCGGGGGCGAACCTGCCCCGGGGCTGCCAGACCCTCGACGGCGCCGAGGCGCTCGCGTTCGTCCGGCAGCGCAAGCAGGAGGCCCAGGGCGACCTGGGCCGTACCCAGAACCAGCAGAAGTTCCTGACCGCGCTCGCCGCCAAGGCGACCACCACGGGCACGCTCCTGGACCCGGCCAAGTCGGTACCGGCCGTCACCGCGGGCCTCGACACACTCGTCGTCGACAGGGCGACCGACCTGCCCCGGCTCATGTCGCTGTTCCAGGCCATGCGGGGCGTCGCCGGCGGCGGTGGTCGTCAGCTCAACGTGCCCGTCTCCGACCCGAACGTCACCACCTCCAAGGGCACCGCCGTGCAGTGGGACACCGCCCGCGCACGCAAACTCTTCGGCGAGCTGAAGCAGGACCTGTCCGTGACCGCCCCACGCCAGAGGTGACGGCTTCGTCGGCTGCGTCGAGGCGGCCCGCGTGATGCGGGCCGCCGACCAGCGGCTGGACTCGATGGTGACGCGAACCCTGCCCTGGAGGACGTTCCGGCGGCGTTGACGGAACTGCCGAGCAGGCGTCCGGCGGCCGCACACCGACCGGATGTTTGGGTACCACCTCGTCGACGACATCGTCCGGCCGCCGCTCACCACGAAGCAACCATGCGAGGACACACCGTGCCACCGAAACCGCCCCCCTTCGACGCCGAACTCGGCGCAGTTCTGCAGGCGATGGCAGCCGAGGGCAGCACCCTCCCGGACCTCAGTCCGGAGGGGATCGCTGACGCGCGCCAGATGCTGGACGCCGCGGTCCCGGACGACGAACAGCTGGGCCGCCAGGGGTTTTTCGAGGTCGAGGACCGGGTCGTACCAGGACCTGACGGATGCCCCGGTGTTCCGCTCCTGATCTGCCGCCCCACGGCGGCCGGCGGCCCGCGGCCCGTGATCTATCACGTCCACGGCGGCGGCATGGTGATCGGTAACAACCGGTCCGGTGTGGACATGATCGTGGACTGGGCACGGGAGCTGAACGCGGTGGTGGTGTCCGTCGAGTACCGGCTCGCACCGGAACACCCGCACCCCGCGCCGGTCGAGGACGTGTACGCCGGCCTGTCGTGGACGGCCGATCACGCGCGGGAGATCGGCGGTGACCTGGAGCGGATCGTCATCGCCGGAGTCAGCGCGGGCGGCGGTCTCGCCGCCGCGCTCACCTTGCTGCTCAGGGATCGCAAGGGGCCGCGGCCCGTCGGACAGCTGCTCATGGGCCCGATGCTGGACGACCGCAACGACACACCGTCCGCCCACCAGATGCAGGGCTCCGGCGTCTGGGACCGGACGGCCAACGAGGCAGGCTGGACCGCGCTGTTGGGCGGCCGGCGAGGTGGCCCGGACGTGTCCCCGTACGCGGCACCCGCCCGCGCCGAGGATCTGTCCGGGCTGCCTCCGGCCTATCTCGACGTCGGCTCGGCGGAGACCTTCCGGGACGAAGTCGTCGCGTACGCCTCCCGTATCTGGCAGGCCGGGGGAGTGGCGGAACTGCATGTGTGGCCGGGCGGCTTCCACGGTTTCGAGGGCTTCGCCCCGCAGGCGGCCCTGGCCCGCGCGGCTCTGGACGCACGCCTGAACTGGCTGCGGCGGCTCCTGGCCGAGTGAGCGCGAGCCGTCTGATCAGCCAGGACCGCACCACCACCTACGCACAGGTGACGCATCGCGTCAGGGGCGGGCACCCACGCCGAGGGCGTGCCGGTAGGCCCGTTCGTCGTCGTCTGCGAACACGGTGAACACCACGCGGTCGAAACGGCCGGGACGCGCCGCGATCCAGTCCGCGACCGTGTCCAGCGCGATCGGTGCGGCCTCCTCCTTGGGATAGCCGAAGACGCCGGTGCTCACGGCGCAGAAGGCGAGGGTGCGGACGGTCTCCACCTCGGCGGCGAGATCCAGACACGCCCGGTAGGAGGAGGCGAGCGCCTGCGCGTCACGTGCGTGCGGACGACCCTGGACGACAGGGCCGACGGTGTGCAGGACGTACCGGGCCGGCAGGTGGTAACCCCGGGTGATCTTGGCCGTACCGGTGGGTTCGGGGGCTTGCTGCGCCGTGATGATCGTGTGGCAGTCGTCGCGCAGGTGCGGCCCCGCGGCGTTGTGCAGGGCGTTGTCGATGCAGGGGTGCTGAGGGCGGAAGCAGCCGAGCAGTTGGCTGTTGGCGGCGTTGACCACGGCGTCCGCTGCCAACGTGGTGATGTCTCCCCGCCACAGCACGGCCTCGGACGCGGCCCGGAAGGCGGTGCCGGGGAACTCCTCTTCGATCGTGGGCGGTTCAAGTGCCGAGACGGTGGGCCGCAGGTGCCGCTCGGCGCCGAGCAGCGCGTCCAGCTCCTGGTCCACGCCCTCCGGCAGCGGACCGGGGTCACGGACGGTCAGCAGGGCGCGCAGCACACGGCGACCCGTTGTGGCGCCGGTAGGGGATTCGGCGTCGGCGAGGCGCCTCAGTGCGTCGGACCGAAGTCCGAGCCGGGAGACGGCCGGATCGCCGCTGAGCAGACGCAGCGCCGAGCGCACATGGGCGTCCAGCGTCCCGGTGGGGGCGGGGGCCGCCGTCGGGCGGAAGGGTTCGTCGAGGACGACGGATGACCGGTAGGCGGACAGAGGCAGGGCGGAGGGCTGTGCCCGGGTCCCGGCGAGGGCATCGGGTTCGGCGCGGCTCGGAATCATCGAAGGCTCCGGGTGAGGCGGGTGGACGGGGTGTGCCGACGGCCCGGCATCCGCTTGTCGGTGCGCGCGGATGCCGGGCCGTCGACGGGTGGGTCACCGCTCGTGGATCACGGCGCGGACGACGTCGGCCAGGGGTGTGGCGGGATGGCCGGTGAGGCGGGGCACGGCGTCGCTGACACCGTCGAGTTCGCCGGACGCGATGGCCGTGTAGGTGGACACCCAGGCGTCCAGCTGCCACCGCGGAGCCCCGTAGGAGGAACGGGAGGCGTAGGCCGCCTCGACCGTCTCCTGCTGGTAGGTGACCGTGCGGCCGAGCCGCTCGGACAGGATCGCGGCGGCCTCGTCCAGCGTGAGCGACTCGGGCCCGGTCAGGTCGTAGGCCACACCTTCGTGATCGTCCGGCCGCGACAGCACCGCGGCGGCCGCGTCGGCGATGTCGTCCTGACCGACGAACGCGGCGCGTCCCTGCCCGGCCGGGCCGCGGATGACCCCGTCCTCGCCCACGAGGTCGGGAACGAACTCCGCGTAGAGGTTGTCCCGGAGGAACGTGTACGCCAGGCCGCTCGCGCGGATGTGCCGCTCGGTGTGGAAGTGGTCGCGTGCCAGGGTGAAGGTCGCGTCGGGTGCCGCACCGTAGAAGGAGACGTACACCAGGTGCCGGACACCCGCCGCGACGACGGCGTCCACGAACCTCTTGTGCTGGGCGAGCCGGTCGGCGCTCTCGGAGGCGGAGACCATGAAGACGGTGCGGGTACCGGCGAGGGCCTCCCGCACGGCGTCCTGGTCGGCGTAGTCACCTCGCATCGCCAGGGTGCCGGGGAGCCGTGGAGCGCGTGCAGGGTCGCGGACCAGCAGTTTCTGCGGAACGCCCCGCTCGGCCAGTCGCCGTGCGACGCGCCCGCCGAGCCGGCCGGTGGAGCCGGTGACAGCGATCGTGGGGAGGGATACCGCGGATGTCTCGGACATGACGTGCCTTCTCTTTCTGTGGTGACGGGGGAACGCTGCCGCCACACCTCAGGAATCGAGCCCGTCGAGCAGCCGGTCCGCTCCGAGGGGGACGGACAGTGCTCGATCGCCGAGGTCCGCGGGGACGTCGGGATGGTCGGGGTTGATCCGGACGAGGCGGGCCCGAGGGGTCTGGCGCACCAGGTTCTCCATGGGCCGGCGGATCACGCCGGGGGTGTTGAAACCGGCGCCGATCTCCACCACGAGCAAGGCGCTGCCGGTGGGCGCGTCGTCGAGCCACCGGGCCAGCCGCCGCCCCGCCGGCAGGTACGAGTCGTCGACGAACTCCGGGCCGACCCGGACGTTGGGGAAGACGTCGGCACCGCAGTGGGGGCAGCGCGGCAGGGCCTGCGGGTCGGTCACCCGGCCGGTGTCGCGGTCGTACGCGGCGAGGATCGTGTCGAGGAACGGCCTGCTGGACCAGGTGTCGCGGGAGCACGGGACGGTGCACTGGAGGCGGCCGTAGTCGCCCTGCGGAGTGAAGACCCGGTCCGCCGCGAAGCCGTTGCGGGCGAAGAGGGCGTCGACGTTGGACGTCATCACCCAGTGTTCCCGCTCCCCGACCAGCTCTCGCAGCGTGCGGTAAAGGGGGTTGGGCTCGGCGCCGTAGCGGACGTCGTCGATGTGGACGGCCCAGTAGCCCCACATCATGTCCTTGGGCAGCGGCACGCCCAGCAGGTAACGCGAACGCAGGCCGAGCCGGTACAGCGCCGGCAGCAGTTCCCTGAAGCGTTCGGTGTCGCCGTAGTCGTAGCCGGCGGCCGCGCTCAGACCCGCTCCGGCCGCGATCAGGACCCGATCGGCCTCTTTCAGCCAGGCGCGGACGGTCTCGCGGGCCGGTGCGGCCGAGGCGTGAGCGTCGGTCGCGGTCGGGCCGGGAGCATGGGTCGCCGTCGGCGCGGAGGCATGGTGCACGGTGTTCACGACACACGGGTCCCTTCCGGTGCCACGGACACCTGGTTCAGGTACGCGTCGAAGGCCGTGGTCAGTTCCTCGACACGGGTCAGCGGGCCGCCCAGCCGGTGGTGGTGACCGCCTCTCCCGTCGTCGCCACGCGCCGTCCTTTCCGGTTTCCGCCACAGAGACGTTCCGTTCCCGCGGCGGCACGACCAACGTACGGAGAGCGCGGGGAGGAAGCCGGATAAACTTCCGACTGATGATGGCCCAAAACCGACATGATGCTCCGCGTGAGATCCCGGAGATCCCGTTCTCCGCGCCCGCGGGCACGCCCGCCGGTGTCGAGGTCATGTCGCTGGCGGAGCTACGGCGGCGCGTCTCCGGGTGCGCCCTGACCCGGCCCCAGCGCCCCGACTTCCATCACCTGCTCACGCTCACCGCGGGCGACCTCTGGCACATCGTCGACTTCAACGGCTACGCCCTACGACCGGGCTCCTGGCTGTGGGTGCGCCCGGGACAGGTGCAACAGTGGGGAGACCTGACCGAGGCCGAGGGCACTCTGATCCTCTTCCAGCAGGACGTGCTGGACGCGGCCACGGCAACGACCGCCCGTGTCGACGACCCGCACGCACCCGTCGTCACCACCCCCGTCGCCGACGACGCCGAGGCGGTGACCATGGCCGCGGAACACCTGAGCCGCGAGTTCCAGGCGCTCGGTCACCTGCCGCTCGACGCGCACATCGCGGCCCTGCGCCACCTCCTCGCCGTCCTCCTGCTGCGACTGGCCCACCTCACCGTCCCGGTCGGCAGCCCCGCTCCGGAGCCGGACGAGACCTACCTGCGGTTCCGTGACGCGGTCGAACGGCACTTCACCGCCACCCGACGAGTGGAGGAGTACGCCCGCATGCTCGGCTACTCGGGCCGTACCCTCGCCCGGGCGACCCTGGCCAACGCCGGGCTCAGCGCGAAGGAGTTCATCGACCGCCGGGTCGTGCTGGAGGCGAAGCGTCTGCTGGCGCACGGCGACGAGAGTGCCGCGCAGATCTCCGACCACCTCGGCTTCGTCACGGCCTCCCAGTTCAGCAAGTACTTCGCGCAACGCACGGGGCGTTCCCCGATCGACTTCCGCAAGGGGATCCGGGGACTGGCGACGAGTGAGTCGCGTTCTGGCCGTCAGGACACCGGTTCGGGCATCGCCCCTCCTGCCGTGGAACACCGACGCGGGTAGGGCCCCCTCGCCACCGCGGGGAATCACCTTTTCCGGACTCATTTGTGGTCGCGCAGGAAAGCAGGGATCTCGTCGCGGGTCGGGTAGTTCGGCAGAGGTGCCGGCTTGCCCTGAAGGAAGGCGGTGATGACGGCGACGGCCCGGTCGTTGTTGTCGTCGAGGCCGTTCCACATGTGGTGTCCGACTCCGGGCATGTACTGCGTGCGCTGGACGGCCGGGGCATTGGCAAGGACGGTGGTCTCCCATTGACGAACCTGGGAGGAGCACTCGGCGATCATCAGCATCGCGGGGGTCCGGGAGCGCCTCAGGTGCGTGGCGATGGAGGGTGAGTCCTTGACCGTCTGCTGGATGCGGAGGCTGGCCGCGGGGCTGAAGGAGAAGTTCTGCGCAGTGTCCTCGGCGGGGATGCGGTGCGCGTCGCGAGCGCAGTAGGCGGATGCGGTGTCGCTGCCGAGGTCTGCGGCGGTGAAGGCGTTGTCGCCTTCGGCCTGTCCGATCAGTCCGGTGTCGGGGGTGAGGAGTCCGAGTCGCATGAGGCCGAATGCCACGGCGTACCGGGGGACGTGCGTCGATCGCGGTCCGGTCATGGCCGGCGCGAGGCCCCGTGCGGATTTTCGGCCCTTGTGCCCGGCGACGCGTGCGGTGGGGCCGTCCATGGGGCCGGGCTCAGCGATGATCGCCCGGTGCAAGCGTGCGGCGACGCCCGGGTCGGCCAGGGCTCGGGTGAGCATGGCTCCGCCTGAGGAGAATCCGAGGATGTCGACCTTGCCCTTGTTCAGGCGGTCGACGAAGGCTGCGAGGTCGCGGACCGGCCTGGAGATCGTGTACTGGCCCATGGGGAGCAGGTCGCTTCGTCCGCCACCGGCCTGTTCGTAGGCGTAGACGTCGTAGCCCTGGCGTGCCAGAAGTTGCAGGAACCGGTGGTCGAGCACCGAGATGCCGCGGACCGGTCCGCCGTTGAGGTACACGAGCGGGATGGGATGCCGGGTGCCTGGGTTCGCGGGCGGGTAGTGGTACACCGCTACCCGGCTGCCTGTGGCCAGGCTCCAGTGCTGCGTGGCCACGAAGGGCAGGGCGGGCGGGTATCGCCGGGCCGTCGGCACGGTCGGGATACAGACCGACGCCGTCAATGCCGCCGCGACGACCACCGGCAGGAACGGCACGAGCCGCGCCGGCCAAGTGCGGCGCCGACCCAGCCACATCGCCAGGACAGCTCCGACTCCAAGGGTCGTCAACCACGCGGCGAGCCCCGAGCCTGCCCCATCTGTGAGGGCGGTCAGTGCGAGAAAGACGACGACCAGCATCGTGACGGCGGCCAGGGCCAGTAGGAAGCGTCCGGCGAAGCGGACGAGACGTATGGCGGACGTGGGCACGGCGGACCTCCGACAGTTTCAGAACGGTGTTTCAAAACGACGTTATCAGAGGAGGTAGGCTGCTGGCCGTGGGTAGGCCGAGAACAAACGACGAGGCCGTCAAAGAGCGGCTTGTGGAGTGCGCGACCGAGATGCTCGCCACCCGTCCGCGGGAGTCGCTGACGGTCCGCGCCGTGGCCGCTGCCGCCGAGGCGTCGACGACGGCGGTGTACTCCCTGTTCGGCGGTAAGGACGGGCTGATCGGTGCGGTGCGCGACAGAGCCGTCGCCGGCCTGTTCCAGGACGTGTCGGCGGTGCGGACCTCCGCGGACCCGCTCGCCGACCTCTACGCGCTGGCCGTCGCCTATCGTCGCTGGGGGCGAGGACACAACCACCTGTACACGGTGCTGTTCGGTGGTGTGCAGTCCTTCGACCCGGCGGGGGAGGTCGGTGCCAGTGACCCGATCCGTCCGCTCCTCGCGGCGATCGATCGCGCCGTCACAGCGTCCGTCCTCGTCGGCGAGGCAACGTCGATCGCACTGTCGATCTGGGCCACCCTCCACGGGCTGGTGACTCTTGAACTGGCCGGGGCCTTCGACGCCGCGACGGCCGAGGCCGCGTTCCGCTCGGCGATTCACGCCACGTTGCGCGGATGGACGACCCCGGAGGTGTTCCGCGGCCTTCGCCAAGCAGAACTCGCTCATTGACAGGATCAGGGCCGGTTAGCGGGGCCCTCCCGGTCCCTGCCGGGGAGAGGGTGCGTGGTCGGTGAAGACCGGCATGCCAAGGTCGACCAGCTGCGGCCGGCCATCGGTCGGAGATCTGTTGAGGCTGTTGAGCCTGGCCATCGCAGCGTGAAGCTGACCTGGAGTCCCTCGACCTCGCCGAGCCAGCCGTCGGCGCGGGCTTCGCGGATGCGCTCTCGGAGGTTCTGGGTGATCTCGATGAGGCGTGGCCTCTGGCGGGGATCCATCTGTAGGACGGGGCAGCGCTCGTTCGGGTGCGCACCATCTACTGGCTGGGCCGACTGAGGGATGCGCAGTGGCCCGGCGCGTCGCTCGGTAGTCCGGTCAACACCTCGATGTCGTCCCGTCACGCAGGCAATCACCGACGCTGTCCCGACGGCTCCGGCAGCGGCGGGAGTCATCAGGCCAGCAGTCGCTTCTCCTTGGCGACCGCCACCGCCCCGGCCCGGGTCTCCACGCCCAACTTGCCGTAGATGCGGCCGAGATGGGTCTTCACCGTCGCCTCGCTGATGAACAGGGCCCGGGCGATCTCCCGGTTGCCCAGGCCGCGGGCGAGCTGTTCGAGGATCTCCCGTTCGCGTGCGGACAGGGTGGGGCGCGGGCTGCGCAGGCGGGTCAGCAGCCGGTCGGCGACGGGTGAGGAGAGGGCGGCGCGGCCGGAGGCGGCGTCACGGATCGCGGTGAACAGTTCCTCGGGTTGTTCGGCCTTGAGTAGATAGCCGGTGGCGCCTGCCTCGATGGCTCGGGTGACGTCCGCGTCGGTGTCGAACATGGTCAGCACCAGGACCCGGGGACCCGTGGTGCCGTCACCGGTCAGACGCCGGGTGGCCGTCACGCCGTCCATGCCGCCGTCGAGCTGGAGGTCCATCAGAACGACGTCGGGGCAAAGCCGGGCCGCCATGGCGAGCGCCTCCTCACCGGTGGCCGCCTCACCGACCACGTCGATGCCCTCGGCACTGGAGAGCAGGGCGCGCAGTCCGGCACGTACCACGGCGTGGTCGTCGCACAGCAGCAGCCGGACGGGCGGTGCGGGCACCGGCGTACTCACAGAACGGGCTCCTTGCGTGGGGCGGAGGGGTGCGCGGAGGCCAAGGGTGCCAGGGGGACGGCCACCGACACGACCGTGCCCTCGCCGGGGACGGACTCCACGGTGAGCGTGCCGCCCGCCTGCCGGGCCCGGATGCGCATGGCCGGCAACCCGTGCCCCCGCTCCCGGACCGCCTCCGGGGCCAGGGGATCGTGCGGGGTGGACGCGGAGCGCGGCCCGTCCACGTCGAAGCCGCGGCCGTTGTCCGCGATGTCGAGGGAGACCTGGTCGTCCAAGCAGGTCAGGGTCACCGCGGCCCGGGTCGCGGCCGCGTGCTCGCGCACGTTCGCGAGCGCTCCCTGGGCGATGCGCAGGAGCGCCGCCTCGACCCGCTCCGGCAGTCGGCCGGGATCGCCGTCGAGTCGGAACTCCACGGCCAGGCCCGGGGTGCGGTCCCGTTCCGCGAGCAGGGCGAGCGCGCCCGGGAGCGCGTGTTCGGCGAGGTCGGCCGGTGCCAGGTCGTGCACGAACCGGCGGGCCTCCGTGAGACTGCGGGAGGTGATCGCGGCGGCGTCGCGAAGGTGCGCGCGGGCCGTGTCCGGGTCCGTCCGCCAGACCCGCTCGGCCGCTTGGAGCAGCATCCGCTGGCTGGACAGGCCCTGCGCGACGGTGTCGTGGATCTCCGTCGCCAGCCGCTGGCGTTCCGCCAGCACACCGGCTCGCCGCTCGGTGGCCGCGAGGTCGTGGCGCGTGCGGACCAGGTCCTCGATCAGGGCGCGCTGCCGGGTTCCCTGACGTTGCAGATGGACCAGTACGGCGGTGGCGACCGCGGCGACGGCCGGGGGCGCCACGACCATGTTCGGATTCAGCGAGCCGTCCGCCCCACGCACCTCGGAAACGACGACCAGAGCGGTGAGGACGCCGGCGAGCGGCAGGGCCAGCCGAGGCGGCAGCGCGTGCAGACCGGCGAACAGCAGCGGCATCGCACACCAGGTGGCACTCGGCGCGAGGACCAGCAGGGCGACCCAGACCGTGCACACCGAGCCCAGCCAGACCAGATGGCGGGGCGTGGGCGCGCAGCCGGGGCGAGGGGCCGGGGCCCGGACCCGCCCGAGGACGTACAGCAGACCGAAGCCCGCGAACAGCGTCACCACCCACCCTGTACCGGGCCCGCCCTGGTCGCGGGTCAGGAAGCGGACGAGCGAGGAGCCGAGCAGCAGGAGGAACGCGACATCGACGGTCGTGGCCAGCCAACGCTCGTCCGGATCGGTGGGATCGGTCGGATCGTCCGGGTCGATTGGGTCGATTGCGTCGATTGGATCGGCCGGATCGGTCGGATCGGTCGGATCGTCCGGGGCGGTCGGATCGGAGTGGTTCACCCTCCGTGTCTAACGCGCCGGGCGCGGCTCCGCACCAACCGATCGGCTGACATGGGCACCGTCCGATCCGCACCCGGACCCGATCCTGTCGACCGAGCCGGACACCCCGCTCACGCACCGAGGCTGGTGGCACGGCCCGCACCACCCAGCAACCCGGAAGCAGGAGAGCCCCCATGCCCGGCAAGAACCTCACCGTCAACCGTGCCGCCCTCGGCCACCGCATCGGCTACGCCCTGCGTCACCCCGACCGCGTCCCGCGCCATCTGGCCCGCGCCACCCGGGACATGTGGCTGCGCCGCCGTCACACCGACCACGTCTCCTACTACCGGGCCGTGATGCGTTCCGACACCCGGGCCGACCCCGACGCGGCGGTCGGCAGCCGCAACCGGGAGCGGTGGCTGGCCCTCGGAGCGATGCAGTTCGACTACCTGGTCGGCCACGGTCTACGCCCCGAGCACCGCATGCTGGAGATCGGATGCGGCAACCTGCGGGGAGGCTGGCGGTTCATCCGGCACCTGGAGGCCGGGCACTACCACGGCATCGACATCTCGCCCGACATCCTGGTCTCCGCGCAGGACACCATCGTGGAGATGGGCCTGCAACAGCGACTGCCCACCCTGACCCCGGTACGCGACCTGACACTGGGCTTCCTGCCCGACGCCCACTTCGACGTCGTGCACGCGCACAGCGTCTTCTCCCACTCGCCCCTCCCGGTGATCGAGGAGTGCCTGGCCCATGTCGGCCGGGTGCTCGCGCCGGGCGGCTGGTTCGACTTCACCTTCGACCGCACGGAGGGCGAGGAACACCACGTCCTGCGCGAGGACTTCTACTACCGCACCGAGACGCTCCTCGCCCTGGCCGAGCGGCACGGCCTTCGGGCCCGTTTCATGGACGACTGGGAGGACCTCCCGCACGGCCAGTCCAAGATCCGCGTCACCCACTGAAAGGCGGCGATCCGTGGGTGGGGGGTGTCGTGGTGGTGAAAGCGGCTCCCACATCACCGCAGGGGGTTGTCCGGACATTCCCCGCCCCCTAGGCTCCCTCGGAGCAAGCGCTTTCTGCGTCTGCTTCGAAGCTGTCCGAGGAGTACCGCATGCCCCCGCTCCCAGCCCGTCGCCGCGTCGCCGTGGTCGGTACTGGTGCCATCGTCAGCGGCAGCCATCTGCCCGCGCTCAGAGCCCACGCGGACCGGACGGAACTGGTCGCCGCCGTCGACGTCGACCAGGACCGCCTCGACCGGTTCCGGGAACTGGCGGGCGGCGAGGTCGCCGGATACACCTCCATGGACGCGATGCTGGAGGCCGTACGTCCCGACCTGGTCCTCATCGGCACGCCGCCGTCCCTGCACCGGGAGCAGACGGTGGCGGCGCTGAAGGCGGGCGCCTGGGTGCTGTGCGAGAAGCCGCTGACCCTGTCGCTCGCGGAGTACGACGAGATCGCCGCGGCCGAGGAGGCGTCGGGCGCGTACGCGTCCGTGGTCTTCCAGCACCGCTACGGCTCGGGCGCCGTGCACGCCCGCGAACTGATCACGAGCGGCGAGCTGGGCGCCCCCCGGGTCGCTCACTGCCAGACCACCTGGTACCGGGACGCCGCCTACTACGCGGTGCCGTGGCGCGGAAAGTGGTCCACCGAGGGCGGCGGCCCCACGATGGGGCACGGCATCCACCAGTACGACCTGCTGCTGCACCTGCTCGGCCCCTGGACGGAGGTCCGGGCCATGGCGGCACGCCTGGTGCACGACACCGAGAGCGAGGACGTCTCCACGGCCCTGGTCCGGTTCGAGAACGGCGCCCTCGCCACCGTCGTCAACAGTGTGCTCTCCCCGGACGAGGTCAGCCGCGTCCGCATCGACTGCGCGGACGCGACCGTCGAGCTCACCCACCTCTACGGCCACCGCAACGAGGACTGGGTCTACACCCCGGCCCCGCACGTCCCCGCCGAGCGCGCCGCCGCCTGGAGCGCCCCCGCCGAGGACGTGCCCAGCTCCCACACCGCACAGCTCGGTGCGCTCCTCGACGCGTACGACAACGGTGTCAGGCCGCCGACCAGCGGAGCCGACGCCCGCGCCACCCTCGAGTTCGCCGCCGCCCTCTACAAAGCGGCGTTCACCGGCGACCCGGTGCACGCGGGGGAGATCGGCCCCGGCGACCCGTTCTACCCGGCCATGCACGGAGACCACCCCCACTGGGCCCCCAAGGAGCGCGCATGAGCATCCGCGTCAGCCATGTCCACGGCGAGCACATCGCGGTGGAGGCCGCGGACGGCACCGAGATCCTCCGCTACGTCTACCGCCCCGACCCCGAGGCCTTCGAGTCCCGGAAGCCCTACGCCCACCCGGTGCGCACCCTCGCCGGGCGAACGGTGACCGGCTACCGTCCCAACGACCACCGCTGGCACAAGGGCCTGCAGATGACCGCGAGCCATCTGTCCGGGCAGAACTTCTGGGGCGGCAACTGCTACGTGCACGGCGAGGGGTATCTCCCCCTCCCGGAGCGCGTCGGCTCGATGCGTCACGACGGCTTCCCCGCGTTCACGGTCGACGACGACCGGCTGGCCTTCACCGAGGCACTCACCTGGGTGGAGAACGGCGGCGCCGAGTGGGCGCGCGAGGAGCGAGGTCTCGCCGTCCACTCGGTGGACGAGGAGGCCGGGTCCTGGGCGCTGGACTGGTCGATCAGGCTGACGAACCTGCGGGACGAACCGCTGGTCTTCGGCTCCCCGACCACCGCCGGCCGTGAGATGGCCGGTTACACGGGTCTGCAGTGGCGCGGACCGCGCGACTTCACCGGCGGCACGGTCTTCGCCCCGGACACCGACGCGGACAAGCTGATGGGCTCCCAGGGCCCGTGGCTCGCCTTCACCACCGAGCACGACGAGACCGACGGGCACTCCACCCTCGTCTTCGCCCACGCCCCGGAGAACCTCGACGAGACGTCGGCAGTCCACGCCTCGCACTGGTTCGTGCGCTCGGAGCCCTTCCCCACGGTGGCGTTCTCGTGGGCGTTCTTCGAGGAGTTCGAGCTGCCGCCCGGCGAGTCCTTCGCCTACCGCTACCGGGTGATCGTCGCGGACGGCGCCTGGGACGGCGACCGCGTCGGCACGTACCTGGAGGGGCTGCCGTGGTGAGCGGGCCCGCAGCCGCGAAGTCGGCCCTTCCGCACCCGCTGCCCGGCGCCGTGGGCCTGTCCCACCTGAGCGCCTACGACTGGGAGGCGGCGGACGGGGTGTGCGGCGGCAGCCCGCACCTGCACCTGGTGTGCACGGAGGCCTACGTCGTCACCGGCGGCCGGGGCGCGGTGCAGACCCTGAGTCCCGACGGCTACCGGGACATCCCCCTGGAGGCGGGATCGGTCGCCTGGTTCACCCCGGGGACCGTGCACCGCATGGTGCAGGGCGGCGACCTGCGGATCACCGTGCTGATGCAGAACAGCGGTCTGCCGGAGGCGGGCGACGCCGTCTTCACCTTCCCGCCCGAGGTGCTTGCGGACCCGGACAGGTACGCGGCGGCGGCCACGCTCCCGCCCGGCACCGGACCGGAGACCGCCGCGGCGGCCCGGCGCCGCCGGGACCTCGCCGTCGAGGGCTACCTCGGCCTGCGGGAGTCCCTCGTCGCCGGCGACAACGGCCCCTACGCCGATTTCCAGCGCGCCGCCGCCCGGTTGGTACGCGCCAAGGTGCCGGCCTGGCGCGAGCTGTGGCGGGCCGGTGCGCTGGCCACCGCCGAACGCACCGGCGCCCAGCTGGACGCGCTGGAGGACGACGCGCCGGGTTATCTCGGCGAGGCGACCGCGTACGAGGCCGCGCCCACCCGGCTGGGGGGCTTCGGGATGTGCGGCCGACGGGACGAGTACGCGCTGCCGGGGACCACGCTGCCGTACCAGGGCGAACAGGGATGAGGAAGGGCGAGTAGCAAGACCCCGGGGGCGAGGGGGGCGTGGGGGGCCGTCATGAGAAGTCCGAGGAAGGGATGAGGTGACCTCGGCATGCCCGGACACAGGACAAAGGGGTTCTGCGCATCGGCCGCCGCACTAGCGCTCTGTGCGGTGCTGGCCGGATGCGGAGGATCCGGGGAGTCGGTCGGCGGCGGCAAGGTCGCGCTGCGGTACACGTGGTGGGGCAACCCCGACCGCGCGGAACGCACCCAGCAGGCCGTCGCCCTGTTCGAGAAGCGCCATCCGAACGTGCGGGTGCAGACGTCGTTCTCGGGTTACGACGCCTACAAGCAGAAGCTCGCGGTGCAGGCCACCGGGGGCGACGCGCCCGACGTGATGCAGCTGGATTACCGCCAGATCGACCAGTACGCCTCCGGTGGGGTGCTGCTCGACCTGGCGAAACAGAAGTCCGTTCTGCACACGTCCGAGATCGACCCGGGCCTGCTGGCCACCGGCCGGGTGGACGGCACCCAGTACGCCGTCCCGCAGGGCCGCGGCACGGAGACCGTCGTCTACGACGCGCGGGCGTGGAAGAAGGCCGGCGTTCCGCTCCCGCGCCAGGGCTGGACCTGGGACGACTGGGCGCAGTCCGTACGCGCGTTGGCCAAGCGGACGGGCAAGCCGGGAGCCACCGACCCGGGCCAGAGCGAGGACGCCTTCGAGGTCTGGCTGCGCGGCCGGGGCAAGGCCCTCTACACCAAGGAGGGCCGGCTCGGGTTCACCGCCGACGACCTGACCGAGTGGTGGACCTTCGCCGACCGGCTCCGGCGCGAAGGTGCCGTCTCGCCCGCCGAGCAGACCACCCAGCTGGACGGGTCCGTGGAGAACACCCCGCTCGGGCGGGGCACGGCGATCTCGGACACCAACTGGGACGCTCCGTCCAGCGGTTACCTCGCCCTCGTCCCGACCGGGATCGCCCTCGCGCCCATGCCGGCCGGTGAGAACGGCACGCCCGGACAGTACTTCAAACCGTCGATGTTCCTCGGTGTCTCCGCCAACACCGGCCACCCGAAGGAGTCGGCGCAGCTCGTCGACTTCCTCCTCAACGACAAGGACGCCGCCGAGATCCTCGGCGCCACCCGTGGGATCCCCGTCAACGAGACCATCCGTGAGAACACCGCGTCCCAGCTGAAGGACTTCGACAAGACCGTCGCCGACTTCCAGTCGTCCCTCGAAGGCACCCTCAAGGATCCGCCGCAGGCCCCGCCCTCCGGCGACAACGCCCTGCAGACCACCTTCCAGCGCGACTACGACCAGGTGTCGTACGAGCGCATGTCGCCCCGCGAGGCGGCCGAGAACTACGTCACCGAGGCGAAGGCGGAGCTGAGGTCATGACCACCACCGACATACCCGCGCCCCCGGCCCGCCCGACGCGGGCGGGCACCGCCCCGAAGCGCCGCCCCAAACGCGAACGCGAGGGCGCCGCCTGGGTGTTCCTGTCCCCGTGGGTCCTCGGCGCGAGCGTCCTCACCCTGCTGCCGATGGCCGTGTCGCTGTACCTGTCCTTCACCGACTACAACCTGTTCGACCCTCCGCGATGGGTGGGCCTGCGCAACTACACGCAGATGTTCACCGAGGACCCGCGCTACTGGCGGTCGGTCATGACGACCCTGACGTACGTCGTCGTCGCCGTGCCCCTCCAACTCGCGCTCGCCCTGGTCGTGGCCCTCGCCCTGAAGTCGATGAAGCGCGGCAAGGGCTTCTACCGGTCCGCGTTCTACGCCCCCTCGCTGCTCGGCGCCTCCATGTCCATCGCCCTGGTCTGGCGGGCCGTCTTCAACGACGGCGGCACGGTGGACAACCTGCTCGGCACCGGCGGCTGGGTGAACAAGCCGGGCTATGCGCTGCTGGCCGTGGCGCTGCTGACGGTGTGGCAGTTCGGCGCCCCGATGGTCATCTTCCTGGCGGGCCTGCAACAGATACCCGCCGAGCTCTACGAGGCGGCAGCCGTCGACGGGGCCGGAAAATGGCGCCAGTTCGTGTCCGTGACCGTGCCGATGCTGTCCCCGGTGCTGTTCTTCAACCTGGTGCTCCAGACCATCCAGGCCTTCCAGGTGTTCACGCCCGCGTTCGCGGTGAGCGCCGGCAAGGGCGGCCCCGCCGACTCCACCCTCGTCTACACCATGTACCTCTACGACCGCGGCTTCGTCGCCTCACACATGGGCTACGCCTCCGCCATGGCCTGGGTGCTGCTGCTCGTCATCGGTGTCGTCACGGCGGTCCTGTTCCGCACCTCGCGCTCCTGGGTCTTCTACGCGTCCGAGGGGGACCGATGACCGTCGTCTCAACCACCGCTTCCCGCAAGCCCGTTCGCTGGGGACGTGTCGCCCTGCACCTCGGCTGCCTGGCCGCCCTGCTGGTCATGCTGTACCCGCTTGCCTGGCTGCTCGCCACCTCGCTCAAGCCCGCCGACGAGGTCATCGCCAGTCTCGACCTGCTGCCCAGCCACCTGGAGTGGTCGAACTACACGACGGCCATGGACGGCGTGAACGACGTGTCCATCTGGCGGCTGCTGTCCAACTCGCTGCTGATCGCGGGCGGCGCGGTCCTCGGCAACGTGCTCAGCTGCTCGCTCGCCGCCTACGCCTTCGCCCGGCTGCGCTTCCGCTTCCGGGGCCCGCTGTTCGCCTTCATGATCGCGACGATCATGCTGCCGCATCACGCGGTGCTGATCCCGCAGTACATCATCTTCAACCAGCTCGGCCTGGTGAACACCTACTGGCCGCTGATCCTGCCGAAGTTCCTCGCCACCGAGGCGTTCTTCGTCTTCCTCATCGTGCAGTTCATGCGTGGTCTGCCGCGTGAGCTGGAGGAGGCGGCCCGTATCGACGGGTGCGGCCCGTTCCGCAGCTTCTTCCAGGTCGTGCTGCCGCTCACCCGGCCCGCGCTGATCACCACGGCGATCTTCACCTTCATCTGGACCTGGAACGACTTCTTCACCCAGCTGATCTATCTCTTCGACCCGGACAAGTTCACCCTCACGCTCGCCCTGAGGTCGTTCGTGGACGCGTCCAGCCAGTCGTCGTTCGGCCCGATGTTCGCGATGTCGGTGATCGCGCTGCTGCCGATCGTGCTGTTCTTCCTGGCCTTCCAGCGGTTCCTGGTGGAGGGCATGGCCAGCTCCGGAGTCAAGGGATGAGCTCGGAACGGACACGTGAGCCGGGTGAGCTGTTCGGGCCCCGGATGACCCTGTTCGCCGACGTGCTCAGCGTCGGCCTGGCCACGGCGGTGGCCTGCCTGCCGCTGCTGACCGCCCCGGCCGCCCTGTCGACCGCGTGCGCGGTGCTGCGGGGCGTGGGGCAGGGGCGCCCCGCGACCGCGGGGCGGTACGTCGAGGTCCTGCGGCGACGGCTGCGGGTGGGCGATCTGGCGGCCGGCGCCGTTGCCCTGGCAGGTGCGCTGCTGTGTGTCGCGGACCTGGCGCTGGCCGGGGCCGGGCTGCCGGGGGCGACGCTGTTCGCGGTGGTGGCCGGCGCGATCGGCACCGGCGCCCTGGTGGTGGGCCTCAGGGCCTGTGCCCGCCCCGAGTCGCTCATCGACTGGCCGGCCGCCGTGCGCGGGGCGGCGAGGGACGTCGTACGGGATCCGGGTGGCTGTGGTCTGGTGCTGCTCGCGGTGGCGACCGCCGCCCTGTGCGCGTGGATGATGGTCCCGCTCGCGTTTCTCGCGCCGGGACCGCTGGCGTTGGCGCTCACCGCTGTCGACGTCCGATCGGCAGGGGGGCCCGAGAGCTGATGCCTCGTCAGGAGACCGGCGGTGTGGAGCCGCTCGGGGGGTGAATGGGTCAAGTCCGGTCGGGGACGTCCCCGACCGGACCATCACCGCGGCCGCCCCGGCCAGGTCAGCCGAGCGCGCGATCCAGGTTGAAGGCGGCACTGATCAGGGCGAGATGGGTGAACGCCTGCGGGAAGTTGCCCTGCTGCTCGCCGGTGTGGCTGATCTCCTCGGCGTACAGACCGAGATGGTTGGCGTAGGTGAGCATCTTCTCGAAGGCCAGTCGCGCCTCGTCGATCCGCCCGGCGTGCACCATGGCCTCGACATACCAGAACGAACAGATGGAGAACGTGCCCTCGTCGCCGCGCAGCCCGTCGGGACTCGCCTGCGGGTCGTAACGGTAGACCAGCGAGTCGGACACGAGTTCCTGGGTGAGGGCGTCCAGGGTGGACAGCCACTTGGGGTCGGTGGGCGCGATGAACTTCGTCAGCGGCATCATCAGCACCGCCGCGTCGAGCACGTCACCGTCCTCGTGCTGCACGAACGCCTGACGGGTCTCGGACCAGCCCCGGCTCATGATCCGCCGGTAGATGGCGTCGCGGGACTCCCGCCAGCGGTTCAGATCGGCCGGCAGACCCCGCCGGTTGGCCATGCGGATGCCCCGCTCGATCGCCACCCAGCACATCAGCCGCGAGTACAGGAAGTTCTTGCGGCCGCCGCGGGTCTCCCAGATGCCCTCGTCCGGCTGGTCCCAGTTGTCGCACACCCAGTCCACCAGCGCGCACACGTCGTCCCACTGATCGCTGGAGATCGGCTTGGCCCACTTGTCGTAGAGGTAGATCGAGTCGATCAGTGCGCCGTAGATGTCCAGTTGGAGCTGCTCGGCGGCGGCGTTGCCGATCCGCACCGGCGCGGAAGCCTGGTGCCCCTCCAGGTGGTCGAGTTCGCGCTCCGTCAGATCCGTACGGCCGTCGATGCCGTACATGATCTGCAACGGGCCCGAGGGTTTGCCGTCGCCCGGACTGACGTGCCGGGTCACGAAGTTCATGAACGCCTCGGCCTCGCCGGTGAACCCCAGCCGCAGCAGCGCGTACACGCAGAACGCGGCGTCCCGCACCCACACGTACCGGTAGTCCCAGTTGCGCTCCCCGCCGATCTGCTCCGGCAGACTCGTGGTCGGCGCCGCCACGATCGCGCCCGTCGGCGCGTACGTCAGCAGTTTCAGGGTGAGGGCCGAGCGGTGCACCATCTCCCGCCAGCGGCCGCGGTACTTGGACGCGGAGAGCCATTTCCGCCAGTACGCCACCGTGGTGGTGAACTGTTCCTCGGCCTCCGTCCGCGCGCACCGGCGCGGCGTCACCTCGCCGCCCACCTGGTCCAGCGCGAACACCGCCGACTCGCCCTGCGACAGCTTGAAGTCGGCGCGCGCGTCCAGACCGTCGACCTCCAGCGGCACGGTCGCGGTCAGTCCGAGCGAGAGCTTCGCGGACTCGAACACCGCGACGTCGCCGACCAGCCGCACGGTGTGCGGCTCGGCGCCGTAGTCGAAGCGTGGTGCCACCCGGGTACGGAACGGGATGGACCCCCGCACGCAGAGCACCCGCCGGATCAGCCGGTGGCGTTCGGTCTCCACCGAGCCGCCGTCGACCGGCATGAAGTCCTGTACCTCGCCGACGCCGTCCTCGGTGAAGAACCGGGTGATCAGCACGTTGGTGTCGGGGAAGTAGAACTGCTTGGTGGTGGCCGGCACGGTCGCCGCCAGCTCGAAGCGGCCGCCCTTGTCCGTGTCCAGGATGGACGCGAAGACGCTCGGCGCGTCGAAGGAGGGGCAGCAGTACCAGTCGATCGTCCCGTCGGTGCCCACCAGGGCCACGCTGCGCAGATCGCCGATCAGCCCGTGCTCGGCGATCGGCAGATACCGTCCGCCCCCAGACACGTGCTGTGTGGTCGGTTGTTCATCCATCGCAGCCTCCATGCCCGGCACGTCCCTCGGCCTCAGCCTCAGCTTAGGCGGCCGGGGACAGCGCGGGGCCGGTAACACCACTGGACCGCGATCAATTGCGCTCCCGCATTCCCGGACCGGCACCCTGGCCGGATCCGCCGTCGCGCCGGTGACCTGCGTGTCGGCCGTGTCGGCCGCGTGGGTCCAGGCGAAGGCCCGGCGGCCCGGGGTGCCCGAGTCATCGGCGACGATCACTCTCCCGGCTTGCCCGCACAGCGGCCCGTTGACCGCGACCTCCGTCTCGTGATCCGGCCGGGCCCGATCGACCGCGCCCGTCCCGGCGGCTCAGGCGTACTCACCTTGCTCGTATGCTTGATTATGTTTGAAACAAGGCTATATCTTGCAAGAAAAATCAACGCGATGGAACGAAGCGGTAGGAGAGGTACGGCATGACCGATGTCGAGGACGAGCTGACGAGCCAGCCCGAGTGCTGGGCGCGGGCCGCGGTTGAGGCGCCCGAACACGGCGGGGCGCTCCCGGCGCCGGGGGAGCGGGTCGCGCTCGTCGGGTGCGGAACCTCGTACTTCATGGCGCAGTCCGTCGCCGCGCTGCGTGAGACGTCCGGGCAGGGCGAGACGGACGCCTTCGCCGCGTCCGAGTTCCCGCACGGCCGCTCCTACGACCGGGTGGTCGCCCTCACCCGCTCCGGCACCACCACCGAAGTACTGGAACTCCTGGGGGAGCTGAAGGGGCGCTCACGCACGACCGCGATCACCGCGGACCCGCACACCCCCGTCATGACGGCCGCCGACGACCTCGTGGTCCTCGACTTCGCCGACGAACGCTCGGTCGTCCAGACCCGGTTCGCCACCACCGCCCTGACCCTGCTCCGGGCCCACCTCGGCCTGCACACCGACACCGTCGTCACCGACGCCCGCACGGCGCTCACCACCCCGCTGCCCGAAGGGCTCGTCGAGGCCACGCAGTTCACCTTCCTGGGGCGCGGCTGGACCGTGGGCCTCGCGAACGAGGCGGGGCTGAAGATGCGCGAGGCCTGCCTCGCCTGGACCGAGGCCTACCCGGCGATGGAGTACCGGCACGGCCCCATCAGCGTCACCACCCGCGGCACCGCCACCTGGATGCTCGGTGAGGCGCCGGGCGGGCTGGCCGAGCAGGTGCGGGCGACCGGCGGATCATGGGTGGCGGGCGTCCTGGACCCGCTCGCCGAACTGGTCCGCGTCCAGCGTCTCGCCGTGGCGGTCGCCGCGGCCCGCGGCCTGGACCCCGACCGGCCGCGCCACCTCACCCGCTCGGTGATCCTCGCCCCCTGAAACCCCTGAAACCCCGGGAATGCCGGAAGTCCCCGGAAGCCCCGAACCACGGAAGACCAGGGAAGGACCAGCCGTGCCCCTCGCGACCACCGGCGAGCTCGTCACCCGCGCCGCCGCGGCCCGCTCAGCCGTCGCCGCCTTCAACGTCATCACCCTCGAACACGTCGAGGCGGTCGTCGCCGGCGCCGAGTCGGAAGACAGCCCCGTCGTCCTCCAAGTCAGCGAGAACGCGGTCAAGTTCAGGTATGGACGCCTGCTCCCGCTCGCCCGCGCCGCCGTGGCCGCGGCCGAACGCGCCGCCGTTCCCGTCGCGTTGCACCTCGACCACGTCCAGAGCGACGACCTGCTGCGCCAGGCCGCCGGCGCCGGATTCAGCTCCGTCATGTACGACGCCTCCCGGCTGCCCTACGCCGAGAACCTCGCCGCGACCAGAGCCGCCGCCCACTGGGCGCACACTCAAGGGCTGTGGATCGAGGCCGAGTTGGGACGGGTCGGCGGCAAGACCGGACCGGACGGCCGGGTGGACCCCGGCGCGGCCCCGCTGGACGCCCACGCGCCCGGCGCCCGTACCGACCCCGTCGAGGCCCGCGCCTTCGTCGCGGAGTCCGGCGTGGACGCGCTCGCCGTCGCCATCGGCAGCTCGCACGCGATGACCACACGCACCGCCGCCCTCGACCACACCCTCCTCGAGAGGCTGGCCGGGGCGCTGGACGTGCCCCTCGTACTGCACGGCTCGTCCGGGCTGCCGGACGACGAACTGACCGCGGCCGCGGCGGGCGGCATCGCCAAGGTGAACGTCGGCACCGCCCTCAACATCGCCATGACCGGCGCCATCCGGGCCTTCCTCGCCGCCCACCCCGAGGCGGTGGACTCGCGCTCCTACCTCACCGTGGGACGCGAGGCGATGGTGCGCACCGTCGCGGAGATCATCCGGACACTGGGCCGACATGAGGCTCCGGCCGCCCGGTGACGACGCCCAAACCGCCCCCTGACGAGGGGCCGGCTACCGCTTGACGGCCTTCAGCACCACGAACTTCGGGTCGCTGGCGACAAGCCGGCTGTTGCCGAACAGGCGGCGCAGCTTCACGTGATACCCGAGGTGCCGGTTGCCGATCACCCACAGTTCACCGCCGGAACGCAGCGCCCGCTCGGCGTCGGAGAACATCCGCCACGCCGTCGCGTCCGTCGTCGCCTGATGCGAGTGGAACGGAGGATTGTTGAGCACCAGGTCGACGCTCCCGGCCGGCACCCCCGCCAGCCCGTCCCCTACCCGGAATTCCGCGTGCCCGGGCGCGCCGTTCGCCTGATACGTCGCCTCCGCCGAAGCCACGGCCTGGAAGGACTCGTCCACGAACAACACCTCGGCCTCGGCATCGGCCAGCGCCACCGCCGTACCGACGACGCCGTTGCCGCATCCCAGGTCCACGACCCGGCGCATGCCCTTGGTGTCCGGCAGGTGCCGGAGCAGGAACCGGGTGCCGATGTCCAGCCGGTCGGCGCAGAAGACGCCCGCGTGATTGACGACGGTGCGCCCCGACACCGCACCGATGCCGTCGGGAAGGGCGTAGCTGTACGGCCACGGGGTGCCGGCCCGTTCCCGCGTCGGCTCCGGCGTGCAGAAGATGAGCCGCGCCTTCTTCTCGGCGAGCGAGGTCCTGGTCGGTCCGAGGATCCGCTCGAACAGCCGGAGCGTCGAGGTGTGGATCTCCTTCACCATGCCGGTGCCGACGACGACCGTGCCCTCGTGCACGGCGGGCGCCAGCCGCAGCAGCTGGTCCTCCAGCAGCGCCAGGCTCTTCGGCACGCGCACCAGCAGGACGTCGACCCGGGCGGGCGGAGTGTCCCGCGTGGTCAGCAGCTCCACCGAGCCCGCCTCGACACCGCGGCGCGCGAGGTTGGCCCGGGTCGCCTCCCGGGTGAGGAACGAGTCGGTTATCTGCGCCGGGTGGTGCGCCGCGAGTGCCGTGACCAGCGCGCCCCAGCGATCCCCGACCACCACGACCGTGCCGGACAGGGGGATCCGCTCGTCCGCGAGATGTCGCAGCAGGTACTCGTCGGAGGCGTCCCAGGCACGCAGCCGGTCACGGGGGTCGTCGGGGAAACGGGACAGCGGGAACTCGCCCCAGGGCGTCGTCATACGGTCGGTCATCGTGCGTCAAGGCTAGCCGAGCCGCAGCTCAGGACTGTTCGGGCAGGATGGAGAGTATGGACACCGAGCTGTTCCCCAGATCTCGTACGCGGATCGCGCCCGGCGCGGTACACGTGCCGGACTGGCTGGACCCGGACCGGCAGCGCGAGCTGGTGGCGGCCTGCCGGGAATGGGCCCGCCCACCGGCCGGACTGCGCACCGTCCGCACCCCCGGCGGCGGCACGATGACCGCCCGCCAGGTCTGCCTGGGCCTGCACTGGTATCCGTACGCCTACGCCCGCACCGTCGTCGACGGTGACGGCGCGCCGGTCAAGCCGTTCCCCGACTGGCTGGGTGAGCTCGGCCGCCGTGCCGTGGCCGACGCGCTCGGCAGCGCGGAGGTCCCGGCCGCCGCGTACGACATCGCGCTGATCAACTTCTACGACGGCGACGCCCGCATGGGCATGCACCGCGACAGCGACGAGAAGTCGCCCGCCCCGGTGGTGTCGCTGAGCCTCGGCGACACCTGCGTCTTCCGCTTCGGCAACACCGAGACCCGCACCCGCCCGTACACCGATGTCGAACTGCGCAGCGGCGACCTGTTCGTCTTCGGCGGCCCGTCCCGGCTCGCCCATCACGGGGTGCCCCGGGTGCACCCGGGCAGCGCGCCGCCCGAGTTGGGACTCGCCGGACGGTTGAACATCACGCTCCGGGTCAGTGGCCTGTAGGCCGCCGCACATGCGGATCATGGGAGACTCGCCCTCATGAGCGGGAAGGCGGACCCCCGGGCGGCGGGGGAAGGAACCACCTCGAGGACGCGGTTGGACCGGGGACGCGGTGCGCTCGGGCCCGCCCTGGAACTGGTGCACACCGGACGCGCGCCGACCCGCGCCGTACTCACCGCCGAACTCGGGGTGACCCGGGCCACGGCCGGTGCGGTCGCCGCCGAACTGGAGGCGCTCGGGCTGATCCGGGTGGACGCCAGGCCCGGCGCCGCGGCCGGTTCGCAGGGGCGGCCCTCGCACCGGCTCGCCGTCGCCGAGGACGGGCCCGTGGTCCTCGCCGCGCAGGTGCACGCCGACGGGTTCCGGGCGGCCCTGGTCGGTCTGGGCGGCCGTATCGTCGCCACCGCACCCGGCTGCGAGACCGTGGACGCCGACCCCGCGAAGGTACTCGAATCCGTGGTCGACGCCGGGGCCGAACTGCTGCGCACCACCGGACGCAGATGCGTCGGCGCGGGTCTCGCCGTGCCGTCCGCCGTCGCCGAGCCGGAGGGCCTGGCACTCAACCCCCTGCACCTGGCCTGGCCCGTCGGCGCGCCCGTACGCCGGATCTTCCAGGAGTGCGTGCGCGCGGCCGGCATCACCCCTCCCGCGTTCGCGGGCAACGACGTCAACCTCGCCGCGCTCGCCGAGCACCGGCACGGCGCCGGCCGCGGCGCCCGGGACCTGCTGTGCGTGGCCACCGGGCACCGGGGCGTGGGCGGCGCGCTGGTGCTCGACGGGCGTCTGCACACCGGGAGTTCGGGCCTGGCACTGGAGGTGGGCCACCTCACCGTCCACCCCGAGGGCCGCCGGTGCCACTGCGGCAGCCGCGGCTGCCTCGACGTCGAGGCCGACCCGCTGGCCTTCCTCACCGCCGCCGGACGCGACCCGGGACCCGAGGTCTCCCTGCTCCAGCAGGCCCACGACCTGATCCGCGGCCACTACGACGACCCGTCCGTCCGAACCGCCACCGAGGTGCTCATCGACCGGCTCGGCCTCGGCCTCGCGGGACTGGTGAACATCCTCAACCCGGACCGCATCATCCTCGGCGGCCTCCACCGCACCCTTCTCGACGCCGACCCGGACCGGCTGCGCGCGGTCGTCGCCGACCGCAGCCTGTGGGGGCAGAGCGGCGGCGTCCCCATCCTGCCCTGCACCCTCGACCACAACAGCCTGGTCGGCGCGGCGGAGCTGGCCTGGCAGCCGGTGCTGGACGATCCACTGGGCGCGCTGACCTGACCGCCCGCTCCGGCCTCCTCGGCGCTCTCCAGGATCCGGGTCCGCCGCCCCGAGTAGGCTCGGCGCATGCGGATCTCCGTCTCCTCGGACATGGACGAACCTGTCGCGCGCGGCCTCGTGGCGCGGCTGCGCACCCGCGGCCACGACGTGGTCACTCACGGTGCGCTGAAACCGGGCGACGATCCCCGGTGGGCCGTCTGCTCGGCGACCGCGGCCCGTGAGGTGGCCGCCGGGACCGCCGACCAGGCCGTCGTGTGCTGCTGGACCGGCACCGGTGCCTCGATCGCCGCGAACAAGGTGCCCGGCGTACGCGCGGCCCTGTGCACGGACGCCTACACGGCCGACGGCGCCCGCCGCTGGAACGACGCCAACGTCCTGGCCCTCAGTCTGCGGCTCACCTCCGAGCCCCTCCTCGAGGAGATCCTCGACGCCTGGTTCGCCGCCGAGGCCGGCCAGGACGCCGACGACCGGGAGAACGTGGCGCACATCGAGCACATGGACCTCGGCGGGGCCGGCCACGGCGGGGTTCACTGACCGCCCGCCAGGGGGCTGCCCGGCTCCGGTGACCGGTCGTAGCTCTTCCTGGTCAGCGCCACTGGACGCCGAAGGCTCGGCCGGGGTTCTCCGTGAGGATCCGCCGCACCAGTTCCTCGCCCACCGCGAGGGCGAGGCGCGGGCGCATCCGACGCAGCAGGTACGGCATGCCCGGGCCACCGTTCGCCGCGCGGGCCGCCGCGGTCGTGGTGTCGCCGCCGAGGAGCAGCCGGTCCCCGTGGCCCGCGTCGGCGAGCGCCCGCACGGCGTCCGGCATGCGCCAGTCCGTGGCGTGGTTCGCACGGGACGGTCCGTCGAAGGCGAGATAGCAGCCCGACCCGGCGGCCTGCCGGTGCACCTCGGCATCGGGGGAGCGGTTGAGGTGCCCGAGGACCACGCGTTCCGGTGGCACCTCCAACTCGCCGCACAGCAGGTCCAGTACGTCCAGGGCGCCGGTGCCGAGCTCCAGGTGGACGGCGATGGGCGCTCCGGTGGCGTGGTGGGCCTCGGCCGCCGCGCCCATGGTCCAACGGGCGTGCGCGTCGAGGGCGTGGAAGCCGCCCGCGACCTTGATCAGCCCCGCGCGGACCCCCGAGGTGCCGATGCCCTCCGTCAGTTCGGAGACGAACACCTCGGCGAGCCGGCCGCGCAGTTCCTGGAGGGCCCCATCGTCGTAGTGCGCGGCCTGGTGCAGTCCCGTCGCGGCCACCACGTGCACCCCGGTCTCCCGGGACAGCCGCGGCAGATCGGCGGCTCGCCTGCCCAGTCCGTACGGCGTCCACTGCACCACGGTGCCGCCGCCCAACTCGCGGAACGCGGTGAGCTCGGCGCGCGCCGCGGGCACGCTGCGCAGTTCCTGGCCGGGCAGTTGGGGGCTGCCGAAGAACAGGTGGTCGTGCGCGTCGCACACCCCCAGGTCGTCGGGGAGGACGTCACCGAGCACCGTGCGGACCGCGCTCACCACTGGCGCCCCTGCCGCATCCGGTCACGCCCCGGCGTCGACATGTGGAGCACCCGGAACACATCTCCCTCGGCTCCGGGCGTGTGGTGCTCCCAGAGCGAGAAACGGACCAGCTCCCAGCGTCCGGTGTCCACGGCGGTCGCCGCGAGCACCGCCCCGTCCTCCCCGGCCAGCCGTTCGGTCTCCCGTACGGCCTCGTCCATCACGGCTGCCAAGTCGGCGCCGTCGGGGACAGGTCGGCGCTGTCGCACCGCCACCCGCGCGGGGGCACGGGCGGCGCCGCCCTCCTCGTACGCCACCCCTGTCCACTGGCGCACCGAGGGCCGCCCGAAGTCGTCGCTGAGCCGCTGGAAGGCGCCTTGCCAGAGGAAGGAGTTCATGCCCTCCACGCTGTTCCACAGGTAGAACGGCGCGTACTGGTTGACGGGCGAACCGTCCACGCCGCGCTCGCGCAGCAGATAGGTCTTCAAGCCGAGGCCCTCCCAGTCGTCGAGCAGATGCCCGACGCGTCGGACCCGCTCGCGGATCACCTCGGTGTCGTAGTCGGCGGGCAGGGTGAGTTCGTACTGCATGGCGTGCACGACGTGGAACTCCTTTACCGGGTACGGGTATTGCCCTGGGGGGAGAGGAGCGAGAGCAGTCCCCGCACGCCCGCGTCGAAAGCGGCGGGCGAACCGGACGCGCGGGCGAGGACATAGCCGCCCTGGACGGTGGCGAGGACGGTCGCGGCGATCTCCTCGCCGTCCAGCGCGGGCGCGAACTGGCCCAGCTCCTTGCCCTCCTCGACGATCCCGGCGATCCGCTCGCGGATCCGGTCCAGCACCTCGTCGACCGGCGCCCGCAACTCGTCGCTGGCGACGATGTCCGGATCCATCGTCAGCCGCCCGATCGGACACCCGCGCAGCACATCGCGCTCGCGCAGCAGGTAGGCCTCGATCCGCTCGTACGGCGTGCCCGGCCCGCCGAGTGCTCCCTCCGCGGTGGCCCCCAACTCCTCGGCCGTGCGCCGGATCGCGGCCAGGGCGAGATCGGGCTTGCCCTTGAAGTGGTGGTACATGCTGCCCTGTCCGGCACCCGCTCGCTCCAGGATGGCCTTGGGGCTGGTGCCGACATAGCCCCGCTCCCACAGCAGCTCACGGGTGGACTCGATCAGTCGGTCCGAAGTGCTCATACGCTGACTGTACATACTAGTAGTTACAGAAGTCGATCCCTTGCTGGAGTCGATCCCTGGCTGAAGTCGGTCCCTTGCTGAGGAGCGGTCTGAGAAGCAGCGGATACGTCCATGCGTACTCCCCGGGAGGTACGCGTACTGTCGCCGGCCGTACGACGACCCGGCCCCCTCCCCGGCGGGAGTCTCGAGACATCAGCGAAAGACCTCACCGAGGAGATGACCCGAGATGCAGACCCTGGCGAACTGGGACGGCGGCCCCGGCCCGTGGATCCTGTTCTTCCCGCTGATCTGGGCGGCCGTCGTGATCGGCGTCGTCACCGTCCTGCGCCGCACCGTCTGGCGCGGCCGCCGTGGACCGTGGCGCGCGACGACCGACACCGGCCCCTCCGGCCCCTCCGGCGACTCACCGATCGCGATGCTCGGCCGCCGCTTCGCCTCCGGCGAGATCGACGAGGACGAGTACTGGCGCCGGCTGTCGGTCCTGGACGAGCAGTTCGGCCGTACCGGCAAGGGCGGCGCGGCATGACCGCCACGACGATCACGACCGGCACGCGGCCCGCCGCCCGGGTCGTCGACGCCGTGAAGGTGTACGGCGGCGGCGACACCGGCGTGCGGGCCCTGGACGGGGTGAGCGTCGACTTCCCGGCCGGCCGCTTCACCGCGATCATGGGGCCCTCGGGCTCCGGCAAGTCCACCCTGCTGCACTGCGCGGCCGGCCTCGACACCCTCACCTCGGGCGCCGCCCACATCGGCGACACCGAGCTGGGCACCCTCGACGACCGTCGCCTCACCCTGCTGCGGCGCGACCGCGTGGGCTTCGTGTTCCAGGCGTTCAACCTGGTGCCGACGCTGACCGCCGCCGAGAACATCACCCTGCCGCTGGACCTCGCGGGCGGCAGGGGCGACCCGGAGTGGATCGACGCGCTGGTGGACGCCGTCGGCCTGCGCGAGCGGCTCCACCACCGGCCCGCCGAACTCTCCGGCGGCCAGCAGCAACGCGTCGCCGTGGCCCGCGCGTTCGCCGGCCGGCCGGACGTCGTCTTCGCCGACGAACCGACCGGCAACCTCGACTCCCGCTCCGGCGGGGAGGTCCTCGGCCTCCTCGGTGACGCCGTGCGCCGGACGGCCAGCACGGTCGTCATGGTCACCCATGACCCGGTCGCCGCCGCCCATGCCGACGAGGTCGTCTTCCTCGCCGACGGACGCCTGGTCGACCGCCTGGAGTCCCCGACCGCCGACAAGGTCCTGGACCGTATGAAAGCCTTCGAGGTGCCCTCATGAACGCCGCCGTACGTCTGAGCGTGTCCTCCCTGCGCAGCCACAGGCGGCGCTTCGCGGGAACGTTCCTCGCGGTCTTCCTCGGCGTGGCCTTCCTCGCCGGAACGCTCGTCATGGGTGACACCTTGCGTGCCGCCTTCGACACCATGTTCGGCAACGCGACCAGCGGCACCGACGCGGTGGTCCGCAGCGCCGACGACATCACCACTCCCGGGGAGAGCCAGGGCGTACGGCAGCCCGTCGCCACGGACCTCGCGGACACCGTCGAGAAGGTCCCGGGCGTCGCGGCCGTCACGCCCGACATCCAGGGCACCGGCCAGCTCGTGGGCGCGAACGGCAAGCCCATCGGCGGCCAGGGCCCGCCCACCCGCGCCGGCAACTGGATCACCGACCCCGAGCTCAACCCGTACCGGCTCGCCGAGGGCCGCGCTCCGGCACGGTCCGGCGAGGTCGTCGTCAACCGCGGCACCGCGGACAAGGGCCACCTGAGGATCGGCGACACGACCACCCTGCGCACCCCCGACCCCGTCAAGGTGACCATCGTCGGCCTCGCGACCTTCGGCGGCGAGGACGGCATGGCCCAGGTGACCTTCACCGGCATGACCCAGGCCGACGCGGAGAGGTACCTCACGGCCAGGCCCGGCGAGGCGGCGAGCATCCTGGTACGCGCCGACCCCGGCGTCAGCCAGCGGGAACTCGTCGACCGGTTGACCTCCGTGCTGCCCAAGGGGGTCGAGGCCATCACCGGTCAGCAGTCCGCCGAGGAGAACACCGAAATGATCGCCAGCCGGTTCCTGACCGTCTTCACCGCTTTCCTGCTCGTGTTCTCCGGCGTCGCCCTGCTGGTGGCGACCTTCTCCATCCACAACACCTTCGCGATCGTCGTCGCCCAACGCACCCGGGAGAACGCCCTGTTGCGTGCTCTCGGCGCCTCACGCCGACAGGTCACCGCAGTCACCCTCGTCGAGGCGAGCGCGGTGGCCCTGATCGGGTCGGCCGCGGGTCTGGCGGGCGGCATCGGCATCGCGGCCGGACTGCAGGCGCTGTTCCCGGCCATCGGATTCCCCTTCCCCGAGGGGGACTTGGTGATCAGCTCTCTGTCGATGGTCCTGCCCCTCGCGGTCGGCGTCGTGGTCTGTCTCGGGTCCGCCCTGCTGCCCGCCGTGCGAGCCGGCCGTACCGCGCCGCTGGCCGCCCTGCGCGAGACCGCGGTCGACACCTCCGGAGCCTCCCGCGCCCGTGCCGTCACCGGCATGGGCCTGGCCGCCCTCGCGGTCGCCGTGACCCTCACCGGCGTCCTGGTGTCACCGTCCCTCTGGCTGGCGGGAACCGGCGCCGTCCTGGCCCTGACCTCCTTCGTGGTCCTCGGCCCGGTCGCCTCCACCACCGTCGTACGCGTCCTCGGCGGCCCCCTCGACACGGTGCGGGGCGTCACCGGCCAGCTCGCCCGGCGCAACGCCCTCCGCAGTCCCAGGCGGACGGCGGCCACCGCCGGCGCACTCATGATCGGCGTGGCCGTGGTGTCGCTGTTCACGGTGTTCGGCGCGTCGCTGAAGGCGACCATGGACCAGACCGTGTCCCGGTCCTTCGCCGGTGACGTCGCCGTCAGCACCCCGTCGTTCGGAGCGGGCGGCAGCGGTCTCAGCCCCCGGCTCGCCGGAGCGGTCCAGCGGCTGCCCGAGGTGGACACGGCCGTGGGACTCGGCCGCGGGGTCGCCGAAGTCGACGGAAGGGGACGGGCGTTGACCGTCACCGACCCTCTCGCGCTGGAGCGCACCTTCGACCTCGGCAAGATCGACGGCTCGTTGCGCGGCCTCGGCACGGACGGCATCGCCCTCACCGAGAGCGAGGCCGACTCACAGGGTCTGAGGACCGGCGACAGGACCGACCTCACCTTCACCGACGGCACGAAGGAGACCTTCACCGTCCGTGCGGTCTACGGCCGGTCCGAACTCGCCGGCGACTACGTCATCACCCGCGCCGCGTGGGCCCCGCACCGCATCCAGGACTCCGACACCCTTCTCGCCGTCACCTTCAAGGACGGCGTGAGCGCCGACGCGGGCAAGGCCGCCGTGGAGAAGGTCGCCGACCAGTACGGCAACCCGGACGTGCAGACCCGCGACGAGTACGCGCGGTCCTCGGCCGGAGGCATCGACATGATGCTGACCCTCGTCTACGCGCTGCTCGCCCTCGCGGTGCTCATCGCGCTCCTCGGTATCGCCAACACCCTGACGCTGGCGGTCCACGAACGCACCCGTGAACTGGGCCTCCTGCGGGCCGTCGGGCAGACCCGGTCCCAACTGCGCGCCATGGTCCGCTGGGAGTCGGTCCTGGTGGCCGCCTTCGGTACGGTCGGCGGGCTCACCCTCGGCACCTTCCTCGGGTGGGTGCTGGTCAAGGCCTCGGACGGTACGAGCGACAGCGCCTTCGCCTTCGCGGTGTCACCGCTGCGACTCGGCGTGGTGGCGCTGATCGGCGTCACGACCGGCGCCCTCGCGGGCCTGCGCCCGGCCCGACGCGCGGCCCGCCTGGACGTGCTGCGAGCCATCGCCACGGAGTGAGGCCACGGCAGGCGGACACCCACTTCCAGGGTGCCCGAACGACCAACTCCGTGTGCGTGGCCGCGACTGGAGGGATCAGCGCCGACGAGCGCAGCGCCCCGGTGGCACAGTGGTCACCGCCCGGTCAACCGGCAACGGCCGACCGGGCGGGAGCGTGTTCCGGCCTGCGCGGGTCGACCGGCTGCTCGGCCTCCGTGAAGCGGTGCGCGGGCTTCTCGACGACCTTGCGCCGCGGTGGACGCGCGGAGTTCGTCCGTGCGGACGACGACGTCTTCGTCGGCAGTGTGAACCACACGACCTTGCCGGACTCGCCGTCCGGCCGCACGCCCCAGCTCTCGCTCACCGCGGCGACCATCGCGAGCCCACGCCCACAGGTCGCGAGCGCGTCCGCGTTCTCGATGGATCCCACGACCGGCAGACGCGGGTCGTGGTCGCGCACCGAGACCTTGAGCCGGTCGAGCACCAGCTCGATCTCCACGGTGCACGTCTTGTCGGGCTTGGCATGCCGGTGGACGTTGGTCAACAACTCGGTCACACCGAGTGCCGCCCGGTCGATGAGTGGATCGAGATGCCAGTAGCGCAACTGCGCCGATACGATTCTGCGGACCTGGCCGATCCGCGACGGCAGGGCTTGGAGCTCCACCGTGCAGTGCCTGCTTGGGTGACTGATCACGGCTGCGACTCCCCGACGTAGAGGTCCGGAAGAACACGGAGTTCGGATCGATCCAGCAAGTGTCTGCGTGCCACAGCCGCCTGCTGTCGTGGCCGGCGGGGCTGGTTCGCAGCGTTGTCGCCGGTAAACCCAGAGTGACGTGAGACCAGCGTGACGTAAGGGGCGCGGTCCCGCAACTCATGGTGACTCAGTGGCTACGCCCCGCAGCCTTCCGCACGGCCTCGATGAACCGGCGTGCCGCGGGCGGCCCCGGCTCGCCGGGGGCCGGATCGTGCTCGCCGAGGGTCAGCAGGTAGCGCTTGCCGTTGAGGTCCGCCAGGGCTCGGTCCTCCGGCGCGAACCAGGGCCTGGACGCGCGCACCGCCTGGACCGGCGCGCTGTCGATCTCACTGCCGTAACTGGTCAGCAACTCGAGCCTGCCGTCGCTGATCCGGACCTGCCCGGCCCGGGTGAGCGAGCGCAGCCACTTCCCGATCCGCACGCCCGTCGCCGTGAACTCAGGCTCCGCCATCCCGCCCCGCCCCCTCGTGCGTGTGGGCACCGACCCCCGCTCCCGCATGGGCCGTTGTCCTGTTCGCGTCGTGATCCAGTGTGCGCCCCCGCTCGGGACCTTCGTCCCGTCGGGCAGTCTGCCCGCCCCCGCCGTCGAGCACCAGTGTGCACGGCCCCCTCGCCGAGAGTGTCCGGAGCACTCGCGTGAATGCGCCCCCAGGTCTGCGCGCCGCACTCCCCCAGGGGCGCCTTTGAGGTGCTCAAAGGTGTGTTTATGCAGGTGAGAAGCGTGCGGGAGGTGTCTATGATCGGCGTGTCGGCCGCGCGACCCGCTGTCGGCGCGCAGCTTAAGGAGCCCCGCCGTGAGTACCCCCCAACCGACCCGGACCGGCGAAACCCTCGACGTCGACCACAGCGACGCCGCCTACCGCGGCTGGCTGAAAGAAGCCGTCCGCAAGGTCCAGGCCGACGCCAACCGCTCGGCCGACACCCATCTGCTCCGTTTCCCGACGCCGGAGCGGTGGGGCATCGACCTTTACCTGAAGGACGAGTCGACCCACCCGACCGGCAGCCTCAAGCACCGGCTGGCCCGGTCGCTGTTCCTCTACGGTCTGTGCAATGGCTGGATCCGGCGGGGGTGCCCGGTGATCGAGGCGTCCAGCGGTTCGACGGCGGTGTCCGAGGCGTACTTCGCGAAGCTGATCGGTGTGCCCTTCATCGCCGTGATGCCGCGCACGACAAGCGCCGAGAAGATCCGCCTGATCGAGTTCCACGGCGGGCAGTGCCACTTCGTGGACGACTCTCGCAAAATGTACGAGGAGTCCGCCCGCCTCGCGGTGGAGACCGGCGGCCACTACATGGACCAGTTCACCTACGCGGAACGGGCCACGGACTGGCGCGGCAACAACAACATCGCCGAATCCATCTTCCGCCAACTCCGGCTGGAGCGGTTCCCGGAGCCCGCGTGGATCGTCGCCACGGCCGGCACCGGCGGCACCTCGGCGACCCTCGCGCGCTACGTCCACTACATGCAGTACGACACCCGGATCTGTGTCGCCGATCCGGAGAACTCGTGTTTCTTCGAGGGATGGACCACCGGCGATCCGGACGTCACGTGCGACTGCGGCTCCCGTATCGAGGGCATCGGCCGCCCCCGGATGGAGCCGAGCTTCGTGCCCGGCGCGATCGACCGCATGATGAAGGTCCCGGACGCCGCCAGCGTCGCCGCCGTACGGGCCCTGGAGCGGGCCATCGGCCGCAGGGCGGGCGGCTCGACCGGCACCGGGCTCTGGAGCGCGCTGAAGATCGTCGCCGAGATGGTGGCCGAGGGCCGGCAGGGGAGCGTCGTGACGCTGCTGTGCGATCCGGGCGACCGCTACCTGGACAAGTACTACTCCGACGCCTGGCTCGCCGAGCAGGGCCTGGACATCGCGCCGTACTCCGCGGCCATCACCTCGCTGCTGGAGACGGGCGTCTGGCGCTAGGAGGGTCCTGAAGACCAAAGCCCCGCCCGCACGCCCTCTCTACGCTGACCCCCCGGTCTCAGCGCGCGGCCAGTCGCCGGTCCAGCGAGGTGACGGCACCCCGGAAGGCGCGTCCGAGGCCCGGGCGGGCGAGCCTCACCACCAGCCGGAAAGCCGCCGTCCCGTCGGCGGCGAAGGTCCACCGCACCCGGGTACCGGCGCCCGAGGGGATGAGCCGCCACTCCTCGGCCAGCGCGCGGGCTCCCGGCGCGTTGGTCCGGTCGACGCGGTACCCGTACACCTCGGGCGGCTTGACGGCGATCACCGTCTCCAGGAAGCGGCCCCCGCCCTTGAGCCGGATGTCACGCCGGGCTCCGCCGTCGACGGGCCGGGCGGACGTCACCGACGCGAACCACTCGGACCAGCCGGGCACGTCGTCGGCGAGCGCAGCGAAGACGGCCTCCGGAGCGGCGGACATCTCCTGCTCGAAGAAAAAACGAACGGGCGCGACCTCGACGAACTCAAGTTCCACCGGACGCAGTTGGCGAGCCATGGGCGAACCCCCGCGGAAAGAGAGGTAGTTGACCGGGCCATATCACCCTAGCTGACGGTCAGTCACCCGTCTGCCGCATCGTCCGGCTCGCCCGCCACGACCAGCCGCCGCAGATGTTCCGACACCTCCGCGCGGGCCGAGCCCGACAGCCCGGCGTCCGTCACCAGCGTGTCCACCTGCTCCAGCGCCGCGAAGGAACTCAGGCCCACCGTCCCCCACTTGGTGTGGTCGGCGACCACCACGACCCGCCGCGCGGACTGCACCAGCCGCCGGTTGGTCTCCGCCTCCGCGAGGTTCGGCGTGGACAGGCCGGCCTCGACCGATATCCCGTGCACACCCAGGAACAGTACGTCGAAGTGGAGCGCCGCGATCGCCTGGTCGGCCACCGGCCCCACCAGCGAGTCCGACGGAGTGCGCACCCCGCCGGTCAGTACCACCGTGGCCGCGCCCTGCCGGGGACCCGAGGTGCGCTGCGCCGCGTGGAAGACATCGGCCACCCGCACCGAGTTGGTGACGACGGTCAGATCCGCCACGTCCACCAACTGGTGCGCGAGCGCGTAGGTCGTCGTACCGCCCGACAGCGCGATCGCACTGCCCGCCGTGACCAGTTCCGCCGCGGCCCGTGCGATGTCCTCCTTGGCGGTCAGCTCCAGACCCGACTTCGCTTCGAACCCCGGCTCGTGCGTGCTCGCCTCGACCACCGGAACGGCACCGCCGTGCACCTTCTCCAGCACACCCTGGCGGGCGAGCGCGTCCAGATCGCGCCGCACCGTCATGTCCGACACGCCGAGCTTGCGGGTCAGCTCGTTGACGCGGACACCACCACGGCGACGGACCTCGTCCAGGATCAGGGCGCGCCGCTGCTCCGCGAGGAGGTTCTGATTCTCGCTCACGTACGCTCCGGTCCTTTCGCCTCAAGCCGCCCGACACGCCACGCGCACCAGCTCCGACTAGGCCATTTTGCCCGTCCCCGGTGCGCGGACGCCCCATCCTCGCACGCGCCGCGCCGGGTCGCGCCACTGACCGTCCGGACTCCCGCATGTCAGCGAGGGCGACATCCGGGCCTCGGCTGTCACACGGATCGGGGACAATCCGTGACGGAGGGTGTGCGCCGCGCTTCCCAGGGGCGATCCTGGTGCCGCACGGACAGATGCCGACGGCACGTCACGGGGGAAGTGCGAACAGTGGAACCTGCGCAGGACAATGCCTCGACCCGGAGAGCGGACGACTGCGTTCCGCAACCCGGGGAAGCCGGAACCGCCCTGGAACTCCTGGTTCACGGAGTCGGCGGAACCACACCCCAACAGATGCTGGACGATCCACGCACGGTGCGGATCTCCGGCGACGACATCGCGGCGGTCTTCCGGCGCGCCGAGGACGCCGACGCCGAGTCCCGGCCCGCCGACCACCGCGGGCGGCCGGTGCCGGAGGCGTACGTCTGGTGCAACCTCACCTCCGGCAACGGCACCCGCGCCCTGTGGCTGCTGCTGTTGCCGTTCATGGTCGTCAACCTCGCCCACTGGATGCGCCCCACCGCCCGGGGCCGCAAACGGACCGTACGCCTGTACGGCCTGCTGGTACGACTCGCCGGCCTCACCCTGACCGTGCTGCTGGTCGCCGCCGCCTGCGAGGTCGCCCTGGATCTCGCGGCCTGGCAGTGCGCGGGCACCCGCGCGTGCGCCGAGCGGCACTCCTGGCTCGGGTTCCTGTCACCCGTGGTCTCGGACGGCGGCTGGTGGAGCAGGCCCGGACGTCGGCTCGTGGTCGCCGCCCTGATCCCGACCGCCCTCACCGCCCTGCTGTGGTACCTGTCCCACCGCACCTGGAGCGCCTACGAGTCCCAGCAGCCAATGTCCCGTCCCCCGGAGCCCGAGGAGGAGACCGGCCGCACCGCACTGAGCCGGCCCGGGTTCTGGTACGGACGCCGCCTGGTCGCCCGGCTGCGCGCCGCCCACACCGCCGCCGGCCTGCTGACGGTCGCCGCGGCGGTGGGCACCTCGGCCGCGCGCTTCGACCACCGGCCCGGCGGCCCCGCACTCCTCGACGTCCTGGGCCGGCTCCTGGAGGCGGCGCTGGCCGTGGCCGCGGCCGGCGTGGTGTGGGTGGTCTGCCGCCGGGGCCGCAGCGAACACCGCCTCGACCGGGAACTCGACCAGCATCTCGTACGACGGCTGCCGCTCGCCGCCGTCGCCCTGCTGGTCCTCGCCGCGGTGTACGCCGGCTGGGAGCGCCCCGAGTGGACGTCGGCCGGCCGGCTCCCCGGCGACACGACCTTCGGCGGCATCGCCCTGATTCAGGGCCTGCTGGTGATCGCCCTCGGCGTGGTCGCCCGCGTACTGCACCGCGCGCACCCCGACGCGCGCGCCGCGATGCGCGGGCTGGGCGGCCCGGCCGTCGCGATGCTGGCCTGCGCGCTCGGCGGAGTCATGTCCGGCGGCGTCTCCCAACGGGTCTCCGACTGGCTGGACGGCACCGGTACCGACATCCCCGGCCCGCCGGTCCTGCTCACCTGGCAGGCGTCGGTGATCCCGCCGCTGCTCCTCGGACTGCTGGCGCTGTTCGGCTGGCTGGCACGACGTACCTGGCAGCTGCGCCGTCTCGAAATGGCCGCGGTGGAGCGCGACTACCCCGACGAGCCGCAGGACCTCACCCGCACCCGTCGCATCGCCCGCATCCGCGCTATGGCCACCCTCACCGACCGCGCGCCCCTGATCGTCGCCGTCACCTCCGCCGCGACCCTGCTTCTGGGGGCCGCGGCCCTGGTCGGTGCGATGACCACCGACCAGACACCCGGCGCGGCGGCCCAGCGGTCGTACGCCGTCGTCGAGAGCGCCGCCGAGGCCTCTCAGGCGCTGGGCTCCTGGCTGATCGGACTCGGGTTCATACTCTTCGTCACCTGGGGCCGACGCGCCTACAAGGATCCCTCCGCGCGCCGCACCATCGGCATCCTCTGGGACGTCGGCACCTTCTGGCCGCGCGCCGCCCACCCCTTCGCCCCGCCCTGCTACGCCGAGCGGGCCGTCCCCGACCTGACCTGGCGGATGGCGACCTGGACCCGGGCCACCGGTGGCCGGCTCGTCCTCTCCGGTCACTCACAGGGCAGCGTGCTCGCCGCCGCCGCGGCCTGGCAGCTCACCCCGTCCGTCCGCAGACGCGTCGCGCTGCTGACCTACGGTTCCCCGCTGGAGCGCCTCTACGGCCGCTGGTTCCCGGCCCACTTCGGCCCCGCGGCGCTCAGCGCCCTGCACCAGGACGTGGACTGCTGGCGCAACCTGTACAGGTCCACCGACCCCATCGGCGGCCCCGTCCGCCTGACCGGCGCCTGCGGCCCCGAGGTGGACCGCGAGGCTCTCAAGGACCCGCTCGTGTACGGGCGTACGGCGCGCCACCCCCTGCCCGCGGCGATCCTCGGACACTCCGACTACCAGGCCGACCCCGCCTTCGCCGAGGAACGCGAACGGCTGTTGGGCCGGCTCCGGCCCGACCTGCCCACCCCGCGACGCGAAGGAGAGGATCAGGGCGAGTCGGGCAGGTCCTCGCCGTAGAGCAGCGTCAGGTCGTCCTTGCTCGGGTCGTCGAGGTGCGCGACCCGGCTCGCGTGCCGCTCGACCATCGCCTCGAAAGTCTGCCGGGCGGTACGGCCGTTGCCGAAGGCGGGGCCCTTGGGGAGCGCCGCGAAGTACTTCAGCAGTGCGTCCGTGGCGCCCGGCGCCAGCCGGTACTCGTGCTCCTCGGCCTGCTGCTCCACGATCCGCAGCAGCTCCTCGGGGTCGTAGTCGCTGAAGGTGATGGTCCGTGAGAAGCGGGAGGCCACACCCGGGTTGACCGACAGGAACCGTTCCATCTCGGCGGTGTAACCCGCGACGATCACCACGACCGCGTCCCGGTGGTCCTCCATCAGCTTCACCAGCGTGTCGATGGCCTCCTTGCCGAAGTCACGGCCCGAGTCCTCCGGCGACAGCGCGTACGCCTCGTCGATGAACAGCACTCCGCCGCGCGCCCGGTCGAACGCCTCCTGCGTGCGGATCGCGGTGGAGCCGATGTGCTCGCCGACCAGGTCCACGCGGGACACCTCGACCAGATGGCCCTTCTCCAGAACCCCGAGAGAGGCGAGGATCTCGCCGTAGAGGCGGGCGACCGTCGTCTTTCCGGTGCCCGGGGAGCCGGTGAAGACGAGGTGGCGCTTGACCGACGCGGCCTTCAGACCCGCCTGCTGACGGCGCCGGCCCACCTCGATCATGTCGGTGAGGGCCCGCACCTCGCGCTTGACGCTGTCCAGGCCCACCAGCGCGTCCAGCTCACCCAGCACCGCCTTCGAGGTCCGCGCCGGCTGCTCAGGCTCCGCGGCGGCGACCAGCGGGACCTGCTCGGTGCTGCGCTGCCCGGGGATGGAACCCAGCAGACTCGGCGAGTGGGGCACCGTCTCCACGGCGGTCGCCCGCGCGGTGGGCGGCCTCAAGCCGCCGCTCTCGTCGCTGGTGCAGTCCTCCACCACGGGGCCCGCTCCGGATGCCGCGTCCGGGGCGTCCGCGAACTCGTACCCGCCGCGCGCGCACCGCTCCGTGCGGCACTTCCGCAGCGTCGTGCGACAGCCGTCGATCACATGGAAGCCGTAGCCGCCGCTGCCCGTCACCCGGCAGTTCAGGAAGCTCCCACGGCCGCCCGCCGACACGTAGAAGCCCGCCTCCGCGGGGGAGTCGACCGTGCAGCGCTCGATCGTCGGGTCGGCGCCCTTGGTGACGATCACACCGGTCTGAGTGGCGTCCACGGTGCAGTTGTTGAGGGTGCCGCCACTACCGTGGTCACGGAACCAGGCACCCGTCGCCGCGTCCCGGATCCGGCAGTCGTCGAGCTGGGCGGTGGCGCCGTCGCTCACCGACACGGCGGTGTTGCGGACCTGGGAGAGATCACTGTCGACGACGTCCGCGCGGGAGCCGCGGTCGAGGACGAACAGGGCGTCCGGCACGTCGTGCACCCGGCACGAGTCCAGTACGGCGGTCGCTCCGTCGCTGACCCAGACGGCCGGGTAGTCACCCGTGCTGTCGAAGATCTCGCACTGGTTGGCGTCCACGCGCGTGCCCGGGTCCCACACCGACAGGCCGTTGCGGCCGAACTGACGCACCGTGGTCCGGGTCAGCGTGAGCACCGAACGTGAGCGCAGGTCGACCGCGTTCTCCGGGATGTCGTGGATACGGCAGTCGGCCAGGGTCAGCACGGCGTCCGTGTCGAGCGTGACACCGTCGGCGGTGGTGCGGTGCACATCGCAGTCGGTGAGGTGGGCGGTCGCCCGGCCGGTGACCTGGACACCGCTGCCGCGAACCTCGTAGACCTCACAGCCCACCGCCTCCAGCGCCGAGTTCTCACCGGTCGCCGACAGGCCCACCCCCGAGGTGTGGTGCACCCGGCAGCGGTCCAGGCGCGGGTGCGCGCCGCCGCGTACGGCGACACCGGCCTGGCCCGCCGCGACGACCTCGCACTCCTCGAACACCCCACCGCCGCCGTCGAGTACCGCGATGCCGATGCCGGCCGGGTTGTCGACGGTGCAGCGGCGCACCGTCGGCCGCGCGCCGCCGCGCACCTCGATGCCGGACGCGGACCGCGTGACGATCCGTACGTCCGTGAGCTCCGGCGAGCCCTCCTCGACGAGCAGGGCGGGAGCGGCGGCGTCCTGGCCCTCGATGTGCAGGTCCTGGACCACGGCCGAGGCCCGTACGGTCAGCGGCACCCCGTCCACGGGCGCGATCCGCACCGACCCGGGGGAGCCGTCGGGGCCGCGCAGGGTGACCGCCCGCTGGACGACGAGGTTCTCCCGGTAGGTGCCGGGGGCGACGGTGAGGACGTCGCCGTCGGCCGCGGCCTCCAGGGCAGCGGCGAGCGACGCGTACTCACCTGTGCGGCGCCGCCACCTCGATGTGCCGGTGTGCGTCACCTGGACGGTGCCCTGTGCCATGGCGCTGCTGTGCCCCCACCTCGTGGTACGCGGGTTGTCGATGCCGAATGCGTTCGGCCGGTCCACCGTAGCGTGCGCGCAGACCGTGGGTTGACCAGAGCCGGAAGGCCGTCAGCTGCCGGTGCCGGTCCTGCCCCAGTCCGGGCCCGCCCGGTCCCAGGCCCGGTCCCAACGGGCGTACCGGCGACGGACCATGCGCCACAGCGCCAGTCGTCGGCCGGCCTCGACGACGCCCGCGGTCAGCAGGGCCGCACCGACCCCGGCGAGCACGGCGTGGGTCGTGGCGGTGGCGGAGTCCAGCGGGCGGGCCGCCATGCGGCCGTGCCGGTCCGTCCACAGCGTGAAGTGGTCGCCGGGGTGCGGGCTGCGCAGCGCGGCCAGCACCGTGCCGTGCTGGGCTGTCCCGTCCGGTCCGCGCCAGTCGGCGGTCACCCGGCTGCGCAGGTCCCGCCCGGCGGTGGTCTCGGGGTCGGTGTCCAGCGGGGAGTGGCCCAGTTCGCGGACCACGGTCGCCGTCACCTCGTGACGGGACTCGTGTTGCTGGCGGACGGAGCGCTGCAGCGCGTCCTGGGCGACGCCGCCGACCAGCCAGCCGAGCACCGGGCCGGCGACCAGGACCAGCAGCAGAGCCGCCAGAGACAGCCAGGCCTCCGCCAGATCGGTTCCCCGGCGCAGCGGGTTGTGCCGCCAACGCCAGAGTCCGGTGATTGCGCGCACCCTCCCGCACCCCCTTCCCGCTCCGTGATAACCCCCGACACAGCTGTTCACGCGCGGACCCGGTCAAAGAGAGAGCGAAATCACCAGCGCCGGGACCTCTCATGAACTTCTCACGGACATTCCAACGCCCGGACCCCCGGGCCGGGTTCCCGGGGTCCGTGCCACAGCGGGTTCCGGACCTATTCGAGGACGGTGACCGGATCGCCGACCCGGATCGTGCCGCGGGAGCGGGGCACCAGGTTCTGCCCGAAGGCGAGTCTGCCGTCGAGACGGCGGTGCCGGCCGAGGGTGTGCAGGGGTTCCCGGCCACGTTCGGCGGTGGCCTGGTCGGTCGTGGTCACGACGCACCGCCCGCACACCTTGGCGACCCGGAAGGTGACCTCGCCGATGGCGACGAGCGACCAGTCGTCCTCGGCCCAGGCCGCGGTGCCCGCCACCACCACGTTCGGCCTGAAACGGTTCATGGGCAGCGGGCCCTCGTGCGCGTGATCACCCTCGGCGATCAGGGAGTTGAGGGCGTCGAGGGAAGCCGCGGAGGTGAGCAGCAGCGGAAAGCCGTCGGCGAAGGACACCGTCTCACCGGGCAGGGCGTACTGCGGGTCGACCGGCCGTCGCGTGGCCGGGTCGTCCATGTGGACCAGCCGGACGTCGATGCCGAGATACGTGCTGCACCAGGCGTGCGCCGCCTCGCCCTCCGCCAGGACTCCCTCGACCGTTTCCCGGAAGATGTCCACGGGCACCGTGCCGCTCGGCCTCGGAACGGGAACCGTCAAGGATTCCATGCCGGGCGCGGACAGCCGGATGCCGCCGCCGGGCAGGAGTTCGGCGACGGCAGGCGCGAGCCGTGGTTGCTGGCGTTGAGTGACGACCTTTCCCCCGTCGTCCATCAGCACCCAACGCCGGTCCCCGGCAAGCCCCCAGGGCTCCACGTCGGCCTCCCGGAGCGCCAGGCTCCGGAACGCCTTGACCGGATGAACGTGAATCGACTGCAGTCGCGGGTTCCCCATGAGGCCATCGTGCCAGGTGGTGCCGACAACCCCCCAGACGCGTCAGTAGCCGCCGCGGTACTGCTGCTGCTGCTGGTTGTACGGATCCTGGTAGTTCGGCTGTGCCGGGCGAGGAGCCGCGGGGCGCATCGCCTCGTAGCCCGTGCCCATGCCGGCCCCCGCCGGGCGCGGTTGCTGGGGCTGCTGGCTCGGGTAGCCGCGCGGCATGCCTGCCTGCTGCGGGATGTACGCGGCGGGCGCCTGCTGGAGCGGGGCCGGCTGCTGCGCCTGCGGATAACCGTAGGAGGGCTGGGAGGGGCCGGAGGGAAGGGCGGGCAGTGCCGACGGCAGCGCCGGCAGGTGACTGCCCGGCGTGGCGTACTCGGCGGGGACCCGGATCGGGGCGATCTGCGGGGTACCCCGCTCGGCCACGAGCGAGTCGTAGATCGGGGTGTCCGGGAAGGAGGCGGAGTAGTAGCCGCCGCCATAAGTGGAGCGGGGGGAGGTCATGGCACATAAGTTAAGCCCACGATGTGCTGGTTGGGGAGACCGATAAGAGGGTTGTTTTACGTGTCGGGGGTGACGCGGGACCCCCAATGTGAGCGAACTTCGCAAAAAGGGGCGGCGTGCCCGGCGACTTTTTGGTAAAAGCCGAGTTCCGGGCGGGTTACCGACGGGTCGGGGACCGTCGTCCCGCACCGCTCATGGGAGTTCGGCGTCCCGGGCAATAGGTTGACGGGTAGACAACAGGACGGGGCGGACCGGGAAGGCCTGGCGCGCTGACACGTGATGGGGGCAGGCATGTCGATGCCGAAAGGATCCAACGCTCCGGTGCCGACGACGGCCCTGCGCGTCGAACTGGGCTGGCGTTCCGGGCCGGGCGTGCCCGACGTGGACGCCTCGGCGCTGCTGCTGGTGGCCGGAAAGGTCCGTTCCGACAGTGACTTCGTCTTCTACAACCAGCCGGTGCACTCCTCGGGCGCCGTCCGGTACGAGGGCAAGCGGGAGCAGGGCGGCAGGGTGACCGACACCCTGGTCGTCGACCTCGCGCGCGTGGAACCCGCGATCGAGACCGTGGTCCTGGCCGCCTCCGCCGACGGCGCCGCCTTCGCCGCCGTCCCCGACCTCTACATCGAGGTCAGGGACGCCGAGCGGGACACGGTGACCGCCCGTTTCGACAGCCCCGGCGCCACCGTCGAAACCGCTTTCCTGCTCGGTGAGTTCTACCGTCGGCAGGGCGCCTGGAAGTTCCGGGCCGTGGGCCAGGGCTACGGCAGCGGGCTGGCGGGCCTCGCCACGGACTACGGCATCACCGTGGACGAACCCCAGCACGCCGCCCCGTCTCCCGCCGCACCCGTCGCACCTCCGGTCACCGCACCTCCCACGACACCGGCACCGCCTCCGCCGCCCCCCTCGGCGCCTCCCGCCGCACCCGTCCGCCTGACGAAGGTGACGCTCACCAAGGCGGCCCCGTCCGTCTCGCTCACCAAGCAGGGCGGCACCTCGGGCGCCCTGCGCGTGAACCTCAACTGGGAGGTCCACAAACAGTTCTCCGGCTGGGGCAGCAAGCGCGGCCGAGCGGTCGCCACGCACGCGGACCTCGACCTCGACCTGTGTGCCCTGTACGAACTCAGCGACGGCAGCAAGGGAGTCGTGCAGGCCCTGGGCAACGCCTTCGGAGCCCTGCACCGGCCGCCGTACATCCACCTCGACGGTGACGACCGCACCGGCGCCGTCGCCGGCGGCGAGAACCTCACCGTGAACCTCGACCACACGCAGGCCTTCCGCCGGGTCCTCGTGTTCGTGACCATCTACCAAGGGGCGCGCTCCTTCGCCGACCTGCACGCCACGGTCACGCTCCAACCGCAGCACGGCGCACCCGTCGACTTCTCCCTCGACGAGTGCACGGTCCCCTCGACGGTGTGCGCGCTCGCCCTGATCACCAACACCGGCGGCGACCTGGTGGTCCGGCGCGAGGCCCGCTACCTGGTGCCCGAACGCGGCGTGAGCCCGCAGCGGACCGTCGACCGTGCCTACGGGTGGGGCATGAACTGGACACCGGGACGCAAGTGAGCGCTCAGCTCTCGTCGCCGACGACAGTCTCTGGACGCGAGTAGGTGCGGCCCTTCCAGGCCGCGCCGCGTCCCCGGTAGTGCCGCACCGCTGAATCCACCGTCATCAGGAGATAGAGGAACGCGGTGAACGGCAGCAGCGGAGCGAGCCACAGCGGCTGCCGGTAGTGACGGAGCATCGGGACGTACGTCCCGGTCATCACCGACCAGGCGAGGCCGCCCAGCACCGCGACCGCCGTCCACCCCGTGGCCGCCCCCACGACCAGGGCCATGGGCGGCACCAGGTACACCAGCGCGAGCCCGGCCACCGTACCGGCGAGCAGCAGCGGGTTGTGCCGCAACTGCGCGTACGCGCTGCGCGAGACCATCCGCCACAGGTCACGCAACCGCGGATACGGGCGGACGCTGTCCACCCGCTCAGCCAGCCCCAGCCAGATGTGACCTCCGCCGCCCTTGACGGCCCGCGCCAGCGCCACGTCGTCGATGACGGCGTGCCGGATCGCCTCCGGGATCCGGGCCCGCTCGGCGGCCTCGGCGCGCAGCAGCACACAGCCGCCCGCCGCGGCCGCCGTCCGCCCCCGCTTCCGGCCGATGCGGCGGAAGGGATACAGCTGCGCGAAGAAGTACACGAAGGCCGGCACCACCAGCCGTTCCCACAGGCTCTCCACCCGCAGCCGCGCCATCTGTGAGACGACGTCGAAGCCGCCCGGGCCGGCCGCCGCGACCAACTGCCGCAGACTGTCCGGCGCGTGCGCGATGTCGGCGTCCGTCAGCAGGAGGTACTCGGGGCCACGAACACGTGCCAGGCCGATACCGTGGCGCACCGCCCACAGCTTCCCGGTCCAGCCCGCGGGCGGCTCGCCAGGGGCGGTCACGGTCAGCGGGAGTCCGCCGTGCCGCCGTGCCAGCTCGAGCGCCAGCTCTCCGGTGCCGTCCGTGCTGCCGTCGTCGACGAGGAAGACCTCGGCCGGCCCGGGATAGTCCTGCGCCAGCAGCGACGGCAGGCTCGCCGGCAGCACCGCGGCCTCGTCACGGGCGGGAACGATGACGCAGACGGACGGCCAGACCTCCGGTTCCCGCCCGGGTGGCAGCCTGACGTCCGTACGCCAGAAGAAGCCCTGGCCGAGCAGCAACCACAGCCAGGCGGCGAGTGATCCGGCGGCGATCCACACGATGGCGCTCACCCGCGCAGTCTGCCCCACCGGCCCGGCCCGCACAGCGGGCATCGTCTATCGTGGCGGGGTGAAGATCGCGCTCATGGACTCCGGAATCGGTCTGCTGGCGGCCACGGCCGCGGTACAACGTCTACGGCCCGACGCCGATCTGGTCCTCTCCCTCGATCCCGACGGAATGCCCTGGGGCCCGCGGACCCCGGAGGACCTCACCCGGCGGGCCGTGGCCGTCGCCGAGGCCGCCGCCGCGCGGCGTCCCGACGCCCTGATCGTCGGCTGCAACACCGCCACCGTGCACGCCCTGCCGGCTCTGCGGGCCCTGCTCGAACCCGAGATACCCGTCATCGGCACGGTCCCCGCGATCAAGCCGGCCGCGGCCGGCGGCGGCCCCTTCGCGATCTGGGCGACGCCCGCCACCACCGGCAGCCCCTACCAGCGCGGACTCATCGAGGACTTCGCCGACGGCGTGCCGGTCACCGAGGTGCCCTGCTACGGCCTGGCGGAAGCGGTGGAGCACGCGGACGAGGCGGCCATCGAAGCCGCCGTCGCCGCGGCCGCGGCGCTGACCCCCGATGACGTGACGACCGTCGTCCTCGGGTGCACCCACTACGAGCTGGTGACCGAGCGCATCCGCGCGGCCGTGCAGCGCCCCGGCTTCCCCCCGCTCGTCCTGCACGGATCCGCCGGGGCGGTCGCCGCCCAGGCGCTGCGCCGACTGGGTGAGCAGCCCGCCCCGCAGGCCACCGCCGACGGCACGTTGACGGTGCTGCTCAGCGGCCGTGAGGGCGTCCTTCCCGAGCCTGCTCTCGCCTACGCGGAAGGCCGGCTCCTCACGTCGGTCAGCCCCGCGCGCTGACGCCCGCCCCGCCCGATAACTCTGAGCGACGAGCTGGCGGCGCAGCGAAACCTGAGTACTCTCATAGCCATGAGGGACCACCCCCACGGTGAGCACACCCCACACCCCGACGTCTGGACCGGGCGCGCCTCCAACCGGTTCCAGTGGCTGCTGGCGCTCGGCGGCGCCGCCTGTCTGGCGCTCGGCATCGAACTGGCCGTCGACTCCAAGTGGACGTCCGGTATCGCCCCGCTCGTGATGTCCGTCGTCGGCTGCATCGCGGCCGGACTGCTGGTTCTCTTCGGCACTCTCGCCTTCGTGCACGTCGCTCTGAAGGTCGACACGGATTCCCTGGAAGTGCGCTGCGGCCACATCGGTGTGCCGCGCCGCCGGATCCCGCTGGCGCATGTCACCGGCGCCGAGTTCGACCCGCACGTCACTCCCCGCCACTGGGGAGGCTGGGGTTACCGCTGGCGTCCCGAGAAGGGCACCGCGGTCGTCGTACGCCGGGGCGAGGGCGTGGTGCTGCAACTGTGGGACGGCCACACGTTCACGGTCACCGTGGACGACGCCGAAGCGGCGGTACGCGTCATCAAGGACCGGCTACGGTCCAGCGCCGCGCGCTGAGCGCACGCACCCGGTTCACGGGGTCGGCCGGTCACCGTGAGGGCGGGCGTCCGCCTCATGCCGAACCGACTCGTCAGCCAGCGGACGGGCCGTGGCCAGTCCCGCCAACAGCCCCGCCGCTACCGTCACCGTGGTGAAGCTCAGCGCGTTGCCCAGGCAGGCGATCGCCGCCACCGCCGTCAGCGCGGCCCCCGCGGTCAGCGCGACCGGTGTGGGACGCCGGGTGCGCCACAGTGCGTACAGCATCCAGCAGAAGGCCGCGGCCAACAGCGTCACGCCCACGACTCCCTGTTCGGCCGCCTGCTGCAACGGCGCCGAGTGCGGCTTGCCGTCGGACAGCAGCGTCCGGGTCGCCGTCCCGCTGAGCTCGCCGAAACGACCCGGGCCCACCCCGACAGCCGCCTGCCCGCGCGCCATGTCCAGGGCGTCGTGCCACAACCCGACCCGGTGCGGGGTCAGTCGGCTCTCCAGCGCGCCGCCGGACCCGCCCGGCACCGCGCCACCGGCGACCGCCCAGGTCAGGCCCGCCACCAGGAACGCGGACAGGGCCAGGCAGACGAGAGCGGGACCGCGGTGACGGATCCGGCCCGCGACGAGTGAGCACAGCAGCACCGCGACGCAGGCGGCGAACCCGCCGACCGAGCCGAGCACGGCCGCGACCACCGCGATCCCTGCCGCCAGCGCCCGCAGGGCCACCCGCGGGGCGAGGGTCTCGGTGGCCCAGGCGGCACAGCACGCGGCACCGGTGGACAGGGCCAGCAGCGCGGCGACGCCACCCGCGTCCCCGAGCGGCGTGATGATCTCGGGGCCGGGGGAGAGGTGCGGCAGCCCCACCGTCAGGCCGAGCGCGGCCAGGGCCCACGCACTCGGCGCGGCGACCGGCAGCAGCGCCCCGCAGATCCGCCCCGCGGCGTATCCGGCGGCCACCGCCAGGGTCGCGAGCAGCACCCCCTCCGGCCGGCCGTCGTGGACGGCCGCCGTGATCAGGGCCCAGGCCGCACAGGCTCCCAGGATCACGACGCCCACCGCGTCGGAGCCGTTTCGTCTGTCGATCTCGCCCGTCGCCGACTGCGGACCGACCGCAGACGTCATCCCCGTGGAATACACCCCGCCCCCCGAACCCGGTCGCCCCCGACCTGCGTCGTCCTCGGCCGTGCCGGGCGTTACCGGCCCGTACGAACAAGGACTGGGGCACACCGTAACCGCTGATGGGCGGTTTGTGGACAAGTGGGACCGATTTACGCGGGAACGTTTCGCTGCCGCGAGCGGGGGCGGACCGCGCTGTCGGCGCCGAGTCCGGCCGCCGTAGACTCCCACAGTGACCGTCACCGCAACCTCCGTGGACGAGTCGGACCAGGTAAGGCCGCAGACCGCGCCCGCATCACTCGGGGCGCGACTGCTGCGACTCGTTCCGGCCGCCGCCGCCGCGCTCTCCGGAGTGCTGCTCTACGTCAGTTTCCCGCCGCGCACCCTGTGGTGGCTGGCCCTGCCGGCCTTCGCCGTCTTCGGGTGGGTGCTGCGCGGGCGCGGTTGGAAGGCGGGCCTGGGCCTCGGCTACCTCTTCGGCCTCGGCTTCCTGCTGCCGCTGCTGGTGTGGACCGGCGTGGAGGTCGGCCCCGGTCCCTGGCTCGCGCTGGTGGTCATCGAGGCGGTCTTCGTCGCGCTGGTCGGCGCGGGCGTCGCAGCGGTGTCGAAGCTGCCCGGCTGGCCCCTGTGGGCGTCCGCGGTGTGGATCGCCGGAGAGGCGGCACGCGCGCGCGTGCCCTTCCACGGCTTCCCCTGGGGCAAGGTCGCGTTCGGTCAGGCGGACGGCGTGTTCCTGCCGCTCGCCGCCGTGGGCGGCACCCCGGTCCTCGGCTTCGCCGTCGTCCTGTGCGGCTTCGGCCTCTACGAGATCGTGCGGCTGGCGATGGTGGCACGGCGTACGAGGGTGGTCCGCCGGTCGGCGGCGGCCGTCGCCGTGCTGAGCGTCGCGGTGCCGGTGCTGGCCGCGGTGGCCGCCCGGCCCCTGGTCAGCGACAAGGCCGAGGACGGCAGCACGACCGTCGCCGTCATCCAGGGCAACGTGCCCCGCGCCGGGCTGGAGTTCAACGCCCAGCGGCGGGCCGTGCTCGACCATCACGCGCGCGAGACGGAACGGCTGGCCGCCGAGGTCAAGGCCGGCAAGGTGGCCCGGCCCGACTTCGTCCTGTGGCCGGAGAACTCCTCCGACATCGACCCCTTCGCCAACCCTGACGCGGCCGCCGTCATCGACCAGGCCGCGAAGGCGATCGGCGTACCGATCTCGGTCGGCGGAGTCGTCGAACGCGACGGCAAGCTCTACAACGAGCAGATCCTGTGGGACCCGGTGAAGGGGCCCGGCGACACGTACGACAAGCGGCAGATCCAGCCCTTCGGCGAGTACCTGCCGCTGCGCCCGCTCATCGGGGCGATCAACAAGAACTGGACCTCCATGGTCCGCCAGGACTTCAGCCGGGGCAGCGAACCGGGCGTGTTCGACATGGACGGCGCCAAGGTCGGCCTGGTCACCTGCTATGAGGCCGCCTTCGACTGGGCCGTGCGCTCCGAGGTCACCGACGGCGCACAGATGATCTCCGTCCCCAGCAACAACGCCACCTTCGACCGCAGCGAGATGACCTACCAGCAGCTCGCCATGTCCCGGGTGCGCGCCGTCGAGCACAGCCGGACCGTCACCGTCCCGGTGACCAGCGGGGTCAGCGCGATCATCATGCCGGACGGCAGGATCACCCAGAAGACCGGCATGTTCGTGGCCGACTCACTGGTCCAGAAGGTTCCGCTGCGCTCCTCGCAGACGCCCGCCACACGGCTGGGCATCCTGCCGGAGATCGCCCTGGTGCTGGTCGCCGCCGGTGGACTCGGCTGGGCGATCGGCGCCGGTGTGCGCCGTCGGCGCGCCGGTGAGGTGTAGCCGTACGCCCGGCGCACGCCCAGTGAAGATCATCGAAGTGACGCGACCGGCCCGTTAGGGTCGGGTCCATGGCTACTCCTGACTTCATCCGTACGCTCCGGACCTCCATCGGCCACCAGTTGCTCTGGCTGCCGGGTGTCAGCGCCGTCGTCTTCGACGACGACGGCCGAGTGCTGCTCAACCGCCGCTCGGACACCGGCAGATGGGCGCTGATCGGCGGTATCCCGGAGCCGGGCGAGCAGCCCGCGGCGTGTGCCGTGCGGGAGGTCGAGGAGGAGACGGGTGTTGTCTGTGTGGTGGAACGGGTGCTTGTCGTGCAGGCGCTCAAGCCGGTCACCTACGACAACGGCGACGTGTGCCAGTACATGGACACCGCCTTCCGCTGTCGTGCCGTCAGCGGGGAGGCTCGGGTCAACGACGACGAGTCGCTGGACGTGGGCTGGTTCGCCGTGGACGCCCTGCCCGAGCTGAACGGGTTCGCGCTGCAGAGGATCAAGCAGGCCCAGTCGGACGACCCCACATGGTTCGACCCTACGAGTTCCGAGTGAAGTATGGGTGGTGACCATATGGGGCGGGAGGGTGGCGCTGTCTAGGGTCGGGCCATGACCGCTCGTAGTGCCCTTCCGGGACTCCACTCCTCCTCGCTCGACCTCGGCGGCCGCACCGCCCTCGTCACCGGTGCGGCCGGCGGCATCGGCCGCGCCTGCGCCTTGCGGCTCGCCGCCGCCGGGGCGAAGGTGAGAGCGGTCGACCGGGACGGCGCCGGTCTGGAGGCGCTCGCCGCCCAGAGCCGGGACCTCGCGGGCACCGTGGAGGCGCATGTGCTGGACCTCGTCGACCTGGACGCCGCCGAGCTCGTCGCCGCGGGCACCGACGTCCTCGTCAACAACGCCGGTCTGCAACTGGTGCGGCCCATCGAGGAGTTCCCGCCCGAGGTCTTCCACACCATGCTCACCGTGATGCTGGAGGCGCCCTTCCGGCTCATCCGCGGTGCCCTGCCCCACATGTACGGGCAGGGGTGGGGCCGCATCGTGAACGTGTCCTCCGTGCACGGTCTGCGTGCCTCGGCCTACAAGTCGGCCTACGTGATCGCCAAGCACGGTCTGGAGGGGCTGTCCAAGACGGCCGCCCTGGAGGGCGCACCCCATGGTGTCACCTCGAACTGTGTGAACCCGGCCTATGTGCGCACACCGCTGGTCGAGACCCAGCTCGCCGACCAGGCCCGGGCACACGGCATCCCCGAGGAACGCGTGCTGTCCGAGGTGCTGCTGCAGGACAGCGCCGTCAAGCGACTGATCGAGCCGGAGGAGGTCGCCGAGGCGGTGGCATACCTGTGCGGCCCGCACGCCTCCTTCGTGACCGGCACCTCGCTCGTCCTCGACGGTGGCTGGACCGCCCACTGAGCTGTCCGGCCCGGTCGCCCGCGGAGTTTTCCACAGGGCGGAACGGACGGCCGGACGATGGGGAATCCTGTGACCATGTCCCGCGATCACGTGCAGTCAGTCGAACGCACCGGTACCGGCAGTGCCGCCGCGCCGGCCGCCGTCGCGCCCGCCCCCTCTGAGCCCGCTCCCGATGGGCCGGTTGCCCCTGGGTCGGCCGCCCATGCGTCGGCCGACGGCGGGCCCGGCGAGAGTGGGCGCGGCGACAGCGGGCCGGGCGGGAGCGCGCCGAGCGCCGGTCCCGGGGCGCCGGGCCTCGACGGCGTGGACGCCGCCGCGCCGGTGACCAGCGGAGGCGAGTTGCCGGTGTCCGACAGCGGCGCGTCGCCCGTGTCCGACAGCGGCGACGCGTGCGCGCCAGGCAGCGCCGAAGCGCCGTTCCTGGAGCTGCTCGCCCGGGGCGCGTCCGCCGACGCCTATGAGCAGCCGGTGCTGATCGCCCGCGCCGAGGGGCGGCCCGCCCCGGAGATCGCCGCCCTGGAGGCCGTCAAACCACTCGCGCTGCGCGTCCGCTCGGAGCTGGAGGGCAGACGTCGACGGGAGGCCGAGCTGTCCGCGCTCTTCGAGACCGCCCACGACCTGGCCGGGCTGCGCGACCTGGACGCGGTCCTGCGGGCGATCGTGCAGCGCGCCCGCTCGCTGCTCGGCACGGACGTCGCGTACCTCAGTCTCAACGACCCGGCGCGCGGTGACACCTACATGCGGGTCACCGAAGGCTCCGTCGCGGCCCGCTTCCAGCAGTTGCGCCTGGGGATGGGGGAGGGACTCGGCGGCCTCGTCGCCCAGACGGCCCGGCCGTACGTCACCGACGACTACTTCAAGGACGAGCGCTTCCAGCACACCCTCGTCATCGACGCCGGCGTGCGCGACGAGGGACTGGTCGCCATCCTCGGAGTGCCGCTGACGCTCGGGCCTCATGTGATCGGGGTCCTGTTCGCGGCGGACCGGCGGGCCCGGGTCTTCGAGCGGGAGCAGATCGCTCTGCTCGGATCCTTCGCGGCGCTGGCGGCCGCCGCCATCGACACCGCGAACCTCCTCACCGAGACCCGTTCCGCCCTCGGGGACCTGGAGCGCGCCAACGAGATCATCAGGGACCGCAGCGGGGTCATCGAGCGGGCCTCGGACGTTCACGACCGGCTCGCCGAACTCGTCCTGCGCGGCGGCGGAGTCCACGACGTGGCCGCCGCCGTCTCCGAAATCCTGGACGGCACCGTCGAGTTCACCGAGCCCGTCGCGGCACCCGCCCGGGCCGTGGAGGTGTCCCGCGCCGAGGGACACGCGGTGCGGCACGCGGACGACTGGATCGCCGCGGTGTCCGCCGGCGGCGAACTGCTCGGCGCGCTGGTGCTGCGCGGCCACCCGGGACTGGACCCCGTCGACCAACGCACCCTGGAGCGCGCGGCCATGGTCACCTCACTGCTGCTGCTGGCCCGACGTTCCGCCGCCGAGGCCGAACAGCGGGTGCGCGGCGAGCTGTTGGACGACCTGCTGGACGCCCGGGACCGCGACCCACGGTTGCTGCGCGAGCGGGCCTCCCGGTTGTCCGCCGATCTCGACGCCACCCATGTGGTGCTCGCCGCGCGCCTGGACGGTAGCGCGGCCGACGCCGACCAGGAGGCGGCCGCCCGCCGGCGTCTGTGGTCCGCCGCGTCCCACCTCGCCGCGACCCGGCACGGCCTGGCCGCCGCCCGCGACGGCGGCACCGTCCTGCTGCTGCCCCTGGAGCCCGGCGACACCGCGGCGGAGGTGGCCCGCCACACGGCCCGCCACCTCGGCGCCGCCGTGCACGAGTCGGTCACCGTCGGAGCCTCCGCCCCCGTCGAGGAACTCGCCACCCACCCGGACGCCGTGGCCGCCGCCTACGAGGAGGGCCGACGCTGTCTCGACGCCCTACGACTGCTCGGCCGCTCCGGTGACGGGGCCGCCGCCGAGGACTTCGGCTTCCTGGGCCTCCTGCTGGCCGGGGACCGGGACATCGCGGGCTTCGTCGACCGTACGATCGGCCGGGTCGTCGGGTACGACGAACGGCGCGGCACCGACCTGGTGCGTACCCTCGACGCCTACTTCGCGTGCGGGATGAGCCCGGCCCGCACCAAGGACGACCTGCACGTCCATGTGAACACGGTCGCTCAGCGGTTGGAGCGGGTCGCCCGCCTCCTCGGTGACGACTGGCAGAGCCCCGCCCGGGCCCTGGAGATACAACTCGCCCTGAGACTCCACCGGTTGTCGGGTGCGGCACGACGCTGACCCCCGTACACACGGACGTACGGGGGCCGGGGATCGGACCTGCCGGGCTCGCACCCGCCCTGCCCGGCTCGGACTCGCCGGTCGAGCCCGGTGGAGGCGGCGGGAGTCAGAGCGCGGGAGTGTCCGCTGCCTTGGTGGTGGCGGGCTCTGGGTCTGCGGAGGGCTCCACATCGGTCAGGTCCCGGTGACGGGTCTCCTTGGCCACGCCCACGGCGACGACCGTGAGGACGGCCGCGGCGATGACGTACAGCGCGATGGGGGTGGAGCTGTCGTAGTCGGCGAGCAGCGCGGTGGCGATCAGGGGCGCGGGTGCTCCGGCCGCGACCGAGGCGAACTGGGCGCCGATGGAAGCCCCGGAGTAGCGCATCCGGGTCGCGAACATCTCCGAGAAGAAGGCGGCCTGGGGCGCGTACATCGCCCCGTGCAGCACCAGGCCGACGGTCACCGCGAGGATCAGGTTGCCGAAGCCGCCGGTGTCGATGAGCGAGAAGAACGGGAACATCCACAGGCCGATACCGACCGCGCCCAGCAGGTAGACGGGACGGCGGCCCACCCGGTCCGACAGGGCGCCCCAGGCCGGGATCACCGCGAAGTGCACGGCCGACGCGATCAACACGGCGTTGAGCGCGGTCTGCTTGGACACGCCGGCCGACGTGGTGGCGTAGACCAGGATGAACGCGGTGATGACGTAGTAGCTGATGTTCTCCGCCATGCGTGCGCCCATCGCCACCAGCACATCACGCCAGTGGTGCTTCAACACGGAGACGAGCGGCAGTTTCTCGGCCTCCGCACGCGTCGCCTTGCGGGCCTCGGCCTGCGCCAACGCCTGCTTGAAGACCGGCGATTCATCGACAGACAGACGAATCCACAAACCGACGAGCACCAGCACACCGGAGAGCAGGAACGGGATGCGCCAGCCCCAACTGCCGAACGCGTCGTCCGACAGCACCGCGGTCAGCAGGGACAGCACGCCGGTGGCGAGGAGTTGCCCCGCGGGCGCGCCGGTCTGCGGCCAGGAGGCCCAGAAGCCGCGTCGCCGCGCGTCCCCGTGCTCGGACACCAGCAGCACCGCTCCGCCCCACTCGCCGCCCAGCGCGAAGCCCTGCACCAGCCGCAGCACGGTCAGCAGCACGGGAGCGGCGGTGCCGACCGTGGCGTGCGTCGGCAGCAGCCCGATCGCGAAGGTCGCCCCGCCCATCAGCAGCAGGCTCAGCACCAGCAGTTTCTTCCGGCCCAGCCGGTCGCCGTAGTGCCCGAAGACCAGCGCGCCCAGCGGACGGGCGGCGAACCCGACGGCGTACGTCAGAAACGACAGAAGCGTGCCGACCAGCGGATCCGAGTCCGGGAAGAACAGTTTGTTGAAGACGAGGGCGGCCGCGGAGCCGTAGAGGAAGAAGTCGTACCACTCGATGGTGGTGCCGATGAGGCTGGCGGCGACGATGCGTTTGAGGCTGGCGGGGGGTGGGGGAGCGGGTGCTGCGGAGGCCATGGACGCCACTTCCTCGGGTGCGGTGGGGACGGGTACGTGTCGGCACACGGTAGAAACACGCAGGTCAGGCGCACATGTGGCGGGGCGACATAGTTCGGGGGCTGGCTATGCGTGCGGCCACCATGCCAGCTCGTGGAAGGGCGGCTCAGAGGCTCGAAGACGGTCGAAACGAACGCCGTCCGGGACGCGTGGTTCGCGGCGATTTGATGGTGCGGTGCTGATTCCCGTGCAGACTTGGTGCTGACCACGCTCCGTTGAACTCGGACATCTGCGTGCCGCGCGGGCTCGGTGACCGGCGTCGCGCACTCCTTACCGCCTCGGAACGGGTTCGGCGCCCCCGAGAGGAGTCTCTCGAAGGCGCCGGGCCGCGGTGGCCGCTTCTTTACACCGCGGCCATGCCCTCCATGCCGGAGTCGGCGAAGGGGGGCAGTCCGGTGGCCGTGGTGACCTTGGTGAGGGAGCCGTTCCTGCCGACGCGGAAGCCGTCGATGGTGCCGGAGGTCGCGTTCTGGACGTACAGGAACTTCTCGTCCTGCGTCACCGCCAGGTCGATGACGCCCTGGGACATGGCTGACGGTGGTGTGGCGATGCCGATCTCGTTGGTGAGCGCGAGACGGCCGTGCCGGTCGGTGCGGTAGCCGGTGACGGTTGAGTTGCCGGTGTTGCCGCCGTAGAAGAAGTCGCCGGCGCGCTCCAGCCAGCACAGCGTGTTCTGACCGTTGGCCAGGGGCTTCTGGACGACCTTGAGGCTGCCGTCGGCGCGCACCTTGTACGTACTGACCGTCGATTTCTCGGCTTCGGCGACCAGCATCCGGCCCGCCTTGTCGAAGGTGATCGCGAACGGCACGCCGCCGGCGGAGTCGTTGACCTTCGCCCGGTGCGCGGGGCGTCCGTCGCGCCGCATCGGGAACACCTCGATGGTGTTGGCCGATTTCGTGGTGACGACCAGCTCACGGCCACCCGGGGTGAACGCGACCTGGCCGGGCGAGCTGCTGAACAACGGCACCTTGTCGTTCTTCAGCCCCAGGGAGCGATACGAACCGCCCAGCGGCTGCAGTCCGTTGGCCGTGATCTGGAAGCCCTGGACGCTGCCCGCGCCTCCCGCGTTCATGACGTAGGCGAGGTTGCCGGACACCGCGATGGACGAGGGGAAGTCCCCGCCCGAGCGCACCACCCGCCGGTCCGTCAGTTTCTGTCCCTCGACCCGGAACGAGGTCACGGTGCCGCTGCCCGCGTTGACTGCCAGCAGAAGATGCGAGCCGCGGTCGTAGACGAGTGAGCCCTGAGAGGCGAGCGAGTCGGTGGGAGCGTCGACCTGGTCGCCGCCCTTGCCGCCGGTCGCGTAGGCGCCTGCGGCGGTGAGCTTTCCGTCCTCGCCGCGCTGGAAGACGTGGATGGTGTTTCCGGCGAGCTCGTTGCCCTGCACGAAGACGGCGTGGTTGGCTCCCGCCTTGGCGCTCTTCGTCGTCGCGCCTACGTGTGCGCGGGGGACTTCCCCCGCCGAGGCGATGGCCACCGTCGTCACGACCGCTGCCGATGCGAGGATGCCGGCCCCGGCAATGGTCATCCGGACCTGCGACTTCGACCTGCGCCTGGTATGCCTGCTCACGCCTGACTCCTCGTACCTCGCCGCCACCGCCGTCGGTGACGTGCAGAGCCAGAGTTGCCTGTGGGGCGGGTGGGATGAAGGTGTTTCGGTCCCGCGTCAGTTTCTCGTAAGAACTGAGATGGACTGTCCGCGCGGCGGCTCGGACCGGCACTCAGGCCAGGGCATCGAGGGCGGCCAGGATGTCGGCGGGTTCGGCGCGCTTGGTGTAGTCCGTGTCGACGAAGGCCCAGCGGATGACACTCTCGCGGTCGATGACGTAGGCAGCGGGCAGCGGCAGGGTTCGCGGGTGTCCTCCGTTGACGCGCTGGAGGTCGAAGCCGAGCTTGTCGTAGACGGTCGCGAGGTCGTCGGGGAGGTCGAAGGCGAGGCCGTACTGCTTGGCGGTGTCGGAGCCGACGTCGCTGAGGACGCTGAAGGCGAGCTGGTGCTTCTCGGCCAGGGAGAGGGACTCGTCGGGGACTTGCGGGGAGACGGCGACGAGGCGTGCGCCGCGTGCGGTGATCTCGTCGTGGTGCTGCTGGAGGGCGCGCAGGGCGATGTTGCAGTAGGGGCACCAGGCGCCCCGGTAGAAGGTCAGGACGACGGGGCCGGTCGCGAGCAGATCGGCGAGGCTCAGTCGCTCGCCGGTCGCGGACGGCAGGCGGAAGTCGGGGGCCCGTCCGCCGGCGGAGAGTGCGCGGTCGGACTGACCGGACTCGGCGAGTTCCTGGCCGGCGCGCTGCATGATCTGCCGTATGTCGGCGGGGATCTGCTGCTGGCGGACTGTGTAGAAGGCCTGCAGCTGGGCGTTGAGGGTCATCGGAAAGGTTCCTCCTGGGGGCGCCGGTCGTGTCGTGCGTTCCGCTATCTCGGAACGACCGTTCCAAGATAGCGGGGTGGGGCGGTATCTTGGAACCCTCATTTCAAGATGCTGAGGACTGAGACATGCCGGACGTCAAACACTTCGATCCCGACACGGCCCTGGACGCGGTGATGCGGCTGTTCTGGCGCCAGGGCGTGGAGGCGACCGGGATCCAGGACGTCGTGACGGCGACCGGCCTGAACCGCTCCAGCCTCTACGCCACCTTCGGAGGCAAGCAGGAGCTGTACCGCGCCGCCCTGCGCCGTTACATCGAGCAACGCTCCCGGCCGGCGTTCAGCCGCCTGGCGGGAGACGGCCGCGGCCTGCCTGCCGTTCACGACTTCTTCGCAGCGCTGATCGAGGCCCGTTGCTCAGGCGCGTACGCCCGCTGGGGCTGCATGGTCTCCAACGCTCACGCCGGCGGCGCACATGGTGACCCCGACATCCGGGCCGCCCTCGAACGGCATCACGCGGAGCTACGGGAGGCGCTGCGCACGGCGCTCGTCGCCGGCGCGGCCAAGGGGCAGCTCAAACCCGGCACCGATCCCGCAGCTGCGGCCGACCTGCTGGCCCTGCTGGCCTACGGAGTCAATCTGCGCTCCCGCGCACGCGCCGATGCCGGGGAGCTGACGAGGACCGTGACCGGCGCCCTTGACGCGCTGGGGGCCGCGTAGCCGGGCCGTGCGGCATGCTGTTTCAGCGGGGGCCGAACTCGAGGTGAGTGGACGCGGGCGCATCGAGGGCGTGGGGACGGCTGTGGGAGTCGTACGCGCTGTCGGCCCGGCCGGTCGTGGCGGCGGGGTGTGTCAGACGGCTTTGTCCGGCCAGTCCAGAAGCCGGGCGCCGATCACGGCCGTCTGGAGCATGTAGCGGTGGGTCGGGTCGGCGGGGTTGGCGCCGGTGAGTTTGTGGATGCGTTCCAGGCGGTAGGTCAGGGCGCGCACGCTGAGCGTGAGGCGACGGGCGGCCTCGGCGGCCACGCAGCCCGAGTCGAAGTACGCGGTGAGGGTGTCCAGGAGGGGCTGGGCTCCGCCGCGGGCGGCGGTGAGCGGGCCCAAGGCGTTGGCGACGAGGTCGGCCATGGCCTGGCGGTCGCGGGTGAGGACGGGGTAGACCAGCAGGTCGGCGGCGCGCAGGACGGGGTCGTCGAGGTCGAGGCGCTCGGCGAGTTCCAGGACGCCCAGAGCCTCCTCGTAGGACTGGACGACGCCTCCGGGGCCGGGTTGGGGCCGGCCGATGGCCACCCGGCCGCCGTCGGTGGCGGCGTGCGCCTGCTTGGCGAAGTAGGCGAGGACCTCGGCCTGGTGGCCGGGGGCGATGCACAGCAGGCGGCCGTCCTTGGTGGTGAGCAGGACGCTGCGGTCGCCGAAGCGGGAGATGAGCGCCCGTTCCACCTGCTGGGGCACCGGATCGCCCTCGTCGTAGGCGGCGGGGCCCTGCGCGACGGCGACGGCGTGCGCGTGGGACAGGCGCAGGCCGAAGCGTTCCGCGCGTTCGGCGAGTCGGCCGAGGTCGCTGCGGCCGTAGAGGAGGTCGTCGATGAACTCCCGGCGGGCGGCCTCTTCCTGGCGTACGGCGACAAGTTGGGCGCGTTCGTAGCCTTCGGCGAAGGCGTCGATGACCTGCTGCACGGCGGCAAGCGCGCCGTCCGCGGAGCCGGGCGAACCGGGCCAGGCCATGCGGGCGGCGGTCAGATGCGCGCTGACGAGGGCGCGCAGCCCGTGGCCGGCTTCGGCGGCCTGCTCGCCCAGGGCGCGGCGGGAGGAGATCTCGTCCCGGGTGAGGCGGCGCCCGGTGGCCGACACCTCGGCAAGGATCTCGGCGTAACCGTCCAGAAACTGCTCGGGAAGTTCCCGGTCTGTCACGTCGTCCCCCGGATGCTCGACGCGCCGGTGACGGCTCCTGAGAGACCACCGGCATGCAGACCCTAGTGAACACTGCCGGGAACCGGCAATGCGCGGCCCGGGTCGCACAGTGCAGCATGGCTCGCGGGGAGCACGGCGGATGGTTCCGGTGCCGGACATCGGCAGGTGCCCGGCACCGGGCCCGGAACGACCGTGCGGCGTCGGAGACAACTGACGCGCCGCGCGTGGAGAGGGGGGATCAGGAGATGCCGACATTTCTGGTAGCGGCCACGGGCCTGCCCACGATCCTGCTGACCGCCGCGCTCGGCGTGGTCGTCTGCTTCTGGCTCCTGGCCGCCGTGGGTGCATCGCGGCCTGGCCGATCTCTACCTGCTTCCCGGCCCGTTGTCTCCAGTCCGCTCGCCGTCCGCCGGGCGTGGGGCGGCCCGGTGCATGCGGATCACCGCGTACGTCTCGCCGTCCCTCGGCGGCCGCGTCCAGGAACGGGTGGTGAATGTGTGCAGCCGCCCGTTCAAGATGGCGTGTCGCGGCAGGCGGGCACCGAACTCCCCGGTCACCGCTTCCAGCAGGGACCGTTCTGCTGCGGCGCTGTCCTCCAGGTCGCCGAAGAACCGACTCGGGTCCAACGCCCGTGGCATCTCCCCGCTCTGCCGGACTTCCCCGTCCGCGTACGTGAAGGCGTACTGCTCGGCACCGTCCCGCGCCACCGACAGGTGGAAGAACGGTTCCCCGTGCCATGTCCTCAGGCCGCACCACACCACCACCGCGCGGGTGCCCGCGCTGGCGGCCGCGGCCGGGGAGACGAACCGCCGCCGGTCGAACGGGGCGGGATCGCCCTCGAAGGCGAAGCTCCAGGAGGTGCCGGCCCGGCCGACCGCCATGTGGGACCTGTCCTCGTAGGACGAGAACTCCCTGTGGTGGTACGGCGATTCGTGGCGCGCCTGCCAGAAGGTCATGGGTTCGTTGAGTACGGCGCCGTCCGCGTCCGCGAGACGTCGGGGCAGTTCCGTCGGCTCCACCCCCTCCACCAGGACAAACCGGTAGGACGTGCGGTTGTTGCCCGGGTCCGGCTCCGCGAGCCACGCCAGGTCGCCCGGGTCGAGCCCGGCCGTCGGCCTCGGTGCGTCGCCCACCTGCCCGCCTCTGGGCGTGGACAGCAGCTCGCGGCCCCGTTCCGGGGTGAGCAGCGGCCCGAGCACCGGGTCGGCCACCCACCCCAGCGGCGCCAGGTGATCCGGCCCCAGCGGCTTCCACAGGGGCAGAGCATTCATCAGCGTCCGCCACGCCCCGTCGGTGTCTCCCCACCGCGCCAGCTCACGCGCCCGCTCGACCGCTTCCCCGAACGGTCCGGCCGCGGTGTACCGGTACGTGCCGTCCCTGACCTGATCCAGTGTCGCGTGAGCCAGTGTCAACAGGTCGTCGTCAGCGCCCCTCAGATGGAACTTCAGCGTGGAGTCGTCCCGGTACGAGTGCGCCGCGTGCTCGGCGACCAGCGGCGGCAGCAGCTCCGGCACGTACCGCGGGTCCGACACCAGGCCGCCGAAGTAGACCATGTAGGTCTGTCCGAGCAGGCGGCGTATCTGGTCGCCCAGCCCGGCTGCCCGCGGCCGGCCGTACTCCTTGGCCTCGTCCAGCGCCTTGACGGACCGTTCCCAGCTGCCGCGCAGCGCCTCCAGCCGGGCCTCCTCCACCTGGGCGTCCAGCTTCCGCGTCGTGTCGTTGGCGAACGCCGGCTCCCCGTCGCTCCGGTGCGCCCGCAGGCTGTGGAATTCCCGGTGCATGTCCCGCATGAACTCGAGGAAGTTCGCGTGCCGCTCGGGTGGCGCCGCCCGCCAGCTCGCCCACGTGTACACGGCCCACTCGCCGTCCTCGTCCACGTCCTCGGGGTCCATCAGGACGTATGTGGCGTCGGACTCGACGTCGAGCTGAAGTCCGCGCCGCCAGATGTCCGCCTCCCGCCGCTCCTCGGGCCCGGCATCCTCGTCCAGGTACTCCTCGAACATGACCCCGAGCCCCGACTCGTCGTTGTGCCAGCGCGCGTCCTCTGTCCCCGCCAGCAGCCACACGAACCCGCCCGCGTGCCGCCACCCGTCGCTGACCTTGAGGAACTCCCGGTACGACGGGGGCATCCGCAGACCGAGGCGCTCCTCCATGGCTGCGATCCGCTCCTCGGACGCGGACGGGAACCCCAGCCACCGTGCCCGCCGTGCGGCCTCGTCGTCCTCAGCCTGCGTCTCGCCGTCCGGCAGGGAATCCGCCCACTCCTCGCTCCACCTGAGCAGGAAGGACCGCCAGTCGAATGCCGTGGTGTCCGTCATGCGTCCGATGCTGCCACCCGCCACTGACAGCGCTCCTCCGCTTGCCGCCGCCAACGGGTCGATGTGCGGGAGGCGGCGCGGGTGCTGAGGGGCCGGGCCCGCGTCCGGCAGAGGGTGGCGGCAGGGTGACCGTTCCTTGCCGATGCCTTGCACATGGCTTGGCGTGAGCGCCACCGCATGCGGGGCAGGCGAGACGGCATGACAGTGAACGAATCCCGCCAAGGCACCGCACTTCTGTATGACCCTCTGCGCAACAAGGGGACCGCGTTCAGCGCGGCGGAGCGGGCAGAGCTCGGTCTCGACGGGCTGCTGCCGCCTGCCGTGGAGACCCTGGACGACCAGGCCGACAGGGCGTACGCGGCGTTCCTCGGCTACGACAAGCCGCTGAACCGGCACATCTACCTGCGCCAGCTCCAGGACACCAACGAGGTGCTGTTCCACCGGCTGGTCACCCGCCACCTGGAGGAGATGCTGCCGGTCGTCTACACCCCGACCGTCGGCGAGGCGTGCCGCCGCTTCAGCGAGATCTACCGCCGCCCACGCGGACTGTTCCTCTCGTACGAGGACCGGCACCGCTTCCGGGAGATCCTGCGCAACCGCCCGCAGGACGACGTGGACGTGATCGTCGTCACCGATGGCCAGCGCATCCTGGGCCTGGGTGATCAGGGGGTGGGCGGCATGGGCATTCCCATCGGCAAGCTCAGCCTCTACTCGGCGATCGGCGGCATCCATCCCGCTCGTACGCTGCCGATCCTGCTGGACGCCGGGACGGACAACGAGGAGCTGCTGAACAACCCGCACTACCTGGGCCGCCGCGAGCGCCGGGTCACCGGGGCCGAGTACGACGAGCTGGTGGAGGCGCTGGTGGCGGCCGTGGAGGCTGAGCTGCCGGGGACGCTGCTGCAGTGGGAGGACTTCGCGACGGCGCACGCCCGGCGCATTCTCACCCGCTACCGCGACCGGCTGCTGACCTTCAACGACGACATCCAGGGCACCGCCGCCGTCGCGCTCGGTGCGCTGACCACGGCGACGAGGGTGGCGGGGACCCGGCTGGCCGACCAGCGGATCGTGATCCTCGGCGCGGGCTCCGCCGCGGTCGGTGTGGCCGACATGATCCGCATCGCTCTGGTCGACGACGGCGTGCCGGAGGAGGAGGCCGTCTCCCGCTTCTGGTTCGTGGACATCGACGGGCTGCTGACCGGTAATCGTGACGGACTGACCGACGAGCAGCGGGTGTACGCCCGCGACGACGAGCAGGAGTCGTACAGCCTGGCCGAGGTGGTGGACCGGGTGGAGCCGACCGTGCTGATCGGGCTGTCCACCGCGCACGGCGCCTTCACGGAGGAGATCGTGCGGCGGATGGCGTCCTCCTGCGACCGCCCGGTGATCTTCCCGCTCTCCAACCCGACCTCCCACGCCGAGGCCGACCCTGCCGACTTGGTGCGCTGGACGGACGGCAAGGTGTTGGTCGCCGCCGGCTCCCCGTTCCCGCCCGTCACGGTCGACGGCCGCGAGGTGCCGGTCGCGCAGGCGAACAACGTGTACGTGTTTCCTGCCATCGGCCTGGCGGTCACCGCGTGCCGGGCCACCCGGGTCACGGACCGGATGATGGTGGCCGCCGCCCGCGCGGTGGGTGACTGCGCAGCCCGGTTCGTGCCGGATGACAGTGATGTCCCCGCGCCGCTGCTGCCGCCCCTGCGGCACATGCGGGACGCGGCCCGGGAGATCGCGCTGGCCGCGGCGACGGCGGCGGTGGAGGACGGCGTCGCCCCGAAGGCCACGCAGGAGGAACTGCGCGCGGCTGTCGAGGCGGCCCAATGGAGCCCCAGGTACGGACAGTGACTGCCAGACCTGCCGTCCGCGCGCGGACATTCCCCCAGTGATCGGTGCCCGGACTTCGTCCGGTCGCCGATCCGGGGCGAATCCGGCCCGTTCCGCGGAGGAGGCACCGACGCGGACGTGCCGCCGAACCCCTTCCCCGGACGTGCTGCCGAACCCTTCCGCGGGCGTGCCGCCGAGCCCTTGCATGACCTATGCCATATAGCATAAGTTACCGCTTGGTAGCTTCATGGTGCAGTTCATTCGTGCAAGGAAGGCGCACAACATGGGCGACAGTCCGCTGTCCGGGCGCGCGCTCGTCGGGTACGCAGTCGACGGGGTGTCGGGCGTATGAGCCCGCGCAAGGGCGGCAGCCGCGATCGAATGGTGCTCAGTGCCGCGCTGCTGCTGCGTGAGCACGGGGCGAGCGCGACCAGCATCGATCGCGTGCTCGGGCACAGTGGTGCCCCGCGCGGCTCGGTCTACCACCACTTTCCCGGCGGACGGGCGCAGTTGCTCGATGAGGCAGTGGCGTTCGCCGGTGACTTCATAGGCGGTCTGATCGAGAACATGACGCAGGCCGACGACCCGGTGGAGGCGATCGACGCCTTCTTCTCCATGTGGCGCGAGCAGCTCGTCGACAGCGAGTTCCGGGCCGGCTGCCCGATCGTGGCGGTGGCCGTGGAAACCAACGACGAGGCTCCCCAGTTGGCCCGTTCCGCAGCCGCGGTCTTCGGACGCTGGCAGGAGGCGCTCGCCACCATGTTCGTCCGGCACGGATTGCCCGAGGCGCGGGGCAAGCGGCTGGCCGCCTTTGTCATCGCCGCGGTCGAAGGCGCGGTGATCATGTGCCGGGCCGAACGGAGCGCCGCCCCGCTGGAGGCGGCCGCCACCGAAATCCATGACCTGTTGACCCATGCCCTGCTCGACACCGGCCCGGCTCCACGGCCTTGACCACCTGTCACTCGATCACCCTGACACCACAAGGAACGGCGATGCCCACACTCGACCGCCAGGACAACGTCTTCATCCTCGACCTCGGAGATGGCGAGAACCGCTTCCACCCCGACTGGCTCACCGCCGTCGATGCCGCGCTGGACGAGGTGGAGAAGGCGGACGGGCCGCGTGCTCTGGTGACCGCCGCCACCGGGAAGTTCTACTCCAACGGCCTTGATCTGGAATGGCTGTTCGCCCACGCCGACCAGCAGAAAGAGTATGTCGCCGACGTCCACGCGCTCCTCGCGCGGATGCTGTCGCTGCCCGTGATCACCGTGGCCGCCCTGCAGGGGCACACCTTCGCGGCGGGCGCGATGTTCTCCCTCGCACACGACTTCCGTGTGATGCGGGCCGACCGCGGCTACTGGTGCCTGCCCGAGGCCGACATCAACATCCCCTTCACCCCGGGAATGTCCGCGCTGATCCAGTCCCGGCTGACCCCGCAGACCGCGCACGAGGCCATGACCACGGCCAGCCGCTACGGAGGCCAGGACGCCCTCGCCGCAGCCCTCGTCGACCGCGCGGTGGACGAGGACGCCGTACGCCGGACCGCCGTCGAGATCGCCCAGGCCCAGGTCGGAAAGGCCGGCGACACCCTCGGCACCATCAAGGCCCGTATGTACGCACCCGCTCTGGACGCCTTGCGGGACGCGGACACCTCTCTCGGCTGACTCCGTCCGGCGCGTGCGCAAGCGGGACCGACCAGCACAGCCGGACGGTTGTCGACACAGCCACACGGCTGTCGATGAGGAGGACGAGCAGATGACGCACCCGCCCCGGACCTTTGTGCTGGCCGCCGGACAGCGCCGGGCGTTCACCGCGAACGCCATCTTCCGCGACAACACCTGGCGCAAGCGCGACCCCGACGGCGCCCTGCGGATCAGCCCGCACGACGCCGAGCAACTCGGCCTGACCGACGGCGCCCGGGCGCAGATCACCACCGGGCGTGGCACTGCCCAGGCCACCGTCGAGGTCGACGACCGTATGCAGCCCGGACACGCCGCCCTGCCCAACGGCCTCGGCCTGGACCTCCCCACCGCGGACGGCACCACCGAACGTACCGGCGTCGCCCTGAACACCCTCACCGACCTGCGCTGGCGCGACCCGATCGCCGGCACCCCGTGGCACAAGCACGTGCCTGCCCGCATAGAGGCCCTCAGGGACTGATCGAGGCCCTCAGGGACTGACCGCGCCGCGAAGCCCCCGGCGGCGGGGCGCCGGGCCGCGGACCGCCGAGTGGCCACTGCGGTTGGAACCGAGGGACGCTGGAGGCACGCGGGGCGTTCAGCGGATGGGAGGAAGCCCATGAAGGTCGGAGTGCTGACCGGTGGCGGTGACTGTCCCGGCCTCAACGCCGTGATCCGCAGCGTCGTACGCAAAGGCGTCCAGGAGTACGGCTTCGACTTCGTCGGCGTGCGGGACGGCTGGCTCGGTCTGCTCCAGAACGACGTCAGGCCGCTGGACATCGCCGGCGTGCGGGGGATCCTCCCGCGAGGCGGGACCATCCTCGGTTCCTCCCGCACCAACCCGTTCAAGCACGAGGACGGACTGCGCCGCGTGCGGGACACCCTCGCCTCGCACGACGTGGACGCGCTCGTCGTGATCGGCGGCGAGGACACGCTGGGCGTGGCCACCGAGCTGAGCAGGCACGGGATCCGCCTGGTCGGCGTGCCGAAGACCATCGACAACGACGTCTCGGGCACCGACTACACCTTCGGCTTCGACACCGCCGTCGGCATCGCCACCGAGGCCATCGACCGGCTCCACACCACGGCCGAGTCACACATGCGCAGCCTGGTGGTGGAGGTGATGGGGCGGCACTCCGGATGGATCGCCCTGCACGCCGGTATCGCGGGCGGCGCCAACGTGATCCTCATCCCGGAGCGGCCGTTCGACATCGATCAGGTCTGTGAGCAGGTGAAGAGCCGGTTCAAGATCAATTATGCGCCGATCGTGGTGGTGGCCGAGGGGGCCGTTCCCAAGGAGGGACAGATGGTCGTCAAGGACCAGTCGCTGGACGAGTACGGGCATGTGCGGCTGTCCGGCATCGGTGAATGGCTGGCCCGGGAGATCTCGGACCGTACCGGCAAGGACGCCCGCACCACGGTCCTCGGGCACGTCCAGCGCGGCGGCACCCCGAGCGCCTTCGACCGCTGGCTGGCCACACGCTTCGGGCTGCACGCCATCGACGCGGTCAAGGACGGTGACTTCGGCGTCATGGTCGCCCTGCAGAGCACCCGGATCGTCCGGTACCCCCTCGCCGATGCCACCGCGGAGAACAAGGTGGTGGATCCGGCGCTGTACGACGAGTTCGAGGTGTTCTTCGGCTGACCGGGGCCGACGGTGGTCACCGGGCCACCCACCCGGCCTTTGACCAGGGCAGCCGTCAGCCGGCATGGGGGACGACCGCCACCGGGCAGCGGGCATGATGCAGGACGGCGTGCGTGACCGGGCCCAGCCGCCCTTCGGTCGCCCGGGGGTCGGTGCGGCGGCCCACGACGAGCAGGTCCGCACTCCGGGACGTGTTCAGGAGCGCTTCCGCGGGGTGAAGCAGCATGACATCGGTGCGGACCGTCACACGGGGGTATTTGTCCTGCCACCCGCGCAGGGCGTCGGAGAGCCGCAGAACCTCCTGGTCCTCCCATGTCGCGCGGTCCTCTTCGGTCACCACCAGGATCCGCGGTGACACCGACTCGGCGGGCACGACCCATGCCTGGACCACGCGCAGACCCGCCGTGTGTGTCTCGGCCTCCCAGAACGCGAAGTCCGCGGCCTCACCGACCGGACGATGTGCGTCGAACCCCAGCACGACCTGGGCGGTGTCGCGTGCCGTGCGGGTTCCCGCTCCGAAGGTGCCGGGCCGGTGGGGGACCAGCACGACCGGGCACGGGGCCGCGGCCGCCATCCGCAGGGCCACCGAGCCGACCGCGAGACCCGGGAAACCGCCCGTTCCGCGCATACCTACGACCAGGAGCCCTGCCTCGCGAGCCGCGCCGAGGAGAGCCGCGACCGGGGCGTCGTCGGCCTGCTCGGCCCGCACGTCGAGGTGCGGGTGGCGCTCGCAGAGATCGGCGACCGTCCGCTGGAGGATCCGGGCACCCACGTGACGCAGCCTGTCCAGGGCCGGGCCCGGCACGGTGTTCCCGGGAAGCGCCACCGAGGCGTGGAACAGCAGCAGCGGAACCCCACGCAGGACGGCCTCATGGGCCGCCCAGTCGGCCGCCGCCGAGCTGCGTTCGGACCCGTCCACACCTGCCAGCACAGGTTGACTCATCGCGGCCTCCTTCGCCCGGCCCGAACCTCGGGGGCGCCACACGGCCCGTCGCTCCCGTCTCCCACTGTTCCACCAGGACCGTTCCGGCGCCCGGAGAGGACGCGGCTGCCAGGACCCGACCGCAATCGCCCGCTCACCCGCTCAGCCGCTGACCCGCTTACCCGCGGCAGAACGCAACGCCTCACCGAGCAGCGCCACGGCCGGGGGGATCTCCGTGTCGCTGATGTTGCCGTACCCGAGGACGAGCGCGCGCTTCTCCGACGGCTCGGTGCGGTAGTCGTCGAGGTCCGCCAGGCGCAGCCCGACGGCGGTCGCGGACCGGACCGCCTCGCGGGTGTCGGTGACGTCCGGCAGATGGAGCACGATGTGCAACCCGGCGGCGGTGCCGGAGACCCGGCCCTGCGGAACCTGGGCGCAGAGCGTCCGCACCAGCAGGTCGCGGCGGGAGCGGAACCGCCGTCGCGACGCGCGCAGGTGGGCGTCGTACCACCCGCGGTCGATGAAGGTGGCGAGCGCGAGCTGGTCCAGCACCGGTGGCGCGGTGGCGACGGGGTTCGCTGCCCGCAGCGCCGCGGTCATCGCGGCAGGAGCGACCAGCCAGCCCAGTCCGAGGGCCGGCGACAGTGTCTTGCTGACCGAACCGAGGAGCAGGACGCGGCTCGGATCCATCCCCTGCATGACCGCGACCGGGTGGTGGTCGTAGCGGAACTCGGCGTCGTAGTCGTCCTCGATGACGAAGCCGTCCACCTCGCGGGCCCAGCGCACCAGACGTGCCCTGCGTGCCGGGGACAGGACCGTGCCGGTGGGGAACTGGTGCGCCGCGCCGACGACGACGGCCCGGGCCGGCGTACGGGCCAGGTCGTCGACGCGGAGGCCGTCGTGGTCCACCGGCACCGGGTGCACGCGCAGGCCGGCGCTCGTCGCGGCGGTCCGCAGCCGCCCCCAGCCCGGTTCCTCCACGGCCAGATCGGCGATCCCCTCGGCACGCAGCGCTCGGCAGGCGCGTACCAGACCGTCGGTGACGCCGGCGCACACCGACACGGACTCGGTGTGCGTGTCCGCGCCGCGTGAGCGCCGCAGGTACTGCGCGACGGTGGTACGCAGCACCACGTGTCCGGTGGGGTCGGGCAGGCCGAGGTCGTAGTGGACGGCCGAGCCGGTGACCGTTCTGACGGCGTCCGCCCAGCGGCGGCGCGGAAACGCCCGCAGGTCCGGCAGGCCGGGCGCGAGGTCGTACCGGACCGGTGCCCGCGCCGGTGCGGGCCGTACCCGAGAGTGCTGCGGCGCGGTCTCCGGTGACCACGAGACACGCGTGGCCGAGCCCACTCGGGCACTGAGGTAGCCCTCCGCGATGAGCTGCCCGTACGCCTCCGTCACGACCCAACGGGAACAGCCGAGCTCCTCGGCGAGCGCCCGGCTCGGCGGCACGGCGGCGCCCTCCGCCAGCCGGCCGTCACGGATCGAGGTCCGCAGCGCGTGAGCCAGACGATCGTGCAGGCGCCGTCGGCCGCGCTCCGGCGGACTGACGTCCAGCAGTGTCGCCCACGCGAGATTGGTCTGGGAATCAGCCACGGGATTGGAGCGTACCGCCAATCCGAATCCGCATACCGTGAGGCGCATGAAGGAAAACCTGGTTCTTGGCGCCATGCTGTTCGGCACGGTTCAGGACGAGCGCCGATCGTACGAGCTCCTCGACCGTTTCGTGGACGCCGGAGGCGTCTGGATCGACACCGCCAACTGCTATTCGTTCTGGGCGGACCCGACCGGTTTCGGTGGGCAGAGCGAGATGTTGCTCGGGCGCTGGCTGGCGAGCCGTCCGGGTGTCCGTGACCGCGTCAGGATCAGCACCAAGGTGGGCTGCGAGCCGACCGAGGCCGGCCGGTTCCCGGAGACGGCGGAAGGTCTGTCGGCCGGGGCCGTCAAGAGCGGGATCGAGGGCAGCCTGCGCCGACTCGGCACGGACCACGTCGAGTTGTACTGGGCCCACAAGCCGGATCCGGCCGTACCGCTGGACGAGACGGTCGCCGCCCTCGACGAGTTGGTGTCCGCGGGCACCGTGGGCCGCCTCGGCTGCTCCAACTACCCTGTCTGGCAGATCGAGCGGGCCCGTCAGATCGCGCGGGCCCAGGGCGGCGCCGGCTTCACCGCGGTGCAGCAGCACCACACCTACCTGCGACCGCGCCCCGAGACCCGGCCCACCGTGGTGCACCGGTTCGGTGCGGTCACCGACGAGGTGCTCCACTATCTGGAGCACCACCCCGACATGGCTCTGTGGGCCTACACACCGCTGCTGAGCGGCCGCTACACCCGCGTGGACAAGCCCCTGCCGACGGAGTACGACCACCCCGGCACCGCCCGTCGCCTCGCGGCGCTCGACGAGATCGCCGCCGAGACCGGCACCAACCGCAACCGGGTGGTGCTGGCGTGGCTGACCGGGGGGAACCCGGCTGCCACGCCGATCGTCGGCGTCAGCACGGTCCAGCAGCTGGACGAGGCGATCGCGGGAGTGTCACTGGAGTTGACCGCCGAGCAGCGCGAACGGCTCGACTCCGCGGCCTGACCGGTCCACCCACCTACCTCTGGCCGGCGGTGAGGTCACCGCCGGCCAGGTCTGGCTGGTCACACTCGTCACCGGGTGCCCTTCGCGGCGAACTCGGCGACGCTGGCGGCGTTGTCCTTCGTGATGAAGGCCGGACCGGTGAGGACGGGTGCGGTGCCGCCGCCGCTGACGTTGCCGTTGCTCCGGTAGAGCCAGAGGGAGTCGACGGCGAGGTAGCCCTGGAGGTAGGGCTGCTGGTCGACGGCGAACTCGATGGTGCCGTCCTGGACGGCCTTGACCAGCTCCCTGTTCAGGTCGAAGGTCGCGACTTCGGCCTTGCTGCCCGAGTCGGACAGGGACTGCAGGGCGGTGAGCGCGATCGGTGCGCCGAGGGTGACCACCTGGTCGATGGAGGAGTCCTGGGTGAGCTTGGCGGTGATCGTCGACTTCACGGACGGCATGTCGGTGCCGTTGACGTAGAGGATGTCGGTCCTGCCGCTGAAGCCCTTCTTCAGGCCGGCGCAGCGGGCCTCCAGGGCGACCTGACCCTGCTCCTGGATCACGCACAGGGCGTGCTTGGCGCCCAGCTTGTTGAGGCGTTCACCGAAGACCTGGCCCGCGATGTTCTCGTCCTGGCCGAAGTACTCGAGCATGCCGAGCTTCTTCCAGTCGTCCACCCCGGAGTTGAAACCGACCACCGGGATGCCGGCCGCCTTCGCCTTGGCGACCACGTCCTTCATGGCGTCCGGCTTGGCGGCGGTGAGCGCGATGCCGTCGACCTTCTGGTCGATGGCGTTCTGCACGAGGTTGGCCTGGTTTCCGGCGTTGGGATCGCTGGAGTACACGAGCTTGATGTTGTCCTTGGCGGCGGCGGCCTGGGCGCCCTTGCGGATGAGGTCCCAGAAGGTGTCGCCGGGGGAGGCGTGGGTGACCATGGCCACGGTCATGCGGGGAGTGGAGGCCCTGCCCGCTGAAGCGGCGGCTCCGCCGTCCTCGGACTTCTTCCCGCCGGAGCTGCTGGAGCAGCCGGTGGCGAGCAGGACGCCGGCGACGACGACCGCGGACAGGGTGACGGATCTGTGGTGTCTGTGCATGTCCCTCGCACCTCACTGTGCTGGTCAGGGTGGTCAGTGCTGGATGGGGTGGAACGGCGTCCAGGTCAGGCGGCCAGTTCCTTGGTGATGCGGTCGCGCATGAAAGCGGAGGACTCGCGGGCGCGTTCCTCCCAGGCGAAGACACAGGCGGTGGCGACGCCGTCGAAGCGCAGCTCGCGCAGGGTGCCGAAGAAGGCGTCCCAGTCGACCTCGCCCTGGCCGATGTCCAGATGCTGGTGGATACGGGCGGTGGTGCCGGGCGGGTTGAGGATGTACCGCAGGCCGGAGGAACCCTTGTGGTTGAAGGAGTCGGCGATGTGCACGTGCTGGAGCTTGTCGCCCGCGTAGCGCATCATCGCCGCGATGTCCGCCGTCGGATCCGCTCCGGAGAGGTGGAAGGAGTGCGGGGCGCAGTAGAGGTAGTTGACCCAGGGCCTGTTGATCGCGCGGACGAGGTCCACGGCCGGGGTGTTCTCCTCGCAGAAGTCGTCCGGGTGGGCCTCCAGGTTGAGGGCGATGCCCTCGCGCTCGAACAGCGGCAGCAGCTCCTCCATCGAGCGCCAGAACGCGGCCTCGCTCTCGGCGGCTCGCTCGGGGCGGCCGTTGAACTCCGAGTTCATCAGCGGACATCCGAGGTCGGCGGCGATCTCGATCATGCGCGTCCAGTAGCGGACGGCGGCCTGCCGCTCGGTCTCGTCGGGGGAGGACCATTTGTACAGCGGCAGGACGGAGGACAGTGTGACGCCGTGGGTGCGCAGGGCGGTCTTCAGCTCGGCGATCCGCTCGTCGTCCGCGCGCGGGTGCAGGAAGAACGGCATGAAGTCGTCGCGGGGCGACAACTCGATGTACTCGTAGCCGAGTTCGGCGACGGTGCGCACCATCGCGTCGATGGGCAGGGCGCGGAACATGAAGGGGTCGAGGGCGATCTTCACGCGGTGCCTCCGTACAGGGCGGGTCGGGGCTTCATGTCGACGGTGACGACGGTGCCGTCGGACTCCAGGGAGCGGACGGCGGCGTCGGTGATGACGGTGGCGGCGTAGCCGTCCCAGGCGGAGGGGCCGGTGGGCTCGGCGCCTGCCTCGACGGAGGCGATCCACTCGCGGAACTCGGTGTCGAAGGCGTCGACGAAGCGGGCCTTCCAGTCCTGCGGCACGGCGGTGCCGTGACGTCCGGCGCCGCGGACCGCGACGGTGGCCGGGTCGGGCAGCCGCACCAGGCCTTCCTCGCCGACGGTCTCGCACTGGATGTCGTAGCCGTACTGGCAGTTGACGAAGACCTCGAGGTCGATGCGGACGCCGTTCGCGGTCTCGAAGTACATCAGTTGCGGGTCCTGGAGGTGCTCGAACCGTTTGCGGGTCGCACGCGGGGCGATCACCTGGGCGGAGACGATCTCGTCGTCGAGCAGCCAGCGCAGCACGTCGATCTCGTGCACGGCTGTGTCCTGCGCGGCCATCCGTGAGGTGTACGTGTCCGGGACGGTGGGGTTGCGGTGCGCGCAGTGGACGATCAGCGGGTTGCCGAGGGCGCCGGAGGCGAGGACCTCCTTCATCTGGCGGTAGCCGGTGTCGAAGCGGCGCATGAAGCCGACCTGGACCAGGCGGCGGCCGCGGGCGCGTTCGGCCTCGACGACGCGCAGGCAGTCCTCGGCGGTGGTGGCGAGGGGTTTCTCGCAGAAGACGGGCTTGCCGGCGGCGACGGCGGTGAGCACGTGTCCGGCGTGGGTGGGGCCCCACGAGGTGACCAGGACGGCGTCCACGTCGGGGGAGCCGATCAGGTCGTCCCCGGTCGGCGGGGCGGCGGCGCCGACGTGGGCGGCGACCTCGGCGGCGCGGGCCTGGTCGATGTCGGTCACCGCGGTGACGGTGGCCCCGGTGACGACGTCGGTGAGTCGTCGTATGTGGTCCTGGCCGATCATTCCGGCGCCGATGACACCTACACGTACGGTCATGTCGAATCCTTGGGGAAGGAGAATCAGGAGAATCAGGAGAAACGGGCGCGGAGTTCGGCTTCGAGGGTTTCCAGGGAGCGGCCCCTGGTCTCCGGGACGCAGCGGTTGACGAAGGTCAGGGCGACGACGCCCGCCAGGACGAACAGGAAGAACGTGTTGGAGATCCCGATACCGGACACCAGGGACGGGAAGACCAGCCCGATCGCGAAGTTGGTCAGCCACAGCACCACGGCCGCGACGCCCATCCCGAAGCCGCGCATCCGCATCGGGAAGATCTCCGAGAGCATCAGCCAGGTCACCGGTGAGATCGCGCCCTGCTGGAAGGCGAGGAAGGTGACCGTCATGGCGAGCACGGCGTAGGCGCGGCCGTCACCTGAGGGCAGTACCAGGGAGAAGACTCCGATCAGCAACAGGGCGCTGGTCGTACCGATCTGACCGGTCATCAGCATCGGTCGGCGGTTGACGCGGCCCAGCAGCCAGATGCCGACGAAGGTGGCGAGCACCGAGATGACGCCGTTGGCGATGTTCGCGGTGAGGGCACTGTCGGCGGCGAAACCGGCGTCGGTGAGGATCTGGGTGCCGTAGTACATGATCGTGTTGACGCCGGTGATCTGCTGCACGATGGCGATCCCGAAACCGACGAACATCAGCCTGCGCAGCCACGGCGTGGTCCTCAGGTCCTGCCAGCCGCCGAGTTTCTCCCGCCCTTCCTTGACGGCGAGCGCGGACACCTCGGCGATCTCGGCCTCGGCCCGCTGCCGGGACCGGACCTGCCGCAGGACGTCGAGGGCCTCGCCGTAGCGGATCTGCGAAGCCAGCCAGCGCGGGCTCTCCGGCATCACCAGCATGCCGAACCAGAGCACGACGGCCGGGACGGTGGCGAGGACGAGCATCCAGCGCCATACACCGCCGGACTCGCCGCCGATCCGGGCGATGATCGCGTTGGAGGTGAAGGCGAGCAACTGGCCGCTGACAATCATGAGTTCGTTACGGGTCACCAGTGCGCCGCGCCGCTCGGCGGGGGAGACCTCGGCGAGGTAGACGGGCACGGTCACCGAGGCACCGCCGACCGCGAGACCCAGCACGAAGCGGGCCACCACCATGACCGCCGTGTTCGGCGCCAGCGTGCAGCCGAGCGCGCCGACGAAGAAGACCACGGCGAGGACGAGGATCGTACGACGCCGTCCGCGCGCGTCCGAGAGCCGCCCACCGGTGACCGCGCCCAGGGCCGCGCCGAGGAGGAGGGAGCTGGTGACCATGCCCTCGGTGACGGGGGTCAGACCGAGGTCGTCGGTCATGTACGGCAGGGCGCCGTTGATGACGCCGGTGTCGTAGCCGAACAGGAGCCCGCCGAAGGTGGCGATGACGGTGATGAGGCGTAGCCGCCGGGAGACCGCCGGCGGGGTGTCATCGGGTGCGGAAGTGGTACGGGCCGAAGTCGTGTCGTCCCTGACATCCATGGGCGCCTCCTAGCGGTCGAGAGTCGGGCGTCGGGTACCCGTCAGCCCGCGGCTGACCAGGTGCTCACGGGTGCTGACCGCGATGGGAAGCGGCACACCGGGAGCGAGGAACCGGGTGTACGACACCTGGTGCTCGTCCTCGGGGAACCAGACGCCCCAGGAGTCGGGGGCGGAGCCCAGGCACAGGTTGCCCGCGATGGTGCGGAGGGAGGATGGCGCCGTTGCCATGGTGTGTCCTTTGCCAGGAGGGGCGGGGACTTCAGTCGGACGTGGCTTCAGTGGGAGGAGGGTGTTTCTGCCCTGGCGCGCTCTACTAGCGCGCTCTAGGCAAGTACGATGAGCCCTGTCCAAATGTCATGTCAATAGCTTGTTGCCGGGGGATTTCGCGGTCGGCCGTAAGGTGGGGCGCGTCGAAGGGTGAGGGTCACTGGTGGATGTGTCAGCCAAGCAACGGCCCACGATGGCGGACGTCGCCGCGAAGGCGGGCGTGTCCAGGGCACTCGTGTCGATCGTTTTCCGTGACCGGCCGGGGGCCAGCCAGGAGACCCGCGAACGGGTCCTGCGGGTGGCCGACGAGATCGGCTACCACCCCGACAACGCCGCCCGCCTGCTCGCCCGGGGCCGCAGCCGCACGCTCGGCGTGATGTTCACCGTGCACCAGACCTTCCACTCGGACCTCATCGCCGGCATCTACCCCGAGGCCGAACGGCTCGGATACGACGTCCTGCTCTCGGCGGCGACCCACAGCCGGGAGGAGGCCAAGGCGATCGAGGCACTCCTCGGCCACCGGTGTGAGGCGGTGATCCTGCTCGGCCCCGACGCGGAGGCCGCCTACCTCGACGGGCTGGGGCGCCGCACGGTCACCGTGTCGGTCAGTCGCCGAGTGCCCCACGCCCACGTCGACTTCGTGCACTCCGCCGAGGGCAAGGGTGTGCGGCAGGCCATGGACCACCTGGTCGAGCTGGGGCACCGTCGGATCGTGCACGTCGACGGCGGCCGGGGCCCCGGGTCGGCCGAGCGGCGGCGTGCCTACCGGGCCGCGATGCGCCGCCACGGGCTGGAGTCCGAGGCGCGGGTCATCCCCGGTGACCACACCGAGCAGTCGGGTATCGAGACGGGTCAGGCGCTGTTGGCGGAGCGTGACCGCGGGCAACCCCTGCCGACCGCGGTCCTCGCGGGCAACGACCGGTGTGCGTGGGGCCTGTTGATGTCGCTGACGCGGGCGGGGGTGGACGTTCCCCGGGACATGTCGGTGGTCGGCTACGACGACAGTCATCTGTCCCACCTGATGCCGATCGGCCTGACCACGGTGCGCCAGGACGCGTTCCTCATGGCGGAGCACGCGGTGCGCTTCGCCGTGGAGCGGCTGGAAGGCGGGGACACGGCACCGCGGGAGGCCGTGCTGGACCCGAAACTGGTGGTCAGGGGAACCAGCGGTCCTGCCCGGGAGTCCCAGGCCTGAGGACCTCTCAGCCGCGTGGTGCTAACACGGCCGTGGGATCAGTCCGTGGTCACAGGTCGAGCACCAGCCGGGGGCCGCAGGAACGCGAGACGCAGATCAGCATGGTGTCACCGGCGGCCCGCTCGTCCTCGTCGAGCAACGAGTCCCGGTGGTCCGGCGTACCGTCCAGCACGTCCGTCTCACAGGTGCCGCAGGTGCCCTCCCGGCAGGAGAACAGAACCGGGACACCGGCGTCCTCCACCACTTCGAGCACCGACCGGTCCGCCGGCACGGTGAGCGTACGTCCCGACCGGGCGAGCACCACGTCGAAGGCGTTCGACGGGGAGCCTTCGGACGTCGGCGGGGCCGGGGCGAACCGCTCGACGCCCAGCGTCCCGGTGGGCCAGCCGGCGCACTGCTCCTGCGTGGCACGCAGCAGCGGCTCGGGACCACAGGCATGCACCAGCGTGCCGTCGCGGGGCGCCCCGATGAAGGTGGCGAGATCCAGCAGGCCGTACTCGTCCTGCGGGCGGATCAGCACCCGGTCCTGGTAGGGCGTGAGGCGGTCCAGGAACGCCATGGAACGGCGGGTGCGCCCGCCGTACAGCAGTCGCCAGTCCGCTCCCGCCGCTTCGGCGGCCTCCACCATCGCCAGGATCGGGGTGATGCCGACCCCGCCCGCGATGAAGAGATGACGCTCGGCCGCGCGCAGCGGGAAGGTGTTGCGCGGCCCGCGCACCCGCAGGGCCGAGCCCTCCACGAGACGATCGTGGACGTACGAGGAACCGCCGCGGCTCTCCGGTTCACGCAGCACGGCGATCTGCCAGACCGCGGGGTCGGTGGGATTTCCGCACAGGGAGTACTGGCGGACGAGGCCGTTGTCCAGCAGCAGGTCGATGTGTGCGCCCGGCGTCCAGGCCGGCAGCGGGCCGCCGTCAGGGCGGCGCAGTACCAGGGACACGACACCGTCGGCGGCCTGAACGCGGGCGTCCACGACGAGGGTTGCCTCGTCGCGGTCCGTCGGGGTGGACCGGGGAACGTCAACGGCCCGGGGGGCCTGGAGCGGCTGGCTGGTCATGTGCGTCAACCTGAGTCTCGTACGGGTGGGATGTGGGCGGCGGTCGCCGCGGTGGTGGCCGGCCGGCGCGGCGTGCGCGGAGCCGGGGCCGCTCAGACGCGCGGTACGTGCAGCAGGAGCGCGTCGCCCTGACCGCCGCCGCCGCACAGGGCGGCCGCGCCGGTGCCGCCCCCGCGCCTGAGCAGTTCCTGGGCGAGGGTCAGGACGAGCCGGGCGCCGGTCATGCCGACCGGATGGCCCAGGGCGATCGCGCCGCCGTTGACGTTCACCTTCTCCAGCGGGACGCCGAGTTCCCGCATGGAGGCCAGGGCCACACCGGCGAACGCCTCGTTGATCTCGAAGAGGTCGAGGTCGGCTGCCTTCAGGCGGCCGTCGCGTGCCAGCGCGTCACGCACCGCACCGGCCGGCTGGACGAGCAGCGAGGGGTCGGGGCCCGCCACGGTGCCGTAGGCGCCGATCTCCGCGAGCGGGGTCAGCCCCTCCCGGCGGGCACGGTCCGCGCTCATCACCACGACGGCCGCGGCCCCGTCGGACAGCTGCGAGGCGTTGCCCGCGGTGATCGTGCCCTCGGCCGAGAAGGCGGGCGCCAACCGGCCCAGGCTCTCCGCGGTGCTCTGCGGCCGGATGCCCTCGTCGGCCTCCACCACCGTCTCGCCCCGGCGCCCGGCCACCGTGACCGGCGCGATCTCGGCGGCGAACGCGCCCGACTCCTGGGCGAGTTGGGCCCGCCGGTGCGACAGGGCGCTGTATTCGTCCTGCTCCGCACGGCTGAGCGCGAAGGGCCGCTGGTAGCGCTCGGTGGCCGCGCCCATGGACACCCCGTCGAAGGCGCAGATCAGGGCGTCCCGGTCGAGGGCGTCCTCCATGGTCGCCGCCCCGTACTTCCAGCCGGTGCGGGACCCGCGCAGCAGGTGCGGGGCGCCGGACATGGACTCCATCCCGCCCGCCACGACCACCTCGTGGCGTCCGGAGGCGACCATCAGGTCGGCCAGTGCGATGGCGTGCAGCCCGGACAGACACAGCTTGTTGACGGTGCTCGCCGGTACCGCGAACGGGATGCCGGCGCTCACGGCGGCCTGCCGGGCGGTGTTGGGACCGGCGCCGGCCTGGACGACATGGCCCATCACGACGGCCTCCACGGCAGCCGGGTCGAGCCGCGCAGCGGCCAGCGCGGCGCCGATGGCGTGGGCGCCGAGGTCGGCGGCGGACAGGCTGCTCAGCCCGCCCAGGAGCTTGCCGATGGGCGTTCTCGCTCCGGCGACGATGACGGAACCGGGCATGTCCGGTGCCTCCTGAAGGGTGTCGATGGGGAAGGGGCGGCGGGAACGGGAGGTCAGCCGACCGGGTCGACGGCGCGCACCGCGACCATGTGGGCCGTCTCGTTCACGGAGTGCAGCACGATCCGTCCGCCGGGCATGCGGCGCACCCTGCTGACCGAGGTGTAGCCGGGGTGGAACCAGAACATCCGGGGGATCTCGAGCACCGTCGCCAGATAGGTGTTGGTGATGCCGCCGTGGCACACGGCCGCGATCCGCTGCCCCGGATGGGCGTCCAGCATGGTGTTCATGGCCCGCACCGCCCGGCCCCGGAAGGCGTCCCAGTCCAGGTCCGGTACGAAGTCCTCGTACCGCCCCTCGGAGAGCGCCACCGACCGGGGGTCGTCCGCGTTGATCTGCTCCGGCGGTGTGTAGGGGTGCGAGACGTCGGTGTCCCACTCACGCAGGTCGTCAAGCACGGTCGCCGTCATGCCCGTCAGTCGTTCGAGCGGCGCCGCCGTCTGTCGGGCCCGCTGGAACGGGCTGGTGTAGAGGGCGTCGAGGCCCTCGTCCGCCAGCCACGGGGCGAGGCGCTCGGCCTGGGCGGTGCCCTCGGGCGACAGTCCCGGGTCGAACACGCCGGCGACGGGCAGGCCGTGCCGGACGAGCAGAAGTTCCGTCATGGATGATCCTTCGCAGGGGAGGACGGGCGGGCCGGACTCAGCCGGCGATCGTCCGGTCGGAGTTCCAGTAGGGGCGGCGCATCGCGCGCTTGTCGAGCTTGCCCATGGCGTTGCGGACGAGTTCGGGGACGACCTCGTACGACTTCGGGCACTTGTACGCGGCCAGCCGCTCGCGGCAGAACGCGTCCAGTTCCTCGTGGGTCGGCGCGCTCCCGTCGGTCACCACGACCAGGGCCCGCAGCGACTCGCCGAAGTCCCGGTCGGGCACGCCGATGACCGCCACCTCGGCCACGGCCGGGTGCTCACCCAGCACCGCCTCGCTCTCCGCCGGGTACAGGTTCACCCCGCCGGAGACCACGACGTCCGAGGCCCTGTCGGTGATGAAGATGTAGCCGTCCGGGTCGACGTAGCCGATGTCGCCGAGGGTGAAGACGCCCGGCGCGACGTAGGCGGCCTTGGTCTTCTCCTCGTCCGCGTGGTAGCGCACGCCGCGGCCCTCCGGCGCCCGGAAGGCCAGCAGTCCGAGTTCCCCGGCGGGCAGCGGACGACCGTCGTCGCCGGTCACCAGGACGTCGAAGGGCGGCTGGACGCGCCCCACCGAACCGGGGTGCTCGAGCCACTCGGTGCTGTCGATGCGCGCCACCGTGCCCGCCTCGCTGGCCCCGTACGACTCGGTCAGCACCGGACCGAACCAGTCGATCATCGCCCTCTTGACCTCCGGCGGGCAGGCGGAACCGGTGTGCGCGACCTGCATCAGGCTGGAGACGTCGTAGCGGGCGCGTGTCTCCTCCGGCAGGGCGAGCAGCCGGGTGAAGTGGGTCGGCACCATCACCGACGAGGTCACCCGCCGGCGCTCCACCTGGTGCAGGAACGTCTCCGCGTCGAACCGGCCGAGGATCACCACCGGTCGGCCCGCCGCGAGGTGGCGCAGCGCGGTGAGGGGCCCGTTGTGCTGGAGCGGCCCGCACACCAGATGGGGACCCGGCGGGAAGCCGGGGCGGGCGGCCACCGCCTCCAGGTAGGCGGCGCTGTCAGTCACCGGGCCCCGCACCCAGCGCACCTCCGTGCCGCGGGCCCGTCCCGTGGTGCCCGAGGTGTAGACGAGCGGCGGCCGGGCCGGGCGGCCGACGGGCACCGGTACCGGCTCGGCGCCCGCCAGCCACTGGGCCCAGTCGAGGGCGTCGTCCTTGGCGGGCGTCCCGTGCACCACGACCGGGAGACCGAGTTCGGCGCCGGCCTGCCGGGCGGCCGACTCGCCCGCCGGGCCGCTGATCACCGCCCTGGCGCCCGCGTCGGCCAGCAGGTCGACCAGCTCGCGGGCGGTCAGCTGCCGGGACGCGGCCACCGTGCCGACGCCGGCCCGCAGCCCGGCGAGATGGGCCACCATCGTCGCCACGGCGTTGTCGCCGAGGACGGCGACGCGGTCCTGCGGCCCGGGCGCGACCTCCAGCAGCCGGCCGGTCAGGCGGGCCATCTGATCGGCCAGCCCGGACCAGGACAGGCTCTCCGTGTCGTCGGCCAGGGCGCTCGCGTCCGGCAGCTCGCGGGCACGCACGTCGAGTGGCTGTAGGGACATCGATCCTCCGGCGCTCCTCGTTTCGTCCTCTCCCCGGCTCCAGCGGGCCACCCGTCTGCCCATCGGCCGACGGGTGGGAGAGTCGACGCCAAGACTGTAGCGTTTATCAAGAAAGTACGGAACACTCTGATCCGAGTCGGAGGCACTCTCCCTTGTTGAACAGGTGCGGGCCTCCATGTAGGGCTCGTGTTACTGAAGCGGCGATCTGGTAAGTGGCCTCTGCTCGGGGTCCGCTGATCAGTGCCGTTCTGAGTGCCGTTCGATGCGTTCCGTCCGATGAGTTCGGACACGTGTGCCGAGGAGGTCGCCATGTCCCAACCGAAGGTGGACGAGTGGCGGGACGAGGTCCGCCAGTGGCTGGCCACCGTGCTGGAACACCGGCAACCCGCCGCGACCACCGGGCACACCGCCGCCGATCTCGCCGTCTTCCACAACCTCCCGGACGACGAGGAACGACGGCTGCTCGACCGCTGCCGCGCCTACCAGCGAGCCCGGCACGACGCCGGCTACCAGGCCCTCACCCTCCCGAAGGAGAACGGCGGCCAGGGCCTGACCGCAGCCCACGCTGCCGTCTTCGCCCAGGAGGAGGCGGCGTTCGACGTACCGCCCTCCACCGAGCTGATCAGTGTCACGGTGCGGCTGGTCGCCATGGCCGTCTCCCTCTTCGGGACACCCGAGCAGCGCGGGACCTACGCCCGCGCCTTCCTCCGTACGGATCTGCTGGCCTGCCAGCTCTTCAGCGAACCCGGCGCCGGGTCCGACCTGGCCGCGCTGCGCACCCGCGCGCGGCCGGACGGCGAGAACTGGGTGATCGACGGCCAGAAGGTGTGGACGTCGGGCGCCCAGTTCGCCGACCACGGCCTGCTGCTCGCCCGCACCGATCCCGACGTCGTCAAGCAGGCCGGCATCACCGCCTTCCTGGTTCCGATGGACAGCCCGGGAGTGGAGATCCGGCCCATCCGCCAGATGAGCGGCGGCGCCTCCTTCAACGAGGTCTTCCTCAGCGGCGTCCGCGTCCCCGACGAGCTACGGATCGGACGCCCCGGCCAGGGCTGGGAGGTCGCCAACGCCACCCTCGCCTTCGAGCGCACCGCCTCCGGCTCCGGGAACCGGCGCAAGGGCGGCACCTTCGACGACGTACTCGCCGTCGCCCGCTCGCTGCACCGGAATGGGGATCCCCTGGTACGCCAGCGGCTCGCGGACCTGTACGTACGCGGCGTGCTGCGGGCGGCCACCGTGGACCGTGTCGCCCGGGCGAGTGCGGCCGGCGGGCGGCCGGGTCCCGAGGCCTCGCTGACCAAGCTCATGGCATCCGATCTGCTCACCCGAACCGGGCAGGTCGCCGCGGAGTTGATGGGCGCCCGGATCGGCGCCGACACCGGGGAGCCGGGCACCTTCGCGTGGACGGAACACCTGCTCGGGGCCCCCGGCTACCGGTTGGCCGGCGGCACCGACCAGATCCAGCGCAATCTGATCGGCGAGCGGGTGCTGAAGCTGCCGGGGGAGCCGCGGGTCGACCGGGTGCCGTTCTCCGAACTGTCCGGCAACTGAACGCGACTCCTGACGCACTCCCGACACGGGACGCACTCCCGGCTCCGGACACACTCCGACACCGGAGGCATCGATCCCGCCCGCACCAGAAGCACTGAGCCTCCGTGCAGCAGAGGCACGGAGCACCCGCACAGCAGAGGCACTGAACGCCCCGCACAGCAGAGGCACTGAGCACCCCGCACAACCAAAGCACTGAGGAGAGAAACGATGGATCTGGGACTGACAGGCGCGAAGGCGCTGGTGACCGGTGGGAGCCGGGGCATCGGCCGGGCGATCGCCACGACCCTGGCCGCCGAGGGCTGCGCACTGGCCCTGTGCGCCCGCGGCGAGGAGGCCCTCGCCAAGGCCGCCGCGGAGCTGCGCGGCGAGGGCGCGACCGTGTTCGCCGAGCCGGTCGACGTCACCGACCCGGCCGCGCTCGCGGGCTTCGTGGAGCGGGCGGCCGGTGAACTCGGCGGCCTGGACCTGCTGGTGTCCAACGTGTCGGCGGGCAACGTCAAGGGGCCCGAGTCGTGGGAGGCCAGCCTGCGCGGCGACCTGATCCCGTTCGCGGGACTCGTCGAGGCGGCCCTGCCGTACCTGGAGGCCTCCGAGCGGGCCGCGGTCGTGGCCATCGGCACCACCAACGCCTCCGACACCGCCCGCCCGGCCGGAGCCAACTCGTACTCCGCCATGAAGGCCGCCGTCGTCCAGCACGCCTCCGCCCTCGCGCACGCCCTCGCCCCGAAGGGCATCCGGGTCAACACGGTCTCGCCCGGCCCGATCGACTTCCCCGGCGGCGCCTGGGAGACCATCCGCAGCAGCCGTCCGGAGGTGTACGAGGAGGTGCTCGCCAAGCTGCCGATCGGCCGCTACGGCACCGCGGAGGACGTGGCCGCGGCGGTGGCGTTCCTGCTGGGCGTGACCGGATCCTTCTGCGTCGGTGTCAACCTCGTGGTGGACGGCGGGCTGTTGACCCGCGTCCAGTACTGAGCCGTGGCGGGCCCGGCCGGCCGCCTGGACGCCGTACTGGTCTGCGGCGGCAGATGGCACGACTTCGACTTCGCGCGGCTGCGTCTGCTGGACCTGCTGGGCGGCCATCCCCATGTCCGCACCACCGTCCACCAGGACTACGACTGCCTGCCCGACCTGGAGCGGGCCGACCTGCTGGTCACCTACACCTGCGACGTGCGGCCCCGCCCGTCCCAACGGGCCGCGCTGACACGGTTCGTGGAGCGGGGCGGGCGCTGGCTCGCCCTGCACGGCACCAACTCGGTGATCGAGGCGCCGGCCGCCGGCCGGCCACGGGTGTTCACCACCCCGCGGCTGCTCGGGGACCTGGCGGGGGTGCTCGGCAGCCAGTTCCTGGCGCACCCGCCGATCGAACCGTACGAGGTACGGGTGACCCGGCCGGACCATCCGCTCGTCGAGGGCATCCAACCGTTCACGGTGGCCGACGAGTTGTACGTGTGTGAGCTGCACGGGGCGCTGGAGGTGCTGCTGCACGCCGAGTACACGGGGCCGTGCCGCGGGTTCGCCGAGGGTGACACGGCGGCGCTCGACGACGCGCCCCGTCCCGTGCTGTACCTCAAGCGGCGTGGTCTGGGCGAGGTCTGCTACTTCACCCTCGGCCACTGCCGGGGCCGGTACGACGTGCAGGACCTGGGTGTGGACGACACCGGGCGCGTGGACCGGGGGCCTTGGGAGACGCCGGAGTTCCTGACGGTGCTGCGGCGGTGTGTGGAGAGGGTCGTGGGTGTACGGAGTCCGGCGGGCAGCAGCTGAGTGAACACCGGGTGCCGCGGGGGGTTTCGCCCCCGCCGCCCCTACCCGTCCCGTCCTTCTGGGGCTCCGCCCCAGACCCCGCTCCTCAAACGCCGGAGGGGCTGAATACATACAGCCGGCGTCCCCGCTCAGCCGTGCGGCAGCACCACCGCGCGGCCGTTGATCTCCCCGGCGTGCAGGCGTTCGTACGCCAGCGGCGCGTCCTCGATCGAGAAGGTCTCGACGTGGGAGGAGACAAGGCCCGCTCGTGCCAGGTCGATCACGTCGATGAGCTCCCGGCGGCTGCCCCAGTAGGGGGCCGAGGCGGACACCTCGAAGGGCAGACCGCCGCCGAAGCCGACCTGGAGGGTGCCGCCGCCGATGCCGACGACGGACACATCGCCCTCCGTCGCCACCGACGCGGCGGCCACCGCGAGGGTCGCCTCGGCGCCCACGAAGTCCAGCACCACCTCGGCACCCGTGCCGCCTGTCAGCTCGCGCACTCGGGACGCGGCGGCGCCGTCGGAGAGCACCGTCTCATGGGCGCCGACGGCGCGTGCGAGTTCCAGCTTCTCCGCGCTCACATCGAGGGCGACCACCCGGACCGAGGTCAGGGCGCGCAGCAGCTGTACGGCGAGATGGCCCAGGCCGCCGACGCCGATCACGACCGCCGTGGCGCCCGGCACGAGCTTGGGCAGCGAGGTGCGGATCGCGTGGTACGGAGTCAGCCCGGCGTCGGTGAGCGGGGCGGCCTGCACCGGGTCCAGTCCGTTCAGCGGCACCAGATGGCGGGAGGAGTCCACCAGCATGTACTCGGCGAGAGCGCCCGGAGAACCCAGGCCGGGCGGCATGATGCCGAGCCCGGCGGCGTGCGGGCAGCAGTTCTCCTTGCCCTCCGCGCACTTGCGGCAGCGGCCACAGCCCCACGGGCCGTACACCGCCACCTCGTCGCCCTCCGCCACGTCCGTGGCGCCGCTGCCCAGCGCGACGACGGTGCCGACACCCTCGTGACCGAGCGTCAGGGGCAGCGGATACGGGAACTGTTCCTCGGGCCAGCTCATGACCGCCAGGTCCGAGTGGCACAGCCCCGCCGCCGTCACCTTCAGCAGTACCTGGCCCGGACCCGGCTCGGGCACCGGAACCTCGACGACCTCCGGCGCGGCGCCCACCTTGCGATACTGAACCGCCTTCACGTCAGGCCTCCTTGTCGGGTACGGGTACGGGTACGGGCACAGGAACAGAGCCGTCCGTCGCGGGACCGGCGCCGTGCTGGGGCGGTCTCCGGCGCCGCAGCACGGTCGGCAGGGCGATCCGCCCGCCGGTGAGGACGAGCGCGACGATCAGCACCGAGCCGGTGAACAGGCTCGCGGCCCACTGCGCGCTGGTGGCGAGCCCGAGCCCGGTGATGCCTGTGCCGAGCAGAAGGACCGCGATCACCGTGCCCCAGGCATTGAAGCGGCCCGCGCGCAGCTGGGTCGCTCCGACGAAGGCCGCCGCGTAGGCGGAGAGCAGATACGGCGTGCCGGCGCTGGGCGACCCGGATCCCACCGAGGAGGCGAAGACGACTCCGGCGAAACCCGCCAGCAGCGCGGACGTCACCAGCGTCAGGAAGCGCAGCCGGTCGGTGCGCACCCCCTGCAGACGTGCCGCGTCGGCGTTGAAGCCGGTCGCGTACAACCGCCGCCCGGTCGCGGTGTGTTCCAGCAGGAACCAGATGGCGATGGCGGCGAGGAGCAGATACAGCACCGGCAGGGTGATGCCGTCGGCGTCCAGTTGGGCGATGCTCGAGAACGGCTTGGCCAGCAGTTGCACGCCGGTGATCGAGCTGTCGTTGGTGACCATGGTGATCAGTGACTGGATCAGTGCGCCGGTCGCCAGGGTGGCGATGAACGAGTCGACCCTCAGCACCACCACCACGAGTCCGTTGACCACCCCGACGAGCAGGGCCGCGGCCATCGCCAGGGCGATCGCCGTCCAGGGTCCCAGGCCTGTGGAGACCAGGAAGTGGGCGGTCAGCACACTGGTGAGGGACATGGTGTAGGCGACCGACAGGTCGAACACGCGGGCGGCGAGCGGCAGTACGACACTGAGCGCCACCAGCCCGGCCACGGCGTTGCCGTTCAGGACCTGCTTGACCGTGGTGACGGTCGGGAACGTGTCCGGGGCCCACACGGAGAAGATTACGGCGATCAGCAGCCACACGTAGACGGCGCCGATGTTGCGGAAGGACAGCGCGGCCACCGCCCGCCGGCCGAGCGCGCCCGGTGTCCCCACGGCGGGGCCCGCGGGCTCGTCCGGTCCGGCCTGCCGGAGCTGCGCGGCCCGGGTCGGGGTGGATGTCATGTCACTCGGTTCCTTCCATGGCGTGGAGCAGCGCGGCTTCGGTGATGTCCCGGCCGCTGATCTCCCGTACGATCCGGCCGTCCCGTACCACCAGGACGCGGGTGCACAGCGCGAGCAGGTCCTCGGTGTCGGACGAGGACACGATCACGCCCATGCCGTCGTCGGCCTGACGCTCGATGAGGTCGTACAGCTGGAGGCGGGTCGCGATGTCGACGCCCGCCGTGGGTTCGCACAGCACCAGCACCGCGGGCTGCTGGGCCAGGCAGCGGGCCATGACGACCTTCTGCTGGTTGCCGCCGCTGAGCGTGGTGATCCGGGCGCCGCGGCCCGCCGTGCGCACCCCGACCCGCAGGATCCATTCCTCGGCGAGCGAGGCCTCGCGGCGCCGCTGCAGCCGTCCGGCTCGCGCGCGCAGCCGGTCGAGCAGGGGGAGGGTGAGGTTCTCCCCGACCGAGAAGTCACCGATCACGCCCTCGGCGGCCCGGTCCGCGGGGACCAGCGGAATGCCCAGACCGCGCGCGTCCCGCGCCTCGACCCAGCGCCGGGAGCTGTCCGGTGCCCGCACCTGGCCGCGCACGGGACCGCCGTACGCTCCGCACACCGCGTACGGCACGGCCTCGTGGCCGGAGCCGACCAGGCCGGTGATCCCCAGTCGCTCGCCCCGGGCCAGCGTGAAACCGACTCCGCGCAGAGGGCCGGCCCACAGGTCACGGACCTCCAGGACGGTCTCGGTGGGGTCCGAGGACGGCTGTGGACGGTGCTCGGTCTCCATCTCCTCGCCCGCCATCAGCTCCGCCAGCGAGCGAGGGGTGAGTTCGGCGACCGGACGGGTGGCGATCCGGCGTCCGCCGCGGATCACGGTGACCCGGTCGGCCAGCGCGAAGATCTCGTCCATGCGGTGCGAGACGTACAGCACGCCCGCACCGGCGTCGCGGATCTCCCGCACGATGTCGAAGAGCTGAGCCACTTCCCCCGGCGGCAGCACGGCGGTCGGCTCGTCGAGGACCAGGACGCCGCGCCGGCCCTCCCAGCCCTGCAGGGCGGCGGCGATGGCCACCACCGCCCGCTGCACGGGAGTGGCGCTCGACAGGGGACGGCGTACGTCGATCCCCAGGCCGAACCGTTCCACCAGGGCCGTCGTCCGCCGTTCCATCTCCGACCAGCGGATGTTGCCGAAGGCGGTACGGGCGAAGCCGCGGCTGAGAGCGAGGTTGTCGGTGGCGCTCAACTCGCCGACCAGCCCCAGCTCCTGATGGACGAAGCGGAGCAGGTCGTGCCGTGAACCGGTGACCTGCCCCAGGTCGAAGGGCTCACTGTCGAGTTCGGCGACCGCACCCGGCTCGGCGTGGTGGTAGCCGGCGAGGATCTTGATGAGGGTGGACTTGCCGGAGCCGTTGGGTCCGATCAGTGCGTGGATCTCGCCGGGCGCGATGTCCAGGTCGACGTCCCGCAGCGCCTGGGTTCCGCCGAATCGCTTCGACAGCCCCGACACCCGCAGCACGGGCCGGTCCCTCGCCTCGGCCCCGGCCGCCCCGCGCACTGACTCGGGTGGCCCGGTCCTCTCCGTTGACGTGTCAGCGTGCACCGCTGCTCCATCCGTCGAATGACGTGCCGCCGGCACACTGCCGGCGGCACGCGGGGTCGGTCAGTTCAGGCCCCAGAGCGCCTCGAACTGCGCCTGGTAGTTCTCGACGAGGGGGAAGTCACCGAGCACCTTGGGGAGGTTGTCCTTGGTGATCAGCATGTTGGGCAGCACCGCCTTCTGGTCCACGTCCATGGACTGGCCGGTGAAGTGGCGGGCCAGCGCGTCGACCTGGAGCCAGGCGGTCTCGTGCGAGTTCAGTGCCATCGCGGCGTCACTGAGGCCGCTCTGGATGTACTGGTAGTTCTGCCCGTCACCGACGTTCACGGCGATGTGCTTGCCGGTGACGCCGGCGGTCTTCAGCGCCGCCGGGACGCCCACATTGAGCAGCCCCAGTGAGAAGACGACGTGGGTCACCTTCGGGTGCGAGCGGAGGTACGACACCACCCGGTCCGGCATGTCCTTGCCGATCGAGGTGATCGGCACGTCGACGGTGTCCAGCGCGCAGCCCGCGCACCACTCCTTGTACTTGGCCGCGAAGGTGTCCTTGACCGGCTTGAGGATGGTGTAGGCGGGCAGGTCGAAGTAGACCGTGTCGGCCTTGGCGCCGCTGTCGGCCACCACCCACGAGGCGAGCATCTCGCCCTGGACGGCGACGTCCTTGGGCCCGTTCTTCAGCAGCGAGATGCCGTCGCCGACCACGTCGTCGGCGTTCGACTGGATGACCGGAATACCGGCCGCCTTGAGCTGCGCCAGCTGCTTGGCGTACACCGCGCGCGGGAATCCGGAGGCGACGACGGCGTCCGGCTTGTCGCGCACCGCCTGGTCGTAGGCGGCCTGGACGGACTCCGGTGTGCCCTGGGTGGCGAGCTCCTTGACCTTCCAGTCGAGTTGGTTGGCCGCCTCGGTGAAGAAGTCGGCCAGGTCCTGGCAGGACTGCACGCCGCACAGAATGAAGTCGATCTTCTTGCCGGCGGGGATCTTCTTCCCCACCGGTTCGGTGACCGGGATCTTGTCCGGGTGCGCCGAGTACTTCTGCACCGCCTTGCGGGCCGCGGCCAGGCCGGGGGAGTCCGGAGCCGCGGCCTTGGCGGCATCGGCGGCCGGAGTCGTGTCGTTGCCGCAGGCCGCCAGGGTGAACAGGGCGGTGACGGGGACGAGCGCGGTGAGCGCGCGACGGACCGCGCGTCCGGGTCTGGAACTCATCGTTGAGTACTCCCGTGGTGTGGCGCCTGCGCTGCCGCGGCCCGCGTCGCTCCCGCGTTCGCGGCGGCCGGCTCTCTACAGGCGGATCCTGTGCCGCCCGTCCGGGACGGCACGCACAGCTGATCGGTCGGGCTGAGTGGATCGCCGTCGTGGGGTACGGCGCGGGCCGCCGATGCGATCGGACGGCACTGTGGCCCAGAGGGGTCGGACACCACCCCAGGTCGGAGAGAAACTTGTGAGGCTATACAGCCTCGGGTGCGACGGAGTGTGACACGCTCCTCCGGGCTTGGGGAGGGGTTGGGCGCGACGAATTCATGGTGAGGTATGCCGATCTCTCGCCTCATCGGGTTCCGCGGTGTCCGGACGGTGTCGTGAGTGTTGCTCCCGGACCGGACAGGTAACTACACTCGATCTAAAGTTTCTGCCGGAGGAGAGAAGATGGACGAAACGTCGGAGTCGGGCACGGCGCGGTGCCCCGGGCCCAGCGTCCAGGACTACCTCGACCGGGACAGCCGGCCGGTTCCCGCCGCGCTGAGGTTCGACAACAACGACTACCTCGGCAGCGAGGACATCGACACCACCCGCTTCACCTCCCGCGAGTGGGCCGAGCGCGAGATGCGGCAGGTGTGGCGCCGCGCATGGCAGTTCGCCTGCCTGGAGAGCGAGATCCCCGAGGTCGGCGACCACGAGATCTACGAGATCGGCGACGACTCACTGATCATCGTGCGCACGGCGCCGGACGAGATCCGCGCCTACGTCAACGCGTGTCTGCACCGCGGCCGCAAACTGCGCACCGGCGGCGGCAACGTCGGCGAGTTCCGCTGCCCGTTCCACGGCTTCGCCTGGAACCTCGACGGAACCATGCAGACGCCGCCCTGTGCCTGGGACTTCCCGCATGTCACCCCGGAGAAGTTCGCCCTTCCGGAGGCGAAGGTGGCCACCTGGCGCGGCTTCGTCTTCATCACCATGGACCCCTACGCGGAGTCCTTCGAGAGCTACCGCGGCACCTTCGACGAGTACTACATCTGGCCGCTCCAGGACCGCTACAAGTCGCTGCACATCGCCAAGGTGCTGCCCTGCAACTGGAAGATCGCCCAGGACGCGTTCATCGAGTCCTTCCATGTGATCGCCACGCACCCGCAGATGCTGCCCTGGCTCGCCGACGCCAACTCCCAGTACGACGTCATGGCGGACCAGCCCCACTGGAACCGCATGATCAACATCCAGGGCGCCCCCAGCCCCCATGTGGCCGACTCGGTCACGGAGGAGGACGTGCTGGAGACGTTCTACGACTCTCGGGCGTTCTACGCGGCGGCCCAGGGACGTGACCTGGTGATGGGGGAGGGCGACGAACTGCCCGCCATCCCGCCCGGCGGCACCGCCCGCCAGGTCCTCGCGGAACGGATGCGCGCACAGCTCGCGGCCACCTCGCACCAGGACTTCTCGCAGACCGCCGACACCGAACTGCTGGACGCCATCAACTACCTGCTGTTCCCCAACTTCAATCCCTGGGGCGGCGCCAAGTCCAACATCATCTACCGGTTCAAGCCCAACGGCCTCGACCCCGACTCCTGCACCGCCGAGATCATCTTCATGTCCGCCCCGAAGAACCCCGGCGAGATGCCGCCCCCTGTCAAGATCCGTTGGGTGCCCGAGGACATGCTCTTCGCCGACATCCCGGAACTCGGTGTGCTCGGCCCCGTCTTCGACCAGGACTGCGAGAACCTTCCCTACGTCCAGCAGGGCCTGAAGACGATGCGCAAGCCGGGCATCACCCTGTCCAACTACCAGGAGAGCCGCATCCGGCACTTCAATCAGACGCTCGACCACTGGATGAACCGGTGACCGTGACCCACCGGGTCGCGGTGCGGCCGTCCGGCGTGGAGCTGGAGGTGCGCGACGGCGAGGACCTGTTCAGCGCCGCCCAGCGGCTCGGCTACCGCTGGCCCACCGTCTGCGGCGGCAAGGCCACCTGCCGCACCTGTTTCGTGGAGGTCGAGGAAGGCGCGGAGAACTGTTCCCCCGTGGGCCCGCTGGAGCGCGAGGGCATCGAGGCCCTGCGCAGACCGGTGGACGGCCTGACCCGGCTCGCCTGCCGGCTCCGGGTCGACGGCCCGGTGACCGTCACCAAACGCGGCGTGCGCCGCAGACCGCAGGAGTGAGCCGTGAGCACCAAGCAAGTGATCCATCCGCTGACCGGGCACGTGTACCGGCTCACCGAGGACGGGATGGTGGAGGTGACCGACCCGAAGACCGGGGCGCAGGGCGTCTTCGACTTCCAGGCCCGCTGGCAGTCCGGTGAACTGCGTCACGCCGACCTCCAGATGGCCGGCTGGGTGGGCCGCCTCGCCCAGCGGCGCAGCGTCCGCCCGCCGCAGGAGTGAGCCGGTGCCGCCCCGTACCACCCGGGTGGTCTGCCTGGTGCGCCGTCCCGAGGGAGAGCCGGCCCCCGGCGACTTCGCCGTGGAGGAGCGCCCGCTCCCACCGCTCGGCACGGGCCGGCTGCTCGTCCGCAACCTCTACATGAGCGTCGACCCGTCGATGCGCGGGCGGCTGGAGAGCACCGAGAAGCACTACACGCACAACTTCACGCCCGGATCGCCGCTCGACGGCCGGGCGCTCGGCGTCGTGGAGGACAGCCGCTGCCCCTCCGTGCCGCCGGGCACGTTCGTACGCCACCAGCTCGGCTGGCGCGAGTGGGCCGTGCTGGATGCCGCCGACACCGACGCCGCGGGCCGGATCGACCCCGAACTCGCCCCGCTGCCCACGTGGTTGGGGCTGCTCGGGCAGACCGGTTTCACCGCCTACGTGGGGCTCACGCGGATCGCCGGAGTGCGCCCGGGGGACACCGTCCTCGTGTCGGCGGCGGCCGGGGCGGTGGGCAGCGCCGCCGGACAGTTCGCCCGGCTGCTGGGCGCGGAGCGCGTCGTCGGGACCGCCGGAGGGCCGGACAAGTGCGCCCTGCTGGTGAAGGAGTTCGGCTATGACGCCGCCGCCGACTATCGCGCCGAGCCGGTACGTGACGCCCTGGCCCGGCTGGCGCCCGACGGAGTCGACGTGTACTTCGACAACGTCGGCGGCGAGCAACTCGCCGCCGCCCTGCACGCGTTGCGGCCGGGCGGCCGGGTCGCGCTGTGCGGCATGATGTCGCAGTTCGGCGGCGAGCGGCACACCGCCGACCTCAACCAGCTGATCCAGGCGGTTCTCAAGCGGCTGACCCTGCGCGGCTTCATCGTCCGCGACCACGAGGACCTGCGGCCGGAGTTCGAGAACAAGGTCGCCGACTGGCTGCGATCGGGCCGCATCACCGCCCGTGAGACGGTGACCGACGGCCTCGACAACGCGGCTCAGGCTTTGTTGGCCCTGCTGGCCGGAGGCAACGTCGGCAAGATGCTGGTCCGGCTGGCCGAAGACCCGTACAGCCGCGGGTAGTTCGAGGGGCCCGAGTACGGCCGTACGGGAGGGGGGCGTCGGCCGCGATTCCCTTGGCCGACGCCCCCCTCCCGTGTGGCTTGCTCGCGCGGATTGTGTGTCTTGCTTGCGCCGACGCCTACCGCATGGAACGTGCCGCCGCCACGCTGAAGGTCTCCAGGGAGACCCCCACCCGGGTCAGTCCGGTCGTGGCCGCGCGGAAGTCCTTGATGTGCGCCGTGCTGAAGTGGTCGTCCAGGGCCTGCTGGGACACCCACCGTTCGTACACCCGGATCCGGCGTTCGTCGGTGGAATCGGCCGTCATGGCGTAGTCCAGGCAGCCGGGCTCCTGGGCACGGGTGTGCTTCCCGACCTCGACGAGGTGTCCCAGCATCGTGTCGCGGTCCGTCGGCTCGTAGTCCATCCAGCCGGCGACGATGATTTCCTCCGCGATTCCCTCCGCGCGGTCTCCTGCGTGTTCCTCTGCCACGGTGGTCCTTTCCGAGGTCATGCCCGTGGGGGGCCATGCCCGCGGGCCCGTCGCCCTCTGTCAGGAAGAGCGACGGGCCCGGGGCCGTTCTAGATGCCGAGTGCCGCCGGGACGCTGTCCACGACGACGGTGCCCTTGCTGCCGTCGACCGTGATGACCATGCCGTCCCGCAGCCGTCGGGTACCGCCTTCGACCGAGATGACGGCGGGAATGCCCAGCTCCCGGCAGACCACCACGGCATGGCTGTTGAGCGCGCCCACATCCACCACCGCGGCCCCGGCGACCAGGAACAGGGGGGTCCAGGCGGCGTCGGTGATCGGGGCCACCAGTACCTCGCCCGGCTCCAGCGCCTCGCACGAGGCCGGGTCGGTGACCACCCGCACCCTGCCGGTGTAGACGCCCTGGCTGCCGCCGACGCCGGTCAGCACCTCGCTCTCCTCGGCGGCCGTGGCTGTTTCCTCGCTGCGTCGCGGCCACGTGTCGATCTCGGTCTGCGCGTCCGCCGCGATGAAGAACGGCGGTTCCAGTTCACGCAGACCGGCGTACTCCACCAGCCGCCGGGCGATGACGGGAGCGAAGCCCGCGGGGTCGGCGACATAGTCGTCGAGCTCGGTGTCCAGCAGCATCATCAGGTCCTCGGGCGCGGTGAAGAGCCCGGCCTCGACTCCTCGGCGGCCCAGCTCCCGCAGCGCCATCCTGATCTCGTTGATGACGGACACGCAGTTGGCCTTGGTGCGCTCGCGGGCCGGGATCCACACCTGCGAGGCGTGCATGCCCGCGTCGAACATCGGCCGCGCGTCCTCGGGGAGCGCCGAGCGGATCTCCGCCGCCGTTCGCGTACGGCGCTCGGTCAGCCGGCGGTGCCGCTCGGCCGGGGAGTCGTCGTCCGTGCTGTGCCGGATACGGTCGACCAGGGCCAGCGCCTGGACGGGCGCCGCCTCCCAGGACAGTGCGTGGATGTCCCACTCGTTGGGTCCGCGGTCGCCGGAGTCGGCCAGGAACTCGTCGAAGGAGTCACGGAACGCCTTCACGTCCCCGCTCGCCCCGGCGAGTGCCCGCTGCACCGCGGCCGGCCCCTGGTCGAACAGCGCGGTGAGCTCGGCCGAGGCGACCACCTGCCGGGACAGGTTCCACAGCCCGGTGGAGGGGGAGGCGGAGTCGACGTCACCGAGCCCCGCGATGAGGTCCAGCATGGCGCCGGGACGGTCCAGGCTCGCGCACAGCGGTCCGAGGATCGCCGGTCCCACGGAGGCGGGCAGCGACGACTCGACATGGCGCTGGAACGTCGTCTCGACCTCGTCGAGGAGTGAGCGGGCGTGCGCCACCAGCTCCGCGTCGGACAGCAGCCCCAGGTCGGGCCGTTCGCGGCGGACACGGCGCAGCCGCTCCTGATCGGCGTCGGCCTCGGGGAAGTTGGTCTGTCCCAGCATCCGCTGGACCGTCGCCCCGGCCTTCGCCGTCAGTTCGCCGTCCTGGTCCTCCGGGTGCGCGACGTACACCGGCGTGTCGGAGCGCTGGCCGACGAAGGCGGTGTCGATCTGGTCGGCGGTCTGGCCCATCCGGATGCCGAAGAGCCGCATGTGCGACAGGTTCAGATAGAAGTAGCCGCCGAACATCCCGACGAAGGGGGGCCGGGGACCGGCCACCTCCTCCTCGCGGTAGATGCCGAAACCGACGAAGCCGTTGCGCCAGCCGTGCAGACCGCGCCCCCACACCAGGGACCAGCCCAGCGGGCTGGCCGGCTCCGGCAGGGTCTCGCCCGCGTTGGCGCGGGTGTAGTGGGGCAGACGCTCACTGCGCTGCCAGTCCGTGATCCAGCTCTTCATGCCGAGGCTCTCCCGCTGTCCGTGCCGGTGCTGACGACCACGCGTGTCCTGGCGACCACACCTGTCCTGACGGCTGCGCCGGTCTCTGCCACCGCGCCGCTCCCTACCACCGCGCCGCTCCCTACCACTGTGCCGTCCCGCCGTCGACGCTGATCAGCGTGCCCGTGATGCCCGCACCCGCGTCGCCGGCGAGCAGCGAGGCGACCGCGGCGATCTGCTCCACGGTGGTGATCTGCTTGGTGGCGGCGTGCTCGGCGAAGCGGCCCAGCCACACCTCGTAGCTGATGCCCTCGGCCTCGGCCGCGGCGGGGCCGGCGGCCCGCATCAGGTCGGTGTCGACGGCGCCGGGGCAGATGGCGTTGCAGGTGATGCCCTGGGTGCCGTACTCGAAGGCGGTGGCCTTGGTCAGGCCGTGGATGGCGTGCTTGTTGGTGATGTAGTGGCTGATCGCCGGCTTGTTGGCCTGCTTGCCCTCGACGGAGGAGATGTTGATGATGCGGCCCCAGCCGCCCTCCAGCATCTTCGGCAGCGCCCGGCGGGTGCCGTAGAAGTAGGCGTTGAGGTTCAGGTTGAGGGCGTCGTGCCAGGCCTCGTCGCTGAGCTGGTGGACGGGCGCGAAGCCGGTGCTGCCGCCGGCGTTGTTGACCCAGATGTCGAGCCGGCCGAAGCGCTCCGCGGCGAAGTCCGCCAGCTCCTCGATGTCCTCCTGGCGGCTGGCGTCGCAGGGGTGGAAGACCGCCCGGTCCCCGGCGTCCATCTCCTCCAGGGCCTGCTTGCCCTTGAGTTCGGAACGGCCGCTGACGACGACCGTGGCGCCCTGGGCCAGGAAGGCCTCGGCGATGGCGCGTCCGATGCTGCGTGTGCTACCCGTGATCACCGCGACACGTCCGTCGAGGCTGCCCGTAGCCACCATGTTGTTCTCCTGCGCGTCTTGTCGGTCGGTCACCTGGCGGATCTGTCGTCCTGGTCCAGGTGCTGATGAACGGTGCGGTGGAAGTGCTGGAGTCCGGGCTCGTTGCGTCCGAAGACGAAGTCGGTCCCGTCGAGGGCCTTCAGCCCCTGCTGGACTCCGTAGGTGGTCGCGTAGTCCTCGTCGCGGACCACCTCGTAGAACCAATCGCCGAACCTGTCGGCGGCGTCGCGCTCCTCCTCGGTGACCGCCGGTTCGCGCAGCAGGATGATCTGCTGGGTGACCGACTCGGTGGCCGTCCGGGGGAGGACGAGGGAGACAGCGATCTTGTGTCGCCAGCCCCCGGCGATCGCCAGCCCGGGGTAGAGCCAGTAGATGGCCCCCACGCAGTCTCCGGGGTCGCGCCGGTCCGGCGGCAGCTCGATGGCCTGCGCGATGGGGCGCAGAGCGGGGGCGATGCGCTGGTGAGGACCCCAGGTGTCATGGGCCATCATGTTGGAGAGGTTCGTCTCGAACACCGTCTTCGGGTGCAGCGAGGCGAAGTGGTACGTCTCCAGGTACCCGTCGAGCGTGACCTTCCAGTTGGGGCTGGTCAGCTCCTTGGTCGAGTAGTGGTGGCACTCCGCGAGGCGCAGCCCCTCCAGGAGCGGCTGCAGCTCACCGAGCCACTCGTCGAGGTCGGGTTCCGCCGCCGGGTCCAGCGAGACGAAGACGATCCCGGCGCGCTCCCCGGCCGGCAGCCGCACCAGGCCGCGCCCCTCGCGGGGCACATCGCCGAAGGTCTTCTCCGCGTACACGCCCCGCAGCTCCCCGGCCAGGTCGTACGACCAGGAGTGGTACGGGCAGGTGAGCCGCTTGGACACGCCGCAGCCGGGTTCGACGATCTTGGCACCGCGGTGCCGGCAGGCGTTGATCATCGCGTGCACGACGCCCTGCCGGTCCCGGGTGATCAGGACCGGAAGACCGAGCACGTCCAGCGCCTTGTAGGTGTTCGGCCCCGGAAGCTCGGCCGACATGGCGAGCGGAAGGGGGACGGTGCGGTGGACGGCGTCCATCTCCCGCTGCCAGCGGTCGGCGTCGAGATAGTGCGCGACGGGTTCGGTCCACTGACCGTCCGCCTCGTGTGTCGTGTTGGTTCGGTAGTGCTCCATGACGCGCTCGACGAGCTCGGCGGCCTCCTGGCGCATCGCCACGGACGCCGGGTCGCTCGACCGGTCCTGGCTGATCCACGAGGAGTATTCCGGCGCCGCGGGCGGCTGACGTTCGGCGTCGTCCGCCCGGGTCTCGGGTGAACTGGTCTGGACCACGATGTCCTCACAATCCTTCCAGCCGTCAGCTGGTGAAGGGCTTCTGCTGAGGTAGCTGGGCTGTGAGCGACACGACAACAGGGGTTAGTGTTGTCTGTCAATAGAAAGTGCGGAAGTCGGCCGTTCGAAGCCCCGCAGGTCACCTCACCTTCGCCGCGTACGAAGCTCGACGCGGGCAGTGATCTTTCTATTGACCGCCTCCAGTTGTCGACGTGTGATGTCCGCACGCTCGATGTGGAGGTGGTGTGATGGCAGGCGGTTTGACGGACCCGGTGTCCGATGTGCGGGCGCACCTGACCGCGCCGTTCGAGGCGGGGATCGTCGTGCGCGACCTGGAACGGATGGAGCGCTTCTACCGCGAGGTGCTCGGCTGCGTCGAGGTGCACCGCTCCCGCGTCCCGGCGTCCATCGCCGCCGCGGCCGGGCTGGGCGGGGAGCTGCTCGTCGTGTGGCTTCAGGTTCCGGCCGGGGGGCGCGTCAAGCTGGTCCTGCCTCAGGCCGGCTCGGCGCCCGGTGACTCGGTCGTACCGCTGACGGCGCGCCGGGGTCTGTCGTATCTCACCTTCCCTCTGGATGACCTCGGTCCGGTCGTGACGGCCCTGGCGGCCGGTGGCGCCCGGTCGCTGTCGGACCCGGTCGTCGTGCGGGCGCGCGGTCGCCGGATCAGCTTCTGGGCGGATCCGGAGGGCAATGTGCTGGAGCTGGTCGACGAGCGCGGCGACGAGAGGGAGCCGGGTCCGTCCGAGACGTAGTAATTAGAGACTGACTTCAGTAAGGTGACCTCCTGCTGGTTACTGTAGACCGGCACAAGAAAGTCGGACTGCTGGGATCACCTCGCTCGGGGCGAAGGGGCGGACGATGGCTCACAGGGCATCGAAGAAGTCGGCCGATCCGGCCGCGAACCAGGCATCAGCGCAGGTCATCAGGGATCTGCATGAACGCATGGTGCGCATCCGCCTCTTCGAGACCGAGGCGGGAAAACTCATGGAGGCCGGCAAGCTGCCGGGCTTCCTGCACCTCTACGTCGGTCAGGAGGCCGTGGCCGCGGGCGTCATGACGGCCCTCCGCGACGACGACCAGATCACCTCCACACACCGCGGACACGGCCATGCCGTGGCCAAGGGCGTCAGCTTCCGGCACATGTACGCCGAGCTGTACGGCCGCGTCACCGGCGCCTGCCTCGGCCGCGGCGGAAGCATGCACATCAACGACGTCACCCTCGGCATGCTCGGCGCCAACGGCATCGTCGGCGCCGGCATCCCGATCGCCGTCGGCGCCGCCTTCGCCGCCCAGTACCGGGGCGAGGACAACATCGCCGTGACCTTCTTCGGTGACGGCGCCACCAACATCGGCAGCTTCCACGAGGCCGCCAACATGGCCGCGATACTGCGCCTGCCGGTGCTGTTCGTCTGCGAGAACAACGGCTACGCCGAGTTCACCCCGCAGTCGAAGCACATGCTGATCACCGACGTCGCCGACCGGGCCGCCGCCTACGGCATGCCCAGCGTGATCGTCGACGGCATGGACGCGGTCGCCGTCCACCAGGCCACCGTCGAGGCCGTCGAACGCGCCCGGGCCGGCGAGGGCCCCATGTTCATCGAGGCCAAGACCTACCGCTACTACGACCACCAGGGCGTCAAGGGACTGCGTCACCCCTACCGCTCGGACGCGGAGGTCGAGGAGTGGAAGGCTCGCGACGCGATCGACCTCCTCGAGGCCCGCGCCCTCGCCGACGGCACCGCCACCCGCGCCGAACTGGACGACACCTGGCAGCGCACCCGCGACGAGATCGCCGAGGCCATCGCGTACGCGGAGGCCAGCCCGCTGCCCGACACCGCAGACCTGCTCCTCAACGTCTACTCGGGGTGACCGCATGACCACCATCTCCGAAGCGCCCCCCGTCGCCCCCGTCGGCACGGCCCGCCAGCTCACCTACGTCAAGGCCTTCAACGAGGGCCTGGCGCAGGCCATGCGCGAGGACGAGAACGTCTTCGTCGCCGGCGAGGACGTGGCCGGCTACGGCGGTGTCTTCCGCATGTTCGACAACCTGCTCGACGAGTTCGGCCCGCGCCGCATGATCGACACCCCGATCTCCGAGGCCGCGCTCGTCGGCCTGGGCGTGGGCGCCGCCGCCCGGGGCCTGCGCCCCGTCGTCGACCTCATGTTCATGGACTTCATCGGTGTCTGCCTGGACCAGATCGTCAACCAGGCCGCCAAGATGAAGTACATGTTCGGCGGCTCCGTCTCGGTGCCGCTGACCATCACCACCGCCTCCGGCGCGGGTCTCGGCGCCGCCGCCCAGCACAGCCAGAGCCTTGAGGCCTGGCTCGCGCACGTGCCCGGCCTCAAGGTCGTGATGCCGTGCGACGCGTACACCGCCAAGGGCCTGACCGTCTCCGCCATCCGGGACAACAACCCGGTCGTCGTCATGCTCAACAAGGTCCTGCTGGGCAGCAAGGCCGAGGTGCCCGAGGAGATCTACGGCATCCCGCTCGGCCAGGCCCACACCGCGCGGCAGGGCTCCGACGTCACCGTCATCGCCCTTGGTCGCATGGTGGGCGAGGCCCTCGCGGCGGCCGGGGAACTGGCCGCCGAGGGCATCGAGGTGGAGGTGATCGACCCCCGTACCGTGCAGCCCCTGGACACCGAGACGATGATCGCCTCCGCGCGACGCACCAACCGTGTGCTCGTCGTGCACGAGGCCGTCACCTTCGGAGGACTCGGCGCGGAGATCGCCGCACAGATCCAGGACGCGGCCTTCGACTACCTGGACGCGCCCGTCCTGCGGATCGGCGCCCCCTTCTCCCCGGTGCCGTTCTCGCCGGTCCTTGAGAAGGCCTATGTGCCCGACCGGGCCCGCATCGCGCAGGGCTGCCGCCGTCTCCTCGAAAGGTCGTGACCGACGTGGCGGTCGAGGTTCTGCTGCCGAAGATCGGCCTGACCATGCAGGAAGGCACGATCGACGAGTGGCTCGTGCCGGCCGGTGCCGCCGTCGCGGAGGGCGACGCCCTGCTGCGGCTGGCCACCGACAAGGTCGACGTGGATGTCGAGGCGGAGGCCGGGGGAGTGTTCCACCCCGTGGTCGCAGCCGGGGCCACCGTCCCGGCCGGGGCACTCATCGGCTGGCTGCTGGCCGAAGGCGAACCGCCGCCCGGCACGGGGGGCGCACCGGCGCCCACCGCTGGGGACGTTCCCTCCGTGACGCCGTCACCCGACGGCACGGCGGGGCTCAACAGCACGGTGGGGCTCAACGGCACCGCTGGGCTCAACACGACTGGGCTCAACGGCGCGACCGGGCTCAACGGCTCGGGGGCCCGCCTCCTGGCCTCGCCGAACGCCCGGCGGGTCGCCGCCGACACCGGCGTGGACCTCACCGCCGTACGCGGCACCGGGCCCGGCGGCCGGATCGTCTCCGAGGACGTGGAGGAGTACCTGCTGATCCCGGCGCCACAGCCGCCCGCCTCCCTGCCGGCGGACTCGGTGACCCCCGCCTCGCCCCTGGTCCGCAAACTGGCGAAGGAACGTGGCATCGACCTGGCCGACGTACGCGGCACGGGGGCGGGCGGCCGGATCCGCCGGGCCGATCTCGACGCCGCCACACCGACGGCCACTACACCGACGGCCACACCGTCGGCCGCACCCGCGCCGACCCCGGCCAAGGCCCGCCAGGCCCCCGCATCGCCGCAGCCCGGGGACGTCATCCCGCTCACCGGGATGCGGGGCACCATCGCCCGCCGAATGCACGCCAGCCTCCAGGAGATGGCGCAGCTGACGCACGGTTACGAGGTGCGGATGGACGCCGTCGTGGCGCTGCGGGACCAGTTGAAGCAGGAGTGGGCGGACACGGACCTGCCGGTGCCCAGCCTCAACGATTTCCTCATCAAGGCCGCCGCACTGGCGCTTCGCGCACACCCGCTGCTCAACGCGACGGTGACAGAAAACGGCGTTCACCTGTACGAGAGCGTCCACCTCGGGTTCGCCGTCGCGGTACCCAACGGTCTGCTGGTCCCCGTGATCGAGGACGCGGCGGACCTGCCGCTGCCCCACATCGCCTCCCGGTCCAGGGAGTTGGCAGACCAGGCCCGGTCCGGCCGGATCTCCCCGGCGCTCCTCGAAGGGGCCACGTTCACCGTCACCTCGCTGGGTGGGTACGGCGTCGACTTCTTCACCCCGGTGATCAACCCCGGCAATGTCGCCATCCTCGGAGTGGGACGGCTCAGGGACGGCGTGGAGTGGACGGACGAACAGCCCCGGCGGACCCGGGTGCTCACCCTCAGCCTCACCTTCGACCACCGCGCCGTGGACGGGGCACCGGCGGCCGAATACCTGCGCACGATCGGTGAGCTGCTGCGCACACCCCTGCGGCTGCTGGTCTGACACCCCCGTCTCCACTCCCGTCGGCCGTCACCGCCTCAGCCGGCCGACGGGAGTGGCCCCGGCCAAGGAACAGCCGATGGCACCCTGCTCGGGTCCGCCACTCAGGGCCGCTGGTCCGCCGCCGCCGGATCCGCGATCCGCTCGGCGAGCCGACCGACCTCGTTGATGAAGGAACGGTGCCCGAGGGAGCGGTAGACATCGTCCCCCCGCACCTGTGAGACCGCCGCGGTTTCGAGCAGCGCCAGCACCCCCAGGCCGATCACCGCCGCCTCCGCGTCCGTGACCGGTTCGCGGCCCTTGCGTACCAGTCGTACCAGTTCGTCCAGCAACTGCGTGCGGATCTCCTGGCGCAGGGCCTCCGCCTCCTGGCTCATGCCGGCCGAGGACACGAAGAAGACGGTCGCGGCCGACCGGTGTTCGCCCAGCCAGACCACCAGTGCCGTGACGGTCGGACCGATGTCCGAACCGGGCCGGTGTGCCTCGGTGAGCGTCTCCAACTGCTCCCGCAGCGCGGCGGCGAAAACCCGCATGCCTTCCACCAGGACCTGGTCCTTGGAGGAGAAGTGGTAGTACACCGCGGCCGACGTCATCTCCGCCCGCGCCGCGATGTCCGCCACCGTCACCTCGTCCGGAGGCTGGGTGGCGAAGAGCTCCGTGGCTGCCTCGATCACCCACTGCCTGCGCGAGGGGCGGTGGGCTGCGCGGGTCCCGGATGTAGTCATGATGTCAAGTATGCCGTGCCCTCCACGCTCCTGAGCCACACACGCACCAGGTTTGACGGGTACGACCCACGGGAGTAACTAGATAGCATGGTCAGTACACCGGGGCGCACGGGCACCGGTCGCGGCAACCGCCAGGGAGCGTGATGGCCACCACGAACGGCAAGCAGCCCGCCCACCGACCCTCGCGACGTCAGCACATCATCAGCGCGGCCGTCCGGGTGTTCGGCCGCAACGGTTTCGCGGAGACCAGTGTGCAGGACATCGCGGACGAGGCCCAGGTGGTGCCCACGGCCGTGTACTACCACTTCGCGGGCAAGGAGGAGCTGCTCGAACTCGCGATGCGGCGCGTCTTCGACCAGCTGAACACCGTCGTGGAGACCGCCCGGCCGGACACCGAGCCAGGTGACGCCGAAGGCCTGGTGCGCGTCATCGACGCGGTGTGGGACTGGGTGGAGAAGAACCCGGACGAAGCGCGGCTCTACCAGGTACAGATCGCCTCCGCCAACGGCAACATCAAGCTGCTGCGCGACGAGTTCGAGCAGCGGCACATCCAGCGGGCGTACGACTACCTGCCCGAGAGCACCACCCGCGGCCCCCGGGCGGCCAAGGCACGGCACGCGTCGCAGGCCCTCGCGGTCCGCACGCTGATCAGTACGACCATCCTGGTGATGGCGCTGCGGGCGGAGGGCGGGCCGCTGTCGCAGCTGCCGTCCCGGTCGGTGCAGCAGGCGGTCAGGTCCCTGGCGCTGCGCATCGTCGCCGCCGACCAGAAGACCGAGTCCGCCGCCACGACGGCCTGAGAGAGCGGGTGTCGGGCAACCCGGTTCACCAGGGCAGTGGTCTGCGCCCCGCGAACAACTCGCCCGTGGTCGTGTCGCCCTCGGGAAGGGTGGCCAGCCAGACGGGCGTGTCCGCGCCCTCCTCCGGCCCGCGCGGGGCGGCGGCGCCGCCCATGCCGCTGCGGGTCCAGCCGGGGTCGGCCGCGTTGACCAGGACGCCCGTGCCCGCCAGTTCGCCCGCGAGCATGCGGGTCAGGGCGTTGAGGGCGGTCTTGGAGACGCGGTAGGCAGGATGCCGACCGGAGTCCATCAGCGCCAGCGAGCCGTACGAGCTGGTGAGGTTGACCACCCGCCCGTACCCGGCCCGCACCATGCCCGGGACGACGGCCTCGGCCATCCGCCAGGCGCCCACCAGGTTGATGTCCAAAGTGGCGCGCAGGATCTCCTCGTCGAGGTGCGGGGGCCGCAGATCGCCGTCCAGGGACACGCCCGCGTTGTTCACCAGTACGTCGATTCCGCTCCCGCCACCGATCAGTTCCTCGGCCTCCCCCACCGCTGTGGAGACACTGAGTGCGGAACCCACGTCGAGGGCGAGCGGCAGCGCCGCGGGCCCGATGGCGCGGCACACCTCCTCGGCCGCCTCCCGCTTTCGCGCCCCGACCAGAACCCGCAGCCCCCGCTCGGCGAGTTGGCGGCAGATCTCGACGCCGATCCCGCGCGCGCCGCCGGTGACCAGGGCGGTCCTGACCTCGCTCATGACAGCTCTCCCAGGTTCTCTGCTTGGCCGGCGGACAGAGCCGGACGCGGCCGGGCCGGTCAGACCGTCAGCACCGCACAGGCGCTGATCCCCGGCGCCCCGTACACATGGGTGAAGCCCACCCGCGGGCCGCCCGGCACCTGTACGCCCGGGGCGCGGCCCTGCAACTGCCGTACGACCTCGTGGAACTGGCGCAGTCCCGACGCGCCGACCGGCTCCCCGTTCGCCAGGCACCCGCCGTCGGTGTTGACCGGGATCCGGCCCGTGAAGTCGGTCTCGCCCGCGGTCAGCAGGTCCTCCTGCTCGCCGTGCCCGCACAGCCCGGTCTCCGCCAAATGGATCAACTCCGAGCCGCTGTCGGTGTCCTGCAACTGGGCCACCCGCACATCCCCGGGCCCGACACCGGCGCCTCGGAAGACCGCCTGTGCCGCGTCCACGCTCGGGCTGCGGTGCGGGCCCGGTGGCAGCCAGGGCGCGAACACCTCGAAGGAGCCGAACCGTCGGGTCCGGAAGGCCAACGACGCCAGTCTCACCGGCCGTTCGCACAGGTCGAACGCTCGCTCCCCGCGCGCCAGCACCAGCGCGGCCGCGCCCTGCCCCGGCGAACAGAACATGTACTGCGTGAGGGGCGGGCTCACCTCGGCGGAGTCCAGGATCTCCTGCTCCGTCAACTCCTTGCGCCGCCAGGCCAGGGGGTGGCGGGCTCCGTTGCGGAAGGCGCGCGCGGCCACCGACGCCAGCGCCCGCTCCGGAATTCCGTGCTCGTGCAGGTACCGCTGCGTCTTGAGGGCGAAGAACTGGGTCGTCAGCATCATCCCGGTCTCCGCGTACCAGTCGCCCAGACCGTACCGGGCCGCGGAGACGTGGAACGCGCCCCGCTCGTGCTTGTCGAACCCCACCGCCAGCCCCAGCGACGCCTCGCCCGCCCGCAGCGCGTTGGCCACCGTGAGCACCGTCGAGGCCCCGGTGGCGCAGCCGTTCTGCACATTGACGAACGGCACACCGGTCAGCCCCAGTCGGCTCACCAGGGTGTCGGGTTTGCCGGACACGTCGGAGCCGCCCGCCGCGTAACCGATGTCCTCCCAGGCGACGCCGGCGTCGGCCAGCGCCTCGCGTACCGCGCGGGCGGCCATGTCCATCCCGGTGACGGACTCGTCGCGGCCGAAGGGGTGCATGCCGCATCCGACCACATAGACCTCGTCGGCCCGGCTCATCGCTGTCCTTCCGGGTCCGGGCGGAACGCGAAGGTCAAGACCTCGGTGCCGTCCTCGTCCTGGTACGCGGGCACCGTGGTGAGCCGGACCGGAAGTCCGATCCGGATGTCCGGGCGGGAGACCGCGAGGCGTGCCTCGACCAGTACCTCGCCGAGGTCCACATAGCCCACGTGGTACGGCTGGTGGCCGTCGGCCGGCATCCGGTACGGCGGCTTGGGCGCGAACGCCTGCCGCGTCCACGACCACACCCGCCCGGCCACCGGCAGCGGGTGCTCGGACATGGTCCCGCCCGAGCACCTGGGGCAGGAGTCCTGCCGGGGGAAGACGACGGTGCCGCACCCCGCGCAGCGTGCCCCCACCAGACGCGGTGGATCCACGTCGGCGAACAGGCCCTCGTCGATGAGTCTGGTGGTCATGCTGTCGTCCTGTCTCTTACCGGCCGCGGACTCGCGCCGGTGGGGCGCGGGCTACCAGCCCAGCAGCCCGGCGAGCCGTTCCCGGTGGTGTGTGGCGCCGCCCAGCAGCACGGCGTCGGACTGCGCGCGCCGGAAGTACAGGTGCGCGTCGTGCTCCCAGGTGAAGCCCATGCCGCCGTGCAGCTGCACGCACTCCGCGGCGACGGACGTGAACGCCTCGCCGCACCACGACTGAGCCACGGCCGCGGCCTCCGCGAGAGCCCCCGGGGACCCGGCCGCACGGACCGCGCGCACCACCGCGGACCGCGCCGACTCGACCTGGAGCAGCATGTCCGCGCAGGTGTGCTTGACCGCCTGGAAACTGCCGATCGCCCGGCCGAACTGCGTACGCTCCCGGACGTGCGCCACCGTCATGTCCAGCGCCGCCTGCGCCCCGCCCAGCTGTTCGGCGGCCAGCGCCACCAGGGCGGTGTCCAGGGCGCGGGTGACGACCTCCGTCCCCTCGCCCCCGGCGGTCAGCGCACGGGCCCGGACACCGGAGAACGTGACGACCGCCTGGCCGCGGCTGAGATCCAGAGTGGGCACCGGGCGGACGGTCACGCCCGGCTCGCACGGGTCGGCGAGGAAGAGGTCCACACCGTCAGGACCGGCGGCCGCGACCACCAGGGCCTCGGCGTCCGCCCCGTCCAGGACGAACGGCGCGGTGCCGTCGAGGACCGCGCCGCCGCCCCGCCAGGTGACCCCGACCGGCACGGCCTCCGGCCGCCACACCCCGTCGGGCGCGACCACGGCGAGCGCGTGCACCCGGCCGTTCGCCAGCTCCGCCAGTGACTTCGCTGCGGTACCGCAGCCGACCAGCACCTGACCGGCCAGCACGGTGGAGGACAGCAGCGGCACCGGTGCCAGCGTCCTGCCGAGTTCCTCACACACCACGGCGATCTCCGCGAGGCCCCCGACGCCGCCCACGGACTCCGGCAGCCCGAGAGCCGCGAGGCCCACCTGCCGGCCGAGGGTGCCCCACAGGCCGGCGTCGATACGGGGGAGGTGCTCGTCGAGGCGGCGCACCGCGGCGATGCCACCCGCGTCCGCGCACACCGAGCGCACGGTCTCGCGCAGATCCTCCAGTTCGGCCGCGGAGGCTTCCAAGGCAGCGGAGGCTTCGGACTCCGCGGGCATCTCGGTCGCTCCGCCCGCGCGATCGGTCACCGTCGTCATGTCGCCACCCCGTCCCGGTCGCTTTCGCTCCGGCTTCCGCTTCCGCTCCGGCTGTCGCTCCCGCTTTCGCGTCCGCGCAGCGCGCTGTGCGCCGCCGCCATCCGGGCGACCGGTACGCGGTGCGCGGAGCAGGAGACGTAGTCCAGCCCCAGGTCGTCGCAGAACGCGATCGACTCGGGGTCCCCGCCGTGCTCACCGCACACACCGAGCTTGATGTCCGGCCGTACGCTCCTGGCCTTCTCCACCGCGAGCGCGATCAGCGCGCCGACCCCGTGCGGATCGAGCCGGGCGAACGGGCTGGCGGTGAGGAACCCGCGCTCCTGGTACGAGGCGAGCACCTGCCGTTCCACGTCGTCCCGGGAGAACCCGTACGTGAGCTGGGTGAGGTCGTTCGTCCCGAAGGAGAAGAACTCGGCGTGCTCGGCGAGTTCCGCGGCCAGCAGCGCGGCCCGCGGAGTCTCGATCATCGTGCCCAGCCGGTACGGCACCTCCACCCCGGTGCGGGCGGCCACCGCCGCGGCGGCGTCGCGTACGAAGGTGGCGGCCGCCTTGAGTTCCTCGGGCAGGCTGACCAGCGGGATCATGACCTCCAGCTGGGGCGTGACCCCGGTCGCGGCGACCTCGGTCCAGGCGGAGAAGAGCGCCTCGGCCTGCGCCGGGTAGAGCCGTTCGTGCAGCAGCGCCAGACGTACGCCGCGCAGCCCGAGCATGGGGTTGGCCTCCCGCAAGGACGCGGCGCGCTGCTCCGCCCCCTCGTCGCCCGCCTCGCCGGGCGCGGGCAGGAACTCGTGCAGCGGCGCGTCCAGCAGGCGCACGGTGACCGGGCGGTCGCCGACCGCGGCAAGGAGTGCCTTGAAGTCCTCGTGCTGTGCGTGCTCCAGGGCGAGCAGTGCCTCCTCGCGGGCCGCCGGGTCGGCGGCCAGGATGACCCTGCGGATCAGCGGCAGCCGCTCGCCGAGGAACTGGTGTTCCGTACGGCACAGGCCCACACCCTCCGCGCCGAGGGCGACGGCGGTGTTCACCTCCGACGCGGTGTCGGCGTTGACCCGTACACCGAGCCGCCGCGCGCCGTCGGCCCACTCCAGCAGGGTGGACAGCTCCGGCGGCGGCCCGGCGACACTGATGCGCAGCGTTCCGGCGTAGACGGCGCCGGTGCGGCCGTCGAGCGACACCGGGTCGCCCTCCCGCAGCACCCGTTTTCCGATCCGCAGGGTTCCGGCCGCCCGGTCCACGCGCAGCCCCTCGGCACCGCAGACCGCCGGTTTCCCGGCGCCGCGCGCCACCACCGCCGCGTGCGAGGCGATACCGCCGCTGCCGGTCAGTACGGCGGCGGCGGCCAGCATTCCGGGGACGTCGGCCGGTGTCGTCTCGTGCATCACCAGGACGGCTGGCGTGTTCTCGGCGGCCAGCTCCAGGGCGCGTTCGCTGGACAGCGCGACGACGCCCGCGGCCGCCCCGGGGGACGCGGGCAACCCGCGTACCAGAAGGTCCTCGCCACCGGTCAGCCTCAGCTGCGGGTGCAGCAGCTCCTGCACCTGCGCGGGCCTGATCCGCCGTACCGCCTCCTCCTTGCCGAGCACCCCGTCCCGGGCCAGGTCCGCCGCCAGGCACACCGAGGCGCGCAACGGCGGGCGGCTGTGCGCCGTGGCGGCGAGCAGCGAGACCTCGCCGTCGCGCACCTCGAAGTCGACGGAGACCGGCGCGTGCAGATGGCGCTCGAGGGTGAGCAGCGAATGCTCCAGCAGCGTGGTGCCCGCGGCGAGCTTCTCCAGCGGTTCACCCGTGTGCGGGGGCGGCGCGCTTCGGCGTACGCCCCGGAAGAACGCGCCCTGGGCGGAGAAACGGCCCGTCTCCGGGTGCCGGCTGACCGCGGTGCCGTAACCGGAGCGGTCCGCCGGACCGATGCGCAGCGCCTGTACGTGCAGGGCGACACCCAGGTCGGGGGCGAGCCGCTGGGCCCGGCGCGACCTTCTGGCGCGCGGTGAGTCCCAGCGGGCCAGCATCGCCCGGGCCGCCAGCGCGAGTTGCTGCGCCGGGTCGTCCGGGAAGGGCCGCTCGGCGTGCTGTGCGACGAGGGACAACAGTGCCTCGACCCGGGCGCGGGGCTCGGGTGCGTCGAGGAGAGCGTCGTCCAGCAGCGCGGCCGGTACGTCGAGGGCGTACTCCGCGATCATCCGGACGGTGGCCGCCCACACCTCGTACAGCGCCTCCGCGCGGCCGATGACGGCGCACAGGTCGTCGGCGCTGTCCGGGGTGACGCCGAGACAGGCGAGGTCGGGCGGCAGTCCGGCGACCTCGCTCGGCGCGCTCGCCGACAGGCGCAGCAGCAGCGGCCGGGCCGGGTCCCCGATCCGGCGTCCGGACAGCTGCTCCACGAGGTCGACGGCCGCGCGGGCGGTGCCGGGCTCGCCCAGCGCGGACGCGGAGCCCGCGGGCACGGTCAGCCCGGGGACCACCGGCAGCCCGAGGGCCACCAGCCGGTCCATCGCGACGCCGTGCGTGCCCAGCTCGTCCGCGTCGAGTCCCCGGATACGGCCCTGGCCGTACGGCACCAGGGCGAGGCCGGGGGCCTGTGTCTGAGTGGGGTCCTGGACCGGGGCAGGGCCCGGGACCTGAGTGGTGTCCCGCGACTGCGTGGTGTCCTGGGGCCGGCCGATCGCGCCCGCCCGGCCGTCGGTGACGCTCAACCCCGGCTCCTTCGGACCAGCTCCTCCTCGAGGGCCTCGTCCTCGGTCCGGCTGACGCCCAGGACCAGCAGCAGCTCCTGGTGGAGCCGCATCCAGACGGTGTGGTACGAGTCGCACAGGGGCGAGGCCAGCCATTGGGCCTCACCGTCGTCGAACCGGTCGAGCGCCTCCTCCAGGCCGACGAGATACCGGCCGCTGCCCGCGAGCAGCCGCTCCAGCCTGCGCAGCACCGGCTGGATGGCCTCGTGGACGTCCTCCAGCATCTCGCGGACCTCGGCGTCGTAGACGCTGTCGGTGTGGTCGTTGACGCTGCCGTCGGGGCGGCACTGCCAGGCCGTGCAGACCTCGCGGACCTGCCTGTTGACCGGCAGGAACGCCTCGTAGACCGCGGTGATCCGGTCCTGGAGCTCGGAGCCCGGCGGGACCCGCAGCAGTTTCGCGGCGGCGCTCTTGGCGTACTCGGTGGGCAGCACCAGCTGGCCCTTCACCATGGCGAGGCCCGCGTCGACCAGGGGGTGGTAGCGGGATTCCGGCTCACCGCGCCACATGCCGCGCAGGACGAGGTCGACGACGGCATCGGTGAGGGAATGGTCGAGAGCGTCTGTCCGCTCCGCGGCAGCAGAATGCATCTCCACTCCTTCTCTGTGGGGCGCGGACTCAGGCCGCGCGGCGACGGTTGCCGGGTCGCAGGGACTGCGCTCGGTGGTGCGAGGCAGGGAACTGCGATCTGTGTTGCCCGGAGGTTACGCTCAAGCCCCCCTGTTAGTGAAGAGGTACTCAAGAAACACTTTGCGGCTCCTGGGGTGCCGTCCGCTCGGCGGACCCCCGGCCGCGGGACCGCGCGGCGAGAAACGCGGCCATCGCGTCCTGGGCCTCGGCGCCGCCCGCCAGGGTGGCGATGGAGTGCGCCTCCGCGGCGAGGTGTTCGCCGAGCGGTGCCTCGGCGCCCGCCCGCAGCAGCGCCTTCGCGGCCCGTAGCGCGGCGCCGGAGCCGGCGGCCAGCTCGGTGGCCGTCCGGTGGGCGGTGTCGTCGAGTTCGTCGTCCTCCACGACCCGGGACACCAGCCCCCATCGCTCGGCGTCCTCGCCGGTCAGGACCCGGTTGGTGAGGATCAGGTCCGCTGCCCGCCGGGGCCCCAGCAGGCGCTGCAGGATCCAGGAGGCGCCACAGTCCGGGGTGAGCCCGATCGCCGTGTACGCCAGCCGGAAGCGCGCCGAGCGGGCCGCCACGACGAGGTCGCCCGCCAGGGCCAGCCCGACCCCGCCGCCCGCCGCCGCCCCGCGCACGGCGCTCACCACCGGGACGGGCAGCGCGTGCAGTGCCTGTACGGCCTCGTGCGCGGCGTCGGCGACCGCCTGGACGTAGGAGGCGGTGTCCGCTCCCCGCCCGGCGAAGGCGCGCAGGTCACCGCCCACGCAGAAGTTCCCGCCCGTCGCCCGCAGGAGCACCGCCCCGCCGGGGTCCGCGGTGACGTGGACGGCCGCGTCGCGCAGGGCCTCGGCGGTGGTGAGGTCGAGGGCGTTTCCACGTGCGGGGTCGTCGAGCAGCAGCTCCACGACCCCGTCGGCATGGCGGACGACCCGGACCGGCTGGGTGCTCATCGGAGATCTTCTCCCCTCGTCGGAACGGCCGTTTCCCCCTCGGGAACGGCGCTCACATACTGGACCCGCCCTACAGTTTCGGCAATGGCCGGTTCGCGTTGTCGGCGGGGATTGGCTCGCCGTCGGGACTTCTCTGTCAGCTGGGGTCAAAAGATACTTGATTCGTTGTACAGTTTCCGCGATGCGGCGGGCACTGGCGCCCGTTCGCCTGTCGGCGGGAGGAACCGTGCCGATCCAGTTCGATGTCGATCCGTCAGTCGCCCGGCTCGCCGAGGCCACCGCCGAGTTCGTCCGCGAGGTGGTCATCCCCGCCGAGCGCGAATGCGGCGGGTCCGTCCACGACGCCCCGCGGGCCCTGCGCGAGGCCCTGCAGCAGGGGGCCCGCGAGGCGGGCGTGTTCGCGCCGCACGTCCCCGAGCGGTGGGGCGGGCACGGGCTCGACCTGCGCGGACAGGCGGTGGTGTTCGAAGCCGCCGGGTACTCGGTGCTCGGCCCGCTGGCGCTGAACTGCGCGGCCCCGGACGAGGGCAACATGCACCTGCTGGAGAAGGTGGCCACCGAGGAGCAGCAGGCCCGCTATCTCCGCCCGCTGGCGGCCGGTGACTTTCGCTCCTGCTTCGCGATGACCGAGCCCGCGCCGGGCGCCGGCGCCGACCCCCGCGCCCTGCGGACCACGGCGGTGCGTGTCCCCGGGGGCTGGCGCATCGACGGGCGCAAGTGGTTCATCACCGGGGCCGACGGCGCCGACTTCACCATCGTGATGGCCCGCACCGACGGCAGCCCCGGCGGTCCGGGCGGCGCCACCATGTTCCTCGTCGACGGCGGCAACCCGGGTATGCGCGTGGTCAGGAACATCGACACGCTGGACGAGAGTCTCTTCGCCGGACACAGCGAGGTCGTGTTCGAGGAGTGCGTGGTCGGCGAGGGGCAGGTGCTCGGCCAGGTGGACCGCGGCTTCGAGAACGCCCAGGTCCGCCTCGGTCCCGCCCGGCTGACGCACTGCATGCGCTGGCTCGGGGCCGCGCGGCGCGCCCGGGACGTCGCCCTGGAGCGGGCCGGGACCCGCGAGGCCTTCGGCTCGCTGCTGGGGGACCTCGGCATGGTGCAGCAGATGCTGGCCGACTCCGAGATCGACATCGAGGCGAGCCGGGCGCTGATCTGGCGTACCGCCTGGGAGTTGGACAACGGCTCCGCGAGCGCCGGACAGTTCTCGTCGGTGTCCAAGGTCTTCGTGGCGGAGGCCGTGGGCCGGATCGTGGACCGGGCGGTGCAGATCTGCGGCGCGCTGGGCATCTCCGCGGAGGACGCCCCGCTGGCGCGACTGATCAGGGAGGTGCGGCCGTTCCGGATCTACGACGGCCCGTCCGAGACCCACCGGTTCGCCATCGCCCGCCGCGCCGTGAAGCCGTACCGCCGACCGCGTCAGACCGGATCCGGCGGCTCCTGACGGAGCGTGGACCGGCTGCTTCCGCCGCATGACTTTCTTTACGTCTCATACAGTTAAATCAAGGGGGAAGATCACGAGATACCGTGCGGTACGGGAGGTTTCCCCCCAGCCCGTACGGCTTCCGGAGGACTGTGACTTCCCCCACCTGCCCTTGCCGGGGCGAGCGGGGCTTACCTAACGTTCGGTCGCATGTCCCCCCATGGTCGCGCCCATCCCGGCGAACCGGACGAACCCGCTGAGGCGCACATGCCTGCGGCGGACCGACCTGACGCCCTCCCCACAGTCGATCTGGCCATCGACCTGAGCTCCCACGAACTGCTCAGGCGCGTTCATGTCCTGGACGCCCTCGGCCCCGACTGGGACCCCGTCGCCGCGCTGCACGGCGAGGAAGCGGCGTACGAGCTGCTGTACTCCGGCCTCGACGCGGAACAGCAGCGGGTGTACGACGAGCTGGTCTCGGCCGGTGTGCTGCCGCGGAGAGGGGGCGGACGTGCTGCCGCTTGACCCGCAGGCCGACATCGGGCGTCGCGCCTGGGTGGCCTGCCCCAACTGCGACGACCGGCGCGGGTGCGACACCTGCGAGCAGGGCCGCACCTGCTCCGAGCACTGGCGTTACCTGCTGTCCAACGTCGGCAGCCTGCTCCACCTGCAGTGCCGCTCGTGCACCCACATCTGGACACACGAGACCCACTTCGGTGCCACCCGCTCCCCGTGGCAGCGCGTCACCAGCGGCCTGCGACGACAGTGATCCCCTGACGACCGCCGACCCGATGAACGGGTCGTCTCTCCCGCGGCCATGACCGGTGAGGCCGGACGGCGGATCGGTACCCCGCTTTTCGGATGACCTCACCGTCCGTCGTCGAGGACGGCGGCCCTTCCTGGCGGACGATCGCGGTCGGTGGCCATCCCCTGCCAGCCGTTCGTCCGCCCGGAGGCAGCCGTGCACATCCTGATCCTGGCCAGCGCGTTCAACAGTCTCACCCAGCGCGCCCACGCCGAGCTGCGCGACCGCGGCCACACCGTGGCGGTGGAACTCGCCCTTCCCGGCCATCCGCTGCCGGACGCCGTACGGCGGCACGCACCGCAGCTCATCGTGGCGCCGATGCTGAAGACGGCGATCCCCGAGGAGGTGTGGGCGGCGTACACCTGCCTCATCGTCCATCCGGGGCCGGTGGGCGATCGCGGGCCGTCCTCCCTGGACTGGGCGATTCACGAGGGCGCCGACCGCTGGGGTGTCACCGTCCTTCAGGCCGACGCGGAGATGGACGCCGGCGACGTGTGGGCCTGCGTACCGTGCCGGGTCCCCCCGGTCTCCAAGAGCGAGCTGTACCGCGGTGAGATCGCCGACGCCGCGCTCGAAGCCCTCCTGCTCGCCGTGGAACGCTACGCCGCCGGAACCCACGTACCGCTCAAGCAGGACGCGTCAGCAACATCCGACGCCCCTCTGCGCCCGCGCCCCTACCTCGACCAGAGCGTCCGGCGGATCGACTGGGCCGAGGACCCCACTCGGACCGTCCTGCGCAAGCTGAGAGCGGCGGACTCGCAGCCCGGCGTGCTGGATGTGCTGCTCGGCGGTGAGTGGTATCTGCACGGCGGCCACCCCGAGAGCGTGCTGCGCGGCCGCCCGGGCGAACTGCTCGCCACCCGGGCCGGGGCCATCTGCCGGGCCACCACGGACGGCGCCGTGTGGATCCCGGAGCTGCGGCCCAGGCGCGCGCCCGGGCAGCCGCCCACGTTCAAACTGCCCGCCGTGCGTGCCCTGGGCGACCGGCTGCCGCCGCTGCCCGAACACAACCTGCCCCCGCTGCCCGCACCGCGGCATGAGACCTGGACGGACATCCGCTACCGGGAGGACGGGAACGTGGGCTTCCTCTCCTTCTCCTTCCCCGGCGGCGCGATGAGCACCGACCAGTGCCGGCGTCTGCTGCACGCCTACCGTCAGGCGTGCACGCGTCCCACCTCGGTGCTGGTGCTGGGCGGCGAACGCGACTTCTTCTCCAACGGGATCCACCTCAACGTCATCGAGGCCGCCGACGACCCCGCCGCCGAGTCCTGGGCGAACATCAACGCCATCGACGACCTGGTCGAGGCCGTCCTGACGACGACCGACCGCCTGGTGGTCTCCGCGGTCGCGGGCAACGCCGCGGCGGGCGGGGTGATGCTCGCCCTCGCCGCCGACGAGGTGTGGTGCCGCTCGGGCGCCGTGCTCAACCCCCACTACCGTCTGATGGGCCTGTACGGCTCGGAGTACTGGACTCACACCCTGCCGCGCAGGGTGGGTCCCGCGACCGCCGAACGGCTCATGCGTGAGGCCCTCCCGGTGAGCGCGGCCGGCGCACTGAGCCTCGGCCTCGTCGACCGGGTCGTCGACCGCGGCCCTGAAGCGTTCGCACCGGAGGTCGGCGAACTGGCCGCGCGGCTGGCGTCACACCCGGCCACGGCGTCACGGATCACCGCGAAGAAGACGGCGCTGGACCGGCTGGAGAGTACGACCCCGCTGGCCGGCTTCCGGGCGCGGGAGCTGACCTGGATGCGCCGGACCTTCGACGACCCGAACGCCCCGTATCACGCCCTGCGCCGTTCCTTCGTCCACAAGGAGCGGCCCCAGGGCACCCCGCCGCACCTCGCTCGCACCCCGTTCGCCTGACCGGCCCGACCCCCTCCGCCGCTGTCACCGGAACGGCCCTCGATGACGTCTCGTCACAGCCGAACCCCTGATACGAAGAAGAGCGACGGCCGAAATGCAGGCCTTCATCCCTTACCTCCCCGGGAGGCGGTCCCATGACTGAGGCGACGCCGGACACGGTCGGCGCTGCGGACGCGGACGGCGCGCTCGCCGACGAGACACCCACGATCCACATCCTCTGGATCAACGCGGGGCTGAGTTGCGACGGCGACTCGGTCTCGTTGACGGCCGCCATGCAGCCCAGCATCGAGGAGATCGTGCTCGGTGTCCTGCCCGGTCTGCCGAAGATCGCCGTCCACTGGCCGCTCATCGACTTCGAGTGCGGTCCGATCGGCGGCTCGGACACGTTCATCGAGTGGTTCTTCAAGGGAGAGCGGGGCGAGATCGACCCGTTCGTGCTGGTGGTCGAGGGCTCCATCCCCAACGAGGCGATCAAACCCGAGGGCTACTGGTGCGGCTTCGGCGACAACCCGGAGACCGGTCAGCCGATCACCACCAGCGAGTGGATCGACCGGCTCGCCCCGAAGGCCCTGGCGGTCGTCGCCATCGGTACCTGCGCCACCTACGGCGGCATCCACGCCATGGCGGGCAACCCGACCGGCGCGATGGGTGTTCCGGACTACCTCGGCTGGGACTGGAAGTCGCACGCCGGCATCCCCATCGTGTGCGTCCCCGGCTGCCCGATCCAGCCCGACAACTTCTCCGAGACGCTCACCTATCTGCTCTACCAGGCGGCCGGCGCCGCCCCGATGATCCCGCTGGACGACAAGCTGCGCCCGACCTGGCTGTTCGGGGCCACCGTGCACGAGGGCTGCGACCGCGCGGGCTACTACGAACAGGGCCAGTTCGCCCTCTCGTACGACTCGCCGACCTGCCTGGTCAAGCTCGGCTGCTGGGGCCCGGTCGTCAAGTGCAACGTGCCCAAGCGCGGCTGGATGAACGGCATCGGCGGCTGCCCCAACGTCGGCGGCATCTGCATCGCCTGCACCATGCCCGGATTCCCCGACAAGTTCATGCCGTTCATGGACGAGCCTCCCGGCGCCAAGGTGTCCAGCGGCACCAGCGGTGCGTACGGCACCGTGATCCGCAAGCTGCGGTCGATCACCGCGAAAACGGTGGACAAGGAGCCCAAGTGGCGCCGCACCGGAGACAAGATCACCACCGGATACCGACCCCCCTGGTGAGCTTTCGCCGCAGGTGATCCGCTCCCCGCTTCGTGCACCCCCCCCCACGAACCTCCCCGCGCAACGAAGGGCACGGCACACAGATGGCACCGAAGACGAAGGCGGCCGGCGACGGCAGCGGCCTGGTGGAAATGGCCTGGGACCCGATCACCCGGATCGTGGGCAGCCTCGGCATCCACACCAAGATCGACTTCAAGCAGAAGCGGGTCGCGGAGTGCTACAGCACCTCGTCGGTCTTCCGCGGCTACAGCGTCTTCATGCGCGGCAAGGACCCCCGCGACGCCCACTTCATCACCAGCCGCATCTGCGGCATCTGCGGTGACAACCACGCCACCTGCTCGGTGTACACGCAGAACATGGCGTACGGCGTGAAGCCCCCGCACCTCGCCGAGTGGATCATCAACCTCGGTGAGTCCGCGGAGTACATGTTCGACCACAACATCTTCCAGGAGAACCTGGTCGGGGTCGACTACTGCGAGAAGATGGTCAAGGAGACCAACCCGGGCGTCCTCGAACTCGCCGAGCGCACCGAGGCCCCGCACGCGGGCGAGCACGGCTACCGCACCATCGCCGACATCATGCGCTCGCTGAACCCCCTGGAGGGGGAGTTCTACCGCGAGGCCCTCCAGGTCAGCCGCTACACGCGGGAGATGTTCTGCCTGATGGAGGGCCGCCACGTCCATCCCTCCACGCTCTACCCGGGCGGCGTCGGCACCATCGCCTCCGTACAGCTCTTCACGGACTACCTCAGCCGGCTGATGAAGTACGTGGAGTTCATGAAGCGCGTCGTGCCCCTGCACGACGACCTGTTCGATTTCTTCTACGAGGCACTGCCCGGGTACGAGGAAGTGGGCCGCCGCCGGGTCATGCTCGGCTGCTGGGGCGCGCTCAACGACCCCGAGTACTGCGACTTCACCTACGCCAACATGACCGACTGGGGCCGGCGCATGTTCGTCACCCCCGGCATCATCGTCGACGGCAAACTCGTCACCAACGACCTCACCGAGATCAACCTCGGCATGCGCATCCTGCTGGGCAGCTCCTACTACGAGGACTGGCAGGGCCAGGAACAGTTCGTCACCCACGACCCGCTCGGCAACCCGGTGGACCCGCGCCACCCGTGGAACCAGCACACCATCCCCGCCCCGCAGAAGCGGAACTTCGACGACAAGTACAGCTGGGTCATGTCGCCACGCTGGTTCGACGGCAAGGACCACCTCGCCCTGGACACCGGCGGCGGCCCCATCGCCCGCCTCTGGTCGACCGCCCTGTCCGGCCTCGTCGACACCGGGTACGTGAAGGCGACCGGCCACAGCGTCGTCATCAACCTGCCCCGCACCATGACCAAGCCGGAGACCCGCTTCGAGTGGAAGATCCCGAAGTGGAGCAACGCGCTGGAACGCAACCGCGCGCGCACCTACTTCCAGGCCTACACCGCCGCCGTCGCACTGCACTTCGCGGAGAAGGGCCTCGAGGAGGTCCGGGCCGGCCGGACCCAGACCTGGGAGAAGTTCGAGGTACCGGACGAGAGTATCGGGGTCGGCTTCACCGAGGCGGTCCGCGGTGTCCTCTCCCACCACATGGTGATCCGCGACGGCAAGATCGCCAACTACCACCCGTACCCGCCCACCCCCTGGAACGCCAGCACCAGGGACACCTTCGGCACGCCGGGCCCGTACGAGGACGCCGTGCAGAACACGCCCATCTTCGAGGAGAACACCCCGGAGAACTTCAAGGGCATCGACATCATGCGCGCGGTCCGCAGCTTCGACCCCTGTCTGCCCTGTGGCGTTCACATGTACCTCGGGGACGGCAAGACGGTGAAGTCGATGCACGTGCCCACCGGCCTGAGCGGACTGGGCGGATGAGCGCGAGCACGGCCGCCGTGCCGGTGAGCGCGGAGCAGACCGGACGCCGGGTCGAGGAGGTCCTGGAACGGCTGACCGCGAGCGGCGACCCGGCCGCCGCCGCGGCGGCCGAGGAACTCGTACGGTCCCTCATGGACTTCTACGGCGCCGGTCTGGCCCGCATCCTCCACCTGCTGTCCGCCGCCCCCGGCGAACCGCCGGTGGCACTCCTCGGTGACGAACTCGTCGCGAGCCTGCTGGTCCTGCACGAGCTGCACCCCGAGGACCGCGACACCCGCATCGCCCGGGCCCTCGACAGCGTCCGCGAACACGCCTTGGACGTCGTGGACTTCGACGAGGACAGCGGCACCCTGACGCTGCGGGCCCGGGAGGCCGGCGGCTGCGGTTGCGGCTCCGGGCCCGGAGCGGCAGCGGGCGCCCGGGAAGCCGCCGAGGCGGCGCTCGCCTGCTTCGCACCGGAGGTCAGCACCGTCGACGTACAGGCCGCTCCCGCGGCGCCCACCCTGCTCCAGATCGGCACGGCACCGGCGGGGGCCCGATGACGGCGTCCCCGGCGACGCGCACACCGGGCCTGCGGAGGTTCCTCACCGAGAGACCTCCGCGGCCCGAACGGTGCGAACTGTGCGCCGTGACGGTGGAGGCGGACCACCGGCATCTCGTCGACACCGACAAACGCGCCCTGGTCTGCGCGTGCGCCCCCTGCGCGCTGCTGATGGAGCAGCCGGGCGCCGCCGCGGGCCGCTTCCGCACGGTCCCGGCCCGCTACCTCACCGACCCCGCACACCACCTCGACGACAGCGCCTGGGAGGCGCTGCAGATCCCGGTCGGCGTCGCCTTCCTCTTCCGCAACGCGGCACTCGACCGGCTGGTCGCCCTGTACCCGAGCCCGGCCGGAGCCACCGAGAGCGAACTCGATCCGGCCACCTGGACGGCGGTCCTCGGCGACAGCCGCCTCGCCGCACTGCTCGAACCCGACGTGGAGGCGCTGCTGCTGCGCCGCACCGACGGCCACGGCGAGTGCCACCTGGTCCCCATCGACATCTGCTACGAACTCGTCGGCCGGATGCGCCTGTTGTGGCAGGGCTTCGACGGCGGGGCCGAGGCCCGCGCCGCCCTGGACGCGTTCTTCGCCGACGTCACGCGACGCGCCCGGCCCGTGGGCGAGGCGGTGCGGCCGTGACCGAGTTCTCCTTCGCCTGCACCGGCGTCCGCGCCGACCGGTACGCCGCCGGACCGACCCTGGTCTTCCGGCTGCGCGTCACCGCCGCCGACAACGCCCGCGTGCACGCCCTCGCGCTGCGCTGCCAGATCCGCATCGAACCCGCCCGCCGCACCTACGACCCGGCCGAGGCCGACGGCCTGGGGGACCTCTTCGGCGAGCGCGCACGCTGGGGCAGCACCCTCAAGCCGGTGCAGTTCGCGCAGGTCTCGCTCATGGTCCCCGGGTTCACCGGGGAGACCGACGTCGACCTCGTCGTGCCCTGCACCTACGACTTGGACATCGCCGCGACCCGTTACCTCGCCGCGCTCACCGGCGGTGAGGTTCCGCTGCTGATGCTGTTCTCCGGTACGGCGTTCACCGGAGCCGGCGGTTTCCAGGTCGAACCCGTCCCCTGGGACCGGGAGGCGGGCTTCGGGATGCCGGTCGCCACCTGGCGGGAGATGGTCGAGCAGCACTTCCCCGGATGCGGCTGGATCCGGCTGCCGCGCGACACCATGGACGCCCTCCTCGCCTACCGCTCCCGGCACGCGCTGCCTTCCTGGGAGGCGACCCTCAAGGCCCTGCTCGACGACAGCGGTGCCGCGGACCCGCCCCGCAAGGACCCGCTGCGCGCACTCACCGGCACCACCGGAAGGACCCGACCGTGACCGCGCCCGCGTTCGCGCCCCAGACCGAGGAACGGTTCGCCCTCGCCCGGCAGGTGGCCGACGCGGTCCTCTTCGAAGGCTATGTGCTCTACCCGTACCGCGCCTCGGCCGCCAAGAACCGGCTGCGCTGGCAGTTCGGGGTGCTCGTGCCGCCCGCCTGGGGCGCCGACTGCGAGGAACACGACTTCCAGCACACCGAGTGCCTGATGGAACCGAAGGCGGGGGCCACCCTCTCGGTCGAGGTGCGCTTCCTGCACGCCCGCCGGCGCACGGTACAGCGGCTCCGCCCGGACGGCGGCTACGAGACGGTGCCCGAGCTCCGCCTCGAAGACCGGGTGCTGGTGCCCTGGGACGAGGGCGAGGAGGAGCGCGTCGAGGTGGTCGCGTCGGTGGACGAGCTCCTCGGCGACGGCGTCACGCATCCCTTCCGACGCCCCGCCCGGGAGGACACCGCACCCGTTCTGGACGCGGCCGGCCGCACCGTCGGCCGACTGGTCCGGCGCGGAGAGGAGATCAGCGGGACGATCCGGCTGTCCGCCGGCGAGATCGACGGCCCCTACCGGACCCTGCGGCTGACCGCCGTGGTGGAGAACACCAGCGACTGGACACCTCCCGGCGGCAGGGGCGCCGACCGGGACGCGGCGCTGCCGCACTCCCTGGTGGCCACCCACACGCTCATGGCCCTCAGCGCCGGGTCGTTCCTGTCGATGACCGATCCCCCCGAGTGGGCGAAGGCCGCGGTCGCCGGCTGCCGCAACCTGCACACCTGGCCCGTACTCGCCGGCGAACCCGGGCGCGCCGACCTGGTGCTGTCCTCGCCGATCATCCTGGAGGACCATCCGGCCATCGCGCCGGAGAGCCCCGGCGCGCTCTACGACGCCACCGAGATCGACGAGATCCTCGCGCTGCGCACCGCGGCCCTCACCGACGAGGAGAAACGCGAGGCCCGCGGCACCGACGAGCGGGCGGCCGCCGTGATCGACCTGGCGGACTCGATGCCGGCCGAGGTCCTGGAACGTCTGCACGGTGCGGTGCGCAGCCTGCGCGAGGTGACCGGCCCGGGCCCCGCCACCGAGGACGGCGGCTTCCCCGACGAGCACGGAGTGCGGCGGCCCGACACCCCCTGGTGGGACCCGGCGAGCGAGGCGGGCTTCGACCCGGAGCGCGACCGGGTGGACGTGGACGGCCGGTCGGTGGGCAGGGGCAGCCGCGTCGAGTTGCGCCCGGGCCTGCGGCGCACCGACGCGCAGGACATCTTCCTGCGGGGCCGCACCGCGACGGTCGAGGCGGTGCTGCACGACGTCGACGGCCAGGTGCACCTGGCGGTCACGGTCGACGGCGACCCGGGCGCCGACATCCGCCGCGAGCAGGGACGGTACCTGTACTTCCAGCCCGACGAGGTCACACCGCTGGAGGACGACGCATGAACCCCTCCCCGCAGTCGGGCCCCAGGGTCCTGGTGGCCGGCATCGGCAACATCTTCCTCGGGGACGACGGCTTCGGCGTGGAGACCGCCCGCCGGCTCGCCGAGCGCGAGATGCCCGGACACATCGAGGTCGTGGACATCGGGGTGCGCGGGGTGCACCTCGCGTACCAGCTCCTGGACGGCTACGACACCCTCGTCCTGGTGGACGCCACGGCACGCGGCGGAGCTCCCGGCACGCTGTACGTGATCGAACACGACCTCGGCGAGAGCGCCTCGCCCGCCGCCCACGCGCTGGACGGTCACCGGATGACCCCCGACGCCGTGCTGGCGCTGCTGGGCACCCTGTGCGCCGGGACCGGCGCCGAGCCACCACGCCGTGTCCTGGTCGTCGGGTGCGAACCGGCCTCGGTGGAGGAGGGCATCGGTCTCAGCGCGCCGGTCTCCGACGCCGTACCGGAGGCTGTCCGGCTGATCGAAGAGCTGCTGCGGGACGGCGAGCCGCCCCGGGCGCAGGCCTCAACCGCTGAGGCCTCGACATGAGGAGAGAGACGGGATGAAGAAGATCGTCATCGGTGGAGCGGCTTTCGCCGCCATGGTCGCCGTCGCCGTCGAGGTGTTCCCCGACGTGCGGCGCTACCTGCGCATCCGACGGATGTGAAGGGTGGCCGCGACCGGTGCGCCGCGCGGTTGCGTCGAACGGCGTACCCGCCGGCCGGTCACGGCGTGCCGGGCCGTGCGGCCCGGCCGCACAAGCCTCTAATGAAATCCGACCGGAGGCAGGCCGCGCACGGAAGGACGCCAGACCCATGCACGAGATGTCCGTCGCGCTGGCCGTCGTCGACCAGGTGGCAGAGGCCGCCGCGCGGGCCGGCGACGTCACGGCGGTGCGATCGGTACGACTCCAGGTGGGCGAACTGGCCGGTGTGGTACCCGACGCGCTCGCCTTCTCCTTCGAACTGGCCTGCGCCGGAACCCTGCTGGAAGGCGCCGAACTGGTCACCGAAGCGGTGCCGGGGCGGGCCCGCTGCACGCCCTGCGCACACGACTGGGCCGTCGGCATGCCACCCCGGCTGACCTGCCCCGAATGCGGCGGCACGCGGACCGACCTGCTGACCGGCCGGGAGCTGCAGATCATCGACGTGCAATGGGAGGACGGCGGCCTCCCGCACGCGCCCACCCGCGAACCGATCTCCGAGGAGCGCTGAACCATGTGTCGTGTCGTCGACCTGCGCCAGGCCGTACTCGCGAAGAACGACGCGAGCGCCGAGGAACTGCGCGCCCACCTCACGGCCCGAGGCACCGCGGTCGTCAACCTGCTGTCCAGCCCCGGCAGTGGCAAGACCGCGCTGCTGGAGCAGGAGCTGCTGCGGGCACGCGAGCGGTCCGTTCCGGTCGCGGCGCTGAGCGCCGACCTGGCCACCGAGAACGACGCGGCCCGTCTCGCGCGTTCGGGCGTCCCGGTCAAGCAGGTGCTCACCGACGGACTCTGTCATCTTGAGGCGGGCATGCTCGCCGGGCACCTGGACGGGTGGCTGCCCGACGACACACGGCTGCTGTTCGTGGAGAACGTCGGCAACCTGGTCTGCCCGGCCTCCTACGACCTGGGGGAGACCCTGAGGGTCACCCTCGCCTCCGTGACGGAGGGCGAGGACAAGCCGCTCAAGTACCCCACCGCCTTCGGCCTCGCCCACCTGGTGGTGGTCACCAAGACCGACATCGCCGAGGCCGTCGGGTTCGACGAGGCCGCGTTCCGCGCGAACGTGGAGCAGGTCAACCCGGGAGTCGAGGTGGTCCTGACCTCGGCGCGCCGGGGGCAGGGAGTCGGCGCGCTGCTCGACAGGGCGCTGGCAGCCGCGGACGGCGCACCCCTCCACGCGCCGGTCATGGCCCGGCTGCCCCAGCACCACGGGCACACGCACGAGCCCGACGGTCACCCGCACACGCACCCCGAGGCCACCGGCACGATGGCCCACACCCCCTCGTGAGCGGTCCGCAGGCCCCGGCCGCCGTCGCCGAGGACACCCCGCGACGCCGCCGGGTGACCGTCCGCGGAGTGGTGCAGGGGGTCGGCTTCCGGCCCTACCTGTACGGCCTCGCCACCGAACTCGCCCTGGCCGGACACGTGACCAACACGCCCGAAGGCGTCGTCGCGGAGGTCGAGGGCACCGCCGCGGCCGTGGCCCGGTTCTGCGACCGGATCGCCGCCCAGGCACCCCCGCTGGCCCGCGTGGAGTCCGTCCACCACCGGGAGGTTCCCCCGGCCGGCGGGACCGCGTTCACCATCCTCACCTCCCGCACCGACGGACCGGCCCGCACCCTGGTCTCCCCGGACTGCGCCACCTGCGCCGACTGCCTCGCCGAGCTGTCCGACCCGGCGGACCGCCGGTACCGCCACCCGTTCGTCAACTGCACCCACTGCGGCCCGCGCTTCACGATCGTCACCGGCGTGCCGTACGACCGGGCCCACACCACCATGGCCGGCTTCGCGATGTGCGCCGACTGCGCCCGGGAGTACGCGGATCCGGCCGACCGCCGCTTCCACGCGCAGCCGGTCGCCTGCCCCGCGTGCGGGCCGCGTCTGCGGCTGCTGGCCCCGCGGTCCGAGCACCTCACGGGGGCGGACCCGGTCGACGACGCCCGCGCCCTGCTGTCCGCCGGCGCGATCCTCGCCGTGAAGGGTCTGGGCGGCTACCACCTGGCGTGCGACGCCACGAACGAGTCGGCGGTCGCCCTCCTACGACGCCGCAAGGCACGCGGCGACAAGCCGTTCGCCCTCATGGCCAGGACCGCGGACGACGTACGTCACCTCGTCCGGCTGAGTCCCGAGGAGCGGAACCTGCTCGAAGGACGGGCCAGACCGGTCGTCCTGCTGCGGAGGCGTACGCACCCGTCGTCCACCGCCGGGGACCCGAGGCCCGCCGAGGCCGTCGCGCCCGGCAGTCCCGACCTCGGGGTGATGCTGCCGTACACGCCCCTGCACCATCTGCTGCTCGGCCTGCCCGGCGACCCGGACGAACCCCGGCTGCTCGTCATGACCAGCGGCAACGTCTCCGGGGAGCCCATCGTCACCGACGACCCCGAGGCGTTGGAGCGGCTCGCGCACCTGGCCGACGCCTGGCTCACCCACGACCGGCCGATCCACGTCCCGTGCGACGACTCCGTGGTCCGCGTCTGCGACGGGGAACCGCTGCTGATCCGCCGCTCCCGTGGATACGCGCCACTGCCGCTCTCCCTCCCGGTGCCGGTGCGGCCGGCCCTCGCCGTCGGCGGGGACCTGAAGAACGCCTTCTGCCTCGGGGAGGGCCGCCGGGCATGGCTGTCGGCGCACATCGGCGACATGGACGACGTCGGTACACAGTGGGCCTTCGAACGCGCGACGGCACAGCTGGAGTCCATCACGGGGGTGCGGCCCGAGACGCTGGCGTCCGACCGGCACCCCGGCTACCGCTCCGCCCGGTGGGCCGACCGGAACGCGGCGCACCGGCCCGTGGTGCGGGTCCAGCACCATCACGCGCACGTCGCCGCCGCGATGGCCGAGCACGGCCTCGACGGCACCCGGGCGGTGATCGGCGTCGCCTTCGACGGCACCGGCCACGGCGACGACGGCGCCGTGTGGGGCGGGGAGTTCCTGCTCGCGGACTACGACCGCTTCACCCGGTTCGGGCACCTCGGGTACGTTCCGCTGCCCGGTGGCGACGCCGCGGTCCGCCGGCCGTACCGCATGGCGCTGGCCCATCTCAGGGCGGCCGGGATCGACTGGTCCGCCGACCTCGCCTGTACGGCCGCCTGCCCTCCCGACGAACTTCGCTTGCTGGAACGGCAGTTGGAGCGCGGCCTGAACTGTGTTCCCACGTCCAGCATGGGTCGGCTCTTCGACGCCGTGTCCTCTCTGGCCGGGGTGTGCCACCGCGCCGGATACGAGGCGCAGGCCGCCGTCGAGCTGGAGGGCGCGGCTGTGCTCGCACCCGCCGAGGACACCACCGCGTACGCCTTCGCCCTGCACACGTCAAAGGAGAGCGGGGACGGCGCGGTGCGGGCCGATCCGGCACCCGTACTCGCGGCGATCGTCGGTGATCTGCGCGCAGGCGTCGGGACGGCCCTGGTCGCGGCTCGTTTCCACCGGGCCGTGAGCGGCCTGGTGCACAGGATCTGCGCGCGGGCCCGGGAGCGGCACGGACTGGACACCGTCGCCCTGACCGGCGGCGTCTTCGCGAACACGCTGCTCTCCTCTGCCTGCGCCACCACCCTGCGCGAGGACGGCTTCACGGTCCTGCGGCACCACCTGGTGCCGCCGGGCGACGGCGGCCTGGCCCTGGGCCAGTTGATGGTGGCCGCCCGGACCACTCCCACCGACTGACCACGCGCGACCCACAGCGAGGAGAGGCTCATGTGCCTGGCGGTACCCGGCAGAGTGCTGGACATCGAGGAACGGGACGGCACCCGGATGGCCACCGTCGACTTCGGCGGCGTGGTCAAGGAGGTGTGCCTGGAGTACCTGCCCGACCTCCAGGTCGGCGAGTACGCCATCGTCCACGTCGGCTTCGCCCTGCAACGGCTGGACGAGGAGTCGGCACGACACACGCTCGAACTTTTCGCCGAACTCGGCCTGCTGCAGGAGGAGTTCGGCGACCCCTGGGAAGCGGCGGCGGCGGAGACGGGTTCGGACCCGGTGGAAGAGGTGCACAACCGGTGAAGTACATCGAAGAGTTCCAGGACCCGGAGCTGGCGCGTCGGCTCCTCGACGACATCCACGCCACCGTGACCAGGCCGTGGGCGCTGATGGAGGTGTGCGGAGGGCAGACACACAGCATCATCCGGCACGGCATCGACCAACTCCTGCCGGATGAGGTCGAGTTGATCCACGGACCCGGTTGTCCGGTGTGCGTGACCCCGCTGGAGGTCATCGACAAGGCCCTGGAGATCGCCTCCCGGCCGGAGGTGATCTTCTGCTCCTTCGGCGACATGCTGCGCGTGCCGGGCACCGGACGGGACCTGTTCCAGGTCCGCGGGGAGGGCGGTGACGTCCGTGTCGTCTACTCGCCGCTCGACGCGCTGCGGATCGCGCGGCAGAACCCGGACCGCGAGGTGGTGTTCTTCGGCATCGGCTTCGAGACCACCGCACCACCCAACGCCATGACGGTCCATCAGGCCCGGAAGCTGGGCATCGGGAACTTCAGCATGCTGGTGTCCCACGTCCGGGTACCCCCGGCCATCGAGGCGATCATGTCGTCGCCGAGCTGCCGGGTGCAGGGCTTCCTCGCGGCCGGGCACGTCTGCAGCGTGATGGGCATGGGGGAGTACCCGGAACTGGCGGAACGCTTCCGGGTTCCGATCGTCGTGACCGGCTTCGAGCCACTGGACATCCTCGAAGGGGTGCGCCGGGCCGTCCGCCAGCTGGAACGTGGTGAGCACACCGTCGACAACGCCTACGCCCGTGCCGTCCGCCCGGAGGGCAACCCGGCCGCCCGCGCCATGCTGGAGGACGTCTTCGAGGTCACCGACCGTGCCTGGCGCGGCATCGGGGTGATCCCCGACAGTGGCTGGCGGCTGTCGTCGGCGTACCGCGACCACGACGCCGAGCACCGCTTCTCGGTCGAGGGCATCCGGACCGAGGAACCGGCCGAGTGCCGCAGCGGCGAGGTCCTGCAGGGACTGCTCAAGCCGCACGAGTGCGAGGCCTTCGGCACCCTGTGCACCCCCCGCACCCCGCTGGGAGCCACCATGGTCTCCAGCGAGGGCGCCTGTGCCGCGTACTACCTCTACCGGAGGCTGGACATGCCCGCCACCAAGGCCCGGGAGGCGACCCCCGTTGTCTGACACCACCGATCTGCCCGCCCCCGCCGCCCTGGACGTCGAAGGGTGGACGTGTCCGGCGCCCCTGCGTGAGAGGCCCCGCGTCGTCATGGGCCACGGCGGCGGTGGGGTCCTCTCCGCCGAACTGGTCCAGCAGATCTTCGCGCCCGCCTTCGGGGGCGAGGTGCTCGCCCAGATGGGTGACGCCGCCGTGCTGTCCCTGGGCGGTGCCCGGCTGGCGTTCTCCACCGACTCCTATGTGGTGCGGCCGCTGTTCTTTCCCGGCGGCGGGATCGGCGACCTGGCGGTCAACGGCACCGTCAACGACCTCGCCATGAGCGGTGCCCGTGCCGCGTACCTGTCCTGCGGGTTCATCCTGGAGGAGGGCGTCGAGCTGGATGTGGTCACGCGGGTGTCCGAGGCGCTGGGGGCGGCCGCGCGCGCCGCCGGCGTGGAGGTGGCCACCGGGGACACCAAGGTGGTGGAGGCCGGACACGGCGACGGGATCTACATCAACACCGCGGGCATCGGTCTGGTCCCGGCGGGCGTCGATCTGCGTCCGCAGCGGGTCGTCCCCGGCGATGTCGTGATCGTCAACGGTGCCATCGGCCTGCACGGGGTGGCGGTCATGAGCGTGCGTGAGGGCCTGGAGTTCGGAGTGGAGATCAAGAGCGACTGCGCGCCGCTCGGTGGCCTGGTCGACGCCATGCTCGCCGTCACCCCGGATCTGCACGTGCTGCGCGACCCCACCCGGGGCGGTCTGGCAGCCTCGCTCAACGAGATCGCGCAGGCCTCCGGCACCGGGGTGGTGATCCGGGAACGCGAGGTCCCGGTCCCACCGGCCGTGGCCAATGCCTGCGCCATCCTCGGCCTGGACCCCATGTACATCGCCAACGAGGGCAAGCTGGTCGCCTTCGTCCCGCGTGAGCACGCCGACGCGGTCCTCGACGCGATGCGGGCCCATCCGCTGGGGGCGGACTCCGCGATCATCGGTGAGGCCGTCGAGGAACACCCCGGCATGGTCGTGGCCCGGACCGGCCTCGGGGGAACCCGGGTGGTCGATCTGCCGATCGGGGAGCAGCTGCCGCGGATCTGCTGACAGGGGTGTCGCTCGCCGAGGACCGGGCCGTCCGCGCCCCGAACAGCGGTCAGGGCCCCTCCGGCACGATCCGCCGGACAGGCCCTGACCAGGTCAGCGCTCGGACGGCGGGTCCTGCGGGTCCACGCCGGACTTGGCGGAGGCGTCCCTGGTGCCGCTGGGCCGCTGGGAACGGCCCTTGCGTCCGGTGTCCCGCTTCCCTTTCTCGTCCGCGTCGCCGTATTCCTCGCCGCGCGCACTGCGACTCTCGACCGTGTCGCCGGGAACGGACTTCTTCTCCTCCGCGGACTTCCGCCGGCCCGGACCCTTCTCGCCGGCCTCCTCCGCACGGAAGGAGCGGCGGGCGCTCGGGTTGTCCTGCTGCCGCGTCTCATCCACGTCGGGCGACCAGCCGTGCTGGCCGGTCCCCTTGTGGCGGCTGGGGCCCTTTCCGTGCGGTGGCTCGGACGAAGGGGATTTCTTGGGCATGGTCCGACCTGCCTGTTCATGGTCAGTGGGGGGACGCACGATCGCGCGTCGCCATGACAGGTCAATTATCCCTTATCGCGAAATTCCGAGCATGTCGTGACTATTCCTGTTCTGTCGTAGATGTCCACCATCTAGGTCGCGGCACCCGGCGGCCGGAAAGCGGTGCTGAACCTGTGGGGAGCATGAGAATGTGTGTGCCGTCCACCATGCCCGGGCAGACGCGGCCCTTATGAGTACCCCCCACCGGAGCACGGTAGACAAACCCGCGGAGCAGAGCCCGGCCGGGCGAGTGGTGCCCCCCTTCGTCCCCATGCCGGCGCCACGGCGCAGAAGCGGCGGACGGGGCTTCTCGTCGGCGCTGCGCGGTGGGCGGGTGGCCGGGCTCGACGGATTGCGGACGGTCGCCGTGGTGCTGGTGATCGTCTATCACCTGGAGCCGGACGCCGTGCCCGGAGGCTCGGTGGGCGTGGACGTCTTCTTCACGATCAGCGGGTTCGTCATCACCCGGCTGCTGCTCGCCGAGTACGCCCGTACCGGCCGCGTCGACCTGCGGTCGTTCTACCGTCGGCGCTGGCTGCGGCTGGGGCCGGCCATGCTGGTGATGTGCGCGGTCACCGCCCTGCTCTCGGTGGCCCTGCCGCTGCCGCTGTTCGACGGGGCGTGGGTGGCGGCGGCGCTGGCCGCGACCTCCGTGGTCAACCTCGTACGAGCCGGGGAGCCCGGACCCTACTCGGACCTCACGGCGCCGCTCAGCCACACCTGGTCGCTGGGAGTGGAGGAACAGTTCTATCTGGCCTGGCCGCTTCTGCTGCTGGTGCTGCTGCGGAACGCGACGGCGCGGACCGTGCTGGGCTGGGTGGCGGCGCTGTGCGTCCTGCCGGTGCTCTGGCGGACGGCGCTGTGGGATCCCACGGCGGCGCACCGCATATACAACGGCCCCGACACCCGCGCCGACCAGCTCCTCGTGGGGGCGCTGCTGGCCGTCGTCCTGGCCCGACTGCGGGCCGACGATCCCCGGCTGGCGCTGTTGCGTCGTTGGGCGGGACGACTGTGCTGGCCCGCGCTCGCGCTGCTGGGGCTGATCGCCTGGCAGGTCCCGATCACCGAGGCGAGCGGCTGGAACCCCGTGTGGTTCACGGTCGGGTTGCTGGCCGCCGCGGTTCTGTCGGCCGTGGTGGTGGCCGCGCTGGAGCTGTGCCCTCAGGCGTGGCCCTCCCGGTTGCTGTCCGTTTCCGCGGCGGTGTGGGTGGGGCGCAACCTCAGTTATGGGATGTACCTGTGGCACTACCCCGTCATCAGGTTGCTGTCCGACCTCGGCGTGCAGGGCGGCCGGTTGCTTCCCGCCGGGTTGGCGGCGACGGTCGCGGCGGCTCTCGCCTCGTACGTCCTCGTCGAACGGCCCTTGTCCCGACGTGACCGCTTCCGCGTGCGACGACCGCTGGAGCCGGTCGCCGCCCCGGCGCGTCCACCAGCCCTGTGACCAGCCACCGTGAGGCATATTCACGTGACAGACGGGGCGAGGGGAACTGTACTTCCCCCGTGGTCGACTACAGGCAACAGCACAGCGCGGACTGGCTCCGTCACTTCGCACACCGCGGACATCACGGGGCCCGACCCCTGGCAGCCGGGGTCGAGGGCGCCGTCTACTGGCTCGACGAGGGCACGGTCGCCAAAGTCTGGAGCGGCAGACCACCGGCCGACCTCCCCTTGACCCGACAGGTGTACGCGGACCTCGCTCGCCGCCTCTTACCCTTCGCCACACCGGACATCCTCGAGGTCGAGGAACACGAGGGCGTCCTCGTCACCTACGAACGTGCCCTGCCGGGATCACCCTTCGGCCAGGACACACCGGTCCGACCCGAAGAACGCGACGTGCCCGCTGAGGAGACCGACGCTCTCCTCACGGTCCTGCGCGGACTGGCCACCGTCCCGGGCACCGAGGCCATGCGACAGCTCACCGTCCAAGGTGACGACCGCCCACTCTGGGCGGGCCACACACGCTTCCCGGACGCCCTCGCCGGCCTCGTCCAACGCGCCCTACGCCGCCACGGCAATGTGCTCGACGCCCATGTCACCGACCTTTCCGCAAAGGTCGCACGAGCCGTCCAGTCACTGAAAGCGCTGCCCGACACCGCCGTCACCGTCATCCACGGCGATCTCGTGCCGCCCAACCTGCATGTCGACGACCGGGGTCGCCCGGTCGCCCTCCTCGACTTCGGCTTCTTCACCACAGCGGGCGACCCCGCCTTCGAGGCCGCCGTCACCGCTGCCATCTGGGACATGTACGGGCCGCACGCCGAGCAGCGCACCGCCGCCCTCACCCGGCTCTTCGCCACCGAGCTGCACCACGACCCGGGCACCCTGGCGCTCTACCAGACGGTCTACGCCCTCACCACCTACGACTTGTTCAGCTCCGACGGCAGCGACGGCCACTTCCGCTGGTGCGCCGCCCTCCTCAATCGCGGGCCAGGCAGATAACCGTGTGCCGCTAGCCGCTAGCCGCTAGCCGCTAGCCGCTAGCCGCTAGCCGCTAGCCGTTCCGGCCGTGCTCGGGCTCCACCGGGAGCCACAGTTCGGCGTCGGCCTCGGTCTTCTCCGGCGACAGACGGGTGCGCAGGATCTCGGGGCCGGCGCGGGTGCGGTACGGGTTCGACGGGAACCACTCGGTGAACACGTCCCGCCACAGCTCCTGGATGGCCCGCGGTACCGGCCCGGAGGTGGTGAACACCGCCCAGGTGCCGGCCGGGACCGTCAACGTGGTCGTGCCCTCCGGAGCGGCCGCGGAGGTGATCACGCCGTGGTGGTAGTCGAGTTCGGTGCCCTCGGCGCGGCTGGGGTCCAGATCGTCGCAGACCGCGACGATGCCGTGCGGCTCCTGGTCCGACAGCTTCTCCAGCTGCTCCATGGTCCGCGGGTCGATCCCCCGGACGAAATTCATGATCGCCTGGTTCGGCCCCGAATGCACCAGCGGCACCCGGGCCTTGAGCCCGACGACGGTGAAGTCCCCCCTGTCCACGACGCGGTACCGCATGGTGCTGCTGCCTTCGACGGTGAGGCGGAAGGCCATCCGGGACTGGGAGTTGAGGGCGGCTCCGGTACGCCGGGCCTCGCCCGGTCCGATGCCGTGCATGGCACGGAACGCCCGCGCGAACGCCTCGCCGGAGCCGTAGCCGTAGCGCACCGCTATCTCCAGCAGCGTCCCACGCCCCGCGAGTACCTCGGCGCCCGCGAGGGTGAGCCTGCGGCGCCGGATGTACTCCGACAGCGGCATGCCCGAGAGCGCGGAGAACATCCGGCGCAGGTGGTACTCCGAGGTGCCCGCGAGGCGTGCCAACTCCGCCACCTCGACGGCCTGGTCGAGATGGCCCTCGATGTGCTCCATGGCCTGGTTCAGCCGCTCCAGCATGCCCGGCCCCCTCCCTCTTCCCTCTCCACTCTTCCCTGTTCGTGGCCACCGTGCCGGGGATGCCGTGAAGTCCGTCTACCCGGCGCTGCGGTCGGTGCCGTCCCCGTCCACACCGGGGGCGTCCTGTCCCAGACCCCGGCGGATCGCGATCTCCACGGGTGAGTACGCGCCGTCGGCCCGCTCCAGTTCGTACGGCGTGGCAGGCATCAGCGGCGGCTGGGCCATGAGGCGCGGCCGCACTCCATGGTGCGGTTGCGCCGCGTGCACCAGGAACGGATGGCACAGGAAGACGTCGCCCGGTGACCCGGTGGCGAGGGCGAGTGGCCGGTGGTCGGACGCCGCCACCAGATCGGGCGCGAGGGTCAGTCCGCTCGCCCCGTCCTCCCCGTACTTCTCCAGCACCTTCGGCACGTCGAGGTGTGAGCCGACCCGGATCCGGGTCGGGGCGTCGTCCGCACCGACCTCGCTGAACAGGAACAGCATCAACAGCGCCCGGCCCTGGGACCGCAGATTCGTGAAGTACCAGCTCTCGCCGTCGGGCAGATAGCTGCCCTCGACGTGCCAGCCCGCGTCGTCCGGTTCCTCCTCGTGCGGGAAGCGCAGCGGGAACGTGCCCAGCGAGTAACGCGGCTCCCACCGTCCCGCGCCGACGAACAGGTCGTACGCGTGATGCAGCGACGGGGAGTTGGGTGCGGCGGCGAACGGCCCTTGCGCCATGCCGGCCACCCAGTGCACGGGCCGCGTCCACGTCGACGGGTCGTCCGGGGCGCAGCCCGTCTCCCGCCACAGCAGCCGCGCGCAGTCCGCGGCCACCCGCGGCGCGACGGCGCCCTCCAGCTTCACGAAGCCGTCGCGGAGGAAACGGGATACCAAGGTCGTGTCATCCATGCCCCCAGCGTGCGACGACACCCGTCCCGAGCACCCGACATCCGCCGCACCGCCTTTGTCGGGTTCACCGAGCCTCTTCCCCCTTCCGCTCTCCCACCTATCCGCTAACATAGAATAATTAGCTAGATGAATATCCTAGTGGTGTCGAGGAGTGGCCGTGGACTTCGGGCTGACCGACGAGCAGGACCTGTTGCGCGCGACGGCACGGGAGTTCGTCGCCGACGTGTGCCCGGCCGAGAAGGCCAAGCAGTGGGACGAGGAGGGCGTCGTACCGCCCGAGCTGTTCCGGGGCATGGCCGACCTGGGGTGGTTCTCGCTGCCGTTCAGCGAGGACGAGGGCGGGGACGGCGGGGGACCGCTGGAGCTGATCCTGATCGCCGAGGAACTCGGGCGGGCCAGCTTCGACGTCGCCATGTGCTACATCGGCGTACTCATCCCCGGGATCACGGTGTTCCGCTGGGGCAGCGAGGCGCAGCGCGACTTCATCCGCGAGCAGGTGATGACGGGGCGCCACCGGCTGGCCGTCGGCCTGAGCGAACCGGACAGCGGGTCGGACGCCGCCGCCCTGCGCACCACGGCCGAGGACCACGGGGACCACTTCCTCGTCCGCGGGCAGAAGGCGTGGTGCACCGGCGGCGGTCTGCCGGACACGACCATCGCGACCTACGTACGCACCGGCCCCCGCGAGCCCAAGCACGGCGGCATCAGTCTGCTGCTCGTCGACCCGGCGACGGAGGGCGTCGACGTACGCCGGACGCCCACGCTCGCCCGGCACATCCTGGGTACCAACGAGGTCTTCTTCCATGACGCCCTGGTGGCCAAGGAGAACCTCGTCGGCCCGCGCGACGAGGGCTGGAAAGTCATGCTCTCCAACATCGAACTGGAGAAGGTGATCATCACCGGCGGCTATCTGGGCGCCGCCCAGGCCACCCTCGACGAGATGCTGGAGTACGCCCGCACCCGGCACGCCTTCGGCCGGCCGATCGGCAACTTCCAGGCACTGGCCCACGCCATGGCCGATCTGCAGACCGAGATCGACTCCGCCCGGCTGCTCGCGTACCGCGCGGCCTGGCTGCTCGCCCAGGGCAGACCGTGCACACGGGAAGGGTCGATGGCGAAACTGAAGGGCTCGGAGACCTATGTGGCGGCCGCCCGGCTCGGGATGCAGGTCTGCGCGGGCCACGGCTTCTCCACGGAGAGCGTGATGAGTTTCCGCTACCGGGAGTCGATCGTCGCCACGATCTCCGGAGGGACCAGCCAGATCCAGCGCAACGGCATCGCCCGCAGCATGGGGCTCAGGTCCTACTGAGCCTCGCCGCCCGTGTCCTGCTGGGCCAGCCACTCCTGGTGCCGGTCGAAATGGCCCCGGTCCCGGGTCACCCAGATCCCGGAGGCCCGGGCCAGCACGGCCCGGGTCGGCAGCAGCACCATCTCGCCCGCGATGTACCAGCGCCTGCCCTCCCGCTTCTCCACCCACGCCCGGACCTCCAGCGGCCGTCCCACCGGCACCGGCTTCACGAAACTCACGCTCAGTTCCGCCGTGACGCTCAACACCCGGTGCAGCAGCGGCAGATGGCCCAGACAGTCGTCGAGGACGGCCGCGGTCCAGCCCCCGTGCGCGACATCGGGCCCGCCCTCCTGCTCACGCGGGCAGGACAGCTCGAACCGTGCCGCCCCGTCCTCGTCGAGCCGCTCGTGCTCCACTCCCAGCCGACAGGAGCCGGCGGCGCGGCACGCCCCGCACAGGGCCACCCCACCAGGGGTGCGCGGCGGCTCCTGGAAGTCCGACCCCGCCCAGGGCCCCGTAGGTGTCGTCGCGGACATGGTGTGACTCCTCTTGTCAGACATCGGCTTGTCAGACGTCGGCCAGCAGCGGGCGCAGTTTCCCGGCGATGAGCTGGACCTGGCGGGCCACCATCTCGTCGGGCATCCCGGCCAGCGAGGCCCACAGGAACACGCCCTCCACGGGCAACCCTGCCACGTACGCCCTGATGGCATCGGCGGTGTCCTGCGGTGTGCCGTACAGGAACTGGCCCACGCCGCTCGCGCGCAGCCCCGTCTCCCGCCACTTCTCGGGGTCGATGGGGCGGGGAGCGGGCTGGTCGGTCCCCTCCACCATGGATCGGCGGTAGCTGTCCCACTGGTACGCCAGGTGCTCGCGCACCACCGGCCAGTCGCCGTCGGGGTCCTCGGTCACGAACGTGGTGAACGAGCCCTGCATCCGGGCCGCCGACAGGTCGTACCCGCTCTCGGCGAGTCCCTCCCGGTACGGCGTCAGCAGGGCCGGGTTGAGCGACAGCAGTCCCGTGCCGAGCCGGCCGGCCCGCCGGGCGCCCTGGGGGCCCTGGTAGCCGAGCCAGATCGGCAGCGGATCCTGGACCGGGCCGGGTGTGACCAGGGAATCGGCCCACAGGCCGCGGATCTCCCGGACCCGTTGGTCGGTCGTGGTGTAGCGCTTGGCGAGGTCGGCACCGTACAGCCGGTACTCGGGCACCCGGTAGCCGGTGCCGAGCCCCAGGTCCAGGCGGCCGTCGCTGATGATGTCCACGATCGCGGCCTGTTCGGCGATCTCGGGGGCCGCGTGCAGCGGTGCCGGGATGACGGCGGTGCCCAGGCGCACCCGGCGGGTACGGGCGGCGGCCGCGGCCGCCATGGTGAGCGGCTGCGGGAGGTACCCGTCCTCGAAGCCGTGGTGTTCGGAGAACCAGACCGAGTCGATGCCGAGCCGGTCCGCCTCCTCGCACATCTCCAGGGCGAATCCGTACACGCGCGACCAACTCCGCTGCCACGGCGGCGGGTTGCGCAGGTCGAAGTAGATGCCCACCTTCACGGGGGTCCTCCTGTCGGGTTGTCCGCGAGTCGGATCGTCGCGTGCGTGACGGCCACTCCGTCCCCGGGCCGCAGCAGCCGTACCGGGCGCAGTTCCAGCGCCTCGATCTCGGGGAGGTCCTCGACCATCGCCGAGATCCGCAGGACGGTGTCCTCGAGGGCCGCCAGATCCACCCCCGGGCCGCCCACCCGGCCGTCCAGCAGCGGGGCGGCCCGCAACGAGCGGACCATCTCCCGGGCGTCGCGGTCGCTGAGCGGGGTGACGCGGTGGGCGACGTCCGCCATCAGGTCGGCGTAGTCCCCGGTGAGACCGAAGGAGACCACCGGGCCGAAGACCGGATCGGCGCCGACGGTGAGGAACGCGTCCGGGCCCGGGCCCGGACGCACGTCCGTCACGCCGATGCCGTACGCGGCCAGCAACTCGGCGGCGACCGCCGCGGGGACCGGGCCGGGGGCACACGCCGCGACGAGCGACCGGGCGCGCCCGGTGTCGACATCCGGGAGGTCCGGTACGACGCCCGCCGGAGTGCCGCGCCAGGCCTGGTAGGCCGCCGCGTGTCCGAGCGAGGCGGCCGCCGCCTCCGGGAACGCGTACGTCGGGACCACCAGGTCGCCCCGGTGCAGGAGATCGGCGACGCCCGCGCCGCCCAGGAAACTGGCCACCACCGTCTTGTCGGGCCGGGCCGCGGCCGCGTCCAGGATCGCCGACGCCACCTCGTCGGGCTTGTCCGCCAGCGGCGGCATGAACAGCACGACCGCCGCGTCGACGCCGTCGTCGGCCAGGACCGCGTCCAGTGCCTGCCGGTAGTGCGCGGCGGTGGCCTTCGGCGTCAGGTCGACCGGGTTGGCGACGTCGCAGTGGGGTCCGAGCGCCGCCCGGAGCCGTCTCTGGGTGCGGTCACCGAGTGCGGGCACGCACAGACCGCTCGCCGCGCACGCCCCGACGGTCAGCGCCGCCGGCCCGCCCGCGTTGGTGATCACGGCGACCCGGTCCCCGGGCGGGGGAGGCTGGTGGGCGAGCAGCAGGGCGACGTCGAACAGTTCCTGGAGGCTGCGGGTGCGGATCACCCCGGACTGGGCGAACAGCGAGCTCACCGCCGAGTCCGCGGGGCCCGGATGGACCGCGACGATCGGCTTGCGCGGTGCGATACGGCGGGCGACGCGGGCGAACCGGCGCGGATTGCCGAAGGTCTCGACGTGCAGCAGGATCACCGAGGTCGCCGGGTCCTCCTCCCACCACTGGAGGAGATCGTTGGTGGACACGTCCACGGCGTGCCCCACCGACACGAACCCCGAGAAGCCGAGCCGCAGCCGCCGGGCGAAGTCGAGCACCGCGAGCCCCAGCGGCCCGGACTGGCTGGACATCGCCACCCGGCCGGGCGTCGGCAGGGCGGGCGAGAAGGTCGCGGCCAGCCGCGCCGCGGGCGTCGTGTTGACCACGCCCATGCAGTTCGGGCCGACCAGCCGCATCCCGGAGGCACGGGCGAAACGGGCCAGCTCGAGCTCCGTCGCCCGCCCCTCGGCTCCTTGCTCCCCGAAGCCCGTCGAGACGACGACCACCGCCTTGACCCCGGCGTCCGCGCACTCCCGCACGACATCGGGCACGGCCTCGGCCCGTACGGCGACCAGCGCCAGGTCCGGCGCCTCGGGCAGGTCACGGACCCGGGGATACGCGCGCGCCCCGGCGATCCGCTCGGCGCGCGGGTTGACCGGGAACACACTGCCTTCGAAGCCGCCCCGCAGCAGGTTGGCCACGATCTCGTGGCCGATCGTCAGCGGGTCGCGGTTGGCGCCGATCACCGCCACCGACCGGGGTTCGAGCAGCGGCCGCAGGGAACGCCGCACGGCCGTGTGTTCGCGACGCTCGGCCCGGGCGACGGCCAGGGTCTGCGGGTCGATGGCGATCTCGAAGTGGATGATCTGCCCGGGCGGCCCGGCCTCGACGCGGTAGCCGGAGCCGAGGAACACGTTGATCATCCGGGTGTTGTCGGCGAGCACGTCGGCTTCCAGTACCCGGATGCCCCGGGCGCGGGCGGCGGCGGCGATGTGCTCCAGGAGGAGCCTGCCGAACCCCTCGCTCTGGTGGTCGTCCCGGATGGTGAAGGTGACCTCGGCGTGCTCGGGTTCCTCGGGGTCGCGGACGTAGCGGACCAGTCCGGCGATCTCGTCGCCGGCCAGGGCGACGAGCGCCAGCTCGTTGAGGTAGTCGACGTGCGCGCCGCGCCGGATGACGTCGTCGCGGGCGCGGACCACCGGCCCCAGCGAGCGGTAGGCCAGGGTGGCCCGGGACAGGCTGCCGACGAAGGCGACCAGACGGTCGGCGTCCTCGGGCCGGACGGGCCTGAGGAAGGTGGACCGTCCGGTCCTGACCAGCCCGGGCCGTTCCAGGTCGTCGGGATACGCGGGGGAGGGGGGAGTGGTCACCGGTGTTCCGTCGCCGACGCCGGTCAGACGGCCGCCTCCTGGGGAGTCTGCTCCGGCAGCCGGAAGAGCTCGTTGAAGGTGCCCCGGGTGACCCGCTCGCGGATGTCCTCGGACACGCCGTCGAACAGGTCGTGCAGGGTGGACTGGGTGTGGCCGTACGTGCCCTCCAGGTGGGGGTAGTCGTCGCCCCACATCACGTTGCGGTAGCCCGTCGACTCGACGATCTCCACCGAGCTCTTGTCGTGCTGGAAGGACGCGTACACCTGCTGCCTGATGATCTCGCTGGGCAGCCGGCTCAGCTTCGGCCGCACGAACATGCCGTGCTGGCGGTAGGCCTCGTCCATCCGGTCGCCGATGGCCGGCACCCAGCCCGCGCCGCCCTCCGCGATGAGGATCCTCAGGTCGGGATGGCGGTCCAGCGCGCCGCCCGCGACCATGTGGGACACCACTCGCATGCCCGGATAGGTGGTCTCCATGTAGTTGACGACCGCGCCGCCGGGTCCGCGGAAGACGACGTTCTCACCGCCGGTGCCGATGTGGAAGGCGAGCACCAGGCCCGCCCGTTCGACCGCGGTCCACAGCGGCTCCCAGCGGTCGAGGGCGTATTCCTCGCCCGGCCGGGTCGCGCACGGCAGGAAAACTGCCTGGAAGCCCAGTTCCGCCACCCGCTCTACCTCGGCGACCGCGTCGTCGATGTCGGCCGTCGAGAGGCAGGCGGTCGTGATGACGCGCTTGTTCTTGCGGAGGATCTCGTCGTACGCCCAGTCGTTCCAGGCCCGTACGGTCTCCCGGGCCAGCTCCCGGTCGGTGATCGAGACGAGCCAGAAACCCATGGAGGGGAAGGCCAGTTGGCCCCACACGCCCTCCTGGTCGAGGTCCTTGAGCCGGACGTTCAGGTCCCAGGCGCCCGGCGGACGCATGGCGTCCATGAAGTCGCCGAGCTGACGGTCGATGCGTTCACCGTCGATGTAGAGCATCTCGTACTTCTCGCCGCGCTCACTGCGCGGCGCCCGCGCCCCGAGCCGTGCGGACAGCCGCTCGGTCCACACGTCGGCGGGTTCCATCACATGGGAGTCCCCGGAGTTGACCCAGATCTTCGTCATGACGCCCCTTCGGGTCAATGGATGCAATCAGTTAGCGATTTTAGTTGTATGAACGGTCGAATGGAAGGCCGGAGGGATGAGAGATCAGCTCCGGGCCGGAAGCGGCCGAAGGGTGCCGGATCAGCTCCGGCGCCGCTCGATCTCGTCCGCCAGGCGCGGCAGCACCTCGAAGAGGTCCCCGACGACGCCGTGATCGGCGAGCTCGAAGATCGGGGCGTCCGGGTCCTTGTTGACGGCGACGATGGTCTTGGACGTCTGCATGCCCGCCCGGTGCTGGATCGCGCCGGAGATACCCGCGGCCAGGTAGAGCTGCGGGGAGACCTGGGTGCCGGTCTGGCCGACCTGGTGACTGTGCGGATACCAGCCGGCGTCCACGGCGGCCCGGGAGGCCCCGACGGCCGCGCCCAGGAGGTCGGCGATCCGCTCGATGACGGCGAAGTTCTCGGCCCCGCCCACCCCCCGTCCGCCGGAGACCACGATGTCGGCCTCGGTCAGCTCGGGACGGTCCCCCCGCTCGCGCGGGGTGCGGGACAGCACCCGCACGGCGGTGGCCGCCGGGCCGAACGTGATGTCCTGCTTCTCGACGGCGGGGGTGACCGGGGCGGGCTCGGGCGCGACGGCGTTCGGCTTGACCGTGATGACCGGCGCGCCCTGGGTGACGTGTGCGGTGACCTGGTACGTGGCCGCGAACGCCGACTGCTCGGTGACCGGGCCGTCCGGCCCGGCGAGGACGTCCACCGCGTCGGTGATGAGGCCGGACCCCAGTCGCAGGGCGACCCGGGCGGCGATCTCCTTGCCCTCCGGCCCGGACGGCAGCAGGATCGCCGCCGGTCCGGTGCGTTCGGCGATCTGGGTGAGGGCGTCGACGGCCGGGGTGACGAGGTACTCGTCGACCTCGGGGGCGTCCACGACATGGACCCGGTGTGCACCGTACCGGCCGAGGGCCTCGGTTGCGGCGTCCGCGCCCGGCCCCAGGAAGACGGCCGAGGGTTCGCCCAACCGGCGTGCCAGGGTGAGCAGTTCGAGGGTCGGCTTGCGTACTGCGCCGTCCGTGTGGTCGACCAGGACGAGGATCTCGGCCACGGTGATGCACTCCTCTCGCTTGGGTCTCGCTGGGCCGTGCGGCCAGGGGTCAGATGAACTTCTTGGTGGTGAGGAACGCGGCCAGCCCGGCGCCGCCGGTGCCGTCGTCGGCGACGATCTCTCCCTTGGTGCGCGCCGGGCGCCTGGTCGCGGCGTCCACGGCCGACCGGGCGCCGGCCGGGCCGACCTCGGTGGCGTCGATGCCGAGATCGGCGAGGTCGAGGGTCTCCAGCGGCTTCTTCTTCGCGGCCATGATCCCCTTGAAGGAGGGGTAGCGGGCGTCCCCGGAGCGGTCCGTCACCGAGACGACGGCGGGCAGGGCGCCCTGGATCCGTACGGTCGCGCCGTCGCCCTCGCGGCGGCCGGTCACCGTGCGGTCCTCGATCGCCAGGTCCTCCAGGTGGGTGACGGCCGGGACACCGAGCCGTTCGGCCAGCATCGCCGGTACGACACCCATGGTGCCGTCCGTCGAGGCCATCCCGCACAGGACGAGGTCGAAGCCGTGCCGCTCGATCGCCCTGGCCAGGACGAGAGACGTGCCGAAGGCGTCGCTGCCCTCGATGTCCTCGTCGTTCACATGGATCGCCGAGTCGCCACCCATGGCCAGCGCCTTGCGCAGCGCGTCCCGGGCGTCGTCGGGGCCGATCGTGAGGTAACTGATCTCGGCCTCGACACCCGACTCGGCGATCCTGAGGGCCTGCTCGACCGCGTACTCGTCGAGTTCGGACAGCAGCGAGTCGACCGAGTCCCGGTCGGTGGTGCCGTCCTCGGTGAAGGTGCGGTCCGCAGTGGCGTCGGGCACATGTTTCACGCAGACAACGATCTTCACAGCGCACGCTCCTGAACACTCCCGAAGGTCTAATGAGTGCTAATAGTTAACTATATCTGTCGGTGGAGTGCGAGCCTGGACCTCTAATCCGTCGAATTGGTTGACTGATTGCGCTGATAGCTGGAAGATCTGGGCACTGAGCCGCGAGGAGGCGCCATGGTGGGTGACAGGCACACCGGTGACAGGTACTTCGAGCCACAGGTGGAGACCATGCCCCGCGAGCGACTGCGGGCGCTCCAGGAGGAACGCGTCCTGGAGCTGGTGGAGTACGCCTACGCCAACTCCACCTTCTACCGGGAACTCTGGGACGAGCAGGGCGTGCACCCGCGCGACATCCGTTCCCTGGAGGACTTCCGCGCCCGGATCCCCTTCATCACCAAGGACATGATCCGCTCCTGCCGGGCCCGCACCGGCGACCCGTTCGGCGGTCTGCTCTGCGTCCCGGTCGACGAGCTGACCTCGGTCTCCTCCAGTTCCGGCACCACCGGCGACCCGGAGTTCTTCGCCGAGATCTGGCAGGACGCGCCGCCCCTGGTGACCGCGCAGGTGCGTGATCTGTGGGAGCTGGGGCTCAGGCCGGGGGACCGGGTGCTCAGCCCGCCCGGCACCTTCCGCAACCTCATGGACCCCGGCTTCCAGGCGCTCGGCGCGGTGGTCGTCGAGGTGGACACCTGGATGGGGAACATGGCCGAGGTCGTCGAGGCCCTGCGCACCTACCGCCCTGCCTACCTGCAGATGATGTATCCGCAGATGGTGGAGCTGGAACACCTGGCCGAGAAGGTGGACCTGAGGGAGGCCTTCTCCTCACTCAAGGGCGCCTCCTGCGCCGGTCAGCCCCTCAGCCGGAAGATGCGCGAGCGGATCCGCGACGACTGGGGCATCGACGTCTACGAGTACACCAGCGCCGCCGACACCGGCACCGCCTGGGAGTGCCGCGAGCACGACGGCTTCCACCTCTGGGAGGACACCGTGTTCGCCGAGTGCGTCGACGTCGACGAGGACGGCGGCTGGCGCGACGTGCCCGACAGCGACCTCGGTGAACTGGTCGCCACCGACCTGGACAACCGGGCCGCGCCGCTGATCCGCTACCGCAGCGAGGACCTGGTCCGGCTGTCGGGGGACCGCTGCGGCTGCGGCCGTACCCACGCCCGGATGTGGGTGGCCGGGCGGCGCGGCGACGAGACACTGGTCCACGGCCGTTCGGTGGTCCTGCGGGACATCTGGCAGGCCGTGGAGGACCAGCCCGAGACGGTGGCCGGGGTCTTCCAGATCGTCCGGGACGGCCGCGAGGTCGACGAACTGCGGCTGCGGGTCGGCTACGACCCCCATCTCACCGACGACGTCGACGCCCTGGCCGGGCGGCTCGGCGAGGCCGTGCGCGAGCGGACCGGCGTGAAACCGGTGCTCGACATGCGCACCGAGGAGGACCTGTTGAAGACCATGACCAGCGTCGCGAAGTTCCCCCGGGTGGTGAAGAGCTGATGGCCCGCGCCGACACCCTCGCCCGGGCCCGGAACCTCGACCGGCCCGAACTCGCCTACCTGGTGCGCTTCCCCACCGCCGACGGCACTAAGGACATGGAACTGACCTGGGCGGAACTCGCCCGCGACACCGACTGGGCCACCGCACGGCTGCGGGAGCACGGCCTCGGCGCCGGGCAGCGGGCGCTGCTGACCACCTCCGGGTTCGAGGGCTTCTGGTGTCACGCGGTGATCGGCGCCCTGCGGGCGCTGAAGGTGACGTACGGCATCGCCGAGGCGATGGGCTGGGACCACCGCCGCACCTCGGTCTTCCACCGCGAACTCACCCCGCACGCCGTCATCGGCCTGTCGGCGCAGACCCTGGAGGGACTCGCCGGCACGACCGACGTCGGCGAGATGTTCCGCTCGACGCCGGTCGTGCTGGCCCGGCCCGCGGCCGTCCCGCCGCTGCGCGCGGTGGGTGTGTCCGCCGGCGTGTTCTCGGCCCTGGGACCGGCCCTCGCGCTGGAGTGCCCCGAGCGCTGCGGCGCGCACGTCAACGCCGCCGAATGGCGGGTCGGCGAACGGGACGGACAGCTGACCGTCGCGGCGGGCGAAGGACGCGCCTCGCTGCTGACCGAGACACCTCTCGGTATCGCGGGCCAGGTCACCACCGGCCGGTGCGCCTGCGGCAGCGAGGACCCACGGGTCCTGCTCGCCGAGGCCAACTGATCGTCATCACAGAGGAGTTGAGGATGTCCGAAGCAGTCGTCGACGGCCGCGTCGCGGTCGTCACGGGCGCCGGCAACGGGATCGGCCGGGCCCACGCCCTGGCGTTCGCCGCGCACGGGGCGAAAGTCGTGGTCAACGACCTCGGCGGCACGCGCGACGGGGCGGGCGCCTCGGCCGGGCCCGCCCAGGCCGTGGTGGACGAGATCGTCGCGGCCGGCGGCGAGGCCGTCGCCAACACGGACGACATCTCCACCTGGGACGGCGCCGGCCGGCTCGTCCGGCAGGCCGTGGACACCTACGGCGGCCTGGACGTCCTGGTCAACAACGCGGGCATCCTGCGTGACCGGATGATCGTGTCGATGACCGAACAGGACTGGGACAGCGTCCTCGCCGTCCACCTCAAGGGCGGCTTCGCCACCCTGCATCACGCGGCCGCGTACTGGCGCGAGCGCGCCAAGTCCGGGCACGACAACGACGCCCGGGTGATCAACACGACCTCCCCGTCCGGCATCTTCGGCAACCCCGGCCAGTCCAACTACGGCTCCGCCAAGGCAGGCATCGCGAGCCTCACCCTCATCGCCGCCGCCGAACTGGCCCGCTACGGGGTGACGGTGAACGCCATCGCGCCCACCGCGCTCACCCGGCTGACCGAGGACATCGAGATGATGAAGCGGGCGGCCGAGGCCCAGGACCTCACCCCCGAGGCCATCTCGCCGCTCGTGGTGTGGCTGGGCTCCGCCGCCTCGCGCGAGGTCACCGGCCGGGTCTTCGGGGTCATGGGCAACCGGATCACCGTCCTGGAGGGCTGGGTCAACGGACCCGGCGCGAGCGCGGATTCCCGGTGGACACCGGAGGAACTGTCCTCGGTCGTCCCGAACCTGGTGGCCAAGGCGGCGCCGAACGCCGACGCCCTCGGCAACCGGAACGGAGTCCGAGATGACCAGCACTGAGGTGACGGCCGCCCAAAAACCCGTCGCGCAAGGCCTGTTCACCTGGCCGCCATCCACGTCCGAGCCCCTCCGGCTGATCGGCTCGGAGTGCGCGGACTGCCATCTGGTGAGCTTCCCCGCCGCCCCGGTCTGCGTGCGATGCGCGAGCGGACAGTCGGAGGAACGGCTGCTCGCCGATCGCGGGACGCTGTGGACGTACACGACCCAGGACTTCCGCCCGCCGTCCCCGCCGTACGACGGTCCCGAGGCCTTCGAGCCCTACGCGGTCGGCTACATCGAACTCCCCGGTGAACTGCTGGTCGAGGCCCGGCTCACCGAACCCGACCCGGACAAGCTGCACATCGGACAGCCCATGCGGCTGACGCTCGTGCCCTACACCACGCAGGACGACGGCACCGAGGTCATGACGTTCGCGTTCGCCCCGGCCGAGGAGGAGACATCGTGACCGAGGCCGTCATCATCGGGGTGGGACTCCACCCGTTCGGCCGCTTCCCCGGCAAACCCGCGCTGGACATGGGCGCGGACGCGGTCCGGCTGGCCCTCGCGGACGCCGGAGTGACCTGGCCCCAGGTCCAGGGCGGCTACATCGGCAGCTACGAGGTCGCCAACCCGGACGCCGTCGTCGGCCGTCTCGGCCTGACCGGGATCCCGCTGCGCGGCGTGTTCAACGGCTGCGCCACCGCCGGTACGGCCCTCGCGCTGGCCGCCCGCGCCATCGAGACCGGCGAGCACGACCTGACCGTCGCGATCGGCATGGACAAACACCCGCGGGGCGCGTTCGCCGCCGATCCGTCCGTGGCCGGCATCCCGTCCTGGTACGGACAGACCGGGCTGTTCCTCACCACCCACTTCTTCGGCATGAAGATCAACCGCTATATGCACGACCACGGCATCTCCCACCAGACCCTCGCCCGCGTGGCGTCGAAGAACTTCCGCAACGCGGCCGGCAACGAGAAGGCCTGGCGCCGCACCCCCCTCACGCCGGAGGAAGTACTGGCCTCCCCGGTCCTCAACTACCCGCTGCGCCAGTTCATGTACTGCGGCCCGAACGAAGGCGCCGCCGCCCTCGTCCTGTGCCGTGCCGACCAGGCCCACAAGTACACCGGGAAGCCCGTACGGGTCCGCTCCACCGCCCTGCGCAGCCGCAGGCTCGGAGCCTTCGAGGTGCAGAGCCCGTCGTTCCCCGTCGGGGAGCCCGTCGAGAGCCCGACGGTGGAGGCGTCGCGGGAGGCGTACGAGCGGGCGGGCATCGGCCCGGAAGACGTCGACGTCGCCCAGCTCCAGGACACCGACGCCGGGTCGGAGGTCATCCACATGGCCGAGAACGGACTGTGCAAGGACGGCGAACAGGAGCGCCTGATCGCCGAGGGCGCCACCGAGATCGGCGGCCCGCTCCCGGTCAACACCGACGGCGGCCTGCTCGGCAACGGCGAACCCATCGGCGCGTCCGGTCTCCGGCAGATCCACGAGATCGTCCTCCAACTGCGCGGCACGGCCGGGACCCGGCAGATCCCCGGCACACCCCGCGTCGGCTACACCCACCTGTACGGCGCGCCCGGCGCGTCGGCGGTGACGATCCTGTCGACCTGAGACCCCAGGGAACCCGCCATGGACCCGCTCCACGAACCGCCCGACCCGCAGGACTTCGCCGCCGAGGCGCGCCGCTTCCTCGACGCGCACGCGGCGAAGGCCCCCGACCGCACCGCCTTCACCTGGGGCGAGGGCGACGACTCGATGGCGTACTTCAGCAGCCTCCCGCCCGAGGAGGAACGCGAGCACGTCCAGCGGGCGCGCGCCTGGCAGCGGATCCGCCACGAGAACGGCTTCGGCTGGATCACCGGCCCGCCCGAGTACGGCGGCCGGGGCCTGAGCCCCGTCCACGACCTGGTCTACGACGCCGTCGAGTCCGACTACGACGTCGCCGACACCGGCGTGCTCAGCGTGATCGGCCTGGGCATGATCGGCCCGACCCTCCTGGCCCACGCCCAGCAGCACATCAAGGACCGCTGGTTGCCCGCCCTGTACCGCGGTGACGCCATCGCCTGCCAGCTGTTCAGCGAGCCCGGCGCCGGATCCGACCTGGCGAGCGTGGCGACCCGGGCCGTCCGCGAGGGCGAGGACTGGGTGCTGAACGGGCAGAAGGTGTGGACCTCGGTCGCCCAGCACAGCCAGATCGGCGTCGCCCTGACCCGCACGAACCCCGACGCACCCAAGCACCGGGGCATCACGGCCTTCCTGGTCCCCATGGATGCCCCGGGTGTCGACGTCAGACCGCTGCGTCAGATGACCGGCGGCGCCGACTTCAACGAGGTCTTCCTCACCGACGTCCGCATCCCCGACGACCACCGGCTCGGCGAGGTCGACGGCGGCTGGAGCGTCGCCCTGACCACCCTGATGAACGAGCGGGCCACGGTCGGCAGCGAGGGCGCGGGCCCGGTCGCCGCCGCCCTGTCCCCGGACCGCCTCTCGGCCCTGATGCGCGCCACCTGGACCTGGGACGACCGCGCCCTGCGGGCCCGCCTCGCCGAACTCCTGGTGGACGCCATGGCCACCGAGCACCTCAACACCCGCGCCCTGCGCACCCTGCGCGGCGGGGGCACACCGGGCCCCGAGATGTCGGTCTCCAAGCTGATGTACGGCCACAACCTCACCCGGGCCGCGCACTTCGTGTCCGACGTGCTCGGCCCCCGGATCATCGCCGACACCGGCCGGTGGGGAACATACGCCTGGTCCGAACTGCTCCTGGCCACCCCGGCGTTGCGCATTCTCGGCGGCACCGAGGAGATCATGAAGAACATCCTCGCGGAACGGGTCCTCGGCCTGCCCAAGGAACCGGTGGCCGCCGCTGCCAAGGAGGTGCGTCCATGACCGCGGACGACAGCGAACTGCGGGAACTGCGTTCCTCGGTACGGGAGTTCCTGGCCGCCAAGTCACCCGAGGAGGCCGTGCGCAAGCTCATGGAGAGCGAACCGCGCTACGACCCCGCCGTCTGGACCCAGGCGGCCGACCAGCTGCGACTGCCGGGCCTGGTGATCCCGGAGGAGTACGGCGGCGACGGCTTCGGCCAGGTCGAACTCGGGGTCGTACTGGAGGAGATGGGCCGCGCCCTGCTGTGCGCGCCGTTCTTCGCCACCGTCGTGCTGGCCGCCCAGGCGCTGCTGGCCTCCGGCGACCGGGAGGCGTGCGCGCGCCACCTGCCCGGTATCGCGGCCGGCCGGACCACGGCCACCCTCGCCGTCGCCGAGGACGACGGCTCCTGGGACCCGGCTCTGATCTCCGCGCGCGCCGTACCGGACGGGGACGGCAACTGGACACTGAGCGGCCGCAAGAGCTTCGTCATCGACGGTACGACGGCCGATCTGCTGCTCGTGGTGGCCCGCACCGTCGCCGGCCCCTCGCTCTTCGCCGTCGAGCGGGAGACGACGGGGCTCACGGCCACCTCGATGGAGACCCTCGACGCCACCCGGGCGATGGCCCGGCTGACCCTCGACGCCGTGCCCGCGACGCTGATCGGAGCGGACGGGGCAGGCGGGCGCGTCATGGGGAGGGTTCTGGACATCACCGCCATCGGTCTGGCCGCCGAACAGGCGGGCGGGGCACGCAGATGCCTGGAGATGAGCGCGGACCACGCCCGTACCCGGCAGCAGTTCGGCCGGCCCATCGGCTCCTTCCAGGCCATCAAGCACAAGTGCGCGGACATGCTCGTCCAGGTGGAACTGGCGGAGGCGGCGAGCCGGGAGGCCGCGCTGCTCGCCGCCGAGGGCTCGGCCCAGTTCCCGGTCGCCGCGGCGGTGGCACACGCCTGCTGCTCCAAGGCGTACATGTTCGCGGCCATGGAGAACATCCAGGTGCACGGCGGTATCGGCTTCACCTGGGAGCACCCCGCCCACCTGTACTTCCGGCGGGCGAAGTCCTCGCAACTCCTCCTCGGCGGCCCGGCGGTGTACCACGAGCGGCTGTTGGACCGGCTCGGTATCTGACGTCCCCCGGGCGGTTCGGCCCGCGCCGGTCATCGGTCTGAGGCTGTGCTCACCCCTTCACCGCGCCGGACAGCATTCCGGAGATGAAGTGCCGCTGCAGGAAGACGTACAGGACGACGACCGGCAGGGCGACGATGACGGAGGCCGCGGCCAGCAGGGAGTACTGCGTGGTGTGCGCGCTCTGGAAGAACGCCAGGCCCAGGGGTGCGGTGCGCTTCGCCTCGTCGGTGATCATGACGAGCGGCAGCAGGAACTCGTTCCAGGTCCACATGAACACGAGCATCGCCATGGTGAGCAGCGCCGGCCGGCTGATGGGCACGAGGATCTGCCACAGCACCCGCCAGTCCGACGCCCCGTCGAGCCGCGCCGCCTCGATGACGGCGGACGGTACGGAACGGAAGAAGTTGCGCATCCAGAACACGCCGAAGGCCAGCGACTGGGCGGTCTGCGGGAGGATCAGCGACCAGTACGAGTCGGTGAGACCGATGTCGCGCAGGTTGAAGTAGAGAGGGATGACGAACGCCTCGGGCGGGACCATGAGCCCGACCAGGGTGACGTAGAAGAGCAGCGAGCGGCCGGGGTAGTCGAAGCGCGCGAAGGAGTACCCGGCGAGGATCGCCAGTACGCCCGTGATCAGGACGACGCTCACCGCGACCAGCAGGCTGGAGCGCAGATACGTGGCGAAGTGCCCCTGCGCCCACGCCGTGGAGAAGTTGCTCCAGTCCAGGTGGTCCGGCCAGGTGAAGGCCGGGGAGGACTGAGCGCGCGGCGTCAGCGAGGAGGCCACCACCCCGACCAGCGGGACGAGGGCCAGCGCGGCGAAGACCGTGAGGACGGCGTAGTTCAGTGCGCGTTCACGCCGGGAGATCATGATCCGTCATCCTCGGGTTGGAGCTTGGTGATCAGGAAGGTGAGGAGCAGGATCACCCCGGTCAGAACCACGGCGATCGCGCAGGCCGAACCGACCTGGCCGGTGTTGAAGGCCCGGTTGTAGACCTCGAAGGCCGGCAGGCTGGTGGCGTTGCCCGGTCCGCCGTGGGTGGCGATGTACACCAGGTCGAAGGTGCGCAGCGCCGCGATGACGGTGAGGGTGAGCGCCACCGTGATCTGGCCGCGCAGCCCCGGCAGGGTGACCGCGAAGAACTCCCGGACAGCTCCGGCACCGTCGACCTTGGCCGCCTCGTACAGCTCGCGGGGGATCTGGCCGATGCCGGCGATGAACAGCACCAGACACAGGCCGATCTCCAGCCAGGTGCCGATGAGTCCGACGGCGGGCAGCGCGGTACCGAAGTCGCCGAGCCAGGACCGGTCGACGCTCCCCAGACCGACGGCGTCCAGCGCCTGGTTGAGCACCCCGTCGGGCGCGTAGACGGCCGTCCAGGCGGTGGCGGTGACGACCATGGCGACGACCTGGGGCAGGAAGATCACCGCCCGGAAGACGGACACCCCGCGCAGCCTGGCGGCGCGGGTGGTGACCGCGGCGAGGACCAGGGCGAGCGCGATCGGGACGAGAGCGAAGAAGAAGATGAGTACGAAGGAGTGACCGAAGGAGGCCCGTAGCTGCGGATCGCGGGCGATCTCGGTGTAGTTGGCCAGTCCCGCCCAGGTGGAGGCGGACAGGCCGTCCCAGTGGTAGAGGGAGATCCGCACGAGCTGACCGAGGGGGACGAGCAGGAAGACCGCGAGGACGGTCAGGGCGGGGAGGGCGTAGAGGTAGCCCTTCCACTGGACGCGGTCACGGCGCCCGGCCGCGCGCCTGTGGGAGGCGTCGGCCGGGCGCTTGCGCGTGGTCGGGCGGGGTGCGGTGGCAGCCATCGGTCGTGTGGTCCTACTGGCTCTGCTGGAAGGAGGAGTAGTCGCTCTGCAGCGTCTCGCCGAACTTCTGGGGCGTCAGCTGTCCCGCCGTCAACTCCTGTAGGGCGGCGGTGAGCGTGTCGTAGAAGGTGGGGGTGGTGTAGTCGAGGTACGGCAGCAGGCCGTCCTTCTGACTGACGGCCTTCCACTGGTCGAGGACGTCGGCTTGGACGGTGCCGGCGGCGGGCTTGTAGTCGGAGGGCGGGAGGGCGGGGAGGTTGCCGTTGTCGGCGGAGGCCCGCATGCCGTTCTGGTCGACGAGGAAGTTGATGTAGGCGGCGGCCACGTCGGGGTGCTCGGACTTGGAGGTGACCGCCCAGGCGAGGCCCTCGCCGCCCTGGGTGAGCGGGGGCGCTCCGGCGCTCGGACTGAGCGCGGTGAAGCCGGCGTTCCTGCCCATCTTGGGGGCGAGGGTGGCGGCCTGCCAGGTGCCGTCCACCAGGAACAGGGACTTGCCCTGGGCGAAGGCCGCTGCCGCCTGGTCGCCGCTCTGACCGTTGAAGCCAGAGCTCAGGTAGCCCTTGGTGGCCCAGTCGCGCAGGGTCTGACCTGCCTTGACGGTCCCCGCGTCGGTCCACTTCGCGCCGCCGGCGTTGAAGACGAGCTTGCGGACCTCGTCCTTGCCGGCGGTGGCGGCCTGCACGACGCCGAAGATGTGGATGCCGGGGCTCTTGTCGGAGTCGCCGTAGGAGATGGGCAGCAGGCCGGAGGCCTTGGCCTTGGCGAGCGCGGTCTCGAACTGGGCGAGGGTGGTGGGCGCGGTGAGGCCGAGGGACTTCAGCTTGGCCCTGTTGTAGAAGACACCGACGATCTCGCCGGTCTGGGAGACGCCGTAGAGGCTGCCGGTCTTCCAGGTCTTTCCGTCGGGGGAGAACTTGTTGAGGTCGAGCAGTTGGGACGGGTAGGCGGTGTTCCAGCCGTAGGCCTTGGCGTAGCGGTCGACGGGCTGGAGGAGCCCGGCCTTCACGAAGGCGCCCATGTCGGGATAGCCCTGGTTGGCCTGGACGACGTCCGGGGGGCTGTCCGAGGACAGCGCGAGTTTCAGCGTCGTCTTGAGGTCGGAGAAGGAGCGGGAGACGCGCTTGATGGTGACGTTCGGGTACTTCTTCATGAACGCCTTGTTGAGCGCCGCGGTGGAGGCGTTGGTGCCCGTGTCGGTGTTCTGGTCCCACTCGGTGAGAGTGACCTTGCCTGCCGTGGCGGGGTCGGTGGAGACCGGGCTCGCATCGCTCTTCGCGGTGCTTTTGGCTGAGCCGCCGCTGGGCCCGGGAGCGCAGGCAGCCGCTGTGGCAAGACAGGCGACGGCGAGCACGGCGGTGGCGAGGTGGCGGGGCCGCGCGGGGCGCGTTCTGTCGCTCATGGGCTGTTCTCCTGGTGCTGGCGGGTCGGCCGGAGGAGTTCCAGTGCTCAACTGTGCGCACTTTTGCAGTCAAGTGACAAGGTTGGGTCAGTAAAATGATTGTTTCCGATCGTGAAATGACTGAACTTGCTCATCCAGTGCTACTTTCGCTGCGTGATATCGAGCAAACGGCACGCGAAGATCAAAGAGGCGCTCCGGGCGACAGGAGTCGCCTCCGTCCGTGAACTGGCCGATCGGCTACAGGTCAGTCAGTCGACGATCCGCAGGGATCTGACGCTGCTGGACCGCGACGGCGAGCTCCTGCGCACCTACGGCGGCGCCGCCCTGCCGCTGCGCGGGGCGGCGGAGAACGCGGCCGACGAGGAGCCGTTCGACGTGTCGGCCTCGCACGACCGGGTGATGCTCGGCGGCGTCCTGCGCCGCAACTACCAGTCCCTGGTGGGCTCGCTCACCGAGCGGGCACTGAGTCAGGTCAGCGCCGACCTGCTGTTCCTGAGCTGCACGGGCGTACGCGCCGGCGGCCATGTGGTGGACGACATGGCCGTGGAGGAACCCATCAAGCACGCGATGATCGAGGCCGCGGACCGGTTGGTCCTTCTCGCCTCGGAGGCCAAGTTCCCCGGCACCGGGTCCCTGCGTCTGTGCTCGCTGTCCGACATCGACGTCCTGGTCACCACGGGCGGCGCCGACCCCCGGACGCTCCAACTCTGCCGTCAGGCGGGCGGACAGGTGTTAGTCGCCTGAGCTGGGCCGGCACGCCGTCACTGCGCCCGCCCAGAGCCCTTCTCCCAGGTCTCGCCACCTGATCCACGCATCGGCACCCACGCATCGGCACCCCGGCACCACCTCTGGCAAGGAGTATGCGCAATGCCCGAACGGATCCGAAGACTCCGCATGACCACAGGCAGCGCCGCCTGCGCTGCGATCCTCTGCCTGGTGGGCGCCGCGGTGCCCGCCCAGGCCGTGGCCGGCCCCACCCCCGGTGGCGCGGCAACCAGCCGCGCCAAGGCGACGGCGGCCGTGGACGCGATGATGGGCTTCTACGACCAGAACACCGGGCGCTGGGACCCGGACTCTCCGTGGTGGCAGTCGGGAAACGCCCTCCAGGCGCTGCTCGACTACATGGTGAAGACCGGCTCGCGTTCGTACCTGCCTGAGGTCAGGAACACCATCGCGCTCCAGCGCCGGCCTCTGGACTGGTGGCCCCAGGGCGGTGGCGAATTCCGGGCGGACTCCACGGACGACACCGGGTGGTGGGCACTGGCCATGGTGCGCATGTACGACCTCACCCGCGACACGCAGTACCTGGACATCGCGCGGACGGACGAGGCCTACATGCGCCAGAACGGGGACGACACCTGTGGCGGCGGAATCTGGTGGGACCTGCCCGGAAAGACGTACAAGAACGCGATCAGCAACGAGCTGTACTTCAAGCTCGTCGCATCCCTGCACAACCGGATTCCGCGGGACACCGTGTATCTGGACCGCGCTCGCCAGTCGTGGAAGTGGTTCCGCGACAGTGGCATGATCAACGGCGACCACCTCGTCAACGACGGTCTGAACACGCAGAGCGGTGGCTGTGCCAACAACGGCGGTACCACCTGGACGTACAACCAGGGCGTGGTCCTGGGCGGTCTCGCCGAGCTGTACCGGGGCACCCACGATCGTCAACTGCTCACCGAGGGCCGGAAGATCACCGACGCGGTGATCGCCAGTCCGGTGCTGTCCCCGAACGGGATCCTGACGGAGACCTGCGAGCCGGTAGGTGGCTGCAACGCCGACCAGTCCTCGTTCAAGGGTGTCTTCGCGCGCAACCTCGCCGAGCTGGACGCGCTGCTTCCCGGCCGCCCCTACCGGGCCTACCTCGACGCGCAGGCCCGCTCTGCCTACGCGCACGACCGCAACAGCGCCGATCAGTACGGGCTGAGCTGGGCAGGGCCCTTCGACAGCGCCGCCATCGGCCGTCAGGAGTCCGCCGTGTCGCTGCTCACCGCGGTCCTGTGACCACGACCTGCACGACGGGACACGCCTTTGCACGTCCTGCGTTCGGCATGGCTCGAACGCAGGGCGTCCCGTTCCTCAGGCCCGCGCCGCCTCACCCAGCAGCGCTTTCGCGATGATGACCTGCTGGACCTGGCTGGTGCCCTCGTAGATGCGGAACAGCCGGGCGTCACGGTAGAAGCGCTCGACGGCGACCCCGCGCATGTATCCCGCACCACCGTGGATCTGTACCGCCCGGTCCGCGACCCGCCACACCATCTCGCTCGCGAAGTACTTGGTGCAGGACGGACCGATCTTCGTGTCCTCGCCCGAGTCGAAGCGCCGGGCCGCCTCCAGGACCGTGGCGCGTCCCGCGTAGTAGTCGGTCATAGAGTCGGCGATCAGGCCCTGGACCAGCTGGAAGGAGCCGATGAGCTTCCCCGACTGCTTGCGGGTGCTCGCGTACGCCACGGACTCGTCGACCAGTCGCTCGGCCATGCCGACCATCAACGCCGAGATGTGCACCCGCCCGTGCGCGATGCAGCCCATCGCGGTGGAGAAGCCACGGTTCAGGCCGTCCGCGCCGCCGACGAGTGCCTCGGCGGGCACGCGTACGTCGTCGAAGTACACATCCGCCGTCCAGGCGCCGAACTGGCCCATCTTGTGGTCCCGGGGAGCCACGGTGAGGCCCGGGGTGCCGGCCGGGACCAGGAAGGTGGAGATGCCGCGGGTGCGCGGGGCGTCGGGGTCGGTGCGGGCGAAGACCATGAAGACGTCGGCCAGGGGGGCGTTGGTGATGTAGCGCTTGGCGCCGTTGATCACCCACTCCTCGCCGTCGAGGTGGGCCCGTGTGGTCAGCGTCGACGGGTCCGAACCGGCTTCGGGCTCGGTGAGCGCGAACGACGCCAGGACGTCACCCGAGGCGATCCTCGGCAGCCACTGAGCCTTCTGCTCCTCGGTTCCGCCGACCATCAGGACGTGCCCGGCGATGCCGTTGTTGGTCCCGAACATGGAACGCAGGGACGGAGTCGTGTACCCGAGCTCGAACATCAGCTGGGCTTCCTCGTACGCCGACAGACCCAGCCCGCCGTACTCCTCGGGCAGCGCGAAGCCGAACAGTCCCATCTTCTTCGCCGCCTCGCGGATGTCCGCGGGCATCTCGTCCTTCTCGTCGATCTCCGCCTCGACCGGCACGACGCGTTCGCGGACGAAGCGCCGGACCTCTGACAGCACCGCGCTGAAGTCAGCCGCGTCCATGTCGACTCCTTGATATATAGCCCTGATTGAACTCAGTGATCTGTACTCAGTGATCTGTACTTGGTGATCCGTGCTCAGTGATCTGTCGGGGTCTCGTCCGGCTTCGGCTCCGGCCGGTAGCACAGTGCCAGCAGCGCCGCCGCGCTCGCCGTGCCGAGGCCGGCGGCGAGCACCGCGGGTCCGGCGCCCGCGCGTCGGCGGCGCAGCAGCCCGTCGAGCGAGTACCGGCCGTTGCCGAGCGCCGCCAGCGCGACGGCCGCGCCGCCCACCACACCGACGTACTCCCAGCCGCCCTTGAAGACGAAGAAGCCCTTGCCGCGGTGGTCGGTCCGCGCGGCCACGGTCATGAGGCCGACGGCCGCCGCCGCGGGGAGGGGATTGGCGGCACCCAGGGTGATGCCCACCCCCGCCGCCATCTCGGTCCCGGCGGCCATCCGGGCGTGCACCTCGGCCGGCTTGAGGCCGAGCGACTCGAACCAACCCGTCGTCCCTTCCAGTCCGCCCGGCCCGGCGACCTTGTTCCACCCGTGGGCGAAGAGCATTGGACCGAGGGTCGCGCGCAGGACGAGAGCCGCCGCGTCGTGGCCCTTCACTGGCCGACTCCGGTGGCCCGGCCCGCCGGGGCGACACCGTACAACCGCGGTACGGCTTCGACGAGTTCGTCGTACGTGAGGGCCTGCCCTGACTCGCTGGGGTGGACGCCGGCGACCGTCCAGCCCTGGAGCCGGTTCAGCCGGTTGCCCTCGATGCGCAGGACCTGGCCGGTGAGCCAGGCCGCGCTGTCGGAGGCCAGGTAGACGACGACTCCGGAGGCGTTGGCGGGGTCGCGCGGGTCGAAGCCGTCGACGGCCTGGAGGGAGGCGCCGACGGCCAGTCCGTCCGTCATCCGGGTCGCCGCGATGGGTGAGACGGCGTTCGCGGTGACGCCGTACTTGCGCATCTCCAGGGCGGTGAGGACGGTGAGCCCGGCTATCCCGGCCTTCGCGGCCCCGTAGTTGGACTGGCCCTGGTTGCCGAACAGGCCGGTCCCGGAGGTCGTGTTGATCACGCGGCCGGCGACCCGCTCGCCCCGCTTCGACGCCTCGCGCCAGTACGCGCACGCGTGCCGGGTGAGCGCGAAGGTGCCCTTCAGATGTACCGCGATCACGGCGTCGAACTCGGCCTCGGTCATCGAGAACAACATGCGGTCACGCACGATGCCCGCGTTGTTCACGACGATGTCGAGGCGGCCGAACTCCGCGACGGTGTCCGCGACCATGGTCTCGGTCGCCGCCCAGTCGGTCACCGAGGAGTGGTTGGCGATCGCCCGGCCGCCGAGCTTGGTGATCTCGGCGACCACCTCGTCGGCGGGGGAGTCACCGGTCTGCTCGCCGTGTATGCCCGAGCCGAGGTCGTTCACCACCACGGTCGCGCCGGCCTCGGCGAGCGCCAGACAGTGTGCCCGGCCCAGCCCTCTGCCACCGCCGGTGACGATGGCGACCTTGTCGTCGAGGATGCCCACGCCGTACCTCCAGATGTATGAGTTCAGTTGAGTTCGCGGAGCACGTCGTCGGTGTGCTCGCCGAGCGTCGGCGCGCCGCTCCGCGGCTTCTCGTCGACGCCCCAGAAGGCGACGGGTGTGGCCACCGTCCGCAGCGGCGGCGCGTCCCCCATGCCGGGCTGTTCGACGAACGCCCCGACCGCCTCCGCCTGCGGATCGGCCGCCACCTCCGCCAGGGTCTGCACGGGCGCCCACCACACGCCCTCGGCGTCGAAGCGCTCGGCCCACTCGTCCAGCGGACGCTTCGCGAACTCCGCGTCGAACGCGGCGATCAGCTCCCGTACGTGGCCGCGGCGGGCCTTGCCGGTCGCGAACCGTTCGTCGGTCGCCAGGTCCTCGCGGCCGAGCGCCTTGACCACGCCGGGCCAGTGCCGGTTGCCCTCCAGGCCGACCAGCCAGAACCAGCGGTCGTCGGCCGCCCGGTAGGAGTTGTAGAGCGGGGACTCGTGCTCGGTACGGTGGCGGGTACGGCCGCGCTTGCCGAAGAAGTTCTGCAGCGCGAGGTCGTTGCCGTTGGCGTACGTGCCGGAACGGAGCAGCGACACGTCGACCACGCCGCCCTCGCCGGTGCGTTCGCGTCGCAGCAGCGCGGCCAGTACCCCGGCGACCAGGTTGGCCGCGGCCGTACGGTCGCCGAGGCCGGGCCGGATGCCGGGTGGTGGCTCCCCGGCCGGGTTGAGCATGGCGGCGATGCCGGGCCGGGCCCAGAAGGCGGAGACGTCGTACCCGGCGCGGTCGCGCTCGGCGCCCGTCCAGCCGTAGCCCGTCAACGTGCCGACGACCAGGCGGGGATGGCGGGCCCGCAGCTCGTCCGGTGCGAGGCCCAGCCGCTCCAGGGCGCCGGGGCGGAGGTTGGTGACGAACACGTCGGCGCGTTCCAGCAGCCGCTCCAGTACGTCCTTGCCGTCCGGCGAGCGCAGGTCGAGGACGATCCCGCGCTTGCCGCGGTTGTCGGTCTCGAACGGGGGCGCGCTGTCGATGTCCTGCCCGACGTGCTTGAGCGTGTACCGGTTGGGGTCGCCGGTCGGCGCCTCCACCTTCACCACGTCCGCGCCCCAGTCGGCGAGCATGGTGGCCGCGGCCGGTGCCGCCACCCACATGCCCAGCTCGACGACGGCGATGCCCTCAAGTGGCCGCACGGCACACCTCCAGATCTGTCGGGGACGGTTCGTCACACGCCGCGGAACTCACCCGGGCGGCGGTCCCGGAAGGCCTTCAGCCCCTCGACGCGGTCCTCGGTCGAGAACAGCACCGAGACGGTCTCGCGCTCGTAGGCGATCGCCGCCTCCAGGTCCATGCCGAGGCCGTAGTCGATCAGCCGCTTGCCCGCCGCGAGTGCCAGTGGCGCCCCGGCGGCGAGCGTGCCGGCCAGGGCTTCGGCGGCGGCGAGCGCTGTGCCGGGCTCGGCCAGTTCGTTGACCAGACCCAGCTCCCGGGCCCGCTCGGCGTCGATGGGTTCGCCGGTGAGGATCATCTGCTTGGCGATCGCGGGCGGCACCAGACGCGGCAGCCGCTGCGTGCCGCCCGCACCCGGCAGGACGCCGAGCTTCATCTCCGGCAGCCCGAGCCGGGTGCCCCGCTCCGCCACCCTGAGGTCGCAGGCGAGCGCCAGCTCCAGGCCGCCGCCGAAGGCGAATCCGTGGACGGCGGCGACCGAGGGTTTCGGGAAGTCCTCCAGCAGCGCGAACGTCTCGGTCAGCCGCCCCACGAAGGCCCGGAACTGCCCGGGTGTCGTGCATGACTCGATCTCACCGATGTCGGCGCCGGCCGAGAAGGCCCGTCCGGCACCGGTCAGGACCAGCGCGCGCACGTCGTCGTTGTCGCGGACGTCGTCCAGCGCCTGGGTGAGCTCTTCCATGGTCCGGGAGCCGAGGGCGTTGAGCTGCCCCGGCCGGTCCAGGGTCAACACGGCTATTCGGTCGCGGAGTTCGACGCGCAGCACGCAGCTCACCTCAGACCATCGTGAGGCCGCCGCTGACCGAGAGCGTCTGCCCGGTCAGGTAGGCGGCGCCGTCGGACGCGAGGAAGACCACCACGTCGGCGATCTCGGTGGGCTGGGCGACGCGGCGCAGCGGGATCGCCCGCACGGTCGCGTCGTACATCTTCTGGCTGTACTCGGCGACCTGCCCGAGCAGCGCGGTGTCGGTCGGGCCTGGGCAGACGCTGTTCACGGTGATGCCGTGCCGGGCGACCTCGCGGGCCAGCGCCTTGCCGAAGGCGATGATCCCGCCCTTCGTCGCGGAGTACACGACCTCCCCGGACGAGCCGACCCGGCCGGCGTCCGAGGCGATGTGCACGATCCGGCCGCCGCCACGCTCGATCATGGGGTCCAGCACGGCCCGGGTCACCGTGATGGTGCCGCGCAGGTTGACGTCGATGATCCGGTCCCAGGTCTCCTCGGCGCTGTCGACGAAGCGGCCGATCACGTCGATGGCCGCGTTGTTGACCAGCACCTCCACCGGGCCGAGCTCACCGGCCACCTGTGCGACCGCGGCGTGCACGGCAGCGCTGTCGGAGATGTCCGCGCCGACGGCCGTCGAGCGCACCCCGTACTGTTCCGTGAGCCGGGCGGCGACCTTACCCGCCGCCTCCGCGTCCACATCGCAGACGGCGACCGCGGCTCCCTGGGCGGCGAGTCGGTCGGCGATCGCCTCGCCGATGCCGCGGCCCGCTCCGGTGACGAGTGCCACCTTGTCCCGTACGCTCACGCGCCCTCCCTCGCCCTGGTCCCGATACAGCGCTATCGTATAACTACTTCAGCTAAATAAGCGAGATGCCCGAGCGGAGTCAAGCATGCGCCGTACGATCTTCACCGAGGAGCACGAGCTGTTCCGGGACACCGCCCGCTCCTACTACCTGCGCGAATGTGCCCCGTACGCGGAGCAGTGGGAGCGTGAGGGGCAGGTGAGCCGGGCCGCGTGGGCGGCCGCCGGCAAGGCCGGGCTCATCGGCTGGCAGTTCCCGGAGGAGTACGGCGGTCAGGGCATCTGGGACTTCCGCTACAACGCGATCATGGCGGAGGAGATGGCCGCCACCAGCTCGGTCGGCATCGGGCTCGGGCTGCAGAACGACGTCATCCCCCCGTATCTGGCACGCCTCACCACCCCGGAGCAGAAGGCCCGCTGGCTGCCCGGGGTGACCAGTGGCGAAACGATCTGCGCGCTCGCCCTGTCCGAGCCGTCCGCCGGCTCCGACCTCAAGGGCATCCGCACCACGGCCCGCCGGGACGGCGACGAGTGGGTGATCGACGGCTCCAAGACCTTCATCACCAACGGCATCCTGGCCGACCTGGTCATCGTCGCCTGTAAGACCGACCCGGACGCCGGACACAAGGGCATCAGCCTGATCGTCGTCGAGCGCGGCGCCGAGGGCTTCGAGCGCGGGCGCAAGCTCGACAAGGTCGGGATGAAGGCCCAGGACACCGCCGAACTCTTCTTCCACGAGGTCCGCGTCCCCGCCGAGAACCTCATCGGCCAGGAGGGTCGCGGTTTCTACCACATGATGGGAAACCTCCCCACCGAGCGCCTCGCCATCGCCGTCGCCTCGCTGGCCTCGGCCGAGCGGGCCTACGAGCTGGCGCTGGAGTACGCGAAGACCCGCACAGCGTTCGGTCAGCCGATCGGCGAGTTCCAGGCCAACCGCTTCGCCCTCGCCGACATCAAGGCCAAGCTGGGGGCCGCCCGGGTGTATGTGGACGGCTGCATCCTGGCCCTGTTCCACGGCGAGCTGACCCCCGAGGAAGCCGCCGCGGCCAAGTACTGGACCTCGGAGACCGGCTGGGCGGTCATCGACCGGTGCATGCAGCTTTTCGGCGGCTACGGCTACGTCAACGAGTACGAGATCGCCCGCATCTGGCGCGACAGCCGGGTGCAGCGGGTGTTCGGCGGGACGTCGGAGATCATGCAGGAGATCATCGGGCGGTCGCTGGGGCTGTGAGGTGACCTCGCTAGTTCCGCTTATTGATAACGATGGCTAAATAGGTTATCTATTTAAGCGAGATGTGGGGTCGGTGGTGGGGTCGGGTTCGAGGAGGCGTCCGTGGTCACGGTCGATGTGAAGTTGCACCAGGACAGAGCCGAGCACGATCTGCCGCAGCCGCGGCTGGTCATCGGTGGCAAGGACCTCACGGACACCAGCGGCGGCAGCTACGAGCACCGCAACCCCGCGACCGGTCTGGTCCAGGCGCGCATTCCGCTCGCCGGGCCCACCGAGGTGGACCAGGCAGTGGCAGCCGCCCGCCAGGCCTTCGAGGTGTGGGGCACCATGCGCCCCGCGGAGCGCCGCCGGCTGCTGACCCGCTTCGCCGGGCTGCTGCGCGACCACATCCCCGACTTCTCGGCGATCTGCCCGCTGGAGAACGGCGTGTGCGTGGGCGGCTGGGCGGAGAACGTCGGACCGCACGTCGCCGAGTGGACCGAGTACTACGCCGGCTGGGCCGACAAGATCGAGGGCATGGTGGGCGCGGCCTACAGCCCGCACGAGAACGTCGAGTACACCATCGCCGAGCCGTACGGCGTCATCGGCCACATCATCACCTGGAACTCACCCGCGCTGTCGCTGGCCATGAAGGTCCCGCCGTCGCTCGCCGCCGGCAACACCGTGGTCATCAAACCCGCCGAGTCGACCCCGTTCTCGGCGCTGCTCTTCGCCGACCTGGCCCGGGAGGCCGGCATCCCCGAGGGTGTCATCAACGTGGTGACCGGGCTGGGTGACGCGGGATCGGCCCTGGTCAAGCACCCCGGCGTCGACAAGATCTCGTTCACCGGCGGCCCCGCCACCGCGCGCCGCATCATGGCGGACGCGGCACTGAGCCTCAAGCCGGTCGTGTTCGAGCTCGGCGGCAAGTCCGCCAACCTGCTCTTCGCCGACACCGACCTGGACACCGTCGTCCCGTACTGCGCCGCCTTCGCCATGAGCAACACCGGCCAGGGCTGCGCGCTGCCCACCCGGCTGCTGGTCGAGCGCACGGTCTACGCAGAGGTCGTCGCGCGGGTCACCGGTGTGGTCGCCCACCTGCCGGTCGGCGACCCGCTCGACCCGACGACGTACATCGGACCCCTCATCAACGAAGCCGCCCGCGACCGCGTACAGGGCATGGTCGACAAGGCGATCGAGAACGGCGCCGGCCGGCTCGTGTACGGCGGCGAACGCATCGACTCCGACGGCTACTTCGTGACCCCGACCGTCTTCGCGGACGTCGACAACCGCAGCGACCTCGCCCAGCAGGAGGTCTTCGGCCCCGTCCTGGCCATCACACCGTTCGACACCGAGGACGAGGCCGTCGCCCTGGCCAACGACACCGAGTACGGCCTGTCCGCCTACATCCAGTCCCGTGACATCGCGCGCGTCAACCGCCTGGTGCCGCGCCTGAAGGCCGGGACGGTCTACGTCAACCCCGGCCCCAACCCGATCACCTCACCCGCCACGCCCTTCGGCGGTGTCGGCATGAGCGGATTCGGCCGGGAGGGCGGCAAGTCCGGTCTGGACGAGTTCATCAACGTCAAGGGTGTCGGCATCGGTCGCGTCTGACGCCCCTCGACCTTTCGAAGCCTCAGCAGCTTTTGGAGTCAACAGCATGCAATCCGCCCGCCGCCTGACGTTCGGCGACATCATCCGTGAGCACCGACGGTCCTTCCCCGACGGAGTAGCCCTCGTCGACGGCGACGTCCGGCTGACCTGGCCCCAGGTGGACGAGCGCACCAACCGGCTCGCCCACGCCCTCGTGGACGCGGGCGTCGGCCCGGGCGACCGCATTCTGTGGCTCGGCCAGAACTCGTACCGGATCTGGGAGCTCCTCGGCGCCGCCGCGAAGGTCGGCGCCATGGTCTGTCCCGGCTACTGGCGCTGGGCCGCCCCCGAGATGGCCTTCGCGGTCGAGGACTTCGACCCCACGGTCGTCGTCTGGCAGGACGAGGAGATCGGCGACACGGTCGCCAAGGCTCGGGCCGAACTCGGCAGCGACCACCGGGCGTTGTGGCTCCAGCACGACACCGAGGGACCTGAGTCGTACGAGTCCTTCCTTGCCGCCGGTTCACCCGAGGACCTGATCGCCGACGTCGACCCCGACGCCGCTCTCCTGGTCATCTACACCGCGGCGATCTCCGGCCGGCAGTCCGGCTCGATGCTCTCGCACCGCAACCTGCTCGCCATGGGAGCGAGCGCCGCCTGGATGGGCGACATCGGCACGGAGACCGCCTTCCTCGGCGCGGGTCCCATGTTCCACATCGGCAACTACCAGTTCTGGGGCGTCCCGGCCTTCGTCCACGGCGGCAAGAACGTGATCGTCCGCCGCGTGGTCGCCGAGGAACTGCTCCCGCTCCTGGCGACGGAACAGTGCACCCACGCCTACCTGATGCCCCCGACCATCGCGCAGCTCGTCGCGCTGAACCGCGAGGCCGGCCACGACCTCTCCCACCTGCGCGCGAGCGTTGCCGCCCCCCTGTGGCAGGGCACCGTCCCCACCGACACCAGCCGCTTCACCCGCAATGGCGGCGGAGAGGGCCGCGGCTACGGACAGACCGAGGTGACCGGCTTCGCCGTGACCGGCGCCTACGGCGGCTCGGGCACCGGCAACGCGGGCCGCCCCGGCCCCTTCACCGCCGTACGCGTCCTCGACGGCGCCGGTGAGGAGTGCGCGGTGGGCGAGGCCGGCGAGATCTGCGTCCGCGGCGACCTCGTGCACCTCGGCTACTGGAACCGTCCCGAGATCAACGAGGAGCGCTTCCGCTTCGGCTGGTGGCACACCACCGACCTCGGACGGCGTGAGCCGGACGGCACGATCAGCTTCCTCGGCACCACGACCCGCATGCTCAAGTCGGCGGCCGAGAACATCTTCCCGGCCGAGGTGGAGAACTGCGTCGAATCGCACCCGGCGGTGAAGGAGGCCGCCGTCATCGGCGTGCCCAACGAGCGCTGGGCCCAGGACGTCAAGGCCGTCGTGGTGCTCCATCCGGCCGCCGAGCCGGTCACGGCCGAGGACCTCATCGAGCACTGCCGGGCGCGGATCGCCTCGTACAAGAAACCGAAGACGGTGGAGTTCGTGGACGCGCTGCCCCGCACGAAGGACTTCGCCAAGGACTACGAGGCGCTCGACGAACGCTTCGGCGGTGGCGGCTACCCCGGTGGCGACACCCTCGGCGCGGGACGGTGACACCGTGAACGCCCGCCGGCCCGTCATCGTCGGCGTGTACGCCACCGAGCAGGCGCTGTCCCTGCCGGACCGCGACGCCATGGGCCTCGCCCTCGAAGCGGTGCGGGGCGCGATCGACGACGCCGGGCTGACCCCGGCCGACATCGACGGCGCCCAGGTCGACTGGCCCGGCCCCGGCGGCGTCCCCGGCGAGGGCAGCTCCTGGGCCCGCATGCTCGGCCGGGACCTGCGCTGGACCAGCGACTCCATGCTCGACAACGCGGGCTCGCGAGGCCTGTTGAAGGCGGCCGCCGCCGTCCGGGCCGGTTTCGCGGACACCGTCGTCGTCGGCGGCTGCAAGCTGGTCTCACGCGGGGCGGGCCCCGTCGGGGCGGGGGTGCCGCTGGAGTTCGCCGACGTCTGGGGCAGTTATGTGGTGGCCCAGTTCGCCCTGGTCGCGGCCCGGCACATGCACGACTACGGCACGACGTCCCGCCAGCTCGCGGAGGTCGCCGCCACGATCCGCAACAACGGCACCACCAACCCGGAGGCGATGATGTACGGCCGCGGCCCGTACACCGCCGACGACGTGCTCGCCTCCCGGATGGTCGCCACGCCCTTCCACCTGCTGGACTGCTGCATCGTGGGCGAAGGCGGCGCGGCCCTCGTGGTGACCACCGCCGAACGGGCCCGTGACCTGCCGCACCCGCCCGTCGCGGTGCTCGGCGGCGGCATGGAGTACCACCAGGCCGCGTACGCCAACCCGGCGCTGTACCGGGAGGTCGGGCAGCTCGGCCGGGACGCCGCCACCCGCGCCTACGCCATGGCCGACGTCAGCCCGCACGACGTGGACGTCTTCTCCCTCTACGACCCCAACTCCTTCGAGATCATCCGGCAGTTGGAGGTCCTCGGCCTGTGCGGCGAGGGTGAGGGCGGACCGCTCGCGGCCAGTGGCGCGATCGCCGTCGGCGGCAAGCATCCCGTCAATCCGGACGGCGGCTGTCTGTCGTACGCCTGGAACGGGACGCAGCAGATGACACTCAAGGTCGTCGAGGCCGTACGGCAGCTGCGCGGCAGCGCGGTGCACCAGGTGGAGGGCGCCGAGCTGGCGGTCGTCGGCAACGCCGGCTCGGGCGCGCAGCACTACGAGATGAGCGTGCTCGGGAGGATGCGATGAACCGGCCCGTACCCGCCCCCACCGAGCTGTCCCGGCCGTTCTGGGACGCCGCCCGGCGCGGCGACCTCGTCGTCCCGCACTGCCCGAGCTGCGGCCTGCGCTTCTTCGCCCCCGAACCCGCCTGCCCCGGATGCATGGCAGGGGACTGGCGGTACGTGCCCAGCGGGGGCCGGGGCGCGGTCTACTCGGTGACGGTGGTGCACCGCGCGCCGGGGCCGGGGTTCGACACGCCCTTCGCGCTGGCCGTGATCGATCTGGACGACGGGGGCACCCTGCTGTCCCACGTCGACGCGGGCGATCCGGACGAGGTCGTCGTCGGCATGCGCGTCCGGGTGGACTTCCGCCCGCTCACCGACGAGATCACACTGCCGTACTTCGTACCGGATGCGGGTGACTGAAGGAGATGGACGCCGTGGCGAACACGCCGGTGCGGGTCCCCAAGATGGCCGAGCTGGTGGCGGCGCAGCTGCGCCGCAAGATCGTGCGCGGGGAACTCGCGGAGGGCGAGGCGCTGCCCGCCGAGACGGCGCTGATGGCGGAGTTCGCCGTGTCCCGGCCGACGCTGCGCGAGGCGTTCCGGGTGCTGGAGTCGGAGTCGCTGATCAACGTGCGCCGGGGTGCCCGGGGCGGGGCCCGGGTGCAGGTCCCGGAGGGCACGGTGGCCGCGCGTTACGCGGGGGTCGTCCTGGAGTACCGGGGCACCACCCTCAAGGACGTCTACGACGCCCGTACGGTCATCGAGGCGCCGTGCGCCGGTCTGCTGGCCGAGCGCCGCACGGACCAGGACCTGGAGCGGTTGCGGGCCGCCGTCGCCGAGGCAGAGGGGCTCATGGACGACCCGTCGGCCTTCATCCGCGCCCACATGGAGTTCCACGCCCTCGTCGTCGAACTGGCGGGCAACGAGACGCTCAGCGTCCTCAACGGCATGGTCCGGCACATCATCGACCAGGCGAACTGGTCCCACGTCGACCTCGACGCCGGCAGCCCCGAGAACGTACGGGCCAACCGCCGGGGCTTTCGTGCCCACGGCGCACTGGTCGACCTGGTGGCCGCGCGCCGGACCGAGGCCGCCGAGGAACTGTGGCGCCTGCACCTCCAGGAGGCCGAGGACTACCTCCTGCAGAACAGGTCCATGACGACGGTCCTGGACCTGCTCGGCTGACCCTCACCCGGCCGTGCGCAACTCCCGCACGATCGGCTCCCACACCTCCGCGTCGATCTCGTACGCCGTGTAGAACGACACCCGGTCGACCAGCGCTCCGTACCGGCGCCGGATCTCGGACGCCACCCGGTCGGGCTCGGCCACCACCGCGAAGGTGTCGAGCACCTCGTCGTCGACGAGCCGGCCCATCGCCTCCCACTTGTCCTCGCGGGCCGACTTCGACAACGCGTGGAGCTCGTCGCCGAGTTCGCCCCAGCCGTGCAGCTCCAGCACGCCGCGATAGGCGGGTGTGCTGCCGTAGAAGGCGATCTGGCGGCGGGTGCCGTCCACCGCGCGGGCCATCTCCTCCTCGGTACGGCCGGTCGCCGTGAGCAGGAGATGGGAGAGGGAGAAGTCGGCGCGGGTGCGGCCGGAGGCGGCCAGCCCCGTCTCCACCGTCGGCAGGGTCACCTCCCGCAGATACCGCTCGGTGGTGAAGCCGTGCGCGAGGAGCCCGTCCCCGACCTCACCCGCCACCCGGGTCATCGCCTCGCCGACCGCGGCCACGAACACCTTGGGCGCACCGCCCGGGGCGGGCGGGGGAGAGAAGAAGGGCGACATCAGGGTGTGCGAGTAGAAGTCACCGCGGAAGTCGAGCTTCTCGCCCTCGTTCCAGGCGGCCCAGACGGCCCGCAGGGCGCTCACGTACTCCCGCATCCGGGCCGCGGGACGGCTCCACGGCATCGAGAAGCGCCGCTCGATGTGCGGCTTGATCTGGCTGCCCAGGCCGAGGACGAAACGCCCGCCGGAGTAGCTCTGCAAGTCGTGTGCGGTGTACGCGAGTTGCATGGGGGAGCGGGCGAAGGCCACCGCGATGGCCGTACCCACCTCCAGCCGGCCGGTGTGCTCGGCGGCGAGCAGCAGCGGCAGGAAAGGGTCGTGTTTGGACTCCGACGCCCACAGGCCGTCGTAGCCCGCCTTCTCGTGGTGCCGGGCCTCCTCGACCACCTCGGCGGTGCCCCACACATTGAGCTTGCCGTCGACCTTCATGCCGCTCCTTCGACTGTGACCGTGTCCAGACCGATGCGCTGTGCCAGCAGTTCCCGGTGGTAGGCCGGGTCCCCGAACAGCAGTTGTGACGTCTTGGCCCGCTTCAGATACAGGTGGGCCGGGTGCTCCCAGGTGAAGCCGATGCCGCCGTGCACCTGGATGTTCTGCTCGGTCGCCCGCAGACAGGCGTCGGAGCAGAAGGCCTTGGCCAGGCTCGCCACTGCGGGCAGCTCCGGGTCCTCGTCCGCGGCGGCGAGCAACGCGTAGTGCGCGGCGGCACGCGCCGACTCCACCTCCAGGAGGACGTCGGCGAGAAGGTGCTTCACGGCCTGGAAGGAGCCGATGGCGCGCCCGAACTGGTGGCGCACCTTGGCGTAGTCCACCGCCATGTCGAGTGCCCGGGTGGCCACCCCGACCTGCTCGGCGGCCAGCGCCACCGCGGCCCTTTCGAGGACCTCCGAGACCAGCTCCCAGCCGCTGCCGCGCGTACGCAGCCGGGTCGCCGGTACATCCTGGTAGTCGAGGCGGGCCTGGCGGCGGGTCGGGTCCATCGTGGGCAGCGGCTCACGCGACAGGCCGGCCGCGTCGCCGTCCACCCAGAACACGCCTGTGCCGTCGTCGGTACGGGCCACGGTGAGGACGACGTCGGCGCCGGCACCGTCGAGGACGAAGGTCTTGTGTCCCGTCAGCAGCCAACTGCCGTTGCTTTCACGGGCGGTGAGGCCCACGCCCGCCGCGTCCCAGCGGGCGGAGTCCTCGGTCAGGGCCAGGGTCGCGACGAGCTCGCCGGAGGCCAGGCCCGGCAGCAGCCGCTTGCGGGCGTCCTCGTCGGCCGAGCGCAGCAGCGTGGTCGTCGCCAGCACGGCCGAGGACAGGAACGGCGCGCAGAGCAGTGCCCGGCCCGTCTCCTCCAGCACCACGCCCATTTCGACCGGCCCGCATCCCGCCCCGCCGTACTCCTCCGGGACGGCCAGCCCCTGGAGGCCGAGTTCGGTCCCCATCCGGCGCCACAGCGCCCGGTCGAAGCCCTCCGGCGTCTCCATCAGGCGGCGTACCTCGGTCTCGGGTGAGGTGTCCGCGAGGAACGCCCGTACCGTGCGCCGCAGTTCCTCCTGCTCGGCGCTGAAGGCGAAGTCCATGGCTCAGGCCTCCTCGGCGGCCCGGCGCCGGCCCCGGGACGCGATGATCTTCTCCACCGCGGCGATGTGGTCCGGTGAGTGCATGGTGTCCCGCTCGGCCAGCAGGGCCGGTTCCAGCACCGTGTCGAGGGCCTGTTCCAGATGCAGGTTCACCGCCCGCTTGGTCTCGCGCAACGCCTGGGCGGGCAGGGCGGCCAGTCGCCCGGCCAGCTCCATGGCCTCGTCCCTGAGCTTGTCCTTCGCGACCGTGCGGTTGGCGATGCCCAGCCGGACCGCTTCCTCGGCGCCGACCCGGTCGCCCAGGAAGAGCAGTTCCTTCGCGCGGGTCAGGCCGACGAGCAGGGGCAGGACGAGCGCGCCGCCGTCGCCCGCGACCAGCCCGACCTGGACGTGCGGGTCGGCCAGGTACGCGTCCTCGGCGATCAGTACGAGGTCGCTCAGCAGGGCCAGGCTGCAACCGAGGCCGACGGCGGGCCCGTTGACCGCAGCGATCACCGGCAGCGGACAGCGGACCATGCCGGTGATGATCCGCCGCGCCTCGTCGACGTTCTGCTCGCGGAACGCGCTCTCGCGCTGGACACGGGTCATGATGTCGAAGTTGCCCCCGGCGCTGAACGCGCGCCCGCGCCCGGTCAGTACGACCACCCGCGCCCCCGGATCGTCGGCGAGCGTGTTCCAGACCGACGCGAGCCCCGAGTGCAGCTCCTCGCTCATCGCGTTGAGCTGGTCGGGCCGATTGAGCTCGATCAGCCGGATCGGCCCGACGGCCGTCACCAAGAGGTCCGTCATCTCCACCGCCATCAGTCAGGAACCAGTCAGTAGAGTTGAATGCTATAACTAATTAAGCTTTCTGGAAACCGGCCGGCCGTGGAGTGACGGCGGTCTGACGAGCGGCGGAGGACACGCATGCCGGAGCAGGAGTACGAGACCGTGCGGGCCGAGGTGGCGGACCGGATCCTCACCGTCACCCTCGACCGGCCCGAGAAGCTGAACGCCTTCAACCCACGGATGATGGCCGACCTGCTGGACGTCCTGGACGCGGCCGACGCCGACGACGAGGTGCGGGTCATCGTGGTGACCGGTGCCGGGCGCGGATTCTGCGCGGGCGCCGACGTCAGCTCCGGCGGTTCCTCCTTCGACCACCGCAGGGCGGGTGCCTGGCACCGGGACACCGGCGGCCGGGTCGCACTGCGGATCTTCTCCAGCACCAAACCGGTGATCGCGGCGATCAACGGTCCGGCGGCGGGCGTCGGGGCCAGTATGACCCTGCCGATGGACATCCGGCTGGCGTCGACCTCGGCGAAGTTCGGCTTCGTCTTCGCGCGCCGCGGCATCGTGCCGGAGTCGGCGGCGAGCTGGTTCCTGCCGCGGGCGGTGGGCATGCAGCGGGCCATGGAATGGGTGGCGACCGGCAGGATCTTCGGCCCGGACGAAGCCCTGGCGGCCGGACTGGTCCGCTCCGTCCATCCGCCGGAGGAACTGCTCCCCGCGGCGTACCAGCTCGCGCGGGAGATCGCCGAGAACACCTCCGCGATCTCGGTCGCCCTCTCCCGCCAGATGATGTGGCGGATGCTCGGCGAGCCCCACCCCATGACCGCGCACCGGCTCGACTCACGGATCATGAGCCAGATCGGCGGCGGCCCCGACCCCGTGGAGGGCGTCGAGTCCTTCCTCGCCAAACGACCGCCGAAGTTCCCGGGACGCGTCAGCGAGGACATGCCCGCGCTCTACCCCTGGTGGCGGGAGGAGGGGTTCCGCCCCTTCGGGGAACCGGAGCCCGATCCCCAGGGAGCGGAAAATACGGACGAAACATTGTCGTAGTTTGTTCGAAGTGTTAGCGTCCGACCGGCGGACATTCAGTTGAATGCGCTAAACCATTGACCGCCTGGACGGTAACCATGAGCGATGGTTCCCTGCATGAAGCCCTTCGCGGTGTCGACTGGGGAGTCGCCACCGCGGACACCATCGCGGCCCCGCCGCCTCCCGCGCCCGAGCGGGGCGGGCACTTCCGGCAGTGGACCGACGACATCCGGCAGCTGACCGGTGTGGTCACCCACACGCACCGGATGGTCGCCGGCTGGTCGCAGCTCCAGCCCGACGGCCCCGGCAGCTGGGACGACGCCGCCCTGGACCGCTGCGACCGCGCGCTCGACACCCTGCTCGCGCAGGGGACGCGCCCCGGTCTCACGCTGCTCGACCGCTCACTGCCGCCGTGGCTGGACGCCGAAGGCGGCTGGCTCGCCCGCGACACCGCCGAACACTTCGCCGAGTACGCCGCCGAACTGGGCCGTCGCTTCGGTGACCGGGTGGACCGCTGGATCACCTCCACCGACCTGGCCGGTCCCACACTCGCGGACCACGTGGCCGGCATGTACTCCCCGGGCCGGGGCGTCGGCCGGGCCGGGCTGGCGGCCGTCCACCACATCCTGCTCGCCAACGGGCTCGCGACCCTGGCCCTCAGGGCCGCCGGAGCGCGGGGCCGGATCGGCACCACGGTCACCCTCGTGGGTGGCTACCCGGCCACCGACGACCCCTACGACCGCCTCGCCCTGGAGCGGCTGGAGAGCTGGACCAACCGTCTCTTCCTCGACCCCCTCCTGCTCGGCGAGCACATGGTGACCGAGGACGACGTCGTGCCCGTCGCGGACACCGGCTGCGTACGCCCCGGTGACCTGGAGGTCATCGCCACCGCCCAGGACCTGCTGGGCCTGTCCTGGCACACCCCGTTCCGGGTCACCGCACCGGAGAACCTGCCCCGCGTCCTGCCGACCAGCAAGTGCCTCGGCGCCCTCAACGAGGTGAACCGGCTGCTCGTCGGCCTCGGCTTCGCCATCGTCCCCTTCGACGACGTGCAGACGACGGCGTACGGCTGGCCCATCATCCCGGAAGGTCTCGCCGACGCCGTCGCGAGCCTCCATGACCTGTACGGGGACCTGCTGCCGCCGCTGTCGGTCATCGACAACGGCATGGGCGACCTGGACCTGGTCGACGAGAGGGGGCACAGCGACGACACCCGGCGCCGGGCCCTGCTGCGAGCCCGCCTCACCTGGCTGGCGCGAATCGTCGCGGCCGGGGTGGACGTCTGCGGCTACGAGTACTGGTCCGTGCTCGACAACCTGGAGGCGAAGTTCCGCTACACCCGTCTCTACGCGATGGCCGTGCCGGACCACGAGCCCCCGCCGCGCCCCCCGATCCCGTCGGACTGGGTGCGCGGGGGAGCGTTCGCGCACCCCGACGCCGTCGTCCTCGGCGAGGGCCGCGCGGCCGGGCTGACCCTGGTGCCGGGCGCCACGCGGACCCGGCGCGTCCCGGCCCCGTAGTCCCTGGGCTCAGTGTGTCCCGGCCTCGAAGTCCCTGCCCCGGATCAGCCGCACCGGCGTGTAGACGAGCACGTCCTCGTCCCGCTGGTTGCGGACGGTGATCCGGCTGGTGACCACACCCCGGCCGGGCTTGCTGGACGGCCGGGAGCCGGTGGTCTCCACCACGGCGTACAGCGTGTCACCGACGTACACGGGACCCCGCACGGTCAGCTCCATGTGCAGGAAGGCGAGGCCGGTGCCGTGCAGCACGTTGGTCTGCAGGACGAGTCCTTCGGCTATGCAGTACGTCAGCGCGCCCGGCACCAGCCGGCCGGTGTAACCGCCGTCCGCGGCGTGCGACGCGTCCCAGAAGAGCGGCTCGTTGAAACCGCCCCAGGTGATGAAGTTGACCAGGTCGGTCTCGGTGATGGTGCGGCGGGCGGTCCGGAAGACCTGCCCCTTCGGCATCTCCTCGTACGTCATCCCCTTGACCAGCGGAGGGATCTCGGTGGTGGTGTACTCCGTGGTGTACTCCGACGTCATCGCGGGCTCCTCAAGCATCGGTGGGTATCCGTGGTGTCCGTGGTATCGGTGGTGTCCGTGTGGCGGTGGTGTCCGTGGGCATCCCCGGGCGTCCGCCGGGTCACAGGTCGATCGGGTGCTTGTCGGCCACACCCTCGAAGTCGGGGGCGCGCTTGTCCCGATGGGCGGCGAGACCTTCGACGACCTCGTGACCCGCGAACCCGAAGAACTCCAGCCCCAGCGAGGCCTCGAAGATCGGCTGGGCCGAGCGGTACCAGTGGTTGAGGGACCGCTTGGTCCAGCTGATCGCGCTCGCCGGCCCGGCGGCCAGGGCGGTCGCCACCCGCAGGCCCTCGGCGTGGACCTCCGCGTCGTCCACGCACTTCGACACCAGCCCGATCCGCTCGGCCTCCTCACCGGTGAGCGCCTCGCAGGTCAGCAGGTAGTACTTCGCCTTGGCCATGCCGCACAGCAGCGGCCAGCAGATGGCGGCGTGGTCACCGGCGGCCACCCCGAGGCGGGTGTGCCCGTCGACGATCTTCGCCCTGCGCCCGGCGATGGAGATGTCCGCGAGCATGCCGATGACCAGGCCCGCGCCGACCGCGGGTCCGTGGATCGCGGAGACCACCGGCTTGGAGCAGTTGGTCACCCCGTAGACCATGTCCCGCGCCTCACGCATCACCCGGGCGCGCACCGCGTAGTCCTCGGTCATGGCCTCGATGGAGTCGAAGGTCCCGCCCGCCGAGAAGGCCTTGCCCGCGCCCTGCACCAGCACCGCCCGGGTCTGCGGGTCCCGGTCCACGATGGGCCAGACATCGGCCAGCTCACCGTGCATCCGGGGGTCCACGGCGTTGAGGTTCGGCGCGTCGAGCACGACACGGAGCACGCCCGGCGCGGGCCGCTCGAAGGTCAGGCTCGTGAACGGGGCGTAGAGATCGGTCACGTCGCGCTCCTGGTGAATTCAGTGTGGATACTATAATTATCTAACTGTATCGAGCGGCGAGCGGCAAGCAGTCGGCGAGCGCGGCCCACCGAGACGGGAAGCCCGGCATGGATCTCACCTTCAGCGAGGAACAGGACGAACTGCGCAAGGTCGTGCGCTCGTTCCTGGCCAAGCACTCCGACGAGGCACAAGTGCGCCGCCTGGCCGCCGACCCGCGCGGCTACGACGAGGTCGTATGGCGGCGGATGGCCACCGAACTCGGCCTGCAGGCACTCGCCGTGCCGGAGGAGTACGGCGGCTTCGGCTTCCGCTACGTCGACCTCGGCATCGTCTTCGAGGAAGCCGGCCGCGCGCTGCTGGGCGGCCCGTACTTCGCCACCGTCGCCCTGGCCGCCGAGGCCCTGCTGCGCTGCGACGACGAACAGGCCCGACGCGATCTGCTGCCGGGCATCGCGTCCGGCGGGACGGTGGCCACGCTGGCGCTCACCGAGGAGTCCGGCCGCTGGGACGAGCCGGGCATCCGGCTCACCGCCCACGACCAGGAGGGCGGATGGCGGCTGACCGGCGTCAAGGCCTACGTCCCCGACGGCCACCTCGCCGACCTGCTCCTGGTCGCCGCCCGCACCCCCCGCGGCATCAGCCTCTTCGCGGTCGAAGCCGACGCGCCGGGCCTCGCCCGCATCCCCCTGCCCACCCTCGACCAGACCCGCAAGCAGGCCCGACTGGAGTTCACGGCCACCCCCGCCCGCCTGCTGGGCACCGAGGGCACGGCCTGGCCCGCCCTCGAACGCACCCTCGCCACCGCCGCCGTCCTGCTCGCCGCCGAACAGGTCGGGGGAGCGGCAGCCGCGCTGGACGCCGCCGTGGACTACGCCAGGATCCGAGTGCAGTACGGGCGGCCCATCGGCTCGTTCCAGGGGATCAAGCACAAGTGCGCCGACATGCTGGTGGAGATCGAGTCCGCCCGCTCGGCGGCGTACGGCGGACTGTGGGCCCTGGACACGGACGACGAGGCGGAGATCGCGATCGCGGCGGCCCTCGCCCAGGCCTTCTGTTCGGAGACGTTCACCCGGGTCGCCGCCGACAACATCCAGGTCCACGGCGGAATCGGCTTCACCTGGGAGCACCCCGCCCACCTGTACTTCAAGCGGGCCAAGAGTTCCGAGGTGCTGCTCGGCACCCCGTCGTACCACCGGGAGCTGCTCGCCTCCCGGCTCGGCATCTGAGACCACACCCCCGGCACCCCGAGAAAGAAGCAGACATGGAAGTGGACTTCGGGCCCGCGGTGAGCGACTTCCGCGACGAGCTGCGGGACTGGCTGGCGGACCACCTGGTGGGGGAGTTCGCCGCACACCGCGGCGTGGGCGGCCCCACCGACGGCGCGGCCTGGGAGGTCCGCCTCGCCTGGGACCGTGAACTGTCCGCAGGGAACTGGCTGGGCGTCGGCTGGCCCCAGGAGTACGGCGGACGCGGGCTCGGACTGCTCGAGGAGATCGTCTTCGAGTACGAGTACGCCCGGGCGAACGCCCCCTACCGGGCCACCGGAAACGCCCTCGACCTGCTCGGTCCGATGCTCCTCCAGGTGGGCGGGGAGTCGCAGAAGAAGCGCTTCCTGCCGCCGATCCTCGCCGTCGAGGAACTGTGGGGCCAGGGCTTCAGCGAACCCGGCGCCGGTTCCGACCTGGCGTCGGTCCGCACCCGGGCCGAACGCGACGGCGACACCTGGGTGGTCAACGGGCAGAAGGTGTGGACGTCCTTCGGTGTCCACGCCGACTGGCTCTACGTCCTCACCCGCACCGACCCCCGTTCCGTGCGGCACAAGGGCCTGACCATGCTGCTCCTGCCCGCCGACCAGCCGGGCGTGGAGATCCGCCCCATCCGCAACCTCGCCGGTCAGGACGAGTTCGCCGAGGTCTTCCTCTCCGACGCGCGCACCGGCGCCGACATGGTCGTCGGTGAGGTCGGGCAGGGCTGGCGCACGGCCATGGCCACGCTCGGCATCGAACGCGGCACCACGCTCCTGCCCCAGCAGCTCACCTTCGAGCGGGAGGCCGAGGCGCTGATCGACCTGGCCCGGGCACGGGGCGCGCTCGACGACCCGATGCTGCGCCGCCGGATCGTGGACGCCTGGATCTCCGTACGCATCATGCGCACCACCAACCTGCGCACCCTCGCCGAACTGACCGCGGGCCGCACCCCGGGCGCACAGGCCACCACGGCCAAGCTGTACGCCTCCACCCGCCACCAGCAACTCGGTCACCTGGCACTGGAGTTGGCCGGTCCGGCCGGGCAGATCGTCGGAGAGGACTATGGCCTGGACACCCGCCAGCGCTCCTTCCTGCTCTCCCTGGCGGAGACGATCTACGGCGGGTCCAGCGAGATCCAGCGCAACATCATCGGGGAACAGCTCCTCGGCCTGCCGAAGGAGCCCCGGCCATGACGTCGATCGAGGATCGCGTCGACCGCATCGAGTCGCAGCTGGCCATCCAGCAACTGCCCGTCCGCTACGCGCTCGCCGTGGACGCCCGCGACCTCGACGCCTGGGTCGGCTGCTTCCGTCCCGATGTGGAGCTGGGCCGCCACGGCAGCGGACGGCAGGCGCTGTCGGCGTACATCGAACCCCTTCTGCGTGGGTTCCGCCGCTCGGTGCACCAGATCTGCGGCCACCGGATCGAGTTCAGCGGCCGCGACACCGCGACCGGATCCGTCTACTGCCGGGCCGAGCACGAGGTGGGGGAGCGGTGGATCGTCATGGCCATCCGCTATCTCGACGAGTACGCGCGTGTCGACGGCGAGTGGTACTTCTCCCGGCGGCGTGAGCAGCACTGGTACGCGGCCGATGTCACCGAGCGGCCCCAGGCGGTGGGATTCAACGGCTGGCGGGAGGGGTCCGGCGAACCGGCGCTGCCGGACGCGTTCGCCTCCTGGTCGGCGTTCTGGAAGGAGGCATGATGGCACGGCTGTCCGGGAAGACGGCGCTGGTCACCGGCGGAGGGCAGGGCGTGGGGCGCGGTATCGCGCTCGCGCTGGCTGCCGAGGGCGCCGCGGTCGCGATCACCGGCCGCACCGAGAGCAAGCTGAAGGAGACGGCCGGGGAGATCGCCGGGCGTGGCGGGCGGGCGCTCACGGTCGTCGGGGACGTGGGGGAGCGGCACGACGTGGACCGTATGGTGGCCGAGACGGTGCGGGAGTTCGGCGGGCTCGACGTGCTCGTCAACAACGCGCAGAGCTCCGTGCGGCGTCGGCTGGAGGAGACGTCGGACGACGACGTCGAACTCACCTACCGCAGTGGCCCGTTGGCCGCCTTCCACGCGATGCGGGCCGCTCTGCCGCACCTGAGGGCCAGCCGGGGGAGTGTGGTGAACCTCGGCTCCTCGGCCGCGGTGCAGGGTGAGGTGACCTTCGCGGCGTACGCGATGGCCAAGGAGGCCGTGCGGGGGCTGACGCGGGTGGCCGCGCGGGAGTGGGGCGTGTACGGGATCCGGGTGAACGTCGTCTGCCCTGCCGCGCTGAGCCCGGCGGCTGAGGCGTACTTCGCCGATCACCCCGACAAGGCCGAACAGGTGCTGGCCGGCATCCCGTTGGGTCGCATGGGCGACCCGGAGGCGGACATCGGCCGGGCGGTGGCGGCACTGGTCAGTGACGACATGGCCTATCTGACGGGGGCGACGCTGATGCTGGAGGGCGGGCGGACGTTGATCGGCTGAGGCGGAGTTGTTGCGCCCCCGCCGCCCCTACCCGTCCCATACCTGGGGGCTGCCGCCCCCAGACCCCCGCTTCGGCCCTGAACGGGCCTCGTCCTCAAACGCCGGACGGGCTGAAGACAGCCCCTCCGGCGTTTGAGGAGCGGGGTCTGGGGCGGAGCCCCAGGATGGGACGGGTAGGGGCGGCGGGGGCGAGAAACCTGCTACCCACACCCCCACCCACCTCACACAACACCCCACCCCCGCAGCTGCGAGAACCGTTCCTCCGTCACCCCGGCAAGCCGGCCCAGCACCTCCGCCGTGTGCTCCCCGAGCCTCGGCGGCGGCACATACCCCTCCACCGGCGTAGCCGCGAACCGTATCGGATTGGCCAGCATCGGCATCCGCCCCGACACCGGGTCCGCCACCTCGACCAGCATCTCCCGGTGCCGAATCTGCGGATCGGCGAAAACCTCGGGCATCTCGTTGAACGGGCCAGCCGGGACGTCGTGTTCGTCGAGAACCGTCAACCACTCGTCCCGGGTCCGGGTGCGCAGGATCGCCTCCAGCACCGGCAGGATCTCCTCACGATGGGTGATGCGGGCGGAGGTCGAAGCGAACCGCTCGTCCTGGAGCAGATCGGCCCGGTCGGCCGCGACGCAGAACGCGGCGAACTGCTTGTCGTTGCCCGCGACCAGGAACAGCGGCTTGTCCGCGCACATGAAGGCCTGCGAGGGGATCCCGCCGTACCCACCGTTGCCGCGCCGCCGCGGCACCTCCCCGGAGATCAGATAGTTCATCGCGAAGTGCGACAGCGAGGCCAGACCGCAGTCCAGCAGGGAGAGGTCGATGAACTGGCCCTCGCCGGTGATGTCCCGGTGCCGCAACGCCGCCAGCACGGCCGTGGAGGCGTACAGCCCGGTGAGGATGTCGACCATGCTGACGCCGACCTTCATCGGCTCCTCGGGGTGCCCGGAGACGCTCATCATCCCGGACATGGCCTGGAAGATGCCGTCGTAGCCGGGACGCTCCGCGTACGGCCCGGTCTGGCCGAAGCCCGTCACGGAGAGGTAGACCAGCCGCGGGTTCAGCTCCCGCAGGCTCTCGTGGTCGAGGCCGTACTTCGCCAGCGTCCCGGCGCGGAAGTTCTCGACCAGGACGTCCGAGCGTGCGGCGAGGGCGCGGATCAACTCCTGCCCCTCGGCGGTGGCGTGGTTGACGGTGATGGACTGCTTGTTGCGGTTGCAGGAGAGGTAGAAGGCGGCGGTGTCGGTCCCGGCGGCGAACGGGGGCCCGTACGTCCGTGAGTCGTCCCCCGTACCGGGCCGCTCGACCTTGATCACCTCGGCGCCGAGATCGGCCAGCATCTGGGTGGCCAGAGGCGCTGCGAGGACACGGGACAGGTCCAGGACGCGGATCCCGGCCAGGGCGGTCGACGGCATCGAGGCTCCCTCTGTTCACGGACAGCGAATCAGTTATATAAATAATACATCTACGCGAGCAGTTGCATCCAGCACGATTGCTTCAACTATCCAATTCATGTAACTATATGGATCGGCCGCCAGGCCGAGACCGGAGGGCGTGCTGATGACCGTCGCGGCGAGGACCCTCACCGACCAGGAACAGCTGGAACGCCGGGCGTGGTTCCGGGCCCGCTGGGAGCGCGGGGTCGCCTTCAACCGCCGCTGCCGCATCCGGGTGACGCGCTGGGACCCGGACCAGGTCGAGATCGTGCTTCCCTACGCCGAGTCCCTCTCCGCCCATGAGGACGTCTTCCACGGCGGGGTGATCGCGGCGCTCATCGACACCGCCGGCGCCGGATCCGTGATCGCCGGGCACGACTTCACCAAGGGGAGTCGGCTCAGCACGGTGTCGATGTCGGTGCAGTACCTCGCGCCCGCCCGGGGCCGGGAGGCCGTCGCCCACGCCCGCTGCGTGCGGCGGGGCCGCCGGGTGCACTTCGCCGACGTCGACGTCATCACCGACGGACGGGTCTGCGCCCGCGGTCAGGTGGTGGTGACCATCTCCGGGGAACGGCCGGGCGTCGGCGACCCCATCGAACCGCTGACCGAGGAGTGACGCGATGAGCGAGGAACCCGCCCAGGACGACCTGGTGCTGTACGAGGTCGACGAGGACGGCGTCGCCACCGTCACCCTCAACCGGCCCGAGCGCAAGAACGCGTGGAGCATCCCCATGGAGCGCCGCTTCTTCGCGCTCCTCGACGACGCCGCGCACGATCCGGCCGTCCGGGTCGTGGTCGTCACCGGCACGGGCAGGGCCTTCTGCCCCGGGATGGACGTCCAGCGCCTGGAGCAGAACTCCCAGCCGGGGCAGTCCCTCGACCTGCGGGCCCGCGTCCCCATGTACAGCCGGCGCGACCTGCCGAAGCCGATGATCGCCGCCGTCAACGGCGCCTGCGCCGGCATCGGCCTGGTCCAGGCCCTCATCTGCGACGTCCGGTTCGCCGCCCGCGGGGCCCGCTTCACCACCGCCTTCACCCGGCGCGGCCTGGCCGGCGAGTACAACCTGCCGTACGTGCTGCCGCGCGTCGTCGGCCTGGAGAACGCGCTCGACCTGCTGCTGTCCGGCCGTGTCGTCGACGCCGACGAGGCGAAGGACCTCGGCCTGGTCAGCCGCGTCGTGGAACCCGAGGACCTGCTCGACGCCGCCCGCGCCTACGCCCGCGACATCGCCCGCAACTGCTCCCCGCGCGCCATGGCCGTCGTACGTCATCAGGTGTACGGCGACCTGGACCGCACCTTCACCGAGGCCCTGGCCCGGTCCTACTCCGCGATGGAGTTCTTCGCCGGTTCGCCGGACTTCCGTGAGGGCGTGGCGAGCTTCGTGGAGAAACGGGAGCCGAAGTTCGAGGGACTGCCGCCGGACTTCGACCCGGACGAGGCCACCCGCGACGCGTTCCTGCCGTACTGACCCGCAGTAGCGACCGTAAGACCGTACCGACCGTATCGACCGAGGAGCACGACGATGACAGGGCAGCCGTTCCCCGTCGAGGCCGGGCACATCATGATGTTCGCCCGCGCCGTCGGCGACGAGAACCCGGCCTACCAGGGCGAGACCGCGCTCGCACCACCCACCTTCACCATGGCGAGCGCCCACTACGACCCGGAGTACCACCTGCGGCCGCGGCCGGACGAGGAGTGGTTCGGCTCCGGCCGAGGCCCGGGGGTGATGGCCGAGGGCGGCGGTGGGCTGCACGCCGAGCAGCACTTCGAGTACCACCGCCCGGTGCGCGCCGGGGAGATTCTCCACGCGCGGACGGTTCTGGGCCGCAGCTGGGAGAAGCAGGGCCGCACCGGCCGCCTGCTGTTCAGCGAGCGCATCACCGAATACCGGGACGCCGACGGCGAACCGGTCGTCAGCGCCGTCACCGTGGCCGTCGTCCCCGAGGGCCCCGCGACCCCGAAGGACACGCGATGAGCCCGAGCAGGGACGACATCAAGGTCGGCGAGACCCGCGAAAGCGTCCTCGTCGACGACCTGAAGCGCACCCGGATCGTGCAGTACGCGGGCGCCTCCGGCGACTTCAACCCGCTGCACACCGATGAGAGGTTCGCCGTCGAGGCCGCCGGATATCCCGGGGTCTTCGCCCACGGCATGCTGACGATGGGCATGACCGGCCGGGTCCTCACCGACTGGGTCGGCCCCGAGGCACTGCTGCGCTACGGAGTGCGTTTCAAGGCGCAGGTCTGGCCGGGTGACACCTTGACGGCCACGGCCACCGTCGAGTCGATCGAGGACACCCCGACCGGGCCGGTCGCCCAGTTCTCCGTGCGCACCCTCAACCAGGACGGCGTCGAGGTGGTCACCGGCACCGCGGTGGCCCGGCTGGAGCCCTGAACCGGTGGGCGTCGCGCAGGATCCCGGTACGGCAGCCACCTGGACCGCCATGGTGAACCGCGCCTACGACCATGCCCGCCCCGCCGTCCGCTTCGGCGACCTGACCTGGAGCGGACGCGAACTCCTCGACCGGGCGGGCGCCATGGCCGACTGGCTGGACACACTCGGCCTGGAGCCCGGCGCACCTGTCCCCGCGCTGGTCGCCACCTCCGCCGACGCGCTCGCCCTGGTGATCGGCGGCGCCGGATCCGGTCACCCGCTCGCCCCGCTCGGCGTCCGCATGACGCCGTACGAGATCGCCGATGTGGTCGAAGGGATCCGGACCGAGGTTCTGGTGGCCCAGCCCGAGTTCGCCGACCTCGGCAGGCAGGTCGCCGAGCTGTCCGGGCGGCGGGTCGAGGTCCTCCCCGAACTGCGCGACAGCACACGTGCGTTGACCGCCGAGCCCGACGAACTCGCCGCCGTTCTGCACACCTCCGGTACCACCGGCCGGCCCAAACCCGTCCCCATGACGCAGCGACGGCTGGCCGCCCGCGCCCGCGTCAACGGCCGGCTGTGCGCACTGGACCCTGACAGCTTCTACGGCGGCAGCGCGCCCTTCCACCACATCGCGGGCCTCGGCAACATCGCCGTCGCCCTCGCCGCCGGCGCACTCGTCACCGGACTGCCCCGCTTCACCGTCGAGGGCTGGGCCCAGTTGCGGGGCCTCGGCACCACGCACACCAGCATGGTCCCGGCGATGCTGGAGACCCTGCTCGCGGCCGGCGAGGCCCGCCACGAGACGCTGCGGGTCCTCCAGTACGGCGGCGCACCCGTCCGCCCGGGCACCCTGCGACAGACGTACCAGGCGATGCCCGGCGTGCGCATGCTCAACATGTTCGGCCAGACCGAGGGCTCCCCGATCAGCGTGCTCACCCCCGAGGACCACCAGGAGGCGGTCGCCGGACGGACCGAACTGCTGCGTTCGGTGGGGCGGCCCGCCCCCGGGGTCGAGGTCAGGGTCGCGGAGGCTGGGCCGGACGGCGTCGGCGAGATCCACGCCCGAGCCGACCACCTCTTCCGGCTCGACGCCGACGGCTGGCTGCACAGCGGCGACCTGGGCCGGGTGGCCGAGGACGGCTATCTCTACCTCCTCGGCCGACGCACCGACATGATCATCCGCGGTGGCGAGAACGTCCACCCGCTGGAGGTCGAGACGGTCCTGGCCTCGTGCCCCGGAGTCACGGACGTGGCCGTCACCGGCGTCTTCGACGAACGGCTCGGACAGACCGTCGTCGCCTTCGTCGTCCCCGCCGATCCCGACGACCCGCCGCCACCTGATCTCCTCAGGAGCCACGCCCGCGCCCGGCTGTCCGGGTTCAAGGTCCCCGTCCGCTGGTGGTTCGTGACCGACCTGCCGCGCAACGCCAACGGCAAGGTCGTTCGCCGCCGGTTGCGGGAGCCGCACGAAGGAGGAACGCGTGAGAGCTGACCGCCCGGTCGTCGACCCTGAGAGCGTGGGTGTCGACCCGCACCGGCTGGACGTACTGCTGCGCAGGATCCGCATCGAGGTCGAACACGGGCCGCTGCCGTCCGCGCAGGTCGCCGTCGCCCGCGAGGGTCGGCTGGTCGCCTTCGAGACCTGGGGCGCCGCCCCGGACACCCGGTACGTCCTGCAGTCCGTCGGCCGGTCGATCGTGGCCGGCGTGGTGTGGAAACTGATCGGCGAAGGACTGCTCGGCCTGGACGAGCGGATCGCCGCGATCATCCCGGAGTTCGCGCCGAACGGTAAGGACGAGGTGACGGTCGAGCAGGTGCTCACCCACACCGCCGGCTTCCCCTTCGCGCCACTCGGATACCCGAAGATGCTGGACCGCGACCAGCGGCTGGCCGCCTTCGGCCGCTGGCGGCTCGATTCCGCGCCGGGCAGCCGCTTCCAGTTCCATCTCACCTCGGCCGCCTGGCTGATCGCCGAGATCGTCGAACGGCGTACCGGGCTGGCCTTCGCCGACTACCTGCGGGAGCGGATCACCCGCCCCCTCGGCCTGACGTCGATCGAACTGGGCGTCCCGGTCGACCGGCAGCCCGGCACCGTCGCCCCGATGACCGCCACCGACCGCACCAGCGACGACCAGGAGGCCGACCCCTGGGGCCCCTGGTATCTGTCCGACCCACGTGTGCTCGCGGCCGGGGAGCCCAGCCACGCGCTGGTCGGCTCGGCCGCCGACGTCGCCCTGTACTTCCAGGCACTGGAGCACTCGGGCCTGTGGAAGCCGGAGGCGGTGGCGGAGGGCACCCGGATCCGGCTGACCGAGCACCCGCACGGCGAGCAGATCTACGGGGGCGGCTCCAACCGCCGTACCAGCATGGGTCTGTTCGTCACGGTGGCCGGTCCCGACGCGGGCAGCAACCTGCCGTCCACCGGCTCGCCCGCCCTCTTCGGCAGCGCCGGGGCCGCCTACCAACTGGGCTTCATGGACCCGGAGACCGGCCTGTCCTTCGCCTGCCTGAGCAACGGCTACCCGCTCGCCGGCTACGACCACTCCCGCCGGGGCACGGCGCTACTGACGAACCTGGCGAACCTGGCGGCCGATCTCACCGACTGAGGGGCGGACCCGTATCGGGCCCGCCCCTCTTCACGTCCCTTTCGCTCAGCGGCTGATCAGCTGCTGAGCGTTGTTGTACATGATGTCGTCCTGGACCGACTCGTCGAGTTCCGCGAGGAGCTTGCGGTAGTCGGCCGGGTTGGCGATGCCCTCCGCGTGCGGGAAGTCGGAGCCCATCACGATGGACTCGTGGTACCCGAGGCGCTTGACCAGGCTCGGGATGTCGTCTTCCGGGTAGGGCACCACACGCACGTGCTTGCGGAAGATCTGGCTGGGACGCTCGTCCAACTGGCCGCCGAGCCAGGGACCGTTGCGGCCCATACCCCGGCTCTTGTCCATGTGGCGCACGAAGTGCGGCACCCACTCGGCGCCGAACTCGGACACCAGGACGTTGATGTCGGGGAAGCGGCCGAAGAGATTGTCGAAGATCAACGCGGACAGCGTCTCCTCGATCGGGCGCTGACCGTAGGTGTTCATCCACTGCCACGCGGACATCCGGAAGTGGATGGGGTTCGGGTCGTGGCCCCAGGCAGGGGCGACGTTCGAGTTGTAGTAGAACTCGCTGATGTGGTAGCAGACGCTGGCCTTGGCCTCGTTGACCAGCTTCCAGAACGGGTCGAAGTACGGGTCGCCGGGGGAGCGGCCGTACTGCGGGCCGGTCGGCAGCATGATGAACCGGGCGCCCTGCTCCAGGACGTACTCCAGCTCCTTCACCGCGCTGTCCAGATCACGCAGGGACAGCAGCGCGGGGGCGTAGATACGGCCCTGGTGGTTGAAGCCCCAGACCTCGTTCATGTACCGGTTGAAGGAGTGGTAGTTGGCGTAGAGCGGCTCGACGCCCTTCACGTACTCCTCCGCCACCAGCGCCCAGCCGCCCGGGTAGATGATCGTCTGGTCCAGGCCCTGCTCGTCCATGACGCGCAGCCGGGCCTCGCGGTTCTGGTACGACTCGTGCATCGGCTCGAACTGGTACGTCTCCTCGGGGTTGCCCGAGGCCATGGCCTTGAGCATCTCCTTCAGCGAGCCGGGACGGTAGACCTGCCCGAACTCCGGTTCCAGGCATACGACGATCCGGTCCCCGGCGAGGATCACCTCCCGCCCGTCCGGCAGGGTCACCGGTGCGACCGCCGTGCCGAGGAACTCCTTCGGGAGGTAGCGGGTGAAGGAGTCCCGCTCCTCGTACATGTGCTGGTCGCAGTCGAAGATGCGCTTGCGCTGTTCGGCCATGGCCGTCGCCTCCGGACCCCGGGGTCTGATCATTACGCTTATTCAGTACGCCTTCTATAATTATCTAACTGTTTATGGAGCGCAAGGGGTCAGGGCGAAGTCCGGTACGGCCAGGTCAGTCGAGGAGTTCGAGCACCGTCTTGGGTCCGGCGGCGTTCACCACGTCGTCGGCGCTGGAGATGTGCCGCTGCCACAGCTTCTCCGCCTCGTCGGCCTTGCCGGACTCGATCAGGCCGACCATCCGCACGTGCGCCCGGTGTCCCTTGAGGGCCTGTGCCTTCTGGGTCTCGGCGTCGGCGGCGGCCGCGGTGTACGAGGCGTTGGCCCGGTCGATGATGGTGCGCAGCATCCCGCACAGCAGGATCAGGGTCTGGTTGCCGGTGAGTTCGACCAGCAGGGCGTGGAAGGTGTCCTGCGCTTCGACCAGGGCGAGCGGGTCGTCCAGGACGGCCTTCTCGGCCGCCACCGCGTCGCGCAGCCTCCTGATGTCCTCGGCCGTGTGCTTGAGCGCGAGCTGGCGGGCGCAGGGCGGCTCGATGACCGCGGCCGCGCGGTAGATGTCGCCCAGGGTGGCGCCCCGGTACTCGAGGATCAGGCCGGCGAAGCGGGCTGCCACGTCGGCGTCGGGGGCACTCACCCGGGCGCCGCCGTGGGCGCCGCGGCGCACCGTGATCAGGGACTCCGACTCCAGTACCCGGAACGCCTCGCGCAGGGTGGGCCGTGAGATGCCGAACTGCTCCATCAGTCCCGACTCCGGCGGCAGCGCGTCGTCGGGCTTGAGTTCGCCCCGTACGATCTGGCGGCGCAGGTGCGCCGCGACCAGTTCCGCGGTCTTCGGGACCCGTACCTGGCGTCCGACGCGGCTGCGGGAAGGGGCGGGTACGGTCGCCGTTTCTGCTGCGCGGGCTGCCTCGGTCACGGGGTCTCCTCATATAGCAAAATGAATCGTCTTAGTGCATGAAGGGTACCAGGTCAAGTATTGGGTGATCTTCCTTTTGCCGCATCGGTCTGGTGCCCGGCTCGTCTTCTGGTATATAGATTATTCATCTATCTATAAAGCCGACGGCTCCGTGGGAGTGACCCTCGATGACCGAGAACCCGACCCCGGTGATCCTCACCGAGCTGACCGACGACGGGGTCATGCTGCTGACCCTGAACCGGCCCGAGAGGCACAACGCCTGGACGCTGGAGATGGAGCTGCTCTACAACGAGCTGTTCGACCGGGCCGAGGCGGATCCACGGGTACGGGCCGTGGTGCTCACCGGCGCCGGTCGCAGCTTCTGCCCGGGGATGGACATGAGCGTGCTGGACGCGGCGTCGTCCGGCGCCCGCCCGTGGCCCACCGACCAGTTGCCTCCGCGCACCCGCCCCATGTCCTTCCCCAAACCCGTGGTGGCGGCCGTCAACGGTGCCTGCGCCGGCATCGGGTTCAACCAGGCGCTGATGTGCGACGTCCGGTTCGCCGTGCCGCACGCCAAGTTCGCCGCCGCCTTCAGCGCCCGCGGGCTGGTCGCCGAGGACGGTGTGTCCTGGATCCTGCCCCGGCTGATCGGCTACGGCAACGCCAGTGACCTGCTGCTGTCCTCGCGCCGGATCACCGGGACCGAGGCCTTGGCGATGGGCCTGGTCAACCGACTCGTCGAGCCCGAGGAACTCCTGCCGGCGGCGCTCGCCTACGCGGGGGAACTGGCCCGGTCGGCCAGCCCGTACGCGATGTCCCTCATCAAGCGGCAGCTCGCCGACGACCAGGCGCGGACCTTCACCGACAGCAGCGACCGCGCCGCCGCACTGCTGGCCACCGCCAAACGGGCCCCGGACTACCGCGAGGGCGTGCTCAGCTTCATCGAGCGCCGGCCGCCGGTGTTCGCGGGTCTGGGCGAGGCCACGTCCACGCTCGAGGAGGCCACGTCGTGACCCGCTCCGAACTCCCGCTGCACCGCCGTACGATCACCGTCCGCGCGTACCAGGAGCCCGACGACGAGATCTCGGTGGAGGCGGAACTGCGCGACGAACGGCCCTGGGAGGAGCCGCCGGGAGGCGTGGTGCACCGGATGGGGCTCGCGGTACGGATCCGTCTGGCCGACATGGTCGTGGTGGCCGCCGAGGCGGACATGGCGACCTTCCCGCACGCCGAATGCCCGCTGATCGCCCCGGCCTTCGAGGGCCTGGTCGGGCTGAGTGTCGCCGCCGGATACAACCGCGCGGTCCAGCAGCGGTTCCGCGGCGTGTCCGGCTGTACCCACCTGTACGAGCTGGCCCGTGCTCTGGGTCCGGCGGTCGTACAGGCCGCCATCTCGTCGGGAGCGCGGCGTCGGGCCGGCGGAGATCCGACGCACAACCCGCGGGGCACCGCCGGGGTGCTGAACAGCTGCCACATCTGGGCACCGGACGGCGTGGGCCTGCGCAAACTCGACGCGGGCTGGCGCCCGGGGACCGGCCCACGTCCGGTCCCCGAGCTCACGACCTTCGAGAGCGCCGACTAGTCGACGTCCACCGGGCCGTCGCCGGGCTTCTTGTCCTTGCCCGAGCGCAGCTGGATCAGACCGTTGGTGCTGCCCTCCTCGGGGCGGTGGCCGTCGGAGGAGTCCGGGCCGTTCAGGTTCTGCCGGACCGAGTCGAGGATCGTCAGGCCCTGGGACACCAGGCCCGCGGCGATCTCACCCAGGCCGTCCGCGCCGTTGAGGACATTGACGTTGGCGCCGGCGAGGCCGCCCGCGGCCTCCTTCACGATCTGCGGGAGCTGGTCGATCAGCATCCGGTCGAGCGCGACCCGGTCGTAGGAGGCGGCGGCCTCCGCCTGGATCTTCATCCGCTGCGCGTCGGCGGCGGCGAGCACCCTGATCCGCTCGGCCTCGGCCTCGGCGGGCTTCACGATCTCGGCCACCAGCTGCTGCTGGCGCAGCTTGGCCTGGCGCTGGGCCAGCTCGGTCTGGGCGGCGAGCACCTCCTGCTGGGCATGGGCCTGCGCCAGCGGCCCGGCCTGGGCGGCCTGCGCCTGCGCGCGGTCCACCTCGGCGGAGTACTCGGCCTTGACGACGGCGGTCTGCCGGGCGTACTCGGCCTGCTTGCGGGCCGCCTCCTGCTCCGCCTCGACCGACGCCTGGGTGGCCTGGGCCTGGGCGATCTGGGCCTGCCGCTGGATGGCCGCCTTGTGCGGAGCGGACATCGCGTCGATGTAGCCGGCGTCGCCGTCGTCGATCGACTGGATCTGCAGCGAGTCGACGATCAGGCCGATCTTCGCCATCTCGGTCTTCGAGGTGTCCAGGACCTCCGCGGCGAGCTTCTGCCGCTCGGTGACGATCTCCTCGACGGTCATCGAGCCGATGATGGCCCGCAGGTGGCCGGCGAAGATCCGGCCGGTCAGGACCGACATCTGGTCCTGGTCGGAGAGGAAGCGCTGGCCCGCGTTGATGATGCTCTCGTGGTCGTTGCCGACCTTGAACGCGATGACGGCACGCACGTGCAGCGCGATGCCCTGACGGGTCACACAGGTCTCGGTGACCTCGGACTCGCACATCGACAGCGTGAGGAAACGGGTCTTGCGGAAGAACGGGACCACGAATTTGCCGTGCCCCGTCACCACTCGGAACGGCGCGCCCCCCAGTCCCCGCCTGCCCCCCGAGATCAACATCGCCTCGTCGGGAGCGGGAACGCGGTATCCGAACATTTCTCTTTCGACTCCTCAGTCGGCGCCGGCGGGATCGCCGAGCGCGTCCAATGGATCCACCCACTCGATGACGCCGACCTCGCGGCAGCCACGCGACTCGATCACGAGCACCGACGCCCCCGTGGGCAGTGGATCCTCCGACCAGGCGAGAAAGGTCTCCGAGCCGCCTCTGACCCGCACCAGGATCTCGCCCGGGCCGTTGGCGCCGCGGGTTGCGACGAGCACCTTCCCCGTACAACCGATCACGGCCTCGTCCTGCGGCATCACCGGCCGCCCTCCATCACTCTGGCCCACGATCCGACGATAGACCCCCCAGGGCCGGGCGCCCAACGGGCATGACGTTTCGACCTGCCTCGCCGGTGATGCCCGGCCCGGTGCATCCCCTAACCCGCCGCGGCCCTCGGCTCCCGCGGCAGCCCCAGCACCTTCTCCGCGAGGATGTTCCGCTGTACCTGGGACGTCCCCGCGTAGATGGTGCCGGAGCGGGCGATCAGGTAGGTCGTCGACCAGGACGCCGAGGAGTTCGCGGCGCCGGGGTCGTCGGCGCGGTAGGTGCGCAGGGGCGGGCGGCCCTCCGGTACCTGGCCGTGCAGGCCCATGATGTCCATCGCCAGATCGGTGACCGCGGTGTGGTACTCGCTCCAGTACAGCTTGGCGATCGACGTCTCGGGTCCGGGCTCGGTGCCCTTCAGCCAGCCGGTGAGGATCCGGTACCCCAGGTAGCGCATGATCTCGACCTTGGACCAGCACCAGGCGATCCGCTGCCGTACGACCGGGTCCTGGTCCTTGCCGTACTGGCGGGCCAGCTCCACGAGGCGTTCCACCTCGGCCCGGAACAGGATCGGGTTGGTCGCCGCCTCCTCCCCGCGTTCCACGCCCAGCAGGCTCTGGGCGACCGTCCAGCCGTTGTCGACGCCGCCGACGACGAGGTCGGCGCGGGTGCGGGCGCCGTTGAAGAAGACCTCGTTGAAGTGCAGCTGCCCGCTCATCATGCGAAACGGCCGCACCTCGACGCCGGGCTGATCGAGCGGGACGAGGAGGAAGGAGATGCCGTGGTGCTTGGGCGCCTCGCGGTTCGTGCGGGCCAGCACGAAGATCCAGTCGCTGTGGTGGGCGCCGGAGGTCCACACCTTCTGGCCGTCGATCACCCACTCCCCGCCGTCCGGCACCGCGCGGGTCTTCAGGGAGGCCAGGTCCGACCCCGCGTCCGGCTCCGAGTACCCCTGGCACCAGGTGTCCTCGCCACTGAGGATGCGGGGCAGGAAGTGGCTCTTCTGCTCCTCCGTGCCCCAGCGCAGCAGCGTGTTCGCCAGCATCTTCACGCCGAAGGTGTCCTGGGGCAGCCCGAACGGCACCCCCGCCCGGGCCAGCTCCTCCATCAGGACCACCTGGTGCAGCTTGGACAGACCGCGGCCGCCGTAGCGCTCGGGCCAGGTCAGGGAGAGGAAACCGTGCTCGGCGAGCCGACGGCGCCAGTCCCGGGCGAAGGCCCAGGCCGCGTCCTCGTCGAGGGCGCCGATGCCCTTCCAGTCCGACGGCAGCGTCTCGGCGAGGAACGCCCTGACCTCGGTGCGGAACGTCTCGGTACCCGCGGGATAGCTGATGTCCACCTGCGTCGTCTCCTCGTCCGGCTCCGCTCGAGCGGCTCGTCCGGCCCGGCCCGTCCGACCCCGTCTGCCCGACCGATCGCTGTATTGATTGTTTCAGCATAATAGGTTATCTATTTATGAGGAATAGCGTCGAGTCTGGGGCGGGCTGAGATGGGACTGCTGGACGGCCGGAACGCGGTGATCACCGGCGGCGCACAGGGCATCGGCTTCGAGATCGCCGGTGTCCTCGGCGCCGAGGGCGCCCGCGTGGTCCTCGGTGACATCAACGAGGACAGCGCGGCGGACGCCGCCGAACGCCTGGCGAAGAACGGCGTCGCCGCCACCTCGCTGCGCTGCGACGTCACCGACGAGGACGAGGTCGCCGCCCTGGTCGCCCACTGCGCCGACACCTTCGGGCCGGTCGGCGTCATGGTCAACAACGCCGGGATCACCCGGGACGCGACCCTGCGCAGAATGGCCCTCGCCGACTTCCGTGCCGTCGTCGACGTCCATCTGACCGGCGCCTGGAACGGCACCCGGCACGCCGCCGAGGCGATGCGGGCCCACGGGCAGGGCGGCAGCATCATCAACATCTCCTCCATCGCCGGCAAGGTCGGCAACTTCGGCCAGACGAACTACAGCGCCGCCAAGGCCGGCCTCGTCGGCCTCACCAAGGCGTCCGCGAAGGAGCTGGCGAAAGCGGGCATCCGCGTCAACGCCGTACAGCCCGGGCTGATCCGCACCGCGATGACCGAGGCGATGCCCCCGGCCGCCTGGGACGCCAAGCTCGCCGAGATCCCGCTGGGCCGCGCGGGCGAACCCGCCGAGGTCGCCCAGACGGTCCTGTTCCTCGCCTCCGACATGGCCAGTTACGTCACCGGAGCCGTGGTCGAGGTGACTGGCGGCCGGTACATGTGAGCGCCACTCCACCGGTGAGCGCGCACGCCATCCCCGTCCATCCCACCCGACCGACGAAAGGCCCAGCCGATGCCCGCCCTGCTGCGTGACGCGGTGATCTGCGAACCCCTGCGTACCCCCGTCGGCGGCTACGGTGGAGTCTTCCGCGACGTGACGGCGGCCGAACTCGCGGCCACGGTGATCCGCGCCGTGCTCGACCGCACTGGCATCCCGCCGGCCTCCGTGGACGACGTCCTGCTGGGCCAGTGCTACCCCAACGGCGAGGCCCCCGCCATCGGCAGGGTCGCCGCCCTGGACGCGGGTCTTCCCGTGGAGGTGCCGGGACTGCAGATCGACCGCCGCTGCGGGTCCGGGCTCCAGGCGATCATCACCGCGGCGATGCAGGTGCAGACCGGCGCCAGCGACCTCGTGCTGGCCGGGGGCGTCGAGTCCATGAGCCAGGCCGAGTTCTACACCACCGACGTGCGCTGGGGCGTGCGCGGAGCGGGCACCACCCTGCACGACCGGCTGGCCCGCGGCCGGGTCACCTCCGGCGGCGTCAACCACCCTGTCCCCGGGGGCATGTTGGAGACCGCGGAGAACCTGCGACGCCAGTACGTCATCCCCCGCGAGGAACAGGACCAACTCGCCCTGCGCTCCCACCAGAAGGCAGTCGCCGCTCAGCGGGAGGGCCGGTTCGCCGACGAGATCGTGCCCGTGACGGTACGGACCAGGAAGGGCGAGACGGTCGTCGACACCGACGAACACCCGCGCCCCGACTCCTCGTCTCAGAAGCTGGCGAAGCTCAGGCCCGTCCTCGGCCGCCAGGACCCGGAGGCCACCGTCACGGCGGGCAACGCCAGCGGTCAGAACGACGGCGCCGCGCTCTGCGTCGTCACCCACCCCGAGCGTGCCGCCGAACTCGGCCTGCGCCCGCTGGCCCGGCTGGTCTCCTGGGCCGTCGTCGGCGTGCCGCCCGAGACGATGGGCATCGGCCCGGTGCCCGCCACCGCCCGGGCCCTGGAGCGCGCCGGACTGAAGCTCTCCGACATCGACCTGATCGAACTCAACGAGGCCTTCGCCGCCCAGGTGCTGGCCTGCACCCGCGAATGGGCCCTGACCGAGACCGACTTCGAGCGGTTCAACGTCAACGGCTCCGGCATCTCACTGGGGCACCCCGTCGGCGCCACCGGCGGCCGCATCCTCGCCACCCTGCTGCGCGAACTGGACCGCCGCCAGGCCCGCTACGGCCTGGAGACCATGTGCCTCGGCGGCGGTCAGGGACTGGCCGCGGTCTTCGAGCGCCCCACGCACGCAATCAACGCCAATGGAGGACGCTGATGGCCGGACTGATCGCATACGGCGCCCATGTGCCGTACCACCGCCTCGCGCGGGCGGATGTCGGCACCGTACTGGGCACCCGGGCGGGCAAGGGCACCCGCGCGGTCGCGGGCTACGACGAGGACACCACGTCCATGGCCGTCGAGGCGGCCCGCAACGCCCTGGACCGCGACGGCCTGCGCTCCCGCGTAAGCCAGCTGTTCCTCGCCACCGCCGCACCCGCCTACCTCGACAAGACGAACGCGACCGCCGTGCACGCCGCGCTCGGCCTCGACGAGCATGTGCTCGCCGCCGACATGACCGGTTCGGTGCGCTCCGGCCTCGGCGCGCTGGTGACCGCCGCCCGCTCCCCGGTCCCGACCCTGACCGTCCTCTCCGACCTGCGCACCGGCCTGCCCGGCGGCAACGACGAGACCGCGGGCGGCGACGGCGCGGCGGCGTTCGTGTTCGGCGGCCACCGCAACGGGGCCCCTGTCATCGCCGAACTGCTCGCCCACGACACGGTCAGCGACGAGTTCCTCGACCGCTGGCGGCTGCCGGGCGCCCCCGCGTCCCGGGTCTGGGAGGAGCGATTCGCCGAGGATATCTATGTGTCCCTCGCGGGCAAGGCGCTCGGTGCCGCTCTCGAACAGGCGGCTCTCGACAGCGCGTCGATCGACCACTTCGTGGTCTCCGGACTGCACGCGCGGGCGTGCGCGTCGGTGCGGCGCACCGCGGGCGTACGCCCCGAGGCGGTGACCCCGGACCTCACCGGGGTGATCGGCAACGCCGGCACCGCCCAGCCAGGGCTGCTCCTCGCCGACGTCCTGGACCGGGCCCGGCCCGGGGAGGTCGTCGCGCTCGTCGTGCTCGGCGACGGCGTCGGCGTCCTCCTGCTGCGCACCACCGACGCGCTCCCGGCACACCGAGGCGCCCGCCCGGTCGCCGCCCAGATCGCCGCGGGCAGCGCGCCCATGCCGTACGCCACCTACCTTTCCTGGCGCGGCCTCCTGGACCGCGAACCACCCCGCAGGCCGGACCCCGAGCCGCCCTACGCCCCGCCCGCGCACCGCCGCACCGGCTGGAAGTACGGCTTCGTCGCCGCCCGTTGCGAGAAGTGCGGCACCCGGCAGCTGCCGCCGGACCGGGTGTGCGCGTCCTGCCGGAGCGTGGACACCATGACGGACGAGCCGATGCAGCACGTACGCGGCACGGTCGCCACGTTCACCGTGGACCGGCTGGCCCACACGCCGAGTCCGCCGATGCTGGTCGTGGTCGTCGACTACGACGGCGGCGGCCGGTTCCGCTGCCAGTTGACCGACGCGACCGAGGCGGACGCCGTCATCGGCGCCCGGGTGGAGATGACGTTCCGGCGCACGGTCACGGCGTCCGGCGTCCACAACTACTTCTGGAAGGCCCGGCCGGTACGCATGGCCGATTCCACCGATTCCACCGATTCCACCGATTCCACCGATGCCACCGATTCCCTGAGGACCGACGGGACCGGCGAGACCGAGGAGACACACGGATGAGCTCACACGGAATCCGGGACCGGGTCGCGATCGTCGGCATGGGCTGCACGCCCTTCGGCGAGCACTGGACCCGCTCGGCGGACGACCTGCTGATCGACGCCGTGGGGGAGGCCGTCACCTCGGCCGGCATCACCCTCGACGACATCGACGCGTTCTGGCTCGGCACCCAGGCCTCCGGTGTCTCCGGGCTGACCCTGAGCCGGCCGCTGCGCCTGCCCTGCAAGCCGGTCACCCGGGTGGAGAACATGTGCGCCACCGGCTCGGAAGCACTGCGCAACGCCTGTTACGCGGTCGCCTCGGGCGCGTACGACGTGGCCATGGCCGTCGGCGTGGAGAAACTGAAGGACTCCGGCATGTCCGGGCTGTCCGGTACCGCGATCCCGGGCGCCGGAGACGACAGCCGCGGCGAGATCACCGCTCCGGCGAACTTCTCCCTCCTCGCCCCCGCCTACGCGGCCAAGTACGGCCTGGCGGAGGACGAGATGAAGGACGTCATCACCCGCATCGCCTGGAAGAACCACGTCAACGGGGCCCGCAACCCCCGCGCCCAGTTCCGCAAGGAGGTCCCGACGGAGCGGATCCGGTCGGCCGCGATCGTCGCGGGCATGCTCGGCGTGTTCGACTGCTCGGGAGTCTCCGACGGCTCGGCGGCCGCGATCGTCGTCCGCGCCGAGGACGCCTACAGGTACACCGACAAGCCGATCTTCGTGAAGGCGCTGTCCTTCGTCGCGGGCCCGGCGGACGGGCTCCTCGACCCGGAGTACGACTTCACCACCTTCCCCGAGGTCGTCGCCTCCGCACAGGAGGCCTACCGGCAGGCCGGCATCACCGACCCGCGTGCCGAGCTCGCGCTCGCCGAGGTCCACGACTGCTTCACGCCCACGGAGTTGGTGCTGATGGAGGACCTGGGCTTCTCCGAGCGCGGTCAGGGATGGAAGGACGTGACCAGCGGCGCCTTCGACCTGGACGGCTCGCTGCCGGTCAACCCGGACGGGGGCTTGAAGGCCTTCGGCCACCCGATCGGTGCCTCAGGCCTGCGCATGATGTTCGAGGCCTGGCTGCAACTGCGCGGCGAGGCACCGGCCGAGCGGACGGTGAAGTCCGTGGCCGAAGGACGCTCGCTCGCCCTGACCCACAACCTCGGCGGCGGACCCGGCGAGTGCGTCTCGTTCGTGTCGGTCGTCGGCAGTCAACTCACCGAATAGAAACGGCGGTTCGGCCATGGCGCGACTCGAAGACAAGATCGCCGTCGTCACCGGGGCCGCGTCCGGCATCGGCGCGGCCACCGCCCGTCGCCTGGCGGCCGAAGGCGCGCACACGGTGGTCGCCGACATCGACCTCGACGGCGCCGAGGCGGTGACCGAGGAGATCCGCGCCGCCGGGGGCTCCGCGACGGCGGTCGCCGTCGACCTCGGGGACGTGGCCAGAGTTCGGGCCATGGTGGCCGCGGCGGTCGAGACGTACGGCGGCCTCGACATCCTGCACAACAACGCGGCGGCCACCCATCTGGCCGCCCGCCGGGACCTCGCCGTCGTCGAGGCCGATCCGGCGGTCTGGGACGACACCATGCGGATCAACCTGCGCGGGACCATGGTCGCCATCCAGGCCGCCGTCCCGCACATGGTCGCGCGTGGTGGCGGCTCCGTCATCAACACCTCGTCGGGGTCCGGCCTCGCCGGGGACCTGCGCAATCCGGCGTACGGCGCCTCCAAGGCCGCCCTCATCAACCTCACGCAGTACGTCGCCACCCAGTACGGCAAGCAGGGCGTGCGCTGCAACGCCATCGCGCCGGGATTCATCGTCACGCCGGCCAGTTCCGGCTCGGCGCACGGAGCGATCCGGGAGGCGATGCTGCGCCATCACCTCACCCCCCGCCTGGGGCGCCCGGAGGACGTCGCGGCGGCGGTCGTGTTCCTCGCCTCCGACGAGTCGGCCTTCGTCACCGGGCACACCCTGCGCGTGGACGGCGGGCTGCTGTCCCATCAGCCGTATGTCGCGGACCTGCGGGACGCGTGACGCGGCTGGTGTCGCGGAAAGCCGGAGGCGCTTCAGCACAGCGCCTCCGGCTTTCCGCCGTCCGGTGCCCGGTCCGCGGCGCCCGGTCAGGCCAGCGTCTCCGGCTCCAGGTCGCCCAGGTATGCGGCCCGCACCGCAGGATCCCGGCGCACCTCATCGGGTGTGCCGGCGCAGATCCGGCGTCCGAAGTCCAGGACGACCACCTGGTCGCAGACGCTCATGACCATGTCGACGTCGTGCTCGACGAGCAGCACGCCCATGCCCCAGTCCTCGGCCAGCCGCCGCACCAGGCCGGCCAGCTCCCGTGTCTCGTCGTCCGACAGTCCGGCGGCGGGTTCGTCGAGGAGCAGCACGGACGGCGAGGCCGCCACCGCCCGGGCGATGGCCAGCAACCGCCGCTCGCCGTACGACAGGTCGCCCACCGCACGGTCCAGGCTGTCCTGAAGCCCGAACTCCCTTACTGCGACCAGCACATGGGCGGGCAGCGGGCGGCTGCCGGGACGGACCAGGTCCGTGAGGTACGCCCATCGGCCGGGCCGGTCGCAGGCCGCGTACAGGTTGTCCAGGACGGTCATGTCCTCGAACAGCTCCAGCGACTGGAAGGACCGGCTGAGCCCGGCCGCGGCCCGCCGGTGCACGGGCAGCCGGGTCACGTCCCGGTCGCCCAGACACACCCGTCCGGACGCGGCCCGGGTGAATCCGGTGACGGCGTCGATGGCGGAGGTCTTGCCCGCGCCGTTGGGGCCGATCAGCCCCACCACCTGGCCGGGTTCGACGTCCAGCGAGAGCCCGTCGACGGCGACGACACCGCCGTAGCGCACGGTGAGGTCACGCACCTGGAGGGGGAGCGGTGCGGCGCGCGGCACGTCCGGCCCGGCAGGCACGGTCGCTTCCCGCTCTTCCTCCGGTACGGCCTTCCGAGCGCCGTTCCGCACGGCACCGGTCGCCCGTTCGGCCTTCTGAGCGGGCGCGCCCCGCTTCGCGGACACCCGGCGTCGGATGCCCGCGACCTGGCTGCCGAGGCCCTTTCCGATGCCGTCCTGGTTGCCCACCAGCGTCAGGACCAGGATGACCCCGCCGATCAGCGGCATCCACTCGCTCAGCCCGGGCAGCACCAGGTCCCCGAACCGGGCCCCCACCGTCCCCGCGGCGAAGGTGGCCCCGAACAGTGGTCCGACGAGGAAGCCGACGCCGCCGATGACGGCGAGCCCCAGCGCGGTGACGGAGCCGAAGCTCGCGAAGTCGGAGAAGACCACCGAGGTCGACCGGAAGCCGGTGAGCACCCCGGCGAGCGCGGCGATGGCCGCGGACAGGCCGAACGCGTAGAGCTTGGCCGCGCGGACGTCGATACCGAGCGCGGCGGCGGCCCGCTCGTTCGCCCGTACGGCGACGAGCCGGCGGCCGGTTCGGCTGCGCCGCACATTGGCGACCACCAGCGCGGCGGCGACGAACATCACCAGGACCACGGCGGCGTACCGCTGTGGATGGTCGACGCCGGAGACGCTGATCCCGAAGAGCGTCTGCTTGCCCACCACGATGCCGTCGCTGCCGGGGGTCGTCGACAGATCGGTGTTCTGGAAGACCATCGCCTCCAGGGTGGTGCCGAGGCCGAGGGTGATGATGGCGAGGTTGACCCCGCGGGTGCGGACCGCCGGGAGGGCGAACAGCAGACCGATCGGCACCGTCCCCAACACCCCGGCCAGCAGGGCGAGTTCGAACGGCCAGCCCCAGTCGGCCGCCGTGTGCCCGGCGATGAAGGCGCCGGTGCCGGCGAGGGCGTAGGCCGCGAGGGACACCTGTCCCGCGTACCCGGTGACCACCACGATCGACAGGATGACCAGCGACAGCACCAGGGTGTTGGTGATCGCGTCGGCCCACAGCGGTGTCGACAGGCTCACCAGCAGCAGCCCGACCAGGACGGCGAGAGCCAGCGGCACTGGACGTACCTTTCCGGTGCCCAGGGCGGGCAGCCGGTCCAGGAACGTGCCCCGCAGCGGCAGCGCTCTGCCCCGTGCGACCAGCACGAGGGCGATGAAGAGGAACGGCACCGACGCGGCCAGCCCGGTGACGCCGGAGCCGAAGCGGGTCAGCTCGGACTGCACGACTCCGATGAGCAGACCGCCCGCCAGGGTGATCGGGAACGACGAGAACCTGCCGACCAGGGCGGCGGCCAGCGCGCTCAGCAGAAGGGTGGTCAACCCGGTCACCGACAGTCCGATGACCGGCACGATCAGGATGCCGGTGAGTCCCGCGAGTGCCGATCCCAGGGCCCAGTTGACGGTGGCGATCAGGTCCGGGGACCAGCCGAGCGCGGCGGCGGCGTTCTCGTTCTCCGCGACCGCGGTGGTGCCGAGGCCGAACAGGGTGCGCCGGTAGAGGAGATGAAGGACCACCGTGATGGCGAGCGCGATGCCGAGCAGCCAGACCCGGTCCTCGGACACCGTCGCCCCGGCGATGGTCAGCAGCCGGGTGGGCAGCTTGCCCGGCACCAGTTCCAGGCTGTCGCCGTAGCGCTTGACGGCGAGGGCGGTGAGCACGATGAACACCGCGAGGGTGCCGACCAGGCGGGCCGGCGCGGAAGCCGTGCGCAGCGGGCGCAGCACCAGCAGATGGGTGAGGACGCCCAGCGTCGCCGAGGTGAGCACCCCGCACGCGGTGGCGGGCCAGTACGCGAGGCCGTGCTGGGCGGAGAGCTCCCACTGGACATAGGCGCCGGCCATGCCGATCGCGCCGTGCGCGAGGTTCAGGACTCCGGAGCCCCGGTAGACCAGCACGATGCCGTGGGCGGTGAGCGCGTTGAGCGCGCCGAGCCCCAGGCCGAGCAGCGCGAACCGCAGGATGTCGTCCATCGGGGAACCTCCCGGAGCGGGGCGAGACAGCACATTCATTTAAATAATTGTGCCGAGAGTACTTCACTAACTCGAAAACGCACCCCATGCTGTTCGCCATCTCGACGACGAGCTCCGCGGAGGAACCATGAACGACTCACGACGACGCAGAACCACCGCTGCGAGCTGTCTCGCGGTGTCCGGAGTCCTGCTCGCCGCAGGGTGCGGAGGAGAGGCGTCCGGCAGTTCGGCCGAGACCTCCACGCTGAAGGGCACACCGGTCAAGGTGATGGTCTGGACGCCGGAGGACACCCAAGGCAGCGCCCAGCCCGGGGTCCGGCTCACCGCCCAGGCCTACGAGAAGTGGGTCAACGCCAACGGCGGGATCAAGGGCAGCCCGCTGAAGGTCCTCACCTGCAACGAGAAGAACAACCCCGACGAGGCCGAGAAGTGCGCCCAGCAGGCCGTCGCGGAAAAGGTGGTCGCCGTGGTGGGGTCGTACAGCCTCGCCGGTGACCGCTACATGCCCATCCTGCAGAAGGCGGGCATCCCCTACCTCGGTGGCACCGGCGTCTCGGCCGCCGAGTTCTCCAACCCGCTGTCGTTCCCGGTCAACGGCGGTACCCCGGTGGTGTTCGCGGCCCACGGCCGGCAGCTGGTGCAGAACGGCTGCAAGAAGATCTCCGGCGTGCGCTACGACGTGGCCGCCGCGGCCGTCGTCTCGCAGTTCCTCACCCTCGGCGCGGTCTCCGCCGGGGGATCGGCGCCCAAGGACATCAAGGTGCCGCTCACCGCCACCGACCTCGCTCCGCAGGTCGCCGCCGCGACCAAGGGCAGCGACTGCGTGAGCGTCATCATGGGCACCGCCTCGGGCCTGTTCGTGAAGTCGTACGTGCAGTCCGGCGCCAAGACGAAACTCGGCAGCGTCGTCGGCAACCTCACCCCGCAACTCGCCGAGAGCACCGGCGGCAGCGGCAGCCCGCTGGAGGGCGCCGCGATCACCGGCTACTACCCGCCGACGTCCGACGCCGCCTGGAAGGACTTCCTCGCGGCCACCAAGGGCAACAAGGACATCGACCCCACCAACGGGGCCAACGCCACGACCTGGGTGGCCTTCAAGGTCTTCACCGAGGCCGCCAAGAAGCTCCCGACGATCACGGCGAAGGCGCTGGTGGATGAGCTCGACACCACGCCCGGCATCAACACCGGTGGCCTGACCCCGCCGCTGAGCTGGAAGGCGTCCACAGCCCTGCCGATCAAGGGCCTCAACCGCATCCACAACACCACCGCCACCGAACTGACCATCCGCGACGGGAAGATCGAGTGGCTGAAGGCCGGATCGACCTTCGTCGACGTCCGCAAGGTCCTGACGACCCCGCCGGCCGGCTGAGGAGCGGCCCCGTGCCCGACACCGACGTCCCCCTGATCGCAGCACGTTCCCTCTCCGCCGGATACGGCAGCCAACCCGTGGTGCGCGACCTCGACATCGAGGTCCGCCCCGGCGAGGTCGTCGCCCTGCTCGGACCCAACGGCGCGGGCAAGACCACGACCCTGAGGGTGCTGGCGGGCGACCTGAACCCGATGGCGGGCGAGGTGTGCTGGCTGGGCGGGACCGGCCGCGCACCGCTGCACCGCCGCGCCCGTCAGGGCCTGGCGTACGTCGGGGAGCGGGCGGTCTTCACCCGCCTCGACACCGCGGACAACCTGCGGGTCGGCCGGGTCCCGACCCGGCAGGCCCTGCGGCTCTTTCCCGAACTCGAGAAACGGCTCAGAACCGGGGCCGGCATGCTGTCCGGCGGCGAGCAGCAGATGCTGTCCCTGGCGCGCGCGTTGGGCCGCGCCCCCAAGCTGCTCCTCGCGGACGAACTCTCGCTCGGCCTCGCCCCGCTCGTGGTCGACCGGCTGCTGCGCGCCGTACGCGAGGCGGCGGACCAGGGCCTCGGGGCGCTGCTGGTCGAACAGCACGTCCGCAAGGTGCTGGACATCGCGGACCGGGTCTACGTCCTGCACCGCGGCCGCGTCACCATGACCGGCACCCCGGCGGAGCTGCGCGCCGACCTGGCCGCGATCGAGTCGTCCTACCTCGCGAAGAACGCGACGTCCTAACTGATTGAGGTGGTTCTGTGGCAAGCGCACGCGAGCAACTCCGGGCCCTGGTCGCGTCCGACGACCCGTTCGGCCAACCCGGCGAGGTGACCCGGGAGTTGCAGCTGGACGCCGCGCGGGAGGCCTTCGCCGCCCACCGCGAGCGCGTTCCACTGCTGCGCACCCGGGCGACGGAGACCGGCGTACGCGAGATCACCGGTTTCGAGGACCTCGTACCGCTGCTCTTCTCGCACACCAGCTACAAGTCGTACCCGCTCTCCCTCATCACCGGCGGCCGCTGGGACCGGCTCCTGCGCTGGTACACGACCGTGTCGGCGGTCGAACCCGGCGACGTCGACATCGACGGTGTACGCGACATCGACGAGTGGACCGAACGCGTCACCGCCGCCGGGCACCGTCCCTACATCACCAGCGGCACCTCCGGAAAGGTGTCCTTCCTCAACTGCGACGCCACCGACCTGGGTTTCCTGCACGACATCCTGGAACACGTCACCTGCTGGCCCGACCCGCTCCCGCCGAAGCCCACCCGCCGTGGCTACCTGCTGGCACCGGCGAAGGGTCCGATGCGGTCCATCGACGGCTTCCGCTGGCACGCGGACGTCTTCGCCAGGCCCGGCGAGACCCAGCTGCTCACCGAGGAGCCGCTCAGGGTGTCCGAGCTGATGAGCAGCGCACTGCTGCGTCGCCGGATGGCGGAGGGCACCGCGACCCCGCAGGAGATCAGCTCCTTCGAGTCCGCCTCCGAGACGCGCGAGGAGGAACTGGGCACAGCCGTGGCCCGGATCGTCGACGACATCTTCGCGCACCGTGACGAGCCGCTGCTGATCGCCGGGATGAACAACCAGCAGTTCACCCTGATCCAGGCCCTGCGGGCCCGGGGCGTGTCCGACGGCAGCCTCCACCCCGACACGCTGGTGCTCAGCGGCGGCGGCAACAAGGGCCGGGCGCTGCCCGACGACTACCAGGCGCAGTTCGCCGCCTTCTACGACGGTGTGCGGCGCGTGCGCAGTTACGGCATGACCGAGATGCAGGGCTCCTGTCCCGCCTGCGAGAAGGGCAACTACCACGTGCCGCCGTGGGTGATCCCGCTGGTCCTCGACCAGCCGGGCGAGAAGCTGCTCAACGCCGAACACGGCGTGGTGGAGGGGCGGTTCGCCTTCCTGGACGTCTCCCTGGAAGGCCGCTGGGGCGGACTGATCAGCGGCGACCGGGTCTTCGTGGACTTCTCGCCGTGCGACTGCGGCAGAGCGGGGCCCGTCGTCCTGCCCGACATCCGGCGCTACGGCGACCTCGGCGGCGACGACAAGGTCACCTGCGCCGCGACACTCGACTCCTATGTGCGGGGGATGATCCACGGATGAGCGGCACGATGCTCGACACGACCGCGGCTGCTTCCGTACCCGTCGTCCACGTGGTCCGCGGCGAGGTCGACCACGGCTCACACACCGCACACGGCCGCCCCGGCGCCGCCTTCACCACGCCGGCCCTCGACCTGGACCACCTCGTGTGGCCCCGCACCGAACCCGGCCCCGCGTTCCAGGTGCCCGTCGCGGAGATCGTCGACCTGCTGGTGGAGACCGGCGAGGCACTCAAGGCGGACCGCGCGGGACTGCTCGCCGAGGCCCTGGACCGGATGGCCCGGGTCAGCCCGCTGCCCGCGGACGTGCTCGAACGCGCCTACGCCGTGCTGTGGCGCAGCTTCCAGCGGCCCGGCCTGTACGCCCAGATCGACCACGAACTCGGTGGCGCGGACGTGCTCGACGGCTGGCGCGAGGTGCGGCTGCCCGGGAACCGGACCGCGGCCACCCGTGCCTTCCCGCCGCGCCTGGTGCACATCATCGCCGGCAACGCACCCGGTGTCGCCGCGATGTCGGTGGTGCGCGGAGCCCTCACCAAGGGCGTCAACCTGCTGAAGCTGCCCTCGAACGACCTGTTCACCGCCACCGCGATCCTGCGCACCATGGCCGCGGTCGCCCCCGGGCACCCCGTGGTGCGGTCGTTCTCCGCGGTGTACTGGCGCGGCGGAGACGAGACGGTGGAGAGCGTGCTGTTCCGCCCGCAGTTCTTCGACAAGCTGGTCGCCTGGGGCGGCGAGGCCACCATCCGCGGGGCGCTGAAGTACGTCGGCCCGGGGTTCGAGCTCGTCTCCTTCGACCCCAAGACCTCCATCTCCCTCATCGGCCGCGAGGCCTTCGCGTCCCTCGAGACACTGGCCCGGGCCGCCGAAGCGGGCGCCGCTGACGCCACGTTCTTCAACCAGCAGGCCTGCGTGGCCAGTCGCTTCCAGTTCGTCGAGGGCTCCTGGGACGACGCCGACCGCTATGCCGCCCTGCTGTGCGAACGCCTCGGCGTGGCCCGGGAGTTCAGCTCGGCGGGCGGCCCGCAGGTCCCGACCGAACTGCGCGAGGAGATCGACGTCCTGAAGTCCATGGCCCCCGAGTACCGGGTGTGGGGCGGCTACGACGGCCGGGGCCTGGTGATCCGCTCTCCCGAACCCGTCGACTTCCACCCCGACGGAAAGATCGTCGACGTCGTCCCGGTCGGCGAGCTGTCCGAGGCGGTGCGGCACGCCGGGGTCGCCACCCAGACGGTCGGCGTGTACCCCGACTCCCGCAAGGCGGACCTGCGCGGCGCCCTCGCCTGCGCCGGAGTGCAGCGCGTGGTGTCCCTCGGCGGTGCGGGCGGCATGCCGCCGGGCCTCTCGCACGACGGCTTCTACCCGCTGCAACGGCTGATGCGCTGGGTCAACGACGAGTGATCCCGGGGGCGTTGAGCGGGGCGGACGTCAGCTGGCTGCTGCTCACGGCGGGCCGTCCGCGCAGTCGTGCGTGGGGCCGTGGGCGCACCGGCGGCGCCGTGCGTCAGCCGAGCCTGAGCACGTCGAGCGCGGTGAGCGCCACGTGCAGTTCGGTGCGCTGTTCGCCGGACTCCAGGTCACGGTCGAGGAGCCGCTCGATGGTGCGCAGCCGTTGGTAGACGGTCTCCCGGGACAGGGCGCCGAGCCGGGCGGCGGTGGTCTTGTTGCCCGCCGCGTCCAGATAGTGGCGCAGGGTCGACAGCAGATCGGTGCCGTGGCGGGTGTCGTGCTCGATGAGCCGCCCGAGCTGTCGCTCGGCGTAGTCCTGGATCCGGGTGTCCTCGCGCAGCGCGTACAGCAGCTGAGGCAGGCCGATGTCGGACAGTTCGAGGAAGGTCCTGCCCTCGGGAAGCGGTCGCCCGGGCAGGGCCGCCTCGGCGACGCGGGCCGCGGCGCGGAAGGAACGCGCCGCGTCGGAGAGGTGCGTGACCTCCGGACCGACACACACGACGGCCTCGGGGCACAGGTCGAGGGCGACACGGCTCAGCCGCTCGACGACGGGCCGCCACGGCTGGGACGGCCGCAGGGCCAGCAGGACGCCGAGGCGGCCGGGGGCCAGTGTGCCGACGAGCGCCGGGACGCCCGTCGTCCTGAGCTCCTGCGACAACCGGCTCTCCGCCCCGCCGTCGTCGTCCGCCCGGACGTCCGCCCGGACGTCCGCCCGGACGTCCGCCAGCACGGCGAGGAAGACGCTGCCCTCGGTGGGCAGGCCCAGCGCGGCCAGCCGGGCACGGGCGTCCTCGGGGGAGTGGTGGCGCTGTCCGGCGAGATCACGCAACGCGTTCCGGTGCGCCGTGCGTTCCCACGGGGTGGCGTGGATGAGGCGGGCGATCGTGAGCGCCATCGCCGTACGCTCCAGGACGGTGACGTCCTCGGGGAGGAAAGCCGCCGGGGCGGAGGCCGGGGTGCCGGACGGGGGCGGGAGCATGGCGACCCGGCCCCAGCGTTCGCCCTGGTACTCCACGGGCGCCACGAGCCAGCTCTCGGGACCGCTCACCTCCGTGCGATCGCCGGGAGGTGTCGCCCTGGACCGCTGTTCCCAGCCGGTCAGTGCCTCGTCCACGGTGCTGCCGGAGGGCTCGCAGATCAGCGCCTGGTGCACCAGGTTCTCCAGGACGACCGTGCGGCCACTCATCTCCGCCGCCGCCCGCACGACCTCCTCCGGGCCCGAGCCGCGCAACGTCAGGGCCGTGAACGCCTCGTGGACGCGCTGGGTCCGGCGCATGGCATCCGCCTGGTTGCCGAGGATGAGGGTGTGGACGACCTGGGTGACCTCCAGGAAGTTGACGTCCTCGGCCAGGGTGACGAGCGGCAGCCCACGGGTCCGGCAGGCCTGGATGAGCGGGTCGGGCGGCCGGTGGTAGCGCCGGACGAGTTCGATGACCAGGGCTGCGGCGCCGACATCGGCGAGTTCGTCGACGTAGCGGCGCACGCCCGCCGTGTCCTGAGGCAGCGGCATCCCGGTGGTCAGGACGAGCTCGCCGCCCTTGAGGAACGAGGCGGGGTCCGTCAGTTCGGTGATGTGGACCCAGCGGACCGGCCGGTCGAGCCGGGCCACACCGGTGACGACCTCCGGTCGCCCCGCGGCCAGGACCGGCAGGGCCAGGACGTCGGCGACGGTCAGCGCACCGCCCGTGGGGGCGGCGCCTGATCCGGACGTCCGGGACGTTTCGACGTACTCGCTCATGGTGCCTCCCTGCCCGCCCGGACACTGTGACAAGCGTGGCTGACCTGCGCAAGAGCGGACCCACGGTGGTCACCGGGGCCACAGGCGGCCCGCCGGACCCGGCTCGGTTGACACAACGTCCGAACACCGCCTCCCCGCTGGACAGATCACGCGTTGTCGGCTCGCGAACGGGTGGAGATGCTCGGGATGCCGGAGTAGACCGCAACGCATTGGCCGGGAGACGAACATGACCGCACTGTCGCCGCACCTTCGCCAGGCCACGCCCGTCGTGGCGGTCCGGGGCGAGGGCGTCCACCTGTACGGCGAGGACGGCCGCCGCTACCTCGACTTCACCGCCGGCATCGGCGTCACCAGCACCGGGCACTGCCACCCCAAGGTCGTGGCGGCCGCGCAGGAGCAGGTGGGCACGCTGGTCCACGGCCAGTACACGACCGTCATGCACCAGCCCCTGCGGCAGCTCGTCGACAAGCTCGGCGAGGTGTTGCCGGCCGGCCTGGACAGCCTGTTCTTCACCAACTCCGGCAGCGAGGCGGTGGAGGCCGCGCTGCGGCTGGCCCGGCAGGCCACCGGCCGCCCGAACGTGCTCGTCTGCCACGGCGGGTTCCACGGCCGGACCGTGGCCGCGGCCGCCATGACCACCTCCGGCACCCGCTTCCGGTCCGGTTTCTCCCCGCTGATGAGCGGCGTGGTCGTCACCCCGTTCCCGACGGCCTACCGCTACGGCTGGGACGAGGACACCGCCACCCGCTTCGCCCTCCAGGAGCTCGACTACACCCTCCAGACCATCTCCTCGCCCGCCGACACGGCCGCGGTCATCGTCGAGCCGGTACTCGGCGAGGGCGGCTACGTGCCCGCCAACCGCGCCTTCCTGGAGGGACTGCGGGAGCGGGCCGACCGGCACGGCTTCCTGCTGATCCTCGACGAGGTGCAGACCGGCGTGGGCCGCACCGGCCGGTTCTGGGGGCACGACCACTTCGGGGTCACGCCCGACATCCTGATCACCGCCAAGGGCCTCGCCAGCGGGTTCCCGCTGTCCGGCATCGCCGCCTCCGAGGAACTCATGGGCAAGGCGTGGCCGGGCTCGCAGGGCGGAACGTACGGCGCCAACGCGGTGTCGTGCGCCGCCGCCTGCGCCACCCTCGACGTCGTACGCGACGAGAAACTCGTCGAGAACGCCGAGGCGATGGGCAAGCGGCTGCGCGACGGCCTGGAGGCGGTGGCCGAGCGGACACCGGCCATCGGGGACGTACGGGGCCTCGGCCTGATGCTGGCCTCCGAGTTCGTCACCGAGGACGGCAGCCCCGACCCCGAGACCGCCGCCCGTGTGCAGCGGGCCGCCGTCGACGAGGGCCTGCTCCTGCTGCTGTGCGGGGCCTGGAACCAGGTCGTGCGGATGATCCCGGCGCTCGTGATCGACGAGTCGGCCGTCGACGCGGGCCTGCGGGCGTGGGCGGCCGCGGTGGAGACCGGTACGTCGGGAGCGTCACAGCGATGACGGGTGCCACCCGCGACTTGGCGGGTCTGTCGGCCCGCATCGCGCAGGCCGCGCCCGGCCTGCGGGTGGAAACCGGGCCCGCGGGCACCGGCCCCTATGCCTACGACGCCTCCAACTACCGGGTGCCGCCGCGGGCCGTGGCGTTCCCGCGCACCGCCGACGACGTGTGCGCGGTGCTGCGGGCCTGCCGGGAGGAAGGCGTCCCGGTCACCGCCCGGGGCGGCGGCACCAGCATGGCGGGCAACGCGGTCGGACCCGGCGTGGTCCTGGACTTCTCCCGGTACATGAACCGGATCCTGGCCGTCGACACCGAGTCGGGCACCGCGCGTGTCGAGGCGGGCGTGGTCCTCGACGCGCTGCGGGACGCGGCCGGCGAGCACGGGCTCACGTTCGGCCCCGACCCGTCCTCACACAGCCGCTGCACCCTCGGCGGAATGATCGGCAACGACGCGTGCGGCAACCGGTCCGTCCGGCACGGGCGGACCAGCGGCCACATCGAATCCCTGGACCTCGTCACCGCCGACGGGGTGCGCGCCGTGGCCGACCACGCCGGACTGCGCGCCGCCGACCCGAACGACACCGACGCGATCCGACGCGTCGCCCGGCTCGAAGCGGACCTGCGCCGTCTGATCGCCGACAACCTGGCCCCGATCCGCACCGAACTCGGCCGCATCCCCCGCCAGGTCTCCGGCTACCCACTGCACCACCTCCTGCCGGAGAACGGCTTCGACGCGGCCCGCGCCCTGGTCGGCACCGAGGGCACCTGCGCGGTCGTCACCGGCGCGACCGTACGTCTGGTCGCCACCGCGCCCGCCTCCGCGCTGCTCGCTCTCGGCTACGACGACGTCGGCGACGCCGCCGAGGACGTCCCGGAGATCCTGCGCTGGGAGCCCACCGCCGTGGAGGGCATGGACGAGGCGATCGTCGCCACCATGCGCGCCCGCCGCGGTCCGGACGCCGTCACCGGCCTGCCCGAGGGGCGTGCCTGGCTCTACGTCGAACTCGACGGCGAGGACCCGGCGACGGTCACCACCCGGGCCGCTGAACTGCTCGACGTCCTCAAGGCCCGGGGCCGGATGACGGGCGGCCGGGTCGTGGACAGCGCCGCCGAACGCCGCTCGCTGTGGCGGGTCCGCGAGGACGGCGCCGGGCTCGCCGCCCGCCTGGTGGACGGCCGGGAGTCCTGGCCCGGCTGGGAGGACGCGGCGGTCGCACCCGAGAACCTCGCCGCCTACCTGCGGGACTTCCGTGACCTGCTGGCCCGCCACGGGCTCACCGGGGTGCTGTACGGGCACTTCGGCGCCGGCTGCGTGCACGTGCGGATCGACTTCGACCTCGTCACCGGGACCGGCCGGGCCGCCACCCGCCGGTTCCTCGCCGAGGCGGCCGCCCTGGTCGTCGAGCACGGCGGGACGCTCTCGGGGGAGCACGGCGACGGACGGGCGCGCGGTGAGCTGCTGGAGATCATGTACAGCCACCGGATGATCGAGGCGTTCGCCGCGTTCAAGCGGATCTTCGATCCGGAGGGGATGCTGAACCCCGGCGTCATCGTCGCTCCGGCCCCCCTCGACACCGACCTCGCGCTGCGCGAACTCCCGCTCCTGACCACGGAGTTCACCTTCCCGCACGACGAGGACGGCTTCACCGGAGCGGCCCGCCGCTGCGTCGGTGTCGGCCGCTGCCGCGGTGATGCGGGCGGCGTGATGTGCCCCAGCTACCGGGCCACCGGCGAGGAGAACGCCTCCACCCGGGGCCGCGCCCGCCTGTTGCAGGAGATGGTGGTCGGCGAGTCGATCCAGGACGGCTGGCGCTCGACCGAGGTCCGCGACGCCCTCGACCTGTGTCTGTCCTGCAAGGCCTGCTCCACCGACTGCCCGGTCGGCGTCGACATGGCCACCTACAAGGCCGAGTTCCTGCACCAGCACTACCGGGGCAGGCTCCGGCCCCGGTCCCACTACTCACTCGGCTGGCTTCCCCTGACCTCCGCGCTCGCCGGCTTCGCCGCCCGCCCGCTCAACGCGCTGCTGCGCGGGCCCCTCGGCAAGGTTCTGGCCCGGCTCGGGGGAGTCGCCACCCGGCGCGCCATCCCCGCCTTCGCCTCCCGACGCGCCCTGCGCGCGCAGCTGCGCGGGACGAGGACCGCCGAACCGGCCAGGGCCCTGCTCTTCGTCGACAGCTTCACCCGTGCCTTCCGCCCCCAGGTCGCCGGTGCCACCGCCCGGGTGCTCGCCGACGCCGGGATCCCCAGCACCGCTCGGGACGGCCTGTGCTGCGGCCTGACCTGGGTCAGCACCGGCCAGCTGTCCGTGGCACGCCGGGTCATGGCGCGTACGGTCGCGCACCTGGACGACGGCGACGACCGGCCCATCGTGGTGGCGGAACCCAGCTGCGCCGCCGCCCTCAGACGCGACGTGCCCGAACTCCTCGGCACGGACGCCGCCCGCCGGGTCGCGGCCCGCGTCCACACCCTCACCGGCGCGCTCACCGACCTCGCCGCCCCGGACTGGACCCCGCCGCCCCTGCCCGCCGCTGTCGTCCTGCAGACCCACTGCCACGAGTACGCCACCTTCACCGACCGCCGCCCGCGCGATCTGCTGCGCCGGCTCGGCGTGCGCACCGTCGACGAGGCCGAGGGCTGCTGCGGACTCGCCGGCAACTTCGGCTTCGAGGAACAGCACTACGACACCTCCATGGCCGTCGCCGACCTCGCCCTGGCACCCCGCCTCGACAGCCTCGACCACGACGCGCCCGGCGTCGTCGTGGCCGACGGCTTCAGCTGCGCCACCCAGATCGACCACCTCGCCGGTGACCGCGACCTCCGCGCCCTGCACCTCGCCGAACTCCTCGACCCCGCGCCCGACCGACCAGGAGAGACCTCATGACCGACACACCTACGCAGTTGTTCATCGGCGGGGCCTGGGTGGACGCCGCGGACGGCGCGACCCTGGCCGTGGACGACCCGGCGACCGGCGAGATCATCTGCCACGTCGCCGACGCGGGTCCCAAGGACGCCCGGCTCGCGGAGGACGCGGCGGTCAACGCCCAGGAGGCGTGGGCCCGCACGGCACCCCGGGCACGCAGCGAGATCCTGCGCCGCGCGCACGAGCTCATCCTTGAGCGCACCGACGAGCTGGCCCACCTGATGACCGCCGAGATGGGCAAGCCGCTGGCCGAGGCACGCGGTGAGGTGGCGTACGCGGCGGAGTTCTTCCGCTGGTTCTCCGAGGAGGCCGTGCGCATCGACGGCGGCCACGGCGTCCTGCCCGACGGGCGCAACCGCATGCTGCTCACCCGCCGCCCGGTCGGCCCCTGTCTGCTGATCACCCCGTGGAACTTCCCGCTGGCCATGGGCACCCGCAAGATCGGCCCGGCGATCGCGGCCGGCTGCACGATGATCCTCAAGCCGGCCCCGCAGACCCCGTTGTCGAGCCTGGCGCTCGCCGCGATCCTCAAGGAGGCGGGGCTGCCGGACGGTGTGCTGAACGTCGTCACCACCTCCCGGGCCGGAGAGGTCTGCGAACCGCTGCTGCGCGGCGGACGCGTCCGCAAGCTGTCCTTCACCGGCTCCACGGCCGTCGGCAGGCTGCTGCTGGCGCAGTGCGCGGACGCCGTCGTACGGGCCTCGATGGAGCTGGGCGGCAACGCGCCGTTCATCGTGTTCGAGGACGCCGACCTGGACGTGGCCGTGGACGGCGCCATGATCGCCAAGATGCGCAACATGGGCGAGGCGTGCACCGCCGCCAACCGCTTCTTCGTGCACCACTCGGTGGCGGAGGAGTTCGGACGGCGGCTCGCCGAACGCATGGGGGCCCTGGTGGTGGGTCCCGGCACCCGGGACGGTGTCGACGTCGGCCCGCTGATCGACAGGACGGGGCGGACCAAGGTCGAGGAGCTGGTCGCCGACGCGGTGGAGCGAGGCGCCCGGGTGCTCGTGGGGGGCCGCACCCCGGAGGGGCCGGGCTGCTTCTACCCGCCGACGGTCCTGACGGACGTGGCGCCCGACAGCCGTCTGATGGACACGGAGATCTTCGGCCCGGTCGCGGCGATCCTCACCTTCGACGACGAGGACGAGGTCGTCCGCCGGGCCAACGACACACCGTGGGGACTGGTCGGCTACGTCTTCACCGAGGGCCTCGACCGTGCCCTGCGCGTCAGCGAACGGCTGGAAGTCGGCATGGTCGGCCTCAACACCGGTCTCGTCTCCAACCCGGCCGCCCCCTTCGGCGGCGTCAAGCAGTCCGGGATCGGCCGGGAGGGCGGCCGCGTCGGGATCGACGAGTTCCTGGAGTACCAGTACCTCGCGGTGCCCGTGCGATGACGGCGGCAGTCCTGCCCTGACACATGCCCCCCCATCGCGCACCGCGCGGGCCGCCCCGTGCTCCGGCCGACTGTCCTCCTGGCCGAGCACGGGGCGTCGTGGGCGCACGACGGCCGCTCTTGAGGCCGGTCCGCTGTCGGACATCGGGGGAGCGGCGGGGCTGCCGCTCATGGTGAGAGGACCCCTCAGCCCAGGTGGCGGGTGGTGATGTCCGCCGCGGTGTCGGTCACCAGGCGCCCCAGCTCGGGGAGCCGGTCGGGCTCGAAGCGGGAGTCGGGCAGGGAGACGGCCACGGCGGCCAGCGGCACCCCGTCACCGTCCAGGACAGGTGCCGCGATGGCGCAGACACCCGGGATGTACTGGTTGTGGTTGACGGCGTATCCCCGGTCTCTGACGCGGCGGAGTTCCGCGCGCAGTTCCACCGGGTCGGTGATGGTCTCCTCGCCGTAGCCCTGGAGGGTGCCTGCCGCGACCTCGTCGATCTCGTGCTTCGCCAGATGGGCGAGGACCGCGTGTCCGGTGGCGGTGGCGTGCAGGGGGGAGATGTCGCCGATGGCGTGGAAGGTCCGTACGGCGTGGTCGCAGTCGACGCGGTCCACCACGACCATGCCGTGCAGGGCGTCGGGCACCGACAGGTGGATGGTCTCGTTCAGCGTGTCGCGGAGCCGCGTCATGGGCTCGCGGGCGGCGGCGAACAGGCTCGATCCCTGGAGGGCGGCGGGCCGTACGGCCAGCACGCGTGCGCCGATCTCCCAGCGGGTGGTGTCCTTACGGTTCGCCCGCAGCCAGCCCGCCTCGTTGAGCGTCACCAGGGTCCGCTGCACGGTCGACTTGGGGAGCCCGAAGAGCTTCGTGAGTTCCCCGACGGTGACCGGCTGGTGCTGCGCCACGGCCTCCAGGACGCGCAGCGACCTGGTCACGCTCTTCATCTCCATCCGGACCCCCTCATTCGTATGCCGGATAGCAGCATAGCATTCCACATTGTGGCATGGAATGGCTCGCCCGTGTCGAGGTCGGAGCCTGCGACGCCCCCGCGCCGAGGGTCGGCTCCCTGACCAGGAGCCGACCCTCGGCGCGGTCCGCCATGGCGTCGCCGCCTGCTCAGGCGCCCAGCCGGCGCCCCGTGATCTCCGCGGCCGTCTCGGCGACGAGGCGGCCCCACTCGGGCAGCTCGTCCGCGTCGAACCGGGAGTCGGGCATGGAGATGGCCACCGTCGCCAGCGGTGTGCCGTCCTCGTCGAGGACGGGTGCGGCGATGGCGCAGACGCCCGGCCGGTACTGGTTGCGGTTGACCGCGTAGCCGCCGGTGCGGATCTGGTCCAGCTCCGCGCGCAGCTCACCGGGTTCGGCCGGGGTCGTGTCGCTGTAGCGTTCCAGCCCCTGCGCGATCAGCTCCTCGACGTCCCGCCTCGGCAGATGGGCGAGGACCGCTCGTCCGGCGGCGGTCGCGTGCAGGGGTGAGGTGTCGCCGATGGCGTGGAAGGTCCGTACGGCGTGGTCGCAGTCCACGCGGTCGACCACGACCATGCACTGCAGGGCGTCCGGTACCGACAGGTGGATCGTCTCGTTCACCTTGTCGCGCAGCTGCACCATCGGCTCGCGGGCGGCGGCGAACAGGCTCGACCCCTGCAGGGCGGCGGGCCGTACGGCCAGCACCCGTGCGCCGATCTCCCAGCGGGTGGTGTCCCTGCGGTTCGCCCGCAGCCAGCCCGCCTCGGCCAGGGTGACCAGGGTGCGCTGCACCGTCGACTTCGGGAGGCCGAAGAGCTTCGTCAGCTCCCCGACGGTCACCGGCTGATGCTGGGCGACCGCCTCCAGGATGCGCAGCGATCTGGTGACGCTCTTCATTTCCATCCGATTTCCCCCCGTTAATCCTCGGAACTTCTTGCAGACACCCTCTTGACTCCCCTTCGAGCCACTGCCATTCTCGTGCCAGATTCTAGCACAGCATTCCACAATGTGGCACGGCTCCTCGGAAGGCTCCGAGGAAGCGAGCCGGACTCCCCGCCCGGGCGGGTGCGGTCCGCAGGGCGCCGAAGGGCCTGGCCCTCGCCCGGACCTCTTCGCATCGGACAGCCTCGCGCCGGGCGCTCAGAATGCGCCCCGGCGATACGAAAGGAAACCCCTGTGTCAGCTGCCAGGAAGCGCGTCGCCGTCGTCGGCGTCGGAACGATGGGCAGCCAGGCCGCCTGGCGGCTGGCGGCCCGTGGTGCCGAGGTCGTCGGATACGACCGGTACGCCCCCGGCCACGACCGCAGCGCCGCCGGCGGCGAGACCCGCATCTTCCGCAGTGCCCACTTCGAGGACTCCCGGTACGTGCCCCTGCTCAAGCACGCCGACATCCTGTGGGAGCAGCTCCAGCAGGAGACCGGCCGTGAGCTTCGCCGCCTGACCGGGTGCCTGCTGATGGGGCCGGCCGAGCACCAGCAGATGGCCACGGTCCTCCAGTCCATCGCGGAGCACGACCTGGACCACGAGGTCCTCGACGCCGAGGCCCTCGCCAAGCGCTTCCCGCAGTACCGCGTCGAGAACGGCGACGCGGCCGTGCTCGACCGCCGCGCCGGTTTCATCCGCCCCGAGCTGACGATCCAGACCGCCGCTCGCCGCGCCGAGCAGCTGGGCGCCCGTATCCACCGCTACACCACGGTCCGCGAGATCGTGCCCGTCGCCGGCGGTGTCGAGATCCGGACCGACGCGAGCAGTGAGCGTTTCGACACGGCCGTGGTGACCCCGGGCCCGTGGGTGAACGACCTGCTGCCCGACCTGCCGTGGGAGGTGGACATCCGCCGCCTCGTCAGCGCCTGGTACGTGCCCACCACCGACGCCTGGTTCGGCGAGGAGCGCCCGGCGTTCATCCGTACGGCGCCCACCCACTGCTACGGCCTGCCCTCCCCGGACGGGGTGTCGGTCAAGCTCGGCCTGTCCCGAGCCCTGCACCGCCCGGCCGGCGACCCCAACCAGCTGGACCGGACCGTACAGCCGGACGAACTGGAGATCTTCTCCGAGCTGATCGGGCGTCACCTGCCGGACCTGCACCCCGACCCGACCCGGCTCTCCGTCTATATGGAGGGCTACACCGAGAGCAGCCGCCCCCTGGTCGGCCCGCTCCCCGGCGCCGAGAACGTCGTGCTGCTCGCCGGCTTCTCCGGCCACGGCTTCAAACTCTCGCCCGCCTTCGGCGACATCGCCGCGGACCTGGCCCTGGACGGCTCCTCGCCCCGGCCCATCGACTTCATCTCCACCCTCGACCGAGCGAAGGCGTGACCACCGTGACCAAAGCCCTCTCCGTCGGTGCCCTGCGGGCCGAGCCCGGGACCAAGGCCCGCGGCAGCGTCCGCGCCGACCTCGGCACCCTCACCGTCGACCTCCCGCTGACCCTGGTCAACGGCGCCCGCCCCGGCCCCCGTGTCACCATCACCGCGGGCGTGCACGGGGGCGAGTTCACCCCCGTCGACGCCGCCGCGCGCCTGGCGACCCTGCTGGACCCCGACGAGGTGCACGGCCAGGTGATCATCTGCCCGGTCGCCAACCCGCCCGCCGTGTACGACGGCCGGCTCAACGTCTCACCGGTCGACGGCGTGAACATCAACCGCGTCTTCCCCGGTGACCCGGACGGCAGCCCCACCGAGCGGCTCGCCTCCTGGCTCTTCGCCCACCTCGTCGACGGCGCCGACGTCTACATCGACCTGCACTGCGGCGGCATCGACCAGGTCCTGCGCGACTTCGTCGGCTACCGCCTCACCGGAGCCCCGGACCTCGACGGGGCGACGGCCCAACTGGCAGGCTCCTTCGGCATCGAGGACGTCATCCTCGGACTGGAGGCCGACGGCGGCAACAGCCACGCGGCCGCCGCCCGCCGGGGCATCTCGGCGGTACTCGTCGAGGTCGGCGAACTCGGGCAGCGAGACGGCGCCACGGCCCACCGCCGCGTCGACGGTCTCCTCCAGGCACTGCGCCACCTGAGCGTGCTCGCCCCGACCGGCATCGACGGCCCCGCCCCGGCGACCGTCCGGGAATGGGTCTGGGCCGCGGGTGTCACGGCCGAGGCCACCGGCCTGTGGTACCCGGAGTTCACCGCCGGTGACGACGTGGCGGAAGGCGACCTCATCGGCCGCATCGTCGACCCGGCCGACGGAGCGGAGCACCAGGTCCACACCCCGGTCGGCGGACGGCTCTTCTACGGCATGCACGGCCTGACCGTCGCCCCCGGCCACGAACTCGCCGCCATCGCCGCCCCGTGGGACCCCGACCCGGCGACCCGACCGGCCGGCTTCCGGACCCCCGGCGTCGGTGTCGCCCCCGCCGAGGCGGACCCCCGGGCCTAGGGGGTGTTTCGAAAGCCCCGCACGACACTCCCTGTCCAGCCGCCCCCCACGCACGCCCCAGCCGCTTCCCTTCCTACGGCCAGCCCCACCAGGAGGCACACGATGAAAGACTCCCGGATCGACCGCAGACTGTTCCTGCGCGGAATCGGCGGAGCCACGGCGGGCATTGCCGCCGCGACCACCCTCAGCGCCTGCGGCACCGGCACCAGCCGGTCCGTGGCCGGTGGCGGTGGCGGTGGCAAGAGCTCCAAGACGTTGGTCGTCCGCGACAGCGGCGGCACGTACGGCGACGCCAACCAGAAGGCCGTCTACGACGCGTTCACCAAGGAGACCGGGATCCGGGTCGAGGTGGTGAACATCCAGTACGCGCAGATGCTCGCCCAGGTCCAGCAGGGCCGCCCGCAGTTCGACGTCATCGACGACTCGATGGCCGACTTCCTGCGCTTCAAGAAGGCGGGCGCGACCCAGGACCTGGACTACGACCGGCTGAAGAACTTCAAGAACGCCGGCATCGCCAAGACCCTGGTCACCTCCAACGCCGTCGGCAAGAACTACTGGGCCAGCGTGATGGCGTACCGTACGGACGCCTTCGGGGGGAAGAAACCTTCCTCCTGGGCCGACTTCTGGGACACCAAGGCGTTCTCCGGTGACCGTGCCCTCCAGGGCCTGGACGCCGACCTGCCCGAGCTGGAGTTCGCCCTCCTCGCCGACGGCGTGCCCCTGGACAAGCTGTACCCCCTCGACGTGGACCGCGCCTTCAAGTCCCTGGACAACATCAAGGGGCACGTCAAGAAGTTCTGGGACACCGGCGCCCTCCCCGGCGTGCTCCTGGGTCGCAAGGAGGTCGTGGCCTCCAGCGTCTGGCACGGCCGCCTCGACGCCCTGATCAAGCAGGGCTCGCCGCTCGCGTACCAGTGGAACGGCGCCCGCCGGCAGAGCAACGCCCTCGGAATTCCCAAGGGCGCCGCCAACCTCGACGCCGCCTACCAGCTCATCGACTTCGCGCTGCGGCCCGACGTACAGGCCGCCTACGCCGAGCTGTACCCGATGGCCCCGTCGGTGCCCGCCGCCTACAAGAAGCTCTCCCCGACCGTCGCCGCGAACCTGGGCAGCTCCCCGGAGCACCTCAAGACCGGCTTCGACCTGGACGTCCAGTGGTGGGACCAGAACCAGGAGGCGGTGGCCAAGCGCTGGCAGGAGTGGACGCATGCCTGAGACCGACGTGATGCCCGAGCCGTCGCTGGTCGCCCCGGCGGAACTGGCCGGCAGCGGAAAGCCGCTGTCCGCGCGGCGACTGCGCAAGACCTACGGGGGAGTGACGGCCGTCGACGAGGTCTCCATGGAGATCGCGGCGGGCGAGTTCGTCACCTTCCTGGGGTCCTCCGGCTCCGGCAAGACCACCACCCTGATGATGATCGCCGGGTTCTGCGAACCCGACTCCGGCAGCATCGTCGTCGGCGGCAACGACGTGACCCGACTGGCCCCGCAGAAGCGTGGTCTCGGCTTCGTCTTCCAGCAGTACCTGCTCTTCCCGCACATGACCGTGTGGGAGAACGTCGCCTTCCCGCTGCAACTGCGCGGCGTGCCGAAGACGGAGCTGCGGCGCCGGGTCGGCGAGACCCTGGAGATGGCCGGCCTGTCGGCCATGGCCCGACGCCGCCCGCGGGAACTGTCCGGCGGACAGCAGCAGCGCGTCGCCCTGTGCCGGGCCCTGGTCTACCGCCCGCCGGTGATCCTCATGGACGAGCCGCTCGGCGCCCTCGACAAGAAGCTGCGCGATCAGCTCCAGACCGAGATCAAACGCATTCAGCAGGAACTCGGCCTGACCGTCATCTATGTGACGCACGATCAGGAGGAGGCCCTCGTCCTCTCCGACCGTATCGCGGTCATGCGGGACGGGCTGATCGACCAGTTCGACACCCCGCGAGAACTCTTCGAGCGCCCCCGTACCCCGTTCGTCGCCGACTTCCTCGGCGCGGCCAACTTCCTCCCGGGCCGGCTGGAGGAACAGACGCCGGAACACACCCTGGTACGGCTGGACACCGGCGGCCTGCTCCAGGCCCGTCCGCAGGCGGCCCCGGACGGCGCACGGGTACGCGCCGCGGTGCAGCCCGGCCGGCTCGTCCTGTGTCCCGCCGACGACGGGTTCTGTACGGGGACCGTCGAGACGGTCACCTACGTCGGCACGCTCGTCCGCGCCACCGTCCGCCCCGCCGGCGGCGCGGACACCGAACTCGTACGACTGGAACTGCCGGCCGGCCGCGCCCCAGTCCTGGGCGAGCGCGTCGGCCTCAGCGTGGACCCCGCCAACGTCAGCGTGTTCCCCGACGCGGAAAGCGGGGGGTGACAGGCATGGCCGTGCTGGCTCCCGTAACGGGTTCCGCCCCTCCGGTGCCCCACAAGAATCGACTGAACCGCGCGCTGTCCGACCGCCGCACCCGCTTCGGGCTGCTCAACGCCGCCCCTGTCGTCGTGTACCTGCTGGTTCTCTTCGTCTATCCGATCTTCAGCACCCTGCTGCTGAGTCTGAAGGGCGAGCGGGGCGGCTTCACCCTCCACTGGTACACCGACGCCTTCCAGGGCGCCAACCTGGAGATCCTCTTCACCACCCTCCGGATCTCCGCCGAGACCTCGCTGCTCAGCCTGGTCATCGGGTTCGTCCTGGCCGCCGCGGTGTCCCGGCTCAAGCCCCTGCTCGCGGGGCTGGTGATGGTGGTCGTGGTCGTCCCGCACTTCATCAGCGCGCTGGTGCGCACCTACGGCTGGATCATCCTGCTCGGTGAACACGGCGTCATCAACAACGCGCTGACCGGCCTTCACGTGCCGGGTGCTCCCTTCGACCTGCTCTACAACGAGCTGGGGGTCGTCATCGGCACCACCTCCGTGATGCTGCCGTACACCGTGCTGCTGCTGTACGCGGTCATGAAGGGCATCGACCGCCGGTTGATGGCCGCCGCGGCCAGCATGGGCGCGGGACGGCTGACGATCTTCCGTCGGGTCTACGTCCCGCTGGTGGCCCCGGGCCTCGTCAACGCCGGTGTGCTGTGCTTCATCCTCTGCCTCGGCTACTACCTCACCCCCGCCCTCATGGGCGGCGCGAAGCAGACCATGGTCGCCTCGCTCATCAACGAACAGGTGATGAAAGAGGACCAGTGGAACGGTGCCGCGGCCCTCGGCATCATCCTGCTGCTGTTCACCTTCGCCGGACTGCTGCTGCTCAGGGTGCTGAAGTCGGCGGGCGAGGCGTACCGGAATCGAGGCACGGCGTCATGACCGAGCTCCGCTCCACGCTGGCCGGACGCGTCACCCTGGCCGTCCTGTCCACGCTGATCCTGCTGTTCCTGGTGCTGCCGATCGTCGTCATCGTCGTGACCTCGTTCGGAAAGGACGCCTTCGGAGCCTTCCCGCCGTCCTCCTGGACGATCGACTGGTACAAGGCGCTGTTCGCGGACGGCAGCAAGTGGCCGGCGGCGCTGTCGCTCAGCGCCCTGGTCGCCTCCCTGACCACCGTCTTCTCCCTGATCCTGGGCATGACGGCGGCCACGGCCCTGGTCCGCAGCAAGCTGCCGCTCCGCTCCGCCGTCTACGGTCTCGTCCTGGCTCCGCTGGTGATCCCCCAAGTGGTCCTCGCGCTCGGCCTGTTCCTGCTCTTCGAGCCGGCCGCCATGCTCGGCAGCCCGATCGCCATCTCCCTCGGCCACACGGTGCTGGCCGCACCGATCGCGGTGATGATCCTCATGGCCACGCTGCAGGGCATCGACGAACGGCTGGAGGACGCCGCCGCCAGCATGGGCGCCAGCCGCGTCACCGTCGCCCGGCGCATCACCTTCCCGCTGGCCATGCCCGGACTGGTCGCCGCCGCGACCTTCTCCTTCATCACCAGCTTCGACGAGTTCTTCATCTCGCAGTTCCTGTCCTCCGTGAACACCGTGACCCTGCCGGTCCAGGTGTTCAACGTCCTCCAGTACGACGTCGACCCGTCGGTGACGGCCGTCAGCGCGATCCTCATCGGGGTCGCCGTGGTGGCCCTCGCCCTGGTCGCCGTGGTGCGCCGGCTGAGCGGCACCGGCAAGCACGAGGGCATCCTGCCGACCGAGCCCGGCGTGGGCCTCGCCGCCGGAAGTGAGACCGCCCCATGACCACCAGCACCCGCACCCCCGCCGGTGAACTGTCCGCCACCGCGGCCAGACACCTGCTCCTCAACATGACCCCCAACGGCTCGCTCGGCCCGGGCGGCGAGGACGTCTTCGTCGTCCGGCGCGGCGAGGGCCCCTACGTCGAGGACGCCGACGGCAGGCGCTACATCGACGGCCTGTCGGGCCTGTACTGCTGCCAGCTCGGCTACTCCTACGGCCCCGAGTTCGCCGAGGCTGCGGACAAGCAGCTGCGTGAGCTGTGCTTCAGTCCGCTGTGGTCCGGCTCGGCGCACCGGACGGGCATCGAACTCGCCGAGCGGCTGTCCCGGCTCGCCCCGGTGGACATCGAGCACACCTTCTTCTCGGGCGGTGGCGCCGAAGCCGTCGAGACCGCCTGGAAGATCGCCCGCCGGTACCACGCCCTGCGTGGCGAGGCGGGCCGCACCAAGGCGATCTCCCGGCGCGGCGCCTACCACGGGCTGACCGTCGGTGCCCTGTCGTTCACCGACGACCCGGGGCTGCGGGAGCCGTACGGCCCGGGTGCCATCGAGACCCGGTTCGTGTCCAACACCAACCGCTTCGGCCTCGCACCCGAGTTCGTCGACGACGAGACGTTCACCTCCCGCCTCCTCGCCGAGCTGGAGGCCGCGATCCTGGCCGAGGGCCCGGAGACCGTCGCCATGCTCATCGCCGAGCCGGTGCAGAACCGCGGCGGCTGCATCACCCCGCCCGAGGGCTACTGGCAGGGACTTCGGGTCCTGGCGGACCGGTACGGCTTCCTGCTCGTCGCCGACGAGGTGATCACCGCCTTCGGACGGCTGGGGGAGTGGTTCGGTGGCGACCGCTACGGCGCCCGTCCGGACATCGTCACCGTCGCCAAGGGCATCACGGCCGGATACGCCCCCATGGGCGCGACGCTGGTCAGCAACCGGGTCACCGAGGTCATCAACCGGCCCGGCGCCGTCCTCAACCACGGCTACACCTTCGCCGGACACCCGCTGAGCGCGGCCATCGCCCTGCGCAGCCTGGAGATCATGGAGCGGGACCGGATCCTGGACAACGTCCGCGGCCTCCAGGGCCGCCTCGCGGACCGCATGACGTCCCTCACGGACCTGCCGATCGTCGGTGACGTCCGCGGCGCGGGCTTCTTCTACGCCTGCGAACTCGTCGGTGACCTCGAAGGCGGCGGCTTCAGCGACACCGCCCGGGCCGATCTGATCGTCGACCTGATCCCGCGCCGGCTGCGCGAAGCGGGGCTCCTCGCCCGCGTCTACAACCGCGCCGCGCCGCTGGTGCAGATCGCACCTCCGCTGATCAGCGACCGCGCCCTTCTCGACCGTATCGCCGAGGTTGTCGCCGACACCCTCGACGAGGCGTCCGCCCGCCTGTGACGCCCGCTCTCGACCATGTTTCTGAAAGGAACGACATGTACTCCATCGGTCCCCTGACCGTCGCCCCGGGTACCCGCGCCCAGGGCCTCATCCCGGTCGGCACCAGCACCTACGGCGTGGAACTCGGCATCCCGCTGGTCGTCGTCAACGGCACGCTGGACGGTCCGGTCCTGTGCGTGGACGCGGGCGTGCACGGCGACGAGTACGACGGTCAGGAAGCCGTCCGCCGTGTCCTCGCCGAGGTCGACCCGGCCACCCTGCGCGGCACCCTCGTGGCCATCCCCTGCATGAACACCCCGGCGTTCGAGGCGGCGGCCCGCACGAGCGGCCTGGACCACCTCAACCTCAACCGCATCTTCCCCGGCGACGCGGACGGCTCGTACTCCCTGCGCCTGGCCGCCACGTTCGTCGAGCAGGTCGTCCCCGCCGTCGACGCCCTCGTGGACCTCCACACCGGCGGCACCTTCGGGGAGATAGCCCCGCTGGTCATCCTCCAGGGCGGCTACGAGGACCTGGCGACGGACCTCGCCCTGGCCGCGGGGCACGAGCTGGTCTGGAAGGGCGGCAAGTGGGGCGGCACGGTCCGCCACCCCACCCTCGCCGCGGGCAAGCCGGCCATCACCATCGAGGTCGGCGGCGGCACGTACCGCGAGGAGAACGTCGCCCTGCACATGCACTCGATCCGCAACATCATGCGGCAGCTCGAGATGATCGACGGCGAGGCGGAGCTGCGGGACACCTACACCGCCGTCTCCGGCACCTTCGCCCGCTCGGACGCCGGCGGCTTCTTCGTCGCTCACGTCGAGCCGGGGGACAACTGCAAGGAAGGCGACCTGATCGCCGCCATCAGCGACCACTACGGCAACACGCTGGAGGAGGTCCGCGCCCCGCAGGACGGCATCGTGCTCTGGGTGCGCCGGATCCGCACGGTCCGTCCGGGCGACGAGGTCGTCATCTTCGGCGAGGTCCAGGGGGAGATCCGGCCATGACCGCCGCACTTCAGCTGACCGAGCTGCTGATCGACGGCACACAGGTCCCGGCCGCCGACGGACGCTCCTTCACCGTCCTCGACCCGTCCGACGGGACGGCCATCGCCCAGGTGGCGCTGGCCGGCAAGGCGGACGTGGACCAGGCGGTGGCCGCCGCCCGCGCGGCGTTCACGGCACCCGAGTGGGCCCGGATGCGCGCCGCCGACCGGGGCCGTGTCCTGTACCGGATCGCCGAGGCCATCCGCGACCAGGGTGAACGGCTTGCCTGCCTGGAGAGCCAGGACGTCGGCAAACCGCTCGGCCAGGCCAGGGCCGATGTCGAGGCCGCCGCCCGCTACTTCGAGTTCTACGCGGGCGTCGCCGACAAGCTCGGCGGATCCACGATCCCCCTCGGGCCCGGTCTGATCGACTACACCGTCCGTGAGGCGATCGGCGTCTCCGGCCAGATCATCCCGTTCAACTACCCGCTGCAGAACACCGCACGGGGCTCCGCCGCGGCCCTGGCCGCGGGCTGCACGGTGGTCCTCAAGCCCTCCCCGGAGGCGCCGCTCACCCCGCTGGAGATCGGCAGGATCGCCCTGGAGTGCGGTCTCCCGCCGGGCGTGCTGAACGTCGTCCCTGGCGACGGCGAGACCGGTGCGGCCCTCGCCGGGCACCCGGACATCGACCAGGTCACCTTCACCGGCTCGGTGCCCACCGGCATCAAGGTCGCCCAGGCGGCCGCCGCCAACGTGGTGCCGTCGGTCACGGAGCTGGGCGGCAAGTCGCCGTTCGTCGTCTTCGCCGACGCCGACTTCGACCTGGCGCTGAAGGCGATCATGGGCGCCTCGTTCAGCAACGCCGGACAGATGTGCTCGGCCGGCACCCGGCTGCTGCTCCAGCGCGGCGCCGAGGAGTTCCTGGACCGGCTGGTCGAGAGGATCGCCACCCTCCGCGTCGGCCCCGGCTCCACGGACCCGGACATCGGCCCCCTGGTCGCCGCCCGGCAGCGCGACCGGGTACTGAGCTACCTGGACCTGGCACGCAAGGAGGGCGCCACCCTCCGCGTCGGCCCCGGCTCCACGGACCCGGACATCGGCCCCCTGGTCGCCGCCCGGCAGCGCGACCGGGTACTGAGCTACCTGGACCTGGCACGCAAGGAGGGCGCGACGGTCCGCGTGGGCGGCGGAGCCCCGTCGGACCCCGCCCTGGCCGACGGCTACTACATCGAGCCGACGGTCCTCACCGGCCTCACCAACCAGGCGCGTTGCGCCCGCGAGGAGATCTTCGGCCCCGTCATCACGGTCATCGAGTTCGACGACGCCGACGAGGCCCTCCGGATCGCCAACGACAGCCCGTACGGCCTGTCCTCCTACGTCTGGACCCGTGACATCGGCCAGGCGATGCGCCTGGCCGAGGGCATCCGGGCCGGTCAGGTCTCCGTCAACGCCACCGGCGTCGGCACCGGAGTCGAACTCCCCTTCGGCGGCTACAAGCACAGCGGATGGGGCCGGGAGAAGGGCCTCGAAGCCCTGGCCGGCTACACGCAGACCAAGAACGTCTGCATAGGGTTCGGCGACCGGTCATGAGGTACCGCACGCTGGGCGAACGCGGCCCGACCGTCTCGGTCGTCGGCGTCGGCGGCAACAACTTCGGCTCCCGCCTCGACGAGGAGGGCACGAAGGCGGTCGTGCACGCGGCCCTCGACGCCGGGATCACCCTGTTCGACACGGCCGACATGTACGGCGGTTTCGGCGAGGGCGGCAGCGGGCGCGGTGACGGCGAACGCCTGCTCGGCGCGGCGCTCAAGGGACATCGTGACGGTGTCGTCCTGGCCACCAAGTTCGGCATGGAGATGGGCCCGCAGGACGACCGGTACGGCCGACGCGGCGCCCGCGCCTACATCCGCCACGCCGTGGAGTCATCACTCCGCCGCCTGGGCACCGACCGGATCGACCTGTACCAGTACCACGAGCCGGACGGCGTCACGCCGCTCGACGAGACGGCCGCGGCCCTGCGCGAGCTGGTCGACGAGGGCACGATCGGACACATCGGCTGCTCGAACCTCCCGGCCGAGCAGCTCACCGACGCGTTCGTGTCCACGCAGGCCCCCTACCATCTCCTCGACCGCGGCGTGGAAAAGGACCTCATCCCCGCCTGCCTGCGTCACGGCATCGGACTGCTTCCGTACTACCCGCTGGCCAACGGCCTGCTCAGCGGCAAGTACCGGCGCGGCGAACAGCCTCCGCCCGGCAGTCGGCTGTCCTGGCGGCAGGGCTGGCTCACCGACGCCGCCCTCGACCGTGTCGAGGCGCTCACCGCGTACGGCACCGAACGCGGTCTGACCCTCCTCGAGGTCGCCGTGGGCGCACTGGCCGCCCTGCCCGCCGTCGGGTCCGTGATCTGCGGCGCCATGAGGCCGGAACAGGTCATCGCCAACGCGGCGGCGGCCGACTGGATACCCGACGCGACCGACCTGGCCGCCCTCGACGCCATCGTGGCCCCCGGCGAGCAAGTCGTCTGACCCACCCGACTCCCTTACAGGCCAACTCCCTTACCGGCACCCGGAAAACGAGGCAGAACACCATGCGAGAGATCGTCACCTTCGACGCCTACGGAACCCTGGTCGACTTCCAACTCGGCCCCACCACCCTGAAGGTCATCTCCGACCGGCTGGACCTGGACAACCTGGACGTCGACGAGTTCCTCGACGACTTCCGCGTCATGCGCTTCCAGGCCGTCCTGGAGGCCTACCGCCCCTACCACGAGATCCTGCACTCCAGCCTGAGGATGGCGATGCGCCTGCACGGCCTGGAGTACCGCGAGTCCGACGGCGACGCCCTCGTCGAGGCCGTCCCCACCTTCGGCCCCTTCCCGGAGGTCCCGGACGCCCTGCGCGCGCTGAAGAGCAGGTACGAGATCGCCATCATCTCCAACACCGACGACAACCTGATCGCCCGGAACGTCGAGAACATCGGTGTCGAGTTCGACCACGTCATCACGGCCCAGCAGGCGGGCGCGTACAAGCCGGACCGCCAGACCTTCGAGCACGCCTTCAAAGCGATGGGTGTCGAGCCCTCCCAGGTCATCCACACCGCCCAGGGCTGGGAGTACGACCACATCCCGACCCGCGACCTCGGCCTGCGGCGCCGGGTGTGGATCAACCGCTACGGCCACCCCGGCAGCGCCGACTACCAGCCCTACGACGAGCTGCCCGACCTGTCGGGCCTGCCGGCGCTGCTCGGCTGCTGACCCAGGGCGACACAGGACAGAGAACACAGAGGACGCACGCCATGAAGCAGATCCCCTACTGGCTCGACACAGCCCCCGCCTTCGCCGACCGATCCGGAAAGGACCTGCCCGACGAGGCGGACGTGGTGGTCATCGGCGGCGGCCTCACCGGCCTGTCCACCGCCTACCACACCGCCCGCAAGGGCGCCCGGGTCGTCCTCGTCGAGAAGGACAAGGTCGGCTCGGGCGCCTCCGGGCGCAACGGCAGCATGTGCACCCAGGGCATCACCATCAGCCCCGCCGAGGCCCGCAAGCGCTACGGCCAGGAGCGTGCCGTCGAGCTCTACAACGCGTTCCGCGAGGCGGTCGACGTCGTCGAGAACCTCACGCGCGAGGAGCGGATCGACTGCGACTTCCACCGCGCCGGCCGCCTCGGCGTCGCCTTCAAACCCCAGCACTTCGAGGCGATGCACGCCAAGCAGCGTGACCTGGCGGAGAACTTCGGCCACGAGATGCAACTCCTGACGCGCGGCGAGCTGAAGTCCGAGCTGAACTCGGACTACTACCACGGCGCCCTGCTCGACCCGCTCAGCGCCGCCCTGCACGTGGGCAAGTACGTCCACGGACTGGCGGACGCCGCCGAGCGGGCCGGCGCGGAGATCCACGAACGCAACGCGGCCACCGGCCTCACCCGCCTCCCCGACGGCGGCTTCCTGGTCGAGACCCTCAACGGCATCATCCGCGCCAAGCAGGTCATGGCCGCCACCGACGCCTACACCGACAAGGCGATGCCGTGGTTCCGCAAGCGGCTGATCAACGTCGGCAGCTTCATCATCGTCACCGAACCGCTCGGCGAGGCGCGCGCCAAGGAACTCATCCCCAACGGCCGGCTGGTGGTCGACTCGAAGAACATCGGCCACTACATCCGTCTCACGCCCGACCATCGCCTCGCCTTCGGCGGCCGGGCCCGCTTCGCGCCGTCCAACCCCGCCTCCGACGTCAAGAGCGGCGACGTCCTCAAGCGGGAGATGACGGAGATCTTCCCGCAACTGGCGGGCGTCCGGGTCGACTACGTGTGGGGCGGCATGGTGGGTTTCTCCTGGGACCGCCTGCCGCACGCGGGCGAGGCCGACGGCCTGTACTACTCCATGGGTTACTGCGGCCACGGCGTGCAGATGGCCACCTACATGGGCCGCGCGGTCGCCGAGATGATGGACGGTCGCCCTCAGGCCAACCCCCTGCGGGGTCTCGGCTTCCCGAAGGTCCCCGTCCCCTTCTACAACGGCACCCCCTGGTTCCTGCCGTTCGGTGGCGCCTATTACAAGGCCAAGGACCGGCTGCGCTGAGTGCACGCGGAAAGGGCCTGCCGGGCGAACGACCGGCAGGCCGCTGTCCAACGTCGCGTCGCTGATGGCGCGTGCGTCGCCCTTCCCGGCCGGCGAGCCACCTGATCACATACGCGCCAATGTCATCGGCCCGCACCACCGGACCTGCCGGTATCGGCTGCTCCGCCGGACCACCGGGTCACACCCTCGCTACCGTGCGACTTCACAAGCACACCGACAGTCACACGGCTCCCTCGCCTCACCTTCACGGCACGCACGCTTTCGGCCGTGCGGCGTCGAGCGGACCGCCGCCGGGGCAGACGGTGCGCTCGCGGGATGCCTAGCCTCCCAGGCCATGCGATCACCACTGATGAGGCGCTTCGGCCTCGGTGCCGTCCTCGCCCTGGCCCTCGCCATGTTCGGCCTGGCCCCGAACGCGAGCGCGGCCGACCCGGCGCCGGCCGAGCTGACGTTCGCCACCGACAGCGCCACCGCCACGCCCGGCGGCACGGTGAACCTGTCGATGACGATCACCAACAACAAGACCTACGACATCTGGTTCGTGTACCAGACCATCGAACCGACCTGGCTGACCACCCAGCGACCCGACCTGAAGTACCGCTTCACGGGCTGCAGTCTGGCCACGACCGCCGGCCCCGCCCCGTGCTCCGGAACCGGCCCCGCCAACCTCGGCACCAACTACGGCGCCACCATCCCGCCCGGCCAGAGCCGCACGGTCACGCTGACGCTCCAGGTCGCCGCCGACTCCGGCTGCAACGGCAACATCGGCTTCTACTCGTACTACTACGCCGAGTTCAGCGACAGCACCAACGCCAGTGGCGGTCCGGTCTACACGCCCGAGACCCGAGTGCTGTGCGCCTGACAGCTCGGCGAGAGCGTTTTCGACCGTAGCCAGTGTGACCTGAAACCGGCCTGTGGCCAGGTGCGTGCTCCGGTACGGACCATTGAGCTTCCGCCCGGCGGGCCCCAGTGGTCCGCCGGTGCGCCGAGCCTTGCAGGACCAGCACTCGGAGCTCTCCCGCCCAGCGGGCCACACCTGCCCCCCTGATGGAAAAACGCTCAACTTGGTTGCTCGAGTGACCCGTTGGACACCTGCGCTTTTCCGTCATGTTTCGCAGCGCGACCACGAAAGCTGCACACCTGTATCACCATGTGACGCGACGGATGTGTTGGCGACCGGCTTCTGAGGGGGATGCCGGCGTCACGCGAGGGGGTGCGTCCGCTCCACGGGAGCCGTGCTCACCCCTGCCCGGGGAGGGGACTTCACCGCATGAAGCGGAGCATACGGACGACCGTGCTCACGGTGGGCGCGCTCGTCGCAGCGGTCGGCCTGCCGACCGGTGCGGCCCAGGCCGCCGACACCACACCCCGCATCGATCTGCGGGTGCTGGTGGTGAGCGACGGCGGCCCGTCCACCGACGCCATCGCGGAGGAACTGGACACGGCCGGGACGCCCTACACCGAGATCGACCTCACACGGTCCGGTCGGCCCGTGATCGACGCCGGCTTCCTCGCGGACACCGTGGACGGCCGGCCGCGCGCCAAATTCCAGGCCGTCGTGCTGCCCAACGACAACCCGTTCACCGCCGGTTCGACCGAGATGGCGGCGCTCGCGGCCTATGAGCGGACGTACGCCGTCCCCCAGGTCGACGCCTACACCTACGCGCGTCCGGAAGCGGGCCTGCAGTACCCGGTCAACGGCGGCTACTCCGGCAGCGTCGACGGCGTGCGGGCCTCGGTGACCTCCGCCGGCCGGGCGGGCCCCTTCGGCTACCTCGACGGCACGGTGCCCTTCGAGGACAACGACCCAGCCGTGGGCGAGAGTTACGCCTACCTGTCGACCCCCGTGGCGGGCGCCGACTTCACCTCGTACGTCGACGCTCCGATCCCCGGGCGACCGACGCGCGGCTCGCTGGTGGGCGAGTACCGGCACGACGGGCGACGCGAACTCGTCGTCACGTTCGTCTACAACCAGTACCAGCAGCAGTTCAGGCTGCTGGCCCGCGGCATCGTCGAGTGGATGACCGGCGGCGTCCACCTCGGCGCCTCCCGCAACTACTTCGCCGTGCACGTCGACGACGTGTTCGCCGCCGACGACCGCTGGGACAGCACCCTCAACTGCACACCCGGTGACGTCGACTGCTCCGACCCCGACGCCACGCCCGACCCGATCCGCATGACGCCCGCGGACGTCGACCACGCCATCTCCTGGCAGAACAGCCGTGGCCTGACCCTCGACTTCGCCTACAACGCGGCCGGCAGCGTCGACCAGCGCGACGACAACAACGGCGTCGACGCACTCGCCGACAAACTGATCGCGGACCGCGACGCGTTCCGCTGGATCAACCACACCTACTCGCACCCCTTCCTGGGCTGCGTGCAGGACACCACGGTGGTGCCCTGGAAGTGCGCCACCAACGCCGACGGCAGCACCCGGTGGGTCAGCCGCGCGGAGATCTCCGACGAGATCGCCACCAACCGGGTGTGGGGTCAGGCCGCCGGACTCCCGCTGGACAACGACGAGTTGGTCACCGGCGAGCACTCCGGCATGAAGGTGCTGCCGCAGCAGGCCAAGGACAACCCCAACCTGGCGCTCGCCCTCGACGACAACGACATCACCTGGCTCGGCTCGGACAACTCCCGTGACCCCGACCAGCGTCAGGTCGGTCCGGCCACCACCGTCCCCCGCTACCCGATGAACGTCTTCTACAACGCGGGCCGGGCCGCCGACCAGGTCGACGAGTACAACTGGATCTACACCAGCCGCGCCCAGGGCGGCAGCGGCATCTGCGAGGACAACCCGGACACCACCACCTGCCTGCCGGCACCGCTGGACACGGCCACGGGCTACGCCGATCACATCGTGCCCCTGGAGAAACGAATCGCCCTCGGACACGTCCTGTCCAACGATCCCAAGCCGCACTTCATCCACCAGTCCAACCTGGCCGAGGACCGCATCGCCTACCCTGTGCTGAACGGCGTCCTCGACGACTACGACGCCGTGTTCGCGGACAACACCCCCGTGGTGAACCTGCGGATGAAGGACATCGGCACCGAACTCCAGCGCAGAGCCGCCTGGCAGTCCGCCCTCAAGGCAGGCCAGGTCACCGCGTACCGCATCGGTGACACGGTGACCGTCGAGGCACCGGACGGGCTCACCGTGACCGCGACCGCGCCCACCGGCACCACCCTGGGCGGCGCCGCCTTCGGCTCGGCGTACGCGGGCCGGACATCCGGCTGGACGCCCTCCGCCGGTACCCCGCTCGACCTCACCCTGCCGGCGTCCGCCACGGCATCGGCCGCCGAGCCCACCGAGCTCGTCCACCCCGCCCCGGCCACCGGCCCCGCGCCGGACACCCGCGTCCCGGCCGGCGTGACCGAACAGGTTCCGTACCCCGCGGACAACTGAACGGCGCACCCACCCAAGGACCGACCGCGGTCCCGGCCGCCATCCGCGACCGGGACCGGTACGAACCACCCCACACCTCGGCCGTGGAGCACATCGATGCACGTTCCCCACGGCGCGCGACGCCCCCGCGCGACGCGCGTCACCCTGCTCACCGAAGGCACCTACCCACACAGCCATGGCGGCGTGAGCGTCTGGTGCGACCAACTCGTCCAGGGCATGCCCGACATCGACTTCGACGTCATCGCCGTCACCGGCACCGGACGCGAACCCGTCGTCTGGGACCTGCCCGCCCAGGTGACGCGGGTCCTGTCCGTCCCCATGTGGGCAGCCCCACCCGAGGGCCGCGCGCCCCGGGGCCGCGCCCGCTCCCAACTCGCCGCCGCCTACGAACAGTTCCTGACCGCGTTGCTCGACCCGTGCGCCGAGGGCGGGTTCCCGCCCGCCCTGTACGCCATGGCGCGGGCCGCGGCGGACGGCACGCTGAGCCCGTTCCTGCGCGGCGACCTGGCCGTCACGATCCTGGCCGACGTGTGGAACCGGCCGGGCCTGGCGGTGCGCGAGGCCGGTCCCACCCTGCACGACGCGCTCACCGCGACCGCCCTGTTGGAGCACGCCCTGCGCCCGCTGGCCGCACCGCTGCCGCGGAGCGGGGTCGCGCACGCCGTCAGTGGCGGGGTCGCTGCCCTGCCCGGCCTCGCCGCGCTGCACCAGCACGGTGTACCCCTGCTGTTGACGGAGCACGGCGTCTATCTGCGCGAGCGCTACCTCGGCTACCGCACCGCCCCCTACCGCTGGCCCGTGAAGGCCGTCGTTCTCGGTTTCTTCCGGCTGCTCGCGGAGGAGAGCTACCGCCGGGCGGCCCTGATCACGCCCGGCAACCGTTACAACCGGCTGTGGGAGGAACAGGGTGGTGCCGACCCGGAGAAGATCCGCACGGTCTACAACGGCGTGGACCCGGCCGCGTTCCCGCCCGCCGGGCCCGAGCCACAGGCCCTCACCCTCAGCTGGGCGGGCCGGGTCGACCCCATCAAGGACCTGGAGACCCTCATCCGGGCCTTCTCCCACGTACGGGCCCAACTCCCCGACACCCGCCTGCGGTTGTTCGGCGGAACACCGCGCGGCGGAGAGGCCTACCGGGAACGCTGCGAGGCGCTGGCCGCCGAACTCGGGCACGCGGACGCGGTCACCTTCGAAGGCCGCGTCGACGACATCAAGGACGCCTACGCGGCCGGCAACGTGGTGATGCTCTCCAGCATCAGCGAGGGTTTCCCGTTCACCCTGATCGAGGCCATGTCGTGCGGACGGGCCACCGTCTCCACCGACGTGGGCGGAGTACGGGAGGCAGTCGGCGACACCGGGCTCGTCGTACCGCCGCGTGATCCGGCGGCGATGGCGGCCGCCGCGCTGGAACTGCTCCGCGATCCCGCACGGCGCCGGGCGATGGGGGAGGCGGCGCGGCTGCGGGTGATCGAGCAGTTCACCCTGCGGCAGACCATCGACACCTTCCGCGCCATCTACCTCGAACTCCCCACACTGCAACGACGGTCGAAGCCCGCGGCGGCCACCCCGGAGGCACTCGCGCCGGTGAGCACGGTGGCCGGATGAGCGGCCCGATATCCCTCGAACCCGGCGGCACCGAACAGGACACCCTGGCACTGCGGTTGGCCCACACCCGCCCGCCACGCCGCCGCCCCCGCTGGGCCCTCGACGACAGCACCCTCGCCATCCGGCTGCCGTCGCGCGGCCCCGACGAGGAGGCGGTCAGCGCCCTGGCCGCCGAACTCGCCGACCGTGTCGGCCCCGCCGTCCACCCCTACGAGGTCGCCGCACTACTGGAGGCGGAGGGCCTGTCCGCCTCCGTCATCAAGGAGCGCTACGGCCACCCGAACCTGTTCTCGCTGGCCTCCGCCCTCTACGAACGGGTACCGCGCACCTTCCCGGAGCCCGCGCCGACGGCCGACCCCTGGCGCCCGGACACCGTGCGCTGCCTCCTGCGCGGAGTGCTGTTCGCGCTGCCCGGCCTCGCCTACCTGCTGACCGCGCCGCTCTGGAACGCCACAGCACACGCCTCGGCCCTGATCGTGGCCGTTCTCGTCTCCTGGGCCTGGGGGCAGGCCCTCGGCCACCGGGCCCACCTGCGGATGGCCACCGGCAAACGGGAGGCGGGCCGTACGCTCCTGGCCGGCGCGCCCGCGGGGGCGGCGGTGGCCACAGCCGTCGCCGCGCTGTCCGCCGGGGGCGCCCCGGTGACGCTGATGGCGGCCGCCCAGTCGGCGTACCTCGCCGCGGCCGGCATCCTGCTGGTGCTGGGCCGAGAACGGCTGCTGCTGGCCGCACTCAGCCCACTGGTCGCCGGCACCGCCGTCCTGCCGTGGTGGGAGCCGGGCCCCCTGCTGCGAGCCGGGCTGCCGCTGCTCGCGCTGTTCGCCACACTCGCCGTCACCGGCCGGGCCCTGCGGACCGTTCTCGCCCTCCCGGCGGTGTCCGGCGCCACCCGGCCACGCCTGCTGCGGTCCCTGCCGTACGGCCTGTTCGGGCTGGCGGCGGGGGTGCTGGTCCTACTTGAGGGGCGACAGGAGCCGTACGCGGTGATCGTGCTGACGGTGAGCATGGGGCCGGCGGAGTGGCTGCTGTACCGCTACCGCGGCCTGTCGGTCGCCGCCCTGCGCGCCACCGCGACGCCCGCCGGGTTCCTGCTCCGTTCGGCCGGCGTCCTCGCCCGGTGTCTCCTCGGCTATCTCCTGCCGCTGCTCGCGGCGGCCCTGCTCACCGGCGCCGAACCAGTTCCTCTGCTGCTGCTCGCCGCCACCCTGTGGACCGCGCTGCTGCTCCAGGCGTTCGGGGTGGCCTGGCCCTCGGCCGTGATCTCCCTCGCCGCTGCCGGAGGCGCCGGCGCGGTCACCCTGCTGCACCTCCCACCGGGCCCCACGGCGCTGCCGCTGGCCTGCGGTGCGGCGGCACTCGGTCTGTCGGGGTGCGCCCTGTGGTTCCTCGGACGGCCCGCCCCACACCTCTGACCCCCGTGGACAGGCCCGAAGTCCCGGCCGATCCCCGCCCGATCCCTCGGCTCCACTCACGCGCAACCAATGGGAAGGACTCGTCAGTTGACCTCCGCACCGCTCGCCGCCGTCACCGGAGCCGAGGGTTTCATCGGCTCCCACCTCACCGAGGCGCTGGTCGCCTCCGGACACCGGGTCAGAGCCATGGCCCAGTACAACTCCTTCTCCTCCTACGGCTGGCTGGAGACCCTGCACCCGGACGTCCTCGACCAGGTGGAGATCGTCCTCGGCGACGTCCGGGACCCCGGCTCGGTCCGCGGCCTGCTCGAAGGGGCCGACGTCGCCTACCACCTGGCCGCCCTGATCGCGATCCCGTACTCGTACCAGGCGCCGCACAGCTACGTGGACACCAACGTCACCGGCACCCTCAACGTGCTGGAGGCGGTACGCGCGCTCGGCACGCCCCGGCTGGTGCACACCTCCACCAGCGAGACGTACGGCACCGCGCAGACCGTGCCCATCACCGAGGACCACCCCATCAACACGCAGTCGCCGTACGCCGCTTCGAAGGCGGGCGGGGACCGGTTGGCCGACAGCTACCACGCCAGCTTCGACACTCCGGTGGTGACACTGCGGCCGTTCAACACCTTCGGGCCCCGCCAGTCGATGCGCGCGGTCATCCCCACCGTGATCGGCCAGGTGGCCGCGGGGGAACGCACCATCACCCTCGGAGACCTGCGTCCCACCCGGGACTTCACCTTCGTCAAGGACACCGCGCGGGCCTTCCTCGCCGTGGGCACCGCGCCCGCCGAGCAGGTCGTGGGCCGCACCCTCAACGCCGGTACGGGCGGCGAGATCTCCGTCGGCGACCTGGTCGCGCTGATCGGCAAGGTGATGGACACCGCCCTCGACGTCCGCGCGGACCCCCGGCGCATCCGGCCCGCCAACTCCGAGGTGATGCGGCTGGTCGCGGACGCGAGCCGGCTCACCGCCGCCACCGGCTGGCAGCCCGCCCACACCCTGGAGGAAGGGCTCGCGCACACGGTGGAGTTCTTCGGCGACCCGGCCAACCTGGCCCGCTACAAAACCGGCATCTACAACATCTGACCTCGCCCGGCACGTCTGCGCACGTACACGAAGGAGGAGCCCATGCACGCAGTGATCCTGGCGGGAGGCAAGGGCGTTCGGCTGCGGCCCTACACCACCGCGCTGCCCAAGCCGCTCGTCCCCATCGGTGACCAGCACGCGATCCTGGAGATCGTGCTGCGGCAGCTCTGCACGGCCGGCTTCACCAGCTGCACCATCGCCATAGGCCACCTCGGCGAGATCATCCGTGCCTACGTCGGCGACGGCTCACAGTGGGGCCTGACCATCGACTACGCCACTGAGGAGAGCCCGCTGGGCACCATGGGCCCGCTGCTCACCCTGCGCGACAGCCTGCCCGAGCACTTCCTGGTGATGAACGGCGACGTCCTGACCGACCTCGACTACGCCGACGTCCTGCGCACCCACCGCGACTCGGGCGCACCACTGACCATCGCCACCTACGCCCGCAAGGTGCAGATCGACTTCGGGGTGCTGACCACGGATTCGAGCCGGGTCGTGGGATTCACCGAGAAACCGAGCATGGACTACCGCGTCTCCATGGGTGTCTACGGCCTGTCCCGCTCCACCCTCGACGGCTACACCCCCGGACTCCCGCTGGGCTTCGACGAGTTGGTGCTGGACCTGTTGGCCACTCAGAATCAGCCGCACGCCTACGAGTTCGACGGATACTGGCTGGACATCGGACGCCCGGACGACTACGACCGGGCCAACGCCGAGTTCACCACCCGCAAGTCGCATCTGCTCAAGGGAGCCTGAGCACCACATGCGTATTCTCGTGCTGGGGCACACCGGCTATCTGGGTGCCCATGTCGCCGAGCGGCTGCGCGCCCTGCCGGGCGCGCTGGTCCTCGGCGGCGGCCGCTCGTCCGCCGCCGAGATCCCCGTCGACCTTGCCATCGTCCGCCCGGAGCGGCTGGCCGAGACCCTCGCGGCCGCCGCGCCCGACACCGTGATCAACTGCGCGGGCGCGACCGGCGGGGACGCCGTGACCCTCGCCGAGGTCAACGCCCGCGGCCCCGCCGTGCTGTGCGCCGCGCTGCGCGAGGGGGCACCCGCGGCGCGTCTGGTGCACCTGGGTTCGGCCGCCGAGTACGGTCCCGGCGCCCCGGACGTCCGGGTGCCGGAGTCGGCGGCCACCCGCCCGGTCGGCCCGTACGGCGCGACCAAGCTGGCGGGCACGGTCGCGGTGACCTGCTCAGGGCTGGACGCGGTGGTGCTGCGGGTGGGCAATCCGGTGGGGCCCGGGGCGCCGGCCGCCGGGCTGCCCGGCCGGATCGCCGCACTGCTGCACGCGGCCGGCCCGGACCCGGACGCGGTGCTGCGGCTCGGCGACCTGTCCGCGTACCGCGACTTCGTCGACGTACGGGACCTGACCCGGGCGGTGGTCCTCGCGGTCACCGCACCCGGCCCGCTGCCGCCCGTCCTCAACATCGGCGGCGGCCGGGCCGTCCCGGTGCGCGACCTGGTGCGGGGTCTGGCCGACAAGGCGGGCTTTCGCGGGCGGATCGAGGAGAACGCCGCCGGGTCCGCCCGCGCGGCGGAGGTGTCCTGGCAGTGCTCCGACATCACCGCCGCCGAGAAGGCCCTGGGCTGGCGCCCGGACCACACCCTCGACGAGGCGCTGACCGCGCTGTGGGAAGGCGACGGTACGCCGTGAGCCTGCTGATTCCGCTCTACGTCCACCCGGCCGAGGATCCGGGTGCCTGGCACCGCCTGATCGCCGCGGCCACCCGCACCTACGGGGTCGTCCTCAACCCCGCGAACGGCCCGGGCGACGGCCCCGATCCCGCGTTCACCGCCGCCGCCGGGGCGCTGCGCGCGGCCGGGGCACGGCTGCTCGGTTACGTCGACACCGACTACGGGGTCCGCGACCTCGCCGAGATCACCGACGACGTGCGCCGGCACCGGGAGTGGTACGCGGCCGACGGCTGCTTCCTCGACCGGGTGACGGCGACGCCGGACGGTCTGTCGGCGTGCCGCCGACTGGTGCGGACCGTACGCCGGCTCGGCGCGGCGACGGTCGTCCTCAATCCCGGGGTTTATCCGGCGCCGGGGTACGTCCGCCTCGCCGACCTCACCGTCACCTTCGAGGGCCACTGGTCGACGTACGTGTCGGCGTTCAGCAGACCGGCCTGGACCGCGCGCCACCCACCCGAGCGCATGTGCCACCTCGTCTACGGCGTGCCCGAGGCCCTCGTCCCCCTCGCCGTCCGTACCGCGCACGACCGGGGCGCGGCGGTCTGCGGCCCCGTGACGGGCGAACCCCCCAATCCCTGGGCCCAGTTGACGCCCGCGCTGACCGGGACGGAGCGATGAGGAACAGGGCACCGGCGTACGCGGCGCTGCTGGCCGTGCTGGGAGCCCTGGCATCGGCGGGCTGCTCCGGCGCGGACGGGACGACGACCCCCGGAGCCCACCGGACCACCGACGCCCGCGGTCCGGCATCCGGCACCCCGGGCACCACGCCCCCCCGGCCCACGACGCGCCCCGCGGGGGCGCGCTGGAAACCCCGGCCCGGGCTCGCCTGGCAGTGGCAACTGGACGGGAAGGTCACCCCCTCGGCCGACGTACCCGTCTACGACATCGACGGCTTCGAGAACTCCGCGGCCGACGTGGCCCGCCTGCACCGCGACGGCCGCAAGGTCATCTGCTATGTCAACGTGGGCGCCTGGGAGAACTTCCGGCCCGACAAGGACGCCTTCCCGCGCTCGGTGCTCGGTGGGACCAACGGCTGGGCGGGCGAACGCTGGTTGGACATCCGGCAGCTCGCCGTCCTGAAACCGATCATGGAACGCCGCTTCGACATGTGCCGCGACAAGGGCTTCGACGCGGTGGAGCCCGACCTGGTGGAGGGCTACGGCAACGACACCGGCTTCCCCCTCACCGCACGCGACCAGCTCGGCTACAACCGCATGATCGCGGCCGTCGCCCACGAGCGCGGACTGTCGGTCGGACTGAAGAACGACCTCCCCCAGATCCCCCAACTCCTCGCCCACTTCGACTTCGCCGTCAACGAGGAGTGCGCCCAGTACGACGAGTGCGCCGAACTCGCCCCCTTCATCGCGGCCGGCAAGGCGGTGTTCCACGTGGAGTACACGGAACCGAGAAGCGACTTCTGCGCCGAGTCCCGCCGACTCAGGCTGTCCTCCATGGTGAAGAAGCCGGAACTGGGGGTATGGCGTCAGCCGTGCTGACACGGGACGGACGCGGCTGCCCACTCGTCGGAGAACCCGCCCCGGGTAACCGGGAAGCCCTAAGCGCCCGGCACCACCGGCCGCCCGTCAGCAGCAGCGGCTCTGCGGGTGGGTCTCCCGGTGCCGGGCGCGCTGCGCCGCGTACTCCCGACGGGTCGGTACCGGGGCGAGCGGATGGTGGCGTCGGTGCCGCTCGCAGTGGCGGTCGTACTCCGCCTCGCCGGTCAGCTCCCGCAGGTACCAGCGCACGGCCCGGGCCCAGCGTACGGCCCTCACGAGCGGGCCACGGCCAGCGGCTCGGCCCCCTGGGCGGGCACGTCGATGCGGGACTCGACGTACGGCGTCTCGGTGGTCGGCGACACCCCGGGCGACCGGACGGCCCGGACACACACCACCGCGGCGTTGACGATCACGACGGCGACCAGCAGCAGGAAGAGGGCGATCAGCACACCGTCGACGGTGGAGTTGGTGACCACGGTGTGCATGTCGTCCAGGTCCTTGGCGGGCGGCAGGACCTGGCCGGCGTCCAGGGCGTCGGCGTAGCGTCCCCGCTGGGCGAAGAAGCCGACCTTGGGGTCGTCGGAGAAGATCTTCTGCCAGCCCGCGGTGAACGTCACCGCGACCACCCAGGCCAGCGGCAGGCCCGTCACCCAGGCCCAGCGCAGCCGCCCGGACTTGACCAGGACCGTGGTGCACACGGTGAGGGCGATGGCGGCGAGCAGCTGGTTGGCGATGCCGAAGAGCGGGAACAGCTGGTTGATCCCGCCCAGCGGGTCGGTGGCGCCGGAGTGCAGGAAGTAGCCCCAGGCGCCGACGACGAGCCCGCTGCACAGCCAGATACCGGGCTTCCAGTTGACCCGGCCGAGGGGCTTGAAGACGTTGCCGAGCATGTCCTGGAGCATGAACCGCCCGACCCGGGTGCCCGCGTCGACCGTCGTCAGGATGAACAACGCCTCGAACATGATGGTGAAGTGGTACCAGAACGCCTTCATCGCGGTGCCGCCGATGATCCCGGAGAAGATCTCCGACATGCCGACGGCGAGGGTGGGCGCTCCGCCGGACCGGGCGATCAGTGTCTGTTCCTCGACCGCCTTGGCGGCCTGGGTGAGCTGGTCGGGCGTGATGGTGAAGCCGAGGCCCGCCACCGCGTGGGACGCCGACTGGGCCGTCGCACCGAGAAGCCCCGCGGGGGCGTTCATCGCGTAGTACAGACCGGGTTCGAGGGTGGCAGCGGCGATCAACGCCATGATCGCGACGAACGACTCCATCAGCATGGCGCCGTAGCCGATCAGCCGGACCTGGGACTCCTTCTCGATCAGCTTCGGGGTGGTGCCGGAGGCGACCAGGGCGTGGAAGCCGGACAGCGCGCCGCAGGCGATGGTGATGAAGAGGAAGGGGAAGAGGGAGCCGGAGAACACCGGACCGGCGCCCGAACTCGCGAACGAGCTGACCGCGTCCGCGTGCAGCACGGGCGCGGCGACCACGACGCCGACCGCGAGCAGCGCGATGGTGCCGATCTTCATGAAGGTGGACAGGTAGTCCCGGGGCGCGAGCAGCATCCACACCGGCAGGACGGAGGCGACGAAGCCGTATCCGATCAGGCAGAACACGAGGGTCGTCGGGCTCAGGGTGAAGGTGCCGGCCAGCGAGGAGTTCTGGACCCAGCTGCCACCGGCGATCGCGAGCAGCAGCAGCGCCACGCCGATCAGGCTGGTCTCGACGACCCGGCCGGGGCGGATCCGGTGCATCCAGAAACCCATGAACAGGGCGATGGGGATCGTCATCGCGACTGAGAAGGTGCCCCAGGGGGAGTGGGCGAGCGCGTTGACGACGACCAGCGCCAGCACACCCAGCAGGATGATCATGATGGCGAAGACGGCGATCAGGGCGGCGGCGCCGCCGGCCCGGCCGATCTCGTCGCGGGCCATCTGCCCCAGCGACCTGCCGTCCCGCCGCATCGACAGGAACAGCACGACCATGTCCTGCACCGCACCGGCGAAGATCACCCCGGCGACGATCCACAGGGTGCCGGGCAGGTAGCCCATCTGGGCCGCCAGCACCGGACCCACCAGCGGGCCGGCGCCGGCGATCGCGGCGAAGTGGTGGCCGAGCAGCACCCTGCGGTCGGTCGGCTGGAAGTCGACACCGTCCTCCAGCCGTTCGGCGGGGGTGGCCCTGCGGTCGTCCGGCTTCAGCACGCGGCGGGTGATGAAGCGGGAGTAGAAGCGGTAGGCGATGGCGTACGAACCGAGCGCGGCCACCACCAGCCAGACCGCGGAGATCTTCTCACCCCGGGTCAGCGCGACAACCCCCCAGGCGACGGCGCCCACCAGCGAGACGGCGGCCCACAGCAGGATCGACCGGGGTGACATACGGGGCCGCCGGGAGCAACGCCCCCGGGAGGGCGGCTCGGACGGCTCGGGGAGGGCGGATTCGGGCATGGCTGACGTAGGCATGGCGGCTCCTCACCTTGAGGGTGGTGTGACGGTACGTGCGAGAAGGTCAGCGACCCGGATCAGGGGTCACGATGGTCGTGCCTGGTCAGGGCGTACGCGGCGAGCAGGCACAGGCCGCACCCCGGCACCCAGGCGAGCTGGTACCAGTAGAAGAACGGCGTGCCGGCCAGCCGTGGACCGGCACCGGCGTACCAGGGCACCCACAGCAGTCCCGCCGCGGGCGCGAGGAGCAGCAGGGCGACGGCGACGCGCCGTAGCCGGCGATGACTGGTCCGCGCCATGACCTGCGCCTCCTCTCCCGCTCGCTGTGGGTCTGTGCAAGAGTTGCCCACCCGCCGGAAGTGGTTGACAGCCGATGTCCAGAAGATTTCCGCCGATGGCCCGTCAACCGAACCAGCCGTCCGCGCAACCAACGGGTGAGATCCAGGCACACCAAGGACGGTGACCCATGGCCGACAGCGCCATGACCGCGACGTTTCTCGCCGTGATCGGCGGAGCGTCGCTGCTCGCCGTCACCGCACGCCGTCTGCGCCCCAGTGACCGGCTGCCCTCCCTGGAGGGCTGGGCGCTGGCCGACCGGAGCCTCGGCCCGGTGTGGACCTGGTTCCTGCTCGGCGGCACGATCTTCACCGCGTACACCTTCACCGCCGTCCCCGGACTGGCGTACGGAAACGGCGCGCCCGCCTTCTTCGCGGTGCCCTACACGGTGATCGTCTGCCCGCTCGCCTTCGTGCTGCTGAGCCGCCTGTGGACCGTGGCCCGCCGCAACGGGTACATCACCGCCGCCGACTTCGTGCGCGGACGGTACGGGTCGCCTCCGCTGGCCCTGGTGGTCGCGCTGACCGGGATACTCGCCACGATGCCGTACCTGGCGCTGCAACTGCTGGGCATCCGCGCGGTGCTGACAGCCGGAGGCGTCTACCCGCGCGGCGCGGGCGGTGACCTGGTGATGGTGGCGCTCTTCGCCGGACTCGCGGTGGCGACCTACCGGCACGGGCTGCGCGCGCCGACCGTCATCTCCGCGCTCAAGGCGGTGGCCGTGTTCGTCTCGCTCACCGCGGTCTGCTGGCTGGTCCTCGACCGGCTCGGCCGCCCTGGCCCGGTCTTCGACGGGGCCGCCCGACGGCTCGGCGGAACGGACTCGGCCCACTCCGCGCTGCTGCTGTCTCCCGCCCAGCAGCCCGCCTACGCCACCCTCGCCCTCGGCTCCGCGCTGGCCCTGCTGATGTACCCGCACGTCCTGACCGCCGGTTTCGCCGCCGACGGTCCCCGCACCTTGCGCAAGGTCTCCGTGGCGCTGCCCGCCTGGACCGGGCTGCTCGCGCTCTTCGGGTTCCTCGGCATCGCCGCGCTCGCGGTGGGCGTCCGGGCGCCGAAGGGCGGTGCCGAGGCCGCGGTGCCGATGCTGGTCGACCGGCTGATGCCGGCGCCGCTGGCCGGGCTGGTGTTCGCCGCGATCACCGTGGGGGCGCTGGTCCCGGCGGCCGTGATGTCCATCGCGGCCGCCACCAGTTTCGTACGGAACGTGTACGTCGAGTACGTCCACCCGACCGCCACGCCCAAGCGGCAGGTACGTGTCGCCAAGGCGGTGTCGCTGACCGCCAAGGTGGGGGCGGTCGCGTTCGTGTTCGGGCTGCGCGACCAGGACGCGATCAATCTCCAACTGCTGGGCGGGGTCTGGATCCTGCAGATCTTCCCGGCCGTGGCCGTCGGGCTGTTCACCGGCCGGCTCCACCCCCGGGCGCTGCTGGCCGGCTGGGCCGTGGGCATGGCGGCCGGAACCGTCCTGGTGGTGCGGGAGGGGTTCTCCTCCGTCGTCCCGATCGGTCTCGGCGGCCCGCCCCTGGAGATCTACGCCGGGCTGGTCGCCCTCCTGCTGAATCTGACCGTCGCCGTGGCCGCCACCTGGGCCCTGGAACGCCTGGGCGTCCCACGCGGCACCGACCTCACCGACCTGCCGACCCGCCTGGCCGTCAGGCGGCGCCCCGAGACGGGAGCGAACAACCCGTGAGACGCAGACAGAACATCCCCCTCACGAACGTCCCCCTCGCGAACGTTCCCCTCACGCTGCCGCCCGTGCCGCCGCCCGCCTCCGCGGCGGATCCCCTCACCCCCACGGTGAGCGATGCGGCGGATCTGGAGCGGGAGGCTGCCCTCGCCCGCCTGTTCGAGCTGCACTACGCCTCCATGCTGCGGCTGGCCGTGCTGCTCGGCGCGGACGACCCGGAGAACGTGGTCGCCGAGGCGTACTACCAGATCTACCGCAAGTGGCGCCGGCTGCGGGACAGCGAGGCGGCGGTGGCGTATCTGCGCTCCACCGTCTGCAATCTGACCCGGATGCGGATACGTCACCTCCAGGTGGCCCGTCGGCACGTGGAGAAACCGCCCGAGGAGGTCGTCGACTCCGCGGAGAGCACCGCCCTGCTCCACGACGACCAGCGGGTACTGATCGAGGCGCTCCAGCACCTGCCGGACCGTCAGCGCGAGGCACTGGTGCTGCGGCACTGGCTCGGGCTGAAGGAGAGCGAGATCGCCGCGGCGATGGGGATCTCCTGCGGATCGGTCAAGACCCACACCGCGCGCGGCATCGCCGCCCTGAGTCAGGCGATGGAGGCCCGACGATGAAGGACACCGGTCGGGGGCGCACCCACAACGAACGCACCAAGAGCGAACGCACCAGCGGCGAACGCACGGACCTTGAGCGCACGGAAAACGAGCGCACGGACAACGAGCGCACCTATGACGAACGCACTGAGCACGCATGTGTCGACAAGGGTCGCGCGGCGGCTGACGTCGGCCGGACCGAGCGGGAGCTGCGCGAGGCCCTGGAGACGCTGGCCGGGGGAGTACGGGCCGCGCCCGACGCGTACCGCACGGCCCGGGGCGAGTGGCTGCGCCGCGAGCGCCGCCGCCGACTGGTGCTCACGGTCCTGATCACCGTCGTCTTCGCCCTGGCCACCCTGATCGGCTTGTGGGTCCTCAACCACGCCCCGGCCGACCACGGCGTCATCTTCTCGGGCGCCGGGCAGGCCACCGCGCTGGGAGAGCCGACGGCCGGCTGGAGGTGACGACAGACTCCCAGGACGGCCGTCGCTCCTCGAAAACGGCTGCTCCAAGCATGTACCCGGCACACGGGGTACTCCGGGCGTCATGGCGCGCACATCGACATCCTGGCCGGCGGTGCTCAAGGGCACGGTGAAGGAGTTCATGGACGACGAACTCACCGACCGCGCAGCGGCGTTGACGTACTACGGAGTGCTGTCGCTGTTTCCGGCCCTCCTGGTGCTGGTCTCGCTGCTGGGCATCACCGGGCGGGCCGCGACCGAGCAGGTCCTCGACAACCTGCAGAAACTGGCACCCGGCTCGGCCCGGGACATCATCGGCGACGCCGTGCGGGAGCTCCAGGGGCGGGGCGGTATCGGCTCGGTGATGGCGGTCGTCGGCCTGGTGCTGGCCGTGTGGTCGGCGTCCGGCTACATCGGGGCCTTCATCCGCAGCGCGAACGCGGTGTACGACATGCCCGAGGGCCGCCCGGTGTGGAAGCTGCTGCCTGTCCGGGTGGGAGTGACGGTGCTGCTGCTGGTGCTGGCGGTGATCAGCGCGCTGATCGTGGTGTTCACGGGGAGTCTCGCCCGGGAGGCCGGCGCGGCGCTCGGCATCGGGGACACCGCCCTGACCGCCTGGTCGATCGCGAAGTGGCCGGTGCTGATCGTGCTGGTCACCGTCATGATCGGGATCCTGTACTGGGCGGCGCCGAACGTGCGCGGCCAAGGCTTCAAGTGGATCACCCCGGGCTGTCTCCTCGCCCTGCTGATCTGGCTGATCGCGTCCGCGGGGTTCGCGTTCTACGCGGCGAACTTCGGCTCGTACAACAAGACCTACGGCACCCTCGCCGGCGTGATCGTCTTCCTGGTGTGGCTGTGGATCAGCAACATCGCGATCCTGCTGGGCCTGGAGTTCGACGCCGAAGCGGCCCGGCAGCGCGCCGTCGCCGACGGGCTGCCCGACGACGAGGAACCCTACGTCCCGCCCCGTGACACCGCCGCCTGGAGCGAGGAGGACCACCGTCGTATGGAGGATCACTGCCGTACGGAGGAGTGAGGCCGCGGGCCCCGGTGGGGCCGACGATCACTCCGTTGATCTGGGGTTCTTGCGCTGGTTGGCGATGAAGCGCGCTTTCTTCTGACGATTCCCGCAGGTGTTCATGTCGCACCATCTGCGGGTGCGGCTCTGGCTGGTGTCGAAGAAGGCGGCCTGGCAGGTCGGTGAGGCGCACAAGGCCAGTTTTCCGTCACGTTCGCCCGCGATGATGCTGATCGCGTCGGTGGCGATCACGCTGAGGGCATCTTCCACGCAGGAAGCCGAGCTGAGCTGCCATCGCCGCTCACCCTCGGGCGTCAGGATCGCCGCGGCCCGCCCCTGAACGCTGCGGTCATTGATGACGTGGACAGCGGACGCGGGCAGAGCGTCCTGGATCGCGGCCGCTGTCGCGGCGGCGTGAATCGACTCCCTCAGTTCCCGAGCGAGGTCGAGCTGGGAAGTGGTGCAGGAGTCGACAGCGAGGCCGTTCACCGCCAGCCAGTCGACGAGTCGGTGCGGCGTGGGAATGCGCTCCACAGAGGCGCCATGACGCTCCGACAGGGTCCCCGTGAAGCTGGTCGCCAACACCTTGCCGAGGCGGAACTCGGGGAACCCAGCACGCATGGAACCACCTTAGCAGGTTGCGGCATGGCTCGAAGGGCTGCTAGAACCGCCTTAGCCGGTTCGCGATAGGTCGTAGCCGGTTCCTCGACGGCCAGGAGGTCTCATGTCCCGTCCCACCAGCGACGTGCACGCGTGGGAAGCCCACGCAACGGACGCTGACCTCGACGATCTGCGCGCGCGACTGGCCGCGGCGCGACTACCGGAGGCGGAGACGGTCCATCGCGCCGCGCCCGACCCTCGCCGATGGGAACAGGGCGTTCCTCTCGCCGACCTCGTCGAAGTCGTGAACTACTGGCGTACCGGGTACAACTGGCACTCGTTCGAAGAGCGCCTTGACCGGATCGGCCAGTTCCGAACGACCATTGACGATCTGGGAATCCACTTCCTGCACCGCCGATCCGCGCGCGCGGACGCCACTCCTCTCCTCGTGACGCACGGCTGGCCAGGCAGCATTGCTGAGTTCATCGATGTAGTGGACGAGCTCGCGGATCCAAAAGACGCGGACGCGCCGGCATTCCACGTCGTGGTCCCGTCGCTGCCAGGCTTTGGTTACAGCGACAAGCCGGCCGCCACCGGGTGGGGGACCGAAAAGATCGCGGCCGCCTGGGTGGAACTGATGGGAAGGCTCGGCTACGGCAAGTTCGTAGCCCACGGCGGCGACTGGGGAGGCAATATCACCACGGTTCTCGGCGGCAGGTTCCCGGCGCACGTCCTCGGCATCCACACGACATTCGCGGAGGGACCGCCCGGATTGACAACGGACGGGCTGACGGCGGCCGAGCGCGAGTGGACCGAGGAGACCCATGATTTCTGGCACCACCGCGCGGCGTACGCGAAGCAGCAGGCGACCCGACCGCAGACCATCGGCTACTCGCTCGTCGACTCACCGGTCGGGCTTCTTGCCTGGATCCTCGACAAGTTCGCCGAGTGGTCGGACACCGAGGACAGCCCGTTCGAGACGATTTCCAGGGACCGCGTTCTCGACAACGTCACCCTGTATTGGCTGACGCGGACCGGCGCCTCGGCCGCTCGCATCTACTACGAAAGCCACAACTCGCTGGACCCCGACCTGCGGGTCGACGTCCCGTCGGCAATCACCATGTATCCCCGCGACATCGAGAAGTGCCCCCGCCCCTGGGCACAGGAGCGGTACCGGCAGATCGTCCGATGGAGGTCACCCGAAACCGGGGGGCATTTCCCGTCGCTGGAGGTGCCCGAGTATTTCGTCAAAGATCTGCGGGAGGGCCTCGCGGCTGTGCTGGCCGCCAACAGGTGAACGCGGCGGCAGACAATTTCTGGGTCAGGGGTGCGGTGCCGGGAATACGACGCTCTCGACGTCCGGAGGGGAATGCACCCGTCCGGAACCGTGTTGCCTTATGACATGAGCGAAGCAGTGGTAGCAGGTGCCTACGGCGGTCCCGAGGTGTTGTCGGTGATCGACGAGACGGTCCCGGATCCCGGACCCGGCCAGGTGCGCATCGCGGTCCGCGCCGTCGGCGTCAACCCGTTCGACCACAAGATGTACAGCGGCGTCTTCGGCACAGATCCCGCGAACCTGCCGATGCGTCTCGGTGCCGAAGCGGCCGGGGTGGTGACCATGGTGGGTGCCCACGCGACCGGCCCCGCGGGTCCGATCGCGGTCGGTGACGAGGTGATCGCCTATCGTGCGCCCGGCGCGTACGCCGCCGAACTCGTCGTACCGGCCTCGTCAGTGGTGCCGAAACCCGCCGCCCTTTCCTGGGAGCAGGCCGGGGGCCTGATGCTCACCGGCGTCACCGCCGTGCACGTTCTCGAAGCCATCGGCCCGCTCAAGGGCGAAACGGTGCTGATCCACGGCGCCGCGGGAGGAGTCGGCCTGACAGCCGTGCAGCTGGCTGTCGCGCGCGGTGCCACTGTCCTGGCGACGGCGAGCCCGGCCAAACACGACCTGTTGCGCGACCTCGGAGCGATTCCGGTCGCGTACGGGCCCGGTCTGGCCGACCGCGTACGCGCGGCAGCGCCCGATGGTGTCGACGCGGCAGCCGACCTGATCGGCACCGACGAAGCGGTCGACGTCTCGGTGGAACTCGTTGCCGACCCGGCCCGTATCGCCACCATCGCGGCGTTCCAGCGCGGGGCCCAGGCCGGCATCAAGGTCCTGGGTGGCGCGCCCGGCGCGGACCCCGGCACGGAGATCCGCGCCGCGGCCCGCCTGCAGCTCACCGAAGCGGCGGGGGCCGGGCGACTGCGTGTCCTGATCGCCGACAGTTACCCGCTGCGGGAAGCCGCCGCCGCCCACCGGCAGATCATGACCGGCCACACCACGGGCAAAATCGTCCTGGTGCCGTGAGACAGCCGTGAGACGAGGGGCGGCGGGCCGGCCGAGGCGCACACCCTCGCCGACGCCGTACGCGCGCTCAAGACGGCCCGGCCGCCTCGAACCCCACAGTCAGACCGCCGGCACCGGCGCCGGGTAGGTGGGGTACTCCACACCGGAGACGTGCTGGACCACGCGGATGACCTGGCAGGAGTAGCCGAACTCGTTGTCGTACCAGAGGTAGAGGATCGCGTTGTCGCCGTCGACCTTGGTCGCGCCGGCGTCGACGATCGAGGCGTGGCGGGAGCCGATGAAGTCGCTGGAGACCGCGTCGGGGGCAGTGGTGAAGTCGATCTGACGCTTCAGCGGCGAGGTCAGCGAGACCTCGCGGAGGTGGTCGAGGACCTCCTCGCGAGTGGTCTCGCGGCCGAGCCGCAGGCTGAGGATCGCGATGGAGACGTCCGGCACCGGGACCCGGATCGAGCTGCCGGTGATCGGCGCCTCGAGGCCGGGCAGTGCCTTGGCGACGGCGGAGGCGGCACCCGTCTCGGTGATGACCATGTTGAGCGGCGCGGAGCGGCCCCGGCGATCGGCCTTGTGGTAGTTGTCCAGCAGGTTCTGGTCGTTCGTGAAGGAGTGCACGGTCTCCACGTGCCCCCGCAGGACGCCGTACTCGTCCGCCATCGCCTTCAGCGGCGGCACGATCGCGTTGGTGGTGCAGGACGCGCAGGACAGGATCCGCTCGTCCGGCTTGATGGTGTCGTGGTTGACGCCGTGCACGATGTTCGGGACGTCGCCCTTGCCCGGCGCGGTCAGTACGACCTTGTCGATGCCGGGACGCAGGTGCTCCGACAGGCCCTCGCGGTCCCGCCACTTGCCGGTGTTGTCGATGAGGATGGCGTCCTTGATGCCGTACGCCGTGTAGTCGACCTCCGCCGGGTCGTCGGCGTAGATCACCCTGATCTCGTTGCCGTTGGCGACGATGGTGCTGTTCGCCTCGTCGACGGTGATCGTGCCCTGGAACTGGCCGTGGATGGAGTCGCGGCGCAGCAACGAGGCCCGCTTGACGAGGTCCTCGGCGGCCCGGCCGCCGGTGCCGCGCACGACGATGGCGCGCAGCCGCAGGCCGTTGCCGGAGCCCGTCTTCTCGATCAGCAGGCGGGCGACGAGGCGGCCGATGCGGCCGAAACCGTAGAGGACGACGTCGCGCGGCTCACGGCGCTCGACCCGGTCCGCGCCGGTGGCACCGGCGACCGCCTCGGCGGTGAACTCCGCCACGGAAAGGCCGCGGCCGTCGGTCCGGTAGGTCGCGGCGAGCATGCCGATGTCGATCTGGGACGGGCCGAGATCCAGGGCGGCGAGCGTCTGGAGGAACGGCAGCGTCTCGGTGACCGACAGCTCCTCGCCGGCTATCTGACGGGCGAAGCGGTGGGTCTTGAGGATGCTCACGACCGACTTGTTCACCAGGGAGCGGCTGTGCAGCAGGACGGTCACGTCCCGCTCGCGGTGCAGCTTCCCGATGAGGGGGATCATCGACTCCGCGATCTCCTCGCGAGTCTTCCAGTTGGTGAACGAGTCGTCCTTGACAGTCACGAGTATCTCTTTCGAGCTAGGTGGCGCTCATATGCTAAACCGCCGCCCGAACCGTTCCGCGGCCGGGGCGGCCATGGCCGCCGAGGAGGGCGCCGGACCACATCCCGTTTCTCCCGAATCCGGTTTCTCCCGAACCGGCCAGGCCGCCCCCTGACCTGCGCCGGGTTCCGTGAAACCCATGTGAAACCCCTGAACCCCCGCGTCCCGGAGGATTGCGCTGGTGAACGTCGGGTACGCGACCAGAACCGCGCCCGGGGCGATCTTGCGCCGGGCGGGCCGCAAGACCTCCGCTATCTAGGGATCAGCCATGGACACACCCGCGTACGACAACACCGTCACACCGGCCCGGCGGGCGCTGGACGCGCTGGCCGAGAACACCGAGGACACGGCGGCGCTGGCCACGCTCGCGAGCAGCGAGGTGCTCGTGCCCGTGCCCGACGACGCCGGACAGGACGAGGTCAGCGACCCGAGCACGGTCGCGCTGCCCGTCCTCGAGCAGCGGGACGGGGCCCCGGTGGTGCCCGTGTTCACCTCCGAACCGGAGATGGCCGAGCTCCTCCCGTACGTCTCCCGCTACCGCATGGTCCCGCTGGGCGCGCTGGCCGCACAGTGGCCGGCCGACGAGCTGTCCCTGACCATCGACGCCAGCTCCGCGCACCCGCTGACCCTCACGTCGGAAGGCGTGCGCACCCTGCTCGCCAGGCCCTGACGACGACCGCATCGGGTCCGGCCGCACCTATGCGGCGGCCGGGCCCGGCGGGCCCGATCCTCGCCCCTGCACCGCGTTCGGCATTCAGGGAGGAGGTTCGAGATGACGCGTGACGGCGGTTTGAGGCTGCATCTGCAACGTGTCCTCCGCGCACCGCGCCCGGTCGTATTCCGGCTTGTGACCGAGCCGCAGGAATTGGCCAAGTGGTGGGGCCCTGAGGGGTTCACCATCCCGAGTGTGGACAGCGATGTGCGGCCAGGAGGTGCTTACCGAATCGCGATGCAGCCGCCGGAAGGCGCTTCCTTCCACCTGGTGGGGGAATTCCTCGAGGTCGTCCCTCCGGAGCGCCTTTCCTACACCTTCCGCTGGGAGGATCCCGATCCTGAGGATCGGGAGACAGTGGTGACCCTGTCGCTTCGGGACATCGGCGATACGTCGGTCGAGCTGGTCCTCGATCAGGGCGACTTCGCCACTGAGCGGCGCCGAGTTCTGCACGACGAGGGCTGGACGCAGGGGCTCGACAAGCTGGCGGCGCTGATAAGCAGCATCTAGGGTCATGGGCCGCCCGGGCGAGTGTTCAACCGGGGATCCCACCGGAAAACGCCTCGGCAGGCCGGGTGGTTGCCCTACGAGCCCAGCATCCGGGCCAGCACGTCCCGCTGCAGCGGCCGCACCCGTGCGTGCAGGTCTCGGCCCGCGCGGGTCAGGGCCACCCACACGCCCCGCCGGTCCTCCGCACAGACGGAGCGTTCCACCAGGCCGTCCTTCTCCAGACGGCCGATCAGCCGGGACAGCGCGCTCTGGCTGAGATGCACTCGTCCGACGAGGTTCTGGACCCGGCACTGGTCGCCCTCCTCGGGCGACTCCGCGGCCAGGATGTCGAGCACCTCGAAGTCGCTCGCGCCCAGCCCGTGCGGGTGCAGCACGCGGTCGATCTCGCACATCGTGCGGGCATGCACGGACAGGATGTCCCGCCACCGCTCCTCGAGGCCGCCCCCGACCCCGACCCCGACTCCGACCGTTTTCGGCCGCCATATCAGCACGGTAGCACCGATCCGGCCATTTATTGAGCGCGCAACTAGTGCATGTGCAAGGAGTGCGGCAAGGAGTGCGGCAAGGAGTGCGATGAGCAGCGCGTGCATGCGCAAGGCATGCATACACGATGAGCGCGCCTGGTAGATGGACAAGAACCGAGGCCTCAGGCGGGCGGCTCCTGCGTCAACCCGATCAGGTTCCCGTCCGGGTCCTTCACCGAGGCGATCAGCTTGCCGCCCCCGACGTCCTGGGTGTCCTGGAGCAGCTCCGCACCGGCGGCCAGCAGCGCCGCGAGGGTCTCTCTGAGGTCGGTCACGTGCCAGTAGGGGACTGGGCCGGTCATGCCCCGCGCGTGTCCGTTGGGGTCGAGGCCGACATCCTGCCCGGCGTCGCGGAACCCGACGTAATACGACTCGTCGGCGTACGGTTCCACCCCCAGCAGGGCCGCGAACAGGGGCTTCGCCAGGGCGAGGTCCCTGACGGGGTAGATGATCGTCTTGAGGCCTGCGGTCATGGCGTACTCCTCCGTACCGAGTGGACCCGACGGATGGTGTCGGTGCCTCTCACGCTAGGCCGGGGAGTGGGCGGCCGCTTCTTCGATCCTGACCGGTTGCCGTACGCACGCGCCCGGATCCCGGGCGGCCGGAGATTCGTCGAATGATCGGCTTGCCGCATGCCTTGACGGGGACTGCGCCGAACTGCTCGCGAACCGACGCGCGGTGCAAGGGAGTTCGGTACCGGACAAGCTTGCCCTGTCGCCGGACAGGGCGGCTCGCGCTGCGGGACAGTGGGACGACGCGGTAGGCCAAAGGCTAGGACGGAGGGGACACGATGCTGAGGGCTCCCACCGGCCAAAGGCGCCTGCACATCCTCGAATGGCTGAAGGACCCCGCCGCCCACTTCCCGCCGCAGCGGCACGGCGACCCCGTCGAGGACGGTGTCACCGCGGACGCCGTGGCCCGCAAACTCGGCGTGAGCCGCTCGGTCGCCGAGACGCACCTCGGCCTCCTCGCCGACCTCGGCCTGCTGCGCACCCGAAGAGTCCGGCACCGCACCCACTACCGGCGCGACGAGATGCGGATCGCCGAAGTGGCGCGCATGTTCGACAAGGGCTGGTAGACCCCGGCCCGGCACGGGTACCCCCTCGGCCGGCCGCCTCCGACAGCAGGGAGAAGCACACATGGTCCGGCCTACAGCTCTCGTCCCCCGCCGCTACCTCGACGTCGGCGGACGCGGCCCCGAGGACGTGGTGGCCGACCCCCGCGGACGTGTCCTGACGGGGGTGGAGGACGGGCGCATCCTGCGCCTGGACGGGCTGACGGGGCCCGCCGCGCCCCGCGTCGAGGTGCTCGCCGAGACCGGCGGCAGGCCGCTCGGCCTCGAACTCCATCCGGACGGCACCCTGCTGGTGTGCGACGCGGAACGCGGTCTGCTGCGGATCGACCTCGCGAACGGAGGCGTACGGGTCCTCGCCGACTCGGTGGCGGGGGAGCCGCTGCGGTTCTGCAGCAACGCGGTCGCCCTGTCCGACGGAAGCGTGTACTTCACCGTCTCCAGTCGCCGCTACCCCCTGCGGCAGTGGATCGGCGACATCGTCGAGCACACCGGCACCGGCCGCCTGCTGCGGCTGGCCCCCGGCAGTGACACGCCCGAGGTCCTCCTGGAGGGACTGCAGTTCGCCAACGGACTGGCCCCGAGCGGCGACGAGTCCTTCCTGGTCGTCGCCGAGACGGGCGCCTGCCGGCTGACCCGCTACTGGCTCACCGGACCGCGCGCGGGACATGGCGAGCCCTTCACCGACAGCCTTCCGGGGATGCCCGACAACATCTGGCGGTCCGGGCCCAAGGGCCCGGTCTGGGTGTCACTGGCCGGCCCCCGCATCCCCGCGCTGGAGAGCCTGCACCGCGGCACCCCACCCGTCCGCCGCGCCGCCGCACACCTGGCCGTCCGCGCTCCGTTCCGCCCCACCGGCACGATCGGCGTCCTGGCGGTCGACGACGACGGCCGGGTGGTCCACCACCTCACCCGACGTCGTTCCGGCTTCCGCATGGTCACCAGCGTCTGCGAGAGCGAGAACCACCTGGTCCTGGGCAGCGTGTGGGAGCGCGGCGTCGCGGTCTGCGAGGCACCGGTCACGACATGACCCCGGCTCAGCCCGGGGTTACGCTGTTGAGCGGCCGCGACCACCCTCGCGGCGCGGCGGTGGGGCCCGCCGTACCCGAACCGCGGCAGGCCGCCGCCAACGGTCCCTACTTGCGAAGGCGCGTGCCCGGCTGCCCGGGCCCCGGCGAGTAGGAGACGCACGACCATGACAGCCCCGGAGACCGAGAGCCATCCCACCGCCGCGCGCACCCCACGGCGACCCGACCGGCGTGGTCAGGCGCCCGTCGTCGCGGTGGTCGCGCTCGGCGGCGCCCTCGGCGCCACGGCCCGCTACGCACTCACCCTGGCGTGGCCCGCCGAGCCCGGTGCGTTCCCCTGGGCGACCTTCTGGACCAACGTCGTCGGCTGTGCCGTGATCGGCGTGTTCATGGTGGTCATCACCGATGTGTGGGCCGCCCACCGCCTGGTCCGCCCCTTCTTCGGCACCGGTGTCCTCGGCGGCTTCACCACCTTCTCGACGTACGCCGTCGACATCCAGAAACTGGTCGACTCGGGCCACCCCCGCACCGGGCTGGCGTACCTCGCCGCGACCCTGCTCGCGGCGCTCACGGCGGTGTGGCTCGCGGTCGCGGCCGCCCGCCGCGTCCTGAAGTGGAGGCAGACATGACGAGGCTGACCGGCCGCGCCCTGCGCCTGACCGTCTTCGTCGGCGAGCACGACACCTGGCACCACAAGCCCCTGTACAGCGAGATCGTGCACCGGGCCCATGCGGCGGGCCTCGCGGGCGCCAGTGTCTTCCGGGGCGTCGAGGGCTTCGGCGCCTCCGCGCTGATCCACACCTCGCGCCTGCTCTCCCTGAGCGAGGACCTGCCCGTCGCCGTGGTGATCGTCGACGACGAGGGGCGCGTACGGGCCTTCCTGCCGCAGCTCGACGAACTCGTCACCGAGGGACTGGTGACCCTCGACGACTGCGAGGTCATCCGATACACCGGCCGGAAGGACGAACAGGGCAATCCGGGCACGAAAGGTAAGAGGTCGTTGTGAACTGGCTGCTGGTCGTCGTGGGCGCCATGGTCGGCGCTCCGCTCCGCTACCTCACGGACCGGGCCGTGCAGTCCCGGCACGACTCGGTCTTCCCCTGGGGCACCTTCGCGGTCAATGTCACCGGCTGTCTGATCCTCGGCCTGCTGACCGGCGCGGCGGCCGCCGGAGCCGCCGGTTCCCACCTCCAACTGCTCCTGGGAACCGGCCTGTGCGGGGCGCTGACGACGTACTCGACCTTCTCGTACGAGACCCTCCGTCTGACCGAGACGGGATCCGGGTTCTACGCCGCCGCCAACGCGGCCGCCAGTGTGGTCGCGGGCCTGGGCGCGGCCTTCGCTGGAGTGAGCCTGGCGCAGGCGGTGTGGGCGTAGGGGTTCGGCGGTGCGGGCTCGGCGCGGTTCTCGCCCGCGTGTAGTAAGACTGTCCCCGCCGCACTGGCCCTCCCCGAGAAGAACTGGATCCCATGAGCGTCATCAGCGTCGGTCAGGCTGTCGTCCTCGGAGCCGTGGAGGGGGTGACCGAGTTCCTGCCCGTGTCCTCCACCGGCCATCTGAAGATCGTCGAGGGGCTGATGAACATCCCCGTGGACGATGACGCCGTCGTCGGGTTCTCGGCCGTCATCCAGGTCGGAGCGATCGCGGCCGTGCTCGTGTACTTCTTCAAGGACATCGTGCGGATCGTCTCCGCCTGGGGCCGAGGGCTCAGGAACCCTGAGGAGCGCTACCACCACGACTACAAGTTCGCCTGGTGGGTCATCTACGCCACCATCCCGATCGTCGTCGTCGGTCTGGCGGCCAAGCCGCTGATCGAGGGGCCGCTCGCCTCGCTGTGGGTGGTGGCCGGCTCGCTGATCGTCGGCAGTGGTGTGATGTGGGCGGCGGACCAGATGGGCAGGCACAAGCGCGGGGAGGACGACACCTCCTTCAAGGACGCCATGCTGGTCGGCGCCTCCCAGATCCTCGCCCTGCTCTTCCCCGGTTTCTCCCGCTCCGGCGCCACCATGTCCACCGCGCTCATCCTCGACCTGGACCGGGTGGCCGCGACGAGGCTCTCGTTCTTCCTCGGCATCCCCGCCCTGACCGGCGCCGGCCTGTACGAACTCAAGGACGCGCTGGGGGCGGGGGTGGGCGCCGCCCCGCTCGCGGTCGGCACCGCGGTCTCCTTCGTCGTCGCCTACGGGTCGATCGCCTGGCTGCTGAAGTTCGTGGCCAAGCACTCCTTCAACGCCTTCGTGATCTACCGGATCCTGGTCGGCGTGCTGCTCTTCGGACTGCTGGCCACGGGAGCGCTGAGCAGCTGACGTCATCGTGCGCGGTGGGGTGTGAGAGCGCTTCAAGGCCTTCACGCCCCACGAATCTCCCCGTCCGGATCCCTTGACAGCACCCTCTCGCCACCCGGAGTATTCACTCCCGTGAACCTGTCAGACAGCCAGACAGCAAGTCAGGGCCCGCGGCGCGTCAGCGCCATGGAAGCGGTGCTCGGGCACCTGCGCGCGGCCATCGAGCGCGGTGAGTACGCGATCGGCGACAAGCTCCCCTCCGAGGCGGAGCTGTGCCGCACCCTCGAGGTCTCCCGGCCCGTGCTGCGGGAGGCCCTGAGGGCCCTGCAGACCATGGGGCTGACCGTGTCCAAGACCGGCAAGGGCACCTTCGTCCTCGCCAACGCCGTCGAAGACCCCACCTTCGGCGACTACGCGGCCAGCGACCTGCTGGAGGTGCGCCGCCACGTGGAGATCCCGGTCGCCGGGTACGCGGCGCGCCGGCGCAGCGCGGAGAACCTCGACCACCTGGCCCACCTTCTGGACCGGATGGAGCAGGAGACCGACACCACCGCCTGGGTCGCGATGGACACGCTGTTCCATCTCGGCGTGGCGGAGGCCGCCCAGAACCCGGTCTTCCGCCGGGTCATCGAGGAGATCCGCGACGCACTGGCGCGTCAGTCGGCGTTCCTCAACGAACTGGGCGGGCGCCGCGAGCAGTCCAATCGCGAGCACCGGGCGATCGTCGAAGCGCTGATGGACGGTTCCGAGACCGACGCGGTGGACGCCATGGCCCACCATCTCGACCGCGTCGAAACCACCCTCACCGACATCGTGCGCTCCCCGCGCACGGACATCCCCACGGAAGGCGGACCCGAGGCGTGAGCGAGTACCTCAAAGAAGAGACGCGCACAGCGGCCGCACATGTAGACGCCGGAGACGCCGGCTACAGCAAGTCCCTGAAGTCCCGGCACGTCAACATGATCGCCATCGGCGGCGCCATCGGCACCGGCCTCTTCCTCGGTGCCGGCGGCCGCCTCGCCGACGCCGGCCCCTCCCTGTTCATCGCCTACGCGGTCTGCGGGATCTTCGCCTTCCTGGTCGTCCGCGCCCTCGGCGAACTCGTCCTGTACCGGCCCTCGTCCGGCGCCTTCGTGTCGTACGCCCGCGAGTTCCTGGGTGAGAAGGGCGCCTTCACCGCGGGCTGGATGTACTTCCTGAACTGGGCGACCACCGGCATCGCCGACATCACCGCGGTGGCCACCTACACCCACTACTGGGGCATGTTCTCCGACATCCCGCAGTGGGTGATCGCGCTGATCGCGCTCGCCGTGGTCCTCACCGTGAACCTGATCTCCGTGAAGATCTTCGGTGAACTGGAGTTCTGGTTCGCCATCGTCAAGGTCAGCGCGCTCGTGATCTTCATGTGTATCGGCATCTTCCTGCTGGTCACGCAGCACCCGGTGGACGGCGCCACCCCCGGCCCGTCCCTGATCACCGACAACGGCGGCCTCTTCCCCAGCGGACTGCTGCCGATGCTGCTGATCATCCAGGGCGTCGTCTTCGCCTACGCCTCCGTCGAACTGGTCGGCGTCACGGCCGGTGAGACCGAGAACCCCGAGAAGATCATGCCGAAGGCGATCAACTCGATCATGTGGCGGGTCGGCCTGTTCTACGTCGGCTCGGTCGTCCTGCTGTCGATGCTGCTGCCGTGGAACCGCTACACGGCCGGCGAGAGCCCCTTCGTGACCGTGCTGTCCAACATCGGCATCCCGGCGGCCGGCGGCGTGATGAACCTCGTCGTGCTCACCGCGGCCATGTCCTCGCTCAACTCCGGCCTGTACTCCACCGGCCGCATCCTGCGCTCCATGGCGATGTCGGGTTCGGCCCCCAAGTTCACGGGCGTGATGAGCCGCAGCCAGGTCCCCTACGGCGGCATCCTGCTCACCAGCGGCATCTGCGTCCTCGGCGTCGGCCTCAACTTCGTCGTCCCCGCCGACGCCTTCGAGATCGTGCTGAACTTCGCGGCGATCGGCATCCTCTCCACCTGGGGCATGATCATGGTCTGCCACCTGGTGTTCTGGCAGAAGGCCCAGAAGGGCGAGCTCTCCCGCCCCGGCTACCGGCTGCCGGGTTCCCCCTGGACCGAAGTGGTGACGCTGGCGTTCCTCGCCTCCGTCCTGGTCCTCATGTACGCCGACGGCGGCGCCGGACGCACCACCGTGCTGTGTCTGCCGCTGATCATCGGGGCCCTGGTCGTCGGATGGTTCGCCGTCCGGCGCCGGGTCGCACGCACGTCCACTACCGGAACCGGCGCGTGACCCGCGCGCCGCTCCCTGAGAAGCAGGCAGTGATGTACAGCAGTTCCGTCGCGGACGCACCCCTGATCCGCGAGCCCCTCCACGCTCCCGTCGCCCACCTGGTACGCGGCGGGGTCGTCGAGGGCATCCACTACGGCTCCGTCGTCGTTCTCGACACCGACGGCGGGGTCCGGTTCCAACTCGGCGACGTGGAGGCCGCCTTCTACCCACGCTCCGCCCTCAAACCCCTCCAGGCCGTCGCCATGGTCCGGGCCGGGCTCCCGCTCGACGGTGAGCTGCTCTCGCTCGCCGCCGCCAGCCACTCCGGCGAGGAACGCCACCTGGCCGGCAGCCGCCGCATCCTGGAGCTCGCCGGGCTCTCGGAGGCCGATCTGCGCAACGTGCGCGACCTGCCCTTCGACCCGGTCGTCCGCGACGACTGGATCCGGGCGGGCCGACTTCCCTCCCGGCTCGCCCAGAACTGCTCCGGCAAGCACGCGGCCATGCTGTATGTCTGCGAGCTGAACGGCTGGTCCCTGGACGACTACCTCGACCCCGGGCACCCGCTCCAGCAGGCCATCGCCGAGATCGTCGAGGACCTCACCGGACAGCGCATCGCCCGGGTGACCGTGGACGGCTGCGGCGCGCCCCTGTTCTCCGTCTCGCTGCACGGCCTGGCCCGGGCCGCCGCCCGGATCACCACGGCCGCTCCCGGCACCCCGGAGGCGCGGGTGGCCGACGCGATGCGCGAGCACGCCGAGATGGCGTCCGGATCCGGCCGGGACGTCGCCGCGCTGATGCGGGCGGTACCGGGGCTTCTCGCCAAGGACGGCTTCGAAGGTGTCCAGGTCGCCGCGCTCCCGGACGGCCGTGCCGTCGCCGTGAAGATAGCCGACGGGGCGAACCGGGCGCGTGTCCCGGTCGCCGCGGCCGCCCTGGCCCGGGCCGGCGTCGATCCCGCGGCACTCACCGAGTTCGCGGGGGAGCCGCTGCTCGGGGGCGGCGAAGCGGTCGGCTGTGTGCGGCCGGTGCGCGCACTCGACCCGGTCACGCTCTCCGCGTGCGCCTGACGGCAGACCGGCAGAGCGACGTAAGGGATTCTGTGTTCGACCGGCTGCGGCGGCGCTGTGGCTGGTCGCGCAGTTCCCCGCGCCCCTTCGGGGCGTTGGCCTGAGCGCCTGTCAGCACGGCGCCCCTCACCCTCTCAGAAAGAGGACCTGCACCCTCATGAACACCGCCGCCACCCGCAGCGAACACGACCTGCTCGGCGACCGTCACGTCCCCGCCGAGGCGTACTGGGGCATCCACACCCTGCGTGCCACCGAGAACTTCCCCATCACCGGCACCCCGATCTCCGCCTACCCGCACCTGATCGACGCCCTCGCCGCCGTCAAGGAGGCCGCCGCACGGGCCAACGAGGAGCTCGGGCTGCTGGGCCCGAGGAAGACCGCCGCCATCGTGGAGGCCTGCCGGGAGATACGCGACGGCAAGCTGCACGACCAGTTCGTCGTCGACGTCATCCAGGGCGGCGCCGGCACCTCGACCAACATGAACGCCAACGAGGTCGTCGCCAACCGGGCGTTGGAGCTGCTCGGCCACGCCAAGGGGGAGTACGAGCACCTGCACCCCAACGAGGACGTCAACCTCGGTCAGTCGACCAATGACGTCTACCCGACCGCCGTGAAGATCGCGACGGTCTTCGCGGTACGTGGACTGCTCGACGCGATGTCCGTCCTCGAGGACGCGTTCGCCCGTAAGGCCGTCGAGTTCCATGACGTGCTCAAGATGGGCCGCACCCAGCTGCAGGACGCGGTGCCGATGACGCTCGGCCAGGAGTTCTCCGCGTACGCCGTCATGATCGACGAGGACCGCAGCCGTCTCGCCGAGGCCGTCGAGCTGATCCATGAGATCAACCTGGGCGCCACCGCGATCGGGACGGGACTGAACGCGCCCGCCGGATACGCCGAGTCGGCCCGCCGCCACCTTTCGGAGATCACCGGACTCCCGCTGGTCACCGCGGCCAACCTGGTCGAAGCCACCCAGGACTGCGGCGCGTTCGTCCAGATGTCCGGCGTGCTCAAGCGGATCGCGGTCAAGCTCTCCAAGAGCTGCAACGACCTGCGCCTGCTGTCGTCCGGTCCCCGCGCGGGGCTCGGCGAGATCAACCTGCCGCCGGTGCAGGCCGGTTCGAGCATCATGCCCGGCAAGGTCAACCCGGTCATCCCCGAGGTCGTCAACCAGGTCGCCTTCGAGGTGATCGGCAACGACGTCACCATCACGATGGCGGCCGAGGCCGGACAGCTCCAGCTCAACGCCTTCGAGCCGATCATCCTGCACTCCCTGTCGGAGTCCCTCACCCACCTCCGCGCGGCCTGCCTCACCCTCGCCGAACGCTGCGTGGACGGCATCACCGCCAACACCGAGGCGCTGCGCGCGAGCGTGGAGAACTCCATCGGCCTGGTGACCGCCCTCAACCCGCACATCGGGTACACGGCCGCCACCGACATCGCCAAGGAGGCCCTGGCAACCGGCCGCGGAGTCGCCGAACTCGTCCTGGAGAAGGGACTGTTGCCGGCCGCGACCCTCGCCGACCTGCTGCGCCCGGAGATCCTCGCGGGCAGTGGCGCACCGCAGGCCTGAGCCCGGGAAGGAGCACCAGGACCGGCACGGAGGCACAATGGCGATCATGACTTCGTCCATGACCTTCCAGCCGGTCCTGGAGCGCATCGCCGCCGAGATCGAACGGACCCCCGGCGTCGGCCGTCCCGCCGACTACATACCGGCGCTCGCGGCACGCGACCCGCGCAGCTTCGGCATGGCCGTGGCGGAGCTGGACGGCACGGTGTACGGCGTGGGGGACTGGCGGGAACCGTTCTCCGCGCAGTCCCTCACCAAGGTCTTCACCCTCGCGCTCGACCTGGCACGCGAGGGCGACGAACTCTGGGAGCACGTGGGCCGCGAGCCCTCCGGCAACCCCTTCAACTCCCTTGTCCAGCTGGAGTACGAGAACGGCATCCCCCGCAACCCGTTCATCAACGCGGGCGCCCTCGTCGTCACCGACCGCCTCCACACCCGTACCGGGGACGCGGCCGGCGAACTGCGGGCCTTCCTGCGTTCGGAGTCCGGCAACCCGGCCCTGGACTTCGACCTGGAGGTAGCCGCCTCCGAGTCCGCGCACGGCGACCGCAACGCGGCGCTGTCCCACTTCATGGCGGCGTACGGCAACATCGGCAACCCGATCCCGGTCCTGCTCGACCAGTACTTCCGGCAGTGCTCGATCACCGCGTCCTGCGCCGACCTCGCTCTGGCCACCACGTTCCTGGCCCGGCACGGTCTGCGCGCCGACGGCACCCGGCTGCTCACCCAGAGCCAGGCCAAGCAGGTCAACGCGGTGATGCTGACCTGCGGGACGTACGACGCGGCGGGCGACTTCGCCTACCGCGTCGGCCTGCCCGGCAAGAGCGGGGTGGGCGGCGGCATCATCGCGGTCGTCCCGGGCCGCTGCACGCTGTGCGTGTGGAGCCCGGGACTGGACGAGCGGGGGAACTCGGTGGCGGGCGTGGCGGCCCTCGACCGATTCACGACGCTGACCGGGGTGTCGATCTTCTGAGGCGGCGGCTCAGTCGAGGAACTCGTCCAGCAGCGGCAGCAGCACAGACGTCCGCCGCATGAGCGTCATATGTGTGGTCTCGGGCAGGACGGCCAGCCGGGCCCGGGGGATCAGCCGCCGCATCTCGGCCGCGTGCTCGACGCGGACGAAGTCCGTGTCGCCGATGACCAGCAGAGTGGGCGTGTCCAGTGCGCGCAGGTCGTCGGCGGTCCAGGGCAGCGGGGCGTGCGCGGCGGTCGAGCACTTGGCGAGGAAGTCCATGAAGTGTCCGGGGTCCGGCGCGACCGCCGCGTAGGCGTCGGCCATCTCCTGGAAGTCGGCCTGGCTCGGCAGGAGTGGCGAGTTGTAGTCGGGCGTGCGGACCTCGTCGTGATAGCCGTCCTGGTGGTAGTGCGTGGAGGCGAGCACGAGACGCCCCACGCGTTCGGGGTGCCGTACGGCGACTTCCAGGGCGGTCAGTCCGCCGAGGCTGAAGCCGAGGAGGTCCACCTCCTCGATGCCGATGTCGTCGAGCAGTCCCACCACGTCCGAGGCCAGGTTCCGCAAGGTGATCTCGCGGTCCGTGTCGGCTGTGTGCCCGTGGCCCTGGAGCTCGGGAGCCACGATGCGCCGATTGTCGGTCAGGGCGGGCAGGACGGCCCCGAACGTGAGGTCCACGGTGAGGGCACCGCCGTGCAGCAGCACGAGGGGACGCCTGTTCCCCTCCGCGCCGCCGTGCTCCTCGTAGTACATCTCCACGCCGTTGACCTTCGCGTAACCGGTACTGCTCGGCACAGAAACCACATCCGTTCTGTCTGAGTCCGTGTCGTGTCCAGTGAGACCGGCCCCACGTGCGGAACTCATCGGTGCCTCACGTGTCCGTCACACGCAGGCCCCCGCCAGGAGAGCAACAGGTCGCTTTCCGGCCATCCGGCGTTGACACGCTTCCCGAGTGTTGGCCTTGGCTTTTCCCGTCGATCTCCGCCGCTGCCAGGTGCTCGGCCTGCTCGGAACCGCCTTCCTCGCGGCGGGAGGCGAGAGCGCGGGAGCGCTGCCCGTGCGGGAGCTGCTCGCCCCGTCCTCCGCGCACGCCGCGTTCGGCCTGGTCGGCGCGTACTTCGGCGTCGTCCTGCTGATCGCGGCCTGGGTCCTGCTGGGGCGGCTGATCCGGGGATCCGACCCGCCGAGCCCGCGCGCCCTGATGGCGGTCCTGGTGATCTGGGCGGCGCCGCTGCTGCTCGCGCCGCCGCTGTTCAGCCGGGATGTGTACAGCTACCTCGCGCAGGGCGCCATGGTCGACGCGCACATGGACGTCTACGCGCACGGGCCCGCCATGCTCGGCGGTCCGCTCGCCGACGAGGTCTCCCCGCTGTGGCGGCACACCGGGGCCCCGTACGGCCCGGTCTTCCTCGGTGTGGCCTCCGCCCTGTCCGGTCTGACCCGGGGCGAACTCCCCGCCGGTCTCTTCGGGATGCGGCTGGTCGCGCTGCTCGGCGTCGGGCTGATGGCGGCCGCGCTGCCCCGGCTGGCCCGGCACAGCGGCGCCGACCCGGCCGCCGCGCTCTGGCTCGGCGCCCTCAACCCGCTGGTCCTGCTGCACCTGGTCGCCGGCGCCCACAACGACGCCATCATGCTCGGCCTGCTCGGCTTCGGCCTGGTCGCGGCCCTGGGCCGGTGGCCGGTCCTGGGCGCCGTCCTGGTCACCCTCGCCGCGCTGGTCAAGGCACCCGCCGCACTCGGGCTTGTCGCGGTCGTGGTCCTCCAGGTACGTGCGGGCGCCGACCGGACGAGGGCGGTGGTCACGACCGTGGTCGCGGCGACCGTCACCACGGTCGCCGCGACCACGGTCGCCGGCACGGGGTACGGCTGGCTGCGCGCCCTCGACACGCCCGTCTCCTCGCAGAACTGGGCCCTGACCAGCCTGCTCGGACGCGCCACGGGTGCGCTGCTGGAACGCCTCGGCAGCGACCTGGCACCCCTGGCCGTCCCCGTCTGGCACGCCGTGGGCATGGTGGCCGCCGTCGTCTCGGTCCTCGTCATATGGCTGCGGCTGCGGCCTCGCCCGGTGTACGCGCTGGGCCTGAGTCTGGCGGCCGTGGCCGCCTTCGGGCCCGCGATCCGCCCCTGGTACGCCCTGTGGGGGCTCTTCCTCATCGCCGCGGCCGCCCCCAGCTCCTCGGTACGGCACCGGGTGGCCGCCGTGACGGGGGTGCTCGCGCTCGCCGCTCTGCCCAGTGGCGGCCCGGCCGACACCGGGCAACTGGCCCTCGCGGTGTTGGGCGGAGTGCTCGCCGTGATCGTCCTGTTCCAGGCCCACCAGGCGGAACCGGCGCCTACGCCGGGGCGTACGGCATGACAGCGCCCCGTACCGACCGCGGACGGCTGCTGCTCCTGCTGGCCCTCGCCGTCACCGTGACCGTGTTCACCGCGACGGTGCCGCTGCTGCGCGACTGGTTCGACCTGCGCGTGTACCACGGGGCCATCGACCACTGGATCCACCATGGCGGCCGGATCTACGACTACCGGGTGCCCGGGACACCGTACGGCTTCACCTATCCGCCGTTCGCCGCGGTGGCCATGCTGCCGATGGCGCTGCTCGGCCTGCACACGGCGATCGCCGTGGCCCTGCTGCTCAATCTGGCGGCCCTGGCCGTGGTGCTGCGGATCCTCGTCGGACCGGCCTGGCGGCGCTACGGCTGGTACGGCTGCGCCCTGGGCGCCTGTCTGCTCGCGCTCTTCGAACCGCTGCGCGACACCATCAGTTTCGGCCAGGTCAACCTGCTGCTGCTGGCCCTCGTGCTGACCGACTCCGGGCTGCTGGCCACCGGTCGGCGACGGTGGGCCGGGGTCGGGACCGGTCTCGCCGCCGCGATCAAGCTGACGCCCGCGCTCTTCATCGTCCTGCTGCTGCTCGCCGGCCGGCGACGGGAAGCAGCCCGGGCCACGGCCGTCGCCGTCGCGGCGACCGCGTTCGCCGCCTGCGTGGCCCCGGACGCCTCCCGCTACTACTGGACGGACGCGATGTGGGACACGACCCGGGTGGGCCGCCTGGACTACGTCTCCAACCAGTCCCTGCAAGGGATCCTGGCCCGGCTCGGGGTAACGGACCGCGCGGTGTGGGCGGTGGCGGTGCTGCTGGTGCTGTGCGTGTGGGCGAGCCGGAGTCGGCGCGCGGTGGCGGCGGGGGAGTGGCCGACGGCGTTCGCGCTCACCGGCCTCACCGCGTGCCTGGTCAGCCCGATCACCTGGGTGCACCACCTGGTCTGGCTGCTGCCGTCCTTCGTGGTCCTGGTCCGCGCCGGGCACCCGCGGGTCGCGGGCGCACTGTACGCGGTGCTGTGCACCAGCGTGGTCTGGCTGTGGTTCGACGACGCGTCCGGCATCGACGGGTTCCTCGGCAGCAACGCCTACACGTGGATCACGCTCGGACTGCTGCTGTGGCTCCCGGTCGGTCAGCTCCGCTCCGTCCGGCCGAGCGCGAGTCGCAGCACCAGGACGACGGCACCGACACCGAGGGCGACGGCACCCGCGATCGCCATCCTGTCCGGCCATCCGGCTCCGCCCTCCCCGGCCGGTGGGGCGGCGGCTGGCAGCGCGGTGGTGGGCAGCGCTGTGGGCCCTGGGCGAGGTCGCGCCCGGAGCGCGTCGAGCGAGCCCACCGGGTCGACCCGTCCGGCGGCCGTGAAACCCCAGTCGAGCAGCGCCCGGGCCTCCTCGTACACGGCGAAGCGCCCGCCCGACTGAGGGTTCAGCACCGTCACGACCAGCGTGCGCCCGCCGCGGCGGGCGGCGGCGACGAGCGTGTTGCCGGCGTGGCTGGTGTAGCCGTTCTTGACGCCGATGATCCCCCGGTACGGCCGTACCCCGTCCGCGCCGCTCAGCAGCCGGTTGGTGTTGCGGATCGGGTACGACCGTCCGCCACCGGCCGGGAAAAGGGCCGTGGCTGTGCCGCAGTACCACGCGAAATCCGGATCGTGCAGCCCCGCCCGGCCGAAGACGGCGAGGTCGTACGCCGAGGACACCTGGCCCGGCGCGTCGTACCCGTCCGGCGACACCACCCAGGTGTCACGGGCCCCGAGGGCGCGGGCCGTGGCCCGCATCCGGGCGGCCGCGGAACGCCAGCCGCCGCTCAGCTCGGCCAGCACGTGCACGGCGTCGTTGCCCGAGTCGAGGAAGACCCCGCGCCACAGGTCGGACACCCGGTAGGTGTGCCCCGCGGCGACCCCGACCAGGCTGCTGCCGGCTCCGATCCCGGCCAGCTCCCGCGCGCGGACCGTGTGCCGCTGGTCGCGCGGGAGGGACGGCAGCACGGTGAGCGCGAACAGGGTCTTCAGGGTGCTGGCGGGCGGCAGCCCGCGGTGCGCGTCGTGCGCGGCGAGCACCTCGCCGGTGTGGACGTCGGCGACCAGCCACGCCAGCGCGGAGACGTTCGGCATCCTCGGGGCTCCGGCGTGCCTCCGGACATGGGTGCCGGCGCGGTACAGCAGGGCGGGCGGCGGGGCCGCGGCGCGCGAGCCGTCCGGTGCGCCGGGACTCGCGCCGCCGCGAGTCGCCGCGGCGGCGGGCGCGAGCGCGAGCAGGCCCGCCACGCAGATCGCGCAGGCGGACACAGGAGTCCGGAAAGTAAATGCGATCGTCATACTGCCAACGTAGGAATGCGCCCGCCGAACCCGGCGCTGCCAGGCCGAGCGGTGCCTGCGAGCACCCGGATGCCGCACACCGACGCGACGTCACGTCATGGTCAGCCGTTCGGCAGGATGGTCAGCCGTTCGGCAGGGTCGGCTGGATCCTGCGCAGGAACGTCGCGTTGTCCGGGGTCTCGCGCATCCGCTCCAGCAGGGTCTCCAGGGTGGTCTGGCCGTCGCGGCTCTGCAGGGCGCGGCGCAGGCCTCCCACGGTCGCCAACTCGGCGGGGGACAGGAGGAGTTCCTCGCGGCGGGTGCCGGACGGGTTGATGTCGACGGCCGGGAAGACACGACGCGAGGCGAGGTCACGGCTGAGGCGCAGCTCCATGTTGCCGGTGCTCTTGAGCTCCTCGAAGTAGAAGTCGTCGGCGCGGGAGCCGGTCTCCACCAGGGCGGTGGCGAGGATGGTGAGGGATCCGCCCTCCTCGGCCAGCCGGGCGGCGCCGAAGAACCGTTTGGGGCCGATGAGCGCGGTCGCGTCGACGCCGCCGCTGAGGGTGCGGCCACCGGCGGCGGCCGCGTTGTTGTGGGCCCTGCACAGCCGGGTGAGGGAGTCGAGGAGGATGACGACGTCCTCGCCCGCCTCGACGAGCCGCTTGGCCCGCTCGATCACCAGCTCGGCGAGGGCGATGTGCTGCTTGGGCGCCTTGTCGAAGGTCGAGGCGTACACCTCGCCGCGCACGCAGCGCCGCATGTCGGTGACTTCCTCGGGTCGTTCGTCGAGCAGCACCACCATCAGCCGGGCCTCGGGGTGGTTGCCGGCCACGGCGGCCGCGATCTGCTGGAGCAGGACCGTCTTGCCGGTCTTGGGCGGCGCCACGACGAGCCCGCGCTGGCCCTTGCCGACGGGGGCGAGCAGGTCGGCGACGCGACCGGTCAGCCCGGCCGCCGGGTGTTCGAGGCGGAGCCGCTCGCGGGGGTGCAGCGGAGTCAGGTCACGGAAGTGGCGGCGGCCGCGCTGCTCGTCGGGCGTACGCCCGTTGACCCGGGCGACCTCGGTCAGGGCGCGCTGGGTGCCGCGTACGCCGTCGACGAGGTCCCCCTTGCGCAGGCCGTACCGGCGGATCAGCGGGGGAGGTACCTGGAGGTCGGTGGGCGAGGGCAGCAGGTCCGGGGACCGCAGGTGCCCCTTCCCGTTCGCGTCGATGTCGAGGACGCCGGTGGCGACCCGGGCCGGGAGCTGCCGCTCCGCGGGAGGGTGTTCGAGTGTGGTGGTCATGAGGGGTGGTCCTTTCACGGACGGAGGTGCATGAGGCATGCGAAGGAAGGGGCGATACCGCGAGGGAGGCGGATGGAGAACACGCCTCGGCGGTGGAGAACAGCACCTCGGGTACGGCTGTGGGGCCTCGACGAGGTGGTGTGGAGAAGTCGATGTGGCGACCGGAGAATCGGCGGGCCGTTCGACTGTCTGAGGAGAACTGGCACCGGCGCCCGGACAACGGGCGTACACAAGTGCTAGCGGTACCGTAGCACGCGATTCGCGGCTACGTCTGTGAGATGGCGCTCAGTGGGCGGACGGCAGGCCGTACCGCGGGGAGCACGGAAGCGCGGTCGGCAGCGGTCCGGGTGCCTCGCCGGGGGCGGGGTTCGACCCCGGCGAGTTGAGCCCTGGAGGGAAATCGGAGATGTACAACGGGCCGTCAGGGCAGTGCGGTTGGGCGACTCAGCCGAGCCGCGCCCGTGCCGCCTCGGTGATCTGCTCGAACTGGGCGCCCATGGCCGCGGACAGGGCCTGGGCCCCCGACAGCGGTCGGACCATGACCGTGAACTCGTCGATCAGGCCGTTCTCGTCGAGGTGGATGAAGTCGCAGCCGTCGAGCTCTCGCCCGTCCACCGTCGCCGTGAAGACCAACGCGTGGTCGCGGCCGTCCGGGCCGCTCAGCTCCCGCACATAGCGGAAGTCTGCGAAGACCCGTGCGACACCGCGCAGGATCGCCGCGGTGATGGCCTTGCCGACGTAGGGCTTGAACACGACGGGACTGGTGAAGACCACGTTCTCGGCCAACAGTGCCTCGGCGGCATCGAGGTCGCCCGCCTCGATCGCCTCGCGGAATGCGCGCACCGAAACCTCCATAGTCAAATAGTTGAGTAAGTGCGCAGTAGATTAATCACCTCCTGCTAGCGTGTCCACATGTCGTTGAAGTACGCCGTCCTCGCCGCCCTGCTGGAGGGCGAGGCCTCGGGCTACGAGCTGTCCAAGGTGTTCGACGTGTCCCTGGCGAACTTCTGGCCGGCCACGCCCCAGCAGCTCTACCGGGAACTGGAGCGCCTGGCGCAGGACGGGCTGGTCGAGGCCCGGGTGGTTAGGCAGGAACGTCGGCCCAACAAGCGGATGTTCACGCTGACCGCGACCGGCCGGCGGGAGCTGGCCGAGTTCGCCGCGGAGCCGGTCCGGCGCCCCACGGCCCTTCGCGACGAACTGATGATCAAGATCCAGGCCATGGACGGCACCGACCCGCGGGCGACCCGCGCCCTGGTCGAGGAGCGCATGGCATGGGCCCGCGGAAAGCTCGGCCGCTACGAACGGCTACGCGAACGCCTCCTCGCCGGACGGACCGAGGAGGAGCACCTGCGGGACGCCGAACGCGTCGGCCCGTATCTCACGCTCGCCGCGGGCATCGCCTTCGAGACGGAGAACGTGCGCTGGTGCGAGCGCGCGCTGACGATCCTCGACCAGCGCGCCCTGAGGTGACGCGGATGTTCAGCCCCGAAGGCCCCCGGCTCCGCGAACTCGCGGTACAGGCCCTGTCGTCCGTCGAACGCGGCTACGACCTGCTCGCCCCGAAGTTCGACCACACCCCGTTCCGCACCCCCGACTCGGTGCTCGACGCCGTCGCGTCGGCACTGCGCCGTCTCGGGCCCTTCGACACCGGGCTCGACCTGTGCTGCGGGACCGGCGCCGGGGTCGGCGTGCTGGCGCGGGTGTGCCGGCGCGGGGTGACCGGGGTGGACTTCAGCGCCGGCATGCTCGCGGTGGCCCGGGAACGGGTGCGGCCCGCCGGTCCGCGTGTCTCCTGGGTGCGTGCGGACGCCCGGGCGCTGCCGTTCGGGCCCGCCTTCGATCTCGTCGTGAGCTTCGGGGCGTTCGGACACTTCCTGCCGCGCGAACTGCCGGGCCTGTTCGCGCAGGTCCACTCGGTGCTCCGGCCGGGCGGCGCCTTCGCCTTCCCCGTCGTCGCCCCGCCCCGGCCGGCCTCCCGCGCCTACTGGATGCTGCTCGCCTTCGACGCGGTGATGCGGGTGCGCAACGCGGTGTGGCGACCGCCGTTCGTCATGTACTACCGGGCCTTCCGGATGGCCGACGTACGACGGGAGTTGGAGCGCGCGGGATTCCAGGTCGAGCTCCAGCCGCTGCCCGAGTTCGGGCGGCGACGGGACGGCAGCCCACGCCTGCGGATGGTCGTGGCCCGTCGGCTGCCGTAGCCGAGCAGACGGACGGTCGGGTCCGGGCCGCGCGCACTGTGTGCCGCAACCGCGCTCCCGAGGGCGTGCCCCGTCCGGTGCCGGGCCCGGTCACAACGCGCTGTACAGGGCGTCCACGAGGGCCATTTTCCGCGGGTCGTCGGCGATACGGGGTCCCATACGGTTCATCACGTACCCCAGGGACACTCCGGCGTCCGGGTCCGCCAGACCGCAGGAGCCGCCGAAGCCGTCATGGCCGACAGCGCGTGGGTTGGGCCCGTACGAACCGTTCGGCCCGCTCAGCCACAGACCGAGCCCGGCCTCGGTCTCGCTCTCGAAACCGGCGCTCAGCACCAGGTCCCGGCAGCTGCCCTGCCCCTCGCGCACCCGCTCGGCCGCCTCGGGGGACAGGACGCGACGACCGCCGTACACGCCCCTTCCCGCGAGGATTCCGTAGAGCGCGGCGACGGCCCGCGCGGTGCCGTGGCCGTTGAGGGCCGGGAGCTCTGCGGCCCGCCACTCGGGTGAGTTGGCCGCGGCCGCGTCGAGCCCGGGGTTGGTCAGGGCCGCGAGTGCGGCGGGCGCCAACTGGCTGAAGACCGCCGCCTGTTCGCTGCTCGCCGCGACGGGCGGCTGTACCAGCTCGGCTGCTCGCCCCGCCTCCTGCTCCGGCAGCCCGATGCTGAAGTCGATCCCGAGCGGACCGGTCACCTCCCGTCGCAGGAACGCGCCGGGCAGCAGCCCCGAGACCCGCCGTACCACCTCCCCGACCAGGAATCCGTAGGTCATCGCGTGGTACCCCGAGCGTGTCCCCGGCTCCCACCAGGGCTCCGTCGCGGCCAGGCGCTTTGTGGTCAGTTCCCAGTCGTACAGCTGGGCGAGCGAGTGCGGCTCACGCAGGCCGGAAAGACCGGCACGGTGCGACAGCAGATGACGGACGAGGACCTTCTCCTTGCCGGCGGCGGCGAACTCGGGCCAGTACGTGGCCACCGGCGCGTCGAGGTCGAGCAGACCCCGGTCGGCGAGGATGTGCGCGCACAGGGCGACCGGTCCCTTCGTCGTCGACCACACGTTGACCAGCGTGTCCCGCTCCCAGGGGCGGGTGCCCGCCGCGTCGGCCCGACCGCCCCACAGGTCCACCACGGTCTCGCCTTCGGCCACGACGGTGACCGCGGCGCCGAGCTCCTCGCGGTCACGGAAGTTCTCCTCGAACGCGGTGCGCACCGCGGCGAAACGTTCGTCGCAGTGGCCGTGCACCTCGGAATCGCGCTGGGACATGGACCCTCCGTCGTCCGCCGGGACCCCGGCCCGCTGCGGCGCGGACCGGGCGTCCCGAACATACCGACTGGTCGGACTGGAGGGAAGGTCTCAGGCGAACGACCGCAGCCAGCGCACCTTGGCCGCCTCCTGGTAGGGGCCGCCGCCCTCGTGGTCGTTGAAGTCGTACACCTCGATCGCCTTCTCGTCGTGCGCCCAGGCGTTGAAGGCCGCGAACACGGTGGAGGGCGGGCAGGTCTGGTCCTCCAGGGCGGCGGAGAACAGCGCCGGGGCCTGGGCACGTTCCGCGAAGTGGACGGCGTCGAAGTAGGAGAGGGTGCGCATCACGTCCTCGGTGTGGCCGCGGTGCGTCTTGAGGTACAGGCCGATCTCACGGTAGGGGGGACGGTCCGTCACTGTCGCCGCGCGCGGGTAGTCGCAGAGGAACGGCACATCGGGCGCGACCGCCGCGAGGCCCGGAACCAGGCCGCCCACCGCGATCGAGATGCCGCCGCCCTGGCTGGAGCCGAGGACGACCGTGCGCGCCGGGTCGGCCAGCGGGTGCGAACGGGCCGCCTCCACCGCCCGCACCCCGTCCGTGAACACCCGGCGGTAGTAGTAGTTCTCGGGGGCGTCGATGCCCCTGGTCATGAAACCGGGGTAGGCGGGCCCGCCGCCCACCGGGTCCGGGGTGCCGCCACCGCCGCCCCAGGCGCTGCCCTGGCCGCGGGTGTCCATCACGAAGTGCGCCCGGCCCGTCGACGCCCACAGCAGGTGCTCGTGCGGCAGTCCGCGCCCGCCGCCGTACCCGATGAACTGCACGACCACCGGAACGGGCGCGGAGACCTCGGCGGGGATCGTGAACCAGCCCTTCACCGGGTGGCCGCCGAACCCGGCGAAGGTCACGTCGTACACCTTCACCGTGGACAGGCCCGTGTCGACGAACTCGAAGCGGGCGTCCAGATCGTACGACCGGGCCTCGTCGAGCGTCTTGGACCAGAACGTGTCGAAGTCCGCGGGCGCGGTCGACGCGCTGCGGTACTCCCGGAGTTCGTCGAGGGGAAGGTCGAACAGGGCCATGGGGGACCGCCTTGTGTGAAGAGTGAGTGCGGATGATCACACCGTACGTGCGGGGTGGGACGCCTCGCCAGACCATTTGCTGCCCCGGGCAGGCGGACGCGGTGTGGACGCGCAGGGTGATCGCGAGGCGGATGCGGCGTCACGCGGCGGCGTGGTGGGTCAGGCCTTGCGGTGTGTCCACTGCGGCTCGGTCAGGGCCCAGTCCCGTTCCCACTCGGCCATCCTGCGCCGGGCGGCGGCGCCGCGGACCGCGGAGTGGCCGAGGAGCACGACGGCGGCCGCGCCGCCCGCGGCGCATCCGCCGATGGCCAGGGTGTGCTGCCAGACGGTGGTCTCGTCAGGTGGCGGGGGGACGTTCCGGCCACGGGAGTCGAACCACACCTTGACCGTCTCCCCGCGGTGAGTGCCCGCCGGGACCGAGGCCGTCGCCGTCCGGGGCCCGCTCCCGGGCTCGGTCCAGCGCACGCTCACCCGGTACGTGTGCTCTCTGCCGCTCACCGAGGGCAGTGCGTCGGGTGTCTTGCCGATGACCTTCGCGCTCACCTGATGACGTTCAGCGCGCTGTGCCACGGCGACCGCGCGCGCCGCGTCATGGGCCCACCAGCCCGCGACCGCTCCGGCCAGCGGCGCGCCCAGGAAGAGCAGCACCGCGACGGCCAGAACCGTCCAGGCCTCCACCATGTCCGACCGGCGCCGCAGCGGATTGCGCCGCCAGCGCCAGCCGCGCGCCCGGGTTCGCATGTCGACCTCCGCACCGCGCACACCTGCGCGTGCCCACACGGATCCAGTATCCCTCCATCGGCAAGGAGCGGCCCGTCCACAGACCGCTGGTTCCCAGTGCCCAGGGGGGACACGGCGAAACGGCCGGGCGGGGCGGAGAGAGGGCGAACCGGCCGGGGAGAGGTCCGCCCCCGCGCCCGTCAGCCGAAGCGTTCGATCCGGATGCGGTCCACGGGCTGACCGGCCGCGACAAGGAGCCGTGAGGCGTGTTCGGCGAAGGCGTTGGATCCGCACACATAGGCCTCCCACCCACCAGGAGGCTGCTCGGCCAGGAGGGGCGCCACATGTGCGGCCGACATACGTCCCACTGGCACGCCCGACGGCGCGCTCCGCGTGAACACCGGCGTCGTCTCCGTTCCCAGCTCCCGCGCGTAGATGAGGTCCTCGGGGCTGCGGGCCGACACCAGCATCCGCAACGGCACGGACAGGCCGCGCGAGCGGTGATGCCGCACCATCGACATCAGCGGTACGACCCCGGAGCCGGCGCCGATCAACAGCGCGGGCCGGTCCCCGGGCCAGGCGAAGAAGCCGCTCAGCGGGCCGCGCAGCTCGACCTCGTCCCCGGGCTCGGCCACCGAGTGGAACCAGCCGGAGACCTCGCCGTCCTCGACATGGTCGAGGGTCAGCTCGATGTGCCCGGAGTCGTCGGGCGCGGACGCGATCGAATAGTGCCGCTGGGCGACATAGCCGTCCTCGGCGGTCAGCCGCAGCATCAGGTGCTGGCCCGGCAGATGCCCCGCCCAGGCGGGCACGGCGAACCGGAACGTGGCCGCGTGCGGGGTCTCGCGTCGGATCTCGGTGAGCGTGGCGGTCTGCCACACCGCGGCGGCCTGCTCGCTCACGGCGATCCGCCCGGGCACGGCGAAGCGGCTCGGCGGCACGAAGGCGGAGGAGGCGGGGGAGGTGGGGGAAGTGGTCGTCTCAGTCACCGGAGTACCGCTGCTCCTCCCACGGGTTGCCACGCGCGTGGTAGCCGTTCTGTTCCCAGAAGCCCGGCTCGTCGTGGTCGAGCAGACGCAGGCCCGCGATCCACTTGGCGCTCTTCCAGAAGTACAGGTGCGGCACCAACAGCCGGGCCGGCCCGCCGTGTTCGGAGGGCAGCGGCTTCCCGCCGTACTCCCAGGCGATCCAGGCCCGCCCACCGGTGAGGTCGGCGAGCGGGAGGCTCGTGGTGTAGCCGGTGTGGGAGTAGGCGACGGCATGTGTGGCGGACCCATGGGGCCCCACCACATCCAGGAACGCGTCCAACGACACGCCCCCGAACCGGACGCCGAACTTCGACCAGCTGGTCACGCAGTGGATGTCCCCCTCGTAGACGGAGGCCGGCAGCGCGTGTGCCTCGTCCCAGTCCCAGGTACGCGGTCGCTCCACCAGCCCGTCCACGCGGAAGGTCCAGTCGCCGGGCGCCAGCTCGGGCGTGACCTCGGCGGACAGGACGGGCCAGTCGTCGCCGGCGTCGTACTGGCCGGGCGGCAGTCCGGGATGGTCGATGCGGGCGCGTCCGGTGAAGCCTCGGGTGACGTTCATACGGTTCCAGCGGGACAGGAGTGAATGCTGACGCGTTCAACCGTACGTGCCCGTCGGACCTGCCCCGGCCACCGCCCGCCCCGGGATCGTGACGGCCCGGTGAACTCTCCGGCGCCCCGGGAATAGCGCGGTGTCGATCTTCCTTGCCGATGGGTGCGGCGCCCGGTGGCCCGTACGAGCGTCTGGTGGTCGGTACGACACCATGGTCCCGGAGACAGCGAAGGAGAGTGGGACAGTGCCCAAGGCGTACGTGTTCAGGCGGTACGGCGGCCCGGAGGTCGAGGCTTTCGCCGAGGTGGAGCGGCCCGTCCCCGGTCCCGGCCAGATCCTGGTCGCGGTGCGTGCCGCGGGCGTGAACCCGGTCGACTGGAAGCAGCGCACCGGCTACCGCCGCCCCGGTGAGAGCGGCGAGCGGGAGTTCCCGGCCGTGTTCGGCAACGAGGTCGCCGGGATCGTCGAGGCGACCGGCGAGGGCGTCGACCGGTTCGCGGCCGGCGACGAGGTCTTCGGCAACACGGTGGCCGGGGGGTACGCCGAGTACGCCCTGCTGCCCGTCGGGGTGTCCGCCCACAAGCCGGCCCAGCTGTCCTTCGCCCGCGCGGCGACCCTGCCCGTCGCCGCCGCCACGGCCTACGACGGCGTCCACCAGCTCGACCTGCCCGCCGGGGCGACCCTGCTGGTCACCGGCGCGGGCGGCGGTGTCGGCGCGGCGGCCGTCCAGATCGCCCGGGCCGTCGGACTGAGCGTCGTCGGCGTCGCGAGCGAGGGCAAGAGGGACTTCGTCGAGGCGCTCGGAGCCGTGCACGTGCCGTCCGGCCCGGGCTGGGCCGAGCGGGTGCGGGCGGCGGCGCCCGACGGTGTCGACGCGGTCTACGACCTCGTGGGCGGCGAGGTGCTGGCCGACGCGGCCCGGCTGGTCACCGACCCGGCCCGGCTGATCACCGCCGGAGCCCCGGCCGAGGAGGCGCAGCGGTACGGCGGCGCCCGCGTGGCCCGGAAACGCAACGCGGCCGTCCTGGAGGCGGTGGCCCAGCTCGTGGTGAACGGCGAGCTCGACCCGCACATCACCAGGACGTTCCCCCTCGACCGGGCCGGCGAGGCCCTGCGCACGGTCGAGGACGGCCACGCCCGCGGCAAGGTCGTGATCGAGGTCGTCCGATGAGCACGGACACCACCCCGCACGTCCTCGACAGCCCCGCCCGCGCCGCGCTGACCGGCCCGCACGCCCACTTCGCCGAGCGGCGGGGCCGTGTGCTGGCCTATCCCGTCGAGGTCACGCCGTGGCTGGCCCTTCCCGACGACCCGGACGCCGACGACTGGGCGGACGCCGCGACGCTCGTGGGTCCCGGCAACGACGTCCCGCTGCTCGGATTCCAGGGACGGATCCCCGACGGCTGGGAGGTCACGTTCCAGGTCGAGGGCGTGCAGTTCGTCGACGACGGACTGGCCGCGGCCCCGGACCCGGAGGCGGTCCTGCTGGGACCGGCCGACGTGCCCGAGATGCTCGACCTGGTCGCCCGCACGCAGCCCGGCCCCTTCCTGCCGCGCACCATAGAACTCGGCACCTACCTGGGCATACGGCGGGAGGGCGCCCTCGTCGCCATGGCGGGGGAACGGCTGCACCCTCCTGGCTGGACCGAGATCAGCGCGGTCTGCACCGACCCCGCGGCCCGCGGCGAGGGTCTGGCGACCCGGCTGATCCTGGCCGTCGCCCACGGCATCCGGGAGCGCGGTGAGACCCCGTTCCTGCACACCGCGGCCGGCAACACCCACGCCATCCGGCTCTACGAGTCCCTGGGCTTCCGGCTGCGCCGCACGACGGCGTTCGGGGCGGCCAGGGCGCCACAACGGCTGCCGGATCGACCTGCGGCCGTGCCGGTGCCGTAGGAGCGCGACGGGCCGTGTCCAGGGCCGGGGCGTTCAGTCGCCCTCGGTCCCCGTGCCCGAGCCCGCGTTGTAGCGGACCAGGCAGGCGGCGAACCGTTCGAGGTCGTCCGGTGTCCAGTCCGCGAGCCGCTCCCGGACGGCCGCCCGCCGGCTGACGGTGACCTCGGCGAGGATGCTCCGGCCCGCCTCCGTCAGATGCAGGACCTGGACGCGGTGGTCCTCCGGGTCGCGGCGTCGCTCGACGAGCCCGGCACGCTGCAGGGCGGTCACCTGGCGGCTGACGGTGGACTTGTCCAGCGCGTAGTGGGCGGCCAGGTCGGTGGCACGGCAGCCGCCGCTCTCCTCCAGGTGTCCGAGCAGGGTGTACGACACCAGCGACAGCTGGGGATGCATGCGCCCGGCGGACGCCCGGGCCCGGCGGGCGAACGCGGTCATCTCGCGCTGGATGGTCTCCACCGCCGCCTCGGTTCCGTTCACGGCACCTCCCTCACCCGTGAGTACTGGTTGCATAATACAACTTGATCGGGTGCACGCCGGGCGGGGCGGGCCGCTGGGGTAGTGTGACCGTTCGGTCGGGGGTGGTCCCGGCCCGTGTCGAGGAGGTGAGACCCATTACCGCTGTGTCAGCGCGGGTGCTCTCCCCTCGAACCGGCGCGGATCACCGCCGTTAGGTGACCGCGGGAGCACCTCACGGCTCCCGAAAGGCTTTTGGCTTCCATGCCTCCTCTGTCTCCGCTCACCCCGCCCTCCTCCTCGCCGTCCTCCCGCGCCCGGGTCGTCGCCGCACTGCGTGCCGCCGGTTGTGTCTTCGCCGAGGACGAGGCGGAGCTGATCCTGGCCGCCGCCGACACCCCGGACGAGCTGGCGGACCTGGTGGACCGCCGGGTCGCCGGCCTGCCCCTCGAACTGGTGCTGGGATGGGCCGAGTTCCGCGGACTGCGCGTCGCGGTGGAACCCGGCGTCTTCGTGCCGCGCCGCCGAACCGAGTTCCTCGTCGAGCGGGCCCTCGCCCAGGTCCCGGACGCGTCCGTCGTCGTGGACCTGTGCTGTGGCACGGGCGCGGTCGGCGCCGCGCTGGCCGCCGGGCTCGGTCCCGTGGAACTGCACGCGGCCGACCTCGACCCGGCGGCGGTGCGTTGTGCCCGCCGCAATGTCCGCGCGGCCGGCGGCCAGGTCCACACCGGCGACCTGTTCGAGGCGCTGCCCGGCGACCTGCGCGGCCGGGTCGACATCCTCGCGGCCAATGTGCCGTACGTCCCCACCGACGAGGTCGGGCTGCTGCCCGCCGAGGCACGCGAACACGAGTCGCTGCTCGCCCTCGACGGTGGCACGGACGGCCTGGACGTCCTGCGCCGGGTCGCGGCACAGGCATCCGGGTGGCTCGCGCCGGGCGGCTGCCTCCTGATCGAGACCAGCGAACGCCAGGCCCCGGCCGCCGTCGAGGCGTTCGAACGCGGCGGCCTCGAGACCCGGCTGGCCGTGTCGGAGGAGTGGTTCGCCCACGTCGTGATCGGAACCACGCCCTGAGAAGTGCCGTGGACGGCGGCCGGGCCCGTCCGGGTCAGGCCGCCGAGGCATCGTCACGCACGCCCCCACAACCCGCACATGACTCAAGCGCGCAGAAAGTACAGGACCGTCATCGCTACGGCGGTGCTCAGGACGACGCCCCGCAGCAGCCCGGCGGGAAGTCGCCGGACCAGGTGCGCGCCGCCGAGCCCGCCGGCCACCGCGCCGACCAGCAGCGCGGTGAGCACGAGCGGGGCGCTCAGCACGTCCGAGGCGACCAGGAACAACGCGGTCGCGCCGAGGTAGACGGCCGCGACCTGGGTGACCCGCATCGGGTTTCCGGCCGCGGTGTCGATGTGGAGGCCGATGCTCCACAGGGCCAGCATCATGATGCCTACGGCTCCGCCGAAGTATCCGCCGTACAGGGCGAGGAGGAACTGACACGCCACGACGGCCCGGGGACCCAGCCCGGCACGCCCGCCGTACGCGGCACTCAACGCACCGGAGAGAGGGCGTCCGAAGGCGAGGAGCACCGTGGCGAGTGCCAGCAGCCACGGCACGGCCGCGTCGAAGGACTCCGACGGCAGTGCCAGCAGCAGTGCGGCACCCAGCACGCCTCCCGCCGCGCTCGCGGTGGTGAGCGCACGCGTGGATGCCGCTCCGACCGGGGCGAGTTCACGGCGGTAGACCCAGGCGCCGGCCACCGCGCCGGGGACGAGGGCGACGGTCGACGTGGCGTTCGCCGTCACCGGCGACTGGCCGGCCGCGACCAGCGCGGGCAGCGCCACGAAGGTGCCGCCGCCCCCTGCGGCGTTCAGCGCGCCGGCGACGGCACCGGCCGAAAGGACGAGCAGAATCTCGGACACCCGCCGAGCATCGCCCGCTGAGCGGCGGGCTCACAATGCGCCATCGACACAACCTGCCTAAGGCTGTGCCATAGGCTCAGCGGGGTGCGCTATGACCTGGACGATCTGCGACTCTTCCTCGCCGTCGTGGCGGAGGGATCGATCACGGCGGGTGCGCGCCGGACGCATCTGAGCCTGCCGTCGGCGAGCGCCCGGGTGCGCGCGCTGGAGCACCACGCCGGTGTGACCCTGCTGATCCGTGGTCGGCGCGGCGTACGGCCCACTCCGGCGGGCACGACCCTGGCCCGGCACGCCCGCGAGGTACTCGACCGGACGGTACGCCTCGACAGCGCCGTGGCGAGCTACACGAGGTCCCCGACCGCCGCGCTGACCCTGCTGAGCGGCGGCTCCGCGATGCACCGGCTGGTGCCGCGGGCCCTGGTGTCGTTCCTCCGGGCGCACCCGGACGTCGACGTCACGGTCCGCGAGAGCCGCACCCCGCACACCGTGCGGACCCTCGCCGACGGCGAGGCGGACCTCGGGGTCGTCGTCGACGACGAGGCACGCGACTGCGGACTCGACATGGAACCCCTTGGCGACGACTCCTTGGTCGTGATCGGCCGACGCGGCGGGATCCTCGCCGGGCGGACCACGGTCGGGTACCGCGAGGCGGCGGAACACCCGCTCGTCGGGCTGGACGCGGACTCCTCGCTGCGCCGCTGGATCGACGAGCATCTCGGACCGCACGCCCCGGTGGCCCGGTACCGGACCACCGTCGCCGACCTCAACGTCCTGGTCGCCCTCGCGGCCGCCGGTGTCGGGCTCGCCGTCGTACCGCGCCGTGCCGTCGACCCGGACCGGCCACTCGACGTGTGCGAACTGCAGGACGCCTGGGCCGGTCGCCGTCTGCTGCTGGCCTGGGGCGTCAAGGAGCGGCCCGCGTCCGCCGGCGCCCTCGCCGAGCACCTGCGCCGGGCCGCCCTGCCCGAGCCGGCCGTCGACTCGGACCTACTGGGCTGACTGGTGGTACTCCGCGGCCGTGGTTCCAAGGACGCCCAGGAGAGCCAGTGCTTCGGCGCTCGGGGATCCTTGGGGGGCGCTGTAGAGGACGAGGTGTTGGTCGCGGTCGATGAGTGCGAGTGAGTCGCAGTCGACGGTTATCTCTCCGACGGCCGGGTGGCGGAAGGACTTGGTGAGCGTCGGTGCGGCCTGCACGTCGTGCCGTTCCCAGAGCCGGGCGAAGTCGGGGCTACCGTCGCGGAGTTCGTCGACGAGGCCGGTCACCGCGGGGTCCGCCGGGTAGCGGGCGAGGGTGGCGCGGAGCTGCCGGACCGCGTGGTGGCGGAACTCGGCGGCGTCGGAGATCCCGTACGGCGGCGCATCGTCGTGCTGCGGTGCGAGGAATACCCGGCGCGCGAGGTTGCGGTTCTTGGGGTCGAGTTGGGCGAAGTCTTCCATGAGGGCGGCTGCGAGGTCGTTCCAGGCGAGTACCTCGAACGCGGCGGACACGACGAAGCCAGCCGTCTGGGGCAGCCGCTCGAGCAGGGCGAGGATGCTCGGGCGGACGTCGCGCCGGTGCAGTCCGGTACGGTTCGGCGCGGTGCCCGCCAGGATGTGGAGGTGATCGGATTCGGTGTCGGTGAGCAGCAGTGCGGCTGCGATGCCGGCGAGGACGTCCCCGGAGGGTCTTGAGGCGGCTCTGCCCTGTTCGAGCCGGATGTAGTACTCCGTGGAGATGTGCGCGAGGACCGCCACCTCCTCGCGCCGCAGGCCCGGTGTCCGCCGTCGCGGGCCTGCGGGGAGACCGACGTCCTGGGGCCGCAGCCGTTCACGGCGGCTGCGGAGGAATGTGCCCAACTCCTGTTTGTCCATACGCCGAGTCTGCACGCTGCGCAGGGCGGGGATCCTGGTACAGCTTGTGCCTGTATCGGGTCCGGAAACCGGCAAACACTGCTGCCATGACCACCACCACAGACATCGCTCCCATCGGCCTGCTGAACGACAAGGTCGTGTTCATCACCGGGGCCAGCCGCGGTATCGGCGCTGCCGCGGCCCGGCTCTTCGCCGCCGAGGGCGCCAAGGTCGTGCTGGCCGCCCGCAGCATCGACGCCCTCGACCGGATCGTGACCGAGATCGGCGCCGACGGCGGCGTCGCCGACGCGGTCGCTCTGGACCTCGCCGACAGCGCGAGCATCCGTGCCGCCATCGGCCGCGTCCAGGAACTGCACGGTCGGCTCGACGGTGCCTTCAACAACGGCGGGATTCCCCAGCAGCAGTTCGGACCGGTCGACGCCACCACCGACGAGGACGTCGACGAGCAGTTCGCCGTGAACTTCCGCGCGCACTTCACCGCCATGAACGCCGAGGCCGCCCTCATGCGACAGGGCGGCGGCGGGGCCATCGTCAACACCTCCAGCATCGGCAGCCGCCGCGCCAACCCCGCCCTGCCCGCCTACGGGGCCATGAAGCGCGCGCTCAACAGCCTCACCGAGACCGCCGCGGTCAACTGGGCCCCCGCCAACATCCGGGTGAACGGCATCACCCCCGGCGGCACCTCCACCGAGATGATCGACACCTGGGAAGCCGCCACGCCCGGCATCGTCAAGCAGATAACCGAATCGACCCCGCTGGGCCGGATGGCCGAGCCCCGGCAGATAGCCGAGGCAGCCGCCTGGCTGCTCAGCGACCGCGCCTCGTACGTGACCGGCGCGATCCTGCCGGTCGACGGTGGCGCCGGCGCCTGACGGGGCAGGCGGGACTTTCGCAACAGGCCCTAGTCCTCCGATTGCACCCGCGCGATGAGCAGTGCCACGTCGTCGGAGTTGTCCGGCTGGTGCAGGGTGCGCAGCAGCAGGTCGCAGACCTCCTCCAGGGGACGGTGGGGGCCCTCCAGGAGGGCCAGCAGCGCGTTGAGGCGTTCGTCGAGCGGGTGCTGCCGGGTCTCGACGAGACCGTCGGTGTAGAGCACCAGCCGGTCGCCGGGCCCGAGATCGACGGTGGTCGTCGAGAAGGCGACGCCGCCCACGCCGAGTGGCGCGCCGGTGGGCAGGTCCAGCAACTCCGGCGGACGGCCCGCGCGCAGCCGGACCGGTGGCAGATGCCCGGCGTTGGCGATCCGGCACTGCCGCAGCCGCGGGTCGTGGACGGCGTACACACAGGTGGCGATGGAGCTGTCCAGGCTCTCGGTGATCCGGTCCAGGTGTTCCAGGAGCCGGGTGGGATCGAGGTCCAGGGAGGCCAGGGTGTTCGTGGCGGTACGCAGCCGGCCCATGGTCGCGGCGGCGTTGATGCCGCTGCCCATCACGTCGCCCACGACGAGCGCTGTCTTGCCGCCGTCCAGCGGGATCACGTCGAACCAGTCGCCGCCGACCTCGGCGGTCGAGCCCGCGGGCTGATAGCGGGAGGCGACCTCCAGACCGCCGGTGACCGGCGGGTGACTGGGCAGCAGGCTGCGCTGCAGGGTGAGGGCGGTGTCGCGGGCGTTCTGGTACCAGCGGGCGTTGTCGATCTGCACGGCCGCGCGGGACGCCAGCTCCCGGGCCAGCACCAGATCGTCCTCGCCGAACGGCAGGGGGTTGCGGGTGCGCTTGAGATCGAGGGCGCCGAGCACTTCGCCGCGTGCGATCAACGGCACGACCAGATACGAGTGGACGCCCGCCCGGGCCAGCGACTCGGCCGCCTCCGGGGTGCGTGCGATACGCGGCAGGACCTCGGCGCCGACCTGCGGCACCAGGATCGGCCCGCCGGTGCGTACGCACTCGGTGACCAGACGGTCCGGAGCGTATCGGGTGACCCGTCCCGGCGGGTCGGCGGCGGCGAGGGCGTCCGGGGCGCGGTCCGCCTCGACGGCCAGGGTGCGGATCGCGGCCGGCTCGGCGGGACCGAGGGTGCCGGGCCTGCCCTGGACGACCGCCTCCAGCAGGTCCACCGCGGCGATGTCGGCGAGTTCCGGCACGGCCACGTCGGCCAGCTCCCGCGCGGTGCGCTCCAGGTCCAAAGTGGTGCCGATCCGGGCGGAGGCGTCGGCGACGAGGGCGAGGCGCCGCCGCGCGGCCTCCGTCTCGACGGCCGCCCGGTGCTGTTCGGTGACGTCCACGACCGAGACGGCCACCCCCAGCACATGGGCCAGCGAGTCCTCCAGCCGGTACAGGGAGATCGTCCAGGCGTGTTCCTGGTCCGGGTCGGCCGGGGTGAGGCCGGCCACCTGCTGGTCGACGGCCGGCCGCCCCGTCTCCAGCACCCGCAGGGCGGCCGACTCCAGGGCGTCGACGTCGACCTGCGGCAGTACCTGGCGCATCGTGCGCCCGATCTGTTCCTCGGCGGGCAGTCCGTTGATCCGTTCCAGCGCGGGGTTGACGGAGACGTACCGCAGATCGGTGTCCAGGACGGCCAGCCCGATCGGGGACTGCGAGACCATCCGGGTCGACAGAGCCACGTCCTGTTCCAGCCGCCGCACGGTCGACTGGTCGGCGGCGAGCCCCAGGGCGTAGACGTCTCCGTGGTCGTCAAGGAGCCGCATGTTGCGGAACTCCACGAGTCGCGTGCTGCCGTCCTTGCGCCGGATGGGGAAGGCGCCCGCCCAGCCCTGGCCGGTGGCCATCACGTCGGCGAACAGTTTGACGACCAGGTCGACGTGCTGCTCGTGCACCATGATCCGGGCCGCGTACTGGCCGAGCGCCTCCGGCGCCCGGTAGCCGAACAGCTCCTCGGCCTGCGGGCTCCACAGCACGATCCGTCCCTCGGTGTCCAGCACCACCGAGGCCATGCCGAGCACGTCGAGCAGACCGCTCGGCCGCACCGGGGGACGCACCGGCCCGTCGCCCTCCGGCGCTGGAATCCCGGCCCCTCCGGTCGCTCCCATGCCACGCACCGCCTTCGCCCGTCTCCGTGGCACACCGTTCCCCCCGTGCCGACTTCCCTGTTCTATCGCGTTCGACCGACACCGCGTCGCCGAAGTCGGCTTCTTCCACCATCCCTCAACACGGAGACGACCGTCGGGTGGGCGACCGCGGAAGTGGCGGGGCCGACAGCCACTGTTCCCCTATTGGTCTGTACATGACTATCTTCACGGGCCAGACTGTCCGCCGAACCCGCCCCACCCCCCACCGAGGAGTCGTCTCCCATGCCCCTGCGCGCCCGGCGCCGTCGTCGCACGGTCCTCGCCACCCTCGTCTCCCTGACCGCCGCGACCCTGCTGGCCTCCGTTCCGCCGGCCTCCGCCGCCGACACCTGGACCGAGGTGGGATCCGACCGCGCCGACCCGCTGACCGAGAGTCAGGGCCTTGCCTCCGTCGAGGTCCCGGCCGGCGCCGCCAACCGGTACACGGGCATCGGCACCATCCCCCTCGCCCTGAGCAGCCGGGGCTGGAACCATGTGGGAGACCCCGACGCCTCCTACGACGGTCACTACATCGAGCCCTACCAGCGGGACTCCGGCACCACGAAGATGTTCCGGGTCCAGGCGCCCGACGGAACCTGGTCCGAATACGTGCACACGCTCAGCTCCGGGGAGGCGCTGAACAACTCCTGGGCCGCGGTGGCTCCCGACGGCCAGTGGATGCTGTCGGGGGAGTGGGGCACCATGAACCGGCTGCTGGTCCTCCCCACGCCGGGCGTCAACCCGAGCACCTCACCGTCGGCGAACCTCCCACAGGCCTCGACCGTCCGTCTCGACCACGCCGTACGGGACGTACAGGGCTGCGACTTCCTCAGCGCCACCCGGCTGTTGTGCTCCTCCGACGACCCGGAGGGCAGCCTGTTCGGCATCACCAAGCCACTGCTCCAGATCGACCTCTCGGCCGCACCGAACGGCACGGCCGATGTCACCGGCCACGTCACCGCGCTGCGGCAACTCCCGCTGCGCAGCTCCTGCTCCGGCTCGTTCGAGGCGGAGGGCATCGACTACGACCGCCGCACCGGCACCCTGCGCGTGATCGTCGTCTCGCCGGGATTCTGTGTGCTGACGGACAGCAAGACATACCGGCTCACCCGGAGTTGAGCTCCGTCGCGCGGTCGGTGACCGGCCCTCCGAAATGAGTGCCGGCACCGATGGCGGCGAGGGTGGGGCGGATGCGACGGTGGCATGGACCGCCGAGAACCCGGATCCCTCGAGGACCGACGATCGGCGGCGCCCGCCCGCACTCGGACGAAGGAGAATCCGCATCCACCCCCGTGCAGCGCAGTCCGTCCGGCCGCCGACGCGACGGAAGGCGGTGATCTGACCGTGGGACACGCCGACACCCTGCTCGCCATGGGCGGCGCGTTCCTCGCCGCCGCGTTCCTCGCTCGCCTCGGCGGCAAGATCGGGTTGCCGACCATCCCGCTGTTCATGCTCGCCGGCATCCTGCTCGGCCCGCACACCCCGGGCCTGGTGCTGGTGGAGGACGCCCACGACTTCGAGATGCTCTCCGCGCTCGGGCTGGTGCTGCTGCTGTTCTACCTCGGCCTGGAGTTCCACCTCGACGACCTGCGCAGCGGGGGCCGGCGGCTGCTGGCGGCGGGCGGGATCTATCTCCTGCTGAACGTCGGCGCGGGCCTGGGCTTCGGGTTCGTGCTGGGCTGGGGGGTGCGGGAGGCGCTGGTGCTCGCCGGTGTCCTCGGCATCTCCTCCTCCGCGATCGTCACCAAGATCCTCATCGACCTGGGCCGCATCGGCCGCCCGGAGACCCGGCTGATCCTGGGCGTGATCGTGGTGGAGGACATCTTCCTGGCCCTGTACCTCGCCGCCCTGCAGCCCGTCATCGGCGGCGCCCAGGGCGTCGGGGAGGTGGCCCTGCAGGCGGGCAAGGCGTTCGTGTTCCTGCTGGCGCTGGCCGCCGCCGCCCGCTACGGCACCCGTCTGGTCGGACGCCTGATCCAGGTCCGCGACAACGAGCTGCTCGTCATCAGCTTCCTCGGCGCCGCGGTCCTGGTCGCCGGCGTCTCCGAGGTCCTCGGGGTCGCCGACGCGATCGGAGCGTTCATGGTGGGCCTGATCCTGGCCGGCACCCCCTCCGGGCCGCGGATCCGCGCCCTGGTGCATCCCCTGCGCGACGCCTTCGCCGCCATCTTCTTCTTCGCCTTCGGGCTGTCCATCGACCCCGGCGTCATCGCCTCCGTCGCCGGACCCGTCGCCGCCGCTGCCGTGCTGACCCTCGTCATGAACGTGGTCGCCGGGCTGCTCGTCGCCCGCCTCTACGGCTACGGTGTCGAGCCCGCCGCGGACATCGCCACGACCCTCGTGGCACGCGGGGAGTTCGCGCTGATCCTGGCCGCGATGGCCGCCGGCGCCGGGCTCGACGAACGCCTCGGACCCTTCATCGCCGGATACGTCCTCGTCCTCGCCGTCCTCGGCCCTGTGGCCGCCGGACGCGCGCACCTGCTCGTCCGCGCGCTGCACCGCGCACGGGGGCCACGCCCCGCGCCCCCGGTCGCTCAGGTGCGTGAACCGGTGCGGACCGGCGAGCGGGTCCCCTGAGACCGGGGAGGTCCTGGCCACCCCGCGGCGCGCGGTGGCCGGGCGTGGGGCTACTCGGTGTCCGCGCCGTTCCAGTCGTAGGGGCCGCCGCCGCGCCACTCGATCAGCGTGGGGTCGTCGATGGCCGTGTCCTGCGCGGGCAGGCCTGCCCCGTGCAGGAACTCCAGCACGTCGAAAAGGCTGTACGCGACGCCTGCGCGCTCGCCGCGCACGGTCACCTGCCGCCCGCCGTCCGGCGAAGGCGCGAGCACGATCACGGGCGGGTCCTCGTCCATGACACCACCATGCGCCGAGGCGGGCCGTCACGCAGCTCTGTGGACGCCGAACCGGTGCAGCAGGGGCAGATGTCAGGGGAAGGGGCCGGTGGGGCCGCACCGGATTCCTACCGGCGGTTCGGCTCCGTCAGTGGTGCTGTGGTGCCCTGCCGGCGGTGCCGCAGCTCCGCGGTTCCGCCGCGCCGCAGCGCCGCGGTGCTCTGCCGGTAGTGCTCCGCCACGGCTGGTGGTTGTCTGGGGGTGGGGCGTCACGTGGAGCGTCCGTGCGCCGCGCCGCCGCCGTGAGAGGAGCGATCACGATGGACGGTCACCGACCGCATCCGGAATCGGTCTCGGTGGAGATCAGCGGGTGCAGCAAGCAGGACGCCCGGATCGTGTTCGACGCCCTGTGCGGGTGCTTCGCGTCCGACCGGTGCGCCGAGGACGTGCCCGAGGACCACTCGGAGACCCGTCCGACGGTGTGGCTGGGCACCTTCGACGTCACCGAGGCACACGAGGGCGCAGCCCCCGGCCGGCTCTCCTCCTCCGTCGAGGCCGACCTCCAGGGCGGGTACTGGGCGGTCGACCGCTTCCGCACCACCCTGGGATCCCTGTTCTCCGTGCACGACCTGGCCACGGCCTCCGGAGACCAGGAGAAGGAACTGCACGTACGGCTCGAGAGCAGGTAGCCGGCGCCGAGCGGCCCGTTCACCCAGGTGCCGCGACGTGGCTCGTATCACTCCCTCCCGATTGTGCAACTAGTTGCACAAAGAGTGCGCGGTCCTCTACAACAAGAGGGCACCACAACGCCGCGCACGGAGGGGCCCGATGACCCGTTACCCGCACCTGCTGACCCCGCTCGACCTGGGCTTCACCACGCTGCCCAACCGTGTCCTCATGGGCTCGATGCACGTCGGCCTGGAGGAGGCCGAGCGGGGCTTCGAGCGCATGGCGGCGTTCTACGCGGCCCGGGCACGCGGGGGAGTGGGCCTGATCGTCACCGGCGGCATCGCGCCGAACGAGGAGGGCCGGCCCTACGAAGGCGGCGCCAAGCTCACCACCGACGCGGAGGCCGAGCAGCACGCCGTGGTCACGGACGCCGTGCACCGCGAGGGCGGCCGGATCGCGATGCAGATCCTGCACTTCGGCCGGTACGCGTACCACCAGGACCTCGTCGCCCCGAGCCCGCTCCAGGCCCCGATCAGCCCCTTTGTGCCCCGCGAGCTCACCGATGCCGACATCGAGCGGACCATCGACGACTACGCCCGCGCCGCCCGTCTCGCCCGGCAGGCCGGCTACGACGGCGTCGAGATCATGGGCTCCGAGGGCTACCTGATCAACGAGTTCATCGCCGCGCAGACCAATCAGCGCACCGACCGATGGGGCGGCTCCTACGAGAACCGCATGCGTTTCCCGGTCGAGATCGTCCGCCGGGTGCGCGAGGCGGTCGGCGAGGACTTCATCATCGTCTACCGGCTGTCGATGCTCGACCTGGTACCCGGCGGATCCTCCTTCGACGAGGTCATCACCCTCGCCAAGGCCGTCGAGGCGGCCGGCGCGACCATCATCAACACCGGCATCGGCTGGCACGAGGCCCGTATCCCCACCATCGCGACCTCGGTGCCGCGTGGCGCGTACGCCTGGGTGACCAAGAAGGTCATGGGCGCCGTGTCGATCCCGCTCGTCACGACCAACCGCATCAACACCCCCGAAGTCGCCGAGGAGTTGCTGGCCGACGGCTGCGCGGACATGGTGTCCATGGCCCGCCCGATGCTCGCCGACCCCGACTTCGTCGCCAAGGCCGCGGCCGGCCGGCCCGAGGCCATCAACACCTGCATCGGCTGCAACCAGGCCTGCCTCGACCACACCTTCAACCTCCAGATCACCTCCTGCCTGGTCAACCCGCGCGCCTGCCACGAGACCGAGCTCGTCCTGTCACCGACCAGGCTGCGCAAGCGCGTTGCCGTCGTCGGGGCCGGTCCCGCCGGGCTCGCCTGCGCGGTCAGCGCCGCGGAGCGCGGCCATGAAGTCACCCTCTACGACGCCGCGGGCGAGATCGGCGGTCAGCTCAACGTGGCCCGCCGGGTCCCCGGCAAGCAGGAGTTCGACGAGACGATCCGCTACTTCCGCACCCAGCTCGAAGAACACGGCGTGCGCGTCCGGCTGAACACCCGCGTCACCGCCGACCAGGTCGCCGAGTACGACGAGGTCGTCATCGCCACCGGCGTCACCCCGCGCACCCCCGACATCCCCGGCATCGACCACCCCAGCGTCGTCGGATACCTCGACGTGCTGCGCGACCGCGTGCCCGTCGGTGCCCGCGTCGCCGTCCTCGGCGCGGGCGGCATCGGCTTCGACGTCGCCGAGTACCTGACCGACGGCGGCGACAAGGCGAGCGAGGACCCGCGGACGTACTTCCGCCAGTGGGGCGTGGACATGGACTACCGGACGCCCGGCGGACTCGCCGCCCCCGAGCGGCCCGCCCCGCCGCGCACCGTGCACCTGCTCCAGCGCAAGACCGCCAAGGTCGGCGCGGGCCTCGGCAAGACCACCGGCTGGATCCACCGCACCGAGCTCAAGCAGCGCGGCGTGACCATGGTCCCGGGGGTGCGCTACGACCGTATCGACGACGCCGGACTGCATGTCACCGTCGGCGACACGAGCACCGTCCTGGAGGTCGACACCGTCGTCCTGTGCACGGGACAGGAGCCGCGCCGCGACCTGTACGACGCGCTGGTCGCCGCCGGCCGCGACGTCCACCTCATCGGCGGCGCCGACGTGGCCGCCGAACTGGACGCCAAGCGCGCGATCAAGCAGGGCACCGAGCTGGCGGCGACGCTGTAGGGCCGTGGGGCGCCGTCCCTAGGATGACCCCATGTCACTCCCGCACGCGATCCTCGTCGCCCTGCTCGAGAAGCCGTCGTCCGGTCTCGAGCTGACCCGCCGGTTCGACCGGTCCATCGGTTATTTCTGGTCGGCGACGCACCAGCAGATCTATCGCGAGCTGAGCAGACTGGAGGCCGAGGGGCATATCCGCACCCTCCCCGCCGAGCAGCCGGCCCGCGGGCAGAAGAAGAGCTACGAGGTCCTGCCCGCGGGCCGCGCGGAACTGGCCCGGTGGAGCGCCGCCGCCCAGGACCCGAAGCCGCTGCGGGACGTGCTGCTGCTGCGGCTGCGGGCGGCGGCCGTGGTGGGCACCGCCGGCATCGAGGATGACCTGCGCCGCCATCTCGACCTGCACCGGCGGCAGTTGGCCGAGTACGAGGAGATCGAGCAGCGCGACTTCCCGCCCGGCAAGGACACTGCGCAGGACCGGTTGAGGCACCTCGTGCTCAAGGCCGGCATCGACCTCGAGACGTTCTGGACGCAGTGGCTCACCCATGCCCTGGAGGAGTTCGCCGACCTGCCGGCCGATCAGAGCCGGTAGGGCTTCGAACGGCGGCGCAGGAACCAGACCGTGGCCACAACGCCCGTCGCCACCAGGCCCCCGCCGACCGCCAGTGTGAGGGTGCCGTAGTCCTTCGCGGCGCCGCCCAGCCCGCCCATGACACCGCGCGAGGGCGAAGCCGTGGGGGAGACGGTGGGCGTGGGGGCCGCGGAGACGATGACGGCCTGGCTGCCCGCCTGCGCCCCGTTCCGGTTGCAGATCACGATCACCGTGTACGTGCCCGGACTCACGTTGGACCACAGGGCCGACTGGAGGGCGTTGGTGCCGGACAGCTCGGCCTGGCGGCCCTGCGCGAAGTTGGTCTGACTGCTGGTGAGCAGGGACGCCCTGCCGAAGCCGTTGTTGTTGCTGGTGCACGCGCTGGTCGTGACCGAGACGGTGGATCCGTTGGTGCTCACGGAGATCCCCGGGGCGGCGGCGGCCGGCCCCGCGGCCAAGGTGAGCGGAAGCACGGTGGCGGCCGCGCCGGTCAGGCAGGAGCGGAGGAGGTGCGGAGTGGTCTGCATGGGTCTGCCCTCCGGCGGCACGGTCGGCGGTACATCCCTTGCGCCGCCAGGGGTCGGGGAACGCCGTGCTGCCTCAGGGAGAGCCAATGCGCTCACGGCCCCCCGCGCACCCGCACCGCCGCCGCTCAGGTGACGCGTTCCCACGACCGGCGGAACCTGCCACCCCGGTCTGCTAGGCCCCGATCGCCACGGCTGCGGCTCAGACCGCCGACCAGCCGTCGTCGACCGGCAGGACCACGCCGTTGATGTTGCCGGCCGCGTCGGAGGCGAGGAACACGATGGCGGCGGCCTGCTCCTCGGGCTGGGCCAGTCGGCCCATGTTGACGAAGTGCGGTTGGATGGCCGTGGGCCCGTGCGCGCCCGCCTCCACGTCCACGGCGATGGCGGTCGCCGTGCCGCCCGGTGCGATGGCGTTCGCCCGGATGCCCTGCTTGCGGTACATCACCGCGAGGTTCTTGGTCAGCCCCACGATGCCGTGCTTCGAGGCCGTGTACGCGGCGCCCGCCGCGCTGCCCCGCAGGCCCGCCTCCGATGCGGTGTTCACGATGACGCCCTTGCCGGCCGCCAGCATGTGCGGCAGCACCGCCCGCGTGAGCAGGAACGGCGCGGTGAGGTTGACCCGGATGACCCGTTCCCACTCCGAGTCGCTCACGTCCGCCAGTGCCGACATGCGATCCATGATCCCGGCGTTGTTCACCAGGACGTCCACCCCGCCGAAACGCTCCGTCGCGGTCCCGGCCACCCGGTCGACGACCGCCTGCTCGCTGAGGTCGCCGGTCACGGCCACGGCGGTGCCGCCCGCCTGCTCGATCTCCTTGACCACCGCCTGGGCGCCCGCCTCGTTGAGATCGGCCACCAGGACCCGGTCACCCAGCGCGGCGAAGGCCAGTGCCGTGGCCCGTCCGATGCCCGAACCCGCTCCGGTGACGATGACACTGCGTCCGTCCGTGGCGTCGTCCACGAGGTGTTCGCCGACCATGAGGTGCTCCCTCCGTATGTCCTCGGACGCGGTGCCCGGGGCGGTCCCACCCTAAGACTTAATGTCTTCGAGTGACATAAACTCGTGCGGGAGAATTCCGGAGGCGTGATCACCACGAGCCGGAGGAACCCATGACCGCACCCCCTCGCGGACGCGCGGGACGACCACCCCTCACCGAGGAACGCAAGGCCGAGACCAGGCTGCGGATCGCCCGGGCCGCGGTGGAGCTGTTCGTCGCCCAGGGCGTCGTGGCGACCACCGGCGAACAGATCGGGCAGGCGGTCGGGGTCTCCGCGCGGACCGTGTGGCGGTACTTCCCGAGCAAGGAGAGCTGCGTACGGCCACTGCTCTCGGCCGGCATCGACCTGGTCGCCGCCCGACTGCGCGACTGGCTCCCCGGCCAGCCCCTGGAGCAGCTCTTCGAGGACGAGTTCACCGACGCCCACGACGTCCCCGCGGGTCCCGACCGCGCCACCGTGGGAGCCCTGGTCCGGCTGACCCGCACCGAGCCGGGTCTGCGCGCCGTATGGCTCCAGATGTACGACGAGGCCGAGCCGGTGTTCGCCCGAGCCCTGGCCGAGCGGGCCGGGCCGCCCGCCGACGACCTGCGGACGACGATCCGGGCGGCGATGTTCAACGCTGCCCTGCGCGCGGCCGTCGAGCACTACGCGTGGCGCACCGACACGACGGCCGGCCCGACGACGGCGGACGCCGGGACGACCGACGCCGCGACGGCGGACGCCGAGCTGGTGGCGACCCTGCGCTCGGCGTTCACCGTCGCGGCGGAAGGGCTCAGGTAGGGGCGAAGGGCGGGGCCCTGAGGTCAGTCAGACCTTCCGGTACGTGTACGCCTCGGAGGCCGCCGCCTCCACCGCATCGAGGTCCGCTCCGGCAGCCGCCGTGACCACGGCCGCCACCGCGCCCTCGACGAACGGCGCGTCCACCAGACGGGTACCGTCCGGGAGCTCGTCACCTTCCGCGAGCAGGGCCTTCACGGTGAGTACCGCGCTGCCGAGGTCGGTCAGGACGGCCACTCCGGCACCCCGGTCGACGGAGGCGGCCGCCGCGGCGATCAGCTCCGCGCTGGTCCCGAGGTCGCCGCCCTCGGTGCCGCCCGCCGGAGCGACGGGCACGTCCGTGCCGCCGCCGGCGAGACTCTTCGCCAACCGGGCCACCGACGCGGCGACGTCCGCGCTGTGCGACACCAGCACGATCCCGACGGGGTTCACGTCACTCACCGGCCGCCTCCGACACCTCGACGAGTCCGGCGATCAGCAGCGCCGACGAGGTGGCGCCGGGGTCCTGATGCCCGATGCTGCGTTCCCCGAGGTAGCTCGCCCTGCCCTTGCGGGCCTGCAACGGGATGGTCGCCTCGGCGCCCGCCTCGGCGGCCGCCCGGGCCGCGGTGAAACCGTCGGGGAGCGCGTCGACGGCCGGTACCAGCGCGTCGACCATGGTCTTGTCGCCGGGTGCGGCACCACCGAGCGTCATGACGGCGTCCAACCCGGCGCGCAGCGCCTGGGCGAACTGCTCCTCGCTGACCTCGGCGGCGTCGCCGAGGGCCTTGCCGGTGCGGCGCAGCAGCGTCCCGTAGAGCGGCCCGGACGCCCCGCCGACGGTCGAGATGAGCTGCCGTCCGGCGAGCGTGAGCACCGCACCGGGCGTGTCGGGCGCCTCCTTCTCCAGCGTCGCCTTCACCGCGGTGAATCCGCGCCGCAGATTGATGCCGTGGTCGGCGTCACCGATGGGAGAGTCGAGAGCGGTGAGCCGTTCCGCCTCACGTTCGACGGTCGCGGCGGTCACCGTCATCCAACGGTGGAAGAAGTCGGCGTCGAGCACAGGATCTCCTTGCGTGGTCGGTACGTTGCGATCTTCTGCCCCGTCCGGTCAGATGCCCCAGCGCAGTCCCGGAGTCTTCACCGGAGCGTCCCAGAGCCTCAGCAGTTCCTCGTCGATCTCGCACAGGGTGACCGAGGCGCCGGACATGTCGAGCGAGGTGACGTAGTTGCCGACGAGGGTGCGGGCGACGGCGACCCCGCGCTCCGACAGCACCCGCTGCACCTCGGCGTTGAAGCCGTACAGCTCGAGCAGCGGCGTCGCCCCCATGCCGTTGACCAGGACGAGAACGGGATTGCGCGGGGTCATGTCGTCCAGGATCGCGCCGACCGAGAAGTCGGCGATCTCCCGGGAGGTCATCCTGGACCGCCGCTCCCGGCCAGGCTCGCCGTGGATGCCGATGCCCAGCTCCAGTTCCCCGTCCGGCAGGTCGAAGGTGGGGCTGCCCTTGGCGGGCGTGGTGCAGGCGCTGAGCGCGACACCGAAGGTACGGGAGTTCTCGTTCACCTGGCGGGCCACCGTCGCCACCTGCTCCAGAGGCTGCCCCTCCTCCGCGGCGGCCCCGGCGATCTTCTCCACGAACAGCGTCGCACCTGTGCCGCGCCGTCCGGCGGTGTACAGACTGTCCGTCACCGCCACGTCGTCGTTGACCAGCACCTTGGCGACCTGGATGCCCTCGTCCTCGGCGAGTTCAGCCGCCATGTCGAAGTTGAGCACGTCCCCCGTGTAGTTCTTCACGATGAACAGGACTCCGGCCCCGCTGTCCACGGCGGCCGCGGCCCGCGCCATCTGGTCCGGCACCGGCGAGGTGAACACCTCGCCCGGGCAGGCCGCCGAGAGCATCCCGAGCCCCACGAACCCGCCATGCAGCGGCTCGTGCCCCGATCCGCCACCGGAGATCAGCGCGACCTTCCCGGCCACGGGGGCGTCCCGCCGTACGATCACCCGGTTCTCGATGTCGACCGTCAACTCGGGATGGGCCGCCGCCATACCACGCAGCGCGTCGGCGACCACGGTCTCGGCGACGTTGATGAGCATCTTCATGGGTACCTCCTGATGAAGCCCGGCAGATGAGTCTGTGCCCTGTGTTTCTACCGGTCAGTATGAGTGTTGCCGGATGGTGAACGCGGCCTGGACGCGTGGTCCGGGCTGTACTTTCACCGCCCTCGCACGAAGGGCCGCGGAGAGCGTTCACCTGCGTCACCCGAGTTCCCAGGTGCTCCGGTGCGCCACGATCACACTGCGGCAGGAGACGCGACGAGCTGAGGGTGGTCGCGGCAGGGGAGGAGCCGACGGGGGCACCGACGACGGGCGCCGCGGCCGGGTAGGAACCCGCCCTGGCGGAGGCCTCCGCCGCCTCACAGCACCTGTGTGATCAGGGTACTGCCGAGCGCCAGCGACAGCGCGCCCTGGAAGAACACCCTGACCGGAGCATGGCGGAAAACGTTTTCCGCATCTCAGAAGTAGCCGCTCGGAGACGGTTCTGTACGGCTCATCAGGCGGTGATCGCGGGTGACGGGGTCGGTCCGTACTTCAGCGCAGCGTGGCCACGAACTTCCCCAGCCGGGCGATCCCCTCGCGGAGCTGGTCCGCCGAGGCCGCATAGGAGAGGCGGACGTGCGTCTCGGCGGTGTGCACGCCGAAGTCCCGGCCCGGGGTGAGGGCGACGTGCGCCTCCTGGAGCGCTCGTTCGCAGAACTCCCAGGAGGTGAGCCCGGTGCCGGCGACGTCGAAATAGACGTAGAAGGCACCGTCCGGGGGGACCGGGACGGGCAGTCCGACGCGTGCCAGGCCGTCGAGGACGAGCGCGCGCCGCTCGCCGAACTCGACGCGGCGGGCCTCGCAGACCGCGAGCGACTCGGGGGTGAAGCAGGCCAGAGCGGCCTGCTGGGCGGGGGCGGACGCGCAGAGGAAGTAGTTCTGGGCCAGGCGCTCCATCGCCGGCACCAGCGCCTCGGGGACGACGCACCAGCCGAGCCGCCAGCCGGTCATGCCGAAGTACTTCGAGAAGCTGTTGATGACGACGGCGTCGGGGTCCGACGACAGCGCGCTGCGTGGTGGGCCGCCCCGGGTGCCGTGGTCGCTGAGGTCCAGGTAGATCTCGTCGACGATGCGCCACGCGTCGCGTTCGCGGGCGAACGCGCAGATCGCCGCCAGTTCGTCGGCCGGGACCGAGGTCCCCGTCGGGTTCGACGGGGTGGCGACCATGACGCCCCGGGTCCGGTCCGTCCAACTCGACCGCACCGAGGCGGCGTCCAGCTGGAAGCGGGTGGCGGCGGTGGTGGGTACGAGCGTGACATCGGCGCCGAAGCTTTCGACGATCTGCCGGTTGCACGGGTACGAAGGGTCCGCGATGAGCACCTCGTCGCCGGTGTCCACGAGGGCCGCGGTGGCCAGTACCAGCGCGGCCGAGGCTCCGGCGGTCACCACGACCCGGGCGGGATCGACGTCGACGCCGTGCTGATCCCCGTAGAACCCTGCGATGGCCTGCCGCAGGGCGGGCGTCCCGAGGGCCGCGGTGTAGGGCAGCGGCCGTCCGTCCATGGCTTCGCGCATCGCGTCCAGTACGGCGGGCGGCGCGCCGAAGTCCGGTTCGCCGAGGCTGAGTTTGACGACGTGGTGCCCCTGGGCCTCCAGCAGCGCGGCCTGTTTGCCGAACTCCATGGCGTAGAACGGGGCGACGGCCCGGGCGCGTCGCGAGATCCGTATGTCACTGACGCCGCTGTCGTTCATGTCGTGACCTCCGGCTCGTCGATGGGCGCGTTGGTTCATGTCGTCTTCCTGGTCGCCGGGGGAGTCGGTCGCGGTACGCGAAACGTGCCGGTCGTACTCGAGGCGGGGCTCGGATTCGGGCAGCTCCACCGCTCGGATCCTCGCACGTGGATCAGCGTACGTTCACCCGTCACGAAGGGCCGCTCCGCCTCCAGGAGCCGGCCCGGGGGCGGACGACCCCGGCAGCGTCGCCGGTCCTCAGGCTGCCGGATTCCGCACATGCCACGGCCGACCCGCCGATGCCAAAATCCCGGCATGACAGATGTGGGGGAAGTGAGGTGCCGTGCCCACCAGAAGCGCACGTTATGGTTCTTCGTCGGGCTCGGGGCGGTGGGGGCGGCCCTGGCCGTCGCGCGCATCGCGTACCGGGGCGGACTCCCGGACCTGTGGACGTTCCTCGGCACCCTGATCGCCCTGGTGGGGATGTTGTGCCTGCACGCGGTCACCGTGCGGGTGGACGCCGACGCGTACGGCGTGCGCATACGGACGGTGCTGCGCCGCCGCAGCCTGCCCTGGTCCGACATCGCCGACCTGCGCGTGCGCCTGAAGTACGCGACCACCCCCCGGGTCCAGGAGACCCGACGCGTCAGCCTGCTGCTGCGCGACGGACGTGAACAGCTCCTGCCCCTGCCCCACAGCTGGTCCCCCGACGACCCGGACTTCGACGGGACACTGGCCGCGCTGCGCGCACTGCACAGCCGGTACGGGGCCCCGGAGTCGAACCATGTCCCCGTCATCTCGGCCCGCACCGTCGGCCGTGGCTGGGCCGGGTCGCTGAGCCTGTGCGTGCTGCTGCTGGCGGCCGCCGCAGTGACCGCCGTGTTCGTGCCGCACACCGCGTCCCAGGAGCGGGAGTGGAGGTCGGCGGCCCCGTGCACCGCGGAGACGCCCGCCGCGGAGCGCGGGGAGTGCCTGAGCACCCAGCCGGCCGTGATCGCTCGTACCGAGGTCAGACAGCCCAAGCAGAGCAGCTGGCTGTACTTCTCCGACAGCCGGCCGCTGCGGCGCCTCGGGGTCTCGCGGGAGGCCGCGCAGGAGTTCCAGCCAGGCGACAAGGTCCAACTCACCCTCTGGCGCGGCCAGGTCAGGGAGGTCGCCGGCTCCGGCCATGTGTGGCGCGAGCACATCCCCGGCGCCGGGGACCTGGCGGTGATCGCGGCCGGGTTCGCGCTCGCCGCGGGCTACCCCGCGGTCCAGGCGCTGCTGCGTCTGCGGTGGCGTCGGCTGCCCGACGACGACATCCTCCCCTCGGCGCTCCCGTTCGCGGGCGCGCTCGTCGGGACCGCGCTGTGGCTGCTGCCGCTGTGCTACCTCCATCCCACGACCCTGTTCACCTCTCGCACAGCGATCTCCTGGGCGGCGGCGGGGGCACTCGCCAGCTCGGGCCTGTTCGTCGGAGCCTGGCGCGCCACCCGAGTCCGCAGGCCCACGGACTCCGGCACGCCGGAGAAGTCGGAGGAGACGGGTCAGGAGGAGGTGTTCCTGGCCGCCCGTTTCCTGGAGCACACCGACTACAACCCGTACGGCTTCGGCACCCACATCGTCCTCGGAGGCGGCGGTCCCCCCGCGGTGACGCCCCACCCGGGGCCGGACCGGTTCGCGGCGAAACCGATCCCGACGGAGCGGCTCACCCTCAGGGACCTGCGGCGCCCCCGGGGCAGCGACGGCGACACCGTCCCCAGAAGCTGGCACATCGCCGAACTCGACGACGCGGGCACCCTGGTCCGCCTCGCGGCCGCCCCGGCCGACCTGACCCGCATCCTGCGCGAACTGGGCCTGACGCTGCCGTCGAGCCGGGTCACGTCGCCGCCCCGTTGACAGACACGGCCGTCTCACCGGGTGGCTACCGGAACGGTTCCGCGCGCCTGACTCCCGCGCCCTCGTCGGCGGCCGCGCCCCGACCGGATTCCGACCGTCAGGAGCCCCACCGCGCCGGCACGCTGACGCCGTCGACGACATGACGCAGGAAGCCGGCCCCGGTCAGTCCCCGCGCCGGGCGACGGTGCGACGTACGCGGCCGCGGGGGCGCCGTCCCGTAGGGGGACACTGTCCTGTGTGCGGAGACCGCGAACAGACCGATCAGGAATTGAGAAGCGGCGTCCGTCGACCGCGGCTAGCGTGACGGCCAGAGCGCTGAGTGCGCCCCTGGCCGACCGTGGATCAGGTGGCCGACAGACCGTTGCCGCGACCGCGCAGGACGAAGTAGAACCGGAGACACGATGAGCATGGCCACCAGAACGGACTCGCCCTCGCCGGCACCGCACGTCGCCGACAGCCACGACCTGATCCGTGTGCACGGCGCGCGCGAGAACAACCTCAAGGACGTCAGCATCGAGATCCCCAAGCGCCGGCTGACGGTGTTCACCGGGGTCTCCGGCTCCGGCAAGAGTTCGCTGGTGTTCGACACGATCGCTGCGGAGTCGCAACGGCTGATCAACGAGACCTACAGCGCCTTCGTGCAGGGCTTCATGCCGACGCTGGCGCGGCCCGAGGTCGACGTCCTCGACGGGCTGACCACCGTGATCAGCGTCGACCAGCAGCGGATGGGCGCCGACCCCCGCTCCACGGTCGGCACCGCCACCGACGCCAACGCGATGCTGCGCATCCTCTTCAGCCGGCTGGGCGATCCGCACATCGGCCCGCCCAGCGCGTACTCCTTCAACACCGCCTCGGTCCGGGCGAGCGGTGGGATCACGGTCGAACGCGGCGCCGCCAAGACCAAGACCGTGAAGGCGACCTTCCACCGCACCGGCGGCATGTGCACCCGCTGCGAGGGCCGCGGATCGGTCTCCGACATCGACCTCACCCAGCTCTACGACGACTCCAAGTCGCTCGAGGAGGGCGCGTTCACCATCCCCGGCTGGAAGTCGGACAGCCAGTGGACGGTGCAGGTCTACGCCCAGTCCGGCTTCGTCGACCCGAAGAAGCCGATCCGCAACTACACCAAGAGGGAGATGCAGGCCTTCCTCTACGGGGAGCCCGTCAAGGTCAAGGTCAACGGCGTCAACCTCACCTACGAAGGACTGATCCCCAAGATCCAGAAGTCGTTCCTGTCCAAGGACAAGGAGGCATTGCAGCCGCACATCCGGGCGTTCGTGGAGCGGGCGGTCACCTTCACCACCTGCCCGGAGTGCGAGGGCACCCGGCTCAGCGAGGGGGCCCGGTCGTCGAAGATCAAGGGGATCAGCATCGCCGACGCGTGCGCGATGGAGATCAGGGACCTGGCGGAATGGGTCCGCGGTCTCGACGAGCCGTCGGTGGCGCCGCTGCTCGCCGCGCTGCGGGGCACCCTCGAGTCGTTCGTGGAGATCGGTCTCGGTTACCTCTCGCTCGAGCGGCCGTCGGGCACGCTGTCGGGCGGTGAGGCGCAGCGCGTCAAGATGATCCGCCACCTCGGTTCCTCGCTCACCGACATCACCTACGTCTTCGACGAACCCACCATCGGCCTGCACCCGCATGACATCCAGCGGATGAACGACCTGCTGCTGCGGCTGCGGGACAAGGGCAACACGGTGCTCGTCGTGGAGCACAAGCCGGAGACGATCGCGATCGCCGACCACGTCGTCGACCTCGGCCCCGGCGCCGGCACGGCGGGCGGCACCATCTGCTTCGAGGGCACCGTCGAGGAGCTGCGGGTCGGTGGCACCATCACGGGCCGCCATTTCGACGACCGGGCCGCCCTCAAGGACACCGTGCGCAAGCCCGTCGGGGCGCTGGAGATCCGCGACGCGACGACGCACAACCTGCGGGGCGTCGACGTCGACGTCCCGCTCGGGGTGCTCTGTGTGGTCACCGGTGTCGCCGGCTCCGGCAAGAGCTCGCTCGTGCACGGGTCGATTCCCGCCGACGAGGGCGTGGTGTCGATCGACCAGAGCCCGATCCGCGGCTCCCGACGCAGCAATCCGGCGACGTACACGGGCCTGCTCGAACCGGTCCGCAAGGCATTCGCGAAAGCCAACGGGGTGAAGCCGGCGCTGTTCAGCGCCAACTCCGAGGGCGCCTGCCCCACCTGTAACGGCGCCGGCGTCATCTACACCGACCTGGCGATGATGGCCGGCGTGGCCACCCCCTGCGAGGAGTGCGAGGGCAAGCGGTTCCAGGCCTCGGTGCTGGAGTACCACCTGGGCGGCCGCGACATCAGCGAGGTCCTCGCGATGTCGGTGAGCGAGGCCGAGGAGTTCTTCGGCGCGGGCGAGGCGCACACCCCCGCCGCGCACCGCGTACTCGGACGGCTCGCCGATGTCGGTCTCGGCTACCTCAGCCTCGGCCAGCCGCTCACCACGCTGTCCGGCGGCGAGCGGCAGCGGCTCAAGCTGGCCACCCACATGGCCGACAAGGGCGGGGTTCTGGTCCTCGACGAGCCCACCACCGGCCTTCACCTCGCCGACGTCGAGCAACTGCTCGGCCTGCTCGACCGGCTCGTCGACTCGGGCAAGTCGGTCATCGTCGTCGAGCACCACCAGGCGGTCATGGCACACGCCGACTGGATCATCGACCTGGGCCCCGGCGCCGGACACGACGGCGGCAAGATCGTCTTCGAGGGCACCCCCGCCGACCTCGTCGCCGCCCGCTCCACTCTCACCGGCGAACACCTCGCGGCTTACGTCGGTGCCTGACTGATCGAGGTCGCACCCTGGCCCCGCGACGGGGTGCCGCCCGCAGGGCTGGGGTGCCGGGTGAGGGAAGGCCCCGGCACCAGCCCCGCGACGGTTTCCGCGACTGAAACCGCGACCGCGACCGAGACCGCGATCGACACGGAGACCGCGATCGCAACCGAGACGCCGTCGACACCGTGACCGCGAATTCGACCGATTCAGCGCCCGCCCGCGCCACCGCTGCCGAAGGAACCGCTGCTGCCCTCGTCCCAGCGCGGCCGTCCCTCGGACGTGCCGCTACGGGTGCCGGCGGTGCCGTGTCCGGGCATCTGGTGCGGGGTCAGCCGCTGATCGCTCTGCGGCACCTCGTCCGGCTCCCGGTTCTCCCTGACCTCGCGGACCGCACCGCCCTGAGGGGGCCGCGGCTGCTCCGCGGGCGTCGGTCGTGGCGGCTCGCGCCTCTTGACCCGTACGCCCAGCCAGAAGGCGCCGATCAGCACCGCCACGACCACCACGCCCGCCACGATCAGACCGCCGGCCAGAGCGCCCCGGCCCGCGGCAATGTCCATCCATGAGGTATTCATGGCGCGCGAGTACCCCTGGCACCGACGGCGAACCCGCAGGCCCCGGCCGTCACCCGGAAGGCGGGCCCCGAGACCGGCCGCCCCCTCGAGAACACCGGGTTTGACGCGGTGGGCGACGGCTACCCGCCCGATGTGACGACGACAACATCCCAGCAGGAGCTCTTCCGGTTCCTGGAGGACAGGTTCACGTGCGCCCAGGCGTGCACCGAGTGCGCACGGGCGTGTGCCCTGCGTGCCAGCCTCGTGGATCCGGACGCAACCGAGGAACAGGAACTCGTACGACGCAAGGGCATCATGTGCGCGGAGGTCTGCGACGCGACCTGCCGTGTGCTGTCCGAGCAGAACCGGCTCGACGAAGACGGCATACGCGCGCAACTGGAGTGGTGCCGGTCGGTGTGCCTGGAGACCGCGCACGCCTTCGACCGGTACCCGGGAGCTCAGGACGGCGCGAAGGCGTGCCGGGAGTGCGCCCAGGCGTGCTCGGACTTCATGGCCACGCTCGTCTGAGAGGCCGGACCGGCCGGCCGGGACCGTGGCCCTGCGCCCGTCGAACGGTCGGCGGGCACAGGGGCCGGCGTATGAGCTTCACGTGCCCCGCTCCGCACGCCCATTCCCAATTTCTGCAACACGTTCTACGGTGTGCGCCGTCAGGACCGGCCTGGGAGCCTGGAGGCGCCGTGCACCTCGATCACACGCCCGAGCAGCAACGGCTGCGCATCGAACTCCGTGCCTACTTCGCCGAGTTGGTGCCCGACAACGCGCACGCCCGCTTCACCGACCGCGCCGCCCAGAAGCGCTTCTACCGGGACACGATCCGCCGCCTCGGTACGGACGGCTGGCTCGGTGTGGGCTGGCCCGAGGAGTACGGCGGGCGCGGCATGACGGCGATGGAGCAGTTCATCTTCTTCGACGAGGCCGCCCAGGCCGGCGTCCCGCTGCCGCTGATGGCGCTGAACACGGTCGGCCCGACGATCATGCGGTACGGCACCGACGAGCAGAAGGCGTACTTCCTGCCGAAGATCCTCTCCGGGGAGATCGACTTCGCGATCGGCTACAGCGAGCCCGAGGCCGGTACCGATCTGGCGTCCTTGAAGACGCGTGCCGTGCGGGACGGCGACGACTACGTCGTCAACGGCCAGAAGATCTGGACCACCAACGGCGACACCGCCGACTGGGTCTGGCTCGCGGTCCGCACCGACCCGGACGCCCCGCCGCACAAGGGCATCACCATGCTCCTGATGCCGACCACCGACCCCGGCTACTCCTGCACCGTCATCAACACCCTGGCCTCGCACGACACCACGGCCAGCTACTACGAGAACGTCCGTGTCCCCGCCGCTCACCGCGTCGGCGAGGAGAACAAGGGCTGGCGGCTGATCACCAACCAGCTCAACCACGAGCGCGTCACCCTCGCCGCACACGGCACCATGGCGATCCGCGCCCTGCACGACGTCCAGCGCTGGGCCATGGAGACCAAGCTCGCCGACGGCCGCCGAGTCGTCGACCTGCCGTGGGTACGGCGCCTGCTCGCCCGCACCCACACCCGGCTGGACGCGCTCAAACTCATGAACTGGCGGATGGTGAGCGCCGTCGAGGACGGCACCCTCACCCCGCAGGACGCCTCCGCGGTCAAGGTGTACGGCTCCGAGGCCCGCCGGGACGCCTACGGCTGGCTGATGGAGATCGTCGGTGCCGCGGGCGAACTGAAGGAGGGCTCGGCGGGTGCGGTGCTCCACGGCGAACTGGAACGCGGCTACCGCTCCGCGGTGATCTTCACCTTCGGCGGCGGCAACAACGAGATCCAGCGGGAGATCATCTCGTGGATCGGACTGGGCATGCCCAGGGTGCGACGCTGACGCGGTGTGACCATCGCCGGTCGGGCCACTATCAGGCTGGGCGGCGGCGTCGGTCGACGGGGTCGGCATCACGGTGACAACGCCGGAGACGGCTTCCAGCGGGATCAGTGACGTCACTTCTTCTCTCCGGTGTTCTCGCGGCTCTGCTGGGCCTGGTAGGCGGTGTAGTCGATCAGTCCGGCCGACCGGCGCTGGTGCACGCCCAGTTGCTCGAGCAGCTTCGAGTTCTCGACGATCAGCAGGCGCGCCGCTTCCGGGCCGGTGTTGAGTGGCGGTGCCACACTCACGGGGTACCGCGCGCGGGGCTCGGCCGAGGCGGCGATCCATCAGAACAGCCCCAGGGCCCCCTTCCGGCGGTATCGACCAGAGCCCCCGCCCGTGGCAGTGTGGTCCCCATGAGCGAGGCCGACCCGGGGCTGTTCGGGCCCTCCTCCGTGACCTGGCAGCTGCACGGCGACCCGATGATGTGGGTCTCTGGGATCCGCGCCCTCTACCTCCAGGCCCTGCACCCGCGCGCGGTACGCGGTGTCATGCAGAACTCCGACTTCCACAAGGACGCGTGGGGCCGGCTGATGCGTACCGCCGACTTCGTCGGCACCACGACCTACGGCACCACCGAAGCCGCCGAGAGGGCGGGCGCCCGGGTCCGCAAGATCCACCGGATGCTCGGCGCCACCGACCCCGACACCGGTGAGCGCTACGCCGTCGACGAGCCCGAACTGCTGCTGTGGGTGCACTGCGCCGAGATCGACTCGTACCTGCACGTCGCCCGCCGCTCCGGCTTCCCCCTCACCGACGCGCAGGCCGACCGGTACATCGGCGAACACCGGGTCAGTGCCCGTCTGGTGGGCCTGGACCCCGACGCCGTACCGGCGGACCAGGCCGAGATGACCGCCTACTTCGAGAAGGTGCGGCCCGACCTGGCCGCCGGAGAAGACGCACGCACGGTGGACGACTTCCTGCTCCGCCCTCCCACGCATCCCCTCCTGGTCCCGGCGCGAGAGGTGCTGTGGCGGCGCGTGGCCCATCTGGCGTACGCCGCCCTGCCGCCGTACGCCCACGAGTTGTACGGCAGGCCGGCCCCGGAACCGGCGACCGTCACCCGGCGGCTGCGTGCCACAGGCACCCTGCTGCGCTGCGTTCCCGCACGTCTGCGCTGGCAACTCCCGCCCAAACACATCCTGCGCGCCATGGCCCGACTCGGACCAGGTGCTCGCCCGGCACCGTACAAACTCGGACGATAGCTCGCCATACTGGACCCGCCAGGGGTGGGTGAGGTGGAGTCGACGGGGGCGGTCGCAGGAGATGGGGGACAACAGGCTGATCCAGGGCCGGTACCGGCTGCTCGACCAGATCGGGCGGGGCGGTATGGGCGAGGTGTGGCGGGCCCGCGACGAGTCACTGGGCCGACAGGTCGCCGTGAAGTGCCTCAAGCCGCTGGGCGGGCACCACGACCAGGCCTTCACCGGGGTTCTCAGGGAGCGGTTCCGGCGCGAGGCGCGGGTGGCAGCCGCGCTGCAGCACCGCGGGGTGACCGTCGTCCACGACTTCGGCGAGTGGGACGGCGTCCTCTACCTCGTCATGGAACTCCTGGAGGGACGCAACCTCAGCCAGCTCCTGGAGGACAACAAGCAGCACCCGCTGCCGGTCCCCGATGTCGTGGAGATCGCCGAGCAGGTCGCTGCCGCCCTCGCCTACACCCATCAACAGGGCATCGTGCACCGCGACCTGAAGCCGGCCAACATCATGCGGCTGACCGACGGCACGGTGAAGATCTGCGACTTCGGCATCGCCCGCCTCGGCCACGACATCGGCTTCACCTCCCGCCTCACCGGCACCGGCATCGCCATGGGCACCCCGCACTACATGTCACCGGAGCAGATCGGTGGCGTCGAGGTCGACCAGCGCAGCGACCTGTACTCACTGGGCTGCGTGCTGTACGAGATCGCCACCGGCGCCCCGCCCTTCGACCTCGACGACCCCTGGGCGATCCTCATCGGCCACCGCGACACACCGCCCCGCCCGCCCCGCAGCCACCGCTCCGACCTGCCCGCCTACCTGGAGAAGGTCATCCTCGACCTGCTCGGCAAGCGTCCCGAGGAGCGCCCGGACGACGCCCGCGAGCTGGGCCGCCGGATCAGCGCCGGCCGCGCCACACCCACGTACGTGCCGACCGTCGTGACCCCGCAGCCGACGCCGCGCCCGCCCGAGCCGGCCACCTCGCGCGCAGCGGCCCGCCTGCCGTCCTGGACCCGGGGCATGACCACCGGCCACAAGGCCACCGGCTCCGCGCTGCGCGTCACGGCCCCCGACGCGGGCGCGGGCCTCACCGGCGAATGGATTCCCCGTCCGCCCGGCGGCAGACCCGAGGAACCGGTGCCGGACACGCCGCCCGCGCCCTCCCCGGAGGCGGTCACCGCGCTCGCCGGACGACACAACGCCGGGCTCAGCCTCGGACGGCTCGGCCGCTGGGCCGAGGCCGGTGAGGTGCACCGCGCGGTCGCCGCCGAACGCGAGCACCTCCTCGGCCCCGACCACCCCGACACCCTCGCCAGCCACTACGAGGTCGCGTTCACCTACAGCCGCACCGGCCGCGCCGCTGACGCCCTGCGCGAGTACAAGCACGTCGCCCGCGCCCGCAGCATCGCGCTCGGCCCGGACCACCCCGACACCCTCGCCGCCCGCCAGGAAATGGCGTACGTCCTCGGACAGCTGGGCCGCCACTTCGACGCCCACCAGGTCTACAACTCCGTGCTCGCCGCCCGGGAGAGCATCATGGGCGCCGACCACCCGGACACCCTGCGCTGCCGCCACAACCTCGCCTTCAACCTCAGTCGGCTGGGCCGCCTGGAGGACTCGTACCGCATGGCCTGCGACGTGGCCGCCGCGCGCGCCCGGGTGCTCGGCCCGCACCACCCCGACACCCTGGTCACCCGCTACGAGGTCGCCTACGCGCTCGGCCAGTTGGGCCGCTGGCCGGAAGCCCTGGGGACCTACCGCGAGGTCGCCGAGGCCCGCGCCGAGGCCCTGGGTCCCGACCACGCCGACACCCTCGCCGCCCGCTACGAGGTCGGCATCAGCCTCGGCCGTCTCGGCCGCAGCACGGAGGCGCTCCAGCTCTACCGCGAACTGATCGACGACCGCACCCGGATCCAGGGCCCCGCCCATCCCGAGACCCTGCGTGCCCGCCACGGTCTGGGCGTCAATCTCGGCCGCCTCGGCCGCTGGGAGGAGGCCCTCGCCGAGTCCCGCGACGTGTGCGCGATCCGCGAGCGCGTCCTCGGCGCCGACCACCCGGACACCCTGGTCAGCCGTCGTGAGGTCGCCGTCGGTCTCGGCTGGCTGGGCCGCTGGCCGGACGCGCTGACCGAGTACCGCCGGGTGGCCGCGGCCCGCGGGCGGGTCCTCGGCGCACGTCACCCCGACACCCTGGCCAGCCGGAACGACGAGGCCCACTGCCTGGAGCAGCTCGGGCGGGGCGCGGAAGCCGTGGAGCTGTACCGCCAGGTGGCCGAGGCACGACAGCAGGGCATGACCGGCGGCCACTGACCCGGCCGCGGCCCATCTCTGGCCGATGTGGATCACCCCGTGTTACGAAGAACCATGCCTGCACACGAGGGACACCGGACGTACGACGCCGTAGTCATCGGCGGCGGCCACAACGGGCTCGTCGCCGCCGCCTATCTGGCCCGGGCGGGACGCTCCGTGCTGGTCCTGGAGCGACTGGAGCGCACCGGCGGCGCCGCCGTCTCCACCCGCCCGTTCACCGGCGTGGACGCGCGACTGTCACGCTACTCGTACCTGGTCAGCCTGCTGCCGAAGAAGATCGTGCGGGACCTCGGGCTCGACTTCCGCGTCCGCACCCGCACCGTGTCGTCGTACACCCCCGTCGAGCGGGACGGCCGGCCGACCGGACTGCTGGTCGGCGGCGGTGAACGACGCACCCGGGAGGCGTTCGCCCGGCTCACCGGCCAGGAGCGCGAGTACCAGGCCTGGCAGCGGTTCTACGCCATGACCGGCCGGGTGGCCGAGCGGGTCTTCCCGACGCTCACCGAGCCGCTGCCCACGCGCGACGAACTGCGCCGCCGCATCGACGACGAGGACGCCTGGCGGGTCCTGTTCGAGGAACCGATCGGCGCGGCGATCGAGGACCGCTTCGCCGACGACCTGGTGCGGGGCGTCGTCCTCACGGACGCCCTCATCGGCACCTTCGCCGACGCCCACGACCCATCCCTGCGGCAGAACCGCTGCTTCCTCTACCACGTCATCGGCGGCGGCACCGGAGCCTGGGACGTACCCGTCGGCGGCATGGGAGCCCTCACCGACGCGCTGGCAGATGCGGCACGAGCGGCCGGCGCCGTCCTGGCCACCGGACACGAGGCCGTCCGTATCGACACGGACGGACGCACCGCGGAGGTCACCTACCGGACCGCGGACGGGGAGAGCACCGTCGCCGCCGGGCACGTCCTGGTCAACGCCTCCCCGCAGGAACTGGCCGCCCTCACCGGCGACCGGGCCCCCGCGCCCGCCGAGGGCGCACAGCTCAAGGTGAACATGCTCCTCGAACGGCTGCCGAGACTCCGTGACGAGACCGTCGATCCCCGAGAGGCGTTCTCCGGCACCTTCCACATCGCCGAGGGCTACCAGCAACTGGCCGCCGCCCACACCCAGGCCGCGTCCGGTGAGCTGCCCGCCGCCCCGCCCTCGGAGATCTACTGCCACTCGCTCACCGATCCGACGATCCTCGGCCCGGACCTCGCCGATCAGGGCTACCAGACCCTGACCCTGTTCGGGCTGCACACGCCGGCCCGGCTCTTCGAACGGGACAACGACGCCGTCCGCGACGAACTGCTGAAGTCCACCCTCGCCCAACTGGACGCCCACCTCGCCGAGCCGCTCGCCGACTGTCTGGCCACCGACGCCGAGGGACGGCCCTGCATCGAGGCGAAGACCCCGCTCGACCTGGAGCGGGACCTCCGCCTCCCGGGCGGCAACATCTTCCACCGGGACCTCGCCTGGCCGTACGCCCAGGAGGGCACCGGCCGCTGGGGCGTGGAGACCCGGCACCCGAACGTGCTGCTGTGCGGGGCGGGCGCGGTGCGCGGGGGCGGAGTGAGCGGGGTACCGGGACACAACGCGGCGATGGCGGTGCTGGAGCGGGACGGCGGCGACGACTGAGGGGCCGTCGGTACGGGTTCACGGCCGACGCCTCGGGGACTCTAGTCCGCCGACGGCACCCACCCGGCCGCCTCGACGCGCGCCGCGTCCGCCGGACGTGCCTCGTCGAACAGGACACCGGTCGCCGCCTCGACCCGTACCCCGTCGACGTAGGCGCCGCGGCCGACGTACCGTCCGTCGGTCGTGTACCGCCAGCGCAGGACCAGGTGGCGGGCGGTCGGCAGGTCGGCCGTGAGGTGGTGCCAGACGCGGCCCGACCAGCCGGTGGCCGTGCCGTCCGGGTGGGGCAGCGGCCGGCCGCCGGGGTGTTTCGTCGTGAACGGAACCGGCAGCCAGCTCGCGCCGCCGTCCGTGGAGGCCTCCAGGACGAGCACATCCGTCCGCGGCTCGGTGTCCCACCACAGCGCGCAGCGCAGTCGCGCGGCGTCCGAGGACGTGTCGAGGCCGGGGAGGCTGAGCGTGGCGGTCGTCGAGCTCGCCATGCCCGAGAACCAGGCGGCGCGTCCGTGCGCGGGCCGGACCGCGACGGCCCGCGCCATCTCGTTGCCGGCCGCCACCCGGGGAGCGGACCCCGAGCGCCAACCACGCACCGGGTGCACCGAGTTGCCGAGCACGATCAGGAAGGAGTCGGTGGTCGGGTCGAGGACCAGCGAGGTCCCGGTGAACCCGGTGTGGCCCGCCGTGCGCGGGGTGGCCATCGCGCCCATGTACCAGTGCTGGTACAGCTCGAAACCGAGGCCGTGCTCGTCGCCGGGGAAGGCGGTGTTGAAGTCGGTGAACAGCAGCTCCACCGACTCCGGCCGCAGGATGCGGGCACGGCCGTAGGTGCCGCCGTTGAGCAGCGTCCGGCCGAGGACGGCCAGGTCCCAGGCGTTCGAGAACACCCCGGCGTGACCGGCCACGCCACCGAGGCTGAACGCGTTCTCGTCGTGCACCTCACCCCACACGAGGCCTCTGTCGAGCCCCGACCAGGGGGCGCGGGCGTCCTCCGTCGCGGCGATCCCCGGTCTCCAGGACGCGGGCGGGTTGTAGCGGGTGTGACGCAGGCGGAGCGGCGCGGTGACCTCGTCGTGGAGGAGGGCGTCCAGTGAGCGGCCTGTGATCTTCTCCAGTACCAGGTGCAGGGAGATCAGGTTGAGGTCCGAGTAGAGGTAGGCGGTCCCCGGCGGGTTGAGCGGCGCCTCGTCCCAGATGAGTCGGAGCTTCTCCTCGTACGACGGGGCCTTGTACAGCGGCAGCCAGGCGCGGAAACCCGAGGTGTGGGTGAGGAGTTGACGGATCGTGATGTCCTGCTTGCCTGCCCGGCCGAACTCCGGGAGGTATCCCGCGACCCGGCCCTCCAGCTCCAGCGCGCCCCGCTCGATCTGCTGCACCGCGAGGATAGAGGTGAACAGTTTCGACACGGAGGCCAGATCGAAGACGGTGTCCTCGGCCATGGGGATCTGCTGGGCGGCCGGGAACTCGACGCCCGTGTCGGTCGTCTCGTCGTACGACCGGTAGCGCACCGCCATGCCGATGGGCTGGTGCAGGGCCACCGTGCCGCCCCGCCCGGCGAGCAGTACGGCACCCGCGTACCAGGGATGGCTGGGGGAGGGGCCGAGGAAGGCCTCGGCGTCGCTGACGAGTTGACGCAGGTGCGCGGGAAGCAGCCCCGCGCGTCGCGGGGAGCCGTGCCGCAGGGTGGGACGTCCGGTCGGCCGGGCCGGCTCGGCGGCGTCGGCCGGTCCCGCCGGTAACGGGGCGAGGGTGAGGGCGCCGCCCAAGGCCACTGCCGCTCGCCCGAGTTGACGGCGGGTCGGTCCGCTGCCGTTCGCCCCGCTGTCCGCCGTGTCGTCCTTCATGGGTGAACCTCCCGCTGACTGAAAGTATCTTTCCGGGATCACCGTGCGCGGTGAAACTTTCGTGTCAGGCGGGCGGTGTGTCAACGGGACGTGCGGCCACCGAAGAAAACTGACGGAGCATCAGAAAACCTCTTCCGTCGTCCGGAGGACTGCGGCATCCTGCGCCCATGCAGACGGAGCTGAGCAAGACACTGGGAGTCGAGCACGCCGTCTTCGGCTTCACGCCGTTCCCCGCCGTCGCCGCGGCCATCAGCCGGGCCGGCGGACTCGGGGTGCTCGGCGCGGTCCGCTACACCGCACCCGACGACCTCAAACGCGACCTCGACTGGATCGAGGCACACATCGGCGGCAAGCCGTACGGTCTCGACGTCGTCATGCCCGCCAAGAAGGTCGAGGCCCCGGGAGGCCAACCACTGACCGAGGCCGACGTCGAGGCGATGATCCCCGAGGGGCACCGGCAGTTCGTCCGGGACACCCTCGCCAAGCACGGCGTACCCGAACTCGCCGCGGGTGAGGCCTCCGGCTGGCGCATCACCGGCTGGATGGAACAGGTCGCCCGCACCCAACTCGACGTCGCCTTCGACTATCCGATACGGCTGCTGGCGAACGCGCTCGGCTCGCCGCCCGCCGACGTGGTGGACCGCGCCCACGACCAGGACGTGCTCGTCGCCGCACTCGCGGGCAGCGCCCGGCACGCCCGCAAGCACCAGGAGGCGGGCATCGACATCGTGGTCGCCCAGGGGTACGAGGCCGGCGGTCACACCGGCGAGATCGCCTCCATGGTGCTCACGCCCGAGGTCGTCGAGGCCGTCGACCCACTGCCGGTGCTGGCCGCCGGGGGGATCGGCAGCGGGCAGCAGGTGGCGGCCGCGCTGGCGCTCGGCGCCCAGGGAGTGTGGCTGGGTTCCCTGTGGCTGACCACCACGGAGGCGGACATGCACTCGCCGGCGCTGACCCGGAAGCTGCTCGCCGCCGGTTCCGGTGACACCGTCCGTTCCCGCGCCCTCACCGGAAAGCCGGCCCGCCAACTGCGCACCGAGTGGACCGACGCCTGGGACGACCCGGACGGGCCCGGCACCCTCCCCATGCCCCTGCAGGGACTCCTCGTCGCCGAGGCCGTCTCCCGCATCCAGACGTACGAGGTCGAACCGCTGCTGGGTACGCCGGTCGGTCAGATCGTCGGCCGGATGACCAGCGAACGCAGCGTTCAGGCCGTCTTCGACGACCTCACCCGGGGTTTCGAACGGGCCGTCGACCGCGTCAACCGCATCGCCGGAAGGAGCGGCCAGTCGTGAGCACCTCTCCCGCTGCCACCCCCAGCACACCCCCCACCGGCTTCTGGGCCCAGGCCACCGCCGACCCGGACCGCACGGTCCTCATCGCACCCGACGGTGAACCGTGGACCGCCGGACGCCTGCACGCCGCCACCAACCGCCTCGTGCACGGGCTGCGGGCGGCCGGACTGGAACGCGGCGACGCCTTCGCGGTGGTCCTGCCCAACGGGCCGGAGTTCCTCACCGCGTACCTGGCCGCCAGCCAGGCCGGCTTCTACCTCGTCCCCGTCAACCACCACCTCGTCGGCCCCGAGATCGCCTGGATCGTCGCCGACTCCGGCGCCAAGGTCCTCCTCGCCCACGAACGTTTCGCCGGACCCGCCCGCCACGCCGCCGACGAGGCCGGCCTTCCCGCCACCCACCGGTACGCGGTCGGCGCGGTCGAAGGTTTCCGGCCGTACGCCGAACTCCTCGACGGACAACCGGAGTCGGCGCCCACCGACCGCACACTCGGCTGGGTCATGAACTACACCTCGGGCACCACCGGCCGCCCGCGCGGCATCCGGCGCCCGCTGCCCGGCAAGGCACCCGAGGAGGCGTACCTCGGCGGCTTCCTCGGCATCTTCGGCATCCGCCCGTTCGACGACAACGTGCACCTCGTCTGCTCACCGCTCTACCACACCGCCGTACTCCAGTTCGCGGGCGCGTCCCTGCACATCGGCCACCGCCTGGTCCTGATGGACAAGTGGACGCCCGAGGAGATGCTCCGCCTGATCGACACCCACCGGTGCACGCACACCCACATGGTCCCCACCCAGTTCCACCGCCTGCTGGCCCTGCCGGCGGACGTACGGGCGCGCTACGACGTGTCGTCCATGCGGCACGCCATCCACGGCGCCGCGCCCTGTCCCGACCACGTCAAGCGGGCCATGATCGACTGGTGGGGCCACTGTGTGGAGGAGTACTACGCGGCCAGCGAGGGCGGCGGAGCCTTCGCGACCGCCGAGGACTGGCTGAAGAAGCCCGGCACGGTCGGCAAGGCCTGGCCCATCAGCGAGCTCGCGATCTTCGACGACGACGGCAACCGGCTGCCCCCCGGCGAACTCGGCACCGTCTACCTGAAGATGAACACCGGCGGCTTCTCGTACCACAAGGACGACGCCAAGACACGGAAGAACCGCATCGGTGACTTCTTCACCGTGGGCGACCTCGGCTGCCTCGACGAGGACGGCTACCTCTTCCTCCGCGACCGCAAGATCGACATGATCATCTCGGGCGGCGTGAACATCTACCCCGCCGAGATCGAGTCCGTCCTGCTGGCCCACCCCGCGGTCGCCGACGCCGCCGCCTTCGGCATCCCGCACGACGACTGGGGCGAGGAGGTCAAGGCGGTCGTCGAGGCGGCACCCGGCCACGAGCCCGGCCCCGCCCTCGCGGCCGCCCTCCTCGACCACTGCGCCGAGCGGCTCGCCGGGTACAAGCGGCCCAAGAGCGTCGACTTCATCGCCGAGATGCCCCGCGACCCCAACGGCAAGCTGTACAAGCGGCGGCTGCGGGACCCCTACTGGGAGGGCCGCACCCGACCGGTGTGACCAGCGGCCGCCCCGGCGAGCTGTCACCTACGGAGTGACAGGTGTCCCGAGCCGGGGTGCTCGACGGTGCTTGACCTCCTTCCGCGACGGACCGAGGATCATGTGTCATGACGCCTGGACACGGCAGTACCGTTGACGGGGTGCTGCGCCGCAGTGCCCGACGCACCCCGGCGCGCGTGGCGGTGGAGTACGCCGACCGCGCCTGGACGTACGACGAACTGGACCAGGCCGTCTCCCGCGCGGCCGGGCTGCTCCTCGGGGAGGGACTCGTTCCCGGTGACCGGGTCGGCGCCTACGGCCACAACTCCGACGCCTACCTGATCGGTTTCCTCGGCTGTGCCCGCGCGGGCCTGGTGCATGTGCCGGTCAACCAGAACCTGACCGGCGACGACCTCGCGTACATCGTGAACCAGTCGGGCACCGCGCTGGTGCTGACCGACCCCGGCCTCGCCGGTCAACTCCCCGACGGCGTACGGACGTTGCCGCTGCGTGACACCGAGGACTCGCTGCTGGCGCGGCTGGCCTCGGCACCCGCGTACGACGGCCCGGAGCCGCGCGGCGAGGACCTGGTGCAGCTGCTCTACACCTCCGGCACCACGGCCCTGCCCAAGGGCGCGATGATGACCCACCGTGCCCTGGTGCACGAGTACCTGAGCGCGATCACCGCTCTCGACCTCAGCGCGGGCGACCGCCCGGTGCACTCGCTGCCGCTGTACCACTCGGCCCAGATGCATGTGTTCCTGCTGCCGTACCTGGCGGTCGGCGCCACGAACACCATCCTCGACGCGCCGGACGGCGACCGCCTGTTCGACCTGATCGAGTCCGGCCGAGTGGACAGCCTGTTCGCTCCGCCCACGGTCTGGATCGCCCTGTCCGGCCGCCCCGACTTCGCCACCCGCGACCTCGGCGGACTGCGCAAGGCGTACTACGGCGCGTCGATCATGCCGGTGCCCGTCCTGGAACGGCTGCGGGAGCGGCTCCCGAAGCTGGCCTTCTACAACTGCTTCGGCCAGAGCGAGATCGGCCCCCTGGCGACCGTCCTCGCGCCCGACGAGCACAAGGGCCGGATGGACTCCTGTGGCCGGCCCGTCCTGTTCGTGGACGCCCGGGTGGTCGACGAGGACGGCAAGGAGGTGCCCGACGGCACCCCCGGCGAAGTCGTCTACCGTTCCCCGCAGTTGTGCGAGGGCTACTGGGACAAGCCCGAGGAGACCGCCGAGGCCTTCCGCGACGGCTGGTTCCACTCCGGCGACCTCGCGGTGCGGGACGCGCACGGCTATTTCACCATCGTCGACCGGGTGAAGGACGTCATCAACTCCGGTGGGGTCCTGGTGGCTTCACGCCAGGTCGAGGACGCGCTCTACACCCACGACGCCGTCGCGGAGGTCGCGGTGATCGGTCTGCCCGACGACCGGTGGATCGAGGCCGTCACCGCGGTCGTCGTCCCGCGCGGCGAGGTCACCGAGGAGGACCTCCTCGCCCACGCGCGCGAGAAACTCGCCCACTTCAAGGCTCCGAAGCGGGTGGTGTTCGTGGACGAACTCCCTCGCAACGCCAGCGGGAAGATCCTCAAGCGGGAGCTCAGGGACAGGTTTTCGCACGGTTAGGGAGGCGCCGGTCACTGGCGTGGACGCAGGTCCTCGATCCGGCGGATCTTGCCCACCGACCGCTCCAGCGACTCCGGATCGACGATCTCGACCAGGGCCGACACGCCGATACCGTCCTTCACGGCCGCCGTGATGGCCCGCGCGGCCGTTTCCCGGTCCTCGGGCGTGGCACCGGGGCGGGCCTCCGCCCTGACGGTGAGGGCGTCCAGGCGGCCCTCGCGGGTCAGCCGGAGCTGGAAGTGGGGTGCGACGCCCGGCGTGCGCAGCACGATCTCCTCGATCTGGGTGGGGAACAGGTTCACCCCGCGCAGGATCACCATGTCGTCGCTGCGGCCGGTCACCTTCTCCATCCGCCGGAAGACGCGGGCCGTGCCCGGCAGCAGGCGGGTCAGGTCCCGCGTCCGGTAGCGGACCACCGGCATGGCCTCCTTGGTGAGCGAGGTGAACACCAGCTCGCCCCGCTCGCCGTCCGGCAGCACCTCGCCGGTGAGGGGATCGACGACCTCGGGGAAGAAGTGGTCCTCCCAGATGTGCAGCCCGTCCTTGGTCTCCACGCACTCCTGCGCCACCCCCGGGCCGATCACCTCGGACAGCCCGTATATGTCGACGGCGTCGATCGCGAACCGCTCCTCGATCTCCCGCCGCATCTGCTCGGTCCACGGTTCGGCACCGAAGACCCCGACCCGCAGCGAGGTGCCGCGCGGATCGACGCCCTGCCGCTCGAACTCGTCGAGGATCGTCAGCATGTACGACGGCGTCACCATGATGATCTCGGGCCGGAGGTCCTGGATCAGCTGGACCTGGCGGGCCGTCATGCCGCCGGACGCGGGAATGACCGTACAGCCGAGACGTTCGGCGCCGTAGTGCGCGCCGAGTCCGCCGGTGAACAGCCCGTAGCCGTACGCCACATGCACCGTGTCTCCGGGCCGCCCGCCCGCCGCGCGGATGGAGCGCGCCACCATGTCGGACCACAGGGAGAGGTCGCCGTCGGTGTAGCCGACGACCGTGGGGCGCCCGGTGGTGCCGCTCGACGCGTGCAGGCGCCGGACGCGGTCCCGGGGCACGGCGAACATCCCGTACGGATAGTTCTCCCGCAGGTCCGCCTTGGTGGTGAAGGGAAAACGGGCCAGGTCGGCCAGCGAGCGGCAGTCGTCCGGGCGGATTCCGGCCTTGTCGAAGGACTGCCGGTAGAAGGGCACATGGTCGTAGGCGTGCCGCAGCGAGGCCCGCAACCGCTCCAGCTGCACCGTCCGCAGCGCCTGCGCGTCGAGCCGTTCCCCCGGGTCCAGCAGGTCCGTCGCGTCCGTCATGCCGACCTCTCCCTCCGCACCGCACGATCCGGACGACCGATCATTCGGTCGACGTGTTCGGGATCAGTAATCCAGGCGGCCCCCGGCGGGGCAAGGGGAGGGCCCGCACTTTCTGCCAGGCAACCCCGTAGCGGCCCTCCCGCCCGGTCACCCGGATCCCCGACACGCCGAACTGTCACCCCTTCAGGGCCGGCGCGCCGCCTCTGCTGTCGGCAGATACGGGCCGTGGCCCGTCGGCCCCGCGGATACGGTCATCGGCATGGACCCCGCACCCCGCACCGTCAAGGCGAACGGCATCACCCTCGCGTACCGTGCCTGGGGCCCTGAGGGCGCGCCGCCGCTGCTCCTGCTGCATTGCCGGGGCGCCGACGGCGCGGACTGGGCACCTATCGCCGCGCGGCTGGCCGCGGGTGTCCCGGCCCGCCGTGTGTACGCCCCCGACCTGCGCGGTCACGGCCGCAGCGACTGGCCCGGCACCGAACCGGGCGCGGGCCCCGAGGCGTATGCGTACGAGGCGATGTGCGCCGACGTCCTGGACTTCCTCGGCGCCCTCGGTATCGAGCGTGTCGACGTGATCGGGCACTCGCTGGGAGGCGCCGTCGGCTACCTGCTCGCACAACGCGCACCCGAGGTCGTACGACGTCTCGTCCTGGAGGACGTACCCGCGCCGATACCGCTCGACCCGCCCCGGCCGCCCGCCGCCCGACCCGACGGCGACCTGCCGTTCGACTGGGCCATGGTGCGGGCCACCGACGGACAGCGCAACGCCCCCGATCCCGTGTGGTGGGATCACATGGATCGGATCACCATGCCCACACTGCTGATCGGGGGCGGGGCCACCAGCCTCATCCCGCAGGATCAGATCGCCGTTCTCGCCGAACTGATCCCGGACTCCCGGCTGGTGACCATCGACGCCGGACATCTGGTGCACGAGACGCGACCGGAGGAGTTCCTGGCCGTCCTGGAGGACTTTCTGACGGCCTGAGGCGCGCCTTGCGTCAGGCGGGCGTCACTTCCCGTACGTCGTCATGAAGCGGTCGCGGAACTTGTCCATGCCCCAGGCCGGTGCGTTCTCGGCAGGCTTGAGCCCGTCGCTCCAGCCCCAGTCCGATATCCGGTCCAGCACCTTCTTGTCGTGGGCGACGATCGTGATCGGCACGTCCTTGCGGTTGTCGCCTGCCGTGACCGTGGGGACCGGCTGGTGGTCGCCGAGGAAGACCAGGACCGTGTTCTTGTCGCCGTAGCGCTCGACCCATTCGGTCAGGCTCTGCAGGGAGTACTGGATGGCCTTCCGGTACTCGGTGCGCACACGTTCCGGCTTCTGCCAGACCTCCGTGGGGTCGGTGCCCTCCTTCTTGATCTGCTCGAAGACGGATCCGTCGCCGAGCTTGTCCCAGTCGGTCATGTGGGCGATGGGGGACCAGGGGTTGTGACTGGAGGCCAGGATGATCTCCGCCATGATCGGATCGCGGTTCTTCTTGCCGTGCTCCAGGCGTTCGAAGGCCTCCAGGCTGAACTGGTCCGGTACGGGCGTCCAGCTGAAGTACGGGCCGTTGTAGCCGAGGTGGGTGGAGTCGTAGATGTGGTCGAGGCCGAAGTACTTGCCCTCCGGCCAGGCCTTGCGCACACCGGGGACGATGCCGACCGTGCGCCAGGCACCGGTCTTCTGGAAGTAGCTGGTGAGGGTCGCCCGGTCGCCCGTGGTCAGGGCGCGGTACCGCTGCTGGTTCTTGACCCACAGGCCGGACAGGAACGTCGAGTGGGCGAGCCAGCTGCCGGCGCCCGCCACCGGCGACCTGAGCCAGGCGCTGCGCGACTCGAAACCGGCCGCCTTGAGCCGGCTCGTGCCCTCCTTCAGGGTCGCGTCCAACTCCGGTGCCATCGCCGGGTCGTCGAGGGCCACACGGCCGTAGCTCTCGATGAACGTGAACATCACGTCCTTGCCGCGCAGTCCGGTCAGCAGCTGGTCCGGCGGGGTGGCCGCGAAGGCGTCGACGGCGGCCTGCTTCTCGAAGACCTTGGCGTCGCCCAGGCCGTTGCGCACGCTCTCCACCCGGTTGGCGAGGAACTCGGTGTTGCCCTTGGTCGCGATCGTGACTCCGCCGACCTGCACACCCAGCGTGAAGCAGGTGATCCACGCGGTGCCGAGGACAAGGGTGGTGGGGACGGCCGCCGGACGGTGCCGGGCCAGGACGTTCGTCAGCCGCACCACCGCGAGCGTGCTCAGCGTGAGGACGGCGATCAGCAGGACGATCACCCCGACCACCGCGAGCACCTCGCCCGCGCGGCCGAACGACTCCCTGACGAAGTCAGCGGCGTCGTCCAGCAGGATCCAGTCGAAGACGAGGTCGAAGGGCCGGGCCAGGAACTGGTTGAAGCCCATGTCCATGAACTTCAGGACGGTGAACAGTCCGAGCAGGATGCCTGATACCACGGCGGTGATCCGCCGCGGCTTTTCGGGAAGGGCGAGCAGCAGACACGCCAGGACGATCCCCTCGACCGGCAGACGGACGAAGGAGAGCAGCGAGAGCCGGTCGAGCCGGTTGGGCATGAGCAGCGCGGCGAGCACCACCGCACCGGCCAGCACACTCGTGCCTACCGCCACACCGCGCGCCGCGCCGGGATAGCGGCGGCGCCAACCGAACCAGCCGGGTTTCGGGGAGTCGAGGGCCTCGCCGGGGTCGGGCTGGTCCTCGGGGTGATCCTCGGCCGCCGCTTCCGCCGCTTCCGCCGCTTCCGCCGCTTCCGCCGCTTCCGCCGCTTCCGCCGGATCGGCGGCGGTGTCGTCCGACGCCTCCGGCGTGGCCGCCTTCCCCTCGTCGGCCGGTGCTGCTGCCCGCTTGTCCTCGTCCGGTGCGGCTTCTTCCGTCTCGGCGGCCGTCCCCTCCGCCGTGTCGGCGTCCCCGCCCGTCTTCTCGGCCGCCTCGTCCTCTCTCGGCCCGTCCGTCACAGCGGAGCCGCCGCCGTCCGGGACCGCCTCACCCTCGGTGTCGGGCAGTTGACGATGGCGAGTGAAGAGCGACACCCGGCGGTCCTTCCGTGCAGTCGTGCAATGGCATGGCAAACAAGGCCCGAGGGCCGAACCTGCCACCACCAGTACGTCCACACGTCGTCATCGGTTCAACCGAGGGACCCGGAATTCATTCTTCCGCCGCCGCGGCCACCTCCCGGGCCCACCGGTAGTCCGCCTTGCCGCTGGGCGAGCGCCGGAGCGTCTGGGTGATCACCAGCCGACGCGGGATCTTGTAACCGGCCAGCCGGGCACGGCAGTGCGTCTGGACCTCCTCCAGGGACAGCCGCGGGGCACCGCCGCGCAACTGCACCACGGCCGCCACCTGGTGTCCCCACTTCGCGTCCGGCACCCCGGCCACCAGCGCGTCGTACACGTGCGGATGGGACTTGAGCGCCTGCTCGACCTCCTCCGGATACACCTTCTCCCCGCCCGTGTTGATGCACTGCGAGCCCCGCCCGAGCACGGTGACCACACCCTCCTCGTCGACGGTGGCCATGTCGCCGAGCAGCACCCACCGCTCGCCGTCCTTCTCGAAGAAGGTCTCGGCGGTCTTGCGCACGTCGTTGTAGTAGCCGAGCGGCACATGACCGCACTGGGCGACCCGCCCGATCTCGCCCACGGCGACCGGCTCGCGGGTCGCCGGATCCACCACCTGCGTACGGGAGTTGACGCGGACGCGGAAGCCCCGCTCGGGGCCGGAGTCCGCCGTGGCGGTGCCGTTGAAGCCCGACTCCGAGGAGCCGAAGTTGTTGAGCAGCATCACGTTCGGGACGAGCGCCTGGAACTGCCGGCGGACCGTGTCCGACATGATCGCCCCGGAGGACGACACGCTGAACATCGAGGACATGTCGACGCCCTTCAGCGGACCTTCGAGCGCGTCGATCAGCGGACGCAGCATCGCGTCGCCGACCAGCGACATGCTGGTGACCTTCTCCTTCTCGATCGTCCGCAGCACCTCCTCCGGCACGAACTTGCGGTGCAGCACCACCCGTTGGCCGAAGTTGAAGCCGATGAACGCCGTCAGCGTGGAGGTGCCGTGCATCAGTGGCGGAGCGGGCAGGAAGGTGATCCCCGCCCCGCCGGCCGCGACCCGCTCGGCCAGTTCCTCGGGCCGCTTCACCGGCTCACCGGTCGGCGCGCCGCCGCCGAGCCCGGAGAAGAACAGGTCCTCCTGACGCCACATCACGCCCTTGGGCATCCCGGTCGTGCCGCCCGTGTAGATGATGAACTGGTCGTCTCCCGAGCGGGACGCGAAGCCGCGCTCGGCGGACGCCGCCGCCTCGGCGTCCGTGAAGGTGACCGCCGCGACCTCGGCCGCCGCCGGTGCCGGCGCTCCGACACGCACCAGGTGCCGCAGCGCGTCCGTGTGCGGCAGCGCCGCCGCCACCAGGTCCGTGAACTCCGCGTCGAAGACCAGGCCCGCCAGGTCGGCGTCCCGGTAGAGATAGACCAACTCGTCTTCCACATAGCGGTAGTTGACGTTGACCGGCACGATCCGCGCCTTCAGGCAGCCGAGCACGGTCTGCAGGTACTCGACACCGTTGTACAGGTGCAGCCCGACGTGCTCGCCCGGACGCACTCCGCTGTCGAGAAGATGGTGGCCGACGCGATTGGCGGCCGCGTCCAGCTCCGCGTATGTCAGACGGCGCTCCGCGCCGGTGCCGGGGTGGTCGACGTACACGAGTGCCTCGCGGTCCGGGACCACGTCGACGACCGACTCGAACAGGTCGGCAAGGTTGTACTCCACCGCTCCTCCTGACCCCGGGTGCCTGGCTTCGGTCGGTTCGCCGTCATCAGAGCAAAGGGCGCCGCAACTGTGAAGGGCCCGCACCGAAGAAATCTGACTGTGTGTCAGAAAACCCTTGAAGTGCCCCGGCCACTCCTGCAACCTGTTCTCGTTCTGTCAGAGGGGAGATGGCCCATGGCTGGGACGGAACACCTCACGGTGCGGCGCGAAGGCGCCACACTGGTACTCACGCTCAACAGGCCCGACGCCAAGAACGCGCTCTCGCTGTCGATGCTGGTCGGTCTGTACGACGGCTGGATCGAGGCCGACGCCGACGACGAGATCCGCTCGATCGTGCTCACCGGCGCCGGCGGGGCGTTCTGCGCGGGCATGGACCTCAAGGCCCTTGCCGGTAAGGGCATGGCGGGCGAGCACCTCCGGGACCGCCTGAAGGCCGACCCGGACCTGCACTGGAAGGCGATGCTGCGCCACCACCGCCCACGCAAGCCGGTGATCGCCGCCGTCGAGGGGTACTGCGTCGCCGGCGGCACCGAGATCCTCCAGGGCACCGACGTCCGCGTCGCGGGCGAGTCCGCGACCTTCGGCCTGTTCGAGGTCAGACGCGGCCTCTTCCCGATCGGCGGCTCCACGGTCCGGCTGCAACGCCAGATCCCCCGCACCCACGCGCTGGAGATGCTGCTCACCGGCCGCCCCTACAGCGCCCGCGAGGCCGCCGGCATCGGCCTGATCGGTCATGTCGTCCCCGACGGCGACGCGCTCGCCAAGGCGCTGGAGATCGCCGAACAGATCAACGCCTGCGGCCCGCTCGCCGTCGAGGCCGTCAAAGCCTCGGTGTACGAGACCGCGGAACTGACCGAGACCGACGGCCTCGCCGCCGAACTCGGGCGCGGCTGGCCCGTCTTCGACACCGCCGACGCCAAGGAAGGCGCCCGCGCTTTCGCGGAGAAGCGACCGCCCGAGTACAAGCGCGCCTGACCTCATGCCCGGACCGCACCCGACCCTCCCTCGAAAGGAGACATCCGGGATGCCCGAAGTCCTCCAAGCCCCGCTCGTCGTCGAGTTCCCCTTCACCCGCTCCCTCGGCCCCGTCCAGAGCGCCTTCCTGACCGGCCTGCGTGAGCGCGTCGTCCTGGGCGTACGCACCGGCGACGGCCGCGTCCTCGTCCCGCCCGTCGAGTACGACCCCGTCACCGCCGAGGAGATCGGCGACCTGGTCGAGGTGGCCCCCACCGGCACGGTCACCACCTGGGCCTGGAACCCCGCCCCCCGCCGCGGCCAGCCCCTGGCCACCCCGTTCGCCTGGGCCCTGGTCCGCCTCGACGGCGCCGACACCGCCCTCCTGCACGCCCTCGACGCCCCCGGCCCGGACGCCGTGCACACCGGCATGCGGGTCCGGGTCCGCTGGGCCGACGAACGCTCCGGCGCCATCACGGACATCGCCTGCTTCGAGCCGTACGACGGCACCGACCAGCACGAACCCACCGGTCACAGCGGCGAGTTCGAGAACCCGGTCACCGGCATCGTCGCCGCCGCCCGCCTCGACTACACCTACTCGCCCGGCCGCGCCCAGTCCGCCTACATCCACGCACTGGGCGACCGGCGCATGGTCGGCGAACGCTGCCCGTCCTGCACCAAGGTGTACGTCCCTCCGAGGGGCGCGTGCCCCACCTGTGGTGTCGCCACATCCGAACAGGTCGAGGTGGGTCCGCGCGGCACGGTGACCACGTACTGCATCGTCAACATCAAGGCGAAGAACCTCGACATCGAGGTGCCGTACGTCTACGCCCACATCGCCCTCGACGGCGCCGACCTCGCCCTGCACGGCCGGATCGGCGGCATTCCCTACGACCAGGTACGCATGGGCCTGCGCGTCGAAGCCGTGTGGAGCGACGACTCCCGCTACCCCGACCACTACCGGCCGACCGGCGAACCCGACGCGGACTACGACACCTACCGGGAGCTGCTGTGACGCGAGACATTGCGGTTGTCGCCTTCGCGCAGACCGACCACCGGCGTACCTCGCACGACGTCTCCGAGGTCGAGATGCTGATGCCGGTCCTGCACGACGTCCTCGCGCAGACCGGCCTGAAGACCGCGGACATCGAGTTCACCTGCTCCGGCTCCAGCGACTACCTCGCCGGGCGTGCCTTCTCCTTCACCCTCGCCCTCGACGGCGTCGGCGCCTGGCCGCCGATCTCCGAGTCGCATGTCGAGATGGACGGGGCGTGGGCCCTGTACGAGGCCTGGACCAAGCTGCGTACCGGCGACGCCGACACCGCGCTCGTGTACTCCTACGGCAAGTCCTCGCCCGGCTCCGTGCGTGACGTGCTGACCCGCCAGCTCGACCCGTACTACGTGGCCCCCCTGTGGCCCGACTCCGTCGCCCTCGCCGCCCTCCAGGCCCAGGCCCTCATCGACGCGGGCGACACGGACGAGCCCGGGCTCGCGGCCGTCGCCGCCCGGAGCCGAGAGGACGCGGCGGCCAACTCCCACGCCCAGCTGCGAGGTGCGGTGCCGCGGGGGGAGTACGTGGTACGCCCGCTGCGCACCGGCGACTGCCCGCCCATCGGTGACGGCGCCGCCGCCGTGATCCTCGCGGCCGGGGACCGCGCCCGGGAACTGTGCGCACGGCCCGCCTGGATCCGCGGCATCGACCACCGCGTCGAGGCACACGGTCTGGGTGTGCGGGACCTGACCGACTCACCCTCCACCCGCCTGGCCGCCGAGAAGGCCGGCGCCTTCGACCGGCCCGTCGACACGGCCGAACTGCACGCGCCCTTCACCGCGCAGGAGGTCGTCCTGCGCAAGGCGCTCAGGCTGCGCGACGACGTGCGCGTGAACCCGTCCGGAGGAGCGCTCGCCGCCCATCCGATCATGGCGGCCGGACTCATCCGCATCGGCGAGGCCGCCGCACGCGTCCACCGCGGCGAGTCCGACCGCGCCCTCGGTCACGCCACCTCCGGCCCCTGTCTGCAACAGAACCTGGTCGCCGTACTCGAAGGGGATCCGCGATGAGCAAGGAACCCGTGGCCGTCGTAGGCATCGGCCAGACCAAGCACGTCGCGGCGCGCCGGGACGTGTCGATCGCCGGACTGGTCCGGGAGGCCGCCCGGCGCGCCCTCGACGACGCCGAGCTGACCTGGGCGGACGTCGACGCCGTCGTCATCGGCAAGGCGCCCGACTTCTTCGAGGGCGTGATGATGCCGGAGCTGTACCTCGCGGACGCGCTCGGCGCGGTGGGCAAGCCCATGCTGCGGGTGCACACCGCGGGCTCCGTCGGCGGGTCCACCGCCCTGGTCGCCGCGAGCCTGGTCGCGGCCCGCGTCCACCACACCGTGCTCACCCTCGCCTTCGAGAAGCAGTCCGAGTCGAACGCCATGTGGGGCCTGTCCCTGCCGATCCCCTTCCAGCAGCCCCTGCTCGCCGGGGCCGGCGGCTTCTTCGCACCGCATGTGCGCGCGTACATGCGGCGCAGCGGCGCGCCCGAGACGGTCGGTTCCCTCGTCGCGTACAAGGACCGGCGCAACGCGCTGAAGAACCCCTACGCGCACCTCCACGAACACGACATCACCCTGGAGAAGGTCCAGGCCTCGCCCATGCTCTGGGATCCCATCCGCTACTCGGAGACCTGCCCCTCCTCCGACGGCGCCTGCGCGATGATCCTCACCGACCGCGCCGGAGCCGCCCGCGCGCCCCGCCCCCCGGCCTGGATGCACGGCGGCGCGATGCGCAGCGAACCCACCCTCTTCGCCGGCAAGGACGCCGTCTCGCCGCGGGCCGGCCAGGACTGCGCGGCCGACGTCTACCGGCAGGCCGGGATCGCCGACCCGCGCCGGGAGATCGACGCCGTCGAGATGTACGTGCCGTTCTCCTGGTACGAGCCCATGTGGCTGGAGAACCTCGGCTTCGCCGACGAGGGCGAGGGCTGGAAACTCACCGAGTCCGGGGTGACCGAACTCGACGGGGACCTGCCCGTCGACATGTCGGGCGGTGTCCTGTCGACCAACCCCATCGGTGCCTCCGGCATGATCCGCTTCGCCGAGGCGGCACTCCAGGTACGCGGACAGGCCGGGGAACACCAGGTGGAAGGGGCGCGCAGAGTACTCGGACACGCCTACGGCGGCGGATCCCAGTTCTTCGCGATGTGGCTGGTGGGGTCACGGCCACCCGACTCCTGAAAGGTCCCCCTCACGTGGCCTGTTGGCGCCCGGAACCGGTCGCTAGGCTGACCGCGGACGCAATCGGGAGGAGCACGGACGTGGCCGAGACCACCATCCAGCAGCAGCCGCTCATGGGCTGGGACAAGCCCGAGCTGGACCTCAGCAACGCCGACTGGCACTCCAGCAGCCGTGGCCTGGGGGATGTCCAGATCGCCTTTGTCGAGGGATTCATCGCGATGCGCAACAGCGGCCGCGCGGACAGCCCTTCCCTGATCTTCACACCCGCGGAGTGGGGCGCGTTCGTGTCGGGGGCGCGGGAAGGAGAGTTCGACCTCACCTGATCGCCGGGACCGCGGCCGGACGGACCGCCGAGCCGACCCGCCGGACCGACCCGGCGGGTCGATTCTCGGTGATCGCGGGGGCCGACGGTCCACAGACGGCCGGGTGGCCCGCCCTCACGAACATCACCTAGGGTCCGCCCACACGCCACGGACCGGGCGCGGCCACGTACCATGGCGGCATGTCGTTCCTCCGCCGCCGCAGCGCCACTCCCGCCGGGCCCGACTTCGACGTCCTGGCCATGGACCCGAGCGACTGGCCCGGCAATCTGAACGCCGGCCTGCTGCCCGCCCCCGACGGCACCTGCCAGGGCCTGTACCTGCGGTACGACCTGTTCGGAGGCCGCGGCCCCGCGATGATCATCGGCAACCTGCCGGAGGGCTCCCCGGCCCGTGACATCGCCGACGACGAGATCCCCTTCGAGGTGGGACAGCTGCTGCTGGCCCTGGAGAACGACGAGGAGGTGAGCGTCGTCAGCACCGAGGACATGCCCGTGATGCAGGGCGACAACCTCCTGATCGTGCGTCGCCTGAAGCTCTCCGAGAGCCGGATCTCCTGCGTGCAGTTCGACCGCAGCGACAACGTCCTGGTGACCATCGCCGCGTGGGACCGCCCCATCACCGACGACCTGTACGCCCTGCTGAAGCCGCTCCCGGCGGAGCTGTTCCAGCAGGGCTGAGGCGGCTACCCGGCCGACGGCACCACCTGGACGTCGGCGGCCCGCACGAACGCCACCCGGTGACCGAACTGGATCTCGTAGTACAGGTCCTCGCCGGTCACCACCTTGTGCGAGTCGGTGCCGAAGGTGACCGCGTAGAAGTACTCGCCCGGCACCCGGTCCCCGACCACGTACTTCTGGCCCGCCCGCAGCTGATACGGCAGCGGCGAGACCGCCTGGACGGGCACTCCCGTCGGATAGGCCGCCGCCTCCGGGTAGGCCCTGCCGTACACCGGGACGCTCGTCAGACCGGCCCGCGGCGTCACCACCCGCCCCCTCGCGTTCACCGCGGTCGGGTGCTTCCCCGGGTTCTTGAACCAGGCCTTCTGGCCCAGGAACCAGATCGCCGTCCAGTCGCCGTGGCGGTCGGCGACGGCGTACTGCTGGCCGGTGGAGACACGTGAGGACAGGTCGTTCACCCCGGGCGTGGGGTCCGTGCCCAGACCGATGTCCTTGATCAGGGCGGAGTTCTCGTCGTGGTCGGAGTACAGCCGGACCTCGCCGGAACCGTGGGCCGCGCAGGGCTCGCCCTGGGTGACGCAGCCCGTGTACTCGGGCTGGTTCCCGGCGTAGTCGGGGCGGATGGTCACCAGCCCGCCACGCGTACCCGCGCTGGGTTCGAAGGGGCGCCCCAGCAGCTCGAAGTAGTGGCGCCAGTCCCAGTACGGGCCCGGATCCGTGTGCATGCCGGGGACGGTCGACGTGGTGGGGCCGGGCACATTGTCGTGGCCCAGGATGTGCTGCCGGTCCAGCGGGATGTCGTACTTCCCGGCCAGATATCTCACCAGTCGCGCCGATGAGCGGTACATCGCCTCCGTGTACCAGGCATCCGGGTCCGCCAGGAAGCCCTCGTGCTCCAGACCGATCGACTTGGCGTTGACGTACCAGTTGCCCGCGTGCCAGGCCACGTCCTTCGCCTTCACATGCTGGGCGATGTGACCGTCCGTGGACCGCAGAGAGTAGTTCCACGACACATAGGTCGGGTCCCGCACCAGGTCGAGAACCGTGTCCCAGGTGCCCTCGGTGTCATGGATGACGATGTAGTCGATGCTCTGGGACGCCGGCCGGTCGCCCAGGTCGTGGTTGCCGTAGTCACCGTCGCCGAACTCCTCGTAGGGGGCGGGGACCCACTCGCAGGACACCGTCCTCGGGCACTCCGTTCCGCCCGGGTCGAGGGTCCGCAGCCCCGTCCGCGCGAGCTGCGCGGTGTTCGGGACCAGGCCGGGCCGGGCGGCCAGGGCGAGCCTGTGGCCGGTGTCGGTGGTGCGCTCCTCGCCGGTGCGCAGGACGTCGTACACGTCGTCGGCGTAGGCGGCGGCCGTGGCGCTGTCGTCCGCGCCGGAGAACCGGGCCACGGCCCCGTACCAGTCCGCCGGATCCTGACTCAGGGGTTCGCCGAGGTCCTTCTGGGCGGCGGCGAGGAGTGCGGCGCCACCGGCCACGTTCGAGGCGGGGTCGGTCCGCAGCCGCTCGGTGCTGAGCCCCGTCAGCTCCGCCGCCTTCGACAGGGTCCTGAGCCGGGCCGGGAGCGCGGAGGCGTCGGGGAACTTGGTCTTGGTCTTGGGGTGCAGCGGCGGACGGGCGCCGTCACCCCGGGCGTCCTCCGTGCCCTCGCTGTGGTGTGCCGCCGCGCGGGTGAGCGCGCCGCGGGCGTCGGTGAGGTGCATCGGGCCGTAGCCGCCGGTGACACTCGGCGCCCCGTCGTGGGTGTCCCATCGGGACTGGAGATAGGAGACGCCCAGAAGGACGCTCTGCGGCACCTGGTACTCGGAGGCCGCGGAGACGAAGGCCGACCGGAGCGGGTCGGTGGTCTGCGCCTCGGAGGGGGCCGCGCCGAGCAACGGCAGGAGCAGCGCGGCCGAGCCGAGCGCCCCCGCGGTTCCTCGGACGGCTCTGTGCCGGGCCTTCCTGCGGGGGGCGGTGAGGGATCCTCGCAATGCAGCCTCCTGGGACGGACGAGCGATGAACCGCGCGGGGCCGGGCGTGCGTCAGTGCTACCCGTTTTCCGATGATCCGTCAATCATGCCCAGGGGTGGAGGAATTCCCATGTCAGCCCGGTCCACGGGCGTTTCATGGCTCAGGCCCGCGGACCTGCCGGGTGTCAGTGGTGTACGCCAATGATCAGGAAAGTCGCCCGTCCGGCCGGTCCCGGACATACGAAAATCCGCGGCACGCCGTTGCTCGGCGTGCCGCGGATCCTCGTCCCCGTCAGCGAGTGCCGACCGCCGCGCGTACGGCCCGGCGGGCCAGCTGGCAGTCGTCGTGCAGCCGCCTCAGCAGCAGCCGCTGTTCCTCGCCGGACGGCGCGGCACCGGGGTGGGCTCCTCCCGGCGCCGTCGGGGTCGTGTCGTGCATCGAACGCTGAACGGCCATCTCGTAGGTACGGATCTCACGGGTCAGCACCAGCATCAGGTTCACCAGGAACGCGTCCCGCGACGCGGGTCCCGCCGACTGGGCCATCTGGCTGATCTGCCGCCTGGCCACCGGGGCGTCCCCGAGAACCGACCACAGCGTGGCCAGGTCGTACCCGGGCAGATACCAGCCCGCGTGCTCCCAGTCCACCAGCACTGGACCGGCCGGGGACAGGAGGATGTTGGACAGGAGCGCGTCGCCGTGACAGAACTGGCCCATGCCCTGGCGGCCCGCGGTCGCCGCGATGCCGTGGAGCAGTTTCTGCAGGTCACCCAGATCCCGGTCGGTGAGCAGCCCCAGCTCGTGGTAGCGGTTGATCCGGGTCGCGTAGTCGAGCGGGGCGTCGAAGGTGCCCGCCGGCGGCCGCCAGGAGTTGAGCCGGCAGACCGCGCCGAGCGCCGCCCTGATGTCCGCGCGGGGCGGGGCCTCGGCGGGGTGCCGGTGCAGTGCCGCCACCCGTCCGGGCATCCGCTCGATGACGAGGGTGCAGTTGTCGGGGTCCGCGGCGATCAGCCTCGGCACGCGCACCGGGGGGCGGTGCCGGACGAACGAGCGGTATGCGGCTATCTCGTGGCGGATCCGCTCGGCCCACACGGGGGAGTGGTCCAGTAAACACTTGGCGACGGCGGTGTTGCGCCCCGTCGTGCCGACCAGGAGCACGGAGCGTCCGCTGCGGCGCAGCACCTGCACCGGGGCGAATTCCGGGCAGATCCGGTGCACCGACGCGATCGCCGTGCGCAGCTGGGCGCCCTGGGGGCCGGACAAGTCGAGTCTCCCGCTGAGCGGTTGGGTGCCGAGCCCCGGCACGCGCCGTGCCCTGCCCGCGCCGAGCACGGGGGCCGTGGGACGTGCGGGGTCGAGATAGGGGCCGCCGCCCGCAGGCCGGGGATGCAGCGAACGGGGTGGGGCGGACACGGAGGACGATGCTGCGTACATGGGCGAGACAGATCCCTTCGTGTGCCTGCTACAACAGTGCGCTGCCCGGCCCGGTCCCCTGGGCGCACCCTGGGGAATGCGTCCGGTGTTCCAGGAAGGCGGGACCGGGTCGGGGTGGCGCATTCCTACCTGACACCCGATGACCACTGGCACACCATCTGGCGCACCCTGGCGAACCGTGGCGAATAGTCGCCCGGCAACTCTCACCGGGCTACTGTCAACTCAGCCGAGTACCTGGGGGCTTGACGTGAGCGGACAACCCAACACCCGCCTGTCGGACCTGTTCGGCCTGGCCGGCTGGTCCAAGGGCGAACTCGCGAGGCTGGTCAACAAGCAGGCGGCGGCCATGGGCCACCCCCAGCTGTCGACCGACACCTCACGGGTGCGGCGGTGGATCGACACGGGAGAGATCCCGCGCGATCCGGTGCCGAGGGTGTTGGCGGTCCTGTTCACCGAGCGTCTCGGCCGTGTCGTGACCATCGAGGACCTCGGTCTGGTCCGGCACGGGCGTGCGGGAAGACGGCAGGGCGACGGGAGTGCGGAACATCCCGACCAAGTGCCGTGGGCGCCCGAGCGGACTGCTGCGGTCCTCACCGAATTCACGGGAATGGACCTCATGCTCAACCGACGCGGCTTGGTGGGCGCGGGCGCCGCGCTCGCCGCGGGATCCGCACTCAGCAGTGCCATGTACGACTGGCTGCACACCGATCCGGCGCTGACGGCCGACGCTCCCCAGTTCGACGACCCTCTGCACGCCGACCCCGCCGGACTCGATCGCTACGAGGCCGCTCCCATCGGATCACAGGAGATCGAGGAACTGGAGCGCTCGGTCGAGGTGTTCCGGGCCTGGGACGCGGCCCGCGGCGGCGGCTTGCAACGCAAGGCGGTCGTGGGCCAGCTCAACGAGGTGGGCGGCATGCTCGCCTACCGGCACCCCGACCACCTTCAGCGGCGCCTGTGGGGCGTCGCCGCCAATCTCGCCGTCCTCGCGGGATGGATGTCCCACGACGTCGGCCTGGAGCCCACGGCCCAGAAGTACTTCGTCATCGCCGCCCATGCCGCGAGAGAGGGCGGCGACCGGCCCCGCGCCGGGGAGGCGCTCTCCCGAGCGGCTCGCCAGATGGTGCACCTGGGCCGGCCCGACGACGCGCTCGACCTGATGAAGCTCGCCCAGTCCGGCTCCGGTGACGAGGTGCTGCCGCGGACCAGGGCGATGCTCCACACCATCGAGGCCTGGGCCCAGGCCTCCATGGGCAAGGGCCAGGCGATGCGCCGCACCCTCGGACAGGCGGAGGACCTCTTCGTGTCCGACCGGGGCGACGTACCGGCGCCGAGCTGGATGCAGACCTTCAAGGAGGAGGATCTGTACGGCATGCAGGCCCTGGCCTACCGCACGCTGGCCGAGCACGATCCGGGTGCGGCCGTGCACGCCCAGCACTACGCGGAGAAGGCGCTGGCCCTCAGGGTCGACGGTCGCCAGCGGTCGAAGATCTTCGACTTCCTGTCCATGGCCTCCGCCTGCTTCATCGGCGACGACCCCGAACAGGCGGACCGGTACGCGCGGCTCGCCCTGGTGTCGATGGGCTCCAACTCCTCCCACCGCACCTGGGACCGACTGCGCCAGATGTACCGGCTCACCGCCGAGTACTCCGGCTATCCGAAGATCAACGAATTGCGGGAGGAGATCAGGCTGGCGTTGCCCAGGCCGAAGGGCAGGGGCGGCAACACCGCGCCGGCGTAAGGGGTGGCGTCCCGGACCTGTCGGGCGGCGGCGAGGCGGTGGTTACGACATCACCTTGGCGACGAGCACGCAGGCGTCGTCCTCGCGCTCGTCCTCGCCGAACTCCGCCACGATCATCCGCACACAGTCCTGAGCGGTGCGCGCCTCGCCGAGGCGCGGGGCCAGGTCGAGCAGGCGGTTCGCGGCCGTCGTATCCCTTTCGCCGTCGGCTTCGCTCGGGTGGGGGGACTCCCCTCGCCCGGGCGCGAGCCCCTCGGTGTGCAGCACGAGCAGGTCGCCCGGGCGGAGGGTTTCCTCGGCCTGCTCGTAGACGGCACCGGAGGTGGCACCGAGTAGAACGCCCGCCGGTGCGCGCAGCCTGCGTCCCGTCCCGTCGCGGAACAGCAGTGGGGCGGGGTGTCCGGCCTGCGCCCACACCAGGGTGCGGGTCTGTGGCCGGTAGCGGCAGCAGACCGCGCTGCCGAGGGCCGGCTGCACGGTGGCGTCGAGTAACTGGTTGAGCCAGGCCATCAGTTGGCCGGGCTGGGTGCCGGCCACGGCCATTCCGCGGACGGCACCCAGCAGGGTCGCCATGCCGGAGGTCACGGCGACCCCGTGGCCGGTGAGGTCACCGACGCTCAGGAGGGTCTCGCCGTCGGCGAGTTCCAGGGCGTCGTACCAGTCACCGCCGATCAGGGCGCTCGTCGTCGACGGCAGACAGTGCGCCGCGAGGTCGAGTGTCTCCGGTCCCTGGTGCGGGAGCCGCAGGGAGCCGCGCCACGGCGGCAGCACAGCTTCCTGCAGCTCGACCGCGAGCCGGTGCTCGGTCTGCGCCTGGTGCCGGTGGCGGTGCAGCGAGTCACGGGTCTCGCTCACCGCCCGCTGGCTCCGGCGCAGTTCACTGACGTCCCGCAGCACCGCCCACATCGAAGCGGTGCTGCCGTCAGGGTCGAGCACGGGCTCGCCCATCATGTGCACGGTCCGTATGTCGCCGCCCGGGTGCACGACCCGGAACTCCCCGTCGATGGGCTTGGCGTCGATGAGACAGTCGGTGACCATCGTCGTCAGCTTCGGCCGGTCCGCGTCCCACACCAGGGACGGCAGCTCGTCGAGCGTCAGCGGGGGAGAGGCGGGGTCGCGGCCAAGGATCTGGTAGAGCTCGGCGGACCAGCTGGCCTCGTCCGTGAGGAGGTTCCACTCGGCGCTGCCCACCCGGCTGATCAGAGAGCCGTGCCGGGGAGTGGGCGGCACGGCTCGGACGGTGGGCTCCTCCGACGACGTGGGGGCGGCGGGCACCGGCGGCGGACCGTCCCGCAGCTGCGCCAAGTGCTGGTCCAGGTCGTCGAGTTGGTGCAGTGCCAGGTCGTACAGCGCGCGCTGCCAGCGGTCCTGTGGGTCCGATCCGTCGGGTCGGGTGTCCCTTCGTACGGCGTCCATGTCGCCCTTGAGTCGCCGCGTCTGCGAAATGAGCGCGTCGACCGAGCCGCGTCCTGGCGGCTGGGCGGCTGGGCGGTCCGCGGAGAGATGGGACGGCATGACGCACTCCGATGGGGGACGGTACGACCAAGGCGGACGGAAGGACCGGTTACGACTGTTGCACAGCCCGCGACGCGCTGTAAGGGATTTGGCAACACACGATACGGTGGTGCTTCTGGCATATGCCACAGTCTTCGGGGAGTGCTCTGTTCCTCGCCTGTCGGAGGGTGCGGGGCCGCGCAAGTCGTAGGTCTCGTACGGGATTTGATGGAGTGCGACGTTGGCGCCCTCGCATCCATTCAGGCGTTCGACGGTCGTGCGTTCTAAGGGAGTGTGGCAAGGGAGCCCGAATCCAGACCACCCTCCGTTAATGTGACTCAGGTCACACTATTCGACCCATGGTGGAGGTCAGTACCGCAGGACAGCCGCCATCCCGTCGGCGTCACCGAGCGCGCCGTCCGGTACGAACCGCACGTCGGCGCCGGTCTCCAGGCACTGTTCGACGATCTCGTCCACGATGTCCTCGCGGGCGTCCAGGTCGCCGCTCGCGGCGGGGACCAGATGGTCGCCGTCGTCGTCACGCACCGTCACCCGGTAGTTCTCCTCGACCGCCAGCAGTCCTACGCGACCCTCCTGGGCGCTCTGCCACACCTCGTCGACGCCTGCCGCGAACGCCCGGTGTCCCCGCGCCGATTCGAGGATGCGTGCCACCGTGTCGGTGCTCCTGCGGGCCTCGGCCGCGACCAACGGCCGGACCGCCGACCACACGGACTCCGGCGTGCCGTGGGCGAGCCCGCCGTGCCGCAGGCGCGCGGCTCCCTCGGTGGCGCTGCCGACCTCGTCCAGGGCGGCGAGCGCGGCGGGCTCACCGGTCACGTACAGGGGCCGCTCGTCGACGCGCAGCACCGCGCTCATCGCCGTGTCCGCGGCGCGCAAGAAGTGACGGGTGTCCTCGTCCTGGAAGGTGCTGGGCAGGTCGCCGATCCGTTCCTGGCGTTCGGCGTCGAAGTTGTCGCGGCTCCTGGCCAACGGGAAATCGCCGGTGCGGGCCTCGAAGACACGGTCCGTGCCGCCGCTCCACAGGGTGGCGCGGTCGGCGGAGACCGAGAGCACCCAGAACGAGCGGTCCGCGGCCTGCGCGGACACCAGGTTGCGGGTCAGGAACGTGTCGGAGAGCACCACACGTTCGGGCACGGGTCTGGTCAGCGACCACACATGGTGCTCACCTGGGGCGGCGTAGATCACCAGGCCGTCCTCGGCGTGCGCCAGATCGACCTCGGTGAGGGCCTGGTCGAGCTGCCGGCCGACCTCCACGCGCCGCTCCCGGGGGACCGTGGGATCGGCCTCCAGCTGCCGCTTGGCCTCGGTCATCACATTGCGCAGCCGGACCCGGTCCTGGGCGTTGTCGGGTTCGCGGCGATGGGTCGGGGTCAGCACGGACACCGCGGGATACGGGCGCGGGCGGCGCAGTCCGGTGAGGGTCGCGGGGCTGAGTGCGTGCTCCATATCAGCACCATAGGACCGATTCCAACATCAGGCATATGGGGCAATATGCGTTAGGTGCCGTCGACCGGGCACGGCTGAGCCCGCCCGCGACCGGACCGCCGTACGTCAGTCGCGGGCATCCTCCGGGCCGCAGGAACTGCCGTCCGGCGGGAGCGAGCCGTACAGCAGGTACGCGACGACCTTCCGGTGCACGCACTTGGAGGACGCGTAACCCGTGTGCCCCTCACCCTCGTTGTCGAGCACCACAGCCGAGTCGCCGAGCCGCTGAGCCGTCTCCACGGTCCAGCGGTACGGCGTGGCCGGATCGCCGCGGGTGCCCACGAGCAGCATCTTCGGGGTGGGTACGTCCCGGACCTTCTCACGGATGTAGTCGGTGCCCCTGGGGCGGCCGTAGCACATCAGGTACTCGGTGAGCCGGTACCGGCCGAAGACCGCGGAGGCCTGCTCGTACTCGGCGCGCAACCGCCCGAGGCTCCGGGTGATCCGCTCGGCGTCGGGCCGGTCCGGATCGTCCGCGCAGTTGATCGCCATCAGCGCCGCCGGGAGATTGTCGGCAGGCACGTCGTCCTGGTCGACGAGGACACCGTCCGTCCCGGCGCCGACCCGTACCCCGGGCGCCCGGAACCCGGACCCGCCACCGGAGAACCCCAGGAGCGCCCGGGTGTCCCCGTCCTCCACCAGGGAGGCGAGCGCCCGCTCCAGCGAGGGCCACAACTCCTCGCTGTAGAGGGCCCCGCTGAACGCGGCGACGAGATCCTGCCCGGTGAAGCGCCCGCCGAAGTCCGTCGGCACCGGGTCCTGGTCGAGCGAGGCGACCAGCCGTACGACCTCCTCCCGGGCCGAGCGGGCGTCGGTGCCGAGGGGGCAGGCGATGTCCTTCGCGCACCAGTCGACGAAATCCTCCAGCGCGCGCTGCTGTCCCGCGGCACCCGCCACGCCCTGCTCGGACAGCGGCTCGGTGAGCGTGTCCACGCCGTCGAGCGCCAGCCGGCCGACCTTCCCGGGGAACTGGGCCGCGTACACCGCGCCGAGCCGCGTTCCGTAGGAGAACCCGAGGTAGTTGAGCTTCTTGTCACCCAGGGCCTGCCGTATCACGTCCAGGTCGCGGGAGGCGTTCACCGTGCCGATGTGCGGGAGGACCCGCCCGGAGTGTTTCGCGCACGCGGCGGCCGCCGCGCGGACCCGTTCGAGTACGGCCCTCGGATCCTCGGTGACGTCGGTGTCCTCGTCCGTCACCAGGGCGGAGCCCGCGTCGGTGCCGCCGCAACTGACGGGCGAGGACCTGCCGACGCCGCGCGGGTCGAAGGACACCACGTCGTAGCCGTTCGTCAGGTCCATGAAGTCCTCGCCCCCGGCGGCGAGTTCGGTGACTCCCGCGCTGCCGGGCCCGCCGAAGTTCAGCAGCACCGAACCACGGGACGGGCCGGTCGCCCGGTAGCGGGCGAGCGCCAGATCGAGGGTGGCGCCCCGCGGCTTCGTGTAGTCGAGGGGGACGGTCACCTTCCCGCACTGGAGATCCTCGGGCATCTCCACGCCCTCGCACTTCGCCCACACCACCTTCTGGCGGTAGAACCGCGACAGGTCGGGTGCGGATCCGTCCGACGCGGACGCCGGAAGCCCCGCGCCGATCAGGGCCAGCCCGGCCGCCGAAGTGATCGCGCAGCGCCGGACCGTGGGCCGCGTCGAGAGCTTGGACAGCATCGATGCCTCCAGGGACGCCCGTCGCGGACCGGGAAGCGGCGCCCTCGATCACGATAGGCGGGCCTCGAAGCGCACGCCTCCGGGCCAGCGGGATCACCGAGCCTGGCCTACCCTGCGCCCTCTCGCCGCGCTCACGAGGTTTCGGCCGCCAGTTCGACAACCGCGGCGCTCGATGGGGTGAATGGTCGATAAGCCATAACTCGGACGGTTCGCCCGCGTTTAAAAGGGGTGCGGGTGAGTGCCCGCGACCATGTCTGGAAGGCAGGGAACCTATGAAACGGGTTACCCGAAACGGGATGATCGCCGTCGTCGCCGCCTCGGGCGCGATGGCAGTGGCCGCGCCGGCGTCCGCCGCGTGCGCGCCGCAGGGCGCCTTTGCGGACGGCGCCGCGGTGGGCTCGTCCGGGCCGAGGTCCGGCGACACCGCTCAGTTCCCCGCGCACGCCGCGGTGAACCTGTGCGAGAACACCATGAACGTGGTGGGACTGCTCAACCCCGCAGCCGGTAACAGGTGCGCCAACGGGAGCGGCGACGGATCGGCACGTGGGCTCAGCGCTGAGGACGCGAGCAGCTGGACCGGCGCGCGTGGCGGTGCGGACACGTGGGGCTGGACCGGCGCGCACGGCGGTGCCGAGGCGCGGGGCGGCGGGATGACTACACGCGGCGGTGCGGGCACGCACAGTGGTGCGGGTCTCCAGAGCGTCCCGGGCCTGCATGAGGGTGCGGGCACGCAGGGCAGGGCGACGTCGAGTGGCGGCGGAATCGAGTCGCTGGGCATGCTGTCCGGGAACGGCGTCCACCTGCCGGTCCAGGCCCCCGTCAACCTCATCGGCAACAGCGTGAACGTGGTCGGCGTCCACCCAGTCGTCGGCAACGAGTCCGTGACACCCCCCGGAGACCGCTCGACGGTGCCCGACCGCCCTGGCCGCCCTCGCCGACCCGACGGCCCCGGCCGCCCCGACCGTCCGGTGCGGCCGGCGCACAGGCCGACGCCGCCGCAGACGAGCCCCGTCACCCGGTCGATCCCGCCGCAGCACCTCACCGGCGCCCTCGCCGACACGGGAGCCGACCGGACCGTGCCCGCCCTCCTGGGCAGTGCCGCGCTCATCCTGGGAGGAGCGGTCGTGTACCGGCGCTACCGGCCACAGTCGGTGCGCTGACCGGTCACCTGCCTCGCTGTACTGCACACAGGCACCGGCGGGCCGACAGCGCCCGGACCCGACCAGCGGGGTCGGCGGGGCCGCTGCCCACCCTCCTGGCGTGATCGTCGCCCCGCGTCCAGCCCCCGGCCCTGCGGCCCGGAACCACCCGAGCGGCACCGAGGCCGCGTGGGCCGGCGGGGGAGGCGTGGCTGCGACGTGCCGACCGGGACGGCACGCCATCCCCGCCGACCGGAACGAGCGCGAGGTCGTGAACGGTGTCGTGGGTGTGTGCCCGGACGGGGCGCGGTCGTAAACGGCGTTGCCGCGAAGGCCCCCTGATGGTGGAGTGAGGCCATGGATCACACCGCGGTACTCGCCCTGTACGACCGGAACATGCGCGAGGGCGCGCAGCCCGACGGCCCCGGCGCCCGGATCGAGCGGGTGGGGCGGGTGGTCCGCCAGGTCGCCTCCGCCCATGGCTGGAACGGTGTCGTCTGGTCCGACCTCGACGAGGCGTCCGCCGACGCGGCGATCGCCGAGCAGATCGCCCACTACCGCGGTCTCGGCCGCGAGTTCGAGTGGAAGCTCTATGGCCACGATCTGCCGGTGGACCTCGGAAAACGCCTCCGGGCCGCCGGGTTCAAGCCCGGCCCCGAAGAGACACTGATGATCGGGGAGATCGCCGATCTGACCCTGGATGCCGAACCGCCCGAGGGAGTCCGCTTCCTGCCGGTCACCGACCGGGCCGGCGTCGATCTCGTCGCGGACGTGCACGAGAAGGCGTTCGGCACCGACAGCTCCCGGCTGAGACACCAGCTGCTCGCCCGGCTCACGGACGACCCGGACACCGTCGTCGCCGTCGTGGCGCTGGCGGGAGACACAGCGGTGAGCGCCGCCCGTATGGAACTCGTCCCCGGCACCCGCTTCGCGGGCCTGTGGGGCGGCGGGACCGTCGAGGCCTGGCGCGGCCGGGGCATCTACCGTGCGCTCGTCGCCCACCGGGCCCGCGCCGCCGTGTCCCGCGGCTACCGCTACCTCCAGGTCGACGCCTCCGACCAGAGCCGCCCCATCCTCGAACACCTCGGCTTCCAGCCGCTCACCACCACGACGCCGTACGAGTACGTGCCGTAGCCCGCGCCTACAGGCCGAGTTGAGTCCGCCGAAGTCAACCGCGCGTTCGCGCCGCTCGCCAGGGGCTTTGAGGCGGGCCGGTCCGCGGTGCGCGGACCGGCCCCGGGGTGGTCCTTTGTTCCTTCCCGGTCGTGCGTGTCCCGTCGGGGGCCTACGGCCGCGGGGTGCTCCTCGTCGTCGTGGCGATGCACATCAGCCCCAGCACCACGGCGAGGGCGCCGATGACGACGTTGTTCCAGATGACCCCGGCGTCCGGGCTGTCGCCGACGATCCAGGGCGAGACGATCATCCACACGCCCAGTGCGCACATGGCCCAGCTCAGGCCGTACATGCGCTCCGGGGCCCGGGTGAAGCCGAGGGCCAGCAGACCGATCGCGATGCCGACGATCAGGTTGTGGGTCACGAGGTCGGGCTGGCTCGTCGTGTAGTGGAGTATCCAGGGGGACACGGCACAGTACAGACCGAGCAGGAACACCGGTCCGTCCACGAGAGCCACATCGCGACCGCCGAGCATGCGGGCGTACCGCTCCCGCATCTCCGAGGCATCTGGATGGGTGGTGATGTCACCCCTGGGGTGCGAGACGTTGGCCATGACTCGTCTCCTTTGACTTGCTGGCCTGACCGCGTCTGGTGCGGTATGCGGTAAACGCCGCGTCATTCCATTCTGCTCTTATTTGGTCCTTATGTGTAGAGGTCAGGGGAGAGTGCGCTCGGCGAACCCTTCTCCCGCGTCGGTGTCAGACCGGCACCTTCAGCACGGCGACCCAGCTCGATGAGGGCTCGGGTGAACCGCCCGTCGGTTCGACCGTGATGCGCACGGCCCGGGCCCCGTCGACGGCGCCCGTCAGGGACACGGCCTGACTCGACCGGCGCGGGTCCATCAGACCGGCGTGACGCATCCGCCCGTCGTCGTCGAACCACAGCTGGTAGACCTTGCCCGAGGGCGGCTCGGCCATCCCGGACACGACCAGAACGGCCTCGTCCAGGCCGGCCGAGACCACTACGGTGCCTCGCGCGCCGCCCACCAGGGTCGAGGCACGGGCCTTCGCGTCGGGAGCGGCGAGCACGGCGGCCGGCGTTTGGTCGTACACGGCCGCGGGGCCGGCCGTCTCCTGCCCCACCGAGGTGACTCGGCGCAGTACCTCCTCCAGGACCACGGGCGGGGGCGGCGCGGACGCGGCGAGGCCGAGTCGGGCCGCGGTGGCGGCGAACCCGGCGACCTCCAGGTGGCAGGCCCCGCAGTCGGCGAGGTGCAGTTCGAACACCTCGCGTTCGTGGGCGTCCAGGGCGTGCAGGGCGTAGGCACCAGTCAGCCCGTGCGGGTCCGTGGTGATCACGCGGTCACCGCCAGACGCTCGCGCGGCCGAGGCGTGCCCGTGCGGAGGGGAAGGGCGGGCGTGGGTCGGCCGAAGTGCACAGGTTCTTTCACCGAGGTCCTCACAGGGGGTGGCATTACCGGAGGTAATCCGGTGCCGGACACCGAGCGGATTGGTCGGACGCCGAAAACGTGTCCGGCTGAGGTCCTCAGTCGCGTCCACGGGCCCGCCTGAAGCGGGCCAGCCCGTCAGCCAGGTCGATGATCGGGTCCGGGTAGTCCAGTGCCGCCCGGTCCGGGCCGGAGAGTTTCCAGGGTTGGTGCACCGACGGGCCGGGCACGCCCGCGAGTTCGGTCAGCCAGCGCCGTACGTACGCCCCGTCGGGGTCATGGCGCTTGGCCTGGGTGACGGGGTTGAGGACGCGGTTGGGGCGGGTGTCCGTGCCGGTGCCGGCCACCCACTGCCAGTTGAGCTGGTTGTTGGCGATGTCGCCGTCGACCAGCAGATCGAGGAAGTGCCGGGCACCGACGCGCCAGTCGACGTAGAGCGTCTTGGTGAGGAAGGAGGCGGTCAGCAGCCGGGCGCGGTTGTGCATCCAGCCCTCGTGGCGCAGTTGGCGCATCGCCGCGTCGATCACCGGGTAGCCGGTGCGGCCCTCCTTCCAGGCCGCCGTGTCCTCGCGCGCCGAGCGGTCGGACCGCCAACGGTCGTGTTTCGTGCGGTAGTCGACGGTGGCGGTGTCCGGGCGCGCGGCGAGGACCTGACGGTGGAAGTCCCGCCAGGCCACCTGCCGGACGAAGGCCTCGGCACCCGGGCCCTCGACGCCTCGCACCCGATGGACCAGCTCGACGGGGGAGAGGGTGCCGAAGTGCAGATGCGGCGACAGCCGGGAGGTGGCGTCACCGGCGAGGTCGTCGTGCCGGTCCTCGTACTGTTCGACGCCGCGGCGCAGCCATGCCGACAGGCGTTTCCTGCCCTCCCGCTCGCCACCTCGGGCCAGTCCCTCCGACACGCCCGAGACGTCGCTTCGGGCGGGCAGGGGCTCGGAGCCGATGCCGTCCGGGACGTGTACGGCGCCGGGTGCGGCGAGGGTGTCACGCAGCCGCTGACCGGACCACTGCCGGAAGTACGGAGTGAACACGGCGAAGTGGTCGGAGGACGCCGGTGTGACCGCCCCCGGTACCACGGCCGTGGTCACGGCGTCGTGGACGTGCAGCCGACGCCCCGCCGCCTCCAGCGTGAGACGCAGCCGCTGCTCGCGCCGGCGCGCGTACCCGCTGACGTCGGCCGCCATGTGGACCTCGTCCGCGTCCGCCTCGACGGCCACTGCGCACACCTCCTCGACGACTTCCCCGGTACGGACCACGAGCCGGCCGCCCCGCTCGCGCAGAGCGGTGTCGAGGTCCCGAAGACAGTCGGCCAGGAACGCCAGCCGGTTGGCGGCGGCGAAACCGGCCCGGTCCACGGCCCGGTCACGCACGAACAGGGGGACCACGTGGCGGCCCCCGTCGCCCGCGGCCCGCAGTGCCGGATGGTCGTGCAGCCGCAGATCGGCGGTGAACAGGACGACCGAGACGTTCATGACGCGTGCTCCGCCGACGACGAGGCCCGGGCCGCCGCCCTCGCGATGTTGCGGGCCATGCCGCCGAACACCACCGAGTGGAAGGGCGAGACGCTCCACCAGTAGAGGTGGCCCAGCAGTCCGTGCGGATGGAACAGGGCACGCTGGCGGTAACGCGTGCGGCCCCGGCCCGGAGTGTCGTCCGTCTCGGCGTACATCTCCAGCCAGGCCAGACCCGGCAACCGCATCTCCGCCCGCAGCCGCAGCAGCCGGCCGGGTTCGATCTCCTCGACCCGCCAGAAGTCCAGCGAGTCCCCCACCCGCAGCCGTGCCGCGTCCCGGCGCCCCCGCCGCAGACCGACCCCGCCGACCAGCCGGTCCAGCCATCCCCGTACCGCCCAGGCGAGCGGGAAGGAGTACCAGCCGTTGTCCCCGCCGATCCCCTCGATCACCTGCCACAGGGCGTCCCGGGAGGCGTCCACGGTCAGTTCCCGCCGGTCCGTGTACAGGCTGCCGCCGGCCCAGTCGGGGTCCGTCGACAGGGGGTCGCTCGGCGCGCCCGGAACCGACGCGGACGACCACCGGGTGGCCGTCTCTGCGCCTTGGACCCGCCGCAGCGCCAGCCGTACGGCCTCGTCGAAGCCGAGGGGGTGCCCGGGCGGATCGGGTACGTACCGCTCGATGTCGTGTTCGTGGCAGACCACTTCGTGGCGCAGCGACTCGGTCAGCGGCCGCGCGATCCCCGGAGGCACGGGGGTCACCAGTCCGACCCAGAGGCTGGAGAGGCCGGGGGTGAGGACGGGTACGGGGACGATCACGCGACGCGGCAGCCCGGCGATGGAGGCGTACCTGGTCATCATGTCCCGGTAGGTCAGGATGTCCGGCCCGCCGATGTCGAAGGCCCGGTTCACCTCGCCCGGCATGCGCGCGCTGCCGACCAGCGCGCGCAGCACATCCCGCACGGCGACCGGCTGGATCCGGGTGCGCACCCAGCTCGGCGTCACCATCACGGGCAGCCGTTCGGTGAGGTGACGCAGCATCTCGAAGGACGCCGAGCCCGAGCCGATGACCACGGCGGCCCGCAGCACGGTCGTCGGGACTCCCGAGTCCAGCAGGACGCGGCCCACCTCGGCGCGGGAGCGCAGATGCGGCGACAGCTCCCGCTCGGGCACGCCCGCCGGTGTGAGGCCGCCGAGGTAGACGATGCGCCGTACCCCGGCTGCCCGGGCCTGCTCGCCGAAGACGCGTGCCGCCGCTCGGTCGGTCTCCTCGAAGCCGCGGCCGGTGCCCAGCGCGTGCACCAGGTAGTAGGCGACGTCGATGTCCCGCAGCGCGTCCGCGACCGACGCGGCGTCGGTGACGTCACCGCGCACCACCTCCACATGGTCCGCCCACGGATGGTCGCGCAGTTTCCCGGGGGAGCGGGCCAGGCAGCGCACCCGGTGCCCCTCGGCGAGCAGTGCCGGAACGAGCCGCCCGCCGATGTACCCCGTGGCTCCGGTCACCAGACAGCGCAGCCCCGGTCCGGAGTCGTCCGTGCTCATCAGGCCTCGCTCCCTCGGTTTCGGTGGCTCCCGCGGTCTCGTCCCCCACTGGGCTCTCCCACTGGGCTCGCCCACTGGACTCCTCCGCTGACCGCCTCCACTGATCCTTTCCACGGACGGACCGGACCAGATGCGGCTGTTCGAGGTGGATTCGGCGGAGGTACCGGGTCCGGTTGCCGAAGCGGCACATGTCCCGTCCGTTCGCGGGCAGGCGGAACGTACGAGAGTCGACATACGGAGAGCCGAAAGGCGAGCTGGAGGTGCTGCCGCTATGGGCGCGAAGGTGTTGGAGCGGTTTCCTGCGGGTGCTCCGCGCGGATCGTGGCCGGCGGAGGAGTACGCGGCGGCGCGCCGCGCCGAGGGCGAACCGGCGCAGGTGGTCATGGACCTGAAGTCGGACGCGTTCCTCGTAGTGGTCCCGGCGCGCGACGAGGATTAGCACAGGACTGGCACCCGCCCCGGTCCCGCAGAGCGCGCTCGGTCAGTGGGCGCTGAGTGTCCCGCCCAGCATCCTGGCCCGGCGTACGAACACGTCGTACAGGTCCTGCGCCGCCTGCGGCACCGACTCGGCCTTCCTGCGTTGCAGCATCAGCAGCACCCGGGTGGTGTCGTCCGCGATCGGCCGGAAGGTGATCGTGCCGAGCCGCTCCAGCGGGTCCCCGGCCACGCTGAAGTCCGGCAGGACCGTCGCCCCGAGGCCCTCGGCGACCATCAGTTTCCCCATCTCCGCGCCGTCGGTGGAGTACGAGAAGGACGGGGTGCGGCCGTCCAGGAGCCGGTGCACGTAGCGGTGCATGACATACCCCGAGCGCATCGCGATCAGGGGCTCCGTGAGCAGGTCGTCCACCGTCACCGTGGGCCGGGACGCGAGCGGGCTGTCGGGGCGCATGCACACCACCGGTCGGCCGTGGAGCAACCGCGTGGACTCGAAGCCGGCGGGTACGTCGTCGCCGTCGAGGTGATTGACCAGACCGAGGTCGAAACCTCCCTCGGACAGGGCCCGGTGGATCTCCGTCTGCTGTGCGCCGACCACCTCGACCTGCGTGACCGGATGCACCGCACGGAAGTCGCGGACCGCCGGGACGAGCAACGGCACGGTCGCCGCGTTCACCGTGCCGACCCGCACCATCCGGCTGATGCGGTGCTGCTCGCCCGCCGCCACCCGCAGCCGGTCCACCGCCTCCAGTACACGGACGATGTACGGCAGCAGCTCCCGGCCCTCCGCGCTCATCGTCGCCCCGGACCGCTTGCGTTCCAGGAGATCGACTCCCAGCTCCCGCTCCAGGTTTCTGACGGTCTCGCTCAACGCGGGCTGCGACAGCCGCAGTTCCTCCGCCGCCCGGCGCAGGGAACCGAGCCGTGTGACCGCCGCGATGTATTCCAGCTGTTCAGTGCGCACCGCAGCAGAATGCGTGGGATTCGACGGCCGTTCAAGGGTTTCCCTGTCACACGTTCGTGAAATTCAATGGTCCGCGATACGAGACCGGTCGGGTTTTCCTTGACGGTTGTCTCCGCCGACTGCCACCATCGACGACATGAAGATGCGACTGGACCTCACGCGGCGACGCCACGTCGACCTCGCGCGCGTCTCCAGCGCCTCCTGTTGCCTCGCGGCCTGAGCCGCCGCCCCTTTCTCCGCGCCCGCCCTGCCACCCCGCTCCGGGGCAGGAGCCTGCCGCGTCCTCACTTCACCGCCTGAATCCGTGACGGCCTGAACCCCGTTGAGCGCCTCGCGCTTCTCCGATTCGGCGTTTCCGTGATCCCCGTGCATTCCGCAACAGGAGTTCCGCATGCCCGCGCCCGTGAAATTCGCCTATTGGGTCCCCAATGTCAGCGGGGGACTCGTCACCAGCAAGATCGAGCAGCGCACCGACTGGGGCTACGACTACAACCGCGAACTCGCCGTCCTCGCCGAGAACAACGGCTTCGAGTACGCCCTCAGCCAGGTCCGCTACATGGCCAGCTACGGCGCCGAGTACCAGCACGAGTCGACCAGCTTCAGCCTCGCGCTCCTCCTCGCCACCGAGCGCCTGAAGGTCATCGCCGCCGTCCACCCCGGCCTGTGGCACCCCGGCGTCCTCGCCAAGCTCGGTGCCACCGCCGACCACCTGTCGAAGGGCCGCTTCGCCGTCAACGTCGTCTCCGGCTGGTTCAAGGGCGAGTTCACCGCCCTCGGCGAGCCCTGGCTGGAGCACGACGAACGCTACCGCCGCTCCGAGGAGTTCATCCGCGCCCTGCGTCAGATCTGGACCGAGGACCACACCGAACTCGCCGGTGACTTCTACCGGTTGCGTGACTTCTCCCTCAAGCCCAAGCCTCTCAACACCCCCGAGCGCCCGCACCCCGAGATCTTCCAGGGCGGCAACTCCACCGCCGCCCGCGCCATGGCCGGCCGGGTCTCCGACTGGTACTTCTCCAACGGCAAGGACTTCGACGGGGTGACCGAGCAGATCGCGGACGTCCGCAGGTCCGCCGCCGAAGTCGGCCGTACGGCACCGAAGTTCGGGCTCAACGGCTTCCTCATCGCGCGCGACACGGAGGCCGAGGCCCGCGAGACGCTGCGCGAGATCGTCGCCCAGGCCGACTCCGAGGCAGTCGAGGGCTTCGGCGCCGCCGTCAAGCAGGCCGGCCAGTCCGCCGCCGACGGCAAGGGCATGTGGCAGGACTCCGGTTTCGAGGACCTGATCCAGTACAACGACGGCTTCCGTACCGGCCTGATCGGCACGCCGGAGCAGATCGCCGAGCGGATCGTCGCCTACCGGAAGCTCGGCGTCGACCTCCTGCTACTCGGCTTCCTGCACTACCACGAGGAGGTCGAGTACTTCGGCAAGCGGGTGCTGCCGCTCGTGCGTGAGCTGGAGGCTCAACTCCCCGATTCTGAAACCGAGTTCGCCGCGCCCCATGCCTGACTGTCCGCGCCCCACCGCGAAAGAGGTCGACACTCATGAGCACCGTCACGCCCACCGACTGGCAGACCCGCCCCGCCCCGCAGACCGCCGAGGACTGGATCGCGCGCGCCGCCGAGGTGGCCGCCGTCCTCGCCACCGACGCCGCCGCCCGTGATCGGGCGGGCGCCAGCCCGTACGCCGAGGTCCAGCTCCTGAAGGACTCCGGCCTGGTCACCCTGCTCGGCCCCACGGAGCACGGCGGGGCGGGCCAGGACTGGCCGACCGCCTACCGGGTGGTCCGCGAGGTCGCCAAGGCCGACGGTTCCATCGGCCAGCTCCTCGGCTACCACTACCTGTGGAACTGGGCCGCCCGGTTGGTCGGCACCCGCGAACAGTGGGAGCACGTGGAGGCGGAGGCCGCCAGGAACCGCTGGTTCTTCGGCGGGGCCGTCAACCCTCGCGACAAGGACGTGATCGTCACCGAGGACGGCGACGACCTGGTCTTCACCGGCCGCAAGTCCTTCTCCACCGGCAGCAAGGTCTCCGACGTCACCGTCCTCGAAGGCGTCCTCGAGGGCACCGACAGCCACGTCTTCGCGATCGTGCCCTCCGACTCCGAGGGCCTGACCTTCCACGACGACTGGGACAACATCGGCCAGCGCCTCACCGAGAGCGGCGGTGTCACGATCGACGGGGTCCGCACACCCTGGTCGTCGGCGGCCGGATACGTCGACAAGCAGTTCCAGCCGCGCACCTACAACACCCTCAACGTCCCGACCATCCAACTGGTCTTCGTCAACTTCTACCTCGGCATCGCAGGCGGCGCGCTGGAGACGGCCGCCACCTACACCCGGACCAGGACGCGGCCCTGGTTGCACGGCGGTCACGACCGGGCGGTCGACGAGCCGTACGTCATCGACACCTACGGCGATCTCACCGCGAAGCTCTGGGCGGTGGAGGCCCTCGCCGACGCCGTGGCCGCCGAGGGGCAGAAGCTGCACGACGACCCCGACGCGGTCACCGAGCAGACCCGCGGCGACTTCGAGGTACGGGTGGCCGCCGTGAAAGCCCGGGCCACCGAGGTCGCCCTGGAGATCTCGAACCGCATCTTCGAGGTGACCGGCGCCCGCTCCACCACCGCCGCCGAGGGACTCGACCGCTTCTGGCGCAACGTCCGCACCCACACCCTGCACGACCCCGTCGCCTACAAGCGACGCGAGGTCGGCCGCTGGGTCCTCGAAGGCGAACTGCCCGAACCCACCTGGTACTCCTGACCGTCCGCCCCGGGGCGCCCGTCATCCGCGGGCGCCCCGTTCTCCCCGAAAGAGGACCCATGGCCACCGTCCTGTCCGTCTCCGGCAGCCCCTCCGCCTCCTCCCGCACCGGCAGGCTTCTGCGTCACCTCGACGCCCGCCTCGCCGCCCAGGGCCACGAGGTGATCCCGCTCGATGTCCGCACGATCCCGGCGGATGCCCTGCTCGGCGCCGACTTCCGGCACCCCGCGATCGTCGCGGCCACCGAGCTCTTCGAGCGCGCCGACGGCATCGTCATCGGCACCCCCGTCTACAAGGCGGCTTACTCCGGCGTCCTCAAGGCACTCCTCGACCTGCTCCCGCAGTACGCCCTCGCCGGCAAGACCGTCCTGCCCCTGGCGACCGGCGGTACGACGGCCCACGTGCTGGCCATCGACTACGCGCTGCGTCCGGTGCTCAGCTCCATGGGCGCAGGCCACATCGTGCAGGGCTGGTTCACCCTCGACAAGGACATCACCGCCCACGAGGACGGCACCCTCACCGTCGCCCCGACCGCGATCGAGGCCCTCACCCAGGTCCTCGACCAGTTCTCGACGGTCCTGGGCCGCACCCCCCTGCTGGCCGCGGCGGGCTGACACCGTGACCGCGAAAGTCATCGCCGACGACGTCGAGGCCCTGACGGTGGCCCGCCTGCTCGCCGACGAGTTCCGCGCCGGCGCCTCGGAGCGGGACACCGAACGCCGCCTGCCACGCGAGGAGTTGGACCGCCTGTCCGCCTCCGGTCTGCTCGCGGTCACCGTGCCCGCCGAGCACGGGGGAGCGGACGTACGTCAGGAGACCCTGGCGGAGATCTTCAGGCTGCTCGCCTCGGCCGACGCGAGCCTCGCCCAGATCCCGCAGAGCCACTTCGTGTACGTGAACGTGATCCGTCGTCAAGGAAGCTCGCCCCAAAAGGAGTTCTTCTTCGGAGAGGTTCTCGCCGGACGCCGCTTCGGCAACGCCCAGTCCGAGGCCGGCACCACACACGTCCAGGACATCCGCACCCGCCTGGAAGCCGGCCCCGACGGCTCGTCCACCCTCACCGGCGTCAAGCACTACTCCACGGGAGCTCTCTTCGCCGACTGGATCCCGGTACTGGCCCGCGCCGACGACGACAACCTGTACGTCGCCTACGTCCCCCGGGACGCCTCCGGGCTCACGGTGATCGACGACTGGGACGGCATGGGGCAGCGGACCACGGCCAGCGGCACCGTCCGCCTGGACGCTGTCCAGGTCCCGGCCGACCGGATCCTCCCGCACCACCTCACCTTCCATGGCCCTCAACTCCACGGCGCCGTCGCCCAGTTGCTCCACGCCGCCATCGACGCGGGCCTCGCCCGGGGAGCGCTGGTCGAGGCCGCCGAGTTTGTCCGCACCAAGAGTCGGCCCTGGTTCGAGAGCGGAGTCGAGACGGCGGCCGAGGACCCGCTGCTGATCCAGCGTTTCGGGGAACTGGCCATCCAGGTGAGGGCGTCCGAGGCGCTGCTGCGGGAGGCCGCCCGCAGCGTGGACGCGGCCCGCGCCGACCTCACCGACGACACGGCGGCCGAGGCGTCCATCGCGGTCGCTGCGGCCAAGGCGCACGCCGCGCAGACCGCCGTGGAGGTCTCCGGCGCCCTGTTCGAGGTGTCCGGTACCCGGTCCGCGCTCAACTCCCTCAACCTGCACCGGCACTGGCGCGACGCCCGCACCCACACCCTGCACGACCCCGCCCGCTGGAAGGTCCAGCACATCGGCAGGTACGTGCTGAACGGCACGCGGCCGCCGCGCCACGGCCTCCTGTAGCAGACCTTCCAGAACGGAGACCCCCGTGTCCCTCACCTTCCACTGGTTCCTCCCCACCAACGGCGACAGCCGGCATGTCGTCGGCGGCGGCCACGGCACCCCGGCCACTGCCTCCGGGCGGGACCGGCCGCCGACGGTCGCCTACCTGAGCCAGATCGCCCGCGCCGCGGAGGATCTCGGCTTCGTGGGCGCGCTCACCCCGACCGGCGCCTGGTGCGAGGACGCGTGGCTGACGACCGCGATGGTCAGCCAGAACACGGAGCGGCTCAAGTTCCTGGTCGCCTTCCGGCCCGGCTTCGTCTCCCCGACGCTCGCCGCGCAGATGGCGTCCACCTTCCAGCGCCAGTCCGGCGGGCGGCTGCTGCTGAACGTCGTCACCGGCGGCGAGAGCCACGAGCAGCGGGCCTACGGCGACTTTCTCGACAAGGACGACCGGTACCGACGTACCGGTGAATTCCTGCAGATCGTACGGGAGTTGTGGGAGGGTAAGACCGTCGATCTGCAAGGTGAGCACCTCCAGGTCGAGGACGCGAAGCTGGCACGGGTGCCGGACCCCGTCCCCGAGGTGTACTTCGGCGGGTCCTCGCCCATCGCCGGCGAGGTCGCCGCGAAGCACGTCGACGTCTATCTCACCTGGGGCGAGCCGCCGGCCCAGGTCGCCGAGAAGATCGCCTGGATCAGGGGGCTCGCGGCGAAGGAAGGCCGGACGGTGCGGTTCGGCATCCGGTTGCACGTCATCACCCGGGACACCTCCGAGGAGGCCTGGGCCACGGCGCATCGACTGCTCGACGGGTTCGACCCGCAGACCGTGAAGTCCGTCCAGGCGGGGCTCGCGCGCAGCGAGTCCCAGGGGCAGCGGCGGATGCTCGAGCTGCACGGCGGCAGCCGGGACGGACTGGAGATCCACCCCAACCTGTGGGCCGGTATCGGACTGGTGCGCGGGGGTGCGGGGACCGCGCTGGTGGGCAGCCACGAGGAGGTCGCCGAGCGGATCAAGGAGTATGCGGCACTCGGCATCGAGGAGTTCGTACTGTCCGGGTATCCCCATCTCGAAGAGGCCTACTGGTTCGGCGAAGGGGTGTTGCCGCGGCTGGCCGCACAGGGCGTGTGGCAGCATCCGTTCCGCACCGCGAACGCCCCTTCGGCGCAGGTGCCCTTCGCGAGCTGAACGAGCGCCGAATCCGATGCGGCATCCGGGATTCCATGAATATTCAACTGCCCGCTGTTTGCGGGAAATCCGGCTGTTTTCCCCGAGTCGAACTCTTCCCGATCCGTCCTTAGCATGGACGTATGAACGGCACACCTGAGTTCTACGTGGTAAGGGAGGGCGACACGCTCTCCGACATCGCGGCCCGGCACCATGTGTCGCTGGACCAGATCCTGGAGTGGAATCCTCAGATCAAGAACAAGAACCTCATACACCCGAAGGACCGGATTCGTGTGGTTGCGCCGCACGGTGGCGAGGACGAACCCTTCCCGGGCAAGGACTTCTTCAGGCCGTCCGTGAGCAGCCCGATCATCGAGGCCATGGGCTGGCGCCTCGTCGAGGAGGGATGCTCGGCGTATCTCGACGAGCCCGACTACCAGTGGAGCGAGGCGGACCGGAAGTCCTATGCCAAGTTCCAACGGAAACTGGGCTTCACGGGCAGCGACGCCGACGGAATTCCGGGTCGGGTGTCGTGGGAGAGACTTCATGTGCCCGCTCTCCACATGAGTGGTGAATAGGCCGCCCGGGGCATCAAGGGAGACCGGCCATGGCCACTTCCGTGGCTGCCCGTGAAAGCACGTGGGCCCGCACACGCCGGCGGCTGGAGGCAGGGCTGCGTTCCCGGCCTCCGCGGTCGCCCTGGCGGGCACGGGCCAAAGCCCGTATCGCCTATCTCGAAGTCCAGTTGAGCCGCGAGAAGGCCAAGCCGCTCACGGACGACCGCAAGGCCCTCCTCGCGGGGACAGCGGCCCATCTCGGCAAGGCCGGTTCGGCGGCGGACGAGACGTTCGGCTGGCGGCGGCTGTGGTCGGGTTCGACCGCGCAGGAAGGCGTCTGGTCGAACCTGCGCAGCGCCGACGTGCTGCTCTTCCAACTGGCCTCCGACGCGAAGGCCGCCGGCCGCGTCGGAGAGATCATGGCGTTGGTCAAACGCCATCTGGACAAGGACGATCCACAGCGCGTCGGCCTCGCCCTGAGGATCCGTCACCTCGTCTCCGGCGAGCTGACCCGGGCCGACCGGGAGCTGCTGACCCGGGCACTCGACAGCGCGTACGCCGCCCTGGACGCCGAACTGGCCCGAGTGCGGAGCTTGCGCAACATCCTCTGGACGGCCACGTTCGTCGTCCTGCTCGGCGTGGCGGGCCTCGCCCTCTACGGCTGGTTCTCCCCCCGATCGCTCAGCCTGTGCTTCGCGCCCAAGCTAGGCCCCGGCGACGCCGCCAACGGCATCGTCTGCCCCAGCAGGGACTACGGCAAGAAGTCCGTAGGCGGCGTTCCCAGCAATTTCGCCCAGTCGAGGGACATCCTCACCGTCGAGATCGCCGGGCTGGCCGGTGCGGCGTTCACCGTCATCGCCTCGTTGCGCCACATCCGGGGCACCAGCGCTCCCTACAAGCTCCCCCTGGCGTCGGCGGTACTGAAATTCCCGACCGGCGCCCTGTCCGCCTTCCTGGGGGTGCTGCTGATCAGGGGAGCCTTCGTCCCCGGGCTCAGCGACCTGGACAGCAGAGCGCAGGTCCTCGCCTGGGCCGCGGTCTTCGGCGCCGCGCAGCACCTGGTGACCCGACTGGTCGACGACCGCGCGCAGATGACGCTGTCGGAGGTGGGCAGACCCACCGACTCGGTCGTCGACCCGGAGAGCGCCGCCGTGATGGAGGGCAGCGTGCGCGAGGAGGCCTGGACGCAGGGAACGCCGGCCGTCCAGGACGGAGACGGTGAAGGACCCCGCAGGGACCCGGTCAAGAAGGGTCCGGCGGAACAACCGGAAGGGCCCGCCGCGCGGTGAACCCGGCCGCGCCGGCCGGCATCAGCCGGCCAGCGCGTGGAGGTGAGCCGTGCGTGACTCCCGCGTCTGACCCTGCACCAGCAGGAACAGCGCCTCCCGGGCCAGGCGTTGGGCGCGGTTCGTCAGCAGCATCGAGCGACCTCCCACGCTCACCACCGCCGCCGTGGTGGCCGTCCGCAACACCTCGTACGCCTGCGTCTTGAGCGCGAGGCGTTCCGGGACGCGCTCATGGGGCGCCGCGTCGGCGGCCAGGGCGTAGGCACGGTCGCGCACCTCGCTCAGGCGGGCGCGCAGCGGGGCCGCCGTCTCCTCGTCCACCAGGTTCAGGGCCGCCTCCGCGACGCCGAAGACCGCCGGGTTGGCGTTCACCGTCCTGAGACGGTCCGCCGCCGCCCAGCGGTCGTACGGCATACGCAGGGCCACCGCCTCCTCCGGCAGCCACAGGCCGTCCAGCTCCAGCGACACCGTGCGCGACGCGGTGAGGGCCGCCAGCCGCATCGGCTCCGATGCCCGCAGGCCCGGCTGCTCCCTCGCCTCCGTGAAGGCGAACAGCGCCTCGTCCGTCTCGCTCACCCCGGCGAGCAGCATGACGTCGTTCAGACCCCACCCCGTGTACCAGGGCACCGAACCGTCGAACCGCCAGCCGCCCCGGTCCCGGGTGACCCGGACCGGAACGCGCGGGTGGGCCCGCAGGTGGGCGTACGCCACCCCGGACAGCAGCTCGCCGCTCGCCAGCCGGGACAGCAGGCGCTCGCGCACCGGACCCTCGCTCTTCGCGAGCGTCAGGACCGGCGTGTGGTGCTGGGTCTGCACGAACCAGGTCGAGCAGCACGCCCCGGCCAGGATCTCCGCCGTCCGCTGGGCCACGGAGACGGGCGCCGCCGCACCGCCGTACTCCCGGGGCGCGCTCACTCCGAGGAGACCCGACCGTTTGATCTCCTCGATGTGGGTCGCGGGCACACCCTCCCGGTCGACACGTTCGGCGTGGGGTGCCAGGAGGTCGTCCGCGAGGCTGCGGGCACGGATGACGAGCGGGTGCGGTGCGTTCATGGAGAGGATTCTTCCGGTGCGGCGGAAAAAGTTTCCCCCGATGCCACGCACACGGTGTCGATCCTGAGGTGTCGCGTTCGTGTAGGAGGTGAGAGCACCACACGACGCCGAGGAGGATGTCATGCAGTACTACCTGCTGAGCGTGATCACACCGACCGAGGGCACGCCGCCCGGCCCCGAGGCCATGGCGGAGATCGTCCACAACCTCGACACCTTCCACGCGGAGCTGCGCGAGGCCGGGGCATGGGTCTTCGCCGGCGGACTGCACGGCCCCGAGACGGCCACCGTGCTGCGGCCCGCGGACGGCGACGTACTGATCACCGACGGGCCGTATGCCGAGGGCAAGGAGTACCTGGGCGGCATCTGCCTGATCAAGGCACCCGACCTGGACGCGGCCCTGGAATGGGGCAAGCGGGCGACCTGGGCCACCACCCTGCCCATCGAGGTGCGCCCGTTCATGCACCAGGCGGACGGCTGATGCCGCACTCCGCCGACGCTGACGTCGAGGCCGTCTTCCGCGCGGAGTACGGCCGCGCGGTCTCCGTCCTGGTCCGCTTCCTCGGCGACATCGACCTCGCCGAGGAAGCTGTCCAGGAGGCCTTCACCACGGCCGTGCGGCGCTGGCCGGAGACGGGGGTGCCGCCGAGCCCGGCCGGATGGATCATCACCACCGCCCGCAACCGTGCCGTCGACCGGCTGCGCCGGGAGGCGCGGCGCGACGAACGCCACGCCGAGGCAGCCCTGCTGTACGCCGGCGACCCGCCGCCCGAGGAGGGCCCCGTGCGCGACGACCGGCTCCGTCTGATCTTCACCTGCTGCCATCCCGCGCTCGCTCCGCAGGTGCGGGTCGCCCTCACGCTGCGTCTGCTCGGCGGGCTCAGCACCGGGCAGATCGCGCGCGCCTTCCTGGTGCCCGAGCCGACCATGGCCCAGCGTCTCGTCCGGGCCAAGGCGAAGATCCGCGACGCGCGGATCCCGTACCGGGTGCCGCGCGACGCCGACCTCCCGGACCGCCTCAAGGGCGTCCTCGCCGTGATCTACCTGATCTTCAACGAGGGGTACGGCGGCTCGGCCGAGCTGTGCGCGGAGGCCGTCCGCCTCGGCCGCCTGCTGAGCGAGCTCATGCCGGACGAGCCGGAGGCCACCGGGCTGCTCGCGCTGATGCTGCTCGTCGAGTCCAGGCGAGCCGCCCGGCGGGACGCGGACGGCCGGCTCGTGCCGCTGCCCGAGCAGGACCGCCGCCTGTGGGACCGTGAACTGATCACCGAGGGCCAGTCGCTCGTCCGCCGCTGCCTGCGCCGCGACCGGCCCGGGCCCTACCAGGTCCAGGCCGCCGTGCAGGCCGTCCACAGCGACGCCGCGAGCCCCGACGCCACCGACTGGGCACAGATCCTCCAGCTCTACGACCAGCTCATGGCCCTCGCGCCCAGCCCGGTGGTGGCTCTGAACCGGGCGGTCGCCGTCGCCGAGACCGCCGGTCCGGGGCCGGCCCTCGATCTCGTGGACACGCTGGACCTCGATGGTTACCACGTCCTCCACGCGGTCCGCGCCGACCTTCTGCGCCGCCTGGGCCGTACCGAGCAGGCCGCGCGGGCGTACGAGTCCGCCGCCCGGCTGACCGGCGACCCGGCGGAACGCGCCTACCTGGAGCACCGGCGACGCGCACTGGGCCCCTGGTGAGCCGACGCACACGGAAACGGTGCCCAGGCCCTGGAATGTGCGGGGGCGTATGAAAGGTTGGCATATACATCCGACTGTTGAGATCCCTGTCGCCGGCGACAGGCCCGCGCACCCCAGCGAGGCACCGTGAACGACCGCATACCCGAGCAGCCCGCCGACATCGTGGCCCGGCTGCGCGCCACTTTCCGCACCGGCCGCACCAAGCCCGTCGCCTGGCGTACCGACCAGCTCACCCGCCTGCGCGCGATGCTCACGGAGAACGGCGCCGACCTCGCCGCCGCACTCCACGCCGACCTGGGCAAGAGCGCCACCGAGGCGTACCGCACCGAGATCGACTTCACCGTCCGCGAGATCGACCACACCCTCGACCACCTCACCGACTGGCTGCGCCCCGAGTCCGCCCCGGTCCCGGCGTACCTCGGTGACGACGCCAGCGCCTGGACGCGCTACGACCCGCTCGGTGTCGTCCTCGTCATCGCGCCCTGGAACTACCCGGCCCAGCTCCTGCTCGCCCCCGTGGTCGGCGCCCTCGCCGCGGGCAACGCCGTGGTCGCCAAGCCGAGCGAGCTCGCTCCCGCCACGTCCGCCGCGCTGGCCCGGCTGCTGCCCGCCTACCTGGACACCGACGCGGTCGCCGTCGTCGAGGGCGGCATCCCCGAGACCACCGCCCTGCTGGCCGAGCGCTTCGACCACATCTTCTACACCGGCAACGGCACCGTCGGCCGTGTCGTGATGCGCGCCGCCGCCGAGCACCTCACGCCGGTCGCCCTGGAACTGGGCGGCAAGTCCCCGGCGTTCGTCGACCGCGACACGGACCTCGACGTGGTCGCCGACCGGCTGGCCCGCGGGAAGTTCCTCAACGCCGGACAGACCTGCGTCGCCCCCGACTACGTCCTGACCGACCCGCAGACCGCGGCCGCCCTCGAGCCCGCCCTGGTCCGCGCCGTCGAGTCGCTGTACGGCACCGACCCGGCGGCGTCCGGCGAGTACGGCCGTATCGTCAACGAACGCCACTTCGACCGGCTGACCGGACTGCTCGACTCGGGCCGGGTGGTGGTGGGCGGAGACAGCGACCGTACGGCCAAGTACATCGCGCCCACCGTCCTCGCCGACGTCGACCCCGAGTCGCCCGTCATGGGGGAGGAGATCTTCGGCCCGATCCTGCCGATCGTCACGGTTCCCGGCCTGTCCGAGGCGATCGACTTCATCAACGACCGCGACAAGCCGCTCGCCCTCTACGTCTTCACGGAGGCAGAGCCGACGCGGCGCCGGATCGCCGACGAGACCTCCTCGGGCGGACTCGGCTACGGCCTCCCGCTGGCCCACCTCACCGTCTCCGACCTGCCCTTCGGCGGGGTGGGGGAGAGCGGCATGGGCAGCTACCACGGCCGCTACTCCATCGAGACGTTCAGCCACCGCAAGGCGGTCCTGGAGAAGCCGCTGAGCTGAGCCGCCGCCGCTTCGAGATCAACCATGGGCGGTGTCCGGGCTCATCTCGGTGACACGCGTGCTGAGCCCGGCCGCCGGATCACCGGTAGATTGAAAGCTGAGGCATTCGCGCTCGCAGGCTACGGAGGGCGCGTGAATGGCAGCGGACATCGATTTCACCGCGTACTTCGACGCCACACCAAGCCCCTACCTGATGTTGGACACGGACCTGGTGATCCGCTACATCAACAGGGCATACCTGCAGACCACCGGCCTGCGCACAGATCAGCTGGTCGGCAGGTACTTCTTCGACGCCCTGCCGGGAAGCCCCGGCACCCCCGACGACGCACAGACGAACCTGAAAGCGTCACTGCGGCGGGTCCTCGACACCGGCAACGCGGACACCTTGGTGCTGCAGCGGTACGACATCCCCGCCCTCGACCTGCCCGGCGGGTTCGAGGAGCGGTGGTGGTCCGACATCCACACCCCGATTCCGGGACCTGACGGCCAGGTGAAATGGATCGTCCAGCGAGCCGAGGACGTCACGGCCTTCGTCCACTCACACCAGGCACAACAGCTCACCGAGGAGTTCACCGACCGGGAGAAGGGCATGGCAGCCGAGCTGTACGCGCGGGCCGGCGAGCTGCACCGGCTGAACCAGCAGCTGCGCCAGGCCCACGCCCGCGAGCGGCAGGTCGCCGTCGCCCTTCAGGAAGCCATGCTGATCGTCCCCGACCTCGACCGCCACACCGACAGCATCGCCGTGCGCTACCTACCGGCGACCAGATCGATGAACGTGTGCGGTGACTGGTACGACGTCGTCGACCTGACACCCGAGCGCTACGCGGCAGCGGTCGGCGACGTCGTCGGCCACGGCCTGCAAGCCGCCGCCATCATGGGGATGCTCCGCAGCGCCCTCAGCGCGGCCATCCGCGCCATCCCCAGCCCCGCCCAGGCCCTGGAGGTCCTCGGCCTGTACGCCCGCTCCCTGGACGGTGCGACGGCCGCGACCGCCGTCAAGGTCCTCATTGACACCCGCAGCAGACTGATCATCTACAGCAACGCCGGACATCCGCCGCCCGTCCTGCTCCACGGCGACGGCACCTTCGAACTGCTGGACCAGGCGACCGATCCGCCGCTCGGCGCCCGCCCGCACCACGTCCCCAGGCCCCAGGCCGGCCTGTCCTACACCCGAGGGGACACCCTCGTGATGTACACCGACGGCCTCTTCGAGCGCCGCGACGAGGACATCGACGTCGGCCTGGCCCGCTTGACCACAGCCCTGGCCAAGGACAGCACCCTCGCCCCCGACCAGCTGGCCGACGCGCTGCTGGACCGTCTCGACGTCGCCGCGGGCGCCGAAGACGACATCGCCCTCATCGTCATCCGCCTGTGATGCCGCGCGGGCAGTCGGAAACACGTTCGGCAGTGGTACGGGTGTATGCCAGAATCCGTCGATGACCTCCGAAACGATCACGGCGGACGCCGCGGGAACCTGGCAGCTCGGTGACCTGACCGTGAACCGTGTCGGCTTCGGCGCGATGCGTTTGACGGGCAGCGCCGCCTTTCACCTGGGCGCGCCGAGCGACCGGCAGCGGTCGATCTCCGTGGTGCGCAGAGCGATCGAACTCGGCGTGAATCACATCGACACGGCAGCCTTCTACTTCTCCGCGCTGCGCTCGGCCAACGAGATCATCAACAGCGCGCTGTCGCCACACGCGGACGACCTGGTCATCGTCACCAAGGTCGGCCCGTTCCGGAACTACTCGGGGGAGTGGGCCGCTTCGGCCCGGCCGGAAGACCTGCGCGGCCATGTCGAGGAGAACCTGCGCCAGCTCGGACGCGACCACCTGGATGTCGTCAACCTCCGCCGCATGCGACAGGACTCCATCGCCGAGCACTTCGGCGCCCTCGCCGAACTGCGCGAGGAGGGCCTGATCAGGCACCTCGGCATCTCCGACGTGGAGCCCCGCCACCTCGCCGAGGCGCAGGCCATCGCCCCCGTGGTGTGCGTGCAGAACCGGTTCGGACTCGACTCGTACGACCCGTCCACCGAGGAACTCCTGCGCATCTGCGGCGAACAGGGCATCGCCTTCGTGCCGTTCTACGCCGTCGCCGGCGACCGTGGCCCCCGGCCCGCCGCCACCACGCACCACGACGCGGTCCTCGCCGTCGCGCGGGCCCACGGCGCGACACCCACCCAGGTCCGACTCGCCTGGACCCTGCGACAGGGCCCGCACATCCTGGCCATACCCGGCACCGGCAACCCCGACCACCTCGAGGAGAACGTGGCCGCGGGTGCCCTCCGCCTCACCGACGAGGAGGCGGCCACGCTCGACGTGCTGCACCGGAAGGGCGATTGAGCCGAGGCCGCCCCGAACGCGCCCTCGCTTCCCCCGTAGTGCGTGTCCCGCAACCGACCCACGGAAAGAGAGCCCGCTCCATGGCCGTCATCCACCGCACCACCCTCAAGCCGACCAAGCTCGAACTGCTGACGGCCTGGCTGCCCACCCGGCCCTGGTACGCCGGTGGTCCGGGCGAACCCCGACTGTCCAAGGCGGGCGGCTTCCGACTGGACGATCCGCAGGGCGAGGTCGGCATCGAGTTCATGGTGGCTACCGACACCTCCGGCGCCCGTCCGGCCGCCTACCTGGTACCGCTCACCTATCGAAGCGCCCCGCTCCAGGGGGCCGAGCACGCCCTCGTCGGCACGATGGAACACGGCGTGCTGGGGCCCCGCTGGGCCTACGACGGCTGCCACGACCCGGTGCTGGTCGCCCAGTTGCTCGCCCTGGTCGAGGGCGGCGCCCAGGCCCAGGCGCAGAGCGTCACCGACACCCCTGACCCGGACATCACCCGCTCCTGCACGCAGAACGGTCCGCTGCCTTCCACCGCCCTCACCGCCGCCGACGACGAAGAGGGCACCGAGCTGTCCCTCCCGCAGGGGGCGAGCCTGCGTCTGCACCGCGTCCTGCGGCCCGCTCCCGAGGGCGAGCTCTCCCTCCCGCCGGGCGCGACCGGCCATGTCGCCGGCCCGTGGCGCACCCCGGACGACGCCGAGACCCAGTCGCTGTTCGCCGTTCTGTACCCCGGCTCCGCGACCTAGGACGGCCCACAACGGCAGCGGCGCTCACTCGCGGTCCGCCGCTGCCGGGGAGCGGATGGTGGACAGCCCCGTCGGTTCGCCCCCGGGCTCCGTGCCCCGCTGACTGGCGCGCTCGAAGTTTTACGTATAACCTCCCGTCGGTCACCCGCTCCGAAAGGTCCCGATGAGACGCGTCGCCCTGATCACCCTCGTCGTCGACGACTACGACGAGGCGCTCCGCTTCTACACCGAGGCCCTCGGCTTCCACCTCGTCGAGGACACCCCGCGTCCGGACGGCTCCCGCTGGGTCGTCGTACGGCCGGGCCCTCACCCGGGCGCCACCGATCTGCTGCTCGCCCGTGCCAAGGGCGAGATCCAGCGCTCCCGTGTCGGGGACCAGACCGGCGGGAGGGTCGGCTTCTTCCTGCACACCGACGACTTCGCCCGCGACCACGCCCGGATGCTCGCCGCGGGCGTGACCTTCCTGGAGGAGCCGCGGCACGAGCCGTACGGCTCGGTCGCCGTCTTCCAGGACCTGTACGGAAACCGCTGGGACCTGCTCCAGCCCACCACCGACTGAGTCCCACCCGAGAAAGAACACCACGCACATGACCGCGCCCCGCATCGACACCGACGCCATCCGCCGGCTGCCCAAAGCCGTGCTGCACGACCACCTCGACGGCGGACTGCGCCCCGCGACGGTGGTGGAACTCGCGGAAGCGGTCGGACACACCCTTCCCACCACCGACCCGGACGCCCTCGCCGACTGGTACGTCGAGGCCGCCGGCTCGGGTGACCTGGTGCGTTACATAGCCACCTTCGAGCACACCCTCGCCGTGCTGCAGACCCGGGAGGGCCTGCTGCGCACGGCCGAGGAGTACGTCCTCGACCTCGCCGCGGACGGTGTCGTCTACGGCGAGGTGCGCTACGCGCCCGAGCTGATGCTGAAGGGCGGGCTGACCCTGCCCGAGGTCGTCGAGACCGTCCAGGAGGGCCTGGCGGCGGGCATGGCGAAGGCGACCGCCGCGGGGACACCGGTGCGGGTCGGCACCCTGCTGTGCGGGATGCGGATGTTCCACCGGGTGCGCGAGGCCGCCGACCTGGCCGTGGCCTTCCGGGACGCCGGCGTGGTCGGCTTCGACATCGCGGGCGCCGAGGACGGGTTCCCGCCCGCCGACCACCTCGCCGCGTTCGAGCACCTGCGCCGCGAGAACGTCCCGTTCACCATCCACGCCGGCGAGGCGCACGGTCTGCCCAGCATCCACCAGGCGCTCCAGGTGTGCGGAGCCCAGCGCATCGGGCACGGCGTCCGCATCACCGACGACATCCCCGACCTCGCGGCCGGCAAGCTCGGCCGTCTCGCGGGCTGGGTGCGCGATCGCCGTATCGCCCTGGAGATGTGCCCGACGTCGAACCTCCAGACCGGCGCGGCCACCTCGATCGCCGAGCACCCGATCACCGCGCTGAAGGACCTCGGCTTCCGGGTCACCCTCAACACGGACAACCGTCTGGTGTCGGGCACCACGATGACCCGGGAGATGTCGTTGCTGGTGGAGGAGGCGGGCTGGACGGCCGAGGACCTGCGCACGGTCACGGTGAACGCCCTCAAGAGCGCGTTCATCCCGTTCGACGAGCGCACGGCCCTCATCGAGGACGTCGTCCTGCCGGGCTACGAAGCGGCGCTCTGAATCAGCCCCCTGACGTAGGCGGCCTGTCCGACGTGCTGGAGATCGTCGGACAGGACGCTGATCAGGCGTGCGCCCAGAGTGACCGGCGGATCCCAGCGCTCGTCCACGACCTGTTCGAAGTCCTTGGCGGCGAGGCCGCGCAGATACCCGAGTGTCTGCTCGTGCACGGCGTCGTAGTACCCGGTCAGCAGCTCACCGGAGTCGACCCGCACCTTGGCGACCTTGGCGGGGCTGTGCCCGTAGCCGGTGTCGTGGCGCGGGAGGTCGAGGCCGAACCGCTTCTCCCAGCCCTGGGCCGGCCAGACCTGGTCGAGCCCGGACACGCCGGCCACATGGTCGTCCTGGATCCGGGTGAGGTGCCAGATCAGCCAGGCGATGGAGTTGGCGTCCGGTACGGGGCGTGCGTGGAGGTCGTCGGGGTCCAGGCCCTCGACGGTGGCATGGACCTCTTCCTGGATGCGGCCGTACGCGTCGATGAGGATGTCCTTGGCATGCATACGGTCCACCATGGCGCATCCTCGTCCGTCATGCGTCCTCGTCCTCCAGAAGCGCCATCAGCGCCCGGGCGGCGGGGCTGGCCGCCTGCGGCGGCGGCAGCAGCGCCACCGTCTCGTATGCCGCGTCGTCGGTGCCCTTGAGCGGGAGGGCGGTGAGGGCCTCCCGCTTGTGCCGGAAGTGCCGGGGCACGACGGCGATACCGAGGTTCTCGTCCACCAGGTCCAGGAGACTGTGCACGTCGTTCACCTCCAGGGCGACCGTCCGCCGCACGCCCGCGGCGGCGAACGCCGCGTCGGTGATCCGGCGCGGCCCCCAGTCCGGGTGGAAGTCCACGAAGACCTCGGCGCCGATCTCCTCCGGCGTGACCGCCGCGCCGACGGTCGCGAGCCGGTGGTCGGGATGGCACAGCACGGTCATCGGCTCACTGGTCAGCGGTACGGAACGCAGCTGGTCGGAGTCGGCCCGGGTACGCACCGCGAAGGCCAGGTCGAGACGGCCGGCGGCGACCTCCTCGGCGAGCGCGCCCGCCCCCGCCTGCCGCAGCCGGATCTCCACGTCCGGATGATGCCGCCGGAACGCCGCCAGCAACCGCGCCACCTGCACGCCCGCGATGCACTGCTCGGTGCCCAGCGCGAGGGTGCCGCGCAGGACGCCCTGCACGGCGGCGACGGCCTCGTGCGCGGACCGCACCTGTGCGAGGATCCGTTCGGCCTCGCTCAGCAGCGCCCGCCCCGCCTCGGTGAGCGTCACCCGGCGGGTCGTCCGCACGAACAGCGGGGTCTGGAGTTCCCGCTCCAGCGCCCGGATGGAGGCCGACAGGCCGGACTGGGACACCATCAGCCGTTCCGCGGCCCGGGTGAAGTGCTGGTCCTCGGCGACCGCGACGAAGTGCTGGAGATGACGCAGTTCCATGATTGAGAACCCTATCCGCTGAATTCCATCGGATTCTTCTGTTGGACCACTGCCCCAGGTCACGACAGAGTAGGCACCGGTTCCCCGGAACCTGGTTCCACCGTGCCAACCCCTTCTGGAGTCGCGTTGTACACCGCACACCCCGACCGTTACGCGGAGATGCCCTACCGGCGCACCGGACGCAGCGGCCTGAAGCTTCCCGCGCTGTCGCTGGGCCTGTGGCACAACTTCGGCCCGGACCGGTCCGTCGAGACCCAGCGCGCCATCCTGCGCCGCGCCTTCGACCTCGGGGTCACCCACTTCGACCTGGCCAACAACTACGGCCCGCCGCCCGGAGCCGCCGAGTCCGCCTTCGGTGAGGCACTGAAGGCCGACTTCGCGCCCTACCGCGACGAACTGGTCATCTCCACCAAGGCCGGCTATCTGATGTGGCCCGGCCCGTACGGCGAGTGGGGTTCGCGGAAGTACGTGCTGTCCTCGCTGGACCAGAGCCTGAAGCGGATGGGCCTGGACTACGTCGACATCTTCTACTCGCACCGCCCCGACCCGGAGACTCCTCTGGAGGAGACGATGGGCGCGCTGCACTCGGCCGTCCAGCAGGGCAAGGCGCTGTACGTCGGGATCTCCAACTACTCGGCCGAGCAGACCCGCGAGGCCGCCCGGATCCTGGGTGAGCTGGGCACCCCGCTGCTCATCCACCAGCCGCGCTACTCGATGCTGGACCGCCGCCCCGAGGACGAGGGCCTCCTCGACGCGCTGGACGAACTCCAGGTCGGCTCGATCGTCTTCTCCCCGCTGGAGCAGGGGCTCCTCACCGGCCGCTACCTCGACGGCATCCCCGAGGGCTCGCGGGCGGCGAGCGACAGCCCGTTCCTGAACTCGGACGCGGTCACCGAGGACCTGGTGCGGCAGCTGCGCGAGCTGAACGGCATCGCCGAGTCCCGCGGCCAGACCCTGGCCCAGCTGGCGCTGGCCTGGGTGCTGCGGGGCGGCCGGGTGACCTCGGCCCTGGTCGGCGCGAGCAGCCCGCGGCAGCTGGAGGACAGCGTCGGCGCCATCAACAACCTGGACTTCGACGCGGAGGAGCTGACGCGGATCGACGCGATCGTGCGGCGGTGAGCGTGAGGCACCCGGGCCACACCCCGTAAGGGCGTCGTGACCCGCACGACCTCGTCATCGGCAGGGCGCCGACCTCCGGGTCGGCGCCCTGCTGCGTTCAGCCGGCTTCACATGCCCGCGGGCACCCGGTCCAGGAATCCGAGCACGGACCTGATCCGGCCGTCCGCGTCCAGGGTGATCACGTCGGAGCCGGCCACCGGCGCCGAGCCGTCGGTCTCGCTCACCAGTTCCCAGGAGAAGCGGGCGGTGTCGTGGTGCCCGTCCACCGTCCCGGCCAGCCGGAAGGCGAAGCCCGGGAACTGCTCCTGGGCCCCCGCGATCACCGCCGCGATCTGCTCGTGGCCGCCCACGTCGGCGAGCGGGTCGGTGTAGCCGCCGTCCGCGGTCCAGGCGGCGGCGACCGTCTTGGCCCGCGTCTCGGGCTCCCGGGCGTTCCAGGCCTCGAAGTAGCGGGCGACGGCACTTTCGTAACGGTCGGTGTTCGCGGGCATGGGAGATCAGCCTCCATCGAGGACGTACCTGCTGGTCGGAAGCCGGATCCGGGCTCTCCCCGATCCGGTACGACAACCCTGCCCGGATCGGCACCGCGGGTCGATTACCCCTCAGGTAATGACGGCCGCAGCGAGCACAGGTGGTGTTTCGGCCATGCCGGGCGGTGAATATGCCAGGAGACTGGCCGGAAAGATGTGGTGACACTGTTTCAGTAGTGAACATACTCAACTGCTAGGCGCTTCACATCCAGCGAAGGGCCGGTCACAGACAGCGCATGAGCCGCACCCGAAGGCGAGGTCCGGCCCGGCAGGCCGGCAGAGCGACGGGGGAGTGGATCGTGCACGACGAGTTCCTGTGTCACGTCACGGGGTACGGCACCTGCGGCGGTCGGCGCATCGGCGTACCCCTGGGGACCTACCGCGCCCCCACCCTCGCTCTCGCCCTGTGGTGGCTGCGCGACCGTGCCTCCTGGATGGCCGACCGGCTCGACCCCCGGCCGGAGGCCGAGCACTTACCGGCCGGCGCGCTGGTCCCCGTCGCCGACACCGTGGCCGACGTGCCCGCCGAACTGCGCGCCTGGTGCGCGGACCCCGCCCAACAGAATCTGGTCGCCGACGAGTTGGCCGCCGGACGACTGGTGCGGATCGCCGCCTTCGACGACACCACCGAGTACGAGCTGCTGGCCGAGTCGGTGGACGCCCTGCGGATGCAGCGCACCGCCGCGGCACTCTTCACGCCCGTGGCCTGAGACGTGCGTCCGGGAAAGCGCATCAGACGCGCAGGTGAATGCATCGGTGGAATCCGGCCAGGCGAAAAACGGTCGATGAGCCCGGGCGGCGGCCCCCGCATGGCCCTCGCCGGTCTTCCTGACGTCGTCCCGCCGGGGCGTTCAGGGCCTGCGGCCGCGGAAGGTGCGGCGCAGGTCGCTCACCCAGGCGTCGGGGTTCTCCCAGGGGATGAAGTGGCCGCCACGGTCGTGGGCGTTGACGTTGACGTGGTGGAACCAATCGGCTTGCGGGCCGGTCCTGAACGCCCGGACGCGCTCGTCGGCGGTGTGGATGCCGGGCGGGTTCTCGTACGTGACGAAGGTGAGGCCGACGGGGGCCTGCACGACCGGGGTGCGGTCGTGGGAGGGCGTCCAGGGGTAGCGGTTGGCGTTGGCGTAGTAACGCATCGAGGTGGCGATGGAGTTGTTCGCCCAGTAGATCGTGGCGTGGGTGAGCAGGTCGTCCTTGGTGAAGACGGACTCGACGTCGCCTCCGTTGTCGCTCCAGGCGTTCCAGCGTTCCAGCAGCCAGGCGAGCAGTCCGGCGGGGGAGTCGCTCAGCCCGTGGGCCAGGGTGGCGCCGTCGAGCATGTGCACGGCGAGGTGAGGTGCCCAGCGGCGGTCCAGCTCGATGATGCGGGCGCGGACGTCGGCGGGCTGCTCGTCGGTGAGGGGCCCGTTCCGGGCGAAGTCCCAGGCGCGGGGGCCGGTGAAGAAGTCGAGCGGCAGCCCGGAGCCGATGTGGATGCCGTACAGCTCGTCGGCGTACTTGTGGCCGAGCTGGCTGGAGACGATCCCGCCGATGTCGCAGCCCCCGGCGGCGTACTTCTCGTATCCCAGCGTCTCGGTCATCAGGGTGTGCCAGAGGTCGGAGACCTTCCAGAAGTTGACGTCCGGGAAGCCGGTGAGCGGGCCGGGGAACCCGAAGCCGGGCAGGGACGGCACGATGACGTCGAACGCGTCGGCGGGGTCACCACCGAACGCGGCCGGGTCGGCGAGCGGGTCGATCACCTTCGACCAGTGCCAGAACGTCCACGGCCAGCCGTGGGTGAGGATCAACGGAATCGGGCGGGGGCCGCGGCCAGGCCTGCGCATGAAGTGCACGGGGACACCGGAGACGCTCACCCGGTAGTGCTCGTAGGCGTTGATGGCGGCCTCGGCCTCGCGCCAGTCGTAGCCGTCCCGCCAGTGGGCGACCAGCTCATGGAGGTAGCCGGCCGGGACGCCGTAGGACCAGTCATCGTTCCCCTCGTCGAGCGGCGGACGGGTCACGGTGAGACGGGCTCGCAGGTCGTCGAGGACCTGGTCGGACACGTGGATCGGGGTGGGCTCCAGGGGAAAGGGGTGCGGGATGGTCATGGCGGGGCTCCTCCTGGGTAGGGGGCAACAGTGTCGTCGGCCTGTCGGACGCCTGGGCGGCGAGCCCGGCAGGTCAAGGAGCGCGGCCGGGCCGCGGAGCCGCTCACAGTTCGACGTAAGGGGCGTCACGGGAACTCGGGGACTGTGATGCCCGGCTCGGGGTACGAGCACTGATGCAGTAGCGTCCGGCCAGTCCGGCTTCCGAGAGAGAAACGCATGATCGAGCACCTGGACGGGGCAGTGATACGGACTGGTTTCGACGTGCCCGTGGAACCGCTGTGGCGGGCGGCGCACTACACCGGCGCGCCGGGATGTATCGCCGAGGCGCGCGCCTTCGCCGCGGGCTTCCTGGAGCAGCTCAGGACCGAGTGGTGCGCCGACGTGGGCCGTCGTACCGAGGGTGAGCTGCTGCTGGTGGTCAGCGAACTGGTCACCAACGCGGACCGGCACAGCGGCGGCCCGTACATCCTGGAACTGGAAGGCACGGACGCATCCGTGGCGGTGGTGGTCTACGACAGCAGCGCCGCCCTGCCCCGGCGTTTCCCCAGGGATCCCCAGCGCATCGGCCGGCACGGACTGGAGATCGTCCACGCGCTGGCCACCGAGATCGCTGTCGAGCGGGTGCCGGTCGGCAAGCGGGTGCGCGCCGTGGTGGGGCTGCGCGGGGAATGAAGCCCTGACCGCTGACTGAGGCCACCGAGCTTCCGAGGCGCACCGCGGCTCCGCGCACTGATCGCGGGTGCCGCCCCATTCTGCGTGGGGGCGGCACCCGCGATCAGTGCGCGGTCCGGAGGGTCGTCAGGCGCAGCCCAGCTCGCCCAGCATTCCCTGGCGAAGCCGGGTGATGATCCGCTTGATCAGTCGGGACACATGCATCTGCGAGCAGCCGAGACGCTCGCCGATCTCCGCCTGGGTGGCCTCCTCCACGAACCTCATGTGGATGATCTGCCGGTCGCGTTCGCTCAGTTCGGCCATCAGCGGGGCGAGGGACTGGAAGTCCTCCACGAGCCGCAGTCCGTCCTCCTCGACTCCGATGAAGTCGGCGAGGACGGCCTCGCCGCCCTCGGCACCGTCACCGGTGAGCGCGGCGTCCAGCGACGAGGAGTTGTAGCCGTTGGAGGCGATCTGGGCCTCGACGACCTCGTTCTCGGCGATGTTCATCAGGGTGGCGAGCTCGGCCACGGTCGGGTCGCGGTCCAGGCGGCTGGCGAGCTCCTCCCGGGCCTTGGCCAGCTCCACCCGCAGTTCCTGCAGCCGCCTGGGCACATGCACGGCCCAGGTGGTGTCACGGAAGAACCGCTTGATCTCGCCGACGATGTAGGGGAGCGCGAACGACGTGAACTCGACCTCGCGGGCCAGTTCGAAGCGGTCGATGGCCTTGATCAGACCGATCATCCCGGTCTGGACGATGTCCTCCATGTCGTCGCCGCGGCCGCGGAACCGGCCCGCCGCGAACCGCACGAGGGACATGTTCATCTCGATCAGCGTGTTGCGTGCGTACTGGTACTCGTGCGTGCCTTCCTCAAGCTCGGTCAGTCGCTTGAAGAACTGGCGGGAAAGCGCTCGCGCGTCGCGCGGGGCCACGGTCCGCGGGTTCTCGACTCCAGGCAGCGGCCCGTCACCCGTCGTCCTGGTCCCGGCGGTCTGCTTCACGACCTGTGCCTCCGACCGGATCACGGCGGTGTCCATTACCTCTCCCTCGAAAGTCACGGCTCGACCTCTGCCCTTCGGCCTAGGTTGGTCTCGGGTCCTGCTCCGGCTTCGCGGCCTGCGGGTACCCGCATCACGATGACATATGCACGCCGACCGCGAACCGCCGAACCGTTCCAGGTCCTTCGGTCTTGCGCCTACCCGGGGCATGATGACGCATTCCTATGAAGTTCGCGGCAGGCGAAAAATCGGCGGTGGCCGTCGGCGAGAGCACGGATTCCTGCCCGGATGACCGGTCTTCGGGAGACAGGGCCGGCACCGCCCGACCGAGGGTGCGGCGGTGGGGCAGGGGACTCCGCCTGGAAAAGCGTGTCGAGCACCGGGCCTGATTCTCAAGGGAGTTCGGCGTCGGCGCGGCAGGTCTACGTGACCGGCGGGCCACCCTGGCAACGACGTGTGCGGGCCGGGGAGAGCGAGGCACCGGTCCCGCCGTCGAACCTCTCTCCCTCCAGGGGGCGCTGCGCCATCTGGCCGAAAATGAGCGGCACCGGGTTCGCGGGGCGACCGCCGTGGAGGACGGCCCACGGCTTCCCGCACCGAGCCGGGCATTCCACCCAGGGCGGAATGCCCGGCCCTCCATCGTGGGAAATACCTAGTCTGAGGACGTGAGCAACCAAGCGCCGAACCAAGCCCGCGTGATTCCCCTGCGCCCGCCTGCCGCGCGCCAGGGGAACGCCCGCCCCGCGTCCGAACGCCCCGCCGCGACCCCGCCACGCCAGGCCCCGCCCCGCCAGGCCCCGCCGGCCCCCGCTCCCCTCGAACCCCGCGCGCCGAAGGAACCCCTGTGGCGCGACCTGGTCGGCGACGTCCTGCGCCGCGAACGCCTCGCCCAGGACCGCACCCTCAAGGACGTCGCCGACGCGGCCCGGATCTCCATGCCGTACCTCTCGGAGGTCGAGCGCGGCCGCAAGGAGGCCTCCTCGGAGGTCCTCGCGGCCGCCGCCCATGCCCTCGGACTCGGCCTCGGCGACCTGCTGTCCCTGGCCCAGGGAGAGCTCGGCCGACAGCGGTCCACGGGTCGCAGGGCGTCGGGCACGCCGTACAACGGGCTGTGCCTGGTCGCCTGACCGGTGCCCGGCGCCTCAGACCCTCACGAGGCGCCGGCTCACCACCTCGTCGGCCAGCCCGTACGCGACGGCTTCCTGCGCGGTGAACACCTTGTCCCGGTCCATGTCCGCGCGCAGCGTCGCGATGTCGTGGTGCGTGTGCCGGGACAGCACCTCCTCGACCTGGGAGCGGATCCGCACCATCTCCTTGGCCTGGAGGGCGAGATCGGAGACCATGCCCCGGCTGCCACCGCTGGCCGGCTGGCCCAGCAGTACCCGCGCGTGCTCCAGGACGAACCGCCGCCCGGGATCCCCTCCGGCCAGCAGGACGGCCGCCGTCGACGCGGCCTGCCCCACGCAGAAGGTCGAGATCGGGGCCTGCACGTACGTCATCGTGTCGTAGATCGCCATCAGCGAAGTGAACGAGCCACCGGGCGAGTTGATGTAGATCGCGATCTCGGACTCCGGAGCGGACGACTCCAGATGGAGGAGCTGCGCGATGACGACGTTCGCCACGCCGTCATCGATCTCGGTGCCGAGGAAGATGATCCGCTCCGACAGCAGCCGGCTGAACACGTCGTAGGACCGCTCGCCCTGCGGGGTCCGCTCGACGACGTTCGGAATCGTGTAGGTCCCCATGTCACAGTCCCATCCGTCGCTTCGAGGCGGCCGGGCGGACGTCCGCGAGGGACTCCACGACCCGGTCGACCATGCCGTACTCCCTGGCCTCCTCGGCCGTGAACCAGCGGTCGCGGTCGCCGTCCCGGGAGATGGTCTCCGGGCTCTGGCCGGTGTGCTCCGCGGTGATCCGCTCGATGCTCCGTTTGAGTTGATCCAGATTCTCGGCCTGGATCTCGATGTCCGCGGTGGTACCGCCGATGCCGGCCGACGGCTGGTGCATCATGATCCGCGCGTTGGGGAGCGCGTAGCGCTTGCCGGGAGCGCCCACACTGAGCAGGAACTGGCCCATGCTCGCCGCGAAGCCCATGGCGAGCGTGGAGACGTCGTTCGGGATCAGCCGCATGGTGTCGTAGATGGCCAGGCCCGCGTGCACCGAGCCGCCCGGGCTGTTGATGTACAGGCTGATGTCGGTGCGCGGGTCCTCCGCGGACAGGATCAGCAGCTGGGCGCAGACCCGGTTCGCGGAGACCTCGTCGACCTGGGTGCCCAGCAGGACGATGCGCTGGGCGAGCAGTTGGGCGGCCAGGTGGTCGTCGAACCGGGTGGGCGGGGTGTCGCCCTCCTCGGCCCGCGGAGCGAGCGTGGTGAGTGGAGTCATCGGTTCTCCTCGTCGAGGCTCGGATGCCGTCGACTCCACTCTTGACCTCGGGCGACGCGTTTGAGCGGTTTCTCTGCCCGCGGCAGATTCGCCGCGGGCAGAGCGGACCGCCAAGGCCCCCTGTCGCGTCAGCCGGCGTCCTTGTCGCGCAGCTGCCGGAAGAAGGCCCGTACGTCGCCCACCAGCAGGTCCGGTTCCTCCATCGCCGCGAAGTGCCCGCCGCGGTCGAACTCCGTCCAGCGCACGATGTTCTCCGTCCGCTCCGCCTTGTGGCGCAGGGGGATCTGCGGATCGCCCGGGAAGGAGGCCACCGCGGTCGGCGCGGTCGAGGGCTCGTCGGGGGCGGCGATCCGTTCCCCCTCGGCGTGGGCGCGCTCGTAGTAGACGCGGGCGGACGAACCCGCAGTACCCGTCAGCCAGTACAGCATCACGTTCGTCAGCATCAGGTCCCGGTCGACGGCCTCCTCGGGCAGCTCCTCGGAGTCCGTCCACTCGCGGAACTTCTCCACGATCCAGGCGAGTTGACCGACAGGCGAGTCGGTGAGCGCGTACGACAGGGTCTGCGGCCGGGTGGACTGCACATGGAAGTAGCCCGTCCCGTCCCGGAACCACCGGGCCCAACGGCTCCACGAGGTGAGCGTGCGCTCCCGCTCCTCGGGGCTCAGCGCCTGAAGTTCCCCGGGCGTCGGCTCGGTGGCGGCCTGCGCGCCGGGCAGCAGGTTGAGGTGGATGCCGATGACCCGGTCGGGGTGGACCCGGCCCAGCTCGCGGGAGATGCCCGCGCCCCAGTCGCCGCCCTGGGCGCCGAAACGCTCGTAGCCGAGGCGCGTCATCAGCTCGACCCACGCGTCGGCGATCCGGCGCGCCTCCCAGCCGGTCTCCCGGGTGGGCCCGGAGAACCCGAAGCCGGGAATGCTCGGCAGCACGACGTGGAAGGCGTCGGCGGGGTCACCGCCGTGCGCGGCCGGGTCCGTCAGCGGCCCGACGATGTCGAGGAACTCGACGATCGACCCCGGCCAGCCGTGCGTGATGACCAGGGGGGTGGCGTCGGGCTCGGGCGAGCGGATGTGCGCGAAGTGCACCTGCGCGCCGTCGATCTCGGTCGTGAACTGCGGCCACTGGTTCAGCCGCGCCTCGGCCGCCCGCCAGTCGTAGTCGTGCCGCCAGTACCGCACCAGGTCGCGCAGGTAGTCCGACGGCACCCCGTAGGCCCAGCCCACGCCGGGCAGCTGGTCCGGCCACCGGGCCCGGTCGAGGCGGTCGTGCAGGTCGTCCAGTTCGCTCTGCGGTATGTCGATGCGGAACGGATGGAAACCGCTGGCGCTGTGGGCGGGCGAAAACGTCATGACCGTGATGCTAGGCGCGAACGGTGTAACAGCCACCTGGATTGTTCTCCCGCGCGACCGATGAGTTCCGGGGCGAGGATCGGTCGACACAGGTGACCGTGTTCCACACGCCCAGGAGGACTCATGACCACCGACGGATTCACCACGTGCCTCTGGTTCGACGGCCAGGCCGAGGAAGCCGCCCACTACTACGTGTCGATCTTCAAGAACTCCAGCATCGGACGTGTCGGCCGCAACGTCGAGGGCGGAGCGGGCCCGGTCGGCTCCGTGCTGGCCGTGGAGTTCACGGCGAACGGCCAGAAGTTCGTCGCGCTGAACGGCGGCCCGCAGTTCACATTCAACGAGTCGGTCTCCTTCCAGATCTTCTGCGCGAACCAGGAGGAGATCGACTACTACTGGACCAAGCTCACCGAGGCCGGCGGCGAGCCCGGCCCCTGCGGCTGGCTCAAGGACAAGTACGGCCTGTCCTGGCAGGTCGTCCCCGAGCACCTGATCGACATGATCAGCGACCCGGACCCGGAGAAGGCGTCCCGTACGACCAAGGCCTTCATGGCGATGAGCAAATTCGACATCGCCGCCCTGGAGCGGGCCTACGCGGGCGAGTGACATGACTGTCCGGGCGAGCGGCCACGGTCCACGACGGGCGTCGTGGCCGCACCCGGTCATTCCGCCTCGGCGAGGATCTCCCCGATCACATGCCGTGAGTTCTGAGCCACCGGCGGATTGGTGTGCCAGTAGAACGGCAGCGCGATGACCGCGACCGACAGCGCCCAGCCCCGAGCGCGCGCCCATTCCGCCTCGTCCACGCCCACCGCCTCACGGAACAAGCCGCGGACCGCGGCGGGCAGCAGGCACCACGCCGTGATCAGATCGACGGCCGGATCACCCACACCCACGGTGGCGAAATCAATCACGCCGGTCAGCCGTCCGCCCGTGACCAGCAGATTGCCGGACATGAGATCGCCATGTGCCCAGACCGGCGGCCCGGCGTACTCCGGGGCGCGCAGTGCCTCCTGCCACCGGGCCGTCACCGCGGCGGTGTCCACCCTGCCCTCCAGCTGGTCCAGCGCCGCGCGCATCGCCTCGTCCCGGCCGGCCAGCGGGCCACCCCGACAGCCGGGCGGGCCGCCGTCGGGATCGATCCGGCGCAGGGCACCGATGAACGCCGCGAGGTCCTTGGCGAGCAGATCAGGCTCCGTCAGGGCGCCCACGACCGGGTTGCCGCCCCGCAGCCAGCGGTACACGGACCAGGGCCACGGGAACCCGGCGCCGGGGCCGCCCAGGGCGAGCGGCTCGGGCGTGGCGAAGGGCAGCCGCGGGCCGAGCACCGGCAGCCAGCGCTGCTCGTGCCGCACGTCCCCGACCGCACCGGGGTGCCGGGGGAGCCGTACGACCAGATCCGTACCGAGCCGGAACACGGCGTTCTCGGTCCCCGAGGACTCCAGGCGCTCCACGGGCAGCCCCGCCCACCGGGGAAACTGCTCGGCGATCAGTCGCCGCACCAGCGCGACGTCGATGTCGACTTCGCCTTCACGCATCTTCATGGCACACACCCGGCCCATCCCAGCGGACCGACGGCCTTCGCGTCGAAGGGTTTTGCCGGGGCGGGGACGTGGCGGGCCGCCGGCGGCCCGATGTGTCCCGGTCACCCGTTCGGCGCGCGGCAGGGCGGGTGGATGGATAGCGTGAGAAACCGGACCATTCACCGATCGGGAGAGGGCCGCAGAAATGGCCGTACAACCTGAGGGAACCCCCTGTTGGGCCGATGCGATGTTCAACGACGTCGAGGGAGCGAAGCGCTTCTACGGTGACGTCCTCGGCTGGACCTTCGGCGACGCGTCGTCGGAGTACGGCAACTACACGCAGGCCTACGTCGACGGGAAGGCGGTCGCCGCCGTCGTACCGCCGATGCCGGGCCAGGAGGGGCAGTCGCAGTGGTGCCTGTATCTCGCGTCCCCGGATGCCTCGGCCACCGCCGGCAAGATCCGTGAGAACGGCGGCGAGGTGCTGATGGAGCCGATGCAGGTGGGCGACTTCGGCACGATGTGCCTGGCCCGCGACCCCAGCGGCGTCGTCTTCGGGGTGTGGCAGGCGGGGACCCACGAGGGCTTCGAGGCGCCGCCCCAGCAGGCCGGCGCGTACTGCTGGGCCGAGGTCTTCACCCGTGAGCCGGAGAAGTCGGACCCGTTCTTCCCGGCCGTCTTCCCGTACACCGTCAAGCAGATGCAGGACGACGCGGTCGACTTCCGTATGTTCCAGGTGGGCGGCGACATGGTGCTCGGCCGGATGAAGATGGGGGAGGAGTTCCCGCCCGAGGTGCCGCCGTACATCAATGTGTACTTCACCGTCGACAACTGCGACGAGGCCGTCGCCCGGGCCACCAAGCTCGGTGGCGTGCTGCGCTTCGGGCCCATGGACACCCCGTTCGGGCGTTTCGCCGCCATCAGCGACCCGCAGGGCGCGAGCTTCTCGGTGATCGATGTGACGACGACGGCGGGGGAGATGCCGCAGGTCGCGGACGTCTCCTGAGGTGTGTCCGAACGTCCCGCGCGGCCATGGCATGATCGGACGCATGCGTGAACGTGTGGTGGCCGCGTGTGACGGGGCTTCGAAGGGAAACCCCGGGCCGGCGGCCTGGGCCTGGGTCGTCGCCGACGAGTCGGAGACTCCGACCCGGTGGGAGGCGGGCCCGCTCGGCAAGGCCACCAACAACGTGGCCGAACTCACCGCCTTGGAACGGCTGTTGGCGTCGACCGACCCCGATGTGCCACTGGAGGTCCGGATGGACTCCCAGTACGCGATGAAGGCCGTCACCACCTGGCTGCCCGGCTGGAAGCGCAATGGCTGGAAGACGTCCGCGGGTAAACCGGTCGCCAACCAGGAACTGGTCGTGCGCATCGACGAACTGCTCGACGGCCGCTCGGTCGAGTTCCGTTACGTGCCCGCCCACCAGGTCGACGGGGACCGGCTCAACGACTTCGCCGACCGCGCCGCGAGCCAGGCCGCGATCGTGCAGGAGCCCGCGGGCAGCGGCCTCGGTTCGCCCGAGCCGCCGGCCGCACCGGACACGCCCGCGACCCGCGCCCCGCGGACCCGTTCGGGCGGGGCCAAGGCGGGAAGCAAGGCCGGTACCAAGACGTCCGGCCGGAGCGGGGGCGGCTCCGCGCGGACCATCAAGGCGAAGTTCCCCGGCCGCTGCGTCTGCGGACGCCCGTACGCGGCCGGGGAACCCATCGCCAAGAACGATCAGGGCTGGGGCCATCCGGAGTGCCGTACGGCCGCCGCCGGATAGCGCGCGGCGGTCACACGACCGCGCCGCGCCACCCCCCGGTCTCCTGACCGCGCTCCTCGATGAACTTCTTGAAGCGTTCCAGGTCGCCCTTGGTCTGCCGCTTCACGAACCCGAGCTTGTCACCGACCTTCTCGGTGACGCTGTCGGGGTGGAAGTCCATCTGCAGCATCACCTTGGTGTGCTGCTCGTCGAGCCGGTGGAACGTCACCGCACCCGCCTGCTTCGCCTCGCCGCCGACCGTGGTCCAGGCGACCCGCTCGTCCGGGATCTGCTCCGTGATCTCCGCGTCGAACTCCCGGTGCACCCCGTTCACACTGGTCACCCAGTGCGTGAGCGTGTCCGTGCGCTGCTCGATGCGCTCCACCCCGTTCATGAACTCGGGGAACGACTCGAACTGGGTCCACTGGTTGTAGGCGGTGTGCACGGGGACACCGACCTCGATGGATTCCTCGACCTGCGACACAGGTGATCGCCTCCTTCGTCTCGTCGGATGGTCCGGCGCGAGTACCCGTGACCTGCGCGGTAAACCGCGAACCGGAGATCGTCGGTCGATGTCGACGGTGTCCGAGCGGGCGGCGCGATGCGCGAGCCCACGCCAGGCACACCCCCTCCTGCTACCCTGCGTTGCTGATCACTCACCTTGAGTGATCACCTCGATGGAACCAGTCGATGGAACCGAGTGAACCAGGGGTGCGCGTGAAGGTCGCCTGTGTCGGTGGCGGGCCCGCCGGGCTGTATCTGTCGATCCTGCTGAAGCGACGGGATCCCTCCCACGACATCACCGTCCACGAACGGGACCCGGAGGGATCGACCTACGGCTGGGGTGTGACCTACTGGCGCGGACTGCTCGACAAGCTGCACGCGCACGACCCCGAGTCGGCCCGTGCCGTGGAGGAACACTCGGTGCGCTGGAACCACGGCGTCGCCCATGTCCGGGACATCGTCACGCGACACCCGGGTGACGAAGGCTTCGGCATCGGCCGGCACCGACTGCTGGAGATCCTCGCCGGGCGAGCCCGGTCCCTCGGCGTGCGGCTGGAGCACGAGCACGAGGTGACGGACCGCAACCTCCCCGACGCCGACCTGGTGGTGGCGGCGGACGGTGTACGCAGCGCACTGCGCACCGGGCACACCCACCGCTTCGGCGAGGAGAACAGGGCCGGCCGCAACCACTACATCTGGCTCGGCACCACCAAGGTCTTCGACGCCTTCACCTTCGCCTTCGTCGAGACCGACCACGGCTGGATCTGGTGCTACGGCTACCCCTTCAGCCCCGAGCGCAGCACCTGCGTCGTCGAATGCGCCCCCGAGACCCGCGCCGGACTCGGACTGGACCGGGCCGACGAGGCCGACGGACTCGCCCTCCTCGAGAAGCTCTTCGCCGACGTGCTCGACGGGCACGCCCTGATCGGCCGCTCCTCGGGACAGGGCCGCGCCCAGTGGCTGAACTTCCGCACCCTCACCAACAAGACCTGGCACCACGGCAACCTCGTCCTGCTCGGCGACGCGGCCCACACCACGCACTACTCCATCGGCGCCGGAACCACCCTCGCCCTGGAGGACGCCATCGCCCTGGCCGGAGCGCTCCACCAGCACACCGCCCTCCCGCAGGCTCTCGCCCACTACGAGCGGGAACGCAAGCAGGCCCTCCTCTCCATCCAGAGCGCGGCCCGCTACAGCGCCCAGTGGTACGAGAACCTGCCCCGCTACATCCAGCTGCCCCCGGACCAGATGTTCGCCCTGCTCGGCCAGCGCCACTCGCCCCTGCTGCCGTACGTCCCGCCCCAGCTGTACTACCGGATGGACAAGGCGGTCGGGCAGCTGGAGAGCTTGCGCCGGTTCAAACGCTGGCTCGGCCCGAAGGTGGCACGGACCGTGCACGCGCGGGCGCTGGCCTCCCGCAAGTGACCCCGTCTCGTTCCCGGGGCCCTCGTGGCGGATGACACACTGACGCCATGGACGAGCGCACATTCGACAGGTCGCAGCAGCACGCATCCGTTGTCGGTCTCGGGACCTGGCAACTCGGCGCCGACTGGGGGGATGTCGACGACAAGGAAGCCGTGGCGGTGCTGGAGGCGGCGGCCGAGTCGGGGGTGACCTTCTTCGACACGGCCGACGTGTACGGCGACGGACGCAGCGAGCAGACCATCGCCGCCTTCCTCGGCGGCCGTCCCGATCTGCACGTGCTGGTCGCGACCAAGATGGGCCGCCGTGCCGAGCAGCTCCCGGAGAACTACGTCCTTGACAACTTCCGTGCCTGGAACGACCGTTCACGCCGCAACCTCGGGGTCGACCGTATCGACCTGGTGCAGCTGCACTGCCCGCCGACGCCCGTCTACTCCAGCGACGAGGTCTTCGACGCCCTCGACACCCTGGTCGAGGAGGAGCGCGTCGCCGCCTACGGCGTCAGCGTGGAGACCTGCGCGGAAGCCCTGAGGGCCATCGCGCGGCCGGGTGTGGCGAGCGTGCAGATCATACTGAACCCGTTCCGCATGAAGACGCTGCGCGAGGTGCTCCCCGCGGCCCGGGAGGCCGGCGTCGGCGTCATCGCCCGGGTTCCGCTGGCCTCGGGCCTGCTGTCGGGCAAGTACACCAAGGACACGGTGTTCCCCGACAACGACCACCGCACGTACAACCGGCACGGCGAGGCCTTCGACGTGGGGGAGACCTTCTCCGGCGTGGACTACACGACCGGCGTCGAGGCCGCCGCCGAGTTCGCGGCGCTCGCCCCGGAGGGATACACCCCGGCCCAGCTGGCGCTGCGCTGGATCATCCAGCAGCCGGGGGTGACCAGCGTGATCCCCGGCGCCCGCTCGCCGGAGCAGGCCCGCGCCAACGCGAGGGCCGCCAAGCTGCCGGAGCTGTCCGAGGCGACGCTGACCGCGATCAGCGACCTCTACGACCGGCGGATCAAGGAGCAGGTGGAAGCCCGCTGGTAGGGCTCAGGGCTCCAGGATCAGCTGCCTCTCCCGCTCCTGGTCGCCCGAGGCCGATCCCTGATCGTGCGTGGCGAAGGTCCGGGCCAGCGTGCTGCTCGCCTTCTCCACGGCCTGCGGCGTGCCCTGCACGGTGACGGTGACCGGCGCGGACAGGGGATCGGCGGTGCCCTGCGCCGCGGCGGCCGGCCCATCCGCCGCACTGCTGTCGAAGGTGGCCGTGTGGACCGTGGCGTTCTGGTCGGCGGGCAGTTCCCGCGCGGAGCCGAAGGCGGGCTCCAGGGCCCGCACGACCGCCCGCGCGTCGGCGGTGCTGCCGCCGCTGAGTGTGACGGTGAGCTCGGTGTCGGACATGGTCAACGGGACTCCTCGGATGGTTCGGCGTCGGACAGGCCGGTGGCGTGACGGCCTGAGCCGTCACGCCATCCGTCCCGCGGTCCGTGTAACCGTCCGGTGATCGCTGAAACAGTCGCCCGGACGGCGGTTGTCCACCGCTCAGAAGCGGCCGCCGGTCAGGCGGGTGACCGGACCGTGAGTCAGGCGCTCGGAACGGCGGCCCGCCGCGAAGGACGCGGCACCCAGCGCGGTCAGACCGGCGCCCACGCCCGCGGCGACCAGCTTGCGGTTGCTGATGACCGTCCACGCGGTCTTCGCGCCGGCGGCCACCTGTCCCGAGGCCGAGACGATCGCCTGCCGTCCCGTCTCCACGCCCCTGGCCGCGGTCTGCGCGGCCGTGCTGGTCGCGTCGGCCGCCCGCTGCGCGCCCGCCTTCGCGGCCGAGGCCGCCTCGTCGGTCTTCCTGGCGGCTGCCCGTGCGGTCTGTGTCGCCGGGGCCGTCGCCTGGTTCGCGGTCTGCCGCGCCTTGGTGGTGGCGGTGGTTGTCTTCTTGTTCGTTTCCTTGTCCGATTCCGTCATGGGAACCGGTTTGCCGTTCACCTCCGTCGCAAACACGTTCGTGGGGCCGCCTTTTGGTCGCCGTCCCGACTGGTCAAGAAGGCGTAAAAGAGGGAACTCGGTGCACAAGAACGAAGCGAAGTTCGATCAAGCAGGGGAGGAAACTTGTCGGCCACCGGGAAAGACGCGGACACGGACCACACGGGGCGCAACGAGACGGAGGAGGAGAGAGCCGACCGCAAGTGGGGAGAGCTCATCCAGGAGGTGCGGGTCGCCCAGACGGGCGTACAGATCCTGTTCGGTTTCCTGCTGACCGTCGTGTTCACACCGAAGTACGCGAACCTGGCCGGCACGGACAAGAACATCTACATCGTGACGGTCGTGCTGGGCGCCTGCGCCACCGGCGCGCTGATCGGTCCGGTGTCCCTGCACCGCCTGGTGTCCGGCCGGCGGGTCAAGCCGCAGTCGGTGGAGTGGGCCTCCCGGCTGACCTTCGTCGGCCTGGTGCTGCTGCTCGCCACCATGACGTCGGCGCTGCTGCTGGTCCTGAGGGTGGCGACCCACGACGACTTCGTGCCGTGGCTGGTCGCCGCGGTGCTCGCCTGGTACCTGCTGTGCTGGTTCTTCGTGCCGCTGCTGGTCCGGCAGCGCCACACGACGAAGTGACGCCGGGGGCGTCGGGCTGACGGTCGTGCGGGGGCCGAGTGCGGGACACCGGTCATCGGGCCCACGCGGAGCGCGGAACGTGTCCCACCGGGTGCCCGGAGGCCGCCCCGGGTGGCCAGGAAGGCGTCAGCCGCCTGGCCACCGATCACCGCTGCCGCCCGCTCCGGCGAGAGCGGCCCGGCAACTCACCGGCACCCCGCGTCAGCCGTCGGCGAGAACGTCCTGGAGGAAGTCGTCGATCCGGACCTGCTCCCGGCCCGGCGGCACGGCCGCCCGGGTGTCCCGCAGGAAGGCCGCCACCGCCGGAGCCCACGCGAACACCACGGCGCGCTGACGGCCGCCGTCGGGGCGGGCGTCGCCGAGGAACTCGACGCACAACTCCTCCCACATGCCGGTCGAGGACGGCCGCATCCGCACGTCACCGACCCCGACCCGCCTGCGCAGGCCCTCGGTGAGCATCTCCCGGTCCAGCCGCCACCGCGCGAGCACCCGGCCGTCGTGACTGAACACCGCGGTGACGGCGGACGGGTCCGCCGCGTCGTAGCTGAGGTGGGCGAGCACCGGGCAGCGCTCGGCGGCGCCCGCCTGGAGCTGCACGACGAGCGTCTTGTGGACGAACGAGTTCACGAGAAGGCCTCCGGGGAGAACAGTCATAGAGACCTCTAGTACCCCCGTCGGGCGCAAGATGCTCAGCTCTCCGGGTGATTTGCTCGCGCTCCGCGCAGCGAGGTGATGCAGGAGGCGATGGCGCGCTGGAGTTCCTCCAGCTGTTGGACCATGTCGTCCTCGTAGAAATCCTGGGCGTCGTCGAAGGTCAGCTCCTCGAAGACCTTGGTGGCCCGCTGGAGGCTGCTGTAGAACTTCGTCCGCCGTTCCTGGACGCGCAGTTCGGGATCGGACTCCACCGCCTCGACGACGAGCGACTTCATCGTGTCGTAGGCCTCGGAGGCCCACTCGCCGGTGTCCTCGTCCTCCTCCAGCTCGTCGAGCAGGGACAGGTGCCGTTCCGCCTCCTGACGGACGTCGACGGGCGCGTCGATGGTCTGGCCCGCGGGGGTCTTGACCTGGCCCGACTCGGCGATCTGGCGGACGTATCCGATCCGGTCGGCGGACCTGCTCTCACTGGCGACGGCCTTCTTCAGGTCGTCGGTGCGCACCACGTCCCGGGCCCACTCGGCCTGCAGTTCGGGGTCTTCACGGACCCGGTCCAGCAGGGCCTGGCGGGCCGCCCGGGCGGTGGAGGGGTCGGCGAGGATCGCGGCGCGCAGCGCGGTCGGGTTCTCGGCGACCTCCAGCGCCTTGGTCGGCCGGATGCCCTCGGCCTCGGCCGCCTCCGTGATGGCGGTGCCCCGCTCGGAGGTGGCGCTGTTGCGGGAGACGTAGTAGCCGAGCCACACGTCGGCGTCCGGCAGTTCCACCTCCTGGCCGGGCGTCAGCGCCTCGAACTGCGGGACCAGGCCGTCGTCGGCGGCCCGGTCCCACGCCTTGTAGTAGCGCATGACACGTTCGGGCGAGCAGCCGGCCAGTTCGGCGAACTCCTTCGCCGACACCTTCGGTGTCTCGTCCGCGCCCTGGCCGCCGGGCCGCACGCTGCGCGCCACCATCAGGCCGAAGGCCCATCCTCCGGTGCGCGCGTAGACGCCGAACTCGCGCGCGTCCCGCGCCACGAGGTCGGACAGGGGCACGGGGGACGTCTCGGACGGGACGATCGACAGTGTCACGGGTGACTCTCCTGGGCAGGCTGGTCGAACTGCGCTGGTGCGGGCGGAAGCCTATTGCACTCCCGCCGGCGCCCGGGCAGCCCCCGTGCCGTCAGCCCAGTGCGTCGTGCAGCGCGGGCAGCAGCGTCTTCGCCGACCAGTCCAGGTACGCGGGCTGGGACTCGCCGCCGATCTGCACCAGGGCGATCTCGGTGAACCCGGCCTCGGCGTACGGCCGTACCGCCTCGACGAAGTCCTCCGGGTCGTCGCCGCACGGGATCGAGGCGGCGACGTCGTCGGGCGTGACGAACTGGGTGGCCGACTCGAAGGAATCCGGGTGCGGAAGCTCGGAGTTGACCTTCCAGCCGTTGCCGAACCAGCGGAACTGGGAGTGGGCACGCTTGACGGCCGCGTCCCGGTCCGGGTCGTAGCACACCGGCAGCTGGCCCACCCGCGGCTTGCCCTGGCCGCCGTGCCGGTCGAAGGCGTCCAGGAGGCCCGCCTTGGGCTCGGTGGCGATCACCAGGTCGGCCAGCCGGCCCGCGAGGGAGCAGGACTGCTCACCGGAGACGGCGAGGCCGATCGGCGGCGGCTGGTCCGGCAGGTCCCACAGACGGGCCGACTCGACGTCGAAGTGCGTACCGCGACGGTTCACGTGGCGGCCCTCGAAGAGCTCGCGGATGATCTCCACCGCCTCTTCCAGCATCTCGTGCCGTACGTCGACCGACGGCCAACCGCCGCCCACCACGTGCTCGTTGAGATTCTCCCCGGAGCCCAGCCCCAGCCGGAACCGGCCCTGAGACAGCAGCTGCATCGTCGCCGCCTTCTGCGCCACCACCGCGGGGTGGTAGCGGAAGCTCGGACACGTCACGTACGTCATCAGCGGAATGCGGGACGTCGCCTGGGCGGCGGCCCCCAGCACACTCCACGCGTACGGCGAGTGACCCTGCGTACGCAGCCACGGGAAGTAGTGGTCCGACGTCACCGAGAAGTCGAAACCCGCCTCCTCGGCCCGGACCAGGTGGTCGACCAGGTCACGGGGGCCGGCTTGTTCGGTCATCATCGTGTAGCCGATTTGCACCATAACGGCCGGGTCCCCGGTCAGCGGCAGGGAAAACGGGCCGATCGCCGCCCCCTCGGGTCACGGCGCCCGACCGGCTTCACGGCGCGCCGGCGCACCCAGCCGCTGCAACCGGCGCGGCTGCGCTCGATGTGGGCGCCGCGCGGCTCGGCTCAGTCCGAGGTCGGCCGGAACGTTTTCAGGAAGGCGTCCAGAGCCTGTCGGTTCGCGGAGTCGTTCCAGTCGGCGGCCGGTGTGGTCCAGCGCAGGGAGAAGCTGCGGCTCTCGCCGATGAGGAAACCGCGGCCGAACGTGCGCGTCTGGGTGCCGTGGGGGTCGTCGGCGAGCCATTCCATGTCGGCGGCCTTACGCCCCTGGTAGGTCGTGGCGCGGATCTCGCCGATCCGCCGGAAGCCGATGTCCGCCTGCTCCAGACGCGGTTGGACGTCGTCGCGCCAGACCGCGACGGGGTCCGGGCCCACTCGTTCGCTGTAGGTGACGGCGAGCGTGCGCGGGTCGTCGTCCTTTCCGAAGGTCACGCGATACGAGAGGTCGCCCTGGCGCGAGGTGTTCAGCGCCTTCCAGCCCGCCGGAAGAGCCACGGAGAAGCCCTCCGGTGACCGGTACACGCTGAATCCGGCGGGGAGCGCGTTGCCAGAAGGAGAAGGGGACGGGGACGGGGGCGGCTTGCGCGTCGGTGTGACGGTGGGTGTCGGCGTGGTGGGTGTCGGAGCGGTGGACGTCTCAGTGGTGGGTGCCGGTGAACTGGGCGGCAGGGAGGTCTGTCCCTCGGTGGCCGGGGTCGAGGCGGGCGGCCGGGACGCCGCGCTGCCGGAGCCGGAGTCGGTGCCCGGCAGTTGGCGGGTCACGGCGAGGACCGCGACGGACACCGTCACGACGGCCAGGGCGGTCCCGGCGACCATGGTCCGGCGACTCCACACCGGGCCCGTCTGGTAGAGGCCGCGCCGACGGGGCTTGGGGAGCGCCCGCAGGGCGTCCTGCGGTTCCTCGTTCAGGACCCGGGTGAGAGCCTCGCGAACCACCTGGCGGGTCAGCCGTTCCCGGGAGTTCTTGCGCAGCAGCCCCTGCACGGTCTGGGCGAGCGGTCCGGCGTGCACGGGGCTGCGCAGCGGAAGCCGGTCCACCCCGCGCAAGGTGGACTCCGGCCGGTCCCGGTCGCGGAACGGCGGCCGGCCCTCGAGCATCGTGTACAGCATCGCCCCGAGCGCCCACAGGTCGGCGGCCGGCCCGATGCGTTCGTCGCGGGCCTGCTCGGGCGAGGCGTACGACGGTGCGGTGATCCGGGGGGCCAGGGTCGCGCCGGTCAGCCCGAAGCCGGTGAGGACGACGGCACCCTGGTCTCCCACGAACACCTGGCCGGGACTGAGCTCGCCGTGGGTGATGCCCTCACCGTGGGCGGCCTCCAGCACGTCGAGCACCTCCAGGCCGATGCGCGCCGCCCGGGCGAAGTTGAACGCGCCCTGCTGGGTGATGAGTTCCGTCAGCGGCACACCGTCGATCCATTCGGTGACGACCCACAGGTTGCCGTACTCCACGACGGCGTCGACCACCTCCGCGACCTGGCCCGGACACACCCGGCCCATGGTCTCGGCCATCCGGATGACGCGGGCGGTGGCCCGGCGCGCACTGTCCCCGTCCAGGTCGGCCGGCAGCCCGATCTGGGTGAGGAGACGGGGCCGCCCGGCCCCGAGGTCCTCGCCGTACCAGCAGATCCGGTTGGTTTCGCGGTGGACGACCTCCAGGAGCCGGTACCTTCCGGCGACCAACTCGTGTGTGGACACGTGCGCCTTGACCATGTCATCCCTCGCTGAACCCCTGGCTCTCACCTTTCACAGAGGTACGAGGGGTACGACGGGGTGCGTTCAATGAATTCGCGACTGAAGTGCATTGCTTCCCTTTTGTTCAACCGCTGTATGACAGGTCAGGGGAACCGCACGGTCGCTGAACGGGGTCGACACGGCCGGGTCGGCGGCGGCCCGCTCTCAGAGGTCGCGTCGCACCAGGAAGTCCAGCAGGGACCGCAGATCGTCCCCGGCCGCCGGTTCCAGGGGCGTCTCGGCCAACAGCGCCTCCACGGCGGCGATGTGCCGCCGGGCCTCGGTCAGTGCGGCCGACCTGCCACCCGCCTCCTCGATCAGCGCGGCGGCCCGCGCGGGCTCCGCGTCGGATTCCAGCAGGGCGGCCAGCCGACCGGCCGCGGGGGACGGGGAGTCGAGCGCGGCCAGGACCGGGAACGTCTTCTTCCGCTCCCGGAGGTCGCCGTGCACGGGCTTGCCGGTGACGGCGGGGTCGCCCCAGATGCCCAGCACGTCGTCGACGATCTGGAACGCGACCCCCAGATGCCGTCCGGCCCGGTCGAGCGCGGTGACCACGGCGGGCGGCGCGCCGCCGAGCAGGGCCCCCAGCCCGGCCGCGCAGCCCAGCAGGGCACCGGTCTTGTGCTCGGCCGTCGTGCGGTACTCGACCGTCCGCACACGGCGCGGCCCCGCCCAGGGACGCGCGGCGAGCAGCAGATCGTCGGCCTGGCCGCGCACCAGGTCGCCCAGCGCCACGGACAGCAGACGCAGCGCCTCCGGGCCCGCCGACGCGCCGGCCAGGGTCTCGACGGCCAGCGCGAAGAGCGCGTCACCCGCGAGAACCGCCGGGCCCGTGCCGTACGCCTTCCACACGGTCGGCCGGCGTCGCCGGGCCGCGTCGCCGTCCATGATGTCGTCGTGCAACAGGGAGAAGGTGTGCACCAGTTCCACCGCGACCGCCGCGGGGACCGCGGCCCGTCCGGGCGCGCCGACGGCCTCGGCCCCGAGCACGGCCAGCGCCTGGCGCACCCCCTTGCCGCCGGTGGACCGGGTGGGCTCGCCTCCGACCTCGCACCAGCCGAACGCGTAGCCGGCCATCTCGCCCACCCACGGGTGCAGTCGCCCGACCGCCTCCTGGAGCGCGGGCCGCACCAAGCCCCGGCAACGGTCCAGGACTTCGGGGGCGGCGACCGCCGACGTCAGCGCCGTCACCGTACGGCCTGTGCCGGTGCGCCGAAGGCTTCCCGCGGCTGTCCGTGTGACACCGCCGGCGAGTGCTCCGGTGGGTCCGTCAGGATGCCGAACTCCTGCTGCGCCCGCGCCACCATCTCCTTGGCGTGCCGCAGCCCGAGCCGCTCCAGGGTGCCGGCCAGGTCGGACAGTTCGGCGGCGGTCTCGGCGCGGTCGCGGCCAAGGCGGGCCCGGGACTTGGCCAGACCGAGCCGCGCCAGCGCGGTGCCGCGCGGCTCGCTCATGTCACGGAACTCCGCGAGCGCCTGCTCGTAGCAGTCCCGGGCCTCCGCGTGACGCCCGGCGCGGTACAGGACGTTGCCGCGCATCTTGTGGTTGTAGGCCAGCGCGCTGGACAGCTTCATCGCGCGGCAGGTCTCCTCCGCCTCGGACAGCAGGCCGAGCGCGCGCTCCGTGTCCCCGTCGCGCACGGAGACCACGTCGGCGAGCCCGCGCAGCGCCCAGGCGTGTCCGCGCCGGTCGTCGGCGCGTGCGGCTATCTCGGCCGCCTCCTCGAACAGGGCGTACGCCGTGTCGAGGGAGCCGGTGTTGCGGTGGATCTGCGCGATGCCCTCCAGCGCCCACACCGTGTGCCGGGCCTCGCCCCGCCGCCGGGCCTCGGCCAGCAACTGCTCGTGCAGCCGGCCCACCGCCTCGTAGTCGCCCTGGATGCGTCCGGTCTCGGCGAGTCCCGCCAGCGAGTAGCCGCGGACGACGATGTCACCGCCGCGTTCGCCGAGTTCGGCCGCCAGCTCCAGCAGACGTCGGGCCAGGGCGAACGCGCCGCGCTGCCGGGCCAGGGTGCCGCCGCTCCACAGCGCCCAGGCCATCGCCGCGGTGTCCCCGGCCTCACGGGCCGCGCGGTAGCTCGCCTTCCAGGCCCGGTCGGCCTCCCCGATCCGGCCGAGCCGTCGGTGTGCCTCGGCGACCGCGAGCCCGCAGCGCGCGGCCTCCCCGTGCTGCCCCGCCCGCTCCGCGGCCCGTAACTGTTCGGTACCTGCGGCCAGTACCTCGGTCAGCGAGGAGTTCACTGACAGGGTGGTGAGGGCGCCCTGGTACTCCGGGGCGAATGCCTTGCCGTACATGCCTGCCTCTCGGTCGCCATGCCCGTCATGTCTACACATGATGTATACATGGGGTGTATAGCGCGCTGGGATCCTGCCCCGGTTTATTGGGCCGCGGCGTCATCTGTTGTCGATCAAGACGGCGGGGTGGTCGCCGGGGTTGCCTGTGCGGCGTAGATCACATCAGTGCGGCCGACTGTGATGGCCCGGCCTTGGGGCTCGGCGGCGTACGCGGGTAGGGTCCACACCGTCCGTCCGCAGCCCGAAGAGCCCGTCACCTTGGAGGACCTCGCACGATGACCGCCCGGTTCACCGCGAAGCTGGGCTCGGTGGCCGCGGCGCTGCTGTTCGCCAGTGCCTGCCAGTCCACGTCCCTGCGAGCCGGGGTGATCCGCCCCCCGGCCGGCGTGATCACCTGGGGTGCGAGCGCCTACCGGGTCGGCGAGGCGGTGGCCGACCGCGGCTACCGGCTCGTGGTGCACACCAGCGTCGCGGGCCACGACGCCCGGATCCGGCTCTCCAACGCCTTCGGGGACCGGCCCGTGACGTTCGACAGCGTCTACGCCGGTCTGCGCAGGACGGGCGCCGAACTGGTACCCGGCAGCAACCGCCGGCTGACCTTCGGCGGGGCGCGCTCCGTCACCGTCCCCGCCGGACAGACCGTGCTCAGCGATCCGCTGCCCGGCAACCTGCCCGCCGCGAGCGACCTGGCGGTCAGTATCCACACACCCGACGCGGCCGGCCCGGTGACCGGCCACTGGTTGGGCATGCAGACGTCGTACGTCACCTCGGGCGACCACACCGCCGAGGAGAGCGGCGCCTCCTGGGTGAAGCGCACCGGCTCCCGGTTCTACCTCGACGCGGTCTCCGTGCGGGCGAGCCGTGGGACCCGAGCCGTCGTGGCCCTCGGCGACTCCATCACGGACGGCTGGCATTCGACCGCCGACCTGAACCGCCGCTGGCCCGACTACCTCGCCCGCCGACTGGAACGCGCGGACACCGGCATCAAGGGCGTCGCCAACGAGGGCATCGCGGGCAACAAGGTCCTCGCGGACGGGTCCGGACAGAGCGCACTCAACCGACTCGACCGGGACGTGCTGGCCCAGCCCGGCGTCCGGACCGTGTTCCTCTTCGAGGGCGTCAACGACCTCAAGGCCCACACCGGCGTCACCACCGAGGACCTGACCGGCGGCTACCAGAAGCTCGTCAAGCGTGCGCACGCGGCCGGCAAGTGCGTCGTCGCAGCCACCGTCGGCCCCTTCAAGGGCTGGTCCGAATGGGACCAGGACGCCGAAGCCGTACGCCAGGAGGTCAACACCTTCATCAGGACCAGCGGCGAGTTCGACGCCGTCACCGACTTCGACCGCGTCCTGCGAAGTCCCCGTGACCCCGCACGGATCCTGCCCGCTTTCGACGGCGGCGACCACATCCACCCCAACGACAGGGGAATGCGGGCGATGGCCGACGCCGTCGACCTGAGGAGCCTCGACTGCGCCGACCGGGACCCGGAGCCGAAGCCATGACCCCGCCGGTTCCCCGGCCCCGGAACGGTCAGTAACCGTCACTCAGGACGGTCCGTGCCCGGATCCGCTCCGCTCCGCACTGATCAGCCCCTGCCGGTAGGCGACCGCCACCGCCTCCGTGCGGCTCGCCGCGCCCAGCTTGGCGAGGATGTTGGAGACATGGACGCTCGCCGTCTTGGCGCTGATGAAAAGGTCCTCGCCGATCTGCCGGTTGCTGCGGCCGAGGGCGAGCAGCCGCAGTACCTCCTGCTCGCGGGAGGTGAGGATGGTGGTGCGGGCATGGGCGGCCGGAGCCTGCGTCAGACGTCCACGGCGGATCAGGGCGTCCACCTGCTCCAGCAGAGGTGTGGCGCCCAGCCGGACGGCCGTCGCCCGCGCCTCCAGGGCCGCCACGCCCGCCTCCTCGCGCCGCTCGTCCGTCAACAGGGCCTCGGCGAACCGCGCTTGGCAGCGCGCCCGCTCGTACACGTCACCGAACTCGAAGGCGGCGACCGCCCTTTCCCAAGCGGCCGCGTCCGGCCCGGACACCGCCCGCGCCCACTCCGCCTCGGCCCGGGCCAGCCACGCCTGCCCCTCCGGCCCCTGCGGGGTGCCGTTCTCCCCGTGCGCGCAGGAGAGCCGGGCGAGGTCGCGCAGTTCGGTCGCGGTGTCCGTCCAGCGGCGCGTCTCGACCTCGTCGCCACTCGAACGCAGCGTGGCGGCCCGGTCGGCGACCGCGGCCAGGGCGAGGGCGGCCAGCCGCACCGTGACGTACGGCGGTGTGCCCGCGACGTCGGTGAAAGCCGCCACGATGGAGCGCATCCGCCCGACGGCCGCCTCCGGCGCACCCCGTTGTGCCGCCGCGTCGGTCAGCACGATGCCCGCGACCAGTGTGCTCATCCAGTCGAACGGCCCCTCCAACAGGGCCTCGGCACGGTCGGCGGCCGTGCGGTCACCGCGTGCCAGTGCCACGTACAGCGCGGGCCCGGCCGTGTACTCGCCGGCCGCCGGAAGCACCTCGGCGTCCGCGGCCGCCGCGCGAACGCACTCCTCCCAGCGGCCCAGCGTGTACAGCACCAGCAGCCGGAGATAACGCATCTCCAACGGATACGGCGAGGACAGCAGGCCCGCACGGCGGGCCCGGTCCAGCCCCTCGGTGAGCCACGGCAGGCACTCGTCGAGGTCACCGGACTCGAAAGAGCCGATGGCCAGATTGAACAGGGCGCGCAGTTCCACCGGCGCGTTGCCCGAGCCGCGCGCGAGATCCCGGGCCTCCCGCAGCCGCTGCCGACCCTCCGGCGTCCGGCGGCCACCGCCTTCCAGGCCTGCCAGCGAGATCAGCAGATCGGCCCGCGCGTCGGTCACGTCCAGCCGTTCCGCGACGCTCAGCGCCTGCCGGGCGATCCGCCGCGCCGTGTCGTACTCCCCGACCTGGCGTGCCGCCAGCACATGGGTGGCCGCCGCCCACACCCAGGTGCGCGACGGGGGCTCGGCCGGGATCATGGCGAGCGCCTCGCTGCTGTACTCGAACGCCGCCGTCAGGCTGTCGACGCCGATCAGGTTCCCGGCGAGCGTGTACCGGACCCGGGCGGCCAGCTCGGAGTCCGCGTCCTGTCCGACGCCCGCGAGCGCGGCGCGGGTGAGGGAGACCGCCCGGTGCGCCTGGCCGGCGTGCGCGGCCGCCGCCGAGGCGCGCAGGGTGAGCGTCACCCGGTCGGCGCCCTCGCCCGCGGGCCGAGCGGACGGTTCCACCGCCGACCACAGGTCCAGGGCGGCTTCGAGGTGCCGTAGTTCCTCGGCGGGCGCGCCGAGCGACTGCGCGTGTCCGGCCGCCTCCAACGAGGCCGTCAGCGCCTGGGCCAGGTCGTGGCTCTCGCGGTAGTGGTGGGCCCGCTCCGCCGCGCTCTCGGCCGGACGGCCCCGCCCGCTGAGCAGCCGGGCGAACGCGCCGTGCAGCCGGGCCCGTTCCCCGGGGAGCAGATCGGCGTAGACCGCCTCGCGGGCCAGGGCGTGCCGGAAGGCGTACGTGTCGCCGTGGCCGGGGACCAGCAGCTGCCGCCCGATCGCCTCCCGCAGGGCTGACTCCAGCGCGTCCTCGGGAAGACCGACCGCGTCCCGCAGCAGGTCGTGCTCGACCCGGCGCCCCGCCACCGCGGCCGTGCGCAGCACCTGCTGGGCGGTGTCGGAGAGCTGCTCGAAGCGGATCAGCAGGACGTCCGCGAGGCCGCTGGGAACGCCCCCGGCCTCCGAGTCGGTGGCCGCGAGCAGTTCCTCCGCGTAGAAGGCGTTGCCCTCGGCGCGCTCGACGATCCGCCGGACCGTGGCGTCCGGCAGCGGACTCGACCACAACGCGCGGACCAGACGGGCGACGTCGGGATCGGTCATGGGCCGCAGCTCCAGCCGCTCCACGGCGGGCAGCCGCACCAGCTCCGCCAGCAGCGGACGCAACGGGTGACGGCGGTGCAGGTCGTCCGCACGGTAGGAGGCGAACACCGCCAGCCGGTGGGTGGGCGCACCGCCCGCCGACCGCTGGAGGATGCCCCGGCTGAGCAGGAACCGCAGCAGGTCCCGGGAGGACTGGTCGGCCCAGTGCAGGTCCTCCAGGACGAGCAGCAGCGGGGCGATGTCCGAGACGCCGGCCAGCAGTCCCGCGATGCCCTCGAACAGCCGCAGCCGTCCCCCCGTGTCCCGAGCCGTGTCCGTGCCGCCGCCCAGCAGCCGGTCCACCACCGGATACGCGGCGAGAACGTCAGCGAACCGCTCGTCGGCCGCGAGCAGCCCCAGCACCTCGGTGAACGGCAGATACGGCAGACCCACGTCACCGAGGTCCACGCAGTGCCCGGTGAGCACCGTCATCCCGGCGCGGTCGGCGCGTTGGGCGAGCTCGTCCAGCATCCGGGTCTTGCCCACGCCCGCGTCCCCGGCGATCAGCACCGCCCGGGCCTCACCGCCGCGGGCACGCTCCAGCACACCGGTGAGACGGGCGAGTTCGTCCTCCCGGCCGATGAGTGGGGCGGTGTCTGAGATCGTCGGCACGGATCCATCCTGGCACGCGGCACTGACAGAGCCACTGGGGCCGAGTGCGCCCGCGCCGGACGGCGAGGGCGCGGGGCCGGGACGTCACTGCCGCAACGACCGGGCCCAGTCGGCCGGCACCCGCCCCGCGGGGCCCGGCGTGGGCTGGTCCGCCGGATGACTCGCCGGCGGCGCGAGCTCCGGCCCCGCCTCGTACAGCTCGTTCGTCGCGTAGTTCCAGTACCAGCCCTCGCCCGGCTCGAAGCTCTGCACCAGGGGATGCCCGGTGGTCTTGTAGTGGCCGGTCGCGTGCTGAGCGGGGGAGGAGTCGCAGCAGCCGATGTGCCCGCACTGCGCGCAGCGCCGCAGATGGAACCACCAGCCGCCGGCCGCGTCGCACTCCACGCATCCGGCGCCGCTCGGCGGGGCGGCGGGGTCGAGGCCGTCGATCGGGTTGTCGCTGGTCATACGGGCTCCTCGGAGGGTGTGTCGGGGTCCGCGGCCGTGAGCGGCAGCAAGACCTGGAAGCGGGTGTCGCCCGGCTCGGACTCGACCTGGAGGGAACCGTGGTGTTTGTTGACGACGATCCGCCAGGAGATGTCCAGGCCGAGACCGGTGCCCTCGCCCACCGGCTTGGTGGTGAAGAACGGGTCGAAGATACGGTCGCGGATCTCCGCCGGCACACCGGGCCCGGTGTCGCGGAACTCCACCAGCAGCCGGTCGTGATCGAGGGCCGTCCGTACGGTCAACGTCCCCTCTCCGCCTGCGCCGTTGACGGCATGGACCGCGTTGTCGATCAGGTTGGTCCATACCTGGTTGAGCTCCGCCGGGTAGGCGGGCACCTTCGGGACCGTGCGGTCGTACTCCTTGACCACCTTGATCCGCGGACCGATCTTGCCGGACAGCATCAGCAGGGTGCTGTCGAGGAGTTCGTGCACGTCGGCGACCTGGTAGGGGGCCCGGTCCAGCTGCGAGTACTGCTTGGCGGCGTCCACGAGATGGGAGATGCGGTTGGTGGAGTCGTTGATCTCGTCCATCAACAGCTCGGTCTCGACGGTGTAGTTGAGCCACCCGATGGCGTTCGGCAGAATCTCCTCGTCGACGGCGGCGGCCACCTGGTCCAGCCAGTCGGCGTCGAGACCGGCCTGGACGAAGGTGGGGGCGATCCGCCAGCCGTCCGCGATGCCGTGGTCGTCGAGCCAGTCCGTGAGGGTGTCCTCCCGGTCGGAGGCCTCCAACGGGCTCAGCGTGGGGGCCTTGGCGACGCGTTCGGCGGTGCGTTCCTGGATGTCGATGAGGTTCGCCATGGCCGCGGGGGAGTAGGAGGCCTGGGAGATGACGGCGAGCTTGTGCCGCATCTTGGCCACGCGTTCCCGCAGCGTCGCGGTAGCCCGCACCGCCGCCGCGGCGGGGTTGTTGAGCTCGTGCGTGAGTCCCGCGGACAACGAGCCCAGCGCCAGCAGCCGTTCGCGCTGCCCGATGACCCGTTGGGTGCTCTTCGTCCCGAAGAACAGTCCCTCCAGCAGATGCACCGCCATCGGGAACCACTCCTGCATGAAGTCCGCGAAGGTGTCCGCGGGCAGCACGAAGAAACGCGTCGGCTCGGTGACCCGCAGCGAGTTGACGTACGCCTGGGGCACCCGGTCACCCAGGTACGCCTGCATGGCCCCCGAGTAGACCCCGGGCTGGGAGGTCCGGGTGACCTCCACGTCGTCGCCGCCGACCCGCCGGGAGAGCACGACCGTGCCCTCGATCATCACGTAGAAGCAGGTGGCGGGCTCGCCCTCGGTGAAGACCGGGCCGGGCTCGAACTTCTCCACCCGCCCCTCGGCGCACAGCTGTCCGAGCTGCTCGGGGGACAGCTTCTCGAACAGGAACAGCGACCCGACCTCCCGCGGGCTGCACGGCATCGGCTGCCCACTCATGACTGCTCCAGATACCGGTGGACGAGCATCACGGCCATGGCTCCCTCTCCGACGGCGGACGCGACCCGCTTCGCGGACTCGGCTCGGGCGTCGCCCGCGACGAACACGCCCGGGATGTTGGTCTCCAGGTGGTACGGGGGCCGGTCCAGCTCCCAGTCGGCCGGTGGCCGCCCGTCGGGGGTCAGATCGGGACCGGCCAGGATGAACCCGCGCTCGTCGCGCAGCACAGCGCCGTCCAGCCAGTCGGTCAGCGGGGCCGCTCCGATGAACACGAACATCCACTGCGCGTCGACGAGTTCGGTCCGTCCGCTCTCCACGTCGCGCAGCGTGAGCTGCTCCAGGCGCCCGGAGCCGTGCGCGGCCTCCACGACCGTCCCGCAGCGCACCGAGATGTTCGGCGACTCCTCGATCTGCTGGATCAGGTAGTACGACATCGACGCCGACAGCGACGCCCCGCGCACCAGCAGGGTCACCGACTTCGCGCCCCGCGCCAGGTACATCGCGGCCTGCCCGGCGGAGTTGGCGCCGCCCACGATGTACACGTCATGGCCCTGGCAGGAGGCCGCCTCGGTCAGCGCCGAACCGTAGAACACCCCGCAGCCGGTCAGGTCGGAGGTGCCCGGCGCCGCCAGCTGCCGGTACGACACACCGGTCGCCAGGATCACGCTGTGCGCGGCGACGGCCGAGCCGTCGGAGAAGCGCACGACCCGCGCGGCGCCGTTGATCTCCAGTCCCGTCACCTGCCGCGCGGTGAGGATCTCGGCACCGAACTTCGCCGCCTGCCGCCGCGCCCGGTCGGTGAGCTGCGCCCCCGACACGCCGTCCGGGAAACCGAGGTAGTTCTCGATGCGGGAGCTCTGCCCGGCCTGCCCGCCGGTCGCCGACCGCTCCACGAGCACCGTCCGCAGCCCTTCAGAGGCCCCGTACACGGCGGCGCCGAGCCCGGCCGGGCCGCCGCCGATGACGACCAGGTCGTAGAAGTCCGCCTCCGGGGTCGTCGCCAGACCGACCCGCGCGGCCAGCTCGGGCGCCTCCGGCTCGACCAGCACGGTGCCGTCGGGGGTGATCACCAGCGGCAGCCGCTGCGCGTCCTGTCCGGCCGCCGCCAGCAGCCGCCGCCCCTCCGGCTCGTCCGCCGAGTACCAGCGGTACGGCACCTGGTTGCGTGCGAGGAACTCCCGTACGTCCGACGAACGCGCCGACCAGCGGTGGCCGACCACCTTGGTGGCGGGCACCGGCCGGAAGTCGCTGCGCCGCCACGACTCCAGGAGGTCGTCCACGACCGGGTACAGCTTCTCCTCGGGCGGGTCCCAGGGCTTGAGCAGATAGTGGTCGAGGTCGACGACGTTGATCGCGTCGATCGCCGCGTTGGTGTCCGCGTACGCGGTCAGCAGCACCCGCCGGGCCCCCGGATACACGTCCAGGGCCTGCTCCAGGAACTCGATGCCGTTCATCTGCGGCATCCGGTAGTCCGCGAGGATCACGGCCACCAGATCACCGCGCAGCTTCAGCTCGCGCAGCGCCTCCAGCGCCGACTCGCCGGACTCCGCGCGCACGATCCGGTACGACTCGCCGTAGCGTCGCCGCAGGTCGCGGGCGACGGCTCGGGAGACCCCCGGGTCGTCGTCCACGGTCAAGATGACGGTCCGCGCTGCGTCCGCGGCCTGTGCCATACGTCTCCCACCCCGAGGTCGGACCGACGGCACGGCGGCCCACGTCGTGGTCACCGCGCCGACTCCAGGCCATCGTATGTTCGATCGCCCCGGTTCGCTCCGGATACCTGGAGCCGTTCGCTCCGGGCACAGGGCCGGGCGCGGGGAGTCAACAGGGGCGGCCCACCGGCCGCGTTGCGGGCCGGGCACGCGGAACTGGTCGCCCTCGGGATCCGGTGGTGAAGACTGGGTAACCAGTCACGTGAAGAAGACGCAGGGAGGCCGGAAGCATGACGCGCCCGATCACGGCAGGGGTCGACGGAACCGAGGAGAGCCTGGCCGCGCTGGCCTGGGCTGCCCGGGAAGCGGTCCGCCGCAAGCTGGCGCTGCGGGTCGTGCACGCCTGGCGGTACCAGGCGCACGAGGCGATCGAGGCCACCGACCCGGAGGTCCAGATCGGATGGGCCAAGGAGGCGGTGGGCGAGGCCGCCCGGACCGTCACCGAACGCCATCCGGAGCTGGAGGTGTCCACTGACGTGATCGAGGGCGCCGATGCCGAGACGCTGGTCGCCGCCGCGGCAGAGGCCGAGATGCTGGTGCTCGGCTCGCGCGGCCACGGCCGGGTCATGGGCTTCCTGCTGGGATCGGTGGGCCAGCAGGTGATCGTCGAGGCCACCCGGCCGGTCGTCCTGGTGCGCGCCGGTGACGAGCCCGCGGCCGAGGCGGCGGGCCGCGAGATCGTCGTGGGTCAGCAGGGCGAGCCCGAGGACAGCGCGGAGGCGCTGCGGTTCGCGTTCGAGACGGCCGCGGCGCGCGGTGCCACGGTGCGCGCGGTACGGGCCTGGACCCTGCCGCCGGTCTTCGCCTACAGCCCCGGTTCGCTCAGGCTCCTCGACGAGACCGGTGGCCTGGAGCCGTACGAGAAGAAGGCCCTGGCGGCGGCGCTGCAGCCGTGGCGGGACCGCTTCCCGGACGTGCCGGTCGTCGAGCACGTGGAGATGGGCAGCGCCGGCCAGGTGCTGCTGTCGGTGGCCACCGGGGCCCAGCTGATGGTCGTCGGGCGCCGTGCCCACCGGACGGCCGTGGGCGCCCGTATCGGATCGGTGGCCCACGGCGTGCTGCACCACGCGGGCTGCCCGGTGGCCGTGGCGCCGCACGCCTGAGTCAGTCGGTGGCGGGGCTGGGCTGGAGGGTCTCCCGGGCCTTGGGAAGGATGTTCTTGATGTAGTCCTCCACAGCCGTCTCCAGCCCCAGGTCGTGCTGCGCGCGCTCGGACAGGTACCAGCGGTGTTCCAGCAGCTCGTGGTAGATCTCGGCCGCGTCCATCGAGCCGCGCAGCTCGAGGGGCACGGCGCGCACGGTGGGGCGGAAGACGTCCCGGACCCAGCGGTGGGCGAGTACCTCCGGACGGGCCGCGAGGGGGTCGCCCGGGGCGTAGTCGTCCTGGGTGGCCATCCAGCTCTCCAGGTCGTTCAGGAGCCGGCGGGCCTGGTTCTCCTCGGCGTCCAGGCCGGTCAGCCGCAGCAACTGGCGCTGGTGGTGGCCCGCGTCCACGACCTTGGGCACGAACGTGACCGAGTCGCCGTTCGAGGAGTGCTCGATCTGCATCTCGGCCACGTCGAACCCGAGGTCGTTCAGACGGCGGATCCGGCGCTCGATGAAGTGGTACTTGCCCGCCGGGTAGACGGACCTGCGGGTCAGCTCCTCCCACAGGGTGCCGTAGCGGGCGCAGATCTCCGTGCCGAACTCGATCGGGTCCACCGACGGGTGCAGGGCCCCGGACGCCTCCAGGTCGAGCAGTTCGCCGCTGATGTTCACCCGGGCCAGGTCCAGGTCGTAGTCGCGCTGACCGGCGCTGAGCTGCGGGTGCAGGTCGCCGGTCTCCGCGTCCACCAGGTAGGCGGCGTACGCGCCCGCGTCCCGCCGGAACAGCGTGTTGGACAGCGAGCAGTCGCCCCAGGCGAACCCGGCGAGGTGCAGCCGCACCAGAAGCACGGCCAGGGCGTCCATCAGGCGGTGCATGGTCGCGGGCCGCATGGTGGTCTCGAACATCGACCGGTACGGCATGGAGCCGCCCAGATGCCGGGTGATCAGCACCGACTCCAGCGGGGCGTCGTCCGGGGCGGTGCGTCCGGTGACCACGGCCAGCGGGTCCACGGCGGGGATGCCGAGCCGGTCCAGGTCCCGCAGCAGCTCGTACTCGCGCAGCGCCGGGCGTTCGGCGAGCTCCTTGACCGCTATCACCTCGGCACCGGCGCGGGCGTAGCGCACGACGTGGCGGGAGATACCCCGCGGCAGCGGCACCAGGTACTCCTCGGGCCACTCCTCCAGGGGAAGATGCCAGGGCAGTTCGAGCAGGAGCGCGGGATGCTCCGGGTTGGTCGCGCTGATCTGCAGGGCCATGGGTGGACTGTCCTTGCTCGCCGGTGATCGTCACCTCACCTTAGAGCGCGCGCTCCCTTGCCTGAAGTACCGCCTCACGGACCGGACCGCGGTGCACCGGACCGTGCCCGGGCAGCAGCAGGTCCGCCTCCAGCGTGGCGAGCACGTCCAGCGACGCCACGGCCCGGGGCCGTTCGTGGTGGAACATGTCGGGCAGCAGCTGCGGGCCCTTGGCCCGGGAGGTCGGGTGGCCGCTCACCAGGGCGTCGCCGGAGATCAGCACACCCCGGTCCGGGAGGTGGAAGGCGCTGTGCCCGTCGGTGTGGCCGGGCGTGTGCACGGGAACGGGCCGGCCGGGCAGGTCGAGCGCGCCCGGCGCCGGAAACGCCTGGGGGGAGGCCACCGGGACATGGGCGGTGCCGCCCGAGCGGATCGCGTGCACGGCCCACGGCAGGACACCGGGCCGCCAGCCGTTCTTCACCACCGTCCCGACGCTGACCTGGTGCAGGAACTCCCGCCGCGCGTGCGGCACTTCGGCCTCGTGCAGATACACGGGCATGCCGTAGCCGCCGCGCAGGTACTCGGCGGAGCCCAGGTGGTCGTTGTGGGCGTGGGTGATCAGCACGGCCTCGACGGCCTCCGGAGAGCTGCCCAACTCCGCGAGGGAGGCGAGGAGTTGCTCCCGGTCTCCGGGGTAGCCGGTGTCGACCAGTGTCACGGCGTCGCCCTCGGTGAGGATCACCCAGTTGGTGTTGCTGCCGTGCACCAGATAGGCGCCGTCGGCTACTTGCTGCACATCTGCGCGCATCATCGTCCCGCGTGTGAGGTCCTTGCTCGACGCAGACAGCAAAGCAGACCAGGAGGCAGTCGAAGTCGCCGGGTCCGGCCGCACGTCGAACGCGAAGGGCGCGCACGCGAAGAGCGAGCGCCCTGGGCCGCCCCGCGTCAGCGCACGTCGTGCGGGCGGAACTGGACACTGATGCGCGGCCCGGTGGCGCGCGTCGTCTTCGGTACGCAGTGCTCCCAGGTCCGCTGGCAGGAGCCGCCCATCACGATCAGGTCGCCGTGCCCCAGCGGCCGGCGGACCGTGTCCCCGCCTCGCGTCGGCCGCAGCAGCAGGTCGCGGGGCGTACCCAGGGAGAGGATCGCGACCATGGTGTCCTGGTGCGCGCCGCGTCCGATCCGGTCGCCGTGCCAGGCGACGCTGTCGCGCCCGTCGCGGTAGTAGCAGAGCCCGGCCGTGCGGAAGGGTTCGCCCAGTTCCTCGGCGTAGCGCGCGGACAGCGCCTCGCGGGCCTCGGTCAGCAGGGGGTGCGGCAGGGGGTCGTCATCGCCGTAGAACGCCAGCAGGCGCGGTACGTCGACGACGTGGTCGTACATCTTCCGCCGCTCCGCGCGCCAGGGCACATCGGAGGCCAGGTGCTCGAACAGGGCGTCGGAGCCGCTCAGCCATCCGGGCAGTACGTCGATCCAGGCGCCCGCGCCGAGCACGGTCCGGCGGATCCCGTCCAGGGGGCCGAGGCTCAGCCGGTCACTCTGGTCGAAGAGGGAAGCCTGGAAGTGCCTGGTCATGGATTCAGCGTACCCCTATTCGAAAATTTGTTCAGGGTGTTCCCGGTCTCCGCGACGACGTCCGGGTGGGGACGCAAGGGGCTTTCGATACATCGACGTATCGGATACATTCCCGTATCGAACGGGACGGAGGGCGGACATGGCGGTGCGGGAGACGACCGGACGCGTGACCAGACGCCGTATCCGCACCCGCGCCAACCTCCTGGACGCGGCGTTCGCGGTGTTCGCCGCCAAGGGGTTCGGGCGGGTCTCCATCGAGGAGGTCTGCGAGGCGGCCGGGTACAGCCGGGGCGCCTTCTACTCCAACTTCGGCAGCCTGGACGAGCTGTTCTTCGCCCTCTACCGGCAGCGGGCCGACCTGATCGCCGAGCAGGTGGCGCGGGCGCTGGCCCTGGACGGACCCGAGCTCGACGTGGCCGCCTCGGTGGAGCGGGTCCTGGAGGTGCTCCTGCTCGACGTGGACTGGCTGCTGGTGAAGACCGACTTCCTCGTCCACGCCGCCCGCGATCCGGCCGTCGCCCAGACCCTGCTGGAACACCGGGAACGGCTGCGGCGGGCGATCGAGGAACGGCTCGCCCGGGCCACCGGACCCGCCGCCCTGCCCGCCGCGCTCGGCGACGTCGACGGCGCGGCCCGCGCGGTCGTCGCCGCGTACGACGGAGTCACCACCCAACTGCTGCTGGACAAGGACGTCGAGCACGCCCGGGTCTGGCTGGGACAGTTGCTCACCGCCCTGTTGACCGACGGCGGCGGCACCCCCGCATGACACCACTCAAGACACCCCCGAAGCCCCAAGACACCCCATGAGAAAGGCAACGGTCGCCATGGATGCGGACGTCATCGTCGTCGGAGCCGGACTCGCGGGCCTGGTCGCGGCGCACGAGCTGACCAGTCGGGGCCGCCGGGTCGCGCTGGTCGACCAGGAGAACGCCGCCAACCTCGGCGGGCAGGCCTTCTGGTCCTTCGGCGGGCTGTTCCTCGTCGACTCCCCGGAACAGCGGCGCCTGGGCATCAAGGACTCCTTCGACCTCGCCTGGAACGACTGGCAGGGCAGCGCGGGGTTCGACCGCGTCGACGACGAGGACTCCTGGGCGGTGCGCTGGGCGCGCGCCTACGTCGAGTTCGCGGCAGGGGAGAAACGTTCCTGGCTCCAGGGGCACGGCATCTCGTTCCTGCCCACCGTCGGCTGGGCCGAGCGCGGCGACCTGACGGCCCACGGACACGGCAACTCCGTACCCCGCTTCCATATCGCCTGGGGCACCGGAACGGGGGTCGTGGAGCCCTTCGTCGACCACGCCAAGCAGGCCGCTCGCGAGGGGCTGCTCACCTTCTACCACCGCCACCAGGTCGACGAGCTGGTCGTCGAGAAGGGCGCGGCGCGCGGGGTACGCGGCACCGTGCTGGCCGAGGACCACTCGGCCCGGGGCGTCGCCTCCAGCCGCGAGCGTATCGGCGACTTCGAACTCACCGCGCAGGCCGTCGTCGTCACCACCGGCGGCATCGGCGCCAACCACGAGATGGTCCGCCGCCACTGGCCCGAGCGCCTCGGCACCCCGCCCGCCGAGATGGTCACCGGCGTGCCCGCCTACGTCGACGGCCGGATGCTCGACATCAGCGCCGACGCCGGGGTGCGTCTGGTCAACCGGGACCGCATGTGGCACTACACCGAGGGGCTGCGCAACTGGGACCCGATCTGGCCCGGCCACGGCATCCGCATCCTGCCGGGCCCGTCCTCGATGTGGTTCGACGCCCTCGGCCGCCGACTGCCCGAGCCGTGCCTGCCCGGCTACGACACCCTCAGCACCCTCGAGTACCTGCGCACCACCGAGGACATCGCCGGATACGACCACTCCTGGTTCATCCTCACTCAGAAGATCATCGAGAAGGAGTTCGCCCTGTCGGGTTCCGAGCAGAACCCCGACATCACCGCCAAGGACCGGGCCGGCTTCCTGAAGGAGCGGGTGCTCGGCAAGGGGGCGCCGGGGCCGGTCGACGCCTTCCTGCGCAAGGGCGCGGACTTCGTGACCGCCTCGAACCTGGAACAACTCGTCGGGAAGATGAACGACCTGACCGACAAGGCGCTCCTGGACGCGACCGGGATCCGGCGCCAGATCGAGGCCCGCGACCTGCAGATCGCCAACCCCTACAGCAAGGACGCCCAGGTGCAGGGCATCCGCAACGCCCGCCGCTACATCGGCGACCGGCTCGGCCGGGTCGCCACCCCGCACCGCATCCTCGACCCGGCGGCCGGCCCCCTGATCGGCGTCAAGCTGCACACCCTCACCCGCAAGACCCTCGGCGGCATCCAGACCGACCTGGACTCCCGCGCCCTCGGCGCCGACGGCAAGCCCCTGGAAGGGCTGTACGCGGCGGGCGAGGTCGCCGGCTTCGGCGGCGGGGGCGTCCACGGCTACAACGCGCTGGAGGGCACCTTCCTCGGCGGCTGCCTCTTCTCGGGACGGGCGGCGGGGCGGGCGGCCGCTCAGCAGACCGCCTGACAGTGAACGGCCCGTCTCCTCACGCCGTCAGGAGACGGGCCAGCACGGACGCGTGGCTCTGCTCGGGGGACTTGGCGGCGGTCAGCAGCGTGACGGCGCCCCGGCCGGTCAACTCCCGTAACCCGTCGAGGAGTTCGGCCGCCTCGGGAGCGGTCAGCTCCGCCTCGTAGCGCTCCCTGAACTCCTCGTACGACCCCTCGCCGGTATGGTGCCAACGGCGCAGCTCGGTCGACGGGGTGAGGGCCTTGGGCCACTCGTCGACGTGCGCCGCGTCCTTCGACAGGCCGCGCGGCCACAGCCGGTCGACCAGGACACGTACGCCGTCGTCGGGCTCGGGCGGTTCGTAGACGCGACGGACACGGACGCTCACGGGCGGGCCTTCCTCGGGCGGCGGGCGGTTTCGGCGGCGTAGCGCCGAGCCCCGGTCAGACCGGGTGGGCGCGACGGGACTTGACCCGGTGTAGGTCGATCGGGGGGAGGCGGGCACCTAGTGTGAGGCCGTTGGCACCCCCCATCTGTAGGAGTCAGCGTGAGACCGTCCGTCAGACGCACCGCCGTCCTCCGCCGAGAGGCCGTGAGCGTCACCGTCCCCGTCGCCCTCGCGGCTCTGCTCGCCGCCGCCGGGCCCGCTGCCGCGGGCCCTCTCGGCACGTCCGGCGTCGGAGACCCCTACTTCCCGCTGGCCGGCAACGGCGGCTACCACGTCGGTCACTACGACCTGACGCTCCGTTACGACCCGGGCAGCCGTCACCTCACCGGCAAGGCCGTGCTCACCGCGCGTGCCACCCAGCGGCTCAGCCGCTTCGACCTCGACCTCGCAGGGCTGAAGGTCACCGGCCTCACGGTCGACCACGCCAAGGCCGAGTACCGGCGCGACGGCCAGGAACTCGTCGTCACCCCGCGCCACGCCCTGCGCAAGGGAGACCGGTTCCAGGTGACGGTCACCTACTCCGGCAAGCCCGCGCCGGTCACCGACCCGGACGGTTCGCTCGACGGCTGGATCCCCACCGACGACGGCGCCTTCGTCGCCGGTGAACCACAGGGCGCCATGACCTGGTTCCCGGCCAACAACCACCCCCTCGACAAGTCGTCCTACGACTTCACGATCACCGTCCCCAAGGGCCGCACCGCCGTCGCCAACGGCGTCCTGCTCGGGCAGAGCACCAAGAACGGCACGACCACCTTCCGCTGGCGCGAGCGGGAACCCATGGCCGCCTACCTCGCCACCGCGACCGTGGGGACGTTCCAGGTCACGCAGTACACGACCCGTGACGGCATCAAGGTCTACGACGCCGTGGACCCGCGGGAGGCCGCCGCGGCGAAGCCCGTACTGAAGAAGCTGCCCTCGGTGCTGGAGTGGGAGAGCAAGCTGTTCGGGCCGTACCCCTACCGCGCCGCCGGCTCCATCGTCGACCACGCCCCGAACGTCGGCTACGCCCTGGAGACCCAGACCCGACCGGTGTACGACAGCGCCCCCGACCTGAGCACCCTCGTCCACGAGAACGCCCACCAGTGGTTCGGCGACTCGGTCTCCCTCACCTCCTGGAAGGAGATCTGGCTCAACGAGGGCTTCGCGACGTACGCGGAGTGGCTGTACAGCGAACAGCACGGCGGCCCGAGCGCGCAGAAGACCTTCGACGAGCTCTACAAGCGTCCGGCGAGCGACCGCCTGTGGGCCTTCCCGCCCGGCGACCCCGGCGGCGGCGCCAACATCTTCGCCACGCCGGTCTACGCCCGCGGCGCCATGACCCTGCAGGTCCTGCGCAAGGCCGTCGGCGACCGGACGTTCTACCGGATCCTGCGGGCCTGGGCCGCAGAACACCGCGACGGACACGGCACCACCGCCCAGTTCGTGCGGCTCGCGGAACGGCAGTCCGGCAAGGACCTGGACGCGCTGTTCCACACCTGGCTGTACACGCCGGGCAAGCCCAACAGGCCCTAAACCGAACGGAATTGTGATCCTGACGAGTTCCTCACATTCGTCGTCCAAGGTCGAACCATGATCAGACACAGTCCTCCGGCCGCGTTGCTGGCCGCGTCCCTGTTGCTCACGGGATGCGGCGGTGGCGCGGCGGCGGTCCAGGACCACCGGCCCGGCGCCGCCCCGGCGGTGAGCACGCCGCAGGCGCCCGGCCGGCCCTCGCCGGAGAACACCGTCGCCGCACCGCGGAAGTTGCCGGGGCTGGGGCCGAAGACGCTGTCCGAGGTCCCCTCCGACGCCCGGCAGGCTGTCGTCGTGACCGGAAGGGGCAGCGACTCCCCGCTGTCCACGGTCGTCCTGTACGAGCGCACCGCGGCCGGCTGGCGGGCCGGAGCGAGCTGGTGGGCGCACAACGCGCGCAACGGCTGGACCGACCACCACCGGGCCGGTGACCTGCGCTCACCCATCGGCGTCTTCACCCTCACCGACGCCGGCGGCCGGCTCCGCGACCCCGGTACCCGGCTGCCGTACGACCGGGGGAGCGGCTTCACCGCGACCGGCACGGGCTTCGAGGGTGAGCCGCTCGCCGGGTCCTTCGACTACGTGATCGCCATCAACTACAACCGGCGGCCCGGCACCACACCGCTGGACTGGACCCGGCCCCTCGGCGCGAGCCGCGGCGGCGGTATCTGGTTCCACGTCGACCACGGCGGCCCCACCCACGGCTGCGTCAGCATCGCCGAACAGCACATGGTCGAACTGCTGCGGGCGCTGGATCCCGGCCGACACCCCGTCGTCGTCATGGGCGACGCGGACTCCCTGGCCCGCTGAGGACCCCTGAGTCCGCCAAGGCTCCCCAACCGCTTAGGATTCCGCCGCGTGTGCGCACATGTGCTGGTCGCCGAGGACGACGAGATGCAGGCCGAACTCATCCGCCGGTCCCTGCTGGCGGAGGGACACACCGCCACCGTGGTCCACGACGGCCGGGCAGCCCTCGAAGCGGCCCAACGGCTCCGGCCGGACCTCGTCGTCCTGGACCTGATGCTGCCGGTGATCGACGGCTTCGGGGTGTGCCGGGTGCTGCGCCGGGACGACGACATCCCCGTCCTGATGCTCACCGCCCGCACCGCCGAGGACGACGTCCTGCTGGGTCTGGAACTCGGCGCGGACGACTACATGACCAAGCCGTACAGCCCGCGCGAGCTGATGGCCCGCATCCGCACGGTCCTGCGGCGCAGTTCACGCGCGCCGGCCGAGCGCCGGGACGAGTCCGTCGTACGGGCCGGGGGAGTAACCGTCGACCGGGTACGGCACGAGGTGCGCTGCGAGGGCGCCCTCGTGGAGTGCACACCGGCCGAGTTCGAGATCCTGCTGGCGATGGCCGGCGAACCGGAACGGGTTTTCTCCCGGCGGCAGTTGCTGGAGGTCACCCGGGGCGCCGACCGGGCCTCCACCGAACGGGCCGTCGACGTCCACGTCATGAACCTGCGCCGCAAGATAGAGGCGGACCCGCGCCGGCCCGCCCGGCTGCTGACCGTCTTCGGGGTCGGCTACAAGCTCAGCGGCGGCCACGGATGAGCGGTTGGATACCGTTGCGCAAGCGCCTGCTGGTGCGGCTGCTCATCGCCTCCGGTCTCGTCGCCGTGTGCTCCGTGGCGGCGACGGCCTGGTTGGCGGTGGAGACCACCACCCGCGCCCTGCGGGAGGAGCAGGGGCAGGTCCTCGCCGACGACATGGACGTCCTCGCCCGGCTCAGCGGATACGCCGCGACCCACCCCGACTGGAGCGAAGTCGGGCCGACGGTGCGGGAGTTGGCCGCGAGGACGGGCCGGCGCATCGCCCTGACCACTGCCGACCGTACCCCCCTCGCCGACTCCGCGCCCCGCGGGACCGCGCTGCCGTTGACCGCCGCCGCCACCGTCGACCCCCTGCGCACCGACACCTACACCGAGCGCGGCGCCCAGATCAGCGGCACGGATCCGCGGGTCGTGGGCCCGTACCGGCTGACGGAGGGCGAACGCGGCGAGCTCGACGCCCTGGCCCACGAACGACAGGGCTGTTTCGCCCGCTACGGCATCGATCTGAGCCTCAGCCGCGCGCCGAGCGGCCGACCGGTCCTCACCGAGGCGGACGGCAGCGCCGATCCCGCCTATGTGCCCGACGCGTGCGCCGACGGCCGGTTCAACACGCCGGTGGTGACCGAACAGAAGGCGCTGAAGGCCCTCGAGAAAGGCGCCCGGGCCTGCCTGACCCGGGCGGGTCTGGAGCCCGGGGTGCCGCTGTACCTCGGCGTGGACGTCACCCCCTCAGCTCTGCGTGCCCCGTCGTTCGCACCCTCGCTCGCCAAGATGGGGTCCAAGGTCGCGCGTGCGGCCCAGGACTGCCTCGACGATGCCCGCCGCACCCAGCTCGACCCTTACGCCGCTCCCGCCGCGCAGCTGTTCCTGGGCGGCGACAAGGACACTCCCGCCGTACGGTTCGACATGTCCCCGGGCAACAAGGCCAAGGTCGTCGGTGCCGCCGGGCTCGTCCTCGCCGTCACCGTGGCCGTGACGGCGGTGATCGCCACCCGGCTCGTCCGGCCGCTGCGGGCGCTGACCGAGGCCGCCCAGCAGCCGCCGGAACTGCACGTGCGGGTCCCCGTCACCACCCGGGACGAGACCGGCATCCTGGCCGCCGCCTTCAACGAGCTGACGGAGCGCCGCGAACGCCTGGAGTCCCAACGCAAGGCGATGGTCAGCGACATCGCCCATGAACTGCGCACCCCGCTCACCAACATCCGCGGCTGGCTCGAGGTCACCCGCGACGGCGTCGTCGACCCGGACCCGGCCCTGCTCGCCGCCCTGCACGACGAGGCCCTCGTCCTGCAACGGGTCATCGACGACCTGCGCGACCTCGCCGACGCCGACGCCGACGCGCTGCGCCTGCACCCGGAGCCGGTGCGCTGCGACGAACTCCTCGACCAGGTGGCCGCCGCCCACCGGGTCGCGGCCGACGCGGCCGGCGTCCGCCTCCGCACCACCGTGGACGGCACACCCTGGCTGCACGCCGACGCGGTGCGGATGCGGCAGGCGCTGGGCAACCTGGTGTCCAACGCGCTGCGCCACACGCCCGCCGACGGCACCGTCACCCTGGCCGCGCGCCGCGCCGACGGCGACGTGCTGCTGGAGGTCACCGACACCGGTACCGGAATCGAGGCCGACGACCTGCCGTACGTCTTCGACCGGTTCTGGCGCGCGGAGAAGTCCCGCAGCCGCCGCACCGGCGGCAGCGGTCTGGGCCTGCCCATCGTCCGCCACCTGGTCGCCGCGCACGGGGGCAGCGTGGAGGCGGCGAGCGAGCCCGGTAAGGGGAGCGTCTTCACCCTGCGGCTGCCCGGCGGCCCGCCGCGGTAGCGGTCCGTCCGGTTCCGTCGCCGTCGATCGGGTACACCGTCCGAGCACACGGCGAAGAGGGAGGTCAGAACCATGACCGCAGCGTGCGAACTGCCGGTCGTACGGACGCTCGCCGAACTCACCGACCTGGTCGCGTGCCACCGTCCCACGTACGTCCGCTGGTCACGCGGCCCGGAGACCGACCTCGCCCGGCTGTCCAGCACGGACGATCTCACGGGTGTGTCCATGCCGGGGCTGTCCGCCAACCCGCTCGACGTCGAGGAGTGGTGGGAGGACCGCCCGGTCGGGTTGTGGGTGGCCCGACGTCTGTACGACTACTCCCATCTGGTGCACGAGAAGGGCCCCGGGGTGCGTCCCTGGGTCCTCACGGGCCGGGAGACGGGCCGTGGGCCCGACAACGAGCCGCTGGTGGTGGATGTGGGGCCGGTGTGCTGGATCGACCGCCGGGTGATCGACGAGGCGCGGGCCGCGGTGGACCGCCAGCAGAACGACTGGGGACCGCTGCGCCGGAGCGGCGGCTGACGTGGGGGCCCGGTGGCATACAGGACGCTGTATTGACCAACAGCGTCTCGTACATCACCGGGCCCCCACGTCAGCCGCCTCCCATCCATCCCGTCATCCGGCTCGCCGACGGGCCGCCGCGCGCCGCTTGATGGCACGGCGTTCGTTCTCGCCCGTTCCGCCCCAGACGCCGATGCTCTGCCCGGTGTCCAGCGCCCACTGCAGGCACTGGTCCTGGACCGGACAGGGCCGGCACACGGCCTTCGCCTGTTCCTCCTGCACCAGCGCCGGCCCGGTGGTGCCGATCGGGAAGAAGAGATCGGGGTCCTCGTGGCTGCACGCGGCGTATTCGCGCCAGTTCTCCATGAAAAAGTCACCTGCGATCGAAGTCGAACGTGCCCTCGGGGATGTGGCTTACTCGCTTCCGGGTCACCGGTCAATGCGGGGGTGAAACAACCGAGTCCTGTGGGACCTCGTGAAGATATGGCGGGGGTTCACTGTTCGCGGATGCCCCAGGGGGAGCCGTACGCGGTCAGCAGGTCGAGGAAGGGGCGGGCCGGGAAGGCCTCAGGGCCCAGGACGCCCGTGCCGGTCCAGGTGCCCGTGGCGAGCAGTTCGAGGGCGACGACCGGGTTGACGGCGGTCTGCCACACCACCGCCTGACAGCCGTACTCCGCCATGGACCACTGGTTGTCGACCACGTGGTACAGGTACACCTCGCGCGGCGCCCCGTCCTTGACGCCGCGCACCCAGGTGCCCGCACAGGTCTTGCCGTGCATCCGCTCGCCCAGCGTCGCGGGGTCCGGCAGACAGGCGGCGACGACGTCCCGTGGCGAGACCGCGACCGGACCGGCGACGCCCGGCACCGTCACCGGGGCGGTCCGGTCCAGGCCCAGCAGATGCAGCGTCCGCAGTGTCCGGATGAACTCCTCGCCCAGCCCGTACTTGAAGGTGACCCGGCGGGCGTCCACCCAGCGCGGCACCAGCAGCACCTCCTCGTGCTCCACGTTCACGCACTCGACCGGCCCGATGCCCTCGGGGAAGTCGAACACCTCCGGCTCACTGAACGGCTCGGTGGTGAACCATCCGCGGTCGGCCTCGTAGACGACCGGAGGGTTCAGGCACTCCTCGATCGTGGTCCAGATACTGAAGGACGGGGCGAAGTCATAGCCGTCGACGGTGAGGTTCGCGCCGTCGCGGACACCGATCTCCTCGATCTCGTCGAAGAGTTCGTCGGCCGCGTACCGGGCGAAGACGTCCGACAGCCCCGGCTCCACGCCCATCCCGACCAGGGCCAGCGCGCCGGCGATCTCCCACTCCGGCGCCCGCGTGAACTGCTCGTCACCGAGCTTGACCCCGCACTCCTCGTACGGGCGCTCGGCGTGCGGCCGGGACAGCGACATCGCCATGTCGACATAGGTCGCCTCGGCGGTTCGCGCCGCCCGGAACAGCGGCATCACGAACCGGGGGTCGGTCGCGTTGAGGAGGACGTCACAGCGGTGGCGCGCCAGGAGTGCCGCCACGGCGGCCTCGTCGCCGGCGTCCACGCGCTCGGCCAGGAAGCGGCTTCCTTCGTCGCCGAGCGTCGCGACGGCCGTCTCGGCCCGCGTCGCGTCGTGGTCGGCGACCACCATCGCCTCGAAGAACGGCCGTCGGGCAGCGATCCGGGTGATGGCGGTGCCCACTCCGCCGGCGCCCACGAGCAGTACACGCATGACAAGAACTCCCTGCCGGTTCGAACGTCGCTGATGTGTCGTGATGCATCGCTGATGTGGGGCCCTCGGCGCCGATACAACGCCGTACGCTCACACAAGGTCAATGCCGTTGGCATAAGGGTTTTCAGAGAGGGAGGCCGGCCGTGACGCCGAAACCCGTGGTCCCCGAGGAGAAACGGCGCCGGCGCCGGCCCACCAGGGGCGGCACGGTGTTGTCGGAGCGGCTGATCGTCGAGACCGCGCTGCGCATGCTGCGCGAACACGGCAGCGAGGGACTCACCGCCCGCCGCCTCGGCCTCGCCCTGGACGCCGACCCGTCCACGCTCTACCGGTACTTCCGCGGCATGGACGACCTGACGCTGGCCATCGGTGACGCGCTCATCGGTCAGGCCCTGGAGGGCTGGGAGCCGACGGGGGAGTGGCGGTCGGACCTGCGGACCGTCGGGTTGCGCATCCACACCGCGTACCTGGCGCACCCGCAGGCCGCCCTGCTGACCACGAACCGGGTCACCGGCCGGGCGAACGAACTCGCCGCCGACGAGGCCGTCCTGGACATCCTCAGGACCGCGGGCTTCCCGGTGCCGGACACCGTGCGCGTGTACCACGCCTTCATCGACCAGACCCTCGCCTTCGCCGCCCTCGACGCGGCCTCGCTGACCCTGCCGAGTGCTTCCCAGCACGCCGACGAGGAGGTGTGGCGCTCGACGTACGCCCGCCTCCCACGCGCCACCCACCCCCGCATCGCCGAAGCGGCCCCTCTCCTGGCCACCCGCATGGTGACCAGCGCGTATCCGACGGCCCTGGAGATGCTCCTGGAGAGCGCGCAGGCCCGACTGACGTCGCTCCGCGCCCGGCCGGGGCCGGGCGGACACGACCAGGCTCCGCCCGCCCAGCATCCCGGGCCAGGGGCGTGAATCACCGACGGCACGCCGCGTCGACGGCGGGACGGCGGGGACGGCAGGTCGGCTGGGCGTGTGTCGCTGGGCCCGCATGGACTGACAGGTCGCTACGCCCACGGTGTCGGTCGGCGGTGGGGCGCGGGTGGCGGATTCGGCGCCACGGTCCGGCTGGGTTGGCGGCTTGTGGCCGACCGCGCATGGGTGTCGGTCGTCGGTGGGGCGCGGCAGGCCGTCAGGCCGAACTCCGGGGACCGTCGGCCGGTCAGGCGCGCAGCGCCTCCGCGGCGGTCGTCGCCACCGCGTCGGCGACCGCGGCCAGTGCCGGTGAGTCGAGCTTCCACTGCTGCCAGTACAGCGGCACGTCCACCGTGCGTTCCGGCGCCAGGGGGACGAGGCGGCCCGCGTCCAGCAGCGGCCGCGCCTGAACCTCGGGCACCAGGCCCCAGCCGAGACCGGCCACCACGGCCTCGACGAAGCCCTCGGAGGTGGGGATGTGGTGCCGCACCTGACTCGCCCCGTGCCGGTCGCCGCGCAGCCCGCGCACGAACGCGTCCTGGAGGTCGTCGCCGCGGTCGAAGACCAGCACCGGCGCTGACGCGAGCGCCTCCGCCAGCGGTCCGCCGAGATGTCGTGCGGCGAAGTCCGGGTGCGCCGCGCCCACATACCGCATCCGGCCCAGCGACCGCACCGAACAGCCCGCCACGGGATCGGGTGACGACGTGACGGCGGCCATCACCAGGCCCTCCCGAAGCAGTGCCGCCGTGCGGCTCTCGTCCTCGCGGCGCAGCTCGAAACAGAGACGAGGTTCCCGGGGGACCCGCGTGAGCGCCCCCAGGAACCACGTCGACAGGGAGTCCGCGTTCACCGCGACCGACACCCGGGTGGGCTCCGACGCGCCGCTCATGCCGAGCTCGGCGCGCGCGTCCCGCTCCAGCCGGGCCAACTGCCGGGCGAACCGCACGACCACCTCGCCGGACTCGGTCGGCCGCACCGGCTTCGTGCGTACCAGCAACACCCGCCCCGTGCGCTGCTCCAGAGCCTTCACCCGCTGGCTCACCGCCGACGGCGTCACGTGCAGAGCGGCGGCCGCCGCGTCGAACGTGCCCTCGTCCACCACTGCGAGCAGCGTCCGCACCTGGTCAACAGGAAGCTCGGTCATCATCACGACAGCTAATGGTACGTAAGAATCCTTAGCTGTACACGCGGTGATCGTTTCCTTAGCGTCGACGTCATGACCGCTTCCCTCACCGCCGCGGCCGCCGGCTTCGGCACCGGCCTCTCACTGATCGTCGCCATCGGCGCCCAGAACGCCTTCGTGCTGCGCCAGGGGGTCCGGCGACACGCCGTCCTGGCCGTCGTCGGCATCTGCGCCCTGTCCGACGCCTTCCTGATCGCCCTCGGCGTCGGAGGGGTGGGCGCGGTGGTGGTGGCCTGGCCGGGTGCGCTGACCGCGATCGGCTGGATCGGCGGCGCGTTCCTGCTCGTCTACGGCGCCCTGGCCGCGCGTCGGGTGCTGCGGCCCGGCGGTGCCCTGCGCACCGAGGGGGAGCCGGAGGTTTCGGTCCGGCGGGCGGTGCTCACCTGTCTGGCGATGACCTGGCTGAACCCCCATGTCTACCTCGACACCGTCTTCCTGCTCGGTTCCATCGCCGCCGACCGGGGCCCGCTGCGCTGGACGTTCGGGCTCGGAGCCGTGCTGGCGAGTGTGTGCTGGTTCGCCGCGCTCGGATTCGGAGCCCGGCTGCTCGGTCGTTTCCTGGCCCGGCCGGCCGCCTGGCGGGTCCTGGACGGCCTGATCGCGACAACGATGATCACCCTCGGCGTCATGCTCGTGGCGGAGGCCTAGTGCGAGCCCGAAGTCCCAAGGGAATGGCCCGAAGTCCGCGACGGAATGGCCTGATGTCCACAACCTGAGATATCGCGTCCCGGCTCTCGGAAGGTGCTGCGATAGTGAACCCCGGACCCGATAGGTGTAACAAACAATCAGGAAGCCCGTGGACACCAGCGAGAGCAGCAGCACCGAACCGCACTCGGCCTCCGCGGACGAGACGAAGCAGCCCCGGGGAGGCTGGCGCCGGTGGGCCATGGACACCCGCCCGCTGCGCGTGCCCGCCTACCGCAGACTGTGGTCCTCGACGATCGTCACAGCCGTCGGCAGCCAGCTCACCGCCGTCGCCGTGCCGAAGCAGATCTACGACATCACCGGGTCCTCGGCCTGGGTGGGCGCCGCGAGCCTCGCCGGACTGCTGCCGCTGATCGTGTTCGCCCTGTGGGGCGGGGCGGTCGCCGACACCATGGACCGGCGCAGGCTGCTGCTGATCACCAACAGCGGTATCGCCGTCACCTCGGTCCTGTTCTGGCTCCAGGCGGTCACCGGGTTCGACTCGGTGGCCGTCCTCATGGTGCTGCTGGCGGTGCAGCAGGCGTTCTGGGGACTGAACGCCCCGGCCCGCAACGCGTCCATCGCCCGCCTGGTGCCCGAGGAGCAGCTGCCCGCCGCCAATGCCCTCGGCTCCACCGTCATGCAGACCGGACAGGTCGTCGGACCGCTGCTCGCCGGTGTCCTGATCCCCGTCGTCGGCCTGCCGGAGCTGTATCTCATCGACGCCCTGGCGTTGTGCGTCACGGTGTGGGCGGTCCACCGGCTGCCCTCCCTGCCGCCTCTGGCGTCGGCCTCCGCGCGCCGGGCGGGAGTGCGGGAGATCGCGGCCGGATTCCGCTACATCTCCGCCCACAAGGTGTTGCTGCTGTCCTTCCTCGCCGACATCATCGCGATGGTCTTCGGCATGCCCCGCGCCCTGTTCCCCCAGCTCGCCTCGCAGACGTACGCCCCCTACGGCGAAGGACTCGCGCTCGGCCTCCTGTTCGCGGCGATACCCATCGGCGCGGTGGTCGGCGGGCTGTTCTCCGGCACGTTCTCCCGGGCCCGCCGGCACGGCTGGATGGTCATCGGCGCGGTCGTGGCCTGGGGCGCGGCCATCACCGGCTTCGGCCTGAGCGACAGCCTGTGGCTCGCCGTGGTGTTCCTCGCGGTGGCTGGCGTCGCGGACATGGTCTCCATGGTCTTCCGCGGGGCGATCCTGCTGTCCGCCGCGACCGACGAGATGCGCGGCTGGATGCAGGGCGTCTTCACCGTCGTCGTCGCGGGCGGCCCGCGCCTGGCCGACGTCCTGCACGGCACGGCGGGTTCGGCGTTCGGCGCGCGCACGGCGGTCGCGGGCGGCGGGCTCCTGGTGGTCGCCGTCATGCTGAGCCTGGCGCTCGCGGTCCCGGCCCTGCGCCGCTACCGCATCTGAACATCGGCGCCCTAGAGTCCGACAACACCGCTACCGCCGCCGGACTCGGCGCCCTACAGGCCCCCGCGCCGCTTGAAGGCGTACTGCTCCATCAGCTTGCCCCGGGTCGTCTCCAGTCGATGCGCCAGGATCTCGGCGACGGTCCGCAGCAGGGTCATCCCGAGCCGGCGGTCCTCCTCGCACAGCTGGAGCACCGTCGCCGCGTCGAACTCGTAGGCGCGCACCGGGCTGAAGGCCTCCGCGCCGAAGTCCCACTGGTAGGGCCGGAACAGCCAGGACCAGCCGAGCAGGTCGCCCGCGCCGAGACTGGCGACCGTGACGCGCTGCTGGGACGTCACCTGCTGGGTCAGCGAGACCGCGCCCGAGCGGATGACCCAGAAGCGGTCGGCCGTGCCGCCCGCCTCGAAGATCCGGGCGTCCTCGGGGAAGGAGACCTCCCGGGCCAGGGTCATCAGGCGCTCGCGTTGTGGCGGCCCGAGGGCGGTCAGCAGTTTGATCGCTTTGGTCATGGCACGGGGCTCCTCGCCGGCGGCACTTCCGGTTCTTCCCGAAGGGGGGTCCTTTCGCTAAGCCCATTCCAGCGGCTCCCGGCTCCCCGGGCACCTCGGCGGACATGAGAATCTTCGAGCAGGTTCGTGCGGGAACCGGTATCCGGGCATGAAAAAGCCCTGGCTGGACGGGGGAGACCAGCCAGGGCCGTTGAGCGGTGACTCCGGAGGACGGTACGGTCGACTCCGTGGCCACGTATAAGTGAACCGTAAACCATTCAGGGCGGTTGTGCGAAGCGGAATGCGGGGCAGGTGACCTGTTTCACTCCGTGCTCACTCCGCGTCCCGGCCCAGGACCCTGATCGTCTCCAGCCCGGGGTCGGTGGCGTCGGGAAGGTTCATGCCCGAGTCCAGCCCGGTACGCAGATAGCGCAGCACCGGCTCGCTCAGCCGCTCGCCGGGTAGTACGGCGGGGATCCCGGGCGGATACGGCGTGATCATCTCGGCCGCGATCCGCCCCGCGGCCTCGGACAGCGGGACGTGCTCGGCGGGTCCGAAGAACGCGTCCCGCGGCAGGCGGGCCTGCACCATCCGCAGCTCGCCGGGCGACGGCACCTCCACCCGCGACGCGGGGCGCAGGTCCGGCGCGGCCCGCGCCAAGTCCTCCAGTGCGGCGAGCAGTTGCCCGGCCGTCTCCCGGTCGTCGCCGTGGGTGATCTGCGCGCCGATCCGACGGTGGTCGGACAGATGCACGTTGACGTCCCGGTGTTCGCGCAGCCAGTCCGCCGCCTGGTACCCGGTGATCCCGAGCGCCTCGATGTCGATGACGCCGGGCAACGGGTCGAAGTCCTCGGCCAGTCCCGGACCGCAGAAGTCGTCCCGGTCGTTGACATGCATCCCGTCGATCTTCTCGATCCGCGCCCGGACGTCGGCGGCGAGGTCCAGCGCGCCGCCCATGAGCTGCTCGCCGCGGAGGGCCATCTGACGACGCCACCCGTCGAGGCCCGCGTACAGCAGCACCGACGGACTGGTGGTGCCCAACAGATCCGCCCGCGTCTTCAACAGGTCCGCCGGGACCAGACCGCCCTGCAGATGGAAGACGGAACCCTGCTCCAGACCGCTGCCCATCTTGTGGATGCTGGTCACGCAGATGTCGGCGCCGGCGTCCATGGCCCAGGACGGCAGATCGGGGTGGAAGGGCAGATGGGCGCCCCAGGCCTCGTCCACGATCAGCGGAACCGAACGACGGTGGCAGACCCCGGCGACCTCCCGCAGATCCGCACAGGCGCCGTACGGCGTCGGACTGGTGATCAGCGCGCCCTTGGCGTCGGGATGGGCGTCGAAGGCCGCCTCGAACTCCGCGGCGGACGGCGGATGCGCCAGCCGCCGCTCCGCGTCCCACCGCGGCTCGACCCAGACGGGCTCGACACCGGACAGGATCAGCCCCGACACGACGGACTTGTGCGCGTCCCGTCCGATCAACAACTTCTCGTGCGGCCCGGCGACCGCAAGCATCGCGGCCTTGACGGACAGGGAACTCCCGCAGGTGGTGAAGAACGTGTGCTCCGCGTGCACGGCGTCGGCCATCAGCTCCTCGGCCCGCTCCAGCACCCTGCCCCGGGTGAGCCGGTCGTCGAGGGCGCCCGACGCCAGCACGTCCCCCAGGAAGACCGCGTCGCCCAGCACCTCCCGCACCGCGGGATCCGCGCCCCGGGCCTGCTTGTGACCCGGAGGCGCGAACGTCAGCCGCCCCTTGCGGTGATAGTCGGCCAGGGCTTCCAGAACGGGTGCACGGGTGTGATCGATCGCCATGCGGCCCGGGTTCCCCACGCGGGGTCGTTCGACGCCCGCGACGGGGAGCCCGGGCCGGGCGTCACGTCCCTCCGGCGGACCTGCCCGGCGTCAGGATCTCGTCCAGCACCCTCAGCACACTCTCGTAGACCACGCTCCGCACCTCCGCGTCACGAGCCCCGTCCGGATCCGTCATCCGCAGGTCCTCACGGCGGGTCCGCCACGCCCGCTCCTCCTCCTCGGCGAACGCCCGGGCGCGCTGGATGCGCCGCAACAGCTCGTCTGAATCAACCACATCAGTCATGGCAACCGCGTACCCGCTCACGTCGCCTGAATGGCCCGAGGTCTGCCCGGAACGAGAGGTTTGGCACGCCGGGGAGAGGTGAGCCGAAGTAGGGAGACCTGCGGGAGCCCGCCCGGCCAGGGACGCAACCGCCGAGACCGTGACCGCGGGAAGCGCCGCGATCCACGGGTGCCGCGCCCGGACGAGGCCGCCACCGGTCGCCCGATCCGACCACCTCAGCAAGCAGGGAGTGAAAGGGATGTGCGAGCAGCACAGGACCGAGTTCGTCCTCGAACCGTTCGTCGCCGAGCGGCGCGGCCGTGCTGGACCCTGCAAACCGGCCGAGGCGCGCAAAGCGGTCGAGCGGGCCGTCGTCGAACGCTGCCGCGCCACCGACTGCCCGTGTGACGCGGACGCCCTCTCCGACGCGCTGCTCGTCGCCTCGGAACTCACCACCAACGCGATCCTGCACGGCGGCGGGATCACGGACTTCCACGTCGACGTGGTGGGACCCGGCGTACGGGTGTCGGTGAGCGACCGCAGCGACCAGCTGCCCGTGGTCGCCCCGCCGACGGACCGGCAGGGGCGCCGGCGGGTCGGTGGCCACGGCTGGCCCATCGTCTGCCGACTGGCCCGCGACGTCCGGGTGACCGATCTGCCCGCCGGCGGGAAGTGCATCACTGCCGTGGTCCCACTGTCCTGAACACATTCCGGGGATCCGAGTTTGGTCCCAGGGGTGCAGGGCAGACGCAATTTCGTGCTTCGGACCGGAGGCGCGCCAGCGGGAGCGGTATGGCTGCTCCGGGGCCTTCCTGGTCATCCGGGCGCGGCAACCCTCCCGCGGTCATTCCCTGAACCCACCGCTTCAGGAGCGATTCCGCATGCTCATCGATATGTCGACCAGCCGTCCCGGCACGCCCGCTCAGCCGACCTCCCCCAACCGGCGCCGTCACGACGACGCCCCCGACACGGCCCTCCTCTTCACCCGGATGGCCGCACTGGAGGACGGTCCCGAACGGGACGCCGTCCGCGACGAGCTCGTCACCGCCTGGCTGCCCATGGCCCACCGGATCGCCGGCCGCTTCCGCGACCGCGGCGAGTCGGTCGAGGACCTGCGCCAGGTGGCCGCCCTCGGACTGGTGAAGGCCATCGACCGCTTCGAACCCGAACGCGGCGCCTTCGAAAGCTACGCCGTTCCCACCATCACCGGTGAGGTCAAGCGTCACTTCCGGGACCGGATGTGGGCGCTGCGCGTGCCCCGTCGGGTGCAGGAACTGCGCAACAAGGTACGAGTGGCGCGCCGCGAACTGACCCAGAACCCGGGCTCCCCCGAGCCGTCGACGGCGGACATCGCCGCCCACACCGGGCTGACCGAGGACGAGGTCGCCACCGGGATGGAGGCCCTCGAAAGTTTCAGCACCCTGTCGCTGGACGCCGAGCTCTCGGCCGGCGAGGACGGCTACAGCCTCGCGGACACCCTGGGCGCCTCGGACAACTCCTTCGACACCGTCGTCGACCGCGAGTCCGCCAAGGAGGGCCTGCGCAGGCTGCCGGAGCGGGAGCGCGCCATCCTCTACATGCGTTTCTTCGAGGACATGACGCAAAGCCGCATCGCCGACCAGCTCGGCATCTCCCAGATGCATGTCTCCCGCCTGATCAGCCGCAGTTGCGCCCGGGTGCGGGACGAGGCGCTGGGGCAGCGGGCAGGCGGACACGCGCCCGGCGGACGGGCCGTCTGAGTGGACGAGGAGCGACACGGATGCTGATGCCCCATCCCGGATTCCTGCGTCAGATCGTCGACGAGTACGAGGCCCTGTCGGCCGCGGAGGCCGCCCGGGTGAGCGAACCGAGCCCCAGGGCGCGCGACCTCGCCTACACGCTCTGCGTGTCCACCGGCACGCGGGACGTGCGCGTGGCCCTGGAGGCCGCGCACCGTCTGCTCGCGACCGGACCCGAGCCGGATCGGGCGCGATTGGTCGAATGACAGCAGACCGCGGACGACGAGGCCGCGGTACGGGATGAGCCGGAGCGGCTACGGGCCGAGGTGCGTGAGGTGCGCACCTCGGCCCGTGTTCGCCCGCTCAACACCCAGGGCCGCGGCACGCCCCCCGGGGGGATCCCCGCGGCCCCCGCACGCCAGGGTCGTGAGCCCGCGCGGGCCCAGACCTCGAACATCACCTCGACCACCACCCACGCGCCGGGAGTGCCCGCTCAGGACCGGGGCATCCGGCCTCCAGGAGGACGACATGAACACGAGTGCCACGGTGCGTACCGGTCGGACGGGCGCCCGCAGAATGGCGAGGGGCTCGGCCGGGGAGAGCGCCGCACGGGCGGGACTGACCGCGCGAGGCGTCATCTACCTGCTCGTCGGCGTCCTGGCGCTGCAGATAGCCTTCGGCGAGGGCGAGCACCAGGCAGACCGCGGCGGCGCCCTCGCCGAGATCTCCGAGAAACCCTTGGGGGCCGTACTGCTGTGGGCCCTCGGCATCGGGCTGGTGGGCATGGCCCTGTGGCGACTGTCCGAAGTGGTCTTCGGGTCGGTCGGACCGGACGGCCGCAAGGCCAGGAAACGCCTGATGGCGGCCGTGCGCTGCGTCTTCTACACGTTCGTCGCCTACTCGGTGCTGTCCTTCGCCGCGGGCTCGGGCGGCAGCAACTCCAGCGACAAGCAGTCCAAGGACGTCACCGCCCGGGTCCTCGAGGCCCCCGCCGGACAGTGGCTGGTGGGCGCGGCCGGCATCGGCATCGTCATCGCCGGTGTGTGGATCGCGGGCCGGGCGGTCCTGCGCAAGTACCACGACAAGCTGAAGCTCGGCGAGATGTCCCCGCGCACCCGCCGGCTGGTGGACGTGACGGGCGTGGGCGGCGGCGCGGCCCGCGGCGTGGTGTTCGCAGCCGCCGGTGGCTTCGCCGTGCGTGCCGCGGTCGACTACGAACCCGACCAGGCCAAGGGACTGGACGACACCCTCCGCTCGTTCGCCGAGACCCCGCTCGGACCCTGGCTGCTGGTCTGCGTGGCCGCCGGGCTCGTGCTCTTCGGACTGTTCTCATTCGCGATGGCACGCTGGCGCAGGGTCTGAACCGGCCCTACCCGGGGAACCCGCACAGGATGAACGAACCCGAGCTTCCGCCCGACGGCCGGCCCGTGGACGTCTACCTGGGCCTGCTGCGTATCCGTATGGACACCGAGGACTACAACCTGCTGCTCAGCGTGGTCGAGCCGGTTCTCAAGGCCATCGAGGAAGAACGCCTGCCCGCGCTCGACTTCGCGCTCGACGAGGACCGGCCCGGCGGGCTGCCCCAGGAGGTCCGCGACGAGGCCGCCCTCGTCATCGCCACCGCGGTGACGGGCCGGCTGGACAACGAGGTGGTCGAGCTGGACATCGACGAGACCGGGCCGGTCCGGGTCGTCACGGACGCGGCCACCGCGTCCGACCCGGTGCGCCTGGGCGAGATCGCCGACTACATCCGCGAACGGCAGCAGATGAACGATGAGCTGCGTGGCATCGCCGAAGCCAGCGACCTGCCCACGGACATCTGACGGCCCGGGTCCCCAACCCGGTCCGTCACCCGGGGCAGGCGCCCGTCGTCACCGCCGCGGCTCGGCCACCGGAACGCCCAGCGGCCGCGCCAGACCCGCCACGGTCTCGTCCAGGCGCTGCAGATGCCGCAGCACCCGGTCGGTGACCCTGCCGTACCTCGGGGTGCCCGGCACGTCCGGCTCCAGCAGTGAGGCGATGCTCCGCCCGGTCTCGATCTCGACCGCCGCCTGCTCGTCGGCGAGCCGCGCGGCGATCACCGCGATGTTGTCCGCGATGCGCCGCCCGGCCCGGCGCAGCCTCGGATCGGCCGCGATCGACGGATGCGTGGGCAGCAGCTCGGCCGTCGCCGCAAGCGAACGCGCGTGATACGCGCAGGTCTCCAGGAGCGCGACCACATACCGGGCGGTGTCGCGACGGGCCCGCAGCGGCGTGACCGGGTGGGTGAGCGGCTGGGTGGCCGCCCGTAGATCGGCCAGCGCCTGGTCCAGATCGCGCGCCTGGTCGAGCAGATCGACCGGAGGTCCACCGCTGAGCTGGTCGACCGCCGTCTCCGTGACGTCCTTGAGCCGGTCCAGAACGGTGACCAGCAGATCGTTCGTACGGCGGTCGGTGTGCACCGGCAGCACGAACGCCGCCGCCACGATCCCGCAGGCCGCGCCGAGCGCCGTCTCCTCCACCCGCAGCACCAGCACCGAGAAGGTGTAGGTGTGCAGGAGGGTGTACAGCAGCCCCAGCGCCGCCGTGACGAAGAAGGACATCAACGTGTACGACAGGGGCGCCGTGTAGAACATCGCGAAGACGAACACCAGCACCAGCGCGAACGCCGTCCAGGTGTGATGGCCGACCAGGCCCGCCAGCACGATGCCCGCCACCACGCCCAGCACGGTGCCCACCAGCCGGCGGTAGCCCTTGACCACGATCTCGCCCGTGGACGCGGTGTTGATGAAGACGATCCAGCAGGTCAGCACCGCCCAGTACCAGCGTTGGCTGGAGAGGAACTCACCGCCGACGATGGCCAGCGAGGACCCCACCGCGACCTGGACGGCCGCCCGGGTGGTGGGCCGGCGCAGCCCGGTGGCCTCGTCGTCCTCGCGGTCCTCGTCCTCACCCGCGTCGATCGCCGCGTCCTCGGCGTCCAGTTCCTCCCGCGAGCGGGCCGTCGCCGGTGTGTCGTCCGACTCGTCCCGCGCCCCGCCCAGCGCGATCCGCAGCCCCAGCACCGCGCGGGCCGCCTCACCGATGCCCCGGAACACGTCCTGGACGACCGTCGGGGCGGCCGGCAGGGTGTCCTCGTCGCGGTAGCCGATCAGCCGGTTGCGCACATGGGACAGCGCGGTCCCGTTCTCCGACACCGGCCGCAGCACCAGCATCCGCAGCGCGTCGAGATCCCGGCGCAGGGTGGCGGTCGCCTCGTCGCGCACCGGCAGGGGAGCGCCCGCCGGGGCGGGGGCGCCCGGCAGGTGCATGGTCAGTGTGTCGGCCCGCTCGGCGCTGCGCGCGGTCAGCAGCAGCAGACCCAGCCGCTCCGCGGCGATCTCGGCGTCCGCGATCCGGCGTTGCAGCAGCCGGGCCGTGGCCTTGTCGGCGGTGCCTTCCTCCAGTCGTCCCTGGATCATCATCGCTGTCTCGTGCAGCCGGGCGGTGCCGTCGCGCACGTCCTCCAGGGCCTTCTCCAGCTCCTGGGGACCGGCGTCGAGCAGCTCGACCTGTGCGGACACCAACTGGGCCAGCCTGGCCCGGAACGCCTCGCGCAGCCGGTCCAGGATGCCCGCGGGAGTCTCGGGCACGAGCACGAAACGCGCCAGCGCGCTGCTCGCGAAGGCGATGCCGAGGGCGCCGTACAGCTCCGGCAGGCCGGAGACGGCGGCGCCGACGAACAGGGACAGGAAGTAGACCTGGAAGCCGATCAGGCCGAGCGCCGTGCCGCGGTCGCCGAACCGGCGGCTGTAGACCGCGCAGAAGATGAGGACGACGAAGAAGGCGTCCCCGCCCACCACCCGGGAGCTGAGGAGCGCACCCAGCGTCACCGACGCCAGTGCGACGGGCAGCCCGAGCGCGAGGGTCACGGCCTGTTGCCCGCGCTGCTTCTCCCGGATGGCGAAGGTCGCGACCATGGCCGCCATCGCCCCGGCCACCAGATGCGTGACGTCGGAGCCGAGCAGGCCGAGCACGGTGATCGTGAGGGCGATGGCGCCCACCGTTCTGAGGCCGGCGGCCAGTCGCAACAGTCCGGGATCGGACGCCGCGACGCCGTCCCGAAGTCGTGCCTGGAGGGACCGTCCCACTGCCTTCACGCCGCCGTACTCATTCCCGTGTCACTTCATGATCTCCGGCTCAGCATGTCATGACCGGGCCGATCGCCCGCTTCCGGCCCGGTCGCTCCCCTGACCGACGGCCGACCGCCGACCGTCAGGGACGATCGGCGGTCAGGAACGGTCCGCGTCAGGTGGGCCGGAGCGTCACGGCTCCAGCCGCGCCGAGCCGTCGACGTGGGCCCGCACCTGTTCCGGCTTCAGATACGAGTCGGTGTACTCGAAGTCCTTCAGCTTGGCGGGCTTGCGGGCCTGGAAGCCGGTGCGGACGAAATCGTCACCGGCCAGCGCGTTGAGCACCCAGTTGGTCATCACCCGCGTCTTGGCGACACCGGTACGCAGCGCCTGCCAGTGGTAGCCGCGCGCCACCGCCTGCGCGGGCACGCCGCGCAGCTCGATGCCGAGCGGCTTGGACACGGCGTCCTTGCCGCCGAGGTCGACGACCAGACCGAGGTCCTTGTGGACGTACGGGCGGAGCGGCTGGTCGCGCAGGGCCGCGATGACGTTGTCGGCGACGTGCTTGCCCTGCCGCATCGCGTGCTGTGCGGTGGGCGGGCACACCGCGCCGTCCTCGCCCTTGGCCTCGTCGGGCACCGCGGCGGCGTCGCCGAGCGCGAACACCCCGTCGTGCCCCGCCAGGTTCATGCTGGCGGTGACCGCGAGCCGCCCCCGCACGGTCTCCGCGCCGAGGGTGGCGATGAGGGGACTGGCGACCACACCCGCGGTCCAGATGAGGGTGCGGGTGGGGATCACCCGCCCGTCGGTGAACGTGACCTCCTCCGGGCCCGCCTTGGCGATGGAGGTCCCGAGGGAGATGTCGATGCCGCGCCTGCGCAGGATCTCCTGCGCGCTGCTGCCGAGCTTGTCGCCCAGTTCCGGCATCAGCTTCGGCGCGATGTCGATCAGGTGCCACTTGATCAGCCCCGGGTCCAGGCGGGGGTAGCGCTTGACGGCGGCGTGCGTCAGACGCTGCAGGCAGGCCGCGGTCTCGGTGCCCGCGTAGCCGCCGCCGACCACCACGAACTGCAGCCGGGAGGCCCGCTCCGCCGGGTCCTGGCTGGCGTCGGCCAGGTCGAGCTGGGAGATGACGTGGTCGCGGACGTACGCGGCCTCGGCGAGGGTCTTCATGCCGAAAGCGTTATCGGTGAGGCCGGGGATGTCGAAGGTGCGGGTGATGCTGCCGGGGGCCAGCACGATGTAGTCGTACGGCTCGTCGACGATCCGGTCGGTGATGGTCCGTATCACGCAGACCTTCGACTTGAGGTCCACGCCGATCGCGCCGCCGGGAATGATCCGGGTGCGGTACTTCCTGCTGCGGCGCAGCGAGACGGCGATCGACTGCGGCGTCAGCACGCCGGAGGCGACCTGGGGCAGCAGGGGGAGGTAGAGCTGGTAGGCGAACGGCGTCACGAGCGTGACGTCGGCCTCGTCGGGGGAGAGTTTGCGTTCCAGACGGCGAACGCACTCCACACCGGCGAAACCTGCTCCAACCACCAGGATCCTGGGTCGTGTCACGGTGTTCATCCCTTTCTGCGGCTCCAGGCGGTCTGCCTCGAACGCCATTCGCCTGCCCGTGGATCGCTGCTTCGCACCTCATTGATCCAACCGGATGCCGACCGTCCCGCCGGGCCGCGGCGGGCAGCCGTACGCGTCGATCACCACCATGCCCGCCCGGCCGCCGAAGCGCATCGGGGCGGGAGGGAAAGAAGAGGAGCACATTTCGCGGACAAACCCCCTCAGGGAACTCAGGCGGCCAGGTGACAGAGCAGCAGACACACGTCGTCGTCGCGCTCGGAGTCGCTCAGCAGCGGGGTCAGGATCCGGTCCGCCGCGCCGTCCAGGTCCGCGTCCAGCTCCTCGGAGCGGAACGTCCCGAGCGCCTCCGCCAGACGCTCGATGCCCGGGTCTATGCCCTGTGCGCGCCGCTCCACCAGACCGTCGGTGTACAACGCCAGCGTGGAGCCGGGCACCAGCGGCGCGGTGTGGTCGGCGATCACCTGCCGCAGCGGGATGCCGAGCATCGCGCCCGGCTTGGCGTCCAGCGTGTGCACCTGCCCGTCGGGGGTACGCAGCACCGGCGGCGGATGGCCCGCCGCCGCCCAGGTCAGGGTGGGATCGTCGGGCCGGAAGCGTGCGATGACCGCGGTGGCGTACAGATCGGGCTGAAGGTGGTGCAGGAACGTGTGCAGCCGGGTCAGCAACTGGCCGGGGCTGCCGCCGTCCACGGCATAGGCGCGCAGCGCGGTACGCAACTGGCTCATCATCACGGCCGCGTGCAGACCGTGCCCGGTGACGTCGCCGATGACGGTGATCAGGCTGCCGTCGGGTTGCCGAAAGGCGTCGTACCAGTCGCCGCCGATGTTGAGTCCGTGCGTGGCCGGAAGGTAGCGGGCCGCCAGGCTGAGGCCCGACGTGGTCGGCAGGTCCGTGAGCAGGGCGCGCTGCAGTGTCTCGGCGATGTCCCGGTTGTGCTCGAAGCGGCGGGCGTTGTCGATGGCGATGCTGGCCCGTCTGGTGAGCTCGATCAGCATCACGGCGTCGTCCGGGTCCCAGCTCTCGCCCGGCGGGGACAGGATCAGGACGCCCAGCGGCGCGCGGCGCGTCGGCAGCGGGACGCACAGCAGGGGCCGGGTGGGATCCAGCGCCGACGGCGGCTGGTCGTCGACGCCCGGCAGACCTCCCGGGTGGGCGGCGGCGTACTGGGGACGCCCGGTGCGCGCGGCACGCACGGCGGCGGCCGGGTGCGGGGTGGGCCGGTGCCGGTCACTGTCGCTGTCGAACAGCCAGACGTCGACGCTGCTGGCGTACTCGGGCACCAGCAGGTCGGGCAGCCGGCGCACGATCTCGTCATGGTTGAGGGACGCCGTCAGCACCGCGCTGGCGTCCGCCAGGAACATCAGCCGGCGCCGGGCGCTCTCCGCCTCGGTGCGCGCCTTGCGTTCGGCGGCGAAGGCCTCCCGCTGAGCACGTCCCGCGGCGTCCAGTTCGGCGTGCAGAGCGAGCACGCCCTGGTTCGTCTGGTGCAGTTCCTCCCGGTGGAAGGCGACCAGCTCCTCCTGCTCGGTGAGTTTCTCCAGCACCAGCGCGGTGTCCTCGTCGGCGCCGAGCAGGGCCTCCGCCAGGACCGCGGGGTCGTCGGCGACCGCGGCGGCGCCGGCCCCGTCCGTCGCCTCCGGGCAGCGGACCGACGTCCGCCACGGAGGCTGCGCGGCGGCGCCGCTCGTGGCGTCGGCCGAGGTCACCAGCGCGTGCAGCAGCCCGTCCTCGCCGGGCCCGGCGGTCACGTCGAGGGTGAGCCACCAGGTGCCGCCCTTGGTGAGGCACTGCCGCAGATGCGCGCTGAGCGCGCTGGTCAGCCGCGTACGGTCGACAGCGGACACCCCGTGCGCGGCGGCCAGCCGGGCGGTGGCGATCCGGGCCCGGGCCGCGTCGACGGCGGTGGTGATCTGCAGACTGGGCGTCATGGACCCTCCGACGGGGACGGAGCCAGCACCGCCACGGCGGTGTCGTCCCGCACCGGCCGGGCGGAACTGCTCGCGTCACGTAGTGTCACCGCGGCCACGACGGCGGGGTCGGCCGCCAGCAGGTCCGGGTCGGACGGGGGTACCCAGCGGCTGGGCAGGCCGTCGCTGTGCAGGATCAGCAGCCGGTCGGCCGCCCACGCGATACGGTCCTCACGCAGCGTGGCATGCCGGTGGACGCCCACGATGCCGGGCCGGGACAGCAGCGAACGCCAGGTGCCGCCCTCACGCAGCCGCGCCCCGATGTTGCCGACGCCGGCGAACCGCAGCACCCCCGCGCCGGTGTCGACCTGGGCCACCGCGACGGCCGCCCCCCTGGTGCCGCGCAGCGCCGAGTCCAGGTTGACCAGCGCCTCGGCGGGCGGGAGGTGGGCCGAGGTGTGCAGGGCCCGCGTCGCGGCCGTCGACGCCCGGGCCGCCTCGGGACCGTGTCCCAGCCCGTCCGCCATCATCAGGGTCAGCAGGTCGCCCGAGCGGGCCCACGCCCAGGCGTCGCCCGAGTACTCCGCCCCGCCGAAGGGGATGTTCACGCCGCCGACCCGTACCGGTGCGGCCGGCGCTGCCTCGTTCGCGCGGGTACCGACCCGGGCCAGCGCCACCGTGCCCCGCCCCGGCACGCTGTACAGGCCGAAGTCGTCCGCTATGCGGCGGCACGTGCCGAGGCCGGCGCCCAGGGAACGCGCCGTCGAGTAACCGTCGCGCAGGGCAGCGCTGACGTCGGCGATGCCCTGCCCGTGGTCGATCGCGGCGATCTGCACCATCATCGGGGCGCCGGCCTCGGGCAGCGGCGGGTCCACCACGTCGATGAGGATCTGTCCGCCCCCGGTGTGCTTGAGCAGGTTGGTCGCCAGTTCGGTCGCCACCAGCGCGGCGGCGGCCGTACGAGGCTCGTCGAGAGCCGCCCGCGCGGCCGCGCGTTCCGCGGCCACCCGTACGTCACGCACCCGGGTCGAGTCGTGCACCGGGACGTCCCACACCTGCGGCATCAGTACTCCTCGCGCGGCCGCGGCACCGACGCCCAGGAGATCACCGTCACCTTGGTGCCGACCCCCGGAGCGCTGTCGACGGCGAACTCGTGCACCAGTCGCCGCGCGCCGCCCAGTCCCATCCCCAGACCGCCGCCGGAGGTGTAGCCGTCGCTCAGCGCCCGGTCCAGGTCCGGGATGCCCGGTCCCTCGTCGGAGAAGGTCAGCCGCAGCCCGCGGGATCGCCCGCTGGTGACCGCGGCGGTCTCCAGCTGTCCGCCCCCGCCGTGCACCAGGGTGTTGCGGGCCAGTTCACTGGCCGCGGTGACCACCTTGGTCTGCTCCACCAGACTGAAGCCCAGCAGGCCGGCCGCCTGCCGCACATGCTGACGCACCCACACCAGATCCAGGTCCGAACGGATCGGCAGGCAGGCCTCGACGCCCGCGGCTGTCTGCATCACCGGTTCTCCCGGCGCAGACCGCCGGAGCGGGTGTGGGGGTCAAGTCCCGCGAGGAGCTCCATCGCCGCCTCGGTGGTGAGCGCGGTGCGCAGCCCGGGCAGCGTCAGTCCCAGCTCCACCAGAGTGATCGCCACCGCCGGGCGCATACCGGCGATCACGGTCCGCGCGGCCAGCAGCCGGGCGTTCGCCGCGATCTCGGCCAGCACCCGCCCGAGGAAGGAGTCGACGATCTCCACCCCGGAGATGTCGATGACCACCCCGGTCACCCCGGTGCCGACGATGGTCTCGCCGATGTCCTGCTGCAACTGCTGCGCCGTGCTGTCGTACAGATCCCCCTGGAGGGTGACCAGGAGGATGTCACCGAGCCGCAGGACCGGCACATGCCCCGTGACGGGGCGGGAGAAGTCATGGCTCACTGTGAAACCGCACCGCCGGGCGTCGCGCTGACGATGTCGGAGCCGAGCTTGTGCAGGGTGTACGCCAGGGCGTCGGCCAGGCTCGCCCGGGTGATCACGTTGCCCAGGTCGAGGCCCAGATGGACCATGGTCTGCGCGATCGCCGGACGGATCCCGGAGACCACACATTCCGCACCCATCAGCCGGGCGGCCGCGACCGTCTTCATCAGGTGCTGGGCCACCAGGGAGTCCACCGTGGGCACACCGGTGATGTCGAGGATCGCGAACCGGGCGTGCTGGTCGACGATGGCCTCCAGCAGCGTCTCCATCACCACCTGGCTCCGGGCACTGTCGAGGGTGCCGATCAGCGGCACGGCCACGATGCCGTCCCACAGCTTGATGACCGGCGTGGCCACTTCCATCAGCTGCAGCTGCTGCCGCTCGATCAGGGCCTGTCCCTCGCTGAGCGCGGTCTCCAGTACCACCAGCCGCAGGGTGCCCATCAGCACGGTCAGCGCGGTGGTGCACTCCCGGACCCGGTCGGTCTCGTCCTCGGGGAGGTCGGCGAGCAGCAGGGTCTCGACCGGCGGACGCAGCGCGTTCACGTCGTTGGACACCTGCGCGGTGGTGAAACCGGCCCGGGAGCGAGCCGCGCCCATCCGCGCCAGCTGCTCGCGCACCACCGTGAATCCCGCGGAGTCGGGATCGTGCACCTGCCCCGTGTCGGCGACCTGGGCGAGCGCGTCGATGACGATCCTGCCCGCTTCCACCGCCTCGTCCCGGGAGACCGTGAACACCGTCCGGAAGAGGGGTTCGTCGGCCCACCGCTGGGCGATCTGCTCGGTACGGCGACGCAGGAAGTCCGCGACCTCCCTCGACGGCGATCCGTGCTGTCCTACAGTTTCGTGCTCCGGCACCTGTATTGCTCCTCGGAGTCCTCGTCGTCGTGTTGTCGCACCGAACCCGCTGGAGGCAACGAGACGGCGTGGTGACCCTGCCGGTCGACCACTGTAACCATGCCCCCACCTCGTACGACACCTCGTCCCGGCACACGCGGGCCGGCGAGGCGACCAGCGTGTCGAAGGCCCCTGGACTGCCCTTGGGATCAGGCCTGTCGCTCGTTCTGCTCGACCTGTCCGTCCTCGTCCGGCTGGTAGGCGTCGGCCCGGGCGAGCGCCTCGTCGAGGCTCTCGGACACCGGAACCGTGATGCTCACGCCGGTCAGGTCCAGGATCCGGCGCACCGCCGGCGTGGGGGAGATGATGTGCACGCTCCCCGGTATGTCGCGGGCCTCCTGGTACACCCGCAGGATGATGTTCATGCCGGACGAGTCCATGAACGGGACGGACGACAGGTCGAGCAGGAAGTGCCGTCGGCCATGGTGGAGTTGGTTGGCCAGGTGATGCTGGAACTCCGTCGCGGTGTCTACGTCCAAGTAGCCCTCGACCGTGATCAGGGCGACGTCCTCCCGGGGCAGGGTGACCTCGACGGACAAGGGGTTCTGGGCAATGGACACGAGTACCTCCACAAGTGCTTACGGCCAGGGCTGGTTACCCCGGTGAGCGGGTTCGAAGCGCACCGATTCCGACGGTGTCCCGTGATCAAACTCTCAGCGGTCAGGCGGGTGGCGGGAGGCCCTGTCCACAGGCCCCCACAGCGTTCCACGAGTGCCGCGTCTCATCCTCTGCCCTTCGAAGTCCGTCGTCGTCTTTCACCGCGCCCCGCGCTTACCCCCGAATGCGCACGGTATGCGGGCGAGCTGTGCAGGCATTTCGACGGAACACCACACATGTGACACGGTGGTTGGCGCCCACCAGGCCCGGCATCGGGCCACCGAGCCCCGACGAGAGGGGGCAAGAAGAAGATGGGTACCTGCATCTCACTGTGCCACGACGGCACTTCTGCCCTGGTGACGGTCGACACCGACATCGACCACCGGTCCCGCCCGCAGCTCGAATCCGCGGCCGACGACCTGCCGGACACCGTCCGCGACCTCACCCTGGACCTGGGTCACGTGGTCTTCGTGGACAGCGCGGTCCTGTACGTGATCCGCGGCATGCAGCGAGCCGTCGACCGCAACGGCGGACGGCTGCGCGTGGCCGGCCTCACCGGCCAGCCCCGCAGGCTGCTGCGGCACGCCGCGGACCTGTGGCCCGAGGCCCGCTGGGACACCTACCTGCGGGCCTCCTGAGCCTGCCGTCACCTTTTCCGGTCAGAACCGTCAGCCGACCCGGATGCCGACGAGACAGGTGTCGTCGTCGGTGTCCGACCGGCTGTAGGTGAGCAGTCGGTCCAACTGCTGGTCGAGTGTCCTCGGTACCGTACGAGCGGTGGTCAGCAGATGCCGCAGTGACTCCTCCACGGAACGGTCCCGACGCTCGATGAGACCGTCGGTGTACATCAACAGGGTGTCCCCGGCCTCCAGTTGGACCTCGGCCTCCTCGTAGACCGCCTCCGGGACGGCACCGAGCAGCATGCCCTTGACGAGAGGCAGCGGCGCGGCCTGGGCCGCCCGCACCAGCACCGGCGGGAGATGGCCCGCCCGCGCCCAGCGCAGGGTGTGCCGGGAGGGGTCGTACAGTCCGCAGACCGCCGTGGCGGTGACGGCTCCGGTGAGATGGTGCGCCACGATGTTGAGCCAGGACAGCAGCTGCCCCGGCCCGGCACCGGTGACGGCCAGTCCGCGCAGCGCGTTGCGCAGCACGACCATGCTGGTGGCCGCCCCTATCCCGTGCCCCGCCACGTCACCCACGCACAACAGCACCATGCCCGACGGCAGCACCACGGCGTCGTACCAGTCGCCGCCCACCAGCTGCTCGGTCTCGGCGGGCCGGTACCGGACCGCCACCTGGAGATCGGGCACCTGCAACGGAGCCTGGGTCGGCGGCATGATGGCGTGCTGCAACTGCAGGGTCAACCGGTTGCGTTCGGTGGCCTGTTGCTCGCTGTGCGCGAGCTGGTCGCGGGTGGCCGCGAGCGCGACCTCCGTCCAGTGCTGCGCCGAGATGTCCTGGTATGCCCCGCGGACGGCGAACAGCCTGCCGTCCGTGTCCAGCACCGGTTCCGCGACCACCCGGATGTGCCGGGTGACCCCGTCGGGCCGCTGCAGCCGGAACGCCGCCGACGCGGGCCGCTGCCGGTGCAGCAACGTCCGCAGGAACCTGCGGATGTCGCCGGTGTCGTCCGGGTGGGCGTGGGCCGGGAGCTCCTCCAGCGGCACCGGGGTGCTCGACGAGGAGAGGCCGTACAGGTCGAAGAGCTGACCGTTCCAGGTGATCTCACCGGTCAGCAGGATCTCCTCGAACCCCCCGATCCGCCCGAGCCGTTGGGCGTGCTGCAGCAGGCTCGCGAGCCGGGCTGTCTCGTCCTCGATGCGCCACAGCAGCAGGACGGCGCTGCCGTGCCGGCTGACGCTGATGTCGGCGACCGCCGAGAGCGGGACCTGGTCGACGAGTGCGGTGAGGTTCATCCGGCGCGCCCGGAAGGGCTCGCCGGTCGCGTACACCCGCTCCACCCGCTGGAAGAGCTCGCTCTCCGCGGCGGCCATCGGGTAGGCCTCCAGCAGCAGCGCGCCGTTCACCACGGCACGCGGCCGGCCCGCCGGGTCGAGGAACCGGCTGTTCGCATGCTGGATACGGAAGTCCACCAGGTGGCCGGAGCTGTCGAGGTGGGGCAACAGGACCAGAGCGGGATCGTGCAGTCCGTCAGCCAGGTCCATCAGCTCCGCGGCGTCCGGCAGCACCCGCGGTTCCGGCGCGGTGCCTTGGACCACGGTGTACGTCTCCAGTGTGTGCGCGCACAGCTCGGCGAGCGCCTCCACCTGACGCACTATCCGCTGCGGCTGGGGCGCCAGCGGCGTGGGCCAGGCGATCTCCAGGACGCCGTGCACCCGCCCGCCGGTCCCGGCGGGCAGCGCGGCCCGGCCACCGTCCGGATGATGGTGCCTGCCGATGCTGGGCAGACCGGTCTGCGCGAGGGAGGTGATCCAGTGCCCCGACCGCTCGGTGAGGCCGCGCCGCGCCACCGTCGCCACGTCCGGCGGCACATAGCGCCAGCGCGCCGCCTCGGCCGGGGAGAAACCGGCGCTGCCCGCCAGGGTGAGGGAACCGTCGGGCCCCGCCGCCCAGATGGCCACGGCCACCGCTCCTAAAGGCTGCAGGGCCTGCTGCAGCAGGGAGTCCGCGACGGCCTGGGTGTCGTCCGCGGCCAGCGCACCGCTCTCGGCGGCCCGCAGCCGTACGGCGGGCGAGTCGCCCTCCGGTTCGGCGTCCGCGGTGGCCGAGGTGGCGGCCAGGAAGGCGTCCGTCACCTCCGACATCCGGTCCCGGGCGGACTGGTTGATGACCTCCACCGCGAACTCCAGCGGCGTCACCTTCGCCTGCTCGGCCAGCTCCAGGAGCTGACGGGCGGCCTGCGCGGGACCGCACTGCAGACGTTCGACCAGGATGCCCTTGGCGAGCTCGATCAGAGCCCGCCCCTCCGCCTCGGCCTGAGCCACCCGCACCTCGCTGCGCAGCCGCTCCACGGTCGCGGCCAGCCTGCCCGCGGGGGAGGCCGTGGGGGCGGTGCCCCCGGTGTCGGTGGGCAGGCCTTCGGGAAGAGGCGGGGGAGGGGCGGCGGATCCGGGAGCGGACTCCGCGTCGCCGTGCTCGTGCGGTTGCTCGGAACTCGGTGGCCTCATGCGGACAACCACCGACGGACACAGGCGATCAGGTCCCGGGTGTCCACGGGCTTGGTGACGTAGTCACTGGCGCCCGAGGCGAGGGACTTCTCCCGGTCGCCGGGCATCGCCTTCGCGGTGACGGCGATGATCGGCAGCCCGACGTACTGCGGCATCCTGCGGATCTCGGCCGTGGCGGTGTACCCGTCCATCTCCGGCATCATCACATCCATCAGCACCAGCGCGATGTCCGGGTTGTTCACCAGGGCCTCGATGCCCTTGCGGCCGTTGTCCGCGTGCAGGACCCGGAAGCCGTGCAGTTCGAGGATCCCGCTGAGCGCGAACAGGTTGCGCGCGTCGTCGTCGACGACGAGCACGGTACGGCCCGCGAACGAGTCGTCGACCGCGTGGGGCGTCAACTGCTGCGGTTCCTCCGAACGCACCAGGGACAGCACGTCCCCGGGTTCCTCGGCCGACAGGTGCAGTGCGATGCGCTCGCGCAACTCGTCCAGGCTGGACAGGAACTCCCGCGCCCCGCCCGCGGCGCGGGACAGCAGCGTCTCCTCCATGGCCAGGTCGGCCCGGTGACCGCTGTGCACCAGCACCGGGACGCTCGCCAGCGCGGAGTCCCCCTGGAGGGCCTCCAGGAACCGGGAGGCCTCACCGTCCGGCATGCCCAGTTCGAGTACGACGCAGTGGCACGGCTCGTCCGCCAGTGCCCCCGCGGCCTCCTGCGCCCCGACAGCGGTGATGATGTCGACCGCGGCCCCCGTCCCGCTCCCGCCCCGGTCGTGCGCCACGTCCGCGACCACGCTCTCGGCGACCAGGGTCAGCAGCCCACGAGAACGCTCCTCCACCACGAGCAGACGGCGTCGGCGCTCCCCGCTCCCGGCCGGGAGACCAGCCGCCTGACGACCTCTCAGGTAGTGCGGGTCCAGGGTGGTGTCCGGCGCCTTCTCCAGCGGCGGGTCACTGCTCATCAGCTCCTCGAAGTCGGGACGCGCCACCGGGAGGAACAGGGTGAAGGTGCTGCCCTGGCCCGGCGTGCTGTCCACGGTGACCGCGCCACCGAGCAGATGGGCGATCTCCCGGGTGATCGACAGACCGAGCCCGGTGCCCCCGTACTTGCGGCTGGTGGTGCCGTCCGCCTGCTGGAAGGCACCGAAGATCGTCTCCAGCTGCTGCTCCGGAATGCCGATCCCGGTGTCCTTCACCCGGAAGGCCACCAGGGTGCTGCCCCGCAGGACGCCCTGGGGCACCTCTTCGTCGGCAGCGGGCTCCACGCGCAGCTCCACACTGCCCTGTTCGGTGAACTTGACCGCGTTGGACAGCAGGTTGCGCAGTACCTGACGCAACCGCGACTCGTCGGTCAGCAGGTCCGCGGGCGCGCCGGGGGCCGTGGTCACCGTGAAGTCCAGGCTCTTCTGTGTCGTCATCGGCCGGAAGGTGGCCTCGACGTAGTCGATGAGCTGGCGCAGCGAGACGACCTCCGGCGCCACGTCCATCTTTCCGGCCTCGACCTTCGACAGATCGAGGATGTCGTTGATCAGCTGGAGCAGGTCCGAGCCGGCCGAGTGGATGATGCCCGCGTACTCGACCTGCTTCGGCGTGAGGTTGCGCGAGGGGTTCTGGGCCAGCAACTGGGCCAGGATCAGGAGGCTGTTGAGCGGGGTGCGCAGCTCGTGGCTCATGTTGGCCAGGAACTCCGACTTGTACTTCGAGGCCAGCGACAACTGCTGCGCGCGGGCCTCCAGTTCCTGCCGGGCCTGCTCGATCTGCAGGTTCTTGGCCTCGATGTCCCGGTTCTGCGCCACCAGCAGCGAGGCCTTCTCCTCCAGCTCCGCGTTGGAGTGCTGCAGCTCCTCCTGCTGTTCCTGCAACTCCGCCGATCTGGCCTGGAGTTCGGCCGTCAGGCGTTGCGACTCGCCGAGGAGTTCGTCGGTGCGGGCGTTGGCGACGATCGTGTTGAGGTTGACGCCGATGGTCTCCATCAGCTGTTCCAGGAAGTCCTGGTGGATCTGGGTGAACGCGGTGACCGAGGCCAGTTCGATCACGCCGAGGACCTGGCCCTCCACCACGATGGGAAGCAGGACGAGCGCCGTCGGCACCACCTGGCCCAGCCCCGAGGAGATGGTGACGTAGTCGGGCGGCAGTTCGTCCACCGTGATCGTGCGGCGGCTGCGCGCGGCCTGACCGACCAGGGTGCGGCCGAAGGCGATCCGGGTGGGCCTGCTGTCGTCGTCGGGATAGCCGTAGGAGCCGACGAGCCTCAGCTCGGGGCCCTCGTCGTTCTCCTCGGCGAGGTAGAAGGCGCCGTACTGGGCCGACACCAGCGGCACCAGCTCGTCCATGATCAGTTCGGCCACCACGGGCAGGTCACGGTGGCCCTGCATCAGGCTGGAGATCCGGGCGAGGTTGGTCTTGAGCCAGTCCTGCTCCTGGTTGGCCCGAGTGGTCTCGCGCAGGGAGCCGACCATGGAGTTGATGTTGTCCTTGAGTTCGGCGACCTCGCCGGACGCCTCGACCGTGATCGAGCGCGTCAGGTCGCCCTCGGCGACCGCGCTCGCCACCTCGGCGATCGCGCGGACCTGCCGGGTCAGGTTGCCGGCGAGTTCGTTCACGTTCTCCGTGAGGCGCTTCCAGGTGCCCGAGACACCCTCCACCTCGGCCTGGCCGCCGAGGCGGCCCTCCGTGCCCACTTCGCGGGCGACGCGGGTGACCTCGTCGGCGAAGGCGGAGAGCTGGTCGACCATCGTGTTGATGGTCGTCTTGAGTTCGAGGATCTCGCCGCGGGCGTCCACGTCGATCTTCTTCGACAGGTCGCCCTTGGCCACCGCGGTCGTCACCAGCGCGATGTTGCGCACCTGGCCGGTGAGGTTGTTCGCCATCGAGTTGACGTTGTCGGTCAGGTCCTTCCACGTCCCGGCCACGTTCGGTACGTGCGCCTGTCCGCCGAGCCGTCCCTCGGTGCCGACCTCGCGGGCGACGCGGGTGACCTCGTCGGCGAACGCGGACAGGGTGTCGACCATGGTGTTGATGACGTCCGCCAGGGCCGCGACCTCGCCCTTGGCCTCGACCGTGATCTTCTGCGACAGGTCGCCGCGGGCCACGGCGGTCGCCACCTGGGCGATCGAACGGACCTGGCCGGTCAGGTTCGACGCCATCACGTTGACGTTGTCCGTGAGGTCCTTCCAGGTGCCCGAGACCCCCCGCACCTGCGCCTGTCCGCCGAGGTTCCCGGCGGTGCCGACCTCGCGGGCGACGCGGGTGACCTCGTCGGCGAAGGCGGACAGCTGGTCGACCATCGTGTTGAGGGTGTTCTTCAGTTCGAGGATCTCGCCGCGGGCGTCGACGGTGATCTTCTGGGAGAGGTCGCCCTTCGCGACCGCGGTCGCCACCTGGGCGATCTTGCGGACCTGCGAGGTGAGGTTCCCCGCCATGAAGTTCACCGAGTCGGTGAGGTCCCGCCAGGTGCCCTTGACGCCCTTGACGTCCGCCTGTCCGCCGAGGCGTCCTTCGGTGCCGACCTCGCGGGCGACGCGGGTGACCTCGTCGGCGAAGGCGGACAGCTGGTCGACCATCGTGTTGATGGTGTTCTTCAGTTCGAGGATCTCGCCGCGGGCGTCGACGGTGATCTTCTGGGAGAGGTCGCCCTGGGCGACGGCCGTCGTCACCTGGGCGATGTTGCGGACCTGGCCGGTCAGGTTGCCCGCCATCCCGTTCACCGAGTCGGTGAGGTCCCGCCAGACGCCGGCGACCCCCGGCACCTGCGCCTGTCCGCCGAGCTGCCCCTCGCTGCCGACCTCGCGGGCGACGCGGGTGACCTCGTCGGCGAAGGCGGAGAGCTGGTCGACCATCGTGTTGACGGTCTCCTTCAGCTGGAGGATCTCGCCCCGGGCGGGGACGTCGATCTTCTGGGACAGGTCGCCCTTGGCCACCGCCGTGGCCACCTGGGCGATGTCGCGGACCTGCGTCGTCAGGTTGCCCGCCATGGCGTTGACGGAGTCCGTGAGATCGGCCCAGGTGCCTGAGACTCCCGGTACTTCCGCCTGTCCGCCGAGGGTTCCCTCGGTGCCGACCTCGCGGGCCACCCGGGTGACCTCGGAGGTGAACACGGACAACTGGTCGACCATGCCGTTGAACACGGTGGCGATGTCGCCCATGAGGCCGTGGCCGTCGTCCGGCAGGCGAGTACCGAAGTCCCCGTCCCGGACCGCCGTCAGCCCCGCGAGGAGCTGCCGCAGCTCGTGATCTCCCGGGACCGCATCAACGACCTCGGTGGTGTTGCTGGTCATGCGCACCCTCGTTCCGCTCCCCAAGAGTCCCCGCGACCGGGGACTCGGAACCAAGTCGGGCCGTCGGGCGGCCCTCCGCAAGTCATACATGCATTTGCGCAGTTCACGGAACCGCACGATGAGAAAGACGAAGCAGGCTAACCCAGGTGCCGAGCGGCGGACAAAGCGTCGTCCCAATCTGTTCCCCCGGTACGGAAAGTCGTCCGGGGTGTGCATGCCCGGACTCGGTAGGGGTACTGGGAACGATTTCCTGCTCGGCCGGGGTCGACGTTCGGCCGTTGTGGCGCGAAGCGCAGAATGCGACCGCGGCTGGAGGGTAATTGCTGCTGTGGAGCGGGCGGGCGCGCCGTCCGCGCACGGGCCCGGACCCGTCACGGACCGGGGAGGAAGGAGCGGTGTGGTCATCGACGGAATCTGGTCGTACTCACCGGACAGCGGTTACGCGGAGGGTCAGGAGCTCACGGGCTACACCGTGGCGGCGACCGACGGCACGATCGGTCACGTGGACCGACAGGCGGACCACTTCGGGATGCGGCACCTGGTCGTGGACACCGGGGTGTGGGTCTTCGGCCGCAGCGTCCTGGTCCCGGTCGGTGTCGTGACCGGCGTGGACACCGAGGGCCGGAAGATATCCCTGTCCTGCACGCGGGGCGAGGTGAAGGCGGCGCCCCGGTTCCAGACGGACAGCGAGACCATGGACGCCGCTTACCTGGCGAGCGTCGGCGACTACTACCATCAGCTGCCGCCGCGCGAGACGACCAGCACCTGACCGGGGGCGGCCGAGGGAGCCGGACCGAGCGCACACCGGCATCGAGAAGAAGAAGCCGCCGGGGTTTTGAGCGAGGGCGCGCGTGAGCGTGCCCTCGCTCGGAGCACCCGGGGAACGGGAAAGGCTGATCGAGGTGACAGGAACGGCAGGGTTCTCCGACCAGGCCGACCAGGCCGACCAGGCCGACCAGGCCGACCAGGTCGAGAGCGTCGTCGGGAGCGTCACGGAGGTGCCCTGGGCAGTGACGCGGACGTGAGGGCGGCGGATGGCACCCCGCCCGAGTCCCGGGCGGCGCCGAGGGTGGAGACCGCCGCGGAGGCACGCGCCTACGCGCGGTCGGTGGTGCGCGAGCAGTGGGGCAGGCAATCCCGCACCGTGCGGGAGGAAGACGACATCGACCTGCAGCTGGTGGTGTCGGAACTGGTCACGAACGCCATCCGGCACGGTGACGGACTGGCCGGGTTCGACGTCTCGCCCACCGCCGAAGGGGTCTGGCTGGCCGTCCACGACCACAGTGCCACGGTGCCCGACGTCGCCTACGGGACGGGCGCGCTGCCCGACGGGCACCACGGCAACGGCTATGGCTGGCCCTTGATCATTCGTCTCGCCCGTGAGATCGGTGTCCACAGGCGCCCCGAGGGCGGCAAGACCATCAGCGTGTTCGTGCCGTTGCGTGCGATGCCCGGCTGAGCGCTGAGAGACCTCTCACCAGGGGAGGAAGACGTGGATCTCCTTGCCGCGCTCACTGGTGACGACGCTCACCTGGTCGCACAGTGTGTGGATCAGGTGCCATCCGATGCCGCCCCCGCCCTTGCTGGGGTGGAAGGGGCGGGGCGCCGGTGGTGTCGTGTTCGTGTCCTGCATGACCACGTGCACGCCGTCGAACGTCCGGCGCATGGACAGTTCGAAAGGACCTGGCGCGTACTGGACCGCGTTGGCGGCCAGCTCCGTGACCACAAGGAGAATGTCGTCCCAGTACTCCGGCGTGGCCGGCGGCGCGGTACGTGCCAGATCGGAGAGGAATTTCTCCGCTTCCAGGCGTGCGCCCGTCACGTTGCGCAGCTCGCCCGAAAAGCGGCTGCTGCGGCTCGGGATCTCCTTGGAAGTCAGTGTGTCGTCCCTATGCGGATCGCTTGCCATCTCGCCTTCCCGGCCCGTCGTCTGCAGGGCTGTCGTCCTTCCCCTTGCGCCCCCACCGTTTGCTAGTTCCCAAGCCGACGGAGGCTACTCGCGCGGACACGATCAGACTGGCGAACCGTGCGCCGCCGACGGGCCTGTCGCCGCGGAATCGGGGCAGAGGGACGCAGAAAGACCTCGTAGGACACGACGAACGGAGAGTGACCCGTGCTCGCCATAGCAGCGGCAGTTCTGTTCTTCATCGCGTTCCTGATCAACGCGGCCGAGATCTCGACCAACGACGCCTTCACGTCGACGAACGTCATGCTCCTCGGCCTCACCGTGCTGGCCCTGCACCTCGCCGGCGTGGGCACCTCCTGGGCGGCACGCGGCCGCAGGCGCTGAAAAGCGGAACCAGGAATTTCGGAATCATTGCTGTGCTGGTTTCCCCAGGCAGGAAATCACGCTCCTGCGCTTCAGGGCAACTCGCCGGTGTGCAAGGCCTGTTGAAGGGAACTCGGGCGGTAATCCACACACCGGAAACACCGGACAACGGGAGAATGTGATGACGAGTTACGGCAGTTCCTCTGCCGCGTCCTCCGGGTCGCGTACCAATGGTCTGGCTATCGCGGGCCTCATCTGCGGCATTATCGGGCTGATCTTCTTCAACGTGGTTCTCGGCCCGGTGGCGATCGTGCTGGGCGCCGTGGGGCTGCGTCAGGCACCGGCCAAGGGTGGGGCGGGGATGGCCAAGGCCGGCATCGTCCTCGGCATCATCGACCTGGTCCTCTTCGCGGTCCTCTTCGCGGTGGCCGCGTCGAACGGTGGCTTCACCTGGTACGTCGGCGGCTGACCCCAGCCCCCGTCCCGTGCCGAAAGGGCGCATGCCGAGGTACCGGCATGCGCCCTTCGTCAGATCCGTGGCCGCCCGCGCCCACCGCTTGGTGGGCCCGCCCTCAGCGGAACACGTTGTCCGCGTCGTCCCAGGCCGACGTCTCGTCCGGCACCCGGGTGCGTCCGGCCCATGAGCGCGCCTGGTACATCGCGTCGATCTCGAACGCGTACGTCCGCACGATGAGGTCCCGGCGCAGCTTCATCGACGGCGTCAGTAACCCGCTGGCCACGTCGAACGGCTCCGGCAGCACCCGGAAGACCCGGATGGACTCCGGCCGCGACACCGCGCTGTTGGCCGCCGCCACCGCCCGTGTGATCTCCTCCCGCAGCGCGTTCTCCTCCCGTGCCTCCCGGCTCGGCGTGTCGCTCTGCAAGGTCAGGGCTGCCCGCCAGTGCGCGAGGAAGTCCGGGTCCAGCGTGATCAGCGCCCCCACGCAGGGCCGGTTGTCGCCCACCACGACCGCCTGGTGGATCAGCGGGTGCACCCGCAGCCGGTGCTCCAGTGCCGCCGGGGCGACGCTCTTGCCGCTGCTGGTGATGATGACGTCCTTCTTGCGGCCGGTGATCGTGAGGTAACCCTCGGGATCCAGCCGACCGATGTCCCCGGTGGCCAGCCAGCCACCGTGCAGCGCGGGGCGGGACGCCGCCGCGTGGCCCACGTAGCCCTGGAACATCGACGGCCCGCGCACCAGGATCTCCCCGTCCTCCGCGACCCGGATGTCGGTACCCGGCAGGGCCTGGCCGACCGTCCCGGACTTCTCCCGGCCCAGCGGCTGCATCGTGATCCCGCCGCTGGTCTCGGTGAGGCCGTAGCCGTCGTGGACGTAGATGCCGATGCCCTCGTAGAACAGTGAGAGCTCCCGGTTCAGGGGAGAGCCGCCCGAGGTGGCACGCCGGGCCCGGCCGCCGAGCGCGCCGCGCAGCCCGCGGTACACCGTCCGCTCGTACAGGGCGTGCTGGAGCCGGAGGTCGAAGCCGGGGCCCGGCCCCTCGCCGAGCCGCTGCCGCTCGCACGCCGCGGCGAAGTCCCGGGCCGTCTCCGCCGCCCGCTCGAACAGCGCGCCGCGGCCCGACTGCTGGGCCGTGCGCAGGAAGTTCTTGTAGATCTTCTCGAAGACCGACGGCACGGCGTAGAAGTAGGTGGGGCGGAACGACCGCAGCGCCCTCGCCAGCGCGTCCCCGCCCAGCTCGGGCTCGTGCCCCATCAGCAGGCCACCCCGTAGGCACAAGGCCTGGATCATGAGGCCGTACACATGGGAGAACGGCAGGAAGGCCAGCACGGACCCCTGCTCACCGGGTGGCGCGGTCGTCTGGCGCCAGCCCGCCAGCAGTGTGTCGCAGACGCTCGCCAGACCGCGGTGGCTGAGCGCGCAGCCCAGCGGGCGGTCCGACGTGCCGGAGGTGTAGGCGACGACCGCGGTCGAGTCCGGCAGGACGATGCGGCGCAGCGAGTCGACCGTGGCCAGCGGAATGAACTCGCCCCGCGCCGCTAGCTCCTCCAGCGCCCCCGCGTCCAGCTGCCAGACGTGCCGCAGCCGGGGCAGTGACGCGCACACCGATCCGACCGTCATCACCGTCTGCTCGTCCTCGACGAGTACGGCGACGCAGGCCGCGTCCCGCAGGATCCACTCGACCTGGTCGCGCGAGGAGGTCGGATAGATCGGCACGACCTCGGCGCCCACGGCCCACAACGCGTAGCAGACGACCGTCCACTCGTACCGGGTACGCGCCATGATCGCGACCCGGTGCCCCGGGGAGATCCCGGACGCGATCAGCCCCTTCGCCAGCTCGACGACCTCGTCCCGCAGCTCCGCGGCGGTCACCTCGTCCCAGCCGGGCAAGGCGGCGACGGGCCGGCGCGCCAGCACCGGCCGGGTCGGTGCGACGGCCGCCGTGTCGAAGACGCTGTCGGCGAGCCCGCCGGGCGCTGGTGGGGCGGTCGGGGGCGGGGGAGTGACGTCGCGCATGCTGATCCTGACGTGTACGGGGTGTGACTCCGCCGACGAGTACGGTCATCCGCGGTGCTCGAATGTAGCCGAGGTGACCGCGCGGGGTGCCGGGATTGAACAACTGGACCGGCGTCGGCGATCCGGGCCGGTTCGGGACCCGGACGGCACGAGTCTCGTCCTGGCGTCGTCATCGCCGCGTTCTTCCCGGCGTAGGCCCTCGTACCACTGCTGCGGCAGCACCCAGGGGTAGGGGGCGAGGGCTCACACCTGGGTCCGGCGCACACACGCGGTGACCACGTCGCGCAGGTTCCCGGTCCGTTCCAGCAGCTCACGCTGGACCCGGTCGCCGGTGCCTCCGCGCAGCAGCTCGGCGCAGGTCTCGCGGGCCCGGTCGAGGTCCCCGCTGTCGGCGAGGGCGTCCTCGACATGCTCCAGCAGGGCCCGGACCACCGTCTCGGCGGGCATCCGCCGCATGGTCGCGGGGTGCAGCAGCTCCTCGTTGAGGCCGGAACGCGCGGCACGCCAGGACGCCAGCCGCAGCAGGCTCACGCTGTGCCCGGCCGGGTCCACGCCCGCCCGCCACTCCCGTGCGGCGGTCTCGACGAGCCCGCGTGCGAGGGTGGCGATGAGGACCGCGGTGTCAGCCCGCAGACAGACGTCCGACACCCGGATCTCCACGGTCGGGTAGTTCCGGGAGAGCCGGGCGTCGAAGTAGATCATGCCCTCGTCGAGGATGACCCCGGTGGCCACCATCTCCGCGACCCTGCGGTGGTAGCGCTCCGCCGACCGGAAGGGCTCGGTCGGACCGGCCGACGGCCACCGCTGCCACACCCGGCTGCGATAGCTGCTGTAGAGCGTGTCCTGGCCCTGCCAGAAGGGGGAGTTGGCACTCAGCGCGGACAGCACCGACAGCCAGGGCTGGATCCGGTCGATGACCGCGACGCCCTCCTCGTCGGACTCCACGGACACATGCACATGGCAGCCCAGCACCATCTGTTCCTGGGTGGCGATCCCGTACTGCTCCGCCATCCACTGGTACCGGCGGCCCGTGGCCACCGAGGGGCTGACCGGCAGCGGTGACGTGGCCAGCGCGGCGACGGCACAGCCGCTGTCGCCGGCGTGCCGGGCCGCCTCCTTGCGGCAGCGGCCGATCTCCGCGCGCAGCTCCTCCATGCCCGACTGCGGATGTGTCGCGAACTCGACCATCTGGTTGTGCAGTTCCGCCTCGAAGACGGGCGGGTCGGTGCCGTCGTGCGCGGCACTGGCGAGGACCGCGGCGGACATCGCCTGCGGTTCGCCCGTCTCCGGGTCGACCAGGAGGAGCTCCTCCTCCACTCCTACGGTGCGCACGTGATGCACCCCTTCTCTGGTCTGTCGGTGGTGGCGGCCACCCGGCGCGGGCCGGCCGTACGACCCCGACTGCCCCTCCGGAGCCGTTCGAACACCTGCCGTCATCGCCCGTGCCTCACCGGGGGCGTGGTGTCAGCCAGACCGTCGCGAGGGGCGGCAGGGTCAGCCGGACGACTCCGTCCTCGGGCTCGAGCGGCTCGGGGTGGGTGACGTCGCCGCCGCCGTACCGTCCGGCGTCGGTGTTGAGGACCTCGTACCAGGTGCCCACGTCGTCCGGGACGGCCAGGCGGTAGTCGTGGCGCACCACGGGGGAGAAGTGGGAGACAGCCAGCAGGGGGGAGCCCTCGGCGTCGAACCGCAGGAAGGCGAAGACGTTGTCGTCGGCGGCGTCCCCGACCACCCACCGGAATCCGGCGGGGTCGGTGTCGCGCTGCCACATCGCCGGGGTGTGGCGGTAGACGGTGTTGAGGTCGCGGACCAGGTCACGGACGCCCCGGTGGTCGGCCTCCGCCCCGTAGGCCGGGTCCAGTAGCCACCAGTCCGGCCCGTGCGCCTCGGACCACTCCGCGCCCTGCGCGAACTCCTGCCCCATGAACAGGAGTTGCTTGCCGGGGTGGGCCCACATGAAGCCCAGGTAGGCGCGGTGGTTGGCGCGCCGCTGCCACCAGTCGCCCGGCATCTTCGAGACCAGGGCCTGTTTGCCGTGGACGACCTCGTCGTGCGAGATCGGCAGGACGAAGTTCTCGCTGTACGCGTACACCATCGAGAAGGTCATCTCGTTGTGGTGGTACTTGCGGTGCACCGGCTCCTTGCCGATGTACTCCAGCGAGTCGTGCATCCAGCCCATGTTCCACTTCAGCCCGAATCCCAGACCGCCGCTGTCGGTCGGCCGGGTCACCCCGCCCCAGGCCGTGGACTCCTCGGCGATCGTCACCACCCCGGGAGCCCGCCGGTACACGGTCGCGTTCATCTCCTGGAGGAACGCCATGGCGTCCAGGTCTTCGCGGCCGCCGAACACATTGGGCGTCCACTGTCCCGAGTCGCGCGAGTAGTCGAGGTAGAGCATGGAGGCGACCGCGTCCACCCGCAGCCCGTCGATGTGGAACTCCTCGCACCAGTACACGGCGTTGGCGACCAGGAAGTTGCGCACCTCGACCCGGCCGAAGTCGAACTCGTAGGTCCCCCAGTCCGGATGCTCCGCCCGCCGGTCGTCTCCCGGCTCGTACAGCGGGTCCCCGTCGAACCGGGCCAGCGCCCAGTCGTCCTTGGGGAAGTGCGCCGGCACCCAGTCCATGATCACGCCGATTCCGGCCCGGTGCAGGGCGTCGACGAGGTGTTTGAAGTCGTCCGGGGTGCCGAGCCGGGCGGTTGGGGCGTAGAAGCCGGTGACCTGGTAGCCCCAGGACCCGCCGAAGGGGTGCTCGGCGACCGGCATCAGTTCCACGTGGGTGAAGCCCAGGTCCTTGACGTACGCCGGCAGCTCCTCGGCGAGCTGACGGTACGTCAGGCCCGGTCGCCAGGACGGGAGATGGACCTCGTACACCGAGAACGGTGCCTCGTGCACGGGGACGTCCCCACGCCGGTCCATCCACTCCCGGTCACCCCACTCGTACCGCGACGAGGTCACGACGGACGCCGTGTCGGGCGGTGTCTCGGTGCGGCGGGCCATCGGGTCGGCCTTCAGGAACCGGCCGCCGTGCCGTGAGGTGATCTCGAACTTGTACCGCGCGCCCTCGCCGATGCCGGGCAGGAACAGTTCCCACACACCGGACGCACCGAGGGACCGCATCGGGAACGCCTGCCCGTCCCAGAACGTGAACTCGCTCGCGACCCGCACCCCTCGCGCGTTCGGCGCCCACACCGTGAACCGGGTCCCCGCCACGCCCTCGTGGACCATCGGCTCGGCACCGAGCGCCTTCCACAGCTGCTCGTGCCGGCCCTCGCGGATGAGGTGGAGGTCGCTCTCGCCGAGGGCGGGCAGGAAGCGGTACGGGTCGTGCACCTCCTGCTCCTCGTCCCCGTACGCCACCAGCAGCGTGTACGCGGGGATCGCGTCGAGCGGCAGGACGCCGGAGAAGAGCCCCTCGCCCTCCGAGGCCAGCCGGCTGCGCCTGCCGTCGATCACCACGCTCACCGAGCGGGCGAACGGGCGCAGCGCGCGGAAGACGATCCCACCCGGGGCGGGGTGGGCGCCGAGCAGTGCGTGCGGGTCGTGATGGGCACCCGACAGCAGACGCCCGCGCTCGGACGGATCCAGGGGCGGGGCCGTACCGCACCGGGCGGGGCCGGACGGCTCGGGCAGTGAGGTGTCGTCGCGCAGGGCCACGGGTCAGTCTCCTCTCACGGCGAGGCGTTCGATCGCCGCCATGGGTACCGGGAGCCAGTTCGGGCGGTGCCTGGCTTCGTACAGGACTTCGTAGACAGCTCGGTCGGTCTCGTAGGCCCGCAGCAGCCCGTGTTTCTTGCGCGGATCCCAGCCGGCGCGGGCGGCGTAGCCCCCGCAGAACGCCTCCCGGCAACGACGCGCCCACTCCGGACGCCAGGGGCGTCGCTGACGGGCCGCGTAGTCGAAGGAGCGCAGCATCCCGGCGATGTCCCGCACCGGGGACTGGAGGCTGCGCCGCTCGGCGAGCGGGCGGGACGGCTCGCCCTCGAAGTCGATCACGAACCACTCGCGACCGGCCCGCAGCACCTGCCCCAGGTGCAGATCGCCGTGGATGCGCTGCGCGGGCGGCCCGGGATCGCAGGCGACCAGCGACCCGAAGGCGCCGCGCAGCCCGGGGACGAACGGCTTGAGGGCCGGAACGCAGTGCGCGGCGGCGTCCAGCCGCTCGGTCATCGCGGCCGCCGTCCGGCGGCTCTCGTCGTGGGCGCCGGTCGCGAAGGCCGAGGCCAGCGCGAGGTGCACCTCCGCCGTGGCCTGCCCCAGCTGGTGCGCCTGCGCGGCGAAGTCGTCCCCGGTGGAGAGCGCCCGCAGGGCCAGCGTCCAGCCGTCGGAGGCGTCCCGCAGATACGGCTGGAGCACCCCCAGCGTCGCCTCCTGCGGATGCGTGGTCCTGAACCAGGCCACGGCACGCGGTACCCGGCGGCAGCCCTGCCCGACCAGCGCGCCCGGCACCTCCAGGTCGGGGTTGATCCCCGGCTGGACGCGCCTGAAGAGCTTCAGGATGAACTCGTCGCCGTACACCAGCGAGGAGTTGGACTGCTCGGCGTCCAGCAGCCGGGGCGGCAGCCCGCCCGGCACCGGCACGGACGGGTCGCCCTCGAAGCGGAGCGGACCGGCCGACCCGGGGTGCCGCAGGCGTTCCAGGAGCAGCTGCGCCGACCTGGGGTCGTGCAGGGCGTCGTAGACCGTCAGATCCGCGAACGGTCCCTGCTCCGCCCGGCCGATGAGTGCCCGGCCCAGGCGCGGCGAGTGGTGCTTGCGTATGCCGAGCAGCAGCTGGTAGCAGTCGCCGTCGGGGGCGTCGGCGGGTATCGGCGGCCCCGAGTGACCGGCCCGCACCAGCAGGTGCAGACAGCCCGGGAACAGTTCGGTCATCGACAGCAGACCGAGTTCCGTGACGGGCCGGTCCTTGCCCGCGAACCAGCGCTGCCGGGGCAGCCAGTCCCGCAGCAGGTCGCCGAGCGACAGCATCGGGTCGGCGACGACCGTGTGTCCGGGGCCGAGCAGTGCGGTCTTCGGCATGGTGACGCGTCCTTTCGTCGGCACACGCTCACAGTCGTCGACCGATGCGGGATGCCACTCGGGAGAGCCGGAACCAGTAGAAGCCGTGGCCGCCGAGAGTCAGCAGATACGGCAGTTCACCGATGGCCGGGAAACGGACACCGCCGAACAGCTCGACCGGGTGCCGGCCGGCGAACTCCCGCAGATCGAGCTCCGTCGGCTGCGCGAACCGGGAGAAGTTGTTCACGCACAGGACCAGGTCGTCCCCGTTCTCATCGGTCGCGGGGGCCTCGCGGAGGAAGGCCAGCACCGCCGGATTGGAGGACTGGAGCTCGGTGTACGACCCGAGACCGAAGGCGGGGTTCTGCTTGCGGATCTCGATCATGCGGCGGGTCCAGTGCAGCAGCGAGGACGGCGAGGCCATCGACGCCTCGACGTTGGTGACCTGGTGGCCGTAGACCGGGTCCATGATGGTCGGCAGACAGAGTCGGCCGGGGTCGGCCGCCGAGAATCCGGCGTTGCGGTCCGGGGTCCACTGCATCGGGGTGCGTACGGCGTCCCGGTCGCCGAGCCAGATGTTGTCGCCCATGCCGATCTCGTCGCCGTAGTAGAGGATCGGCGAGCCCGGCAGCGACAGCAACAGGGCGGTGAACAACTCGATGGTGTCGCGGTCGTTGTCGAGGAGAGGGGCCAGGCGCCGGCGGATGCCGATGTTGGCGCGCATGCGGGGGTCCTTGGCGTACTCCGCCCACATGTAGTCGCGTTCCTCGTCGGTGACCATTTCGAGGGTGAGCTCGTCGTGGTTGCGCAGGAAGATGCCCCACTGGCAGTTCGAGGGGATGGCCGGGGTCTTCGCGAGGATTTCCGAGACGGGGTAGCGGGATTCGCGGCGGACCGCCATGAAGATGCGGGGCATGACCGGGAAGTGGAACGCCATGTGGCATTCGTCGCCGCCCGAGGCGTAGTCGCCGAAGTAGTCGACGACGTCCTCCGGCCACTGGTTCGCCTCCGCCAGCAGCACCGTGTCCGGATACATCGCGTCGATCTCGCTGCGGACCCGCCGGAGGAACGCGTGCGTGGCCGGCAGGTTCTCGCAGTCGGTGCCTTCCTCCGCGTACAGGTAGGGCACGGCGTCGAGGCGGAAGCCGTCGATGCCCAGGTCCAGCCAGAACCGCAGGGCGGCCAGGATCTCCTCCTGGACCGCCGGGTTCTCGTAGTTGAGATCCGGCTGGTGGGAGAAGAAGCGGTGGAAGAAGTACTGCTGCCGGACGGGGTCGAAGGTCCAGTTGGAGGCCTCGGTGTCGACGAAGATGATCCGGGCGTCCTGGAACTGCTTGTCGTCGTCGGCCCACATGTAGTAGTCGCCGTAAGGGCCGTCGGGGTTGTCGCGGGACTCCTGGAACCACGGGTGCTGGTCGCTGGTGTGGTTCATGACGAAGTCGATGATCACGCGCATGCCGCGCTGGTGGGCCGCGTCGACGAACTCCACGAAGTCGGCGAGGTCACCGAACTCCGGCAGCACGGCGGTGTAGTCCGAGACGTCGTACCCGCCGTCACGGAGGGGCGACTTGAAGAACGGCGGCAGCCAGAGGCAGTCGACCCCGAGCCACTGCAGATAGTCGAGCTTGGCCGTGAGGCCCCTGAGGTCGCCCACGCCGTCGCCGTTGCTGTCCTGGAAGGAGCGGACGAGGACCTCGTAGAAGACGGCGCGTTTGAACCACTCGGGGTCCCGGTCCTTGACGGGGGTGTCCTCGAAGGTGTCCTGGACGGGCTCGTTGACAGTCATGACGCGGGGGACCCTCCGATCTGTGGCGAGGCGGCCGTTCGCTGGACGTGGAACACATGCGCGGGCGCCCGACCGGGCTCCAGCCGCACATAGTTGCTCTCGCCCCAGCGGTAGGTCTCACCCGCCAGTTCGTCGTGCACGGACACGGACTCGTGCCGTTCCAGGCCGAGCCGCGCCATGTCCAACGAGACCGTGGCCTCCTGGGCGTGGTGCGGATCGAGATTGACGACCACCACGACCGTGTCCTGGCCCGCACGCTTGCTGTAGGCGATCAGGGCGTCGTTGTCGGTGCGGTGGAAGTGGATGTTCCTGAGCCGGTGCAGCGCGGGGTGCCGGCGCCGGATGGTGTTGAGCCGGGTGATCAGGGGGGAGAGGCTGCGTCCCTCGTGTTCGGCTGTTTCCCAGTCGCGGGGTTTGAGCTGGTACTTCTCGGAGTCGAGGTATTCCTCGCTGCCTTCTTTGAGGGGGGTGTTCTCGCACAGTTCGTAGCCGCTGTAGATGCCCCAGGTGGGGGAGAGGGTGGCGGCGAGGACGGCGCGGACCTCGAAGGCGGGACGGCCGCCGTGCTGGAGGTACTCGTGCAGGATGTCGGGGGTGTTGGTGAAGAAGTTGGGCCGCATGTACGAGGCGGCCTCGCCGGACAGTTCGGTCAGGTACTCGGTGAGTTCGTCCTTGGTGGTACGCCAGGTGAAGTAGGTGTAGGACTGCTGGAAGCCGATCTGGGCCAGTGTGTGCATCATCGCCGGCCGGGTGAACGCCTCGGCCAGGAAGATCACGTCGGGGTCGGTGCGGTTGATGTCGGCGATCACGCGTTCCCAGAACATGACGGGTTTGGTGTGCGGGTTGTCGACCCGGAAGATCCGCACTCCGTGGGCCATCCAGTGCCGCAGGACCCGCAGGGTTTCGGCGATGAGGCCGTCGAGGTCCGCGTCGAAGGCGATGGGGTAGATGTCCTGGTACTTCTTCGGCGGGTTCTCCGCGTACGCGATCGTCCCGTCGGGCCGGTGGTGGAACCACTCCGGATGTTTCTGCACCCAGGGGTGGTCGGGGGAGCACTGCAGGGCGAAGTCCAGGGCCACCTCCATGCCCAGGTCCCGGGCCTGCTGCACGAACCAGTCGAAGTCCTCGAGGGTGCCCAGGTCCGGGTGGACGGCGTCGTGGCCGCCCTCGGGGGAGCCGATCGCCCAGGGCACGCCGACGTCGTCGGGTGTGGGCGAGAGGGTGTTGTTGCGGCCCTTGCGGAAGGTGTGCCCGATGGGGTGGATGGGCGGCAGGTAGACGACGTCGAAGCCCATCCGGGCGATCGCGGGCAGTCTGCGGGCGGCGGTGCGGAAGGTGCCGTGGGGTGTGTCGGCGGTGCCTTCCGAGCGGGGGAAGAACTCGTACCAGGCGCCGTACAGGGCCCGTTCCCGCTCGACGAGCAGCGGCAGCGGGTCCGAGGCGGTGACCAGTTCCCGCAGCGGATACCGGGCCAGGACCGCGTCCACCTCCGGCGTCAACGCCGCGGCCAACCGGGTCGCGACCGGCAGCGAGTCGTCGCGCAGGACCTCCACCGCGGCCAGCAACGCCGCCTGCACCGGCCCCCGCGGCACTCCGGCCGCCGCCCGTTCGTAGAGTTCGGCGCCCTCCTCCAGGACCAGTCCGGTGTCGATGCCGGCCGGAACCTTGATGCGGGCCGTGCGCCGCCAGGTGGACAGCGGATCGCTCCACGCCTCGACGCGGTAGGTCCAGTGGCCCGCGACGTCCGCGGTGACGGTGGCGCCCCAGCGGTCGGTGCCCGGGGCCAGTTCCCGCATCGGAGTCCACGGCCCGCGCGGGCCCTCGGGGCCGGTCAGGACGACATTGGCGGCGACCGCGTCGTGCCCCTCGCGGAACACGGTGGCCGAGATCTCGAACGTCTCACCGACGACCGCCTTCGCGGGCCGCCTGCCCCCGTCCACGGCAGGCCTGACGTCCCGGACCGGAATGCGGCCGATGGCCGGGAACGAACTCATGTGCACCACCTCCGCGTTCTCGACTGGGCCGGGTGCGTGGCCGGGCCGGGGAGACGACATGCGCCGGAAGGCGTCTACCGTCCGGCGGGAGACCGCCGGCCCGATGCCGGCGGACCCCGTCTGACGAACGGCCGCCGACGGGGCCGCTCGCTCTCCTCCCGGAGGTAGGCGACGAGCGTGGACCGCAGATAGCGTTCCGCGGCGTCCGCGGCCTCACGTGCGCACCGCTTCCCCATCAGCACGCACAGGGTGTAGCCCGAGTCCTCGAAGGTGGACCGGATCCGGCAGTCGGCGGGGGACGCGAGCATCCTGCGTTCCCACGCCCGGTACCGCCGCAGTTGCCGGGCCACTTCGGCTTTGGCCGGTAGCAGCATGGGCCGTTCACCTTCCCGGGCTCGATGGCGCGTCTCCCGACCGTCGGGCGGCCGTGCGGGTACGCGCGGATCCGTGACGGGCATCGAGGTCTTCACACATGGTGCACGTTTGATGACTCAACGTCTTGTTGGATCTTCAACCGCGCGGTCGAACGCTCGTGTTGCACGAATGGCGTAGCGCACTCACCCTTGAGGTGACTCAGAAGCGATCAGTGCTCACGCTTCGTGTCCGGGGCCCGGCCCCGCAGGGGACGAGGCGGAGCGAGAGCTCCGCCGGTGAGGAGCCAACGACGATGAACACCGCAGTGCCCTGCTACTACCACCTCGACGTCGAGGTCAGCCCGGAACGCGTCGGACAGGTCGGGCGCATCCTGGCCGCTCACCTCCGCCACTGGGACCTGGAGAACCTGGTCGAGCCCGTCTGTCGAGGCACCGAACTGCTGCTGAGGGCCATAGACGAGCACGCCAACGACAAGAACACGTCGATCGAGATGTGGTGGAACGGCCAGCACCTCATCACCGCCATCAGTGAGAACGACTGCGACCTGCGTCCGGACCAGGACCTGCGCGACTGTCTCGAGCGCATCGCCGCGATGAGCGACGGCTGGGGCTGCTGCGCCACCGACACGGGCAGCAAGGTCATCTGGTTCTCGCAGCGCGCCCGCGCCGGCGAACGCGTCCCGCTGGTGCCCATCGCGCCCGCGCCCGACCTGCGCGAGGGTCTCCAGGTGCCGCGGGAGGTCCGGGTCGCGGCTTTCGCCGGACCCGCCCCGGCCGGAACGGCCGGCACACCGGACGGCGTCCTGGAGGACGCGCGGTGACCGCGCGCCCCCGCCGGGTAGGGGTGCCCGCCTGGAGCGGGCACCCCTACCCGTTGGGCGCCTCGCACGACGGCGAGGGCACCAACTTCGCGTTGTTCAGCGAGGTCGCCGAACGCGTCGACCTGGTCCTCGTCGACGACGACGGCACCCACCGGGAGGTCCCGGTGACCGAGGTCGACGGCTTCGTGTGGCACTGCTACCTGCCCGGGATCGGACCGGGGCAGCGCTACGGCTACCGTGTGCACGGCCCCTGGCAGCCGTCCTTCGGGCACCGCTGCAACCCGGCCAAACTCCTGATCGACCCGTACGCCCAGGCGGTGGACGGGCAGGTGGACAACCACGCCTCCCTCTTCGAGCGCGCGAGCGGCCCGTCCCGGTCCGACAGCGCCGGGCACACCATGCTCGGCGTGGTCACCGACCAGGCCTTCGACTGGGGCGACGACCACCCACTCGGACGGCCGTACGCCGACAGTGTGATCTACGAGGCCCACGTCCGCGGGATCACCGCCACCCACCCCGACGTCCCGCCCGACCTCCGCGGCACCTACGCCGGCCTGGCCCACCCCGCGGTGATCGAGCACCTGACCTCGCTCGGCGTGACCGCCGTCGAGCTGATGCCGGTCCACCAGTTCGTGCAGGACGGCGTGCTCACGGACCGCGGCCTGTCCAACTACTGGGGCTACAACACGATCGGCTTCTTCGCGCCGCACAACGCCTACGCCGCGCACGGCACCCGCGGGCGGCAGGTCACCGAGTTCAAGTCGATGGTGAAGGCGCTGCACGAGGCCGGCCTCGAAGTGATCCTGGACGTCGTCTACAACCACACCGCGGAGGGCAACGAGAAGGGCCCCACGCTGTCCTTCCGGGGCATCGACAACGCCTCGTACTACCGCCTGGTGGACGGCGACTGGGGGCACTACTACGACACCACCGGCACCGGCAACAGCCTGCTCATGCGGCACCCCTACGTCCTTCAGCTGATCATGGACTCGTTGCGGTACTGGGTCACGGAGATGCACGTGGACGGCTTCCGCTTCGACCTCGCGGCCACCCTGGCCCGGCAGTTCCACGAGGTGGACCGGCTGTCGGCGTTCTTCGACCTGATCCAGCAGGACCCGGTGATCAGCCGCGTCAAGCTGATCGCCGAACCCTGGGACGTGGGGGAGGGCGGGTACCAGGTGGGCAACTTCCCGCCGCTGTGGTCGGAGTGGAACGGCAAGTACCGGGACGCCGTACGGGACTTCTGGCGAGGCGAGGAGCACACGCTCGCCGAGTTCGCGTCACGGCTGACCGGGTCCTCCGACCTCTACCAGCACACCGGGCGCCGACCTCGTGCCAGCGTCAACTTCGTCACCGCGCACGACGGGTTCACCCTGCGCGACCTGGTCTCGTACAACGACAAGCACAACGAGGCCAACGGCGAGGACAACCGGGACGGTGAGAGCACCAACCGGTCCTGGAACTGCGGGGTCGAGGGCGAGACCGACGACCCGGCGGTGCTGGCCCTGCGGGCCCGGCAGACACGCAACTTCATCGCCACGCTGCTGCTCTCGCAGGGCATCCCGATGCTCGGTCACGGCGACGAACTGGGACGTACCCAACGCGGCAACAACAACGCCTACTGCCAGGACAACGACGTCTCCTGGATCGACTGGCGGCTGACCGACGAGCAGCGGGACCTGGTCGCCTTCACCCGGCACGTCATCGGGCTGCGCGCCGCCCATCCCGTGCTGCGCAGGCGCCGGTTCTTCCGCGGGGAGACGGTGACCCACGCGGACCAGCCGCTGCCCGACCTGGTGTGGCTGCTGCCGGACGCGCGCGAGATGAGCGACGAGGACTGGCAGCGCTCCGACGCCCACTCGGTCGGGGTCTTCCTCAACGGCGACGCGATCGCCGAACCCGACCCGTGCGGGCGGCGCGTCGTCGACGACTCGCTCCTGCTGCTGCTCAACGGCTACTGGGAGCCGGTGGAGTTCCGGCTGCCGGACGTCACCTACGGCGAACGCTGGACCACGCTGATCGACACCGCCGAGCCGCAGGGCACCGACGAGTCCGAGCACAAGGCGGGCACGGCGATGACGGTCGAGGCACGGAGTCTGGTCCTGCTGTCGAGGCCGTCGCACGCCTCCAGGTGACCGCGTCCCAGCGGCCGCGGCAGGGTCCACAGGTGAGCCGGCCCGGATCACCGGCCCGTGCCGTCCGCCCGGAGGCGGACCCGGTCAGCGTCCGCGGCGGGAGGTCACCGTGAACTGCGCCCCGTCCGGGTCGCGCAGCACGGCCTCGTCGCTGCCCTTCGACAGCACGCTGCCGCCGTTCATCTCCGCGGCCCGCGTGCACGCCGACACGTCGGAGACCGCGAAGTGGACCTGCCAGTGCGGCCGGATCGTCGGGTCGGGAGCCGAACCCAGGGCCCCCGACTCGATCCGGGCCACGATGTCGCCGCGGCTGCGCAGCACGACCTCGCCGCCCTCGTAGTGGACCTCGCAGCAGCCGGGATGCTCCGACGCCCAGTCGAGGACCTCGCCGTAGAAGATGGCCGAGTCGAAGGCGTCCCGGGTGTGGAGCCTGATGAAGGCCGGCTGGGCCTCGCGCCAGCTCTCCCAGTCGGCGAACAGCTCGCCCTCCCAGATGCCGAAGGTGGCCCCGTCCCGGTCGGCCAGCAGAGCCGCCCGTCCGGGCGGGAAGGACAGCGGCCCGACCGCGGTGGTGCCGCCGCGTTCCTGCGCCCGTGACGCGGCCTCGTCGGCGCTGGCCACCGCGAAGTACGGCGTCCAGGCGACCGCCATCTGCCACATGGAGGCCACCGCGGCGATCCCGGCCACCGGGGTCCCGTCGGCCAGCGCCATACGGAAACGGTCGCCGAGTCTCGCCCGTCGCCACTGCCAGCCCAGCACGGCCGTGTAGAACCCCACCGTGGCCTCCACGTCGCGGCTGGTCAGGCTCACCCAGCAGGGCGCGCCGAACACCGAGTGGGTGGACGTGACGTCCTTCGTCGCGTGGTGGGGGCTCACGTGGGGCTTCATGACAGTCGTGTCCTGCTCTCCTCGGCCGGGGGCCACGGTCTCGTCCCAGTGTCCGACCGGAACCGCTCGGGGCGCCTGCCGAGTACCCCGGTGGCGCCACCGAAACGATGGCCCGTATGCGCCCCGCCGGGTAGCGCCGGCCCCATCGGGTGGCCAGGATGTAGACGTGTCCCGCGTACCGCACGAGCCCGCCGACGACTCGGACCGCATCTTCGCGCTGCAGGAAGAGGTCGACCAGCTCAAGGAAGCCGTCGCCTCGCACGCCGTGGTGGACCAGGCGATCGGCATGGTCGTCGCACTCGGCCGAGTCGCGCCCGACCAGGGGTGGGAGGTGCTGAAGAACGTCTCCCAGCACACCAACATCAAGCTGCGCGACGTCGCGGAGCTGATCGTGCTGTGGGGGCGGGCCGGAGAGATGCCACCGGAGATCCGCGCGGAGCTCGAAGACGCCCTCGACCGGTACGGCCCCACACAGATCCCCGGAGCGCCGCCACCCGAGTGACGGCCGCGGCCGCGCGGCTCAGCCGGCGTCGGCGAGGACCTCCTCACGCAGCCGGTCGAAGCAGCCGCTGAGCAGTCGGGACACATGCATCTGCGAGATGCCGAGGTGCTCGGCGATGGTGCTCTGGGTCATGCCCCGGAAGAACCGCAGATACAGAATGGTGCGCTCGCGCTCCGGCAGCGCCTCCAGGCAGGGCCGGACGGCCACCCGGTCCACGACGATCTCGAAGGCCGGGTCCGGACCGCCGATCGCGTCACCCAGCGCGTACCCGTCGGTGCCGGGCATCTCGGCCTCCAGCGACAGCGCGGTGAAGCACTCCAGCGCCTCCATGCCGGTACGGGCCTCGTCCTCGGTCATCTGCGCGTGAGCGGCGATCTCCGGCACGGTCGGAGCCCGGCCCGGAGTCGTCTGCGACAGTTCCTTCGCGGCCCGGCGCACACGATTGCGCAGGTCCTGGACGCGTCGAGGTACGTGCAGCGTCCACATGTGGTCGCGGAAGTGCCGCTTGATCTCGCCGGTGATGGTCGGCACGGCGTAGGCCTCGAAGGCGCAGCCCCGCCCGGGGTCGTAGTGGTCGACGGCCTTGACCAGTCCGAGGGCCGCCACCTGGTAGAGGTCCTCCAGGGACTCTCCGCGGCCCCGGAACCGGACCGCGATGCGCTCCGCCATGGGCAGCCAGAGTTCGACCACCTCGTCCCGCAACGACTTGCGCTGCGGACCGTCGGGCAGCGCGGCGAGCCGTTCGAAATCGGCGGCGGTGTCGGGGGCGTCATCGTGCGGATGCGGCTTCGTTCTGCCAGTGACAGGCATACTGCCCGCCTCCCTCAGCAGGTGCTGGATGGACAGACACGTGGGGGCGCGGCCACTGAACAAGCGGAGTACACGCGGGCCCGAGCGGGCCGACTTCCCACGGACGTGCCTCCTGTCCGAAGCACATAAGGCCATATTCCCGACACTTGCGTGTCAAAACAACCCCAAAGCCACCGGACGGCACGTGGTCGCCCCACGCGACGCCCTTGACCACTCTTTGGGGTTCGTTACCTCTGCTACAGAGGTAACGTCGATCGGGTGGAACTCGATCCCTTTCCGGAGGAGCTGGCCGACGCGCTCGTCGGAGTCCAGCGGCTGATCCGACGCCGACTGCGCCCCCAGATGGCCGCCCCACCGCTGCGCGGAGCCGAGGTGGAGCTGTTGCGCCTCGTGGTGGCGCGGCCCGGGATCGGCATCTCGGACGCGGCCAAGGACCTGTACCTCGCGAGCAACTCGGTGTCCACGCTGGTCAACCGGCTCGCCCGGGAGGGGTATCTGACCCGTGAGACGGACCCGGCCGACCGGCGGGCGGCGCGACTGCTGCCGACTCCCGCGGCCGAGCACCGACTCGGGGAGTGGCGCAGACGGCGCGCCGCACTCGTACGGGGCCAGGTGTCCGGCCTCGACGAGGCGGACCAGCAGGCGCTGCGCGCGGCGCTCCCGGCCCTGCGCAAGCTGGCCTACAACCTGCACGAGGAGGCCGAGGAGTCATGACCCAGGACACTGACCCCGCCGTCACCTGCGCGAACCTCGTCTACACCTTCGGTGAGACGACCGCGGTGGACGGACTCGATCTGACCGTGACCCAGGGTGAGGTGTTCGGACTGCTCGGCCCCAACGGTGCCGGGAAGACCACCGCCATCCGCTGCATCACCACCCTCCTGCCGGTGCCCGCGGGGCAGGTCCGCGTCTTCGGTCGCGACACCGCCAAGGACGCCATGGCCGTACGCCGTCTGCTGGGCTATGTGCCCCAGCAGCTCTCCGCCGACGCGGGCCTCACCGGCCGGGAGAACGTCGCCCTGTTCGCCCGGGTCTTCGACGTGCCCCGCAAGGAACGCGCCGAACGCGTCGGCCAGGCCCTGACCGCCGTCGGCCTCACCGACGCCGCCGACCGGCTCGCCGGCACCTACTCGGGCGGCATGGTCCGTCGCCTCGAACTCGCCCAGGCCCTGGTCAGCGCGCCCCGTCTGCTGATCCTCGACGAACCCACCGTCGGGCTCGACCCGATCGCCCGCACCGGCGTGTGGGAGCACATCAACGCCGTCCGCGCGGCCACCGGCATGACGGTCCTGGTGACGACCCACTACATGGACGAGGCCGACCAGTACTGCGACCGGATCGCACTGATGCACCGCGGCCGCGTCCGGGCGCTCGGCACCCCGACCGAGCTCAGGGAGGGCCTCGGCGAACGCCGGCGCGCGGCAGGCGCCCCGGCCACGGCCCCCCTGCCCACGCTGGAGGACGTCTTCCGCGACGTCGCGGGCAGCGGTCTCGACGACCAGTCAGGAGGTTTCCGCGATGTCCGAAGCACCCGCCGAACCGCGAACCGCGTCGGCTGACCGCGCCCGCGAGGACGGCATCGGCCTGCTGGTGCAACCGCCCCAGCCCCGCGCGGGCTGGCGGCTGTTGCCCGCCCGGGTCATCGCCATGTGCGCCGTCGAACTGCAGAAACTGCGTCACGACCGGACCGAGTTGTACACCCGCGCGGTCCAGCCGGCCCTGTGGCTGCTGATCTTCGGCCAGACCTTCACCCGGATCAAGGCGATCCCCACCCAGGGCATCCCCTACGTCGACTACCTCGCGCCCGGCATCATCGCCCAGTCCGCGATGTTCATCGCCATCTTCTACGGCATCCAGATCATCTGGGAACGCGACGCCGGCATCCTGAACAAGCTGCTGGTCACACCGACCCCACGCTCGGCGCTGATCACCGGCAAGGCATTCGCGGCCGGGGTGAAATCGCTGATCCAGGCCGTGGTCGTCATCGTCATCGCCGCTCTCCTCGGGGTCGCCCTGACCTGGAACCCGCTCGAACTCGTCGGTGTCGCCGCGGCCGTGATCCTCGGATCCGTCTTCTTCTCCTGCCTGTCGATGACCATCGCCGGTGTCGTGCTCAGCCGCGACCGGCTGATGGGAATCGGGCAGGCGATCACCATGCCTCTGTTCTTCGGCTCCAACGCCCTCTACCCGGTGTCCGTCATGCCGGGCTGGCTCCAGGCGGTCAGCAAGGCCAACCCGCTCAGCTATCAGGTCGACGCCCTGCGCGGTCTGCTCCTGGGGACGCCCGCGCATCTGGCGCTCGACTTCGCGGTGCTGCTCGTGGCCGCCGCGCTCGGCATCACCGCGGCCTCCTCGCTGCTGGGCCGGCTGGCACGCTGAGCGACGGCCGGAAAGTGATGTGCGGCACGCGCCGGGAACGGGTCGTCCGCCCGGTCGGCCTGTTCTTCCTGCGCACGGCTTGATCACCGATCAAGGGGACGAATTCGCTGGCCACAGCTCATTCTGCTCATTTGACACTGCGCTGAGCGCACAGATAGGAAGCAGCTCTCTGAGGTCGAAGAGGTGCACTGTGTACGAGCCGAACGTGGTCGGGGACTGGCAGGAGTACGACGAGCATGCCGGTCTGCGGGTCCGCGTCCATCAGCTGGAAGCGGCCGAGCCGCCGCGCGGACGGGACGACGCGGCCGAGGGGCTGGCGTATTTCCGGATGCGCGTCACCGTGGAGAACCGGGGCCCCCGCCACCTCGGTATCCACCTGGAGGACGGTCAGATCGACGTGCGGATCGGCCCCGACGGCGAGAGCGCGTTCCTGGACTGGCGCAACTCCCAGTTCATCGAGGGCTACGACGTCTACCCGCTGCGCCGGGCCACCGCCGTGCTGTACGCGGCCGGGTCGGAGGCGTCCCTGAGCCAGGTGGACATCCAGATCCAGCTGCGGGTCGACGAGGAGTGGGCGGACCGTCGGCTGTGGGCGGGCGGTATCGGACTGCAGGAGGGGGCCGTCGGCACCGGCACGGTCCGTGAGGGCCTCGCCTGCCAGGTGAGCAACTTCCTGCGGGACCAGGCCGAAGAGGGCACCGCCTGACGTGGGCGCTTGAGGTGGGCCCGCCCCTCGGGGCGGGCCCATTCGGTGCTTGCGCTCAGTGCGGGATGCCGTCGATGATCTCGCGGGCGCCCTGCCGCAGCAGGGCCACGGCGACCGAGGTGCCGAGCGTCGCCGGGTCGAGCGGGCCCGCCCATTCGTGCGCGTTCAGCCGGGTCTTGCCGTCCGGGGTGAACACACAGGCACGCAGGGACAGTTCACCACTGCGGTCCACGCGGGCGTACCCGGCGATCGGGCTGTTGCAGTGTCCCTGCAGGACGTGCAGGAACATGCGCTCCGCGGTGGCCTCCCGGAACGTGTCCGGGTCACCGAGCGCGCTGACCGCGTCGATGGTCGCGGTGTCGCCCTCGCGGCACTGGAGCGCGAGGATGCCCGCGCCGATCGGCGGCATCATCGTCTCGGGGGAGAGGACCTCGCTGATCACGTCCCGCCGGTCGATGCGCTCCAGGCCGGACACCGCGAGCAGCAGCGCGTCCGCCTCACCTGCCGCGAGCTTCTCCAGGCGCCGGTTGGCGTTGCCGCGGAACGGCACACAGTCCAGGTGCGGGTGGGTGGCGGCCAGTTGGGCGACCCGGCGCACCGAGGAGGTGCCGATCCGGGTACCGGCCGGCAGCTCGTCCAGGGTGAGGCCACCCGGGTGGATGAGGGCGTCGCGGATGTCGTCCCGCTTCAGGAACGCGGCGAACGTGGTCCCCGCGGGCAGCGGCCGGTCGGCGGGCACGTCCTTGACGCAGTGCACCGCGAGATCGGCCCGGCCGGCCAGCAGCGCGGCGTCGACCTCCTTGGTGAAGGCGCCCTTGCCCTCGACCGCGGACAGATCGCCCATCCACTTGTCCCCGGTGGTCTTCACCGGTACGACCTCGGTGCGCGTGTCGGGATACAGGGCGGCCAACTCGGCGCGGACCCGCTCCACTTGGGCGAGCGCCATCGGCGAGTCGCGGGAGACGATACGGATCAGTTCGGGCACGGACATGCGGACACGATAGTCCCTTCGGGCAGTGCGCCCGTGCAGTACCGCTCGACTTCCGGACGAGGAGGCGGATACCGGCGTTGGCCGACCGTTTCAGGCCAGTGGTGTACTGAGTTCGACCGAGCGCAGCGCGGCGGCGAGGGCCTGTTCGTCGCCCACGTCCAACGCCGTGTCGGTGAGTTTGATGACGTGCTCGTCGCCGTGCGCCAGGGCCCGCTCCAGGACCTCCTCGGCCGTCAGCCGTGCGGGAGGGGTGTAGGTGACCGGTTGCGCGGGCGCGTACATCGCGGTGACCGCGGCGGACGCCGTCCAGGCCGCGCGCAGGCTCGGCACCCACATCTCCCGCGGCAGCGAACCCAGCGTGCGCAGCACGGCGTTGGGGGCGGTGGCCGCGTGCACCAGCATGGTCTCCTCGCCGTGGCCGTGGGTGGCGTAGCGATGGGTCGCGGCGCGGACGAGTTCGGTGAGCCGTTCCCTGGCCGTGTCCGGGTCGGTGACGTCGTCCGCCCAGACCGGCAGCCGGCGTACGGCTGCGAGCCGGGCCGGGAAGCCGTCCTCGGCCGCCTCGACGGCGGGTGCCGCGTCCAGCGACCGCGCCGCGGAGCGGTCGCCGGGCAGCGGGGTGATCCCGGACACGGCGTGGTGCCGGGCCGCCCAGTAGCCCAGTCCGTGCGCGAGTTCGGTGAGCCGGGGCGGGTTCGGTCCCGCTTCGAGGGCGCGTACGGCGTGGCCGACCCGGATGACCGGATGGGTGGAGCCGCCGTAGATCCCCGGCAGGAGGCGTGGCCACCACAGGGCGAGGACGTCGTGCCACGGGTGGTCGGCGAGGGCCCGGGAGAAGTAGCCGATCCAGTCGGCGGCCCGGCGCGGATCACCCAGCGCCGAGGGCCAGTTGTCGTCGGTGACGGGGGCCACCGGGGCGGGGAAGTCCTCCAGCCTGCCTCGGTACAGGTCCAGCCAGCGGTGCACGGCGCCGGCCTGACCGTGCGCGGCGAGTGCCTCGACGACCATGGGGGCGTGGTTGGTGAGCCGGCCGAGCCGCTCCGGTCCACAGGAGTGCAGGCGCTCCAGGGCTTCTTCGAGCTGTCCGCTCGTGTCAGTGGTGTCCATGCGCGGGACGCTATGCGGCGCCCGTATCGCGGGGCATCGGGCGCGGGACCCAACCCTGGGGTGCGTGGGTCGTAGGTCTCGCGCCCGATGCCCGTCGCCAGGGCGGTGTCCGGGTCAGGCGCCGGGGTCGAAGGCGATGCCGGACGGCTTCGCCGAGGTGAGGTGGTTGACGAAGTTGGCGTCCTTGAGGCCGAAGTTGGCGCTGCCGAAGTCGTACGCGCTCAACCTGTCGCGCAGGCCCGACGGGTAGCCGTTCCAGCCGACCAGCGGCGGGTACTGCCAGGTGCCCTTGTGGTTCTCCGGCGGTTCGTCGTTCGAGTTCGCGAGCCGGAAGCAGTGCGTGCTGATGCCGTCCTTGTGGTAGACGACCTTCGCGTGGGTGCCGTCGAAGCGGACCCCGGACGCCGCCGTGACGGTGAACGAGCCGTGGTTGGACGTCGAGACGTACCGCACCTGGTTGTTCTGCGTCCAGATCACGACGTGTTCCCAGTCGTGCCGGTGCCCGCCGATGCTGCTGCCGGCCACGGCCTGGTCCTTCTCGAAGTACAGGCCGTACATGTAGGCGCACCAGCCGTTGTTGCACTTGTAGCGCGAGTAGCTGTTGGTGTTGTCGAGGTCCGAGGCGTCACGGCAACCGCCGTTGAGGGCGCCGGTCGGGTTGAGGCCGCCGTTGACGCTGCCGTCGGGGCCGATCGCGGGGGTGGGGTAGCACCCGTCCGTGTCGTAGTCGAAGGCCGGCTGGAAGGTCTTCTCGGCCGTCTCGGCGTTGGCGGGGAGCGCCTGCGGCGGGGCGGCGAAGGCGACGGCGGGGAAGGCGACGACGAGGGCGGCGGCGCCGGCCAGGCCGGTGAGCCATCTCCTGCGGTGAGCCTTGAACGACGGTGACGACACTGCGTCCTCCTCTGGTCCGGGCGCAGCCCAACGGCTGTGGGGGGCAAGGGAGATCAGCTTCCCGGCTTTTCATGTCCGCGCCAAGAGTGTGCGGGCGTCTCTCTGGTGACAGTGGCCCCAACAGTTGGGTCCTGACGTCGTGTCAGGGCGGGTTGTCGCGGCAGAACGCCAGGGGGAGGACGTCAGGGGGTGACGTCGGAGAAGCGTGTCAGGGCAGGTCGTCCGGAAGGTCCGCCGCCGATTCCTCGGGGGCGAGGTCGGGCCGCAACCGCAGCCAGGACGGCTGGCGCAGCATTCCGGCCCGGGTCCGGGTGCTGTAGCGGACCTCGCCGACCAGGCGGGGCAGTACCCAGTGGGCGCCGGCGACCGGCGGAACGGGATCGAAGGGGCACACGTCCGTCTCGGCGGCCCTCAGCAGCGCGGCGAGCTGCTCGCGCTCGGTCTCGCTCCAGCCGGTGCCCACCCCGCCGACGTAACGCAGCCGCCCCCGGGTGCGCTGTCCGACCAGCACCGCGCCCGGCAGGCCGGTGAGCCGCCCCTTGCCGGGCAGCCAACCACCCACGACCACGTCCTCGCTGCGCATGTTCCGGATCTTGATCCAGGCCCGGGAACGCACTCCGGGTTCGTACGCCGAGTCCAGCCGTTTGCAGACCAGGCCCTCCAGCCCGTTCTCGCGGGTGGCCCGCAGTGCCTGCTCGCCGTGACCGACCAGGGCGGTCGGGGTGGACCAGTGCGGCCCGCTCAGGTCCAGCCCCTCCAGGAGGGTGCGCCGCCGGGTGTAGGGGAGGGCGACGAGGGAGCGGCCCCCCAGGTGCATCACGTCGAACAGGACGAGGTGGACGGGCACCTCCGCCGCTCGGCGCGCCGCCCTGCCGGGGGACTGCACCAGACCCATGCGGGACTGGAGCAACTGGAAGTCGGCGCGCCCCCGTTCGTCCAGCGCCAGCACCTCCCCGTCCAGTACGGCGGGGGTGCGGCCGAGGGCGCGGCCCAGCGGCAGCAGTTCGGGGTAGGCGACGGTGACGACCTCCCCGGAGCGGGCGCGCAGGACCACGCCGCCGTCCCCGGCGAGGTACGCCACCACCCGCTGGCCGTCCTGCTTCGTCTCGTAGGCCCACCGGGCGTCCTGCGCGGCGGGCGGCAGGACGCCGGTCGTGGCGAGCATGGGCGGGATCAGCGGGAGGCTCACGGGTCAGTTCTCGACGCTCCCGCCCCTCGTCACGCGTGCCGCGCGCCCGGTTCGCCTGAACGGCGCCCTGTGCACGAGGCACCGGCCGGGGCTGAACGCCGCCCCCGCCCCGAGCGTCGGTGCGCCCTCGGACGCTGCCGCGGGTCGGCCCGGGGCGCCCGCCGTAGACCCGGCCTGCGTGCCGGACGGCGCGACTTTGCGGACACCCCCTGGGTCTCCGTTCGCCGTCCGCTCACTTCGCCGTGGTGGTGCGAACCGTCGGCGTGTCGGCCCCGGGCGCTGGGGTCGGTGCGAGGGAGACCCGCTGCCGGGGAATGAACGCGGCGATCGCGAGGGCGAGCAGGGCGGCGCCGACGCCGAGCGCCATGACCGTCCGGAAGCCGTCCTTGGAGGGCAGCGCGAAGCCGCCGAGGGTGGTGGTCATCTGCGAGAGGACGACACCCGCGATGGCGCTGGCCACCGACGTGCCGATGGACCGCATCAGGGTGTTGAGGCTGTTGGCGGCGGCCGTCTCGCTCGCGGGCACGGCACCCATGATCAGGGCGGGCATCGAGCCGTACGTGAAGCCGATGCCGGCGCCGATCACGCAGGAGACCATCACCAGGTGCCAGACCTCGGACATCAGCACGATGTTCAGGCCGTACCCGCAGGCCACGATCACCGCACCGATCATCAGCGTCACCTTCGGCCCCTTGGCCTTGGACACGGCGGCGGAGACGGGCGCGGTCGCCATCATCACCAGGCCGGAGGGAGCCATCACCAGACCGGCCGTCAGCAGCGATCTGCCCAGTCCGTAACCCGTCTGCTCGGGCAGCTGGAGCAGCTGCGGGAGCACCAGGGACATCGCGAACATGGAGAAACCGATCGCCACCGAGGCCAGGTTGGTGACCAGGACCTGACGGCGGGCGGTGGTACGCAGGTCGACCAGCGGCTGCGTGGTGCGCAGTTCGAACGCGCCCCACGCCAGCAGCACGAGCACGGCGGCGGCGAACAGTCCGAGCGTGGTGCCGCTGGTCCAGCCCCAGTCGGCACCCTTGGAGATCGCCAGCAACAGGCACACCAGGCCGGTCGCCATGCCGAGCGCGCCGACCACGTCGAAGCGGCCACCGGTGCGTACCCGCGACTCCGGCACCAGGCTCACGACCAGAACGAGGGCGATCACGCCCATGGCGGCGGAGGCCCAGAACAGGACGTGCCAGTCGAAGTTGTCGGCGATCAGAGCGGCCGTGGGCAGACCGAGGGCGCCGCCGACGCCGAGGGAGGCGCTCATCAGCGCGGTCGATCCGGCCAGCCGCTCGGCGGGCAGCTCGTCCCGCATGATGCTGATGCCCAGCGGGATCACCCCCGAGGCGAGGCCCTGCAACGCCCGGCCCACGACCATCGGCACCAGCGACTCGCTGAGCGCGCACACCACCGAGCCGATCACCAGCATCAGGACGCTGATCATCAGCATCCGGCGCTTGCCGAACATGTCACCGAGGCGGCCCACCACCGGAGTGGCCACGGCCGCCGCCAGCAGGGTCGCGGTGACCGCCCAGGCGGTGTCGGACGCCGGCGCGTCGAGCAGCCGGGGAAGCTCCGGCACGATCGGGATCACCAGGGTCTGCATCAACGCGACGACGATCCCGGCGAAGGCCAGCACCGCCACGACGGCGTTGGGTCTCGGCGCGGCGGCGCCCCCGGCCTCGGCGGGTGGGGCAAGGGCGTCGGACATAGGGAGCCTCCGGGGGCGTCAGGTGAAGAGGCAGCCAGATTTAAGGCAGCTGCTTGACTTACCATACTGGCTCCGTTTCCTTACGTAGGCTTCAGGGACGTGAGGCGTCGCTCGGCGGCGGACCCGTGGCGGCTCCAGGGGCCGGCCGGCGCGGGGTTTCCCGGGCCCCGGTGCGGTGGTGAGCATGGCGGGCAGGACGGTACGAGCCGAACAGGTCAGCGCGACGCGGGAGCTGATCCTGACGGCCGCTGAGCGGCTGTTCGCCGAACGCGGCGTGTACACGGTGTCCAACCGTCAGGTCAGTGAGGCCGCGGGCCAGGGCAACAACGCGGCCGTCGGCTACCACTTCGGCACCAAGACCGACCTGGTCCGGGCGATCATCCGCAGGCACGCCGAACCGATCGGGGAGATCCGTGCCCGGCTGCTGGCCGCCACCGGCGACTCCACCGATGTGCGCGACTGGGTGGACTGCCTCGTCCGCCCGGTGCCCGAGCACCTCGCGGCGCTGGGCAGTCCCACCTGGTACGCGCGGTTCTGCGCCCAGGTGATGACCGACCCGGCGCTGCGGCGGACCATGGCGGAGGAGTCACTGGCGTCCCCGGACCTGCGGCAGATCGTGGAGGGGCTGCGGCGCTGCCTGCCCGAGCTGCCCGACGACGTGCGGGCCGAGCGCGGCGACATGGCCCGCCACCTCATCGTGCACGTCTGTGCCGAGCGGGAGCGGGCGCTCGCCGAGCACACGCCCACGCCACGCTCCACCTGGCACGAAGCCGCCACCGGTCTGGTGGACGCGGTCGTCGGCATGTGGCAGGCGCCCGTAACCCCGGCCAGAATTAATTGAGTTAGGCAAGCAGCGGGGTAGGGTGGGGGGAATGTACGGCGTCATCCGTGAGAAACCGGCGCCGGTCCGCGGGGCCGGAGAGCACCTGCTGCTCGTCGTCGACGAGCCGGACACGGCCGAGCTGCTCTCCACCACCCTCGACCTGGCGGGGTACCGCGTCACCGTGGTCCGCAGCGGGACCGAGGCGCTGGCGCGGCTCGCCGAGCGCCGGTTCGACCTCCTGGTCGTCGACGCGACGCTTCCGGACCTGGAGAGCATCGGCCGCGACCGGCCCACCGTCGTCGACCGCCCGCCGGTGCTCCTGCTGACCGTGTACGAGTCTCTCGACCGGCTGGTGCCGGAACTCGGCCCGGGGGAGCGGGACTACGTCACCAAGCCCTTCCGGGTGGCCGAGGTCCTCGCCCGGGTGCAGGTCCTGCTGCGCGGACCCGGTCGCCGCAGGCCGCGCGGCGACGAGCTGGGCTACCGGGACCTGGTCCTGGACGACACCCGCTGCGAGGCGCGCCGCGGCCCCCGGCGGCTGGACCTCACACCGGCCGAGTACCGACTGCTGCTGCACTTCCTGGCCAACGCACACCGGGTGCTGTCCAAGGAGCAGATCGGCCGCTACGTCTGGGGCCACCACCGCGGCGACAATGCCATCGAGCAACTCGTCTCCCGGCTGCGACGCAAGGTGGACCGGGACGCGCCGGTGCTGATCCACACCCGCCGGGGCTTCGGATACTGGCTGGGAGACGCCGACGCCGAGTTCTGAGGCGTCGCGGAGCAAACATCCCGCCGTCGCCCGGCAGGGCCCCGTCCCGTGGTCCACGGTCGACGTCGACGCGCCCGTTCAGGCACGGCCGTCATTCACAACCCCCTTATGAAGCACAGGGATTCGTGCGTCCTGAATGCGACTGTGATCCGGACCACGTCAGCTTTCTGTCAGGAAACTGACGGGTTGACGTCAGTCCTGTCTGTTTGCCTGTGCTCATCGAGGCCTCACCCCTCTCACCCCGGCGTTCCGCCCCCGGAGCCCCCCCACACCGAGGAGAACCATGGCCGACACCCTCACCGGCGGCGCGCCCGACGCGGCCACGCCGGTCCCCGAGTTCCCGATGGCCAGGGCGGCGGGCTGCCCCTTCGACCCGCCCCCGGCCCTCCGGGCCCAGCAGGACGAGGGCCGCCTCGTCAAGGTCCGCCTCTGGGACGGCAGCACGCCCTGGCTGGCGACCCGCTACGAGGACCAGCGCACCCTGCTCCTCGACCCCCGCGTCAGCGCCGACATCACCACCCCCGGCTATCCGCTCCAGGCACCGAGCAACGGCAAGAACACCATCAGCTTCGTCCTGATGGACGACCCCGAGCACGCCCGCCTGCGACGCATGGTGACCGCGCCGTTCGCGGTGAAGCGGATCGAGGCGCTGCGGCCCGGCGTGCAGAAGATCGTGGACGACCTCATCGACGACATGCTCGCCACCGGCGGCCCCCTCGACCTGGTGCAGGCGTTCGCCCTGCCGGTGCCCTCGCTGGTCATCTGCCGACTCCTCGGAGTGCCGTACGCCGACCACGACTTCTTCCAGGACAACAGCAGGACCCTCATCACCCGGGACGCGGCCATGGAGGACCGCATGGCCGCCCACGGGAGGCTGATCGGCTACCTCGACGAGCTGATGGGCCGGAAGATGACCGACCCCGGCGACGACCTGCTCTCCGGGCTCGTGGCGCGGGTCGAGGCGGGCGAGCTGACGCGGCAGGACGCCGCCCAGATGGGCGTACTGCTGCTGCTGGCCGGCCATGAGACGACCGCCAACATGATCGCGCTCGGCACGCTCGCGCTGCTCGAGCATCCGGACCAGCTCGCGCTGCTGCGGGACAGCGACGACCCCAAGCTGGTGGCGTCGGCGGTGGAGGAACTGCTGCGCTACCTCAACATCGTGCACGGCGGACGACGCCGGGCGGCCCTCGAGGACATCGAGATCGCCGGCCAGGTGATCCGGGCCGGTGAGGGCGTGATCCTGCCCAACGACATCGCCAACCGCGATCCCGAGGCCTTCGCCGACCCCGACCGGCTGGACATCACCCGCGACGCCCGTCGGCACGTCGCCTTCGGTTTCGGCGTCCACCAGTGCCTGGGCCAGCCGCTGGCCCGGATGGAACTCCAGGTCGTCTACAGCACCCTCTACCGCCGCATTCCGACCCTCCGTCTCGCCGCCGAGGTGGACAGCCTGCCGTTCAAGCACGACGGCTCGGTCTACGGCGTCTACGAACTGCCCGTCACCTGGTGACTCGCGCACCGACGGTCAACCCCCCACAGAGAGCGAACGAGGTGCAGAGCATGCGCGTGGAACTGGACGAGCCGAAGTGTGTCGCGTCGGGGCAGTGTGTGATGGCCGCCCCCGAGGTCTTCGACCAACGGGACGAGGACGGCATCGCCTTCCTGCTGGACGAGCGGCCCCCGGCGGACCTGCTCGACGACGTGCGCGAGGCCGTGGCGATCTGCCCGGCCGCCGCCATCCGGCTGGTGCGGCGGTGAGGCGGATCGTCGTGGTGGGTGCCTCGGCCGCCGGGCTCGCCGCGGCCGAGACGCTGCGCCGCGAGGGCTACGACGGCACGCTCACCCTCGTCGGTGACGAGCCGCTGCCCCCGTACGACCGGCCGCCGCTGTCCAAGCAACTGCTGGCCGCGGAGTGGGAGGCGGAGCGGCTGGCGCTGCGCACCCCCGCCGACCTGGCCGCGCTCGGCCTCGACGTGCGGCTCGGGGTGGCGGCGACCGGCCTGGAACCCGCCGAGCGGATCGTCGCCTTGGCCGACGGCCGCGAAGTGCCGTACGACGGACTCGTGGTGGCGACCGGGGTCCGGCCGCGCCGGCTGCCCGGCGAGGGGGCCCACGTCCTGCGCACCCTCGACGACGCCCTCACGCTGCGGGACCGGCTCACGCCCGGGCGGCGCCTGGTCGTGGTGGGCGCCGGTTTCCTGGGCGCGGAGGCCGCCGCCGTCGCCCGGCGGCTCGGTGTCCACGTCACCCTCCTGGAACCCGCCGCGGTGCCGCTGGCCCACGCCGTCGGCTCGGCGGTCGGGGAGGTGCTGACCCGGGCGCACCTGGAGCGGGGCGTGGACCTGCGCTGCGGGGTCACCGTCACCGAGGTGACCGAGGACGGGGTGCGGCTCGCGGACGGTGAGGTCGTCGACGCGGACGAGGTGCTGGTCGCCGTGGGCTCACGGCCGAACACCGAGTGGTTGGAAGGCAGCGGCCTCGTCCTGAGCGACGGTGTGGTCTGCGACCAGTACTGCGAGGCCACCTGGGGCTCCGCCCGGCCGGAGGCTGGGGGAGTGTACGCGGCCGGTGATATCGCCCGCTGGCACAACCCGCTGTTCGGCACGTCGATGCGGATCGAGCACCGCACCAACGCCGCCGAACAGGGCATGGCCGCCGCCCGCAACCTGCTCCGCCCCGAGGCACGCAAGCCGTTCGCGCCGGTGCCGTACTTCTGGTCCGACCAGTACGGGATGAAGATCCAGGCGTACGGCTTCCTGCGGGGCCACGACGAGGTCGCGGTGGTGGACGGCGACCTGGGCCGGTGCCGGTTCGTCGCCCTGTACCGCACCGGCGACCGGGTCAGCGGCGCCCTGGCGGTCGGCATGCCGCCCAAGGCGCTCCGGACCTGGCGGCAGGCCATCGCGGCGGGCGCGCCGTGGGACGACACCGTCCGGGTCACTGTCCGGGTCGAGGTCCCAGCGGATCACCATATTACTTGAGTTACGCAACAAGATGGTAACGTGGCTCGCATGTCCACACAGCCGCTCCCCGACACTCCCGCCTCCCCGGAAGTCACCGAGATCGAGCGGGCGCTCACCCGCATCACGTACCTGAGCACGCGCGCCCGGCAGCACGAGCGGCTCATGGCCCTGGCCGGGGTGCCGCTCGACCGTGCCGCCGTGGCGCTGCTGCGCCAGGTCGCCGACTCCGAGCCGCTGCGGCCGGGGGAACTGGCGAACCGGCTGGGTGTGGAGGCCTCCCATGTGACGCGCACGGTGCAGCAGCTGCAGAAGTCGGGGTACGCCACCCGCGTCCCCGACCCCGACGACCGACGCGCGCAGCGGATCCAGCTCACCGACACGGGCCGGCAGGCCATCGCCCGGATCCGGGACGCGGGCGCCCGGGGAATGCAACTCGCCCTCGCCGACTGGTCGCCCGAGGAGCTGCGCCTGCTCGCCGCGCTCTTCCACCGCATGGTCGACGACTTCCTGTCCTACTCCGTCGACGAGGACACCGAACCGGCGGCCGCGGCACCGGCCGAGACGGCTTGACGGCACGGCCTCGGCGACGTGGCATCGGCCGGCACCCCCCCAGAACCGGCGTGGGCATGACCTGCGGCGAGAACGGCCCGCCCGAGGCGAGCACGACGCACGCAGGCTTCCCGCGGGCTCGCGCAACCGCCGTTCCCAAGCCGACGCGGACCCGGCCGGTCCCCCCGCGTTTTACCGTCCAGTAATATCGCGCGGCAGGTCATCAGAGGAGGAACCGTGTCACGGTCCGAACGCTCGCCCCTGCTGCTCGCCGGCCTGCTGGCCGCCGCGGGTGTCACCCACTTCGCCGCTCCACGCCCCTACGACGCGATGATCCCGAGCGGCCTGCCGGGTTCGCCCAGGGCCTGGACGTACGCGAGCGGTGCCGTGGAACTGGCGCTGGCCGCGGGTGTGGCCCTGCCGCGCACCCGGCGCACGGCGGCGCTGGCCACGGCCGCGTTCTTCGTCGGGGTGTTCCCCGCCAACGTCAAGATGGCCCTGGACCGGCGTCACCGGCCCGCGCCGCAGAAGGCCGCGGTGTTCGGGCGACTGCCCCTCCAGGTGCCCCTCGTCCTGTGGGCGCGTGGCGTCGCCGCGAACGGGGAGGGCCGGTCGTGACCACACGTACAGAGGTCGGGGACAAGGTCGAGGACTTCGAGCTGCCGGACGAGACCGGCACGCTCCGCAGCCTCACCGGCCTGCTCGCCGACGGACCCGTCGTGCTCTTCTTCTATCCCGCGGCCCTGACCTCCGGCTGCACCGCGGAGGCCTGTCACTTCCGCGACCTGGCCGCCGAATTCGCCGCCGTCGGTGCCCGGCCCGTGGGTATCAGCGGCGACCCCGTCGAACGCCAGCAGGAGTTCTCCGGACAGCACAACCTGGGCATGCCCCTGCTGTCCGACCCCGACGGGACGATCCGGGAACGGTTCGGCGTCAAGCGGGGCTTCTCGCTCGCCCCCACCAAGCGGGTCACCTTCGTCATAGCCGAGGACCGGACGGTCCTGGAGGCCGTCCGCAGCGAACTGCGGATGAACACGCACGCCGACCGCGCCCTCGACGCGTTGCGGGCCCATCGGACGTGACGCGGGTGCCCCAGTCGCCACAGCGCGGTTGATGCGGTGTGACAAAGAGACCATCCTGGACGATATGGAGCATGTCTCCGCTGCGGCGACCACGGATGCCCAGGGCATCGTGACGGGGTGGAGCGAGGGTGCCCGGCGCCTGACGGGACGCACGGCCGAGGAGGTCGTGGGACGCGCGGCGCGGGAACTGCTCGCCGAGGACCCAGCGGACCGAGTCGTGGCGGAGCTGGCCGGCCCGGTCGTCCTGCGGCACCGGGACGGCACCCCCGTCCCGGTCGCGCTGCGAGCGCACCCCGTGCTCGGCGCGGACGGCGCACCCAACGGCTATGTGATCACCGAGCAGCCCGGCGAGCGGGAACCCACCCTCGCCGAGCAGGCTTTCCAACAGGCGTCCGTGTCGATGTCGGTCTTCGACACCCGCCAGCACTATCTGCGCCTCAACGAAACGGCCTGCCGGGTGATGGGCGTGTCGGAGGAGGACCTGGTCGGCAGGCCCTTCCCGGAATCGGTGGAGGACGCCGTACACAGCCGGGGCTTCCACAGCAACCTGCGCCAGGTCGCCGAGACCGGACGGCCCGCCCGATACGAGAGCTACACGGGCGCCCCGGCCCTCAACCGGGAACACGCCTGGAGCACCGAGATGTGGCCCGTGCGGGATGCCTCGGGCGTGGTCACCGGGGTGGCTCTCGCGGCCCTCGACAGCACCGAGCAGTACTGGGCCCGGCGGCGGCTGGCCATGCTCAACGAGGCGGCGGCCGGCATCGGCACCACCCTGGACGTGGTGCGCACCGCCGAGGAACTGGTCGAGCTCCTCGTTCCCCGGTACGCCGACTTCGCCAGCGTGGACCTGCTCGAATGGGTCCTCGGGGCGGACGAACCCCAGGCGGCGCTGAGCGGAGAGGTCGTCCTGCGTCGCGTCGCGCACGGCTCCGGCACCGAGGGCACCCCGGAGGCGGCCGTGCACCTGGGCGAGGTGGACGTCTACCCCGGGTACTCGCCGCCCGCGCGGGCGCTGCGGGAGGGCCGGGCGGTCATCGGCCAGGCGGGCGAGCCGGACTTCATGCGCTGGGTCGACGAACGCAACGCGCGCGCTCCGAAGGGACGCCCCCATCGCAGGGGCGTCCACTCGATGCTCGCGGTGCCGCTGCGGGCCCGCGGCACCACCCTGGGCGTCGCCGTGGCCGTCCGCATCGCCCACCCGGACGACTACGGCGACGACGACGCCGTCCTCGCCGAGGAACTCGCCAGCCGCGCCGCCGTCTGCGTCGACAACGCCCGCCGCTTCGCCCGGGAACGCACCACCGCCCTGGCCCTGCAGCACAGTCTGCTGCCCCGCGGCCTGCCCGGACAGGCGGCGGTCGAGGTCGCCCACCGCTATCTGCCCTCCGGCTCGCTGGCCGGCCTCGGCGGCGACTGGTTCGACGTGATCCCGCTCTCCGGCAGCCGGGTCGCCCTGGTCGTCGGTGACGTCGTCGGACACGGCATCCCCTCGTCGGCGACCATGGGCCGCCTGTGCACGGCCGTGCGCACCCTCGCCGACGTGGACCTGCCGCCGGACGAACTGCTCACCCACCTCGACGACCTGGTCATCCACCTCGCGGGCGACGACCGTGACAGCGAGCCCGGGGAACTGGGCGCCACCTGCCTGTACGCCGTCTACGACCCGGTCTCCCGCCGTCTCGCCCTGGCCTCCGCGGGTCATCCGCCGCCCGCCGTGGTGCTGCCCGACGGCACCGCGAGCCTCGTCCCGCTGACCGCGGGCCCGCCGCTCGGCGTGGGCGGCCTGCCGTTCGAGGCGACCGAACTGGAACTGCCCGAGGGCGCCGTCGTCGCCCTGTACACCGACGGGCTCGTCGGCGACCGCGACCGTGACGTCGATCACGCCATCGACGAACTGTGCCACGCCCTGACCGCCCGCACCGACACCCTCGACTCGCTGTGTGACACCGTGCTGAAGGCCGTACTGCCCGAGGAACCCAGCGACGACGTGGCGCTGCTGCTGGCCCGCACCCGGTCGCTGGGCGCGGACCGGGTCGCCACCTGGGACGTCGACCCGGACCCCGTCCACGTGGCCGACACCCGGCAGGCCGCCACCGAGCAACTCACCGCGTGGGGACTGGACGAGGCGGCCTTCGTCACCGAACTGGTCGTCAGCGAACTGGTCACCAACGCGATCCGGTACGGCGAATCGCCCATCCAGCTGCGGCTGATCCGCGACCGCACCCTCATCTGCGAGGTCTCCGACGGCAGTTCCACCTCGCCGCACCTGCGCCGGGCGCACGCCTTCGACGAAGGGGGCCGCGGCCTGCTCCTGGTCGCCCAGCTCACCCAGCGCTGGGGCAGCAGGCAGACCGGCAGCGGCAAGACGATCTGGGCCGAGCAGTCGCTGACGCCGGAGTTCTGATCCCCCGATCAGCCGGAAGAACAACCGGGGTCCGGTACCTCCGCGGACAGCGGTGAGTCGTGCGGGCGACTCGGAACCCCGCGGCGGGCCGGCCCGGCGTCACCGGCCCGCCCTCAGAACTCCTCGTGTGTCTCAGGGTCCCCGCCGACCCGCCGGTGGGGGCGGTCGGCGATCGCGTCCATCTGGTCGGCGCTCAGCTCGAACCCGAAGACGTCGAGGTTCTGGCGCTGCCGCTCGGGATCGGACGACTTCGGGATGGGGAGGGCGCCCAGCTGGACGTGCCACCGCAGGACGACCTGGCCGGGCGTCACCCCGTGTGCCTTCGCGACGGAGGCGACGGCGGGGTCCTCCAGCAGCTCCGTGCCCCGGCCCAGCGGGCTCCAGCTCTCGGTCACGATGCCCCTGGCGGCGTGGAAGGCGCGCAGCTCGTCCTGCGGGAAGAAGGGGTGCAGTTCGATCTGGTTGACGGCGGGCAGGACGCCCGTCTCCTTCTCCAGCCGCTCGATGTGCTCGGCCGTGAAGTTGGAGACGCCGATCGAACGGACGAGGCCCTCCGCACGGAGCCTGATCATGGCCTTCCAGGAGTCCACGTACTTGTCGACGCGCGGCAGCGGCCAGTGGATCAGGTACAGGTCCACCTGCTCCAGGCCGAGGCGGGCGCGGGACTCCTCGAAGGACGCGAGGGTCTCCTCGTAGCCGTGGTGGCGGCCCGGGAGTTTCGTGGTCACCACGATCTCCTCCCGGTCCACCGCGCCGCCCGCCACGCCGCGGCCGACCCCGGCCTCGTTGCGGTAGTTCGTCGCCGTGTCGACGAGGCGGTAGCCGGTCTCCAGAGCACCGCGTACCGCCTGCTCCGCCTGCGTGTCGTCCATCGGCCAGGTGCCGAGTCCGAGGGCCGGGATCGTCGTGCCGTCGTTGAGCGTGTGCGTCGGGATGCTGATCACTGCCGGACCTTCCCTTGACTGTGCCTGTGACTGTGCCGGGTACCCAGCCTCACGGGCAGCACGAGCCGTGATCAAGCGGACCGGCCGGAGCGTGTCACGATCTTCGGGGACCGGTACGGACCGAGCCGGTACCGACGGACGGATCAACGGAGCGTGTATGACGACGGACAGGGCCACTGCGGACCGCCCGGACGGGGCCACGGGGATCGAGGTGCGACCGGCCGCCGGACACATCGGCGCCGAGATCACCGGCGTCGACCTGGCCGGCGACCTCGACGACAGCGTGATCGCCGCGATCCGGGCGGCGGTGCTGCGCTGGAAGGTGGTGTTCTTCCGGGGACAGCGGCTCGACCACGCCGGGCAGGTGGCCTTCGCACGCCGGTTCGGCGAGCCGGTCGCGCCGCGCGGACGAGGCAGCGCCTCCCCGCAGGACTTCCCCGAGATCGAGACGACCGCCGACCGGCTGGAACTGGGCGGCAGGTTCGGCATGGAGCACGACGAATGGCTCAGGCGTAGGCGGCACACCCTGCTGCGCGGCTGGCACTGTGACCACGGCGCCCGCGTCGACCCGCCGATGGCGACGATCCTGCGCGCCGAGACCGTGCCGCCCTACGGAGGGGACACCACCTGGTCGAACCTCGCGGCCGCGTACGCCGGTCTCTCCCTCCCGGTGCGGGAGTTCGTGGACGGGCTGCGGGCCGAGCACCGGCTGGGGGTCGGCTACCAGCCACGGCCCGGCGACGACGCGTACGTCCGGCATCTCCTGGACCATCAGGTCGCCTCGCTGCACCCGCTGGTCCGGGTCCACCCGGAGACGGGGGAGCGGATCCTCTACGTCAACGGCTACTACGTCGAGCAGATCGCCGGGCTGTCCCGGGCCGAGAACGGCGCGATCCTGGAGATGCTGCTCGACCAGGCGACCCGGCCCGAGTACACGGTCCGCTTCCGCTGGGAGCCCGGCAGCGTCGCCTTCTGGGACAACAGGGCCACCATCCACCTGGCGCCCTCCGACAACGCGCACCTCGACTTCCCCCGGACCATGCACCGGGTGATGCTCGCCGGTGACCTGCCCCGCGGCGTGGACGGCAGGCCCTCGGAGCCGATCGTGGGGACCGAACCCGGCCGGTGGTGACCCCTCAGACGCCGGGCCGCCACCCCAGCGCCGGACCGAGCCTCGTCGCCATGTCGGTGAGGATCTGCACATAGTCCTCGTGCCCGAAGGTGAACGGCAGCGCGAAAGCCACCTCGTCGACCTCGCGGAAAGCGGCGTGCGCGTGGAGCCGTTCGGCGATCTCGTCCGAGGTGCCGACGATGTCCGGCGCGAACATCAGCCGGGCCGGTCCCTGCGGTGCCGCCGTACGAGGGGTGCGCTTCGCCGCGTACTCCTCGTACCGGGCGCGCTGTTCGGGCGAGGCGGAGTCGGTGGGGATGACGACGAGGCCCTGGGAGACACGGGCGTCCTCGCCGTCGGGGTGGGCGGCGCGGAAGGCACGGATGTGGGAGAGCTGGATCTCCGCGAAGTCCGGCGTCCCCTCGGACTCTTCCGCCTTGACGACGCTGCTTGTCAGGAAGTTCATGCCGTGCTCACCGGCCCAGCGCGCCGAGCTGAGACTGCCGCCGCCGTACCAGAGGCGCCGCCCGAGCCCGGGGGAGTGCGGCTGCACCCGTTCCGAGAACACCTCGAACCCCTCGACCCCGCTGAAGTCGGTGGCGGGCTCGCCCCGCACGAAGTCCAGCAGCCGCCGCACCCGCTCGTACCCGAAGTCCTCGGCGTCGGCGGTGTCCGGGTACAGGGCGTCCTTGACCTGGTCGTAGTGCATCGGCGGGCCCACGCTCACGCCGGGGTTGACCCGACCGCCCGACAGCAGGTCGACGGTCGCCAGGTCCTCGGCCAGCCGCAGCGGGTTCTCCCAGCCCAGCGGGATCACCGCGGTGCCGAGGTCGATGCGGCTGGTGCGCTGCGAGGCCGCCGCCAGGACCGCGACGGGCGACGAGATGCCGTACTGCAGATGGCGATGGCGCAGCCACGCGCTGTCGAAGCCCAGCCGCTCGCCCAGCTCGATGATCTCCAGCGTGGACTCGTGGCCCCGGCGCGGATCGGCCTCGTCGAACAGGCCGATGGTCAGGAAGCCCAGCTTGCGCAACGGGCGTGAGGTGGGCGGCACGGGCTCCTCCGGCGTTCTTCGATCATCGCGTACGACGGTGCCAACGGGACCGTGTCCGGAAGTGTTCCCGTGCCCCGTCAGACCAGCGGAATGGTCACCTCGTCCTCGACGGGCGGTTCGATCTCCTGGGCGCGGTTTCCGGTCGCCGCGTGACAGCGCAGCCGGATCGCCTCCGGGGTGACGTCCAGACGCAGGAAGCACTTGAAGAAGGGCGGGCTGTACGTGGCCGAGCTCGGGGAGAACAGCTGCGTGTAGATCTTGCGCACCGGGAGCCGGAAGCGCGAGGTGCGGTCGGGTCGGCCCCCGGCGCCCAGCAGAGCGGCCACCAGCCGGGTGCGCGCGGTGACCTTGGTGGCCCCGCCCGGCGCGCGGGTCGGGGAGATGCCGAGCCGCTCGGCGATGACGGCGGTGGCCTCGGCCTCGGTGAGCGTGAAGAAGCGGCGCAGGCGCAGGCGGCGGCCGTAGAGGCGGCTGTAGAAGGCGAGGGAGTCGCCGCGCAGCGGGTAGCAGCGGAAGTCCTTCTCGGTGACGCCGCCGACCGAGACCCGGGGGATGGTGTGGGTGGCGTGCATGAACGCCCCGCCGCCGCCGGAGACGACGTACTGGAGGGTGCGGTCGCCCACCCGTACCGGGTAGCGCTGGTAGTTGTGGATGTCGCCGCCTATCGCCGCCACGTAGTGGTGGTCCGGGTCGCGGACGATGTCGTCGACCGTCCCACCGCCCTCTATCGGGCACGGGTGGTGCTCGCCGTCCACGTACAGGGGCGACCCGGTGATGAGGACCTTCGGGCGGGGGCCCTGGGAGACCTCACGGAGCCAGGCCCCCTGCTCGGCGTCGAGCGTGCCCAGCAGACCCGTGTCGATCCCGATGATCCGCACCGGTCCGGCGTCCACCGCCCAGTACGGTCCCGGCTGCACGGCCCGTTGGGCCGGCGAGCCGCGCAACTCCCGTTCCTGGTCGAGTCGCCCGCCGTCGTGCGGACGCGGCCGGTGCCACAGCAGCGACCGCAGCCAGGCCCGGGTGAGGGGGCGGGGCGCGGGTTCGGGAGCGAGGGGCGGGGCGTCGTCGCAGAAGACGCGCATGAACGCGCCGAGGTCCTCGTACCAGTCATGGTTGCCGGGTATCGCGTAGATCGGCGCCGGGTAGTCCTGGTACGGGCGGAAGAACTTGGTGCCGTAGTCGTCGGCGCTGCCCACCGGATAGATCACGTCACTGGCGATGACGGCGAAGCGGGTGTCCTGACCCGTCTTCAGGAAGCCCGGCACGACGGCGTACTGGGGATCGTCGCCCTCGCCCGTGTCGCCGATGACCATGAACGAGAACTCGTCCGGGTCGTCGCGCCGGACCACCTTGTCGGCGGGTGCCCCGGCCGCCGCCCGCTGCGCCACCCACCGGCTGCGGGTACGACCCGTGGGGTCCCCGAACCAGGACGCCAGGACGCCGTTGCGGGCGGCCCACAACGTCTTCGGATTCAGCCAGGAGATCTTCTCGACCCGGGAGGGCATGAGCCGCTGGTACTCGCCGCGTTCTGCGGTGCCCCAGCCGGCGCCTTCGGCGGTATCGCGTGAGGAGTCAGACACCGGTGCACCGTAACAACGATCTAGAACGGGCCGAGCGGGGGAGTCACTTGGGCATTGACTGACACCGAGGTGGTGGGCACTCCGACTCGTCGCCTGGACGAGCCGTGCCCGCTCACCGTCTCACCGTCGCCCCGGCTGTCGTCGTCGGCGTCGTCCCCCGGCTCCGCTCGCCGTTGCCCAGGACCAGCAGGGGATCGAACATCACCACCACCCCGGCCAGTATCAGGAAGAGGACCGGCCCCGACAGCATCGGCAACAGCAGCGAGCTGGGCGAGTCGCCCGCCCAGGTCTCACGGCCGCCGTCGTGCACGTGAACGCTCACGGCGGCCATCCCGGTGTAGTGCATCCCCGACACCGCCACACCCATGACCAGACTGGCCCCGAGGCTGGTCAGGAAGCCGCGGACGGAAACCGCCGCCCACAGGGACGCCGTGGCGGCGACGATCGCGATCACCACCGAGAGCGCGACGACGGCCGGGGCGTAGCGCAGGTCGCCGTTCAGATGCATCGCCGCCATGCCGAGATAGTGCATGGCGGCGATGCCGAGACCGGTGACCGTGCCCGCGACAGCCAGCGTGGCCCGGCTCGCACCGCGACGCCCGACGATGAACACGCCGACGCCGACCATGACGATCGCCAGGGCGAGACTGAGTACCGTCAGGCCCACGTCGTACCGGATCCGGGTCTCCTCGACCCGGAAACCGATCATGGCGATGAAGTGCATCGTCCAGATGCCACTGCCGATCGAGGTCGCCCCCAGCGCCAGCCAGCCCGTCTTCCACGTCTGCGTGTCCAGCAGGGTGCGGACGATGCAACGTAATCCCAACGCCCCACCCAGGCACGCCATCAGATAGGCCGCCACCGGCGTGACGGCTCCGTAGCGGAACCCGTCAACCGTGCCTTCCATACGCCATCTCCCCCATTACGGCTGGTTGTCGGGGAAGGTTTACGTGGCGGAGCGGAACAAGAGCAAGGGCTTACCGTCGGTACGCCGCGAACTCCGATCACCATGGCTTGACTCGAGTCACTGAGCGGCGAGTTTCAGCCAGACGTGTGGGTCGACGTCGTGCGATGTGGCACCGTCCTCGGACACCCGCTCGTTCAGAAGGTGCGCTTCAGGAGGTCCAGCAGGGCCGTCCAGTGCCGTTCGTCGCCCGCGGCGTCGTACATCGCGGTGTCGGCCTGCGTGAAACCGTGGTGTGCCCCGGTGTAGACCTCGCAGGTGTGGCGGACACCGGCGGCGGTGAGCGCCTCCTCCAGGCGTTCCTGCTGCTCGACGGGCAGTGACGGGTCCTGGTCGGCGTGCCCGAAGTACAGCTCGGCTGTGACGTTGCCGGCCACCAGGTGCGGGCTGTCCGGGGTGTCGGGCGCGAGGTGTCCGCCGTGGAAGCCGGCCGCGGCGGCGACCCGCTCCGGGTAGGTGCCCGCGGTGAGCAGGGCGAGCCGTGCGCCCATGCAGTAGCCGGTGAGGGCGACCGGACCGGCGGCGGCCACCGGCGAGTCGGCCAGCGCCCGGAGGTAGGCGCCGGCGTCCCGCATCGCGACGTCCGGCGTCAGCTCCGCCATGACCGGGCCGATCTGCTCGAAGAGCTGCGGACGTGCGCCCGGGTCGATGAAGTCCGGCAACTCGAAGACGGGTGCCCGCCCGTGCCGGTAGAACAGGTTGGGCACGAGAACCGTGTAGCCGGCCTCGGCCAGCCGGTCCGCCATGGACCTCAGCTGCGGGCGCAGCCCGAAGGCGTCCATGTACAACAGGACCGCGGGATGCGGTTGCCCGTCCGCGGGGTGGACCAGGTAGGCGTCGGCGACGCCGTCCTCGGTGGGTATGTCGACAGCGGTTGCCTGTACGGCGGTCATGGGGGGCTGCCTCTCTGAAAGGGGAGTCGGCGAAGGCCCTGCCCGGCGCTGGGAGGGGCAGGCCCGATCATGGTGGCATGTGTCGTGTGGCTCACCGCTCCCGCCCCGGAGCGTCTGGCGGAACGCCTACTCGAACCGTGAGATGTCGCCCGCGCCCTTCCGGACGATCTCGGCCTCGCCGCCGGAGAAGTCGATGACCGTGGTCGGCTCGGTCCCGCAGTCCCCGGAGTCGACCACCGCGTCCAGTACATGGTCGAGCCGGTCCTTGATCTCCCAGCCCTGGGTCATCGGCTCGTCCTCGTCGGGCAGCAGCAGTGTGCTGGACAGCAGCGGCTCCCCGAGTTCGGTCAGCAGCGCCTGGGTGACGACGTGGTCGGGGATCCGGACACCGACCGTCTTCTTCTTGGGGTGCTGCAGCATGCGCGGCACCTCCTTGGTGGCGGGCAGGATGAAGGTGTAGCTGCCCGGGGTCGACGCCTTGATCGCGCGGAACACGTCGTTGTCGACCCGTACGAACTGGCCGAGTTGCGCGAAGTCCTGGCAGACCAGGGTGAAGTGGTGGCGGTCGTCCAGGCGGCGGATGGTCCGGATCCGGTCGATGCCGTCACGGCTGCCGAGCCGGCAGCCCAGCGCGTAGCAGGAGTCCGTCGGATACGCGATGAGCGCACCCGCGCGGACGCTGTCGGCGACCTGGGCGATGGTGCGCGGCTGGGGGTTGTCGGGGTGCACGTCGAAGTACTTCGCCATCCGCCGAGCTTATGCCGTGCGGCGGCGCCGGTCGCGCGTGCCCCGCTCCGGGCGCGATTCCCCTGGCCCGAGCCGGCCCGGCCGTAGCCTCCGGTCATGGACATCGCAACCGTACGGCTGGAAGCCCCCGCCACCCCGACCGCGCCCCCGCTCGCCCTACGGCCGTGGCACCCGGCGGACGCCACCGGCCTGGTGGCCGTGTTCCGCGACGATGAGGCGCTGCGCCGGTGGGCCCCGGGCGGCCCGCACGACGAGGCGAGTGCCCTGGACTGGGTGTCGCGGCAGCGGCGGCTCGGGGAGAGCGGCGAACGCCTGTCGTTCGCGGTGGTCGAGACCCGTGACCGTGCGATCGGCGGGCGACTGGTCGGCCACGTCGTCGTCAAACGCGGCGCTCGCGACAGCGGGTCGGCCGAGGTCGGCTACTGGACGGCCGCCCACGCGCGCGGCCGGGGTGTCGCTCCCCGGGCCCTGCGGACGCTGACGGACTGGATCTTCGCGTCCTTCCCCGACAGCGAGGTGACGCGCCTGGAACTGTTGCACCAGGTGGACAACACCGCCTCCTGCCGGGTCGCGGACAAGTGCGGATACGTCTTCGAGGCGCTGTTGCCCGCGGCGCCGCCCGCGTTCCCGCTCGACGGCCACCGGCATGTCTCCAGGCGCGCGGAACACGCGGCGAGCGGAACGGAAATGTGGACAAGTTGTTAAGTGGTTAAGGCGAGTGCCCGGGGCGGGCGTCCGGCGGACAAGGCTGAGGTAACGTCCGAGCGGCGGGACGTGACACGACTGAAGGGCCAGGGGAAGGCGACGTGGCTGGGCGGGCGGACGGGCACCGTCCCACAGGGGCGAAGGCCGGCGAGACCACGGACTGGGCACAGGAACTGCTCGACCAGCTGCGACCGACCGGGCGCGACGTCCGCCGGATCGTCGCCTGGCTCGCGGCCGCCGTGCACGGCACGGTCTCCCTCCAGGACGACAGCGGCGCCCTCCTCGCCGGCACCCGCGTCCAGGTGGACGAGGACCTGGTCCGGGACATCGTGACCGGCCGCATCGCCTCCGCCTCCTGGGAGGGTCACGGGCAGCACAAGCGCCTGGTGAGAGTGGAACGCCCGCACCCGGCCACGGCGGGCGTGCTCGCCGTGTCGCGTCAGGACCCCTTCGACCGGCGCGCCTCAGAGGTCGTGCTGCACACCGCGCAGGTCCTGGAACTGCTGCTGCGGGCCAATGAGACGACCGCGGCCGGCCACCGGCTGCGGCGCGCGACGTCGGATCTGCGGCTGGCGATCCTGCAACTGCTGATGGTGGAGGACACCGTCTCGGCACGCAGGGTCGCAGCGGGCCTGTGGCCCGGCCTGCTCGACACGGACACCGCCTGCGTCTACGTCCTGGAGGGCGACGCCGGTGCCCGCGACCGCCTCGCCGACGAATGCCTCGACGCCACGCAGGAACAGGCCCTCGTCGTCCGCTGCCCGGCCGTGGACCAGCACGTGATCGTGGTCGCCCCCGAGGAGCCGGCGGCCCGGGCACTGCGCTCGCTGGCCGCCCGGACCCCCGACACGTTCCTCGGCGGCAGCGTCCGACAGAGCCTCGCCCGCACCGCCACCGCCTACGGGCAGGCCGTCAGCGCCCTCGCCGTCGCCCGCTTCCGGCCGGAGAAATCGGCCGTCTACGCCGAACGCACCCACCCCGAACGCCTGATGGACCCGGCCGGCCTGCACCACTGGAGCGCCCGTGTGCTGCGGCCGCTCGACACGCTCCCGCACCACACCCGCGCCGAACTGCTCGCCACCACCCGGCTCGGCCTGGAGTTCACCGCCGTCAGCGCCGCCAAGGTCCTCGGCGTCAGCCGCAACACCGTGCGCGCCCGCATGGAACGGGTCGAGGGCCTGCTGGGCACGGACTTCTCCGACCTCACCGTCCGGGCTCTCGCCCACCTCGCCCTCAACACCCAGGTCGGCTTCTCCGAGCCGCCGGCCCAGAACACCGGGCCGGAACCGGTCCCCGCCCGGCTGGCCGACCTGCTGGCCGGGACCGCGGTGCGGGGCTGGGCCCACGACCTCCTGGGACGGCTGGGTGCGGACACCCGCGACCTGCGCCGGACGCTGCGCACCTGGATCGCGGCCGGAGGCAACGCGGAACGCGCGGCACTGACCCTCGGGATGCACCCCCAGACCGTGCGTGACCACGTCCGCAGCGCGGAGCCCGTACTGGAGCACCACCTGCTCGCCGCCGGCAGCGATCTCTACGAGGTCGTCCTCGCCCATGTGGTCGTCGGCGAGCTCGAAGCCCCCGTCCTGGACCGGGCGAACCGGGGCCATCCGGACTCATCTGTGCACGGGTGAGTCCTCCGGGCGGACCAGCGGGCACCGGTGCGATACACAACGCTTGGGCCTGGCACGTAAGTTCTGACACACCGCGGGGGCACGACCGGAACGGGGGACCGGTCGCGCCCCTGGCGCGGCACCCACCGTCACCGGACGACTCCACCCGGTCGCGGCGGGCCCTTCGCAGGGGCCTGGGAGTGAACGTCGACACCCGCGCGGGGTGCACGGGGGACACCTGGCACGAACAGGCCCAGATCGGGGAAAATCGACTCCGGGACGACCATCTGCCGAGCGGCAGCACAGTCAGGAGTGACGCATGGAGTACTACGATCTCGGCCCGCACGGCCGCTCCGTGACGACCTCGTCCCCCGAGGCCCAACTCTGGTTCGACCGGGGCCTGGTGTGGACGTACGCCTTCCATCACGAGGAGGCCGTCTCCTGCTTCGAGGCGGCGGCCGAGGCGGATCCCGACTGTGCCATGGCCTACTGGGGCATCGCCTACGCCCTCGGCCCGAACTACAACAAACCCTGGGAGTTCTTTGACGACCAGGACCTGGCCAGGACCGTCGACCGCACCCACGCCGCCGTCGAAGCGGCCCATGCGAGGGCCGCCGGTGCCACCGCGGTGGAGCGGGCGCTGATCGGCGCACTCCGCGCCCGGTATCCGCGGGCCGAGCCGGTGGCGGACTGTTCGGTGTGGAACGCGCCCTACGCCGACAGCATGCGCACCGTCCACGCCCTCGCCCCGGACGACCTGGACATCGCCACGCTGTACGCCGACGCGCTGATGAACCTCACCCCCTGGCAGCTGTGGGACCTGCGCACCGGCGAGCCGGCCGAGGGGGCCCGCACCTCGGAGGCCAAGGCCGTCCTGGACCGCGCGCTCGCCACCGACGCCGGACGGCGGCATCCGGGCGTCCTGCACCTGTACATCCACCTGATGGAGATGTCCCCGGCTCCCGAGCTGGCCCTGCCCGTCGCCGACCGGCTGCGCGGTCTGGTACCGGACGCCGGTCACCTCCACCACATGCCCTCGCACCTGGAGGTGCTCTGCGGCGACTACCGGCGTGTGGTGTCCGACAACAGCGCCGCGATCATCGCCGACGAGAAGGTCCACGCACGCGCCGGGGCGATGAACTTCTACACGCTGTACCGGTCGCACAACTACCACTTCAAGATCTACGGAGCGATGTTCCTCGGCCAGTCCGAGGTCGCCCTGGAGACCGCCGCCCAACTGGAGGCGTCCATCCCGGAGGACCTGCTGCGCGTCCAGAGCCCGCCGATGGCCGACTGGCTGGAGGCCTTCCTCGCCATGCGGGTGCACGTCCTGATCCGCTTCGGCCGCTGGGACGACATCCTGGCGCGGCCCCTGCCCGCCGACCCCCGCCTGTACTGCGTGACGACCGCGATGCTCCACTACGCCCGGGGAGTCGCCCTCTCCGCCACCCACCGGATCTCCGAGGCGGAGGCCGAACGACGGCTCTTCCACGAGGCGGTCGCCCGCGTCCCCGGGACCCGCATGCTGTTCAACAACACATGCGCCGACATCCTCGCGATCGCCTCCGCGATGCTCGACGGCGAGCTGGAGTACCGCAAGGGCAACCACGACGCCGCCTTCACCGCGCTCGAACGGTCGATCGAGCTGGACGACAATCTCCCCTACGACGAGCCCTGGGGCTGGATGCAGCCCACCCGCCACGCCTACGGCGCCCTGCTCCTCGAACAGGGGCGCGTCGCTCAGGCCGAGGCGGTCTACCGGGCCGACCTCGGCCTCGACGACACGCTCCCGAGGGCCCTCCAGCACCCGGGGAACGTCTGGGCCCTGCACGGCCTGCACGAATGCCTGGTGCGCCTGGGCAGGGCGGACGAGGCGCGGATCATCGCCCAGCAACTGCGTATCGCCGCCGCGTTGGCCGACGTACCGGTCGAGGCGTCCTGCTACTGCCGCCTCGACACCGCAACCGACACCGACTCGGGGTCCGGCACCGACTCGCCCACCGATACCGACACCGAGATGGCCACCGCCTCGAGCCCCGGACGGGGCGGGGCGGGCCGCTGCTGCGCGGACTGACCACCGTGGCCCGTCCTCTAGGCTGGGACGCCGCCGAGGAGAGGAAAACGCTGTCGTGGTCGGTCCGCAACCGGACGCCCTGGGTCCGTTGCTGCGCGGCTTCAGACATGCGGCGGGCATGACGCTGGAGGAACTCGCCGAGGCCTCGGACGTCAGTGATCGCGCCATCGGCGACATGGAGCGGGGCCACAGCAGAGGACCGCAGGCGCGCACCGTCCAGGCCCTGGCCACCGCCCTCGGTCTCCGGCAGGAAGACGCCGACGCTCTGCTGGCCGCCGCCCGCGACGGCCGCCGCCGCACCAGACGCACGCCGTCCGGGCTGTGCGATCTCCCTCCGCCCATCCCCGACTTCGTCGGCCGTCAGGAGGAGATCCGCTGGCTCGACACGGCCGGGAGACCGGGCGCCGGCACCCACGTCGTCATCGTCAGCGGAGCCCCGGGACTGGGCAAGACGACACTTGTCGTCCAGGCCGCCCACCAGCAGGCGAAGCGGTACGACGACGGATGCCTGTTCCTCAATCTGCGCGGTCTGGACGCCCAGCCCGTCGCCCCCCATGAGGCGCTGGCCCGCCTGCTGAAGGCCCAGGGCGTACGGGAACGCGAACTGCCGGCGGACGTCGAGGAACGCCAGGTGCTGCACCGCCGTCTGGTCCGCGACAAGAACGTTCTCGTCATCCTCGACAACGCCGCCGACGAGGCACAACTGCGTCCACTGCTGCCGGGCGAGGGCACCTGCACCTTCTGGATCACCAGCCGCCGCGCGCTGACCGGCATCGAGTACGCCCGGCGACTCATACCGTCCCCCCTCGCCGCCGACGCGGCCACCGCCCTGCTGGAGACCATCACCGCGGACCGGCCGGGTCCCGGGGCGGACGAGCAGGACACCGCCTCCCTGGAGCGCATCGCCGACCTCTGCGGAGGCCTGCCGCTCGCCCTGCGTATCGCGGGCAACCGCCTGGTCAGCCGTCCGGCGTGGACCGCCACCGGTCTGGCCGCCCGGCTGGCCGCCGAGGACCTGCGCCTGGACAGGCTGACCGCCGGAGACCTCCGGATCAAGTCGGCCTTCACTCTTTCCTATGAGCAACTGGCCGAGCCCGCACGGAAGTTGTTCCGACGGCTCTCCCTGGTTCCGGGCCCCGACTTCGCTCCCGCGCTCGGGTCGGCACTCACCTCGTTCGGGCCCGCGCAGGTGGAACAGCTGATGGACGAGCTCATCGAACTCGGCCTGCTGAACGCCGCCGGCGGTGACCGGGCCGCCTTCCACGACCTGGTCCGGCTGTACGCGCACCAGTGCCTGAGCGACGAGGAGTCCCCCGGCGAACGGGAGGCTGCCCGCAGGGCCCTGCACACCTGGCTCCTGGACACGGCCCGCAGCGCCGGGCAGTGGTTCGAACCGGTCCTCGGCCCACGGACCGTCGACGACCCGCTCGTCGACCTGCGCGACGCACCGTCCGCCCAGGACTGGCTGCGTACCGAGAGCGCCAACTGGTTCGCCGCCCTGCGCACCGCGGCGGCCGCGGGCGAACACCGGGTGGTCGTCGAGGTCGCGGAGTCCATGCACTGGTTCTCCGACCGGTGGGCCCACTGGGGACACTGGCACACCGTCTTCGCGCTCTCGCGAGCCGCCGCCCACGCCCTCGGCGACCCCGGTCTCGAAGCCACCCATGCCAACTACCTGGCCTGGGCGTTCACCACCTGCCTGGGCAGACCCGCCGACGGCATGGCCCTCGCCCTGGAGGCTGCCGAACTCGCGCGGCAGGCCCGCAACCCCGTGCAGGAGGCGTGGTCACTGACGTACGCCGCCTACGCCGCCACCGACTCGGGGAAGTTCGGCGCGGCCGTCGAACAGGCCCGGCGCGCGGTCGCCCTGTTCGCCGCCGCGGGGGACAAGGAGGGACACCCGCAGGCCCTCCTGGGCCTCGCCCTCAATCTGCGCGCGGCGAACCGTCTCCAGGAAGCCGTCGAGACCTTCGACACCGCCGTCGCGTGGGTGAACGACCCGGCCACCGCCCCGGCGCCGCACATCGCCGACGTCACGGCCATGAACGCCCTGAGCGGCAAGGCACAGGTCCTGCTGGACCTCGGCCGATGGGAGGCGGCGATCGAGGCCTGCGACCGCGCGCTGGAGCACGACGCCCGGGTCGGGGTTCCGCTCAACCGTGGCGTGCCGGCGATGCGCAAGGCGCGGGCCCTGTGGGCACTGGGCCGACGGGACGAGGCGATGGAGATGATCGAGGACGCCGTCCACTGCTTCACCGAGGCCGGGTCCGAACGGTGGCTGGACGAAGCGACCGGCCTGCGGGAGAAGTGGCTGGAGCGGGGCGAGGGCACGGACTGAGGCCGCGGGCGAGGCGAGGCGAGGCTCGCGCTCGGGCAGGCGCGGAGCTCTGGCGGGCCTGCCGCGCGGCGGCCGCAGCGGCCTCGGGGTCATCGGCGTCATCGGCGGCCGGCCCCCTCCGCCGGACTCCGCGTGGGCTCCTCGCCACGCGCCGTCGCCTGCCAGTCCCGGGGCGACATGCCGTACGCGGCCCGGAAGGCGCGGCTGAAATGCGCGGGACTGACGAACCCCCAACGATGCGCCACGGACGCCACACCGGGCCCGCGTAACGAGTGGCGCGCCAGGTCGCGACGGCACATCGCCAGCCGACGGGTCTGGATCCACCTGGTCAGCGTGGTGTCCTCGGACTCGAAGAGCTTGTGCAGGTACCGGACCGAGATGTGGTGCGCGTCCGCGATCGACCGTGGCGACAGATCGGGATCGGGCAGGTGCCGCAACGCGTGGTCCTTGACGCGGGCCAGCATGGCCCGGCTCGCCTCGGGGGCCTGCGGCACGTGCCGGTCCCGACGTTCCCGGATCAGGGTGGCCAGCAAGTCGATGGCGGTGAGCCCCAGTTGGTGTGCGGACTCGGGTGGGATCCCGGCCGCGTCGCGGGCCAGCGCTCCCAGATAGGCCGCCACGACGCCGGCGCAGCCGCCCGTGGGGGAGAACACCGTAGCGGTGAGGGCCCCCAGATCCGCGTCGGTCACGTTGAGCGCGCCGCGGGGCAGGTGGAACGCCGTGAATCCGAACTTCGCCGGCAACTCCTTCAGGAAGGGCCGCGCGGAGTCGGACAGGGCGAACTGCCCCGGCTCCAGGAACGCATCACGCCGGTCCTGCTCCAGCCGGGCGGTCCCGTGGTGCTGGATGGTGAGCGTGAGGTGGCTCTCGCCGCCCCGCGCGATCATCCGGCCGTCCCGTACGACCTTCTGCGGCCCCGCCGAGACGGCCGAGACCTGGAGCGGCCCCAGCTGATGGCTGGTGATCGTCGCCGCGGACGGCCGCGCCTCGTACAGCTCGACGTCCAGCGGAATGAACGTGTGGGAGACGGCGTCACGCCAGAACTCCGCGCGGTCGGACGGGGACAGCGAAGAGGTCGTCAGGGTGATGCTCATGGCGACTCCTGTTGGGTTCCGACGCGAACGCCGACCGTGCGACGCCATCCATCACACCTCGGATCGACCACCCGCGCCAGGAAGAACAACAGGAAGAACAACCGGAGGTTCAGCGAGTGCGCCCGTCTTGGGCCGGGTCGGGAATGCGGTGACGGAAGACGGCGTTGTAGCCCACGTAGCTGACATGCACGGACCAAGAAGTCCGTGATGTGGGCGGAAGGAGGGCCTCATGGCACGCAACACCGCGCGTCCCGTCGTCACGCTGAGGTCGACGGCCGGGACCGGCGTCACCTACGTGACACGCAAGAACCGTCTCAACGACCCCGACCGGCTGGTCCTGCGCAAGTACGACCCGGTGGCCGGGGAGCACGTCCCCTTCCGCGAGGAGCGATGACCGAGGTCATCGCACCGCGCCGGACGGCCGTGAGAAAGGAAAAAACCATGAGGTCCGACATCCACCCCGTCTACCGCCCGGTCGTCTTCCGCGACCGCGCGGCGGGAGCCACGTTCCTCACCCGCTCGACCGCGCGGACGTCGCGGACGATCGAGTGGACGGACGGCTCCACCTACCCGCTGATCGACGTCGAGGTCTCGTCGGCCGGCCACCCCTTCTACACCGGCGCCTCGCGGGTCGTGGACACCGCGGGCCGCGTCGAGCGGTTCCGGCGACGCTACGGAGACCCGGCGACCACCGTCCGCTGACCACGCGACAGCCGTCGAGCAGGAGGAGGACACCGATATGAAGGTGCGCAATTCGCTGCGTGCGCTGAAGTCCCGGCCCGGGGCTCAGGTGGTGCGCCGCCGGGGCGTGACATTCGTGATCAACAAGAGGGACCCGCGCTTCAAGGCCCGCCAGGGCTGAGCCTGCGCGGTCCACCCTGTCGGCCCGGCCACCGCCCGCGGTGGCCGGGCCGACCGTGCGACCAGCCCGATCACCCGCCTGAACGGTGGACGAGACATCGCCGTCAGGCCGATGACGGCGGCGGTGCGGGAACAGCGCGCACGGGATGCTTGCTCATGACGGACACCCGGTTGAAGGCGTTGATCGTGATCGCCACCCAGATCACCGCCGATATCTCGTCGTCGGACAGCACCACCCGCGCCTGTGCCCAGGCGCTCTCCTGCAGCACGCTGTCCGCCGGACGTGTGGTGGCCTCGGCCAGCGCGAGAGCGGCCCGCTCGCGAGGGGTGAACAGCTCGGTGTCCCGCCAGGCCGGGAGCACCCCCAGACGCTGGGTGGTCTCGCCGGCCCGCAGCGCGGCCCTGGTGTGCAGGTTGAGGCAGTACGCGCACGCGTTGATCTGCGACACCCGGATGTTGACGAGCTCGACGAGGAGCCGCTCCAGTCCCGCGGCGGCGGCGACGCCCCGCACGGCCTCACCCGTGGCGGTCAGGGCGCGGTACGCCTCGGGGCTCTGCTTGTCGACGAAGACCCGTCTGCCGGTGGTGGCCGGTGCCGTATCTGTCACGTGCGCTCCTTGATCGCGATGTCTCACCGATGGTCCTATCACGCGCGCCGCCGGGCTTCGTGGACAGGCGGTCAGCGGTGTGCGGGCGCAGGTGGCGTCACCGCCTCGGGTGCGGTCGCCGGGCATGGTGCGGGGGTGCGACGCGGCAGCAGCGCGAGGTGCTCCTCGTGCACCAGGTTGAACCGCAGGGCGAGCGTCACCAGGTCCTCGCGCTTGGCGCCCACCCGCCCGCCGTCCTTCGGGCCGGACGGCGACAGGTCGTCCTCGTGGACGCTGCGCAGCCGGAGCTTCGCGGACGTCAGATAGTCGATGTGGTAGTTCACCGCCGAGCGGGTCAGGTCACGGCAGGACTCCAGGGCGCGCAGCCTTTCGACGATCTCTCCGGCGCCGGGCAGGGCCGCACCGGAGGAACTGCGCAGCCTCGGTTCGCACAGCGCGACCAGCACCAGGAAGTACTTCGACGTCGGGTCGAGGGAGAAGGGACTGACGGTCCGCTCCCCGTGGTCGGGGCCCGCCCCGTCCGGCGCGTAGGCGTGCTGCGGCGCGAAGACCTTGAAGGCCGCGGTGCCGTCCAGCGCGGGCAGCACCACTCTGGAGAACTCGAACGGGACGGGGGCGCCGAGCCGTCCGGGCGCGACCTTGATGTACTCGCCGGCTCCTTCGAGGTTCTCCACCACATAGGTGGACGTGGCGCTGAAGTTCGACAGGCGCCAGAAGTCTCCAGCGGCCTCGATGCGTCCCGCGAGGCGCGACACCCCCGGATCGGCCAGCACGATGGCCGGCACCTCGCCCGGCGCCCCCCGACCGAAGTCCTTCGTCTCACCGGGCCCCATGTGGAGCAGCCGCGGCTTCCGGTGAATTCCCCGCTGATGTGCCGTGGTGTCGTCGGGCAACTGCACGATAACTGTGTCCATTTCACACTTCCCCCGTGGCGGTCGTTGAAATTCCACACTGCTGCGCACGACGCGTAACGCGCAACGCGTCATGTGTAAAGCGCGATGCGCGGCCCGTCACGCGACGGCCCTCGGACGGCGATCGGGCCCGCCCCGAGATCACGTACGGCCCGTCGCAGCAGGAGGGCAGAGCGAGGTCGTGCGGCGTGAACGACGTCACCGACGCCGACAGGGGACTTTGCTGTGTGGCACGCGCAAACGTGGGCAGCAGCAATGACGGCGCTGGACGATCGGCGCAGCACAGATGATGTCGGGAGAAAGGCCCTGATCGTGGCACACATGAATCCAGAGGAGCAGCCAAAGCCGCCGGGCAGGGGGAACCTTCCGAAGTCCGTCGCCAAGCTGCCGCAGCAGGTCAGGGAGGAACTGACCCGACGGCTGCGACGCAACAAGCGCGCCTTCCGCGAGGAGGACGTCCAGGTCGTCGAACGACCGCTGCTGAAGCGCGCCGTCGGCGCCTCGGCGCTCGGCAACTGCATGGAGTGGTTCGACTTCGGCGTCTACAGCTACCTCGCCGCCACCCTCGGCAAGGTGTTCTTCCCCGGCGCCTCGCCGGCCGCCCAGGTCATCTCCTCCTTCGCGACCTTCGCCGCGGCGTTCGTGGTCCGCCCCCTCGGCGGCCTCGTCTTCGGCCCGTTGGGCGACCGGCTCGGCAGGCAGAAGGTGCTCGCCACGACCATGATCATGATGGCGGTCGGTACCTTCGCCATCGGCCTGATCCCGAGCTACGGCACCATCGGCATCGCCGCCCCCATCCTGCTGCTGCTCGCCCGCATGGTCCAGGGCTTCTCCACCGGCGGCGAGTACGGTGGCGCCACCACCTTCGTCGCCGAGTACTCCCCGGACCGCCGTCGAGGCTTCCTCTCCAGCTGGCTCGACTTCGGCACCTTCACCGGCTACGCCCTCGGCTCCGCTCTGGTCACCGTCCTCAACCTGCTGCTCAGCGACGCCGAGATGCTCTCGTGGGGCTGGCGGATCCCGTTCCTGATCGCCGGTCCGCTCGGGGTCATCGGTCTGTACATGCGGCTCAAGCTGGAGGAATCCCCGGCGTTCCAGCAGCAGTTGGACGAACACGAGAAGAGCCTTGCCCAGGAGTCGACGGGCAGCGAGCTGCGGGCCATCGTCAAGGACCACTGGCGGCCGCTGCTGATCTGCATGGGCCTGGTGCTGCTCTACAACGTCACCAACTACATGGTCACCGGATTCCTGCCCACGTATCAGACGGAGACGCTGCACCGCTCCAGCAGCTCCGCCGACGTCCTGGTGCTGGTCGGCATGGTGTGGATCGTGCTGCTGATCACCTTCCTCGGCCGGTTCAGTGACCGCGTCGGCCGACGGCCCCTCTACGGGTGGGCGGCGGCCGCGATGATCGTCCTCGCCGTCCCGTCCTTCCTGCTGATCAAGGCGGAGGGGACCTGGCTCCCCATCTTCGGCGTGCTCATTCTCTCCACCCTGCTGGCCTGCTTCGCCGCGCCGAGCGCCGCGACGCTGCCCGCCCTGTTCCCGACCGCCGTCCGCTACGCGGCCATGGGCATCGGCTTCAACTTCGCCGTCGCCGCCTTCGGCGGTACCACTCCACTCGTGACCGAGGCGCTGGTCAGCGTCACCGGCGACGACCTGGTGCCCGCCTACTACCTGATGCTGGCCGGGGTCATCGGCCTGGTGACGGTGAAGTTCCTGCCGGAGAGCGCCCAGGTACCGCTGAATGGCTCGCAGCCGATGGTCGGTTCACGGGAGGAACAGCGGGAACTGATCAGCACCTCCACGGACCTGTACAAGGCCTCACGCCAACACGCCGGAGTCCGTTGAGCCGGGCCGGGGGCCGAGGATCGTCCCCCAGGTGCCGCAGCACGTGACATCGCCGCACGACGGACCAGCCCCGACCCCGCAACGGCGCGGTGTCGAGGGCGGGCCGTGCGGCGGGGTGCGGACGCACCGCGGCGCGACCAGGGCCCGGGAGTGCCGTGACGCGACAGCGGCCCGTCGAACGAGTGTGGGCACGAGCACCCTCCAGCCTGGGGTAAGCTTGATCCAGAACGCGGCGCCGAACTTCCGGTGTCCGACGATGCGTTGGTGGTCCAAGGAAAGACGCCCCGCTTCCTGCGGGGAAATGCAGGTGCAAGGCCTGCCCAGCGCTCCAAAAGGAACCCCATCCCGCCCAGCGGGATGGGGTTCCGTCATGGCGGTGACCTTTCCTCACCGCCCCGTACTAATCCGGAACGAAACCCAGGAAATCCGCGAGGACTTCGCGACCCGCGCACTCGTCGGAGTCGACCAGGGGTATTCGCGCTATGTGGCCCGGAATGTCATTGAGGGCAGCGCCTGAAGTCGTCGACGAACGGGCACGCGTCCGCCACTCCGTTTTCCGCGGCTTGCTGGGAGCCGAGTGGCGGGTGTGTGAAGTTTTCGTTCCTCTCCGATGCCGGGACGGTGCGCGATGTGTGCGGTGTGCCTTCGGAAAGTGCCGGTCACCGGTGCGGACTTGCGGCTGGATCTCCTCGTGCAGTAATCAGGTGAATCATGAACTTGTTCAGCCGTGGCAGCGTGTTCCGACGCTCGGAGCACGCCGCCGCCCCCCAACCCCCCACTCGGTCGACGGGCGCCGCCTCCGCCGTGCTTCCGGAACCCGGCCTCTCGGCGCTGACCGGAGAATGGGTCATCGACCCCGCACACAGCAGGATCGGCTTCTCCGTGCGGCACGCCATGGTGACCACGGTCCGCGGTGCCTTCACCGAATACCAGAGCCGTCTCTACTTCGACGGCCGCGATCCGGAACGCTCGAAGGCGGAGATCGTCGTCTCCACCGCCGGCGTCGACACCGGCGTGGAACAACGCGACGCCCACCTGGTGGGCCGTGACTTCCTGGACGCCGCGACCTACCCCCACCTGCGCTTCACCAGCACCGCAGTCGAGGTCTCCGGCAACGATGTCTACCTCATGACCGGTGACCTCACCATCAGGGCCACCACCCGGCCGGTCGTGCTGGAGCTCACCTACATCGGACACGTCACCGACCCCTTCGGGTACGAACGCGTCGGCTTCGACGGGACCACCACCATCAACCGTTCCGAATGGGGTCTGACGTACAGCTCCAAGCTCGCCGAAGGCGGCGCCATGGTGAGCGAGAAGGTGCGCCTCCAACTCGACATCGCCGCCATCCGCGCCATCCCCACCGGCTGACCCTGAGGAGACGGACGAACCGAACAGTGTGGGGCGGTCCGGGCGCGCGCTCATCAGGTCAAGCGTCCCGGACTCTTGACTCGACATGCGCTCGCCGCGATCCTCGACGCAGATATTGCGCCGGTCATGACAACTCGATGGGCTGCCCAGGGCCTTCGTCGACCGTGCCATCCCGCCGATCGAGGGACGTGGGCAGTGACCATGACCAAACGCCCGTACCGTGGACGCAAAGACGTCACCCTGATGTCGCTGTTACTTCTCGTACTGGCCATGTCCCTCGGCCCCACCCCGAGTTCGGCGGCCGACGCCGACTGGTGGGTGCCGACCGCGCGCCCGGCGCCGGACTCCCAGATCAACGTGACCGGAGAGCCGTTCACCGGCACGAACGCGCAGGGCGAGGTGCGAGGCTTCGTCGACGCCCACAACCACCTCTTCGCCGACGAGGGCTTCGGCGGGCGGCTCATCTGCGGAAAGACGTTCTCCGAGGCCGGCGTCGCCGACGCGCTCAAGGACTGTCCCGAGCACTACCCCGACGGCTCCCTCGCGATCTTCGACTACATCACCAACGGCGGTGACGGCAAGCACGATCCGGTCGGCTGGCCCACTTTCAAGGACTGGCCCGCCTACGACTCGATGACCCACCAGCAGAACTACTACGCCTGGGTGGAGCGCGCCTGGCGCGGCGGTCAGCGGGTGCTCGTCAACGACCTCGTCACCAACGGCGTGATCTGCTCGATCTACCCCTTCAAGGACCGAAGCTGTGACGAGATGACGTCCATCCGCCTGCAGGCGAAGCGGACGTACGACCTCCAGGCCTACGTGGACACGATGTACGGCGGTCCCGGCAAGGGCTGGTTCAGGATCGTCACCGACAGCGCGCAGGCCCGAAAGGTCGTCGAACAGGGCAAGTTGGCGGTCGTCCTGGGCGTCGAGACGTCGGAGCCGTTCGGCTGCAAGCAGGTCCTGGACATCGCCCAGTGCAGCAAGGCCGACATCGACAAGGGACTCGACGAGCTGTACGGGCTGGGCGTGCGCAGCATGTTCCTGTGCCACAAGTTCGACAACGCGCTGTGCGGTGTCCGCTTCGACGAGGGCGGACTCGGAACGGCCATCAACGTCGGGCAGTTCCTGTCGACCGGCACTTTCTGGAAGACGGAGAAGTGCGCCGGGCCCCAGCACGACAACCCCATCGGCACCGCCGCCTCCAAGGCGGAGGACGACCTCCCGGCGGGCGTGGACGTCCCCGCGTACGACGAGGACGCCCAGTGCAACGCGCGCGGACTGACCGACCTCGGTGAGTACGCCGCGCGCGGCATGATGAAACGCAAGATGATGCTGGAGATCGACCACATGAGCGTCAAGGCCACCGGCCGGGTGCTCGACATCTTCGAGTCGGCGTCGTACCCCGGCGTGATCTCCTCGCACAGCTGGATGGACCTCAACTGGACCGAGCGGGTCTACGGCCTCGGCGGCTTCGTCGCCCAGTACATGCACGGCTCCGAGGAGTTCAGCACCGAGGCCAAGCGGACGAACGCCCTGCGCGACAAGTACGACGTCGGCTACGGCTTCGGCACGGACATGAACGGAGTCGGCGGCTGGCCCGCCCCGCGCGGCGCGGACGCCGCCAACAAGGTCACGTACCCCTTCAAGAGCGTCGACGGCGGCTCCGTCATCGACCGGCAGACCACAGGCAGTCGCACCTGGGACCTGAACACCGACGGCGCCGCGCACTACGGTCTCGTCCCGGACTGGATCGAGGACATCCGGCGCGTCGGCGGCCAGGACGTGGTGGACGACCTCTTCCGGGGCGCCGAGTCCTACCTCGGCACCTGGGGCGGGACGGAGCGGCACCAGGCGGGCGTCAACCTCGCCAAGGGCGCGACCGCCACGGCCAGTTCGTCCGAGTCGAACCCGCTCACCAGCTACGCGCCGGGCCGTGCCGTGGACGGCGACCCGGGCACCCGCTGGGCGAGCGACTGGAGCGACGACCAGTGGCTGCGGATCGACCTGGGCTCCACGAGCCTGGTCGGGCGGGTCACGCTCGACTGGGAGCGCGCCTACGGGAAGGCGTACCGCATCCAGCTCTCCACCGACGGCACGAACTGGCAGAACGCATGGTCCACCACCTCGGGCGACGGCGGCCTGGACACTGCCCGCTTCACCGGCACCCCCGCCCGCTACGTGCGGATCCTGGGCCTGGACCGTGGTACGGACTGGGGCTACTCGCTGGCCGAGGTGGGCGTCCACAGCAGCTGACGGCGGGCCGGCACGACCACGAGGGGCGGCGCACATGGCACGGATGCCGTCGGCGGAACGGCGCCGACAGTTGACGGAGGCGGCGATCAGGGCGATGACCCGGGACGGCGTCGCCAGGACGACGACCCGGTCCATCGCCGCCGAGGCGGACGTGTCCCTGAGCGTCTTCCACTACTGCTTCGACTCCAAGCAGGCCCTGATCGAGTCCGTCATCACGACGCTCACGGCCCACTCCGTGACCGTGGTGAAGGAGGCGATACGGCCCAGGGCCACGCTGGAGGAGACCGTCCGGGCCGGGTTCCAGGCGTACTGGGACCACGTCCGCGCCCACCCGGACGAGCACATGCTCACCTACGAACTCACCCAGTACGCCCTGCGACAACCGGGGTTCGAGCATCTGGCGCGACGCCAGTACGAGCTCTACGGCGACGCGTACGGCGAACTCATCGACGAACTCGGCCGGGGCATGGACTTCCGGCTGAGCGTGCCCGTCTCCGTCCTGGCCCGCTACCTGGCCGCGATGACGGACGGGCTGACCCTCAACTACCTGGTGCTCGGCGACGACGCGGCCTGGACCGACATCCTCGCCACGGTCACCGCGCACATCGCCGGCCTGGTGGACACCGACGACACACCCCGGTGAACAGGCGTGGGCCCGTCAGCCCCCTCACCTCGCCGGAGCGGAGGGAGAGGGCCGACGGGCCCACGCGGACAACCGCTCAGACGTTGCTCAGCGGGGCCGGTCGATCGGACGGACCGGTCAGGTCGGTACGAGGAGCCGAGTCGGTCCGCTGCGCCGGGATCACCAGGTCCTGGCCCCCTTCGGCCGTGCGCTCGGTCATCTCCGCCTCGGACCGGGCGGCCAGCGCGTTGACGGCGGCGTTGAACCGCTCCATGGAGGTGGGCCTGTCCGGGCCGAGGACGTACTCCTTGAGCGTACGGCGGTGCGCGGCCATCGGATCGTGGTGCGGCTCGCGGACCGAGCGCAGGATCTCCGGCAGCCGGACGCAGTCACGGTCGAGCAGGTAGGCGCCCCCGGCGGTGGTGTAGGCCGCCCGGAACTCCTGATCGGGCAGGTCGTGGGCGTTGGTCAGGACGTACGGCTTGAGGCTGGCCACGAAGTCGGCGACCACCGAGGAGACGTCACTGATCAGGATGTCGGCCTGGTTGAAGCACTCGTACAGGGTCGGCAGCTGGGTGAGGATCACGTTGTGCCGGACGGGACCGCGGGCCTCCCAGTAGATCCGGTGCCACTCGGCGTGCAGTTCCTGCCACTCGGCCGCGCCGTCGTCACCGGGGACCCTCGCGGCGCGGGTCTGCTCCGCGTAGTCGCCCTGGTGCCGACCGGCCAACTCGTCGAGCCGGGCCCGGATCTCCGACAGCCGCGGCCGGGCCGCGGCGAGCGCCTCCTGCGCCTGCGCGGCCTCGCGCTGCTCGTTGTCGGCGCTCAGCATGGCCCGGATGGCCCGGTCCGCCGCGGTGGCCTCGGATGAGCGTTTGCCGGTGAGCGGATGCGGTTTGTAGATGACCCGCACGTTCTGCTCGAGGAGCTTCTCGACCAGCGGCACGCCCATCGGGATCAGGGAGGTGTGGCAGTCGTCGTCGCTCCAGCCCTCCCAGGTGGGGGCGTACAGCACCACGGGCAGCGGTCCGGGCGTGTGGTCGGCGTGCAGCCGGATGGGCGCCAGCTGCGGGCGGCCCACCTCGACGATGGCGTCGTCGCTGATGGCGTGCCGCACCCGCTGGTACCGGTCGCGGCCGGCCCGGCCTGCCACCCAGATCTCGTCGTACACCTTGCTGACCCGGTTGCTGCTGGCGAGCTTGTCACTGTCACCGTGGCCGATGAAGACGTGTTTGGCCTCGGCGATCCGCAGCATGTGGACGTTCTTGCCCGCGTTGCCGGGGTAGAGCGCGACCCGCACGCCGGACAGGTCCAGCTCCGCGAGGTCGTCCGCCTTGGGCACACACAGCACGGGGAGGGAGGTACGGCTGAGATGACGGAACGAGGCGTGCTCCCGAAGGATGATCACGGGCCGTCGGTCCAGCTTCTCCAGCGTCTCGATCCACATGTTGACCTGGTACATGAAGTCCCGTGACACCGCGGCGAAGCTGAAGTACAGCGCCACCTCGGGCCGGTAGCCGGCCAGTTGCCGGTTGACCTCGCCGATGATGTCGTCGCGCGACGGCGTCCGGCGGGCCGCACGGAACTGGACCAGCAGGGCCAGCACCGCCGCCACCGGGAGCCCGGCCGTGACCGCGTAGCCGATGCCCGCCGGGTACCACCTTCCGGCGGCCAGCGCGGCGAGCAGAGCCGCGTGCGCCACCACGTCGAGATGGAGCAGCTTGCGCAGGAAACGCCGGTAGAGGAAGGCGGGCGGGTGCGCCGGGATGCCCGCGGCGCTCATGTCGAGATTCCGCACGGCCACCGGCAGGACCCGCCGCTGGCGGATACCCCGGTGCAACGCCGTGTAGAGCATCACCATGCCGAAGTGGATGGTGAAAGCGGCGAGGCCGGCGACCAGCACCGTCTCCGGCGCGTCCATCCGCTCGGCCAGGGCGAGCAGCATGACGGTGCGGGCGGCGAACCGCATGGTGCGATTGAACTGCAAGGTCGCCAGTCGGCGGACGAACCCCGGGGCTCGGACGTGCAACGCCTCGTCCGCGAGGTAGCTCACGGCGGACGCCGCGGCGAAGCCCCACAGGGACGGCATCAGTGCGAACACGGGGAGCAGTGCGAAGCCGGCGCCGAAGAGGAACACCAGGAAGAGGTCGGCCTTCCCACGGACACGCAGGACGGCACACAACCAACGGACGATCACGGACAAGACTTCCCCCCAGGGACTGCGCGGCAGGTGACGCGTTGTTCACCTGTTCGACGGGGGAAGAGCGTGAAAGGTTGTGCACCTGCACGTCGGAAATAATTCACCTTTGCTTCACGGGGTGTTCAGTCCTGATTTGGCCTGCTACCAACGCAGCGGCAGGGTGGCGAGATGACCGTCCAGCAGCCCCGAGATGATCCGGTGGTCGTTGAGTGAGGGGTGCCAGTCGCAGCCGAGGTGGTCCAGGCCGGGATCGTCGTAGTACCAGTGGCTGACCCGGTGGTCGCCGCGCCGGTTGCGCTGCTCGACGATGCGCAGAGTGCTGTCAGTGAACGCGTCCGTGTTCCAGAGGTGGGTGGCGCTGACCACGAGGAACGTCCTCGAACCGTACCGGGCGCGCAACGTGTCCAGGAAACCGTGGTACGCCTTCTCGTAGGCGGTGACCAACTCGTCCTGCGTCGCCCAGCGTTCGCCGGGGTTGAGAGGCGTGGAGAAGTCGTTGATGCCCAGTCCGATCACGACGACCTGTGGACGCCAGTCGGCCGGTCTGCGCCAGACGTCGCCGTCGACGTTCAGCAGGGCCCGGTCGTAGTAGGTGCGGAAGTCGGCTTCGGGACTGCTGCCGTTGTAGTTGCGGACCATGCCGCGGCCGGAGAAGGCGTTGATCTGGTAGTCGGCGTCGAGACCGCGGGCGGTGAGGGCGCCGAAGGCGAGGTCGGTGTTGGTGTTCCGGTTGACTCCGCCGTTGCTCGAACAGTCGCGTGTGGTGGAGACGTTGCCGTAGCCGGCGGTGTTGGAGTCGCCGATGAACTCGATCTGTCTGCTCCGTGGCCGGGGCCCGGGGAGAAGGGTGCCTCGGGGAGCGGCGACGAATCCGCCGAATCGGCCCACGGCCCAGGGGCTTTCGGTGCGCTTCACGAGCCGCACGCGGTGCCCGGTGTCCCGGAGGCCGTCGACCCAGAACGTGGTCCGCCCCGGCATCACCAGAGTCTCGACGGTCGTTCCGTCGATCTGGACGTCGTAGTCGTTGTCCGCGTCATCGAGGACGACGCCGACGCCGGTCCCGTGGAAACGGCCCTCGAAGTAGATACCTGGCCAGCTGTACCGCACGGACCCGTCGGCGCTCCTGGTGACCCGTCCCGCGGTGTGGAACCGGGCCCGGGTGCCGGATGCCCGCGCGGGGGCGGCGACACCGGCGACGGCACCCGCGACGGCGGCGGTGACGAACGTCCTTCGGGGTAAGCGACCAGGCGTGTCCATGAGGCCATCCTTCGAGGGTGACGGGACGGTGCGGGCGGTCTTGCCGGGCAGGGCCGAGGGGTGCGAAATCGTACAGGCCGTCGAATTTATGGGAGCGCTCCCACAATCGACTCCTATCGAAGGTGACCGTCGTGCGAGCCATCGTCAACCCCTCGCGGTACGCGATTTCCAGGAGCCGGGCCGAACTCCCGCCCCGGTACCGCGTGTTGTCTCACGCACCGGGGCTGAGCCACGGCATCGGATCGCTGTATCCCCCGTCGAAGATCACTTCGAAATGCAGGTGGGGGCCGGTGGACAGGCCGGTGGACCCGACGAGTCCGATCGGCGTGCCGGCCTCCACCGTCCGGCCCACGGGGACCTGGAGGGACGACAGGTGACTGTAGGTCGTCTGCAGGGGCTTGCCGCCGACGGTGCCGTGGTCGATCACGACACGGTTGCCGTACGCCTTGGTCATCCCGGCGAACACGACGCGACCCGCGGCGGCGGCGGACACCTGCGCTCCCTGCGGCGCACCGAAGTCGACCCCGGTGTGGAGCTTGGTCACTCCCGTCAGTGGATGCTCGCGGGAACCGTAGGAGGAGGTGACGGTGAGGACGCTCGTCGGCGGGGCGAGGACCGCGCCCGGCGCCCGGTCCGCGGTGTCGTCGGGGTTCTCCTGGTCGAACGCCTCGTAGCGCGGGAGCAGCGCCTTCACCTCGGCGACGTAGCCGCGCGACTCGGCCGGCACGCGGCCCGCCCGCGCCACCGTGTCCGTGCCCACGGTGTAGGCGGCCAGCGTGAGGTCCACGAGGTCGCCGCTGACCCTGCCGTCGGTCCTGAGCTCGGTCACCTTCTCGGCCAGCGAGCAGTCCTGCCGCCCGAGCGCCATCATCGCGTCCGCCGGATCCCCGGGCGAGGAGCGGCCGTTGCCGTTGTCGTCCTTGCCCCAGGTGCGCCATCGGGCGTCCGTGAACGCGGCGATCCCCTTCTCGCCCGAAAGGCGTTCGGTGTCGTTGCTCCAGCCGGTGAGCTGCTCGATCTGGGCGGCGAGGACGGCGGGGGTGAGGACTGGGCAGGCGGAGGCGGCCTTGCGGAGCCACGGAAGGTAGGAGGCGTCGACGCGGGTCGTGCCGACCGGGCCGGAAGCGGAGGCTTGCGGCTGGTCGGGGGAGAAGCCGCCCGTCAGCACCAGCCAGCCGGCGATGCCCGCCAGGGTGGCCAGACCCGGCAGAACCACGACGGTGAACACGCCCGGACCGCGCCGGCGGGGAGCGGGCGCACCCTGCGGGATCGGCGTCGACGGCGCATCCGGAGGGGTCTCGATGGTCACGGACGGACGGTAGCGCGCCGTCGCCCGGCCATCACGAGACGCGGAGGCAGAGTGACCTGCCCGAACGGGCAGATCTCGGGTACGCCCGAATGTGTCCACAGGGAGTCGACGCGGAAGAAGGGGGCACGTGTGCATCGTGCCGGGACGGGCCGCGGCCCCGTGAGATCGTTGGCTCGCCGAGTCCGAGGTGGCGGGTCCGTCCGATCCCGTGACACTGGTACCGGGATGTCGGGATGGCGAACCGGCGGCCGGAACGACCATGGAGAGAGAGGGGCAGGGAAGGGACCCGAGGCAGGTGGGGCGACCGTGGGCTGCGGGCACGCGGACACGGGACCCCGGGGGACCCCCGACGCATCATGAACGCGACCCGAACGAGCAGTGAGCCGGCGCGGAGCGGCACCGGTCAGCGGGATGGGCTGTCCGTGCGGACCCTGGCGAGGCTCGCCCTGCTGTGTGTGGCCGGTGCCGTCGCGGCCGTGGTGGTGGGCGCCGGATCCGGCCGGTGGCTGGTCCTGCTGCTGGGCCTCGCCGGTCTCGCCGTGGCCGGTGCGGGTATCTGGTGGGCGCTGGCACACCGGGGAGTGGCCCGCCTTCTGGGCGCCGTGCTGGCGCTGGCCGCGCCCGTGGGCGTCCTGGTGCTCTACGCCGTGTCGGGACTGTGGGTGGTGGCGGTGGCGGCAGTGGCGTCGTGGACGCTGGGGCTGGCCTGCGCCAGGAGCGCGTTGCGCCGCCTGCGCAAGCCGCACGGCATGCACACCCGTTCGGCCCGGCCGCCCCGCCGACCGGTGCTGATCATGAACCCGCGCTCCGGGGGCGGCAAGGTCGTCCAGCACAACCTGGTGGAGCGGGCGGAGGCGCTGGGGGCCCGCGTGGTGCTGCTCGACCTGGACACAGACCCCGATCCGGTGGCGGTGGCGCGACAGGCCGTGGCGGAGGGCGCGGACCTGCTCGGCGTGGCGGGTGGCGACGGCACCCAGGCCCTGGTGGCGGGGGTGGCCGCCGAGCACCGGCTGCCGTTCGTGGTCGTGGCCGCCGGCACCCGCAACCACTTCGCGATGGATCTCGGCCTGGACCGCGACGACCCGGCAAGCTGCCTGGACGCCCTCTCGGACGGTGTGGAACTCCGCGTCGACCTGGGGGACGTGGACGGACGGCCGTTCGTCAACACGGTCTCGTTCGGGGCGTACGCGGAGATCGTGCAGAGCCCCGAGTACCGCGACGCCAAGGCGGCCACCGCGCTCGACCAGTTGCCGGACCTGCTGGTCGGCGACGGTGCGACCGCCCTCGACGTCCGGGCGGACGACGAACGGGTGCACGCCCCGCAGACCCTCCTGGTCAGCAACAACCCCTACGGCAGGGCCGACCCCCTCGGCGGCGGACGCAGACCCAGACTCGACGCGGGCAGACTCGGGGTGATCGCGGTCCGGGTGGAAGGCCCCGCGCAGGCCGCCGAGCTGGCGTTGCGCGGTGAACGGGCCAGCGGCATCACAGCGCTGAAGGCGCGTAGCGTCGTCGTCGAGGCCGACGAGGAGCTCATCCCGGTGGCCGTCGACGGCGAGGCCCTGACCCTGCCCCCGCCCGTGATGTGCACGGTACGCCCCGGCGTCCTGAGGGTGCGGGTGCCCAGACACCGCCCGGGTGCCCCGTATGTCGCACCGTCCGTCGACTGGCGGCGTGTCGTCCGTCTCGCCTTCGGTCGGACCCCCCATTCGTCCCGGAAGAAACAGGAGCAGAGCGATGTTTGACCGCCCCTCGCCGGACCATCGGGCGCAGCGAGGCCTGATGCGTGATCTCGCCGCCCTCGACCAGGCGCTCTACGAGGCTGTCACGGTCACCAGGACACCCGCACTGGACTCCGCTCTGCGGCGGTTGTCGGCGGCCGCGGACCACTCCAAGATCTCGTTCGTGACCGCGGGACTGCTGGCGCTGTGCCCCGGTCGGCCGCGTCGTGCCGCCGTACTCGGTGTCGCGGCCATCGGTGTCGCGTCCACGACCGCCAACCTGCTCGGGAAGCGTCTGGTCCGGCGGCCGCGTCCCCGCCGCGCCGAGGACTCGCCGTTCCCGGGCAGGCATGTGCCGATGCCGGCGTCCGCGTCCTTTCCCTCCGGCCACACGGCCTCCGCCGTCGCCTTCGCCGCCGCCGTGGGCCCCGCGTTGCCGGTCGCCACGGTCCCGCTCGGCCTGCTGGCCTGCGCGGTGGGCTACTCGCGGATCCACACCGGAGTGCACTACCCGGGCGATGTCGTCGCCGGCGCGGTCCTGGGAACCGGCGCGGCGGCCGCGGTCCTCGCCGCCGCCCGCTGGGAGAGCTGAGCGGGGCCGCCTTCGGCATGTCGTAGGGGCGAGCCGGCCGCGCCTTCAGCGGCCGGCGCGGTCGGCCAGCAACTCGGTGACATGGTGGCGGACCACGGCCCAGCCGGTGGCGTGGAGGGCGCCGAGGGTGGTGCCCTGGAGGCCGTTCAGAATCTGCTCGGTGTCGGTGCCGACGTCGTACCCGGTGCTGTCGCTGAGGACCTCGTGACCGTCGCGGACGGCGACCCGAAGGAGGTGTCGTCCGCCGTCCGCGTGCACGGCGGCGGCGACTATCAGAGGCGGTGGTCCACCGGCCTCGCCGCTCAGTTTGCGGTATCCGCTGACGAGCGGCTCGCGCCAGCGAAGACCGAGCAGGAGGTGACGCTTGGCCAGAACCTCGGCGAGGTCGGTCTCGTGGACCCGGTCCGTGTCCAGAACGACGGCACGGGCGTTCAGCACGAGAGCCGCGGGCAGCAGACAGCGCAGGGTGCTGCCGACGAGGTTGCCGCCGACCGTGGCGGTACGGCGCACGGCTCCGGTGCCCACCGTCGCGGCCGCCCGACGCAGTACCTCGGGCACGCGGTCGTCGATCTCGCGCAACACCACGGCCGCGCCCAGTGCCTCGCGCTCGATCACATTGGCCTCGGGCAGTCGGCGCAGCGACATGGCCTGGTCGGGGAACCCGTCCTGTTGCCAGCCGGCCCAGACGAGCGTCGCACCACCGATCGGCACGGCCCCTTCGGTCAGGTACTCCTGTGCTTCGGACACGGACACCGGCAGACGCAACAACACGGGAACCGACCAGCCCTTCCGGCGAGTTGGTGGCGCAAGGGGGGAACCTCAGCCACACGATCACTGACATGGCGCATTCTTTCCCCGGGGGAGGGGGCGCGTGCAGGGCTCATCACGCCACGGGCCCGCGCGCCCCTCGCGCGGGGGTCGTGGCGTGGGTGGGGCGGCCGCCGAAGTCCCCGGGTTCTCGCAGAGGATGGTCCTCGTGGGTCAGGCGCCGGGTCCGGGGTCCGGCCGTACGGCTGACGCGATGCCGGCGCGGGCCGCTTCGAGTTGAGCGGCGAACGCGATGCCCAGGAAGAGCGCGACGGCGGTGAGGTTGGCCCACAGCAGCAGGGCGACGAAGGCGGTGAGCGGTCCGTACAGGGATCCGAAGGCGCCGCTCTCCTCGACGTACAGCGCGAGCAGCCAGGTGGCCGACACCCACAGCAGGAGATGGACGGCGGAACCGAACGCCAGCCAGGTGTAGCCCGGTTGGACCCGCCGGGGCGACCAGCGGAAGATCACGGCGGAGGCCACCCAGGCCAGCGCGAGTCCGACCGGAATGTCGAGCACGTCCCACCACCGCGGCCCCCCGTCCGCCCATCCGGCCGAGCGGGCCACCGCGTCCCCGACGGCCGCCCCGGCGACGAGGGCGACGAATCCGAGCACCATCGGCAGGCCCGCTGTGACCGCGAGCACCAACGCTCGCGCGTACTTGCGAGGGAAGGGACGGTCACGCTCGATGCCGTAGATGCGGTTGGCGCCACGCTCGATCTGCCCCATGGCCGAGGCGAGGTTCAGCAGCGCGAACGCCAGCCCGAGCCACAGGGCGAGGGTGCTCCAGACGTCGCCGTGGGCACTGCGCCGGGTCCCGTCGAAGGCGTCCTCGACGATGTCGGCGCTGGCACCCGGCACGATCCCGCCGAGGGTGAGCTCGATGATCCGGCCCACCCTCTCCGTGTGCACCGAGGTGGCCAGCCCGACCAGCGCCACGGTGAACGGCACCAGTCCGAGCACCACTTGGAAGGCGAGGGCACGTGCGTTGGTGAAGCCGTCCGAGTAACGGAACCGTGCGAAGGAGTCGGTCAGCAGCCGCCATCCCCCGTAATGGCGCAGGGCGGTGAACGCTTCGTCGCCGGAGAGTTCGTCTCCGATCATGTCCCGGGTCTGTGGGACGTGGACGGTGGTTCCCATGCGCGGCGGCTCCTCGTCGTACGGCGGTTCCCCCTCTCCGGTTGCCCCGAGAACCGTCCCGCCCGACCTCGCCCCGCGGCTCTGTTGTGAGCGGCTCCTCAGGGCTGGGAGGGCAGGCCGGAGCAGTTGGACGTGGCGGGCTTGCCGTCGAGACGGTCGGTGAGCCAGGAGATGGCGTCGCCCTGGTCGGTGAGCAGGGGCGCGAAGTGGTTGATCAGCGAGTCGCCCAGGTCGGGCAGGGCAACGTACTTGTAGGTCACGTCGGCGCCCTTGCGGCACCAGTCGACGGCCAGCTGACGGGCCTGCGCGTGCGGTACGAGATTGTCGCTGGTGCCGGTCGCCACACGGACCGGTCCGGCCGGTTCGATGGTGCCGAGGCGCTGTTCGGCGAGGAACGCCCGCAGGGCGGGTTCCTCCGCGATGATGTCGCTGATCGGCCGGCCGTCGGTGGTCCAGGCCGTGCTGCGGGCGGAGTTGTAGGCGAACAGCGCGTCCCCGACGCACATGGTCGACAGGTCGGTGAGCGCCGCCTTGCCCTTCGCGTTGAGGTGGGCGTCGGCGATCGGCCGCAGGGCGGGGTCGGACTGCAGGAAACCGTTGACGGACCAGCCCAGTGCCCCGGCGAGGTCGCTCCCGTCGATGGCTTCGGTGACCTTGGCCAGGTCGGCGGGCGGGGCACCGGAGTAGGTGCCGGCGAGCGTGACGTCGGGAGCGTAGGAGGCCTGTAGTTCGGCGGCCGCGGCGGTCGCGCCGCCGCCCTGGCTGTAGCCGAACAGTGCCACCCGGGAGCCGGCGGTGACCGACGTTCCGGGCAGGGACCGGGCCGCACGGACGGCGTCCAGGACGGCGTGCGCCTCGTCGACGCGGTTGACGTAGGTGTGCAGACGGTCGGTGGCACCGAGCCCGGCGTAGTCGGTGACCACGACGGCGATTCCCTTGGCGAGCAGACGGTAGACGGCCAGGGTCTCGTAACCGACGGAAACGGTCTGCCCGTTGAACCGGAGGGGATGTTCGAGGCCGAGAGAGGCGGCGCACTGGTCGCCCTGTCCCATGGTGCCGGGTGCGACGGCCACCAGCGGCCGTGCCCCGTTGCCCTTCCAGGCGGCCGTCGGCTCGATGTACGCCCCGGTGACCGCCACGGGTCGGCCGCCCGAGTCCGTGGACTTGTACATCAGACGGGTGGCCCTGCCCGGCAGCGGTCCGTCGATGCCGGGCAGGCTCAGCGCCAGGGGGAGAGGCTCGCTGCGGACCAGGGCACCGTCGGCCACGGGCAGCGTGGCGGGCGGATTGTAGAACGTGGGGATGGTGACTCCGCGGGAGATCACGGCGCCGGTGTCCGTGGTCGCGGCGGCCGGGAGGGCTGTGGCGCCGAGGCAGGCGGCAGCGGTCACGGCTGCGGCCACGATGCGTGCGTGTGCGGGCATGGCGGACCTCCGGGTGTGGGGGGAGGCCGAGCTTTCGGGTGCGGCTCGGGTGGCTGACTGTCCGGTGGGGCGGATACCGCGGCGCGGGCAGCCAGCCGGTCGTCCCACCGGCGCTTCCCGTACCGCTCTTAGACGAACTGTCAGGACCGTAGCCGCGATCACGTTACCCGCGGTAGCACTCGGAAGGTTACGGTTCAGTAATATGGCGCACGGGGGACAGGCGGCGCCCTGATGTCAGTACCGTGCCGCCGGACCACGTTCCGCCGGCACGGACACCGGCCGTGTGCCGACCCAACGGAACACCACCACGGAGCACACGGCCGCGAGCGCGCACCAGGTGGAGACGAACTCCAACCGCCACAGAACCCAGCAGCCCAGTGCGCCGAGGGCGACCAGGATCCCCAGCACCCGCAGCCACCGGTCACCGGACAGCAGCAACGAGCCCACGGTGGCCAGGAGGTAGCCGACGATGAGCAGGGGCGTGAGCGGAAGGTCGAAGGTGTAGCCGACCGTGTGACCGCGGATCTCGGCCTTCGCCGGCCCGGTGGCGAGCCCGTACGCCAGCATCGCCGCTGTCAGGGTCGCGACGACGAGCAGGGCGCACACTCGGCGTCGAGCGTGCGGCGGGCAGGCGCACAGCACTCCGGCTGGCACCCACACCGTCAGCAGGGGCAGCGCGATGACGGCCCACGCGGTGGTGGCGGGTCCGCTGCCGCCCCCCGAGTACCAGACGACCGACTCGACGAGCTGGTGGGCACCGAGCAGCAACGGCAGTGCGGCGAGGGGCAGCTCCCGGCCGCTGCGCGTCCGCGCCACACACGCCACTCCCACGCCCGCGACAGCGGTGCCCGCCACGAGGTCGGCCGTCGCACTCCAGCACATCGCGCCACCATGGGATTCGTCGTCGGGTGTGTCCGCCTGTTCACCGCGGACCAAGCTACGTCCGACCGCCCCGACGGTCGGGGTGACACGGCGGCCTCGTCACCGGGGACGAAGGTGAGCGTCGCAAGAGCCGTCCGGGACGCGGGCGAGCGGCCCGGCCGCGTCTGTGGGCCGGACCGCCCGGTCGTCGAGTGGATGGCGGATGGCGGGAGGGCGGACGCCGTCAGCGACGGCCGCGGAGCTTGCCCAGCAGGCGCTGGGCCTGGGCCCGCCGTCGGGGGTCGGCCGCGGCCCGCCGTGCCTGCTCGACCGTGCGTCGCCCCTGAGGGCTCTGCGCGTACCGCTTGATTCGTTCCAGCATGCCTGGCATGTGGCTCCTTCCCTCCGGCGCCGACGGCGCGTGCTTCTGCCTCAACTCGCTTACCCCTGCGGAACTACTCACCCCGTTCGCCCGTCTTCAGTCCCGAGATCGACTTGGCGTCAGCACCCGGGAGGCGGTCCCTCCGCCGCGTTGTCAGTGGTGTGCTGAACAATGCCGAGAAAGCGAGATCAAGATCGTCTGCACTGGGTAGCCGGTCTTGAGTCCCCGCAGGAAGGCCACCGCAGATGCAGTCCACGCCGCAAGCCGCGCAGCGCCCCGTGTCCGTCCTCACCTCGGGTCGGTCCCGCACACCGGTCCGCTCCACCGGTGGTGACGTTCTGCGGGTCATCTCCGACCCCTGCACCCCTGTCTTTCTCACCGTGCACGCGGACGGGCGCCGCAGATACAGCTATTGGCAGCCGTTCGACCCCGGCACCGGACGGGGAAGCTGTTACGCCGCCCTGCCGACCGACGAATGCGACGCGCTGCACTCCACGGGACGGATCACCTTCGGCGAGGCCGTCGTCGATCCGACCAGGACCACTCACCGGGTCCGGTTGGCGCGTACTCCGGCTGTGCCCACGCGCGCCGCGGCTGCCCTGCCCGCACGCACGGCGCCGCACCGGGTCCGCGCCGCGTGACGCGCCGGTCGTGGGTGAGCTGAGACGGTCCGCGCGGGCGAGGGGCGATTACCGGTGCGGCCGTCTTCTTCGGCAGGATGGGCGTCATGATCGAGATCCGCACCCCCCGTCTCCTCCTCCGTCGCTGGCGTGACGACGACCTCGCCCCCATGGCGGACATCAACGGCGACCCGCGGGTGATGCGCTGGGTCGACGACGGCTCGGTGCGCGACCTCGAGGACACGGCGGAGGCGATCGAGCGGTGGGAGGAGGAATGGGACGAGGAGGGCTTCGGACTGTTCGCCGTCGAGCTGCTCGCCTCCGGTGAACTGGCCGGCTTCACCGGTCTGTCGGTGCCCGACTTCCTGCCGGAGGCGTCGGCCGAGGCGGCGATCAGCTGGCGGCTCGGCGCACCGTTCTGGGGACAGGGATACGGGTCCGAAGCGGCCCATGCCACGCTGGAGTTCGCCCTCCAGGACCGCGGTCTCGGCCGCGTCATCAGCATCAGCCGGGTGGGTGACGAGGCCTCCGCGAACGTCATCCGCAAGCTCGGCATGGCGCCGGAGCGTGAGACGGTCCATCCGGTGTACGGCGTTCCGCTGCTTGTTCACGCCATCGATCTCTCGGAGTTCGATGCCTGACCCGACCCGGTTCCGGTCGGTCGACCGGCGGACTTGAGCTGGAAGAGCCTCAGTCCGCGGGACCCTGTCGTCGAACGGGGGGAGCGGGCAGGATGATCGCCATGCCCCATCCCCCGGGGGACACCCCCGAATTCCATGAGCTGCTCGCCGCGCACCCCCGCCTCACCGACCTGGTCCTGGCGCCCAACGGACATCGCTTGATCGTCTCCGTTCAGCGGAGCGACGATGAGGGGACCGGATACGTCTCCGCCTTGTGGGACCTGGACCCGGCCGACGGACGAGAACCCCACCTCGTGATCGGGTCCGACGAAAGCGTGTTCGCGCCCGCCTTCGCCGCCGACGGCACGCTGCTGTTCCTGTCCGCCCTGGAGACCGCCGACCCTGCCGACACCGACAGTGACCCTCAGGGTGTGGCGCTGTGGACGCTGCCCGAGCGCGGCGAGGCCGAACGGATCGCCCACCACCCCGGAGGCATATCCGCCTTCACCGTCGCCGGAGGCACCGGCACGGTCGCCTACACCGCGGGTCTGCTCCCCGGCGCCACGGACGCCGAGACACACGCAGAGCTTCGCCGAGAGCGCCGAACCGCCGGGGTGAACGCCATCCTGTACGGGGCGAGCGCGACCCGCGCCGGAGACACCGCCCTCGGACCGGACGAGCCGCACACCTTCGTCCTGCGCTCCGGCGACGCTCCGGTCGACGCCGGCAGCCAGGGCCTTGAGGGCGGCGGGGACGCGGCACTCTCGCCGGACGGATCGCTGGTCGCCTACACGCGGGCCGAGGCCGGCCGCGCCGCGGACACGAACGTCGTGGTGGTCGCCGACGCCACGACCGGCGCCGAGCGCCACACGCTCTCGCGTCCCGGCCACCAGTACTACCGTCTCGCGTTCAGCGCCGACGGCGGGACCCTGGTCTGCCAGCGGCAGCGGGAGGAGACCTACGACACCGAATGGCGGGTCACCCTTGTCGCCTTCGACCTGGCCTCCGGCGAAGAGACCGATCTGCTGCCCACGTTCGACAACTGGCCGTGGCCGGGACGAGCGGTCCTCTCGCCGCGCCCCGGGGACGGCACGCTGTGGTTCACCGGCGACGAGCGGGGCCACTGCCCGGTCTTCCGCCGCGACGCGGACGGCACGGTCACCCGCCTGACAGCATCCGGCGCCTATTCCTCGCTGTGCGTGACCCCCGACGGGGCCACCCTCTACGCACTGCGCGGCACGATCGACAGCCCGCCCCGGGTGGTCCGGCTGGACGCCACCACGGCCGACCAACACCCCACGTTCCTCGACGCCCCCGGGGCCCTCGGACCGCTCCCCGGCACCCTGACCGAGGTGCATGCCGACGCCGACGACGGCTTCCCGCTGCGCGCCTGGCTCACCCTGCCCGAGGGTGCCTCGGCCCAGCGCCCGGCCCCGCTGATCGTCGTTCCGCACGGCGGACCGCAGGGGTCCTGGAACAACTGGAGCTGGCTGCGGAACCCGTGGCCGTTCACCGCCCGCGGATACGCGGTGCTGCTGCCGGACCCGGCGCTGTCCACCGGCTACGGGCAGCGCATGCAGGAGCGCGGCCGCGGCCAGTACGGCGGGCAGCCCTACCGTGACCTCATCACCCTGACCGACGCGGCGCTGGCGCGCGACGACCTCGACCCGACCCGCACCGGCCTGGCCGGCCGGTCCTACGGCGGCTACCTGGCCAACCGGGCCGCGACCCGCACCGACCGTTTCAAGGCGATCGTCTCGCACGCCGGCATGTGGAACCTGGAGGCACTGCTGAACGACACGGACCTGCATGCCTACTTCCTGAAGATCTTCGGCGACCCGAGGGCACGACGCGAACGGTACGAGGCCGACTCGCCGCACCTCGACGCGGCGAAGATGACCACGCCGATGCTGATCGTGCAGGGCGGCAAGGACTACCGGGTGCCGGTCGGTCAGGCCCAGGGGCTCCACAACGACCTGCGGCGATACGGCGTGCCGGTCCGTTTCCTGTACTTCCCGGACGAGAGCCACGGCATCGGCGTGCCGAACCACATCCGCGTCCTGTACGACACGGTGCTGACCTTCCTCGACCACCACGTCCTCGACCAGGAGTGGAAACGTCCCGCGCTGCTCTGACCAGAAAGGTCGGATGGCTCACCAGCTAGCGCTGCCTGACGGACCTAGGGGCGAAGCGTCAATCGTTCTTCGATTACCCAAACCGATGGCCTGATACCGCACTCGTCCTACTCATTGACAGGTACATAAAGCGGTGCCTAGGTTCGCCGATACACCCGATGTATCGAGGATCCGTCAGGTCTTGGAGGACGATGATGACCTCACCGCAGGGAGAGCCCTCGCCGGTGGCCCGCAGAGCGTTACTCGGTACCGCGCTGAGCGGTGCGGCAGTGGCGGCACTGCCCGCAACGGCACACGCCGAACAGTCGGTGCGGGCGGCGGGGACAGCGGGCGTCACGCCGGCGGCCGGGAGCGCCGGACGCCCCTGGAAGCTGCGCGACACCATGACCACCGACGCCGCCTGGGAGAAGTTTCTGCGCGGCCAGGACCTGCGGTGGAGCAGACTGCCCACCCTCTGGTACGAGGGCCCGTTCCTCGGTGACGGGCTGCTCGGCAGCATGGTCTACCAGGAGCCCGGCGCCAACCAGATCCGCTTCACCGTCCAGCACGGCCGCGTCCAGGACCACCGGCCCGAGTTCGGCAGCGGCTGGGGCACCTGCCGCCTGCCGGTCGGACACCTCACGCTCGAACCGGTCGGCACCATCACCGCCGTCGACTGGCGGCTGAGCCTGTGGAACGCCGAGCTCACCGGCACCGTCACCACCACCGCCGGCAAGCTCACCCTCTCCGCCCTCATCCACGACGAGGTCCTGGCGGCCCGCGTGAAGGCCACCGGCGGCGAGAAGGTCACCTGGACCTTCCACCCCGAGGAGGCCCTCAGCCCCCGCCGCATCAGCGAGGCCCCGCCCGCCGACTACACCGCCAACCCGCCCTGGACCACCAAGACCGCCGCCGACGGCACGAAACAGGTGCTCCAGCCCCTCACCGGCGGCGGCCAGACCGCCACCGCGTACCGCCGCACCGGCAACGACCTGCTTCTCAGCGTCGGACACAGCTTCCCCTCCGACACCGCCGCTGAGGCCGACTCGCTGCGCAACCTGCGGCGCGCGTCCTCGTACGGCACCCTCAGGGGACGGCACACCGACTGGTGGCACGCGTTCTACCAGAAGAGCTTCGTCTCGTTCCCCGACCAGCGGCTGCAGAGCTTCCACTGGATCCAGCTCTACAAGGTCGCCTCCGCCAGCCGGGCGGGCGGCCCCGTCATGGCCACCTGCGGACCGTGGCTGGAGCCCACCCCGTGGCCCGCCGTCTGGTGGAACCTCAACGTCCAGCTGGAGTACTGGCTCATCCACGGCTTCAACCACCCGGAACTCGACTCGCTCGCCAGCACGCTGCGACAGAACCAGGAACAGCTGATCGCCAACGTCCCCGCCGCCTACCGGTCGGACAGCTCCGGCGTCGGCCGCAGCTCCGACATGTTCGCCAACCGGACGGTGGGCCGGCCCGGCACGGGTGCCGAGACCGGCGACCTCACCTGGGCACTGCACAATGTGTGGCTCTCCTACCGGCACTCCATGGACAAGGAGCTGCTGCGCGACACGGTCTACCCGGTGCTGCGCCGGGCGATCAACTACTATCTGCACTTCCTCACCGCGGGCAGCGACGGCAAGCTCCACCTGCCCAGCACGCTCTCGCCCGAGTACCCCGTCGTGCCGCCGCAGGACACCAACTACGACCTGTCCCTCATCCGCTGGGGCTGCCAGACGCTCCTCGAGTCCGCCGAACTGCTCGGTGTCGACGACGAGTTGAAGCCACGCTGGCAGGAGGTGCTGGCCAAGCTCACGCCGTACCCGGTCGACGACAACGGCTTCATGATCGGCGCCGACACCCCGTACGCGCAGTCCCACCGGCACTACTCGCACCTGCTGATGGTGTACCCGCTGTACCTCGTCAACTGGGACCAGCCCGCGAGCCGCGACCTGATCGCGAAGTCCCTCGTCCACTGGCACGCGCTGACCGGCGCCCACCGCGGCTACAGCTACACCGGGGCCGCCTCGATGTACGCGATGACCGGCGACGGCGACACCGCGATCACGTACCTGAGGAAGTTCTTCGACCCCACCACCCGCTACCCCTGCCGCGCCAACACGCACTACACCGAGGCCGGTCCGGTCATCGAGACGCCGCTGTCCGCCTCGCAGTCCCTGCACGACATGTTCTGCCAGAGCTGGGGCGGTGTGATCCGCGTCTTCCCGGCCGTCCCGTCCGCCTGGGCCGACGTCACCCTGCACGACTTCCGTACCCAGGGCGCCTTCCTGGTCAGCGCCGTCCGCACAAAGGGAACGACCCGGTTCATCCGGATCAGGAGCCTGGCGGGTGAACCGCTCAAGCTCCGGCACGGCCTCAGCGGCCGGCTCACCGTACTCCTCGACGACGGCAGCCCGGCCCGCACCCACGACCTGGGTGACGGCGTCATCTCCATCGACCTGCCCCGGGGCCGCGAGGTGCTGATCCACTCAGGCTCCCGCCCGGACCTCGACATCGCGCCGGTCGCCATCAGCGAACCGGGCGCCGCCTGGGGACTGCCGTAACCACCGCCCACCCCGGATCCACAACAGGGAAGATTCACATGGCTGTTCCGATCAGAACCGCGGTCGCCACGCTCTGCGCCGGGCTGGTGGCCACCCTCCTCACCACCGTGCCCGCGCGGGCCGAGCAGGACCTGGGCTCCGGCGACCACGTCTGGGCCGTCTCCGCGGCGCCCCACGCACCCCGAGCGCGGATATCCCTGGACGCCACCACCGGCACGCTCAGCCTCGCGGTGTCCCGCGACGGCCGTACCGTCATCGAGCCGTCGCCCGTCGGCATCGTCACCGAACAGGCCGACCTCTCCCAGGACTTGCGCTTCCTGCGCCGCAAGGACCGAGTGGTCGACGAGCGCTACCGGACGAAGTCCGGCAAACGACTGGACCGCCGGGTCCGCATGAACGAGACCCGGCTGTCGTTCGCCACCGCCGCCGGCGCCCGGCTCGACCTCGTCGTCCGCGCCTCCGCCGACGGCGTCGCCTACCGGTACGTCCTGCCCGCCGGACACGGCGACGTGCTCGGCGAGACCTCCGCCTTCAACCTGCCGTCGGACGCGGGTGCGTGGCTCAGCGCCTACCGGGTCGACAACGAAGGCCAGTTCGCGCAGTACACCGCGGCGACCGCGCCCACCAACGCCTACTCCCCGCAAGCGCTCTTCTCCACCCCCGGCGGCTACACCCTGCTCGCCGAGTCCGACCTCACCGGCAGCTACTCCGGGGCCCGGCTCGCCCACACCCAGGGCAGCGGGACCTACCGCGTCCAGCTCGCCGACGAACGGGTCAGCGCCGACGGTTCCCTCGCCACCTCCTGGCGGGCCATGGTGACTGGCGACCTCGCCACCGTCACCCGGTCCACCTTCACCGACGACCTCGCGCCCGCCTCCAAGGTCGCCCACTCCTCCTGGATCCGGCCGGGCACGGTGCTGTGGACCTGGCTCGCCGGCGGCAAGGAAGCCGGGCAGAGCCTCGCCGCGCAGAAGGCCTACGTCGACTACGCCGCCGAACGCGACTGGCCCTACGAGGCCGTCGATTCGGGCTGGTACTTCAAGAAGGACGAGTGGGACGTCACCGACCCCGACTGGCAGACCAACAGCTGGATGCCGGAACTGGTCAAGTACGCGCGTGCCAAGGGCGTCGGGATCATCGTCTGGATCCATCAGCGCGACCTCGACACACCCGAGGAACGCGCCCAGTGGCTGCCCACGTTGGAGCGGTGGGGCGTCAAGGGCGTCAAGATCGACTTCATGAACTCCGAGGCGCAGTCCATGCTCCAGTGGTACGACGCCATCCTCCCGGAGACCGCCGCCCACCACCTCATGATCGACTTCCATGGCTCGACCATCCCCAAGGGCATCCAGCGCACCTGGCCGCACGTGATGACCCTGGAGGGTGTCGGCGGTGAGGAGAAGCGGACGAACACCGCCGCCCACCTCACCACCCTGCCGTTCACCCGCAACGTCATCGGCTCCATGGACTTCACGCCGGGCGCCTTCCAGCGCGTCGGTCTGCGCCCCAACTCCGACGCGGCCGAGGTGGGGCTGACGGTCGCCTACGAGTCGGGGCTGCAGATGTTCGCGGGCACCCCCCAGTCGTACGACGACCGGCCGCTCGCCCGGGCCTACTTCGATCAGGTTCCCGCCGCCTGGGACGACACCCGGCTGCTCGCCGGGCTTCCCGGCCAGGAGGCCGTCCTCGCCCGCCGCAGTGGCGACCGCTGGTTCCTGGGCGGGGTGTACGCCGGTGCCGCCCGCACGGCCGCGGTGCCGCTGTCCGTCGGCCCCGGACGGTGGCTGGTCGAGACGATCCGGGACGGCGCCGACGGGCTGGTCCAGGACCGGCGGGTGGTGCGCGGCGGCGACATTCTCAGCGTCGACGTCGTCGCCAACGGAGGCTTCGCCGGGATCGCCTGTCCCTGGCGTCCGGGCGTAACCACCTGCTACCGCTGAGGAATTCGGCTTTCCGTGTCACAACTCGCCGCGCCGTTCCGTCCTAGAGGTGTATCCGCCCATCACGGCAAGGAGTGCACCATGGAAGCCCGACTGAACCTCTTCGGCAGCCCGTTCGCAGCCAAGTTCCTCAAGCACGCGACCGCGGCGGGCAGGCTGATCGCCACGGAGTCGACGCTGCCGCCCGCGACCCAGGAACTGGTGTTGCTCCGGGCCAGTCAGATCAACGGCTGCGGCTTCTGCACCGACATGCACACCAAGGACGCCCTGCACGCCGGGGAGTCCACGGTGCGGCTCAACCTGGTCGCGGCCTGGCGGGAGGCCACGGTCTTCACCGACGCCGAGCGCGCCGCCCTGGAACTGACGGAACAGGGCACACGCATCGCCGACGCGGCCGGAGGGGTCCCGGACGAGGTCTGGGCGAACGCCGCCAAGCACTACGACGAGGAGCAGCTCGTCGCTCTGGTGTCGCTCATCTCGATCATCAACTCCTTCAACCGCCTGAACGTCATGGTCCAGCAGCCGGCCGGCGACTACCAGGTAGGTCAGTTCGGATAACCCCGGCCGACGACGACCGGCACGACCGCCGCCGGTGGCACACGCCCCCGGGCACCGCTCGACGGTGCCCGGGGGCGTCGGCCCGTCCGTGACCCACATCAGCACGGTCGCTTCACACAAGAAGCACGAACCCCTCCCGAGACTTTATGTTTCAAGCGTTACGCTCACCGGCAGTCGAGTGGCCCAGGACGGCGCCTCCATCACGGCACTCGCTATCCCCCCACAGCTCCACAGGAGGCTCGGCGTGCGTGACGGCGACGTGGTTGTGATCGGCGGCGGCTATGCCGGCGTGCGTTTGGCGAAACGACTGGACGGGACGGCGCGGGTCACGCTGGTGGATCGCAAGGAGATCTTCTTCCACCGCATCGCGTCCCTGCGCGCCGGTGTGCGCCCGGAGTGGACCGCCACCCCGTTCATCCCGTACGACCGGTTGCTGCGCAGTGGCCAGGTGGTCATGGGCAAGGCGGTCCGTGTCGACACCGACGAGCGGCAGGTGGTGCTGGCGACGGGCGAGCGCCTCCCGTACGACGTGGTGGTGATCGCCACCGGGGCCGACTATCCCGAACCGGCCCGCTTCACCGGCACCACCGCCGAGGAGGCGGCCAAGTCGTTCGCCGGACATCAGCGGAGCATCGCCGGCGCCGAGCACATCCTCGTCGTCGGTGGTGGACCCTCCGGTGTCGAGCTCAGCGCCGAGATCCGGCTGGCCCGGCCGAACGCCCGGGTCACCCTCGCGCACGCCGGGCCCGCCCTCCTCGACGTCATGGGCAGCGCGCGGGCCGGGAAAAGGGCACGATCCTGGCTGGAGTCCCACGACGTGGACGTGCGGCTCGACTCCTTCATCTCTCAGGGCACCGAGTTCGGTACGTATCGCGACGCCGGCGGGAACGTCATCGAGGCCGACGTGTCGTTCTGGGCGACGGGTACCACCCCCAACACGCTCTGGCTGCGCCTCGCCGGGCACGGCGACTGGCTGAACCCGAGCGGGCACGTGAAGGTCGACCGGACCCTCCGGGTCGCGGGGCGGCAGGACGTGTTCGCGGTCGGTGACGTGAACGACGCCACCGAGCTCAAGATCACTCCCGCCGCGCTCGCCCAGGCCGACCTCGCTGCCTGGAACATCCGTGCCTGCCTGCAGCATTCCGGAAGGCATCGCAAGGAGCCGCGCCTCTACCGGCCCATCCACCGCACCCCGCTCATCGTGCCGTTCGGTCCCGCCGACGGAGTGACCATGATGCCCGTGCCCGGCGGGGAGACCGCGGTCCTCGGCTCCCGCACCAGCACCCTCGGCAAGGCCAAGACCCTGCTGACTCCGTACATGAGACGGCAGCTCGGATACACCGCGGCCTGAGCCGCCGAACGCCGAGGCCACGTCGGACGGTTCAGCGCACGAGGCGCCGGACCGTCCACGGCCTCAGGACCCACGGCGTGTCGTCGCCCACGCGGCGATCGGCGTGCCGCAGCGGGGGCAGGATGGCTCGCCACCATGTGTGCGCGGGCGCGGCGGGGGAGTGCCGAAGACGTGCGGTGCCAGGGTGTTCGAGCCAGCGGCTCCGTGGGCGTGGGTCTGGGCGGGGGCTTGCGGCTGCGCGGGGGCTCGGAGTCGGGCGGGCGCTCGGAGTCGAGCGGGGGCCTGGGGTGAGCAGGGGCACCCCAGGCCCGTCATCCATCGCCCGCCACGGTCAGCCGATGCACACCACGAGCAGGCAGAGCTGCGTCGGCGATGTGGATGCCGGGGCGGGATGGGACTGTGAGGACCCCGACCCCGACCCCGACCCCGACCCCGAGCCGGTGCCGGAGTCGGACGGGGTCGTCGACGGCTGCTGTGTCGCCGTGTCGACGGTGTCCGTGGTGGCGGGGGCCGCGGTGTCGGGGGACAGGGTGCTGCTCAGCGTCGGGGCCGACGTGGCGGCCGGGCGGGGCGGCGCGGCGGCGGCAGGCCGATCGGCCGACCGGCTCGTGCGGTCAGGGGTGGAGAGGGCGGACTGCTGCCGCGGCTCGTTGGTGACCGGCGGCTGCGCCTCGGGGGTGGTGCGTGACGATCGGTGAAGGGTGGGCGGAGTCGACGTCGGAACGGCGTGGAAGGACGTCTCCTTCTCCGCGGCGCCCATCGTCCGGTCGTCGGGCGCGGTGGCCGCCTGGGTCCGGTCGGTGGAGCCCCGGTTCATCGTGCTGATGGTCAGGCCGCCTCCGACGAGTGCGACGGCGGTCGCGACCACGGCACGGCGCTGGTTCTTCTTCCAGCGAGCTCGCTGGCGGCGGCGGGCCGCTCGCCCTTCCCCGCTGGGCGGCGCGTCCTCGATGTCGGCGGACGGGGCGGCGTACGGAGCCGCTTGTGCACCGGTCCCGAACTCTTTCGTACCGGTCCCGAGGGCTGCCCCGTCCCGCGCGGTCTCGTCGGACCAGTGGCCGGAGGTCGCGGACTCTGCTGCGTACGCCGTGTCGGTCGCCTCTCCTGCCATCGCCCATGAGCCCGGGGCCAGGCCGGTGCGGGCACCGGCGGCGGGCGGAGCGATGTCGGGGGCGTAGGCGCCGCACCCGGGGCACACCAGGGCGCCGTTGAGATGCCGACGACACGAGGAGCAGTAGTCCATGGGGCTTCCTGGGTTGACTGGCCGGGTGACCCGCTCGGGTCCCGGTCTGACACGTGCGTACGAGGATGGAACGGCAGTCACGCTATCCAGGCTTTCGAAAGGCCAAGTGCAGCCCGTGTGAGGCTCCTGCACAGATTCCCCGACCCCGTGCATATCCGGGGATCGGTGGTCGCGACGCGCCGTGCCTCTGCGCGTCGGCATGGGCGGCGGCGCATGGTCGGGTGGCTCGACCCCGGCCGGAGAGGCAGGTCATCGGAGGTCGTCGCAGCTGTCCGCGGGCGCCCGAGGAATCGTCAACAGCCGTCGGCTCGGCCCCGGTTGAAGGGATCGTCAGGGCGTCGGACCATGCTTGCCCGACACCGATCCGGGCATCGGCCTCGTCGGTTGTCAGCCACGCCTGTCCATCCCGACAGGCGGCCGAAAACCGCCGTGTACGCGGCGGCGCACCGGCACATAGGTCACCGCGGCGTGTCTGATCGCGACACAAAATCCCCCACGCGTCGCACCGGTGTCAAGAGCGGCGCCCCAACTCGCAGGTGTGACGGCCGGAGTGCACCCCCGCTCTCGTCATGTGCCGTCACGGGCGCCGCACACACCTCGGGACCGCGGGTTCGCCCCGCGACACCAGGCTCCTGCCGACCGCCGCCCGGTGTCGGAACGAGGGCGCGGCCCCCGGCCGACACTCCTGCCGGCAACCGGCTCCTCATGGAGGTGCTCCCCGCACCGGCACCCCACCTGCGAGGACATCGAAGATGACCGCTTTTGCGGCGGCACACTACCGGGACGTCGACTGAAACCTGTGTGAAACAAGGGCTTGTCCCTGGCTTAAAACGACGGTTAGTTTAACCGCCATTCGAAGTCCGGCGTGATCGTCGGGCGACCTCAGGGCGTGTGCGTGCTTCACGGAAAGGCAGTGCCATGACGCTTGACAGAGCGCGGTTTTCGCGACGGGGTTTTCTCGGCCTAGGAGTCGCGGCGGGCGTCATCACGCTCACGGCGTGCGGCTCCGGCGCGGGGTCGAGCGACGACCCCCTGGTGATGACGGTGTGGGGCGGAGAGACCGACCGGGCCACGTACCAGAAGCGCATCAACCTGCTGGTGAAGAAGTACCCCGACCTGAAGGTCAAGCTCCAGCTCATCCCGGTGGACTCGTACCCGCAGAAGGTGCAGACGATGATCGCGGGCGGCAAGGGCCCGGACATCATGCAGGTCGCCGAGAACGTCAACGTCTACTCGAGCAAGAACCAGCTCAGGCCGCTCGACGACCTCGCCAAGAGCGCGGGACTTGACCTCGCGCAGCGGTTCGGGACGATCGGGTCGCTCTACTCGTACCAGGACAAGGTCTACGCGATACCGGACCGTTCCGGCGCGATGATCCTCTACTACAACAAGACCCTGTTCGACAAGAAGGGCATCAAGGCGCCCACCGCCGAGTGGACTTGGGACGACGCCCTCGACGCGTTCAAGGAGCTGACGGAGAAGGGCAAGACCTGGGGCTATGGCGGCGCTGGCTGGTGGCCGCAGTGGTGGAGCCTGGCGTATCAGAACGGTGGCGCCATCATCGACGCCAACGGGAAGCCGACGGCGGACAGCGACGAAGTCGTCGAGGCGCTGCAGTGGGTCGGTGATCTGACCTTCAAGCACGGCGTGGTGCCGACGAAGGCGCAGTACGCCGACATGGGCACGGACGTCGGTGGCGACCAGGCCTTCGCGGCCGGCACGGTAGCGGTCAACACCACCGGGTTCTGGGCCATCGCCGGCCAGGCGGAATCCAAGTTCGAGTGGGACATCGCGCCGATGTGGCGCGGCAAGAAGCAGGCCGTGTCCTCCTTCGGCAGCGGACTCGCCATCTCCCGCACCGCGAAGAACCCGAACAACGCCTTCAAGGCGATCGACTTCCTTACGTCGCCCGGGCCCCAGCAGCAGATCATCGCAGCCGCCGAGGACGTGCCGGCCAACCTCGAGGTACAGAAGAGCGACGCGTTCCTCAAGCCGGCGTGGATGAAGACGAAGGTGGACATGGGCGTGTTCGCCGAGTCCAGCGAGTTCCTCTTCAAGGCGCCGTTCATCCCCGAGTGGAACGAGATGCTCGCGGCGATCGACACGGCCACGGCCGACTTCTGGCTCGGCAAGGAGAAGAGCGCCAAGAAGGCACTCACCGCACTGCAGAAGAACCTTGAGTCCATCATCAAGTCCGCTGGGTGACCGGCGTGGCCATGTCGAAGCGGCGGCGCCGTGAGGCGCTCTGGTTCTACCTCTTCGTCTCGCCGTGGGTGATCGGCTTCGTCGCGTTCCTCCTCGGACCGATGATCTCGTCCATCTACCTCTCGATGACGGACTGGGACTCCTTCACCCCGCCCAAGTGGGTCGGTCTGGACAACTACGTCAAGCTGCTGACCGAGGACCCCGTGTTCTGGAAGGCACTCGGCAACACTCTCCACTACGCGGCGATATCCGTCCCGCTCAGCCTGCTGGTCGGGCTGTGGCTGGCGAACCTGCTCAACAAGCAGGTCCGCGCCCGCAAACTGTTCCGCACCCTGATCTACCTGCCGACGCTGGTACCCCTGGTCGCCGCGTCGATGGCCTTCCGGGTGGTGCTCGCGCCGTCGGGTCCGCTCAACGACGTGCTCGGGTGGGTCGGAATCTCCGGGCCGCAGTGGCTACTTGACCCGAGCTGGGTGAAGTACGCGCTGATCCTGCTGTCGGTGTGGAGCGCCGGCAGCGCCACCGTCCTGCTGCTCGCCGCCATGAAGGGCATTCCGCGGGAGCTGTACGAGGCTGCCGAGATCGACGGCGCCGGGCCGGTGCGGCAGTTCTGGAGCATCACGGTGCCGCAGCTGACGCCGGTCATCTTCTTCAACCTGGTGATGGGACTGATCGCGGCGTTCCAGATCTTCTCCCAGGTGTACATCCTCACCCCGAAGGCGCAGCAGCCCGGCACCTACAACGCGAGCCAGACCACGGTGCCGTACCTCTTCGACCAGGCCTTCTCCTACTACCACATGGGCTACGCGTCGGCGATCTCGTGGCTGCTGTTCGCCGTGATCCTGGTGTTCACCCTGGTGGCCTTCCGCACCACCCGCCGCTGGGTGTTCTACGAGACCGAGGTGAAGTGATGGCGACCGTCGTATCCGCCGCCGCTCCGCAACAGCAGCAGGGCACCAAGCGCCAGGGCGACCCGAGGCGCGCCGGCGACGCGCCCCGCGTCCTGCGGGTGTTCCGGGCGACACCGTTCACCTACGCCACGCTGATCGTGGTGTCCGCGCTGCTCTCGACACCGTTGATCTTCGCCGTGTCGATCGCGCTGTCGAGCGACCACACCGTGACCACGAACACGTTCACGATCTTCCCGCACGAGTTCCACTGGCAGAACTTCACCAAGGTGTTCGGCACCGACCTGCCGATGGGCCGGTTCCTGATCAACTCGCTGATCATCTCGGTGGGTTCGGTCATCGGCCAGATGGTGTCGAGCGGACTGGTCGGCTACGCATTCGCGCGCCTGCGGGCCCCTGGGAAGAACGCCCTGTTCCTCGTCGTCATCGCGACGATGATGATCCCGACACAGATCACGATGATCCCGCAGTTCATCCTGTTCAAGGACCTGGGCTGGGTGAACACCTACTGGCCGCTGATCGTGCCCAACTTCTTCTCGAACGCCTTCAACGTCTTCCTGGTGCGCCAGTTCGTGTCCCGCCTGCCCAGCCAGCTCGACGAGGCCGCCATGGTGGACGGGCTCGGGTTCTTCGGCATCTACCGGCGCATCATGGTGCCGATGCTGTGGCCCGTGCTGATCGCGATCGGCATCTTCACCCTGACGTACTCCTGGGGTGACTTCATGGGGCCGCTGATCTACCTCAACGACGAGTCGCAGATGCCGCTGGCGCTGGGCGTGCAGTACATCACCACCACAGCGGTGGCGGGCCAGCCGCCGCCGTGGAACCTGGTGATGGTCGGCTCGATCCTGCTCACGCTGCCGATGATCGCCGTCTACTACCTCGGCCAGCGGTACCTGTACGAAATGGACATCAGCAGCGGAAGCGCGGGGGTCAAGTGAGTCAGCCGACAGTCGTCAGCGGGGGCGTCGAACTCGACGCCCGGGGCATCCGGACCCAGGGCGTCCCGCGTGTCGTGCTGTGCGCGTCGCTGTTCTACTTCCGCCTTCCGCGGGAGCAGTGGCGGGCGCGGCTCGAACAGGTGCGGGCCTCGGGATATACCTGTGTGGACGTCTATCTGCCGTGGAACTTCCACGAGACGGCGCCCGGCCGCTGGGACTTCGAGGGCAGACGCGACGTCGCCGCCTTCCTGGACCTCGCGCAGGAGGCAGGCCTGTACGTGATCGCGCGGCCGGGTCCGTACATCTGCTCCGAGTGGGACGGGGGCGCCCTGCCGGCCTGGCTGGGCCTCGACCCCGACCTGCGGGTCCGCCAGCACGAGCCGCGCTTCCTCGCCCAGGTCACCGCGTGGTTCGACCAGGTGCTGCCGCTCCTGGCCCGCCGTCAGTACCCGGCGGACGGCCCCGTCATCATGGTCCAGTTGGAGAACGAACTGGACTTCTTCGACTGCGCGGACCGCACGGGGTATCTGACCCACCTGCGTGACCAGGCGATCCGCCACGGCATCACCGTGCCGCTCATCGCCTGCGCCGGACAGGGCGACCTCGAAGGAGCCACCGGGAACGTCCCCGACGTCGTACCGGCCTGCAACTTCTACCCGGACGACGACTCACCGCACATCGAACCCGAGGTACGACACTATGCCGAGCTACTGGCGGAGCGTGACCTGCCGCTGCTGATCACGGAGACCAACCGGCGCCACCGGACGCTGCGCCGGCTCCTGGCGAGCGGCGCCTCGTTGATCGCGCCCTATCTCCAGTCGTCCGGGTGGAACTTCGGGTACACGCCGTCCACGGGGAACTGGGGCACCCCCGGCAACTTCATGAGCCATGGCTACGACTTCGGCGGGTACGTCTCGTCCACCGGCACCGAACGACCCGAGTACGTCCAGGCGCAGGTGCTCGCCCGCGTGATCGACACGCTGGGCCCCCACCTGGCGCTCGCCACCTCGGCCGTGCCTGGGGCGGAGGTCGAGGCCGACTTCCCCACCAGTTCGTCACCATCGGCCCTGGACCTCGACGGAGGCGGCCGGCTCATCGCCGTACCGCATCTCGGTTCGACACCGGGCAAGGCGGTCGTGAACGGCGTCCCGGTCGCCGTCGCTCCGGACTCCTGTCCGCTGATGCTGGTGGACGTACCGCTCGGGCCCTGGGGTCTGGACGCGACGCTCACCCTGGCGTCCGCGGATCTGGTCGGGGCGTCGGACGGCGTGCTGACGTTCTCCTCCGAGGTGCCGGTCACCGTCGTACTGGGCGCGACCCGCGTCGAGATACCGGCACCGGCGGTCGGCGCGCCCGAGCGGACTGCCGTCGGGGGAGCGACACTTGTGGCGCTGGCGCCGACGGACGCCGCGCGCCTGCGGGCGACGGACAGCGACGGCACGGTGCGCCTCGCCGACGCCCCACCCCTTCGGAGCACGACACCGCCCACCGCCGTACGGGCCGTGCGGCGGCGACCGGCCCTCGCACCCGAGGAGTCGGCGGGCTCGCACGAGGTGCCGCCGACGCTGGAGTCGCTCGGCGTGTACCGGGGGCGCGGAACCTGTCGGACCACCGTGGACCTGACGGGTGTCGACGAACTGCTGCTGGTCGGCGCGGCGGACATCGTCGACCTCTCCATCGCCGGACGGGTACATCCGACGATCGCCGGATTCGGCGCGGCACGGCGGATCGACGTCCATGAGGCGACCGGCCGCGCAGCCGTCGAGGCCGTGGTGGAGATCTGGGGGCACGCCAACTTCGACGACGCGCGGCTGCCGGCACTGCGCCTCGGGGCGCTGCGCGGCCTCGGCACCCTGTGGACGGTGCGGGACGTGGCGGATGTGTCGGCCCTGTGGTCGGTGAGCGACCACTGGGCCGGCCGGCCGGCGCCCCTGCGTGAGCTCGGCGGGTGGAGCAGCACACGCGTCGCCCTCCCGGTCACCTACACCCGCGACATCAGCTCGGCCACCGCGTCGGCGTTGCACCTGCGGGGCATGGTCGAGCCGGTGCGGGTGAGCGTGGACAACGGTGAGCCGCGCACCGTCCACGCCGAGGACCCCTGGGTGGTGCTGTCTGCCGGAACACACCAGATCTCCGTCACGATGCCGCACCACCCCAGCGGCGGAGGCCTGCGAGCCGAGTTGCTCAGCCTCGAAGCGGTGACGGACTGGTCGTGCGCCGTGCAGGACGACGACCTGCTGACCGCGTTCGCGAACGAGGCGATTCCCGGGCAGGGCGTTCCGCTGCCGCTGGTCCTCGAACCGGGGGAGGAGGCGTGGCTCGACGTCGACCTGCCGCCGTCCGACGACGGCTTCCTGGTACGGCTGGAGGGATCACAGATCCGAGCGACGGGATGGTCCGCCGGGGAGTGCGTGGGCCGCGTCTGGGTCGGTGCCCGACCGGCTTTCTCGGGCGGAGACTCGAACGTATTGTGGGTGCCGCCGGGCTGGTCCGGGCTGACCCTGTTGCTGAGGGGCACCGCGGGGCCGGGTGACGCGGAGCTCCGTACCCTGTGGCTGGAGTCCGCTGACAGCTGAAGGAGAATGGTGTCGCGGCACACGGCCCGTGATCTTCGGAGCGAGAATCGGTTCGAGGTTCTGCACGCTTTGTTCGAACTCGGGCCGTCCACCCGTCAGGAACTCGCCCGGCACACCGGACTCAGCCCGGCGACCGTGGCGACACTGGTCACCGAGTTCCTGTCCGAGGACGTCCTGCACATCGCGACCGTGGAGCGCAACACCGGCGGGCGGCCGCAGGAGCGCCTCACCATCAATCCGGACCGCGGCCGCATGGTCGGCGTCGACGTCGCCGAGACCTACGTCGACGCCACCGTGTACGACCTCGCTCTCGGCGTGCTGGGCCAGGGCGAGGTCGCGCTCGACGAGCACGAGAACGACCCGGACTACGTCATCGACGGGATCGTCCGCGCGATCGAGGCGGCCGTCGGGTCCGGCGCGACCGAGTGTGAGCGCGTCATCGGCGTCGGGGTCAGCATGCCGGGGCACGTCCATCCCGGCGCGGGCGTCTCCGTCTTCGCGCCGAACTGGGACTGGCACGACGTCCAGATCGAGAGAATGCTGGAGAAGAACCTCCGGATCCCGGTCTACGTCGACAATCCGCTCAAGGCCCTCGCCCTGTCCGAGATGTGGTTCGGTATCGGGCGCGGCGAAGACGCCATGGCCGTCGTCAACCTCGGCACCGGCGTCGGCACCGGCATCGCCGTCGACGGTTCACTGATCCGCGGCGCCACCAACAACGCCGGTGAATGGGGCCACACACTGCTCCAGTTGGACGGCAGACCGTGCCGGTGCGGTCGGCGGGGTTGCGTCGAGGCGTATCTAGGTGTCCACGGTCTGCACACGACGCTCGCCGAGATCGACCTGAAGCATCCCGCGCTCCGGCAGCGACGGCAGCGCGACTTCGTCGAGGCGGTCGCAGCCGGTCTCCACGCGGGCGATCCGGCACTGATCGGTCTGGCCCTGCGTACCTCGCGCTACCTGGCCGCGGCGCTCGGCGACCTGGTCAACCTGCTCAACATCCCGAGGATCACCCTCACCGGCTGGACCTCGGAGGCCCTGGGTGAATGGCTGGTGCCCGCCGTGCGCGACGAACTTCCGCACCATGTCCTGCCAGGTTCGCTGCCGGGCCTCACCGTCGAACCGTCCCACGTCCCGGGCAACGCGGTGGCCCTGGGCATGGCGGCCTTCACCCTGCAGCAGTTTCTCACTCGTCTCGGTCTGGCCAGCCCGGCCGGCACCCGGCCGCGAACGGACCCGGAGCACGGCGGCGACCAGTCAGGACAGGGGCGGCCGTAGGGCGTTCGGACCCCGCTGCGGAAGCACGGTCCCCAGACGGGCGAGGGGGGACGAGGCCATCAGCACCGGGGACAGCATCATCGCCGCGGCCGCCGCCAGGAGGCTGGTGCGCAGCCCCCATTCCTGCGCGAGGAATCCGCCGAGCAGGGAGCCGAGCGGGGTCATCCCCATGCCGGCGAACGTGATCGTCGCGGCCACCCGGCCCTGCATCCCGTCCGGAGTGACCGTCTGCCGGACGGCCATCACCGTGACGTTCACCAGCTGACCGCCCGTCCCGAACACGAAGTTGACGGTGAGGAGCACGGGAACCGTCACCGCGGCGGAGCCGTGCAGCGCGGGCACACCCAGCATGACGCCGTCGCCGAGCAGCGCAGCGCCCACGAGTACGCGGCCGTACCCGAACCGTTGTGGCAGGCGGGCGGCCAGCACGGAGCCCAGGAGCGCGCCGGGTCCCGTCGCCGCGAGCGCCAGCCCGACGAAGGTGCCCGACAGGTGCAGTTCGCGCGGCAGGAAGAGCAGATAGACGGTCATCGTGGCAGCGAAGGCGAACTGGAACGCGGCCGAGGCGAGGCACACGGTCCGCAGCGAGGTGTCAGCGATGACGAAGCAGAGGCCCTCATGGATCCGCCGCCAGACCCGAGGGGGACGTTCCGCATGCCGCGGGAACGGTTCGATCCGACCGATCCGTCGGATCGACAGGAAGGACAGCGCGAAGAACAGCGCGCCGGAGGCGACCGCGATCGGCGCCGACAGCAGGGACACCAACGCGCCGCCCAGAGCGGGACCGCCGATCTGGGCCGCGGACCGGCTGCCCTCCAGCGCGGTGTTGCCCCGCACCAACTGGTCGCGTTCCACCAGCCGTACGAGAGACGTCTGGTAGGCCACGTCGAAGAACACGGACAGCGCCCCGACGACGACCGCGACCACGAACAGCGTGGGCAGCCCCAGCCAACCGAGGACGCCGGCCACGGCGGTCGCGCCCAGGGCCAGGCACCGGCCGAAGTCGGTCAGCACCATCACGGTGCGGGCCCGCCACCTGTCCACCCAGGCGCCGACGAAGAGCGAGAGCAACAGGATCGGCGCCTGCCCCACCGCGCGCAGCATGCCCAGTTGCCCGGCACTGGCGTCGAGGGTCACGACGGCGAGCAGCGGCAGGACCACCAGGCCCGCGTGTTCGCCGAGTTGGGAGGCTGTCTGCCCGACCCAGAGGCTGCGGAAGTCGCTGTCCCGCCACAGGCTCGGCGGAACGGATCGACCGGAATCGGATTCAGCGCGGGAAGCGGACGGCACGGGGATCCTTCGGGTCGCCGAAAAACGAGGCCCGCCACCCGGCGCCCTGAAGGCGCGCCCGGGTCGGACGGAAAGGCTCGCTGTGCCGCGACATCAAGGGCAGCACGCGATGACCGGCCGATACGGCCTACGACGTCAACGCGCGCTCGGACGACCGGGCATCTCTTCGCTCCTCGTGGGTCTCTCGCTCCACCCCGGACCCTAGCCCTCAACGGCCCTTGTACGTAACGCAATTCAGATGGCGGGCGGATCGATCGCGAGCGAACACCGCAAGCGTGGCGTCCTGTGTCGGCCACCTCCCATTAGTCTATTTGGACTGATAGAGTTCGACTATGCCGCGTCGCGCGCTCGACAACCCGATCGTCCTGGCCGTGCTGGGCCTCCTGCTCGAACAGCCCTCGCACCCGCATCAGATGCTCGCCGAACTGCATCAACGCAGCGACAGCCACGCGGCGTTGATCACCCGAGGCACGCTCTACAACACGGTCGCCGCTCTGGCGGAAGCGGGATGGGTGGCCTCGCAAGGGCGACAGCGCTCGGGAAACCGGCCGGAGCGAACGGTCTACGCCCTCACGCGAGCGGGCCACGACGAACTCGTGCGACGCCTGGACTCCCACATCCGCACCCCGGAGCGGGAGTTCTCACAGTTCCTCGGCGCGGTCACCTACCTCGGTGCTCTCGGGGCGGACGGTGCGGTGGAAGCCCTGACCGAGCGCGCCCGACGCCTCGGGCAGCGGACGTCCGCCGATGAGGAGCGTCTCGCGCAGGCCCTGGCGGCCGGGGTGCCTCGCCTGCACGTCATCGAGGCCGAGTACGCGGTGTGCCTCGCTCGCGCCGAGTTGGCATGGATCGCCTCGGTCATCGACGACATCCGCACCGGCTCACTGACCTGGCCGACTGCCGCGGCAACTCCCCCGTCCCCGGACCACCGCACCGAGAGGAATCCAGCGCGTGATGCTGACAGCGCATGAGGGCATGCTCTTCGGGATCTATCCGGGCTCAGTCACCGGTGACGACACCGGGGGACTGACCGGCGGCCCGCCCGATGACCCGGCTCTCGTGTCGAACGCGCTCGACTGCCTCCAGGGTCGGCCAGGCCGTCCGTTCCTGGTGCGCGCCTACACGGGCTTCGACGACGCCACCAGACTCGGCGAGCCCCACGCGACCGCGACGCCGGCCGCCGCGGCCCAGTACGCCGTCCGGGGGCGCCGCCTGGATCTGGTGGCGCAATACCAGTCCGCCGCCGGGAACGTCGACGGCTACTGCGCGTTCCTGCGCGAACTGGTCGAACAGTACGGCCCGGTCACGAGCACGCTGCAAGTGACGGAAGAGCCCGACGTCACCTCGAACCCCGTGCTGGACGGTTACTACCCGGGGGTGCGTGACGCCATCGTCCGTGGGGTGTCCGTCGCCAAGAGGCGGGCACGCGAACTCGGGTACCGGCACCTGCGGGTGGGGTTCAACACCACCCCGCTCTTCGGCCCGGCCGCCTCCTTCGTCACCGAGCTGACCGACCACGGCGGGGAGGACTTCATAGCCGATCTCGACTACGTCGGCCTGGACTTCTTCCCCGACGTCTTCCGGCCAGTTGCCGCGGCCGAGCTCGAAGACGCCGTCGAGGGACTGTTACGCCATCACCGTGAGGCGGTGCTGGCGCCCGCCGGACTGGGACTCCTGCCGCTGCACATCACCGAGCACGGCTGGCCCACCGGCCCCGACCGGCCCCCGAACCGGCAGGCCGACATCGTCGAGACCGTCGTACGGGTCATCGCCGCCCAGGCGAAGCAACTTCACCTGAGCGGTTACACCCACTTCGCGCTGCGCGATGCGGACAGTGCGAAGTCAGGGCTGTTCCACCAGTTCGGGCTCACCACCGATGACTACGCCCCCAAGCCCGCCTTCGAGGCGATGAAGAGACTCGTGGAGCGCTACGGCCTCTGAAAAGGGCTGAAGCCGGACGTGGGTTCAGGCCCGGGCCGCCAAAGTGCTCCGATAACATGTTCGAACTCACGCGAGTGCTGTCATTGCCAGTCCTTCACCGGAAAACCGCGCTATCCGGTCCAAAGAGTTACCTATACAACTGACATCTAACAAATCGGCCAAACAATTGATATCTAACGTATCGCGGGTGTTTTCGCGAATAAACCGCAGAGACAAGCTCGCCGCGTGGCGCCAACCACGGGCGATACTGTGGGCCACGGCGGGTGTGGTGACCCTTGGATTCCTCATCGCGCTGGAGATCACCGCGCGCGGCTACGGGCTGCCGGGGCCACTCACCACCCAGGCGCGAGAGCTGATATTCCTGCCAAAATCGGGTTTCCTGCTGTACTTCAGCATGGCCTTGATGATGGTGGTGTTCACCTGGCGGCAACGGTTGATCGCCACTGGTGTGGCGATCGGCATCGACGTCGTCTTCTTGCTGGTGCGGTTGCTGGCCCATGCCGACATGAGCGAGGGCCACCCCTTCGGCAACGGCGCGTGGTGGGTGATTCTGGGCTACGCGGTCATCGCTCTCACCCGCCGCGCCGGCCCGGAACGCGTCCTGCTGCTGAAGGGCGTCGGACTGGGCCTGCTCATGGTGGTCGGCCGTAAGGTGGGCGACACCTGGCTGCTCATCACGTCGAAGACCCGCCCGGTGGTGCTCGACCAGTACGTGGCGACCGCCGATCACGCGCTGGGCAACCCGTCATGGGTGGTAGGCCGGATCGTCAGGGAAACCGGTCCGATCGGCGCGCATGTTCTTGACAGCGTCTACACCCTGCTTCCGGCGGCCGCGGTCGTCGTGGCGCTCTACCAGCTGCGCAACGTGGCGGCCGAGCGCCGTTTCCCGGGCCATCATCTGGTGCGCACCTTTCTGGTGATCGGCCTCCTCGGGCCGGGCATCTACATGCTCTTCCCGGTGGTCGGGCCGGTCTTCGCCTACGGCCCGGGCGCCACCGGCACCGGAGGCCTGCAGTGGGCGGTGGCCGACCTGTGGCCGAACACGCCGCCGGTCGGCATCCCGCACCTGATGACCTACGACGGGATCACCCCACGCAACTGCATGCCCAGCCTGCACACCGCGTGGGCCGCCGCGATCTTCATCCATTCCCGCAAGGGCCCACGGATGCTCCGCTACGGAGGGACGTTCTGGCTGGTTGCCACGCTCGGCGCCACGCTGGGATTCGGATACCACTACGGCGCGGACCTCATCGCCGGCGTGGTGTTCACGTACACGATCGAGGCGGCGATGCGGGCGTTCGACCGTGGCTGGGACCGGGCGGGAATCCAGCTGGTCACCTACGGTACGACGGTCTTCGCGGCTCTCCTGGTGTCCTATCGCTACCTGCCGGTGGAGATGGCCAGGCATCCGTGGGTCTTCGGACCACTCCTCATTCTGGCGATGACCTCAGTGGTGTACGGCTATCTGCGGACCACCAGGCAGTGGGAACCGACGGCCGCACTGGCCCAGCGACCCGAACCACAACTCGAACCAGTCGTGTGAGCCAGGTCGCATGGAAGACCTTGGCCGGACTTCGCCCGCGCTGGTGTCCGCGCTTTCGTCCAAGCGTCGTTGATCTTTGTCCATGGACGGACGTGCCCCCCGAGGTGAGGGTGGGGCCATGAGCGAACTCCCCACCTCGCACCTGAGTGACGGCGACAGCGGACTCGTTCGGCGTGAGCCGGCGGCCCGACAGCGACGCAGGCCCAGTGGACTGCTCGCCCTGGCACTCGGTGGGTTCGGCATCGGTCTGACCGAGTTCCTGATCGCCGGGCTGCTGCCGCAGGTGGCGTCGAGTCTCGCGGTCTCCGAGGCCGCAGCGGGGTGGCTGATCTCCGGGTACGCGTTGAGTGTCGCGATCGGTGCGATCGCGCTGACCGCGGCGACGGCACGACTGTCCCGCAAGGGAGTGCTGGTCGGCCTGGTGGCGTTGTTCGTCATCGGCAACCTGTTGTCCGCCGTCGCGCCGAACTACCAGATGATGCTGCTCGGGCGGATCATCGCCGCGTTGTGCCACGGGTCGTTCTTCGGTATCGGCTCGCTGGTCGCTCGTAGTCTGGTCGCGCCGGAGAAGAAGTCCCGCGCGGTGGCGCTCATGTTCGCCGGGCTGACGGTCGCGAACGTGCTGGGCGTCCCGTTCGGCGCGCTGGTCGGTGAGCGCTGGGGCTGGCGAGCGGCCTTCTGGGCGGTCACCGTCATCGGCGTGCTCGCGCTGGCGGGTATCGCCGCCCTCGTCCCGAACGGCGCGGGAGAGGCACCGTCGTCGGTACGAACGGGCCACTCGGAGCCGACACCGCCCACCAGCCTGCGGGCTCAGTTCCGTGCGCTGCGGTCCTGGCAGGTCTGGCTGACCCTGACAGCCACCGCACTCGGCTACGGCGGGATGTTCGGCGCGTTCAGCTACCTCGCCTACACGTTCACCGAGGTCGGCGGTTTCGCCGCGTCCGACGTCGCCTGGCTGCTGATGGTGTACGGCGTAGGCCTGGTCGTCGGCAACCTGGTCGGCGGACGGGCGGCCGACCAGGACCGTGACCGGACCCTGATCCTCGCCCTGCTCGGTCTCACCGTCACCCTGACCGCGTTCGGTCTGCTGGCCGGCAGCGCCACCGCGTCCGTGATCCTGGTGTTCCTGATGGGGCTGTTCGGGTTCGCCGGCGTGCCCGGCATGATCACCCGCGTCACCGACTTCGCCCACGGGGCGGCACTGGCCGCCAGCGCCAACGTGTCCGCGTCCAACGTCGGCAACGCCCTCGGCGCCTGGCTCGGGGGCCTGGCCATCACCGCGGGCCTCGGCTACACCGCGCCGCTCTACGTCGGCGCCGGCATCGTCCTGATCTCCGTCGTGGTCATGGCCGTCGCGGCACACCTGGCCAGGCCACTCGGGCCCGCGGACTGACCGCTGCCGGTGACCGCTTCCCGGACACCCGCGAACAGTCCATCCAGTCACCTTGCGTGAGAATTTTCCACATCGTGACGCATGTACCTAATGACCGTATCCTCGGAATTGCAGGATTTTTACGAAAAGCAGGTATCTCGGGTGTGAGAGAGGCGGAGCGTGGTTCGGTCCGACGGGGCACCGATGACGCTGGGGCGTGCTGCGGACGGCATGGGGCCCGCCCAGTTCCGTGAGCGGTTCTTGCAGGGTGAGCCGGTTGAGGGGGGCGTACGGGCGTCGATCCTGGGCTCGTGGCAGCGCTGCCAGTCCCTCGGCCTGTCGCCGGACCAGTCGGACCTGCCCTTCCGGGAGGATTTCGACCCGGACAGCCGGATCGTCCGCGCGGCCGAGCCGGTGCTCGACCGGCTGCAGGCCGCGTTCTCCGGCAGCGAGATCAACATCTCCGTCGCCGACGCGAGCGGAACGGTCCTGTTGCGCCGTTTCGGCGAGATGTCGCTGGCCAGAGCTCTCCCCGCGATCCAACGCGTTCCGGGTTTCGTGTTCGCCGAGCGGTTCGCCGGCACCAACGGCATCGGTCTCGCCCTCGCGGAGCGGCAACTCATCAGGGTCTTCGGCGCCGAACACTTCGCGGAGCGTTCCCAGGCGAACGCCTGCGTCGCGCTTCCCGTCCGCGACCCGCTCAGCGGGCGCATCGAGGGCGTCCTCTGCTTCGGATATCCGCGCAGCGCCGAGACCCCCGCGCTGGCCGTCCTGATACGGAAGGCCGCGGACGCCGTGGAGCGACGGCTGCTCGGGCAGAGCTCCGCGCGTGAGCGCTCGCTGCTGCGGGCGTACCTGGCCACCGGAGCCGAGGACGCCGACGGCCCACACCGCGTCGTCGCGCTGGACGAACCGCCTCTCGACCTGCTTCCCCGGGACCGGGCGATCCTCATGGAGAAGGCCGCCGAACTGATCTCCCGCGCGCAGTCGACCGCCGTCGACGTGCCGCTGCCCGGCGGCCGACGGGCCACCCTCATGAGCCGCCCGATGACGAGCGCCTCCGGGGTGGAGGGCATCGCGATCGAGGCCGTCCTGCCCGGCGCCACGTCAGGAGACGGCGAGCCCACCGCCGTCCCGCACCGGGCGGACGAGCTGCAGGGCTTGCCGCCCCCACCTGCCGACGCCCCCGCCGCCTCACGGCTCGCCCGCCTCACCGTCACCTCACTGTCCACGCACCTGACCGACGCCGCGCCCGCGCAGGCCGCCACGGACGGCACGGACGGCACGGACGGCACGGTCGACGGCGCTGCGCACGCCCACCCGGAACCGCCCCCCGCCGCCAGGGGGCTCGTGCTGGTGGGAGAGCCGCACGTGGGGGCGTACGCCCTGGCCGCGCGACGCCGCCTGGAGCTGCTGTCCGAGGCCAGCGTCCGCATAGGCACCACCCTGGACGTGCGCCGCACCGCCGAGGAACTCGCCGAGACGGCCGTCCCGCGGCTGGCCGACTTCGTCACCATCGACCTGCCCGAGGCGGTGCTGCGCGGTGAGGAGGCCGCCGACCCCCTCAGTGACCTGCGCCGTGCGGTGGTCCACGGCATCCGCGACGACCTCCCCTTCACCCCGGCCGGCAAGCGGAGCGAATTCGGCCCGACCACACCCCAGGGCCGGTGCCTGACCAGCGGGCAGGCGGTACTGGAGCCCGACCTCAAGGCCGCCGCGGGCTGGCTCGCCAACGACCCCGAGCACACCGAACGCCTGCTGGCCCACGTCCACTCCCTCATCGCCGTTCCTCTCGTGGCCCGTGGTGTCGTCCTGGGTATCGCCAGCTTCTACCGCGCCCAGGACCCCGCCCCCCTCGGGGACGACGACCGCTCGCTGGCCCTGGAACTCGCCGCTCGGGCCGCCCTGTCCATCGACAACGCCCGGCGCTACACGCATGAGCGCACCATGGTCCTGGCCCTGCAGCGCAGACTGCTCCCGCACGGACTGCCCGATCAGGACGCCGTCGAGGTCGCCCATCGCTACCTGCCCGCGGAAGCCGACGTGGGCGGGGACTGGTACGACGTCATCCCTCTCTCCGGCACCCGCATCGGCCTCTTCGTCGGCGACGTCGTCGGCCACGGCATGCTCTCCGCCGCCACCATGGGCCGGCTGCGCACCGCCGCGCGCAGCTTCGCCGAACTCGACTTCCCTCCGGACGAGGTGCTCATCCACCTCGACAACCTGGTGGGGCGTCTGGACCGGGAGGACCCCGACGGCGAGGGTGCCGGCATCATCGGAGCGACCTGCCTGTACGCGATCTACGACCCGACCTCGCAGCGGTGCGTCATGGCACGTGCGGGCCATCCTCCGCCGGCGATCGTCCACCCCGACGGCAACGTCTCGTATCCCGACCTGCCGGCCGGACCCCCGCTCGGTCTCGGCGGGCTGCCCTTCGACGCCGTCGAGGTCGACCTCCCGGAGGGCAGTCAGCTGGTCCTCTACACCGACGGGCTCATCGAGGACCGGCACCGCGACGTCGATGTGGTCCTGGAAGAGCTGCGGGAAGTCCTCACCGATCACCCGGAGCGCGCGCCCGAGGAGACCTGTCAGGCGATCCTGGATGCCGTGGCCCCCGCCCACCCGTGCGACGACATCGCCCTGCTCGTCGCCCGCACCCACGCCCTGGACCCCCGTCAGATCGCCACCTGGGAACTGCCCGCCGACCCCGCCTTCGTCGGCGACGTCCGTGCGTCCGCCGTCCGGCAACTGGCCGACTGGGGCCTCGACGAGGCCGCGTTCGCCGCCGAATTGATCCTGAGTGAGCTGGTCACCAACGCCGTCCGCCACGGCTCCGGGCCGATCCGGGTGCGCCTGCTGTACGACCGCACCCTGATCTGCGAGGTCTCCGACACCAGCAACACCGCCCCGCACCTGCGTCGGGCGGCCGCCACCGACGAGGGCGGACGCGGCCTGTTCCTGGTGGCGCAGCTGGCGCGGACCTGGGGGACTCGCTACCTCGCGGAGGGCAAGGTCATCTGGGCCGAATGCGAGCTCGACGGCAGGTGAGGACGGACCCCGGCGGTGCGGGAGCGGCCCGCTGACCCGTTGGAGTCACAGTGACGCCACAGCAAACAGAAATGTCTGAAATGCTGTAATTTGCTCGGCAGATGTCCCCTCGAACATCGGGCAGAAATCGCCAGGCCGACCCCCGGAGATGTCCGTGCACGACGCTCCCGACACGTCCGCGAAGGCGACGGCGCCCTTCGAGGCGGAACCCCTGGTCCGCATCCGTGGGCTCGTCAAGCGGTTCGGCGGGACCCTCGCCCTGGCCGGGGTCGACCTCGACATCCACACCGGCAGCGTCCTCGCCCTCCTCGGACCCAACGGCGCGGGCAAATCCACCCTCATCAAGGTGCTCGCCGGCGTCCACCACGCCGACGCGGGGCGGATCACGGTGGACGGACACCCGCTCGGCACTCCCGCCGCCTCCCGCACCATGTCCTTCATCCACCAGGACCTCGGCCTCGTGGAGTGGATGACGGTCGCCGAGAACATCGCCCTGAGCGCGGGGTATGCACGGCGCGCCGGACTGATCTCCTGGCGGCGGACCCGCGAGCGCTGCGTGGACGCGCTGCGGCTCGTCGCCGGACATCTCGACCCGGACGCACCGATCGCCACCCTCGCCCCCGCCGAGCGTTCCCTGGTCGCGATCGCCAGGGCACTGGCGGCCCGCGCGAAGCTCATCGTCCTCGACGAGCCGACCGCCCGCCTCCCGGCCGCGGACTGCGCCCGGCTGTTCCGCGTCCTGCACGCCCTGCGCGACGAGGGTCACGCCATCCTCTACGTGAGCCACCGCCTCGACGAGGTGTACGAGGTCGCCGACGCCTTCGCGGTGCTGCGGGACGGGCTGCTCGTCAGCCACGGCTCACTGGCCGGCCACAGTCCCGCCCGTCTGGTGCACGACATCGTCGGCGAGGCACTGGCGGGCCACCACCCCACCACGGCACCGGTCACCGGCGCGGCCGAACTGGCCCTCACCGATGTGAGAGCCCCCGGCACCGGCCCGGTCAGCCTGGAGCTGAGGGCCGGTGAAGCCCTGGGACTGGTCGGCCTGTCGGGCGCCGGGCACCGGGAGCTGGGCCGGGCCATCGCCGGCATGGGTCCCCCTCTCGACGGGCGCGCCCTTCTGGGCGGCCGGCCGTACCGGCCCCGTACGGTCGCCGACGCCGTCAGTCGCGGGGTCGGCCTGGTCCCCGGCGACAGACTGCGGGAGGGGTGCCTCGCCGAGCTGACCGTACGCGAGAACCTCCTGGCCAATCGGCGCGCCGAAGGCCGGTCGGCGCCGCGCTGGATCAGCCCTCGCCGCGAACGCACCGAGGCCGCCGCTCTGCTCGAACGGTTCGCGGTGCGCCCCCGCGACACCGAGACGCCCATCGCCGTCCTCTCCGGCGGGAACCAGCAGAAGGTCATGATCGGCCGATGGCTCAGGGCGGGCCTGCGGCTGCTGATCCTGGAGGAACCGACCGCGAGCGTGGACATCGGCGCCAAGGCCGCGATCCACCGCCTGCTCGACGAGGCGCAGGCCGAGGGCCTCGCGGTCCTGCTCGTGTCCACCGACTTCGAGGAGATCGCGGGCGTGTGCCGACGCACCCTGGTCTTCGTCCGCGGGTCCGTGACGGCCGAGCTGAGCGGCGCGGCTCTCACGGTCGCCGAGCTCACCCGGGCCGCTTCGGCCATGCCTTCCTCCGGAACCGGAACGACCTCGTGACCTCCCAGCCGCCACCCTCCTCCCACTCCTCGCCGGGGCCCCGGCCGGGGCGAGCGGGGCGACTGCGCCGCCCCGCGGGGCACCTCGTCGGCGCCTACGGTCTGCTGGCCCTGACCGCCCTGCTCGTCCTGACCTTCTCCCTCGCCCTGCCGCGCACCTTCCCCACCCTGGACACCGTCGACTCGATCCTGTCGAACCAGTCGATCCCGGCCGTCCTCGCGCTCGCCGCCATGGTTCCCATCGTGACCGGCGCGTTCGACCTCTCCATCGGCTACGGCCTCGGCCTGGCACACGTCATGGTGATGCAGCTCATCGTCAACAGCGACTGGCCCTGGCCGCTCGCCTGCCTCGTGGTGATCGTGGGAGGGGCGATGGTGGGCGTCCTCAACGGGGTCATCGTCGTCTTCGGCCGGATCGACTCCTTCATCGCCACCCTCGGTACCGGCAGCATGCTGTACGCCGTCACCGGCTGGGTCACCGACGGCGGCCGGATCGTCCCCGGCCCGCAAGGCCTCCCGGCCGCCTTCACCGACCTGTACGACTCCACCTTCCTCGGCCTTCCGGTCCCCGCCTTCTACGTGCTCGCCCTCGCCCTCGTTCTCTGGCTCGTGCTGGAACGGCTGCCGCTGGGCCGGAACCTGTACGTGGTCGGCTCGAACCCCCGCGCGGCCGACCTCGTCGGCATCCCGACCGGCACGTACACCATCTACGCCTTCACCGCGTCCGGGCTGATCGTCGGCTTCGCCGGGGTCCTGCTCGCGGCCCAGCAGCAGATCGGCAATCCGAGCGTGGGCCTCGACTACCTGCTGCCGGCCTTCGCCGGCGCCCTGCTGGGCTCCACCGCGATCAGGCCCGGCCGGCCCAACGCCCTCGGCACCGTCGTGGCCGTCGCCGTCCTCGCCGTCGGCCTCACCGGCATCGGTCAGATGGGAGCCGACTTCTGGACGGTCCCGCTGTTCTACGGCGGCACCCTGCTCATCGCCGTCGGCCTGGCCGGATACGCCGCCCGCCGACGTATGCGCACCGGAGCCGTCGCGGCCCGCGACGCGCCCGCCGAACCACCGACGCCGTCCTCCTGGAGGCAGGACGGCGGCACGACAGGCACCGCTCCTTGACCACGCCCCGGGCATCGCCTCCGTGCCCCGGCCGCATCCGCCCGCTCGTTCCTCCGCGAGGAGTTCCCGTGCACGGCAACCACAAGCCCCACCCCCCGGTCGTCAAGGCCCGCCTCGCCCTCTGCGGGCTGCTGGTGACGGCGACGGTCCTCGTCGGCTGCGAACGCGGCTCGTCGGGCGGCGCGGGGGAGTCACCCACGGGTCCCAGCGGCTGCCCCGCCGTCCACAGCGAGGCACAGGCCGCGGTCACCCGGGCGGAGAAGAGCGACGTTCCTTGGGGCGGGCCGACCAGCGGTCCCGCAGCGGTGTCCGGCAAGACCATCGTCTACGTCGCCCAGACCATGACCAATCCCGGCGTCGCGGGCGCCGCGGACGGGGTGCGGCACGCCGCGCGGGTCATCGGATGGAACGTGCGCGTGATCGACGGAGGAGGCACCCCCGCCGGCATCCAGGCGGCCATGAGCCAGGCCGTGTCCCTCAAGCCCTCGGGCATCGTCATCGGCGGGTTCGACCCCGGCTCGACATCGCAGCAGGTCGCGCAGGCCAACGCGCAGGGCATTCCGCTCATCGGCTGGCACGCGGTCGCCGCTCCCGGTCCCAGTCGGCGACCCGAGCTCTTCACCAACGTCACCACCCGCGTCGAGGAGGTGGCCCGGATCAGCGCCCAGTGGATCATCTCGGACTCCAACGGACGCGCCGGGGTGGTGCTCATCACCGACGCCTCGATCCCGTTCGCCAGGAACAAGTCCGAGCTGATCAGGAAGGGGCTCGCCACATGTTCGGGCGTGAAGCTGCTCTCGTACGAGAACATCCCGATCCCGGATGCGAGCAGCCGCACCCCGCGGGAGATCTCCTCGCTTCTCTCCCGGTTCCAGAGCAGGTGGACCCACTCGGTCGCCATCAACGACCTGTACTTCGCCGACGCCGCGCCCGCCTTCCGCGCCGCGGGCGAGAACGGCTCCGGCCCGCCCTTCAACATCGGGGCCGGTGACGGTGACCCCTCCGCCTTCCAGCGCATCAACAGCAGGCAGTACCAGGCGGCCACCGTGCCCGAGCCGCTGTCCCTGCAGGGCTGGCAGATCGTCGACGAGTTCAACCGCGCCTTCGCCGGCCGGCCGGCCAGTGGATACGTGGCCCCTGTCCACGTCTCCACCGCCGACAACAGCGACGGCGCCACGAGCTGGGACCCGTCGGGATACCAGGAGGCGTACCGGAAGATCTGGGGCAGGTGAGGGCCACCCAGAACGCCACGCCTTGCCACGCCATGCCACGCCGCGTCGAGGCGGTCGGTCAGACGAGTTGCGGCGTGAACGGAAGCAGTTCGTCCGCTCCGGGTCGCACGAGGGTGCATGAGCTCTCGGGGACCTTTTTCCAGGCGCCGGGCAGATCGCCCAGAGGCTCCGACACGACGAGGCGGGTCTCGTCCGAGACCTCCCGCAGGAACGCCAGGTCGGGGTGGAGCGCCCGCAGCGCGCGCACCTCGGTGCTGGAGTACAGCGAGCGCGACTCTCCCTGGCTGGAGTAGCGGAAGGCCCACAGCCCCTCTCCGTCTGTCACGGCGACGGTCATCTGCAACGGGAACTCCACCCCGTGCTCGTGACCGGTCCGTTCCACCAGGCCGGCCATCCGCGCCACGGCGCCCGGAGGGTCGTCCTCCAGGCCGAAGGTGAGCGCCAGCCGGAACATCAACTCGGAGTCCGTCGATCCCTCGATGTCGGCGAAGAGCGTCGGGTCGACGGACAGCGCGAGGTCCCGCCGGACGCGGTGGAAGTCGGCGATCGCACCGTTGTGCATCCACATCCAGCGGCCGTACCGGAACGGGTGACTGTTGGTCTGCTGCACCGCGGTACCGGTCGAGGCCCGGATGTGGGCGAAGAACAGCGGGGACCGGACGTGGTCGGCGATCTCCCGCAGATTGCGATTGCTCCAGGCCGGGCCGGTGTCACGGACGACCGCGGGGGAGTCGACGTCCGGTGAGTACCAGCCGACGCCGAACCCGTCACCGTTGGTGGTCTCGACGCCCAGCCGGGAGTGCAGGCTCTGGTCGATCAGGGAGTGGGCGGGTCTGTAGAGGATGGTGTCGAGCAGGATGGGCGTTCCCGAGTAGGCGAGCCACCGGCACATCAGCTACCACCTTCCTGGCGCTCCGATCCGCGCCGGGCCGGACGCCGATCCCGGCACTGGGAGAACCGGGCCGGGGAGCGGCTTTTTCAGGGTCGTACGCCTGACCGTTGATCGCCACACGTCGGGTCCTGCCAGGGCGCCGAGCCCGTGCCGGGCGCGATGCGGAACTCGAGTTCGGGACGGTCCCACACCACAGCGGGCGGGTTCGCGGACACGGTCCCGGTGTGCACCGCGCCCACGCTGCTGTAGAAGCCCTCGGCGGGAGGATGCGACACCACCCGGACGCGGTCGAGCCCGGCCGCACGGGCCTCGGACTTCATGTGTGCGACGAGCATCCGTCCGATGCCACGCCCCTGTGCTCCGTCGGCGACGAACAGCAGGTCGAGCTCCGCCGGGGCGAGGACGAGCGAGTAGAACCCGAGGACGCGGCTTTCGTGCTCGTCGGCGGCGACGGCTACGAAGACGCGGTGGGTCTCGATGTAGTCGGGGCCCACCCTGTAGTCCGCGACCATGGGCGCGTACGGCCCCTCGTAGGCGCGTGAGCCACGCACGAGCCGAGTGAGCCGTCTGGCGTCGCGCACGACGGCCCTCCGCACCGTGACCGTCCCGCTCCCGCGCGTAATGCTCGACTTCATGAGGAGAGTATTACGCACCAGGAGACACCGTCATGCGGCGGGTGCGGCGCTCGCCCCGGCCTTTGCCCGGTGGTTGTTCGACCCCGGCCGGTCGCATCGGCGCCGGGCTGGGGCAGGATCATGGGCACACCTACGCATTGAGGGGTTCAACGATGGAATACCGCCACCTCGGCAACAGCGGCATGATCATCAGTGAGATCGCCTACGGCAACTGGTTGACCCACGGCTCGCAGGTCGAGGAGGAGGCCGCCGTCGCGTGCGTGCGGGCCGCTCTCGACGCGGGCATCACGACGTTCGACACCGCCGACGTGTACGCGGAGACACGCGCCGAGTCGGTGCTCGGGCGGGCGCTGAAGGGCGAGCGGCGCGAAGGGATCGAGATCTTCACCAAGGTGTACTGGCCCACCGGCCCCGGCAAGAATGACCGCGGGCTGTCGCGCAAGCACATCATGGAGTCGATCGACAACTCCCTGCGCAGGCTCGAGACCTCGTACGTGGACCTCTACCAGGCGCACCGGTTCGACCGGTTCACGCCGCTGGAGGAGACCATGGAGGCGTTCGCCGACGTGGTCCACTCCGGTAAGGCCCTGTACATCGGCGTCTCCGAGTGGACGGCCGATCAGATACGGCGGGCGCACGCGCTGGCGCGGGAACTGCGGATCCCGCTGGTGTCGAGTCAGCCCCAGTACTCGATGCTGTGGCGGGTCATCGAGGGTGAGGTCGTGCCCACCAGCGAGGAGCTGGGCATCGGGCAGATCGTGTGGTCCCCGATCGCCCAGGGTGTGCTGACCGGCAAGTACCTTCCGGGGCAGCAGCCGCCGACCGGGTCGCGGGCGACCGACGACAAGGGCTCGGCGATGATCGGCCGCTTCATGCGCGACGAGGTGCTGGAGGCGGTGCAGCGCCTGAAGCCGCTGGCCGACGAAACCGGCCTGAGTCTGGCTCAGTTGGCGGTCGCCTGGGTGCTGCAGAACAGCAACGTGTCGGCCGCGATCGTCGGCGCCTCCCGGCCGGAGCAGGTGACCGAGAACGCCAAGGCGGCCGGGGTGACGCTGGACGCGGATCTGATGGCGCGCATCGATGAGATCGTGCTGCCGGTGGCGGTGACGGATCCGCATCTCGTGCACCAGAGCGTGCCGGCGCAGCGTCCCTGAGCCGCTGGGGGGGGGCGGGGCCGACAGTGGCTCGGCGGTCCTCGCCCCTCACTGGGTTCGGTTTTCTCCCGTGTCCGGCTGCTCGAGCTGGGAGGCCAGCACCGCGGCCTGGACCCGGCGTTGCACGCCCAGCTTGGCCAGCAGACGGGAGATGTGGTTCTTGACGGTCTTCTCCGACAGGTAGAGCTTCCTGCCGATCTCGCGGTTGGTCAGGCCGTCGCCGATCAGCACCAGGATGTCCCTCTCGCGCGGGGACAGGCTCGCCAGCTCGGACGGTACGGCCGGGCTGTCCGCCGGGTCGGCGCGCAGGGAGCTCATCAGGCGGGCCGTGGTCGCGGGATCCAGCATCGACTGGCCCGCGGCCACCGTGCGAACGGCCGAGACCAGGTCGGACCCCTTGATCTGCTTGAGGACGTAGCCGGAGGCACCGGCCATGATCGCGTCGAGCAGTGCCTCCTCGTCGTCGAACGAGGTCAGCATCAGACAGGCGAGCTGGGGCATCTGGTCGCGCAGCTCCCGGCAGACCGAGATGCCGTCGCCGTCCGGCAGCCGCACGTCCAGGACGGCGACGTCGGGGCGCAGCGCCGGGCCTCGCGCGAGTGCGTGGTCCACGGTGCCGGCATCGCCGACCACCGCGATGTCCGGCTCGGCGCCGAGCAGGTCGGCCAGGCCCCGGCGGACGACCTCGTGGTCGTCCAGCAGGAACACCCGGATCGGGTTCTGTTCGGTGAAAGTGCGCGGCTCCGACATGACAGACCCCTCGTTCCCCGGTGGAGGACGGGCTGCGCGTACCACCGTCCCTGACGCCGATCATCACCCGCCCGGGCCGAACGCACCAGGGCCGACCGGCCCCACTCGCGCGAACGAGGTGGCGGCACTCACGAGACCGAAGTTCACAGGCGGGCACGCCGCCACAGTTCCTGGCAGGTTCACGCCGAACCGCTGCTCGTGGTGTCACCGGGAGGCGCACCCTCGGGCGGGGCCGGGTCGACGTGGCGGGTGAGGTCGAAGTCCACGTCCACGACGCCCTCGACGGCCCGGACCAGCCGTGCCGCCACCGGCACCAGCGAGGTGTCCCGGACCCGGCCGACGAGCTTGACGACGCCGTCCCGCACGTCCACCCGGATGCTTGACTTCTGCGCGGGGAACAGAGGGGAAACGACCTCGCGTCGTACCTCCTCGGCGATCTCGTCGTCGGCGCGGAGGAAGACCTTGAGCAGGTCGGTACGGCTGACGACACCTTCGAGCAGGCCCACGGCGTCGACCACGGGGAGCCGCTTGACCTTCGCACGGGCCATGGTCCGGGCGGCCTGGGCGAGGGTGGCGTCCGGGTGGGTGGTCAGAACCGGGGAGGTCATGAGTTCCTCCGCGGTCACCGCGCCGGCCTTCGCCAGGTCGGACAGGCGGCGCAGTTGGCCGGTGGGGGTCCCTTCGCTCGAGCGGAGCCGGGCATCGCTGTCGCGGAACTCCTCCTTGGGAAGCAGGTCCGCTTCGGAGACGACGCCGACGACACGGCCCTCACCCTCGATGACGGGCAGGGCGCTGACCTTCCAGTCCTGCATCAGCTGCACGATCTCCTTGAAGGGTGCTCGGCGGCCGACTGCCGCGACGGTATGGGTCATCACATCGCTGACGATGTACGGGGTGGCGTGCATGACCACTCCTTGGTCGCTGTACGAGGGTGTGGATCAGATGGCGCTGCCGGCGCCGTACGGGGCGTACAGGTCCAGCAGGCGTGTCCTGGCCGAGCGGAGACGGTGGGCGAGTATCTGGCCCACCCACTGGCTGACGTCGTTGCCCAGGGCCGGGTTGTCCCGGCACATCGACCGGACGGCCTCGGCGTCGAATTCGTAGGCCCGGATCGGTGTGGTCGCCTCGGCGCCCAGGTGCCAGACGTGCGGCGCGAAGAGCCAGGACCAGCCGACCAGCTCGTTGTGCCCGAGGCACTCGATGACGGCCGCCCGGCGTCCGGGCACCCGCATGTCGAGCTCGATGCTGCCGGTGCGGATGATCCAGAAACGGTCGGCGCGCGCACCCTCCTCGAACAGGCGCGTCCCCTGGGGTATGGACACTTCCCGGGCGACGCGCATGAGCTGCTGAAAGTGTTCCGCTGACAAGGAGCGCAGCATGGTGGGGGTGGGAGAAACGTTCATGGCCTGCCTCCGCGGAGGGGTGCGAACTTCCAAGGCCAGCGTGTGCCGGGTCCTCCTGGTGGGCCATGGGCCACCTGGCCCACGCATCGGACCGTTGGGTACCAATGAGCCGCGGAGTGTCCGCGAACGCTGAGAGGGGAGGACGCCTCGGCCTACCGGCTCCCGAGCCATGTGCGGTAGGCGGCCACCGCCGTCGGCAGCGTCGGGAAGATCCGGTCCTTGCCGACGGAGTCCGTCAGGCCGTACGCCTCCAGATCGTCGAGCAGGTCCTGCTTCACGCGGGCCAGGGCGAACACGATGCCGCGGTGGGTCAGTTCACGGCGCAGTTCGTCGACCGCGTCGAGGGCTGTGATGTCCACCTCCACATTGGCCTCGGTGTTGAGGACGAACCAGCGGACCGGTTCGTCCTGTTCGTCGACGGTCGACAGGGCGCGGCGCCGGAAGTCCTCCGCGTTGGCGAAGAACAGCGGAGAGTCGTAGCGGTAGACCAGCAGACCGGGGATCGTGCGGGCCCGCGGGTAGTCGTCGACGTCGTGCATGCCCGCCACGCCGGGCACCAGACCCTCGACGGCGTCGTGCGGGCGGGCCACCCGGGTCAGCAGCTCGGCCACCGACAGACCGACGGCCACGATCACGCCGTACAGGATGTCCAGGGCGAGCACCCCCGCGAGGCAGCCGAGTGCCAGCAGCAGCTCCCGGCGGCGGAAGGACGCCAGCCGTCCGAAGCCCGCGAGGTCGACCATGCGGACCGCGGCGTAGACGACGAGCGCGCCGAGCACCGCGGACGGTGTGCGTGTCAGCAGCGGGCTGAGGAAGAGCAGCACCGCGAGCACCACCGCTCCGGCCACCAGGGAGTACGCCTGACTGCGGGCGCCCGCCGACGCGGCGAGGGCGGTGCGGCTGGCGCTGCTGCTCACCGGGAAGCCGTGCAACGCGCCGGCGCCGAGGTTGGCCGTTCCCAGGGCGAGGAACTCCTGGTCGGCGTCGAGCCCGGGACCTTCGTCGTCGCGGTCGCGGAAGGCCCGCGCGGTGAGGATGAAGTCGGTGTACGCGACCAGCAGCACCCCGAGCGCGGGCAGCACGAGGCCCGGCACTTCCCCCAGGTCCGGGACGGCGAGGCTCGGCAGACCGGACGGGACCTCGCCGATCACCTTGATCCCGTACCGGCCGTCGAGGTCGAAGGCCACCACGGCGGCGGTGCCGAGGACGACGGCCGCCAGCGGCCCGGGCACGGCACGGACGTGACGGGCCATCACGAAGAGGAAGACGAGCGTGACGGTGGAGAACACGACGGTGGCGAGGTGCGCGTCCGACAGATGCGTGAGGAAGGACCACAGCTGGGGGAAGAACTTCTCGCCGGTCGTCGGCACCCCGGTGAGTTTGGTCAGCTGGTCCACCATCATGATGAGCGCCACGCCCGCGAGATAGCCGATCAGTACGGGGCGGGAGAGCAGGTCGGAGAGAAAGCCCAGCCGCACCGCCCGGGCCACCAGGCACAGCAGTCCGACCGTGACCGCGAGGGCCGCCGCCAGTGACGCGTAGCGCCCGGGGTCCCCGGCGGCCAGCGGTGCGACCACGGTGGCCGTCATGAGGGCGGTGGTGGACTCCGGGCCGACCGACAGCAGGCGCGAGGAACCGAACAGCGCGTACAGCGCGAGCGCCGGGAGGATCGCCCACAGACCGGCCACCGGTGGCAGGCCGGCCACACCCGCGTAGGCCATGACCTGCGGTACGAGGTAGGCGGCCACGGTCACCCCGGCGAGCAGGTCGCCCCTCAGCCACGAGCGCCGGTAGCCGAGGAGCGCGACCAGGCCGGGAGCCGAGCGGCGCCACCCCGAGAGGTGTCTGCCGGAGCCTTGGGACATCTGCCGCCTTCCGTCGTCTGACGTCATGGTCCACCGGTGGCCGACCTGGCGCGAGGACCACCACACGACACCCTCGCGGGACACCGGCCGCGCTGTCACCGTCCTCGACGGGGTCGCTCGGCCCCCCGACGACGAATGCGGCGGCCGCCGCCCGCGCCCCCCTGGACGCCGGCCCGCGCCGCGGGCCGGTCGGCCCCCATCCGGGACCAGTGGCCCCTGCGCAAGGAGCCCCGCCGGACACGACGCTGGAATCAGCCCCGCCGTCGTCCCCCACGACCGACCCGTCACCGAGGAGAACACACCCATGAAGGCTGCGGTCGTACGAGCACTCGGCGAGCCCCTCGTCATCGAGGAGCGCCCCGATCCGGAGCCCGGCCCCGGACAAGTCCGCGTCCGGGTGGAGGCGTCCGGGCTGTGCCACACCGACATCCACGCCGCCCGAGGCGACTGGCCCGTCAAGCCGAACCCGCCGTTCGTCCCCGGGCACGAGGGCGTGGGTCTGGTGGAGGCGCTCGGTGCGGGCGTCACCCACCTGTCCCTCGGCCAACGGGTGGCCGTGCCCTGGCTGGGCAAGGCATGCGGACGGTGCGAGCACTGCCTGTCCGGGTGGGAGACGCTGTGCGAGCAGCAGATCAACACCGGTTACGGCTGCGACGGCGGCTACGCCGAGAAGATGCTCGCCTGGGCCGACTTCGCCCAACCGGTGCCCCAAGGCGTCACCGCCATGGACGCCGCCCCGCTGACCTGCGCCGGCGTGACGACCTACAAGGCGCTGAAGGTGGCCGGCGTCCGGCCGGCCCAGCTCGTCGCGATCTCGGGCATCGGCGGGCTCGGACACCTGGCGGTGCAGTACGCGAAGATCGCCGGCGCGCGGGTCGCCGCGATCGACGTCACCGACGAGAAGCTGCGACTCGCCTCGGAACTCGGCGCCGACCTCGTCATCGACGCCCGCGAGGACGACGTCGGCACCACGCTCAAGCGGCACGGCGGCGCACACGTGGCCCTCGCGCTCGCGGTGGACGACGCGGCCTTCGAGGCCGTCAACTCCGGGCTGCGGCGCGGCGGGAAGCTGGTCATGGTGGCCCTGCCGGCGCACGGCACGGTCCGCGTGCCCGTCTTCGACACCGTCCTGAACGGCACCTCCGTGATCGGCTCGATCGTCGGCACCCGGCAGGACCTCACGGAGGTCTTCCAGCTGCACGCGGCCGGGCGCACCAAGGTCATGTACGAGGCCCGCCCGCTCGTCTCCGTCAACGACTCCATCGACGAGGTCCTGCGCGGCGAGGTCAAGGCCCGCATCGTGTTCGACCTGGGCGCGGGGTGGTGACGGCGATGACCGGACGGCCCCTGGTCGTAGGCGTGGACGGCTCCCAGCCGAGCCTGCGGGCCGTCGACTGGGCGGCCGACGAGGCCGTCCTGCGCGGCGCGACGCTGCGCCTCGTCCATGCCTCCCTCTGGGAGCGGTACGAGGGTGCCACGCCCGCGGGAGACCCCGGCGAGCCGTCCGAGCAGGTGATGGCCGAGGACGTCGTGAGGACCGCCGTACAGCGGGCCCGCCTGCGCCATCCCGGCCTCCGGGCCGTCACCGACGTGCTGCCCGAGGAACCCGGGCACGCCCTGATCCGGGAGGGACGCGACGCCGCCGCGCTGGTGCTCGGAAGCCGCGGCCGCAGCGGGTTCGCCGAGCTGCTGCTGGGCTCGGTCAGCCTGACCGCCGCAGCCCACGCGGACTGCCCGGTGATCGTGCTCCGCGGCAGCCAGGACAACCAGGTCCGGTCCGGGCCGGGCGGCCGGGTCGTCGTCGGCGTCGGCGAGCGGGGCGCGGACTCCGCCGCCCTGCGCTTCGCCGTCCAGGAGGCACGGATCCGCGACGCGACCCTGGACGCGGTACGGGCCTGGCGGTGCCCCGCGCACGAGACCACCGACCACCCCCTGCTCGCCGGCGAACCCGCCGGGCTGCACGAACAGCACGCCGCTGAGATCCTGGAACAGGCACTGAAGGACGTGCCCGCGGATGTGGAGCTGCGCCGGCGGACGGTGGAGGGACCGGCCCGCGGGGTGCTCCTGGGGGCCTCGCACCAGGCCGACCTGCTGGTGGTCGGGGCCCGGCGCGACCCGGGGCACCGCGGGCTCCAGCTGGGACGCGTCGCCCACGCGGTCCTGCACCACGCCGCCTGCGCGGTCGCGGTCGTCCCCGAGCGGACGTGAGCGGGGTGGCCGGTTGTTCAGAGGTTCGCCGCGTGATCGGGGACGTAGGTCTGCAGATCGCGGGACGGCCGCACATAGCCGGTCGACTCCGGCCGCTTCGGCAGTTCGAGCACGGGCGGGGGAGCATCGCTGTACGGCAGGGAGCCCAGCAGATGGGCGATCATGTTCAGCCGGGCCCGGCGCTTGTCGTCGCTCTCGACCACGAACCACGGCGTCTCGCTGATGTCGGTGTGCACCAGCATCTCGTCCTTGGCCCGCGAATAGGCCTCCCAGCGGGTGATCGACTCCAGGTCCATCGGGGACAGCTTCCAGCGCCGCAGCGGGTCCTCCATGCGGCGCCGGAAGCGTTCCTGCTGCTCGGTGTCGCTCACCGAGAACCAGTACTTGCGCAGCAGGATCCCGTCCTCGACCAGCATGCGTTCGAAGATCGGGCACTGGCGCAGGAAGAGCTGGTACTCCTCCGTGGTGCAGAAGCCCATCACCCGCTCGACCCCGGCCCGGTTGTACCAGGACCGGTCGAACAGCACGATCTCCCCGGCCGCCGGCAGGTGCTCGATGTAGCGCTGGAAGTACCACTGGGTGCGCTCGCGCTCGGTTGGCTTCGGCAGCGCCGCGATCCGTGCCACGCGCGGGTTGAGGTGCTCGGCGACCCGTTTGATGGTGCCGCCCTTGCCCGCCGCGTCCCTTCCCTCGAAGACGACGACCAGCCGGGCGCCCTCCGCCCGCACCCACTCCTGCAGCTTCACCAGCTCCGTCTGCAGGCGGAGCAGTTCCCGCTCGTACGCCTTGCGCGGCAGCTTCGCCGCCTTCTTGCCGGCCATGCCGCCTCCAAGCCCGAGACCTACGCCGATGAATCCGGAGTCACTCATGCCCACGGTCGAACACCAGGACGCCACGGTACTTTCCGACGAGGAGCTGCGCACCCTGGACGCCCACTGGCGGGCCGCGAACTACTTGGCCGCCGGACAGATCTACCTGATGTCCAACCCGCTGCTCACCGAGCCACTCAAGGCCGAGCACATCAAGCCCCGGCTCCTGGGTCACTGGGGCACCTCGCCCGGCCTCAACCTCGTGTACACCCACCTCAACCGGGTGATCAGGGCGCGCGGACTGGACGCACTGTGTGTCTGGGGGCCGGGGCACGGCGGGCCGGCCGTGCTGGCCAACTCGTGGCTGGAGGGCACCTACAGCGAGACCTACCCGGACGTGCCGAGGGACGGGGACGGCATGGCCCTGCTGTTCCGGCAGTTCTCCTTCCCCGGCGGTGTGCCGAGCCATGTCGCCCCTCAAACGCCGGGCTCGATCCACGAGGGCGGTGAACTCGGCTACTCGCTGGCGCACGCCTACGGGGCCGCCTTCGACAACCCGGACCTGCTGGTCGCCTGTGTGATCGGCGACGGAGAGGCGGAGACCGGGCCGCTGGCCGCGTCCTGGCACTCCGACAAGTTCCTCGACCCCGTGCACGACGGCGCGGTGCTGCCGATCCTGCACCTCAACGGCTACAAGATCGCCAATCCGACGGTGCTCTCCCGGCTCCCGGAGGCCGAACTCGACTCTCTGCTGCGGGGCTACGGCCACGAGCCGATCCATGTGAGCGGCGACGACCCGGCCGAGGTGCACCGGGCCATGGCCCGGGCGTTCGACGACGCCCTGGACCGCATCGCGGCGATGCAACAGACCGCCCGCGAGGACGGCGTCACCGAGCGCGTGCACTGGCCGGTGATCGTGATGCGCACCCCGAAGGGCTGGACGGGCCCCGCCGAAGTCGACGGCGTGCCCGTCGAGGGCACCTGGCGCGCCCACCAGGTCCCGCTCGCGGCGGTCCGCGAGAACCCCGAGCATCTGCAACAGCTGGAGACCTGGCTGCGCTCGTACCGGCCCCAGGAACTCTTCGGCGCCGACGGCCGCCCCGTCGCCGACGTTCTCGCCTGCGTCCCCGACGGCGCCAGGCGGCTCGGCGCCACCCCGCACGCCAACGGCGGCCTGCTGGTGCGGGACCTTCCCATCGGGTCACTCGACGACTTCGCGGTACCCGTCGACAAGCCCGGAACCACCCTGCACGAACCCACCCGTGTCCTCGGTGACCTCCTCGCCCGGGTCATGCGGGACACCGGCGGGCGCCGGGACTTCCGCCTCGTCGGTCCCGACGAGACCGCGTCCAACCGGCTCCAGGCCGTCTTCGACGTCAGCGGAAAGGCCTGGCAGGCCCAGCACCTCGTGAGCGACGAACACCTCGAGCACCACGGCCGGGTGATGGAGATCCTCTCCGAACACACCTGCCAGGGCTGGCTGGAGGGATATCTGCTGACGGGCCGTCACGGACTGTTCTCCTGCTACGAGGCGTTCGTGCACATCGTCGACTCCATGGTCAATCAGCACATCAAGTGGCTCAAGACCGCACGGGAGTTGACCTGGCACGCGCCCATCGCCTCCCTCAACTACCTGCTGACCTCCCATGTGTGGCGCCAGGACCACAACGGGTTCTCCCACCAGGACCCCGGCTTCGTCGACCACGTCCTGAACAAGAGCCCCGAGGTGGTACGGGTCTACCTGCCGCCGGACGCCAACACCCTGCTGTCGGTGGCGGACCACGCACTGCGCAGCCGGGATTACGTCAACGTGATCGTGGCAGGCAAGCAGCCCTGCTTCGACTGGCTGTCCATGGACCAGGCCCGCGCCCACTGCGCACGCGGCGCCGGCATCTGGGAGTGGGCCGGCACCGAGAACGGCGGCGGGCCGGACGTCGTCCTCGCCTGCGCCGGAGACGTGCCCACTCAGGAAGTCCTCGCCGCCGCACAGCTGTTGCGCCGCCATCTGCCGGAGCTGGCCGTCCGCGTGGTCAACGTGGTCGACATGACCCGGCTGCTGCCGCGTGAGGAACACCCGCACGGGATGAGCGACTTCGAGTACGACGGCCTGTTCACCACCGACAAGCCGGTGATCTTCGCCTACCACGGCTACCCGTGGCTCATCCACCGCCTCGCCTACCGCCGCACCGGCCACCCGAACCTGCACGTACGCGGCTACAAGGAGTCCGGCACCACGACCACGCCGTTCGACATGGTGGTCCGCAACGATCTCGACCGCTACCGCCTGGTCATGGACGTCATCGACCGCGTCCCAGGCGTGGCCGTGCGCGCCGCCGCCGTGCGCCAGCAGATGGCCGACGCCCGCACCCGCCACCAGGCGTGGATCCGCGAGCACGGCATGGACCTGCCCGAGGTCGTGGACTGGACCTGGAGCGCCTGACCTCCCCGCGCGCGTCCGAAGGGGCCGGCCGCCGCCCTCCCACCGGGAGGTGGGAGGGGGGAAGCAGGGACCATCGGCGGCGCGCGGGGCCGATCGGCCCCGCGCCCGTCCCCGTACAGCCCCTGGGACTCCGTCCCGGCCCGCAGGACGATCGAAGTGCCGAGAGCCGGCGCGGCCGACGGCAGGCCGAGCCGACCGTGAGAGGAGGCGGACCATCATGACCGACACCGTGTTGGTCACCTACGGAACGACGAACGGATCCACGGCGGGCATCGCCGAGGCCGTCGCCGATGTCCTGCGCAAGGACGGACTGACCGTCGAGGTGCTGCCGGCCGGGTCCGTGACGAGCGTGTCGCCGTACGACGCCGTCATGGTCGGCGGCGGCCTCTACGCCGGACGCTGGCACAAGGACGCGCGGCGGTTCGTCCGCCGGCACAGCGGCGAACTCGCGAAGCGCCCCGTGTGGTTCTTCAGCAGCGGCCCGCTCGACCCCTCGGCCTCCGAGCGGGACATCCCGCCCGTGCGAGGTGTGCGGCGGGCGATGGACCGCCTGGACGTCCGGGACCACGTCACGTTCGGCGGGTGCCTGGAGGAAGGCGCCAAGGGACGCATGGCCAAGATGATCCTCCGCTCCGGAAAGGGCGGCGACTTCCGGGACTTCGGCGCCATCCAGGCATGGGCGCAGAGCATCGCGGATGCCCTGGCACGGACGTAGGCGGGACAAGAGGAGAGGACAGGAGATGGGGGAGGGGTGTGGGGGTGTTCGGCAGCTGCTGACCGGCCCCGACGCCCGGTTCGCAAGGCGGCACCGGGGCCGGGAGGTCCGCACAAGGGCCGGACGGCCCAAGCAGCGCGGACGACGACCGGACAGGCTGGACCCATGAGGCGATCCCGGCACGCGAACAGAGGATGGTGAGGAGCGTCATGAAAGGCTTCGTCTTCCACGGCCCCGGGCAGTCCGCCTGGGAGGAGGTCCCGGACCCCGCCGTCCAGGAGCCGACCGACGCCATCGTGCGGGTCGACACCGTCACCATCTGCGGGACGGACCTGCACATCCTCAAGGGCGATGTGCCCGAGGTACGGCCGGGCACCGTCCTGGGCCACGAGGCCGTCGGCGAGATCGTGGAGGTCGGCGACGACGTCCGGACCGTCCGTCCGGGCGATCGTGTGCTGGTCTCCTGCATCACCGCCTGCGGCCGTTGCCGCTACTGCCGTGAGGGCAGCTACGGCCAGTGCCGGGGCGGTGGGGGCTGGATCCTCGGCCACCTGATCGACGGCACTCAGGCCGAGTACGTCCGCGTCCCCCACGCCGACCTGTCCGTGCACGCACTGCCCGGCGCGGTCGACAGCAAGGACGCGGTCATGCTGGCCGACATCTTCCCGACCTCCTACGAGGTGGGCGTCCTCAACGGGCGGGTGCGCCCCGGCGACACCGTCGCCATCGTCGGAGCCGGTCCCATCGGCCTCGCGGCGATCGCCACGGCGGCCCTGTTCGCGCCCGAGAGGATCGTCGCCGTCGACCTGGCCCCGTCCCGGCTGGAGGCCGCCAAGCGGCTCGGTGCCGACGCGGTGGCCGACGCCCGCGAGGACCCCGAGCAGCTGATCGCCGATCTCACCGACGGTCTGGGCGCGGACGTGGTCATCGAGGCGGTCGGCGCGCCGGAGACCTTCGAGCTGTGCACCCGCGTGGTGCGGCCCGGCGGCCACGTGGCCAACATCGGTGTCCACGGCAAGCCCGCCACGCTGCACCTGGAAGACCTGTGGATCAAGAACGTGACCATCACCACCGGTCTGGTGGACACCCACTCGACGCCCATCTTGCTGCGCATGGCGGCCGCCGGCCGGCTGCCCACCGCGCAACTGGTCACCCACACCTTCCCGCTGGAGCACGCGGAGGAGGCGTACGAGGTCTTCGCCCGGGCCGCCGACACCGGCGCCCTCAAGGTGGTGCTCGGCGAGCCGTCGCACGAGGAAGTCGCCCTCCGGGCGGCCTGACGAGAGGACGTGACGGGCCATGACAGAAGAGACACCGGTGAACGCGACGGAGGGCCCGCCCTCGGGTGACCTGGGCCGCCGACTCGCCGCACGCCGGGTCCAACTCGGGCTGACACGGGAGGAGACGGCCGCCCGAGCGGGCATGGCCCCCACCTATCTGGCGCACTTGGAGCAGCATCCCGGCGCCGCGCCGAGCAGGGGGGCGCTGCTCTCGCTGGCGGCGGTTCTGCAGACCCGGGTGTCGGCGCTCACCGGCGGCGATGCCGAGATGCCACCCGGTCCCGGGCAGGCCGCTCGTGCTCCCGGGTTCACCGAACTGAGCAGGACCGAATGCGCTGACCTGATCTCGACCCACGGGGTGGGAAGGCTCGGGCTGTGCACGGACCAGGGCCCCGTGATCGTCCCGGTCAACTACAGCGTCGTCGACGGCGGCGTCGTCTTCCGGACCGCCCAGGGCGCGACACCGTCGCTGGCGTCCGGCTCCCGGGTCGCGTTCGAGGTCGACCGCATCGACGACGTGTTCAGCCAGGGCTGGAGCGTGCTGCTGCGTGGCCACGCGCGCCTGGTGACGGATCCCGGCGAGGCACAGCGGCTCGCGCACCAGGCGTACAGCACACCGTGGGCGGGGGGCCGACGCGACATGTGGGTGCGCATCGAACCGTATGCCGTCACCGGACGCCGGATCACGGTCTGAACCGGGCCCTCCCCGGGGAAGCAGGCCGCCGATGCTCCATGGCTGAGTTCTCCTCACCGCGTGAGCACGAACAGGTGAGCGGCGCCGAGCTGTCAGATGTGTCAGGTCAGAGACGAGAAGGCAGATGTACGCCGACGACGGATTCCGCGAACTCGACCGGCAGGAGTGCGCGCGCCTGCTGGTCCAGGCGCCCGTGGGGCGCATCGTGTACACGCGGCAGGCGCTGCCGGCCGTGCTGCCCGTCACCTTCTGCCTGGACCGGGACGGCGCGATCCTGGTGCGCACCTCGGCCTCCTCACAACTGGTGAGCGCGGTCGACGGCGCCGTGGTCGCCTTCGAGGCCGACGAGGTCGACACCACCGCCCACTGTGGCTGGAGCGTCGTGGTCACCGGGTCGGCCACCCTGGTGACCGACCCGGCCGAGCACGCACAGCTGCTGAGGACCGGCCCGCGTTCCTGGGCGCCGGCGCCGCAGGACGTCTTCGTGCGTATCGATCCGGAGTTGGTCACCGGGCACGAACTCTTCGGCGGACGCGCCCCGGACGGCGTGCACCTCCCTCCTGTCCCTCCTGAACCTCCGGCCGCCGAGGTGACCGCGAAGAGGCCGTGATCGACGACGCACGCGCACTCGGCCCGCTCCGCTACCACCCCCAGCCGCGGGCCATTACCGTGGCAATTGACCGGACCGGTGCCGTCCGCGCGTCAGGGGACCTGGAGGAGCGCAGGTGGGAAGCCTGGAGGATGCCCGCGTACGGCTGCCTCAGCTGCGGCTGGACGAACTGCTGGAGGAGCTGCAGGCCCGGCTGGACACGGCCCGCGGCACCCGGGACCGGGTGCACAGCCTGCTGGAGGCGGTGCTCTCGGTCGGCCGGGACCTGAACCTGGAGCAGGCGCTGTACAGCATCGTGGAGGCCGCGGCCACCCTGGTGGACGCCGAGTACGCGGCCCTGGGCGTGATCGGACCGGACGGCAAGCGGCTGTCCGCCTTCCACACCATCGGAGTCAGCCAGGAACAGATCGACCGGATCGGCCCCTTCCCGGAGGGGCACGGCATCCTCGGAGAACTGATCAGCCACCCCGAGCCCCTGAGGCTGGCGAAGATCTCCGAACACCCCTCCTCGTACGGCTTTCCGTCCCACCACCCGCCGATGAACACCTTCCTCGGCGTCCCCATCCGGGTGCGCGACCAGGTCTTCGGCAACCTGTACCTGACCGAGAAGCGGGGCGGGCTGCAGTTCGACGAGGAGGACGAGTCGGTGCTGGCGACCCTGGCCGTCGCGGCCGGCGTCGCGATCGACAACGCCCGCCTGTACGAGGAGTCCCGGCTGCGTGAGCGCTGGCTGAGAGCCAACGCGGAGATCACCCACAGCCTGATGTCCGGCCGGGCGCGCACCGAGGTCCTCGGCTTGATCGCCGAACGGGCCATCGAGATCACCGGGTCGGCGCTGGCGGCGGTCGCGCTGCCCATGGAGGACACCGGGTCGCTCGCCGTGGAGATCGCCGTCGGCATGGACGCGGAGGCGCACCGGGGGCTCGTCCTGCCCCTGGACAGGAGCCTCATGGGGCTCGCCTTCGCCGGCGCCGCACCGGTCACCAGCGAGGACGTCGGCCACGACGAACGGATCTCCCTGGAGCCGCCGCGCTTCGGGGGCCTCGGTCCCGCCGTGGCGGTGCCCATCGGCACGGGCGAGGTGGGTGCCCGAGGTGTGGTCCTGCTGGCGCGGGAAGCGGGCCGGGAGGCGTTCTCGCTGACGGAGACGGAGACCTTGCAGGCCTTCGCCGCGCAGGCCGCCGTCGCGATGGAGCTGGCGGAACGCCGCCAGGACGCCGAGCAGGTCGCCGTGCTCAAGGACCGCGACAGGATCGCCCGCGACCTGCACGACCTGGCGATCCAGCGGCTGTTCGCCACCGGTATGACCCTGCAGAGCGCGGGCCGCTTCATCGAGCACCCGGAGGCCGCCGAACGCGTGGCCCGGGCGGTGGACGACCTGGACGAGACCATCAAGATCATCAGAACGACGATCTTCGGCCTGCGTGCCCGCGAGGGCGCCGGGGAGGCCGGGCTGCGGGCCCGCACGGTACGGGTCGTCGGGGAGGCGACGCCGGTCCTGGGCTTCGCCCCCAGCGTGCGGATGGAGGGCCTGCTGGACACCGACGTGCCGAAGGAGGTCGCCGACCACCTGGTGGCGGTCCTGTTCGAGGCACTGACCAACGTCGCCCGGCACGCCCGTGCCGCCCGGGCCGAGGTGGTCCTGACCACCGACGGACGGGAGGTACGGCTGGCGGTCACCGACAACGGCGTCGGCATCCCGGCGGACGGCCGCCGCAGCGGCCTGAACAACCTGGCCGAGCGCGCCGAGCAACTGGGGGGCCGACTGGAGCTCGGCGAACCCGAGGGCGGCGGCACCACGCTGGTGTGGCGAGTGCCGGCGCGGAGGCGCTAGGCGCACTGATCACGAGCGGCCCGCGGCGTCCAGGGCCGACTGGAGTGACGCCTGATAGCCCTCGCTGGTGTACGTCGCACCGGAGACCGTGTCGATGTCGGCGCTCTGGGCGGTGAGCGCCTCTCTGGTCAGCTGCGGGACGGCGTACGCGTTGATCTGCTGGTCCCTCGGGTTCTCCTGCGGGTAGGTCACCGCGGTGACGTCGGTGATCTTCCCGTTCTTCAGGGTGACGCGGACCTGGACGGGGCCGTACCGGGTCTGGACCGAGTCCCCGGTGACGGTCCGGGTGCCCGTGGCCGAGCCGCTCGATCCACCCGACCCGGCCGTCTCCCCCGGGGAGCTCGAACTACTGCTGGACGGTGCCGGAGACGCTGCCAGCCCGGCGACGGACGGTGTCGTGTGCGGCTTCAGCGACAGCAACAGCACCATCCCGGAGACGGTGGCGGCACTCGCCAGCACGACGCGCCGCAGCGGACGGTTCTTCCTCAATGTGTGCAAGACGGCCTCACAGCTCGAAGGACTCGTGGTGGATACGACGCTCCGGGACCCCGGCGGTGCGCAGCTCCTCGTACAGGTCCTGCGCGAACCCGTGCGGGCCGCACAGGTACACGTCGTGGGCGTCCAGGTCGGGCACGGCCGCGCGCAGGGAGCGGGCCGTGAGGTCCGGGCGCCGGCCGTGCGGACCGTTGAGCGCGTAGAGCACCTTCGCCCCGCGCCACCGGGCGACGGCCTCCAGCTCGGCGCCCAGCGCGAGGTCCTCGGCCGTGCGGGCGCGGTACAGGAAGGTGACGTCGCCGGGCAGTGTCTCGAACAGGGCGCGCAGCGGGGTGACGCCGACCCCGCCCGCGATCAGCAGGGATTTGTGCGAGCTCTGCCGGTCCGCGGTCAGCGCCCCGTAGGGGCCCTCCGCCCACACCCGGGTGCCCGGCCGCAGCAGGCCGACGGCGGCACTGTGGTCGCCGAGCGCCTTGACGGTGATGCGCAGCAGCTCCGGACGCGGCGGCGCCGACAGGGAGTACGGCGTGGAGGTCCAGCGCATGCCCTCGGTGAGGAACCGCCAGCGCAGGAATTGCCCCGGCCGCGCGTCCATCTCGTGCAGCCGTCGACCACGAACGACGACGGAGTACACGCCCGGCGCCTCCCGGTGCACGGAGTCGACCCGCAGCCGGTGACGCAGGTTCAGCCGTACCGGGGCGAGGATCCTGAACCACACCACCAGGGCCGCGACGCCCAGGTACAGCGCGTACCAGGCGGCCTGAGCGGCCCGGTCGCCGGTGAAGTCGGACCCCAGGGCGAGCTGGTGGCCGAAGGAGAGGAAGACCGCGGCGTACGTGAGCAGGTGCACGTAGTACCAGAACTCGTGACCGACCCGGCGTCGCACCGCGCGGGCCGAGACCAGCCCGACCGCGAACAGGATGACGGCGCCCGCGGTGCCCTTGAGCATCTCCGGGTAGTCCAGGACCACGGTGAGCGTCTCGTGCAGGACCGAGGCGCTGTCCTGGGCGGCGTACCCGAGCAGGATGAGTACCACGTGGGCCACCAGCAGGCAGATCGTGTAGCGGCCCGCCCTCGCGTGCCAGCGCGCCACCCGGTCCGACCCGATCCGCCGCTCCAGGATCGGGACGCGGGCCATCAGACCGACGAGGACGGCGCAGGCGTACCCGCACAGCAGACCCGCGATCCGCCCGGCCCCCGTCAGCCACCCCGCGGTGCCCACGACCGACCCCGTGTCGTACCACCACATGGCGATCATGGCGGCGGCGCCGCCCCACAGGGCGGCGAGTACCGGGCCGGCGGGGGAGTGCCGTGGCGCGGGAGGCGCCGGGGCGACCCTTTGTCGCGCGTACGCCGTCGTCATCCGTATGTCCCTTCGGCTGTCCGTACGTCCCTGTGGCCGTCCGGGAGGACACTGTGCCGACGCAACTTCTGAGCCCGCTCTCAGCGCGCAGTCGGCTGCGTGGGCCGCGCCGCAGGTCAGAAGGGCCGCCGGGCCAGTCGGAGCCGACGGACGGTGTGGCGGACTCACAGCGAACTCAGAGGTCGGCGAAGCGGCCCGGGACGCGGCGAGACCGCATCCTGGTACCTGAGATGAACACTCCCCGCCACCGCGGCTCCGGCCGCCCCGCTCTGACCCGGACCGACGGCACCCCGCTCCGGGTCCTCGTCGTCGACGACGACCCCGACCTCGCGGAGGTCCTCTCCGGTGCCCTGCGCTACGAGGGCTGGGAGGTACGCACGGCCGGAGACGGCGTCTCCGCCCTCGCCGAGGCACGCGCGCTGCTGCCCGACGCGGTCGTCCTCGACGTCATGCTCCCGGACACCGACGGCTTCGCCGTGCTGCGCTCGCTGCACGCGGTGCGCCCCGACGTGTGCGTGCTCTTCCTGACCGCACGGGACGCCGTCGAGGACCGCATCGCGGGCATCACGGCGGGCGGCGACGACTACGTGACCAAACCGTTCAGCCTGGAGGAGGTCGTGGCCCGCCTGCGCGGGCTGCTGCGCCGTGCCGGCATGGCCCGGCAGCCCGGAGACGGGGAGGACGGGTCGCGGCTGACCGTCGGCGACCTCGTCATGGACGAGGAGGCCCGTGAGGTCACCCGCGCCGGCGAACTCATCGAGCTGTCCCCGACGGAGTTCGAACTGCTGCGCCTGCTCATGCGCAACCCGCGACGCGTGCTCAGCAAGGCACAGATCCTCGACCGCGTATGGTCCTACGACTTCGGCGGGCAGGCCCATGTCGTCGAGCTGTACATCTCCTACCTGCGCAAGAAGGTGGATGCGGGCCGCCCGCCGATGATCCACACAGTGCGCGGCGCCGGTTACGTGCTCAAGCCGGTGGCCCGGTGAGGGCGGGGCCGCGGCAGCGACCCGCGCGCGACCCGGTCCGGCCCGGGGCGAGCCGGTGGCCGAAACGCCTCCCCTGGCCGCACACGCTGCGGGCACGACTGACCGCCGGGCTCGTCGTGCTGCTCGCGGTCAGCTGCGCGGCCGTCGGGGTGGCGGCGGTGGTGGAGCTGAACGGCTTCCTCACCGGCCGGCTCGACCAGCAGCTGCGCGAGACGGGCGCACGGTTCCCGGCCAGCCTGGAGCACGGCGGGAACCGGCCGCCGGACCATGACGGCGACGAAGGGGGCGACGGGGACACCCGCCGTCAGACCGTCGGCACCTTCGGCGCACGACTGGTCGGCGACACCGTCACCAACTCCGCGGTGGTCGCGTCCGGCAGCGGCACCGGCACCGTGCCCGTCTCGCTCGGCGCCGAGGACACCAGAAGACTCGCGGGGCTGCCGGCCGACGGCAAGGGGCACACGACCCGTCTCTCCTCCCTGGGCGAGTACCGGGTGATGGCGGCCCACGGGCAGGACGGTGACGTCCTGATCACCGGGCTGCCCATGGAGCCCGTGGAGGCCACCGTCCACCGGCTGGAACTCGTCGCCGCGGTCGTCTTCGGCGCGGCGCTCGCCGTGGCCGGCGTCGCGGGAGCGCTGTGGGTGCGCTGGTCGCTGCGGCCGCTCAGCAGAGTGGCCGCGACCGCCACCCGGGTCAGTGAACTACCGCTCTCCAGCGGCGAGGTGGCGCCCGCCCCACGCGCGCCCGAGAGCGACCCCCGCAGCGAGGTCGGACGCGTCGCCGGCGCCTTCAACGCGATGCTCGGCCACGTCGAGGACGCACTCACCAAACGGCACGCGAGCGAGGAACGGCTGCGCAGCTTCGCCGCCGACGCCAGTCACGAGCTGCGTACGCCCGTGGCATCGGTGCGCGGTCACGCGGAACTGGCGCTGCTGCACCCCGGCCCGGTGCCGGCGAAGGTGGTGCGGGCGCTGGAGCGGATCGAGGCCGAGGCGGCCCGCATGGGCGAGATGGTCGACGACCTGCTGCTCCTCGCCCGCCTCGACGCGGGCCGCCCCCTGGAGCGCCTTCCCGTCGACCTGACCCGCCTGGTCCTGGACGCGGTGACCGACGCGCAGGCCGCGGGCCCCGGACACCGCTGGACGCTGGAACTGTCCGAGGAGCCGGTGACGGTGCCGGGCGACGCCCACCGGCTCCAGCAGGTGCTGGCCAACCTCCTGGCCAACGCACGCCTGCACACACCACTCGGCAGCACGGTGACCATCTCGCTCGAGACCGAGGACGACACGGCCGTGCTGAAGATCCACGACGACGGGCCGGGCGTCGCCCCGGACGTGCGGCCCAAGGTCTTCGAACGCTTCACACGCGCGGACCGCCGCCGCACCGAGGACGCGGGCGGCGGCACCGGCACCGGCCTCGGACTGTCGATCGTGGCAGCGGTGGCGGAGGCCCACGGCGGAAACGTCACCCTCGCGAGCCGCCCGGGATCGACCACCTTCGCCGTACGGCTCCCCACCGGCACCGGATGACGGGAAGCCGCCGCACTTCACGCGGGCTCCGAGCCGCCCTGGTCGAGTCGGAACGGTGGGTAGGCATCGGTCATCAGAGTGGCGTAGGCGCACACTCGCAGGACCCACCGGTCGAGGCCGATGATGAAGTCGAACAGGTCCTTCGGATACTTCTCGGTGAACGCCAGGATCACGGCCGCGATGACCGTCAGCAGGGTGATCAGCCCGCCGGACCACCAGCCGAGGTGGGCGCCGCCGAGGAAGAAACCGATGACCATGTACTGCGGGATGGCCAGCAGCCACCACTTCACCAGCACCAGCCCGCGGGACAGGCGCTCCGGGTAGGCGATGTCCAGCCGTGCCGGGTAGTCCGGTTCCTCGCCCAGGCTGAACGGCGGGTAACGGTCGGTTCCCAGGGCGTCGTACGAGTAGTAGGCGACCCGCCAACTCCAGCGCAGAACACCCAGGTTGAAGTCGAACAGGGCGCGGGGATAGCGCTCGGTGAACAGGATGGCGAAGAACGCGATCACGGTCACCACGGTGAAGGCGATCCAGAGGAAGAACAGCACCACATAGTGCGGAATCGCGAGAAGCCACTTCACGAGCCACAGCCATCGGGACAGCGGCGAGTCGATACGCGCGTACACCCGGACCGGCCGGTTCGGGACTCCCACCGGAGTCGTCATGGTCATCAGCTCCTTCGCGGATGTCGTCCTGCGCAACCGGCGACCGTGCCCGCATCATCTGGCCTTGCGCCCCCACTGCGGTCCCACCTGGGCCCACTCACGGCTCCATTCCTCGTAACGCCCCTGGTCGAGCCGCCACCGCGCGAAGCGTCCGGCAGCGAACGTCAGCCCTCCGAAGGTGAGTGCGGCCCCCGTGCCGAGCAGGGCCGCCTCGGCGGCCGCCGCACCCGTGGTCGGCGGCTTCGCGGCCAGCTGACCCCGGCTGTCCGTCCAGATCACGACCCCTGATCCGGGCTTGTGCCCGGAACCCACCAGCGTCCAGCCGGTACGGGGGGAGCCGTCCGACGCCGTCCAGCGGACTTTCGCCCGGACACGCTCGGATGCGCCGGCCTCCCCCGTCGGTACCGGTTCGGCCCTGCTCTTCACGAGGACGGCCGCGACCGCGTGGCGCTCGCGCCGCAGTTGGGCGAAGGACTCCTCCGCCGCGTGCCCCGCCACCAGGCCGGCGAGGATGCCGCCCGCCGCGATGACCGTCCAGACGACCAGGACGATCCAGGCTTCGACGATGTCCGCGCGCCGACGCAGCGGATTGCTCCGCCACCGCCACCACCTCTGCGTCGTTCGCGTGGCCTCGCGCATGGGACTGCACCTCCTCGTCGTCCCTGAGAGGAAGGTGACACCCGGGAACGAGTGGTGGCTGGGGCCGAACGGGCGGCATGACGGGCCGACCGGTACACCCCTCACACCCAGCCTTGGCCGGTTCGCCCTCACGCGCAAGCGCTGACCGGCACCACCGGACCGAACACGGCGGCGCTACCGCGGGACACCTGTCGCGGTGCGTGGTCGGCTCGTCCCCAGCGCGTGCTCGCGCGAGCACGCGACGCGCGGTCCTACCGCGGTCGCATCAGGTCCAAGTCCGCACCCCACGCGTCCAGCACCGCGCCGTGACCGGCCCGGCGTGTCACCGCCTCGACCTGGGCGAACAGCCGACGCTGCGCCCATACATCGCCCTTCGTCGAGATGCGGTCCACGGCGTCGAGCAGCAGGCCGGTGTCCCAGCCGGGCAGCGGGCGACGGTCAAGCTCCCACCGCAGATACTTGTTGTAAGGGCGGGGGCGACGGTCGAGAGCGAAAAGCAGCTCCAGCAGGAACCGGAGGCTGTCGGCGGCGTCCAGCCGGGCCGCGAGCGCATGCCCGTCGCGGTCGTTCTTGACCGAGCGGTAGAGGGAGTTGGCGTAGGCATCGAGCCACCCGCCGGCCTCCCGGAAGGCCTCCGCGGCGTCGAGCCGTGCCATGCCCGCCAGGATCCAGGCGATGCCTCCGTCGAGCCGGTCGAGCACGACGCGGGCATGGGCGAGGGCGTACCGCTCGAAACCTCCGGCGCCGCGGAACTCCTCGAGGGAGAGAACGACGAGGTCGAGATCCGGGGCGCGGTGCCCCGTGAACCGGGTGAGGTCCGTCGTCGCGCCATCGGCGAGGACGGCGTACAGGTCATGGTCGGAGTACTCGGTGGTCATGCCCTCGTGGGCCCGGGAACCCTTGAGGACGAGGCCGAGGACAGCTGGGTCAGCGGCGGCGAGTTCGACGAACGCGTCGTAGCCGAGGGGTTGCTGAGCAGTCATCACGTGATCTCCGGCGGCGTGCGGACGGGTATGCCGACCTTGCGACCGGTGGCCCCACCTGGGTCGGGGCCACCCGTACCGTCTGCGACGGCGCTCGGCCGCCGCCCGGGAGATCAACGCACGTGCGGACTCTACCGCCGGCCCGGCCGCAAGGTCTCGGTATTCCCCGGCAGCAGGTCCGAACGACCCGACGTCCGCAACATGAACTCCGTGTCGGGCCGGACCTCCGGAGCAGATCGCGTGGCACCGTCTCGTTCCCTGTGCGGGAGAAACCCGAGCGTGGCGCGTCAGCGAGACCGCTTGGCGTTGAGCCGGGCGGCCTGGCGCGTCAGGTGGTCGCGCTCGGCGAGGTTGGGTGCCTTCTGGGCCGCCTCGGCGTACAGGCGAGCCGCCGTGGCCAGGTCGCCGTCGCGCTCGTGCAGTTAGGCCGCCACCGCGGCGTGGCGCGGCAGTGACTCGTCCAGCGCCGCGAGCGCCCGCAGGCCGGCGCGTGGTCCGTCGGCCTCGCCGACGGCCACCGCGCGGTTGAGGCGGACGACGGGGCTGTCGGTCAGGCGGGCGAGTTCGTCGTACCACTCGACGATCTGCACCCAGTCGGTCTCCTCGGTGGTGGGCGCGTCCGCGTGGAGTGCCGCGATGGCGGCCTGCGCCTGGAACTCGCCCAACTGGTCGCGGGCGAGGGCCGCCTGCAGGATCTCGACGCCCTCGGCGATCGCCCGGGTGTCCCAGCGGCCGCGGTCCTGCTCGGCGAGCGGCACCAGGCTGCCGTCGGGTGCGGTCCGGGCGGCGCGCCGGGCGTGGTGGAGCAGCATGAGGGCGAGCAGCCCCGCCACCTCGGGGTGGTCGATCGCGGCCGCGAGCTGCCGGGTGAGCCGGATGGCCTCGGCGGCGAGGTCGATGTCGCCCGAGTAGCCCTCGTTGAAGACCAGGTAGAGGACGCGCAACACGGTGGCGACGTCGCCGGGCCGGTCGAACCGTACGGCGGAGACGGTGCGCTTGGCCCGGCTGACGCGCTGCGCCATGGTCGCCTCGGGTACCAGGTAGGCCTGGGCGATCTGGCGGGTGGTCAGCCCGCCGACGGCGCGCAGCGTGAGCGCGACCGCGGACGACGGCGTCAGTGACGGGTGGGCGCACAGGAAGTAGAGCTGGAGCGTGTCGTCCACCGCGGGCGCGGGCCCGGGCGCCGGCTCCTCGTCCACGAGGTCCTCACGCCGACGGCGGGCGGCGTCCGCCCGGGTCGCGTCGAGGAACCTGCGCCAGGCCACGGTGACCAGCCAGCCCTTCGGATCCCGCGGCGGGTCGGCCGGCCAGACGCGGACCGCCTCGACCAGCGCGTCCTGTACGGCGTCCTCGGCCGCCGCGAAGTCGGCTCCGCGGCGGACGAGGATCCCGAGCACGCCCGGTGTGAGGCTCCGGAGCAGTACCTCGTTCACTTCGGAGGTCACTCCGTGATGGTGGGCGGCGCGGACAGGAACGGGCGCAGCTCCAGCCACTCGTGGATCGGCTTGCCGCCCGCCCCGGGCGCGGCCGACAGTTCCCCGGCCAGCTCGACGGCGCGCTCGTAGCTGTCGACGTCGATCACCATCCAGCCGGCGATGAGGTCCTTGGTCTCGGCGAACGGGCCGTCGGTGACCGGCGGGCGGCCCTCGCCGTCGTACCGGACGAAGGTCCCCTCGGGGGCGAGCGCCTGGCCGTCGACGAACTCGCCGGTCTTCTCGAGCCGGTCCGCGAAGTCCTGCATGTACCTGATGTGGGCCGTGATCTCCTCCTGGGTCCACTGGTCCATGGGGACGTCGTTGACCGCAGCCGGGGCGCCGCGGTAGTGCTTGAGCAGCAGGTACTTGGCCATCGTGGTTCTCCTCGGTGCGCGTGCGGCCCATTGTGGTCGCGTTCGAAGCGGGGACGGAGCCGGACACGTGTTCTCGACATCCCCGCCGGATTTTTCTTCGGCTTTTTCGACGGCCCTCGCAGAACCTTCGCCTGTGTCGGTTCTGTGACATGAACCGCGTCCACCGCGGACCGGACATCGCTAACGTCAGGCCCCATGATCGTATGGCTCAACGGCACCCATGGCGCCGGCAAGACGACGACCAGTGCACTCGTCCAGCAACTCCTCCCGGATTCAAGGGTGTTCGACGCCGAGAAGGTCGGTGAGACGCTCATGGACATCACGCCCGGGCTGCCGGCGACGAACAACTTCCAGCACTGGCCGCCGTGGCGGCCCCTCGTCGTCGAGACCGCTCACCGCGTACTCGACTACACCGGCGGCACCCTGGTGATGCCGATGACCGTCCTGGTCGAGGAGTACTGGCGCGAGATCAGCTCAGGCCTCGCCCAACACGCCATCCCGGTACGGCACTTCGTCCTCCACGCCGACCAGGACACGCTCCGGGGGCGCATCGAGGGGGACACGGATCTTGGCCCCTCCTCCTTCCGCCTCGCCTACCTGGAGCCCTACGCCAAGGCGGCCCGGACCTGGCTGCACGCCGAAGCCGAGGTCATCGACACCACGCACCTCACACCCGCCCAGGCCGCCCTGCGGATCGCGGAGGCCGTCAAGAGCTGAGGTCGCTCTGGCGGAGCGCCGCCCCATGCTGACCGCCACACCTGGCGGTACAGGCGGTGTCGGCTGTCCCGGACCCGCGGCTCAGGAACGCCCACGCCTCCACAACGCGACCGTCGTGCCGATCCCCGCGAACAGCACCCCGATCCCACTGAAGATCAGCGGCAGCAGCCACAACGAGGCGAACCCGTTGATCCGCGCGTCCCCGGGGGAATCGGCGCGATACAGCACCTCGACCCGTTCGCCCTCCTCGTACGACGGTGGATTGGAACCCGTCGAGTTCCGGAACGTCTGCCGCGTGCCGTCCGCCGGCGTGAACTCCACAACCGGGTACGCCACGGGCTGGTTGTTCGCACGATGCTTGCGGGATGCACTGCTGTGGTCGTCGCGCCACTCCAGCGCCACCACTGTGCCCCGGGCGCGCTGCGCATCCGACAGGAACGAGGCCGACACCCCCGCCATGATCAGCCCGATGACCAAGAACAACGACCCGAACCCGATCGTTGCGAACGCGATCCACTGGCGGGCACCCCACCCACGCACCTGAAACTGCACGCTGTCCCTCTCACTTTGCCTTAGTGAGAAGGACGCTATCCCAAGTCGGAAGGACGCTGCCCCAGGTACGCCGGTCGCGCTCTCCAGCCCCGGTGGGCTCTCCCGCCGGCGTTCGTCCATGCCCGCCATGAGGGCCTGGTGGCTGCGGCGGACATGTTCCCGCATCCGTCCGGACCGGTGGCGATGCCCGGACCTTCGCGTGCGGCCAGTGGTGGAGCCGTCGCCTCCGTAAGTAGAAAGCCATGGGTGACACGTGCGGAAGACGTGCGGGTCTCGGCTCGCGGGCCTGCGCGGACGCAGAACGAGGCCCGATGAGGCAAACGGATGAGACCGATAATTCGGGATGAAGAGGGCGCTGACTGCCTCATGCGCAGGGGGAGTGACATAGGAGCGTTTCGGTCGTCATTGGCGGCTCTCCCGTCCCGCCCGGCGAACGAACTCACACGCGGCGACCAGGCTCTCCAACCGGCGTGACACCGGGTAACGCCTGTCCGGGGATCGACCGGAACTCGGCCGTTAGGGAGGCGAGTTGGGGGAGAAACGGGGCTTCCTGCTCCGGTGGGCGTGTGGCACTGTTCCCTTGCCGTCGACACCACGTGACACAGGGCCACCGGCTACCGATGCCATGTGTGCCCGACGGCCCCGCGCGCCCCGTCACGGATGCCCTCCGTCGGCACGCGCACCGGTCCGGGGACGCCTGAGCCGTGTCATGTCCGGCGCCACCACAGCAGGCGCCGGCGGCAGGACAGCCACCCGCCGGACCACCCCTACCCGACAACCCGTACGGAGGAGTTCATGGCGCATTCCCCCGTCAGCATCCTGTCGCAGCTCGACTTCAACGGTCAGCCGTTGCAGGAAGAGCTGCTGCTGCGGACCTTCCACCAGCTCATGGACGAGCACGGCTACGTGCTCCTGTGCAACGTGACCGAGGAGTTCGACCCCGTGCGCTTCTGCCGGGGACTCGGTGACTTCGTACCCAACTACACCGGCGCCGTGGTGGGAGACGTACGTCCGGAACCAGGCATGGACGACGTCTACCACGCGGGAAACACCCGCCCGCTCACCCCGCACTCCGAAGGCTACGACTTCGCCATCACACCGCCGCACTACATCGCCCTGTGGTGCGTCACACCGGCGAACGGGCCCGGCGGAGAGACCACCCTCATGGACACCCGACCCCTGGTGGACACGATGTCCGAACAGGAGCGGCAGCACTTCCTGACGACGGACTACGCGTGGAAGACCACGGAGGGCGTGCAGCGGCTCGGCCTCGACCTGCACACGCAGCACCCGATCCTGGAGGAGCACGCCAAGGGACGCATCGTGCGGTTCAGTTGCAACAACCTGATCCGCGACGAGGACGACCCGGTGGCGGAGTTGCAGGTCCGCTGGCACAAGACCTTCGAGCGCGATCACGTCGCCATCGACTACCGCCGGCGCGACATGTTGGTCTGGGACAACTGGCGCCTGCTGCACGCGCGCAATGCCTTCAGTGACCGCAACCGCCACCTGCGCCGCATCCAGATCGCCGGCTGACGACTCCGACAGGAGCAACCATGTACCGGACCATGTTGCACAGCAAGATCCACCGTGCCACCGTCACTCAGGCGGACCTGCACTACGTCGGCTCGGTGACCATCGACCGCACACTGATGGACGCGGCCGACCTGCTGCCCGGCCAGCAGGTCGACATCGTCGACATCAACAACGGCAACCGGCTCACCACGTACGTCATCGAAGGTGAACGAGACAGCGGCATCATCGGGATCAACGGCGCCGCGGCCCGGCTGATCTCACCCGGCGACCTCGTCATCATCATCGGCTACCAGATGCTGAGTGACGACGAGGCCCGCGCGATCCGCCCCCACATCGTCTTCGTGGACCAGCACAACCAGCCCGTCATCACCGGGCACGACCCCGCCGAAGCCCCCGTCGCGGAACTGACCCGCGGCGACCTGCTGCACGGGGTCGCCCGATGACGACCACGACCCACGCCTCGGACCTTTCTGACGCCACCGCCTCCCAGGGCACGGTCTGCACCGCGTCACTCGCCCGCTACGACCGCGAACTGCGCGAGATCCTGGCAGCTGCCGCCGCCACCTCCACGAGCGCGGGATTCGCCCCTCGTTGGGAACTGCCCGAGCCCAGCCCCGCCCTTGAGCGGTTCTTCGCCCCGTCCACGGTCAGCGCCCACGAACTCGGCCGGCGGACAGGCGTCAGCATCGGCTTGCTCAACCTGATGCACAACCCGCGAACCCGCACGACCAAGACCTTCGCCTCCCTGATCATCGTCGCCCGCGCGGTCGCCCACATCAGGCGCACCGGTGAAGCGATCATGATCGTCACTCCGTCCAGCGCCAACAAGGCCACCGCGCTCCGTGACGCGGTACTGCGCGCTCACGAGACAGGCCTGGCGACGGAGGAGGAACTGCGCATCGTCTCCGTGGTGCCGTCCGTCTCCGCCGCCAAACTGTGGGATTCCCCGCTGACTCGGGAGGGCGGAGTGCGCCGGGCCAACCCGGTCGCGGTGCTGCGCGCAGACGACCCCGGACACGTCAAACACCTCGCACGAACTGTGGTGGACGAGGAAGCGGAGGCCCTGTTCGCCGCGGCGGGCATCCGGTTGTGGCACACGCTCGACCTCGCCAACTACATGGTCGCCGACGCGGTGAGGGCCCTCTTCGAACGGGACAGCCTGCCGCACCGTCCCCGCATCCACGCCCACTCGGTGTCCAGCGCGTTCGGACTCCTCGGGCACTTTCACGGCCAGCAGTGGCACACCGGCCGCGAATGGCCCGCGGAAGGCGCCGGCTACTTCCTCGTCCAGCACCTCGGCACCCCGGACATGGTGGCCAGCCTGTACCACGACCGGTTCGACTACCGGCCCCGCTGGAGGAACAGCGGCGGACTGGTGGTCCAGGACGAGGACCCGCGTTTCCCGTTCGCCGCCTACGCTCCGGACGAACAGCTCGACCCGACCTTCTACACCCGTACACCGGCCACCTCGCCGCGGATGAACGAGATCATCCGCCGTCAGGGCGGCGGTGGCATCGTCGTCTCACTGGCGGAGTGCCTCGAGCGCTACCCCGCGATCCGTGAACTGCTCGCGCCGCACGAGGTGGAGCTGCCCGCCGACCCGCGACGACTGCGGGAATGGTCGTTGGTGATGGCTCTCACCGGCGTGCTCAACGCCATCGACCGTGGCCTGCTCACGCATTCCGAGGTTCTGGTGCATGCCTCCGGTTCGTACCACACCGGAGACTTCCGTCCCGCGTCGTTCGACCACCTCACGCCCGTCGACTCGGTCGACGACCTGCGTGCCCTGGTGCGGAGGGCAGCCGCCTGACACCGGCACCCGCTTCTTTCCCAGAAGGAAGACACCCGTGACAGCCCTCTTCTCACCCGAACTGCACGCCGCTACGACCGACTCGGCACCGACGGACAACCACCGCGCCGCCTCGGCGGTCCGCTCCAGGCTGGCCTACACCTGGAACAACAGCCCGCACGTCGGATGGCGTACCGCCCGCCGAGTGTGCGACACCGCTTCCCGCACGGTGAACGCGACGATCTCACACGGCCCGCCGGGAGAACCCGTCATCGCCTATCTCGGCCTTCCGCAGGGAGAGGCCAACATCCTGCAACTCATGGAACACCAGCGGGCCCAGCTCGGCGTACCCGTCGTGGAGCGCAGGAGGGAACGGGGCGGCTGGCAGCAGCTGGCAGCCGGCCGGTTTCCGCAGGCCGATCTCGTGGTGGTGGGCGCGGACAGCAGCCGGATCGGACGACTGCCCGCGGGCGGGGCCGTCACCGCCCCCTTCCGCGTGCACCTGGTGGTCGATGTACCCGACACGGCGGACGAGTTGCAGCGGCAGATCTCCCGCCGCGAACGGTGGGAGTTCAACCGCAACCAGCGTCGGCACGAGTGGCGGCTGGAGGAGGACTCGTCCTCCGCGGCGCTGGACTTCTTCTACTGGCGCATGCACCGACCCACCATGTGGCGACGGCACGGCGACCGCAGCCGCAGCGAGAGCGCGGAGGTGGCAAGGCACGCCATCCTTCCGCACGGCACACTGCTGTTCGTCACCAGCGGCAACCGGCGGGTGGCCGGCGTGCTGTGCCACTGGTCCGCGGATGGCCGGACACTGACGACCCGGTTGCTGGGTGTGCTGGACGGCGACGAACAGCACTACGCGGACGGGGCGTTCAAGGCGGTCTACCACCTGCTGCTGCGATGGGCCCGCGAACACCGGGTGCCGCACGTGGACTTCTTCGGCACCGAGGCTTTTATGAGCAAGGGCATCTTCCAGTGGAAGCGCAAGTTCGCCCCCAGGGTCGTGCCGCCCCCCAATCACTTCGCCCACAAGCAGATACGCCTCTACATCCGCCGGGACACCCCACGCGTGCGCGACCTGTTGGTGGCCAATCCGCTGCTGTGCTGGGTTCCGGGGCCGGGCGGGCAGCGACTGGTGCCCACCTACTTCACGGATGCGCGGCGTCCGCCCCGGCTGGACCTCAGCGCCCGCTGCCCGGGCCTGCCCGAACCGCGCCTGCTGGACATCGACGCCCTCCTGGGAGAGAGCCGGTGAGCGCGCCGAGCATCGCGGTGGCGGGCACCGGCGCCTTCGCCGGAGCGCTGGTGCGCGCGCTGGCCCGGCACCCAGAGCCACTCGCCCTGCATGTCCTCAGCTCCGACGGGCGACGCGCCCAGGACCTCGGGGAACTGGCACGCGACCACGCGGCACTGGGAGGCGCGCCCACCACCTGCGAGGCCCACCACGCCGATCCCCGTCAGGCGGACGGGATCGAGCGACTGCTGCACCGTGTCCGGCCGACCGCGCTGGTGGTCTGCACCTCGGAACACAGTCCCGCCGAGCGCACCACCGACCCGTCGGCCTGGACCGCTCTGCTGGCAGACGCGGGATTCGGCCTGACGCTGCCCCTGCAAGCCGCGCACGCGGTGCGCTACGCCCGCGCCTGCGAGCGGGCCGCGCCCGACACCGTACTCGTCAACGCGTGTTTCCCCGACGCCGTGAACCCCGTGCTCGCGGCCCTCGGCGCCCCGGTGATGTGCGGGCTGGGCAATGTCGCCACGCTGGCCGCCGCGTTGTGCACGCGGCTCGACGTGGACGACCCACGGCGACTGCACCTGCTTGCCCACCACGCCCACCTGCACACGCCCCCCTCGGCGGCGCAGGAGGCGCGGGGCTGGCTGGACGGCACGGCCACCGATGTGGCCGCTCAACTCGAAGCGGTCCGTCACCGCGGCCGTGCCCAGCTGAACGAGGTGGGCGCGGTGGCGGGCGCCGCTCCGCTCGCCGCGCTGGTGGGTGCCGGGCCGGAGTACCACGGCCACCTGCCGGGGCCGGCCGGACTGCCGGGCGGATATCCCGTGACAGTGGGCCATCGCCGCGTCGAACTGCGGCTCCCTGCCGGTCTGTCACACCGCGAGGCCATCCAGTGGAACACCGACCGCGGCCGACTCGACGGGACGGCGGTCGGCTCGGACGGAACCGTCCGGCTGGAGGCGCCCGCACTGGCGGCGCTGCGCCGTCACTGGTCCGACGCCCCCGACCTGTGGACGCCGTCCGATCTGCCGCAGGTGCACGACACCCTGCGACGGCTGCGGACCCGGCTGCGTTCGCTGCCGGCCCCCGCGTCCCCCGCCCCTTCCCCGCCTCCCTCTCTCCAAGGAGCCACCCCGTGACCGTGGCAGACCAGTACCTGATGGGCGCCGCCTCCAGCGAGCTGGACCGGATGCTGTTCCAGGGCGAGTTGTTCCGCCCGGAGGCCGAGCGGCTGCTGGCCCGGTGTGGTCCCGGCCCCGGCGCCCGGGCTCTCGATGTCGGCTGCGGTCCGCTGGGCATTCTGGACCTGCTGGCCGAACGCGTCGGACCCGGCGGCGAGGTGGTCGGGTTGGACGTACAGGCCGAGATGCTGCAACGCGCCGGGCTGGAGATCGACCACCGCGGCCTGGGACAGGTGCGTCTGGTGCACGGTGACGCCGCGGAGAGCGGCGAGAGCCCGGGCAGCTTCGACTTCGTCCACACCCGACTGGTGCTGATGAACGTTCCCCACTCGGATGCCGTCCTGCGGGAAATGGTCGCGCTGACCCGGCCGGGTGGCACCCTCGTCGTCCAGGACGTGGACTGGGTCACTCGGCTGTGCGACCCGCCGCACCCGGCATGGGACCGGCTGGTCGAGGTGATCGCCGAACTGTGGCGGCTCAACGGGATGGACGTCCGTCTCGGCCGCCGACTGCCGCGCCTGCTGCGGGAGGCCGGACTGGTGGACGTACACGTGGATGCCTCCGCACGGGTGTTCCAGCCCGACCACCCCTACCAGACCCTGCTGGTGGACCGGGCGGAGCTCTGCCGGGACTCCCTGGTGAACCGCGGACTGATCACCGCCGACGAACTCGACGGATGCGTCACCGACTTGCGGCACCACCTGGAGTCACCGGGCACCGTGGTCGTTCACCCCTTGCTCTTCCAGGCCTGGGGGCAGCGCCCGCAGCACCCCACCGTCTGACCGTCCAGCTCTGGAAAGGGAAGCCCTATGCCCGCGACACAGCTGCGCCTGCCCGGAACCGACCTCGTCGCCTCCTCCGCCGAGCGCATCCGTGAGCAACTGCTGCACGGTATGCGCGAGGTGCCCTTCCCACCCCGAGCCGTCCCCTTGCAGCCGGTCCTGCTGCCCCGCCCGGTCTACGAGGAACTGCACACGGCGGCCGCCGACGTGCTCCGGGTGCTGCTCAAGGTGGCCCACCACCTGGGCGGCGACCGCTCCGAACGGCTCGCCGCCCTGGGCGTGGACCCCGCCGAGTGCCCCTTGTTCACCTCCGACGAGTCCTGGGAGTGGCGGTACGCGGCGTGCATCGCCCGGCCGGACGCCTTCGTGACCGCCGACGGCGTGAAGTTCATCGAGTACAACGCGGGCGGCGGCGTCGGGGCGGCGGTGCAGACCCAACTGCTCGCCGACACCTGGGTGGATGTCATCTACGCCGACCAACCCCTGTTCGCCCACCGGCCGTTCAAGGCCCGCGCCGACATGTTCGACGCCATGTGCGCCGCCGAAGGCGTGCGGCGAGCGGTCGTTCTGCAGGGCAGCGTGGCCGACCTGGTCCGCGGCGTCAGCAGCACCCGCTACTTCGACGTCGAGGTGGACTACCTCAGGTCGCGGGGCTTCGACGCCGCGTTCTTCGAGCCCGAGGACCTGGTCGACGGGGTGGTCGACCCGTCCGGCAAGCTGCGCTACCCGGTGGGCCTGCGTCACTTCACGGTGCAGGAGTGGTCCGAACTCGGTGTGGACTGGGGCCCCGTCGGCGAGGTGATCGAGGCGGGCTGCCAGCTGATCGCCTCGGAGACCTCGTCCCTGCTCTTCAACAAGAAGCTCCTCGGCGTCGCCTCCGAAGGACACCCGGCCATGACCGAGGAGGACCGTCTGCTGGTGCACCGGTATGTGCCCTGGACCCGAGTCACCGGTGACCGTCCCGTCACCTATCAGGGCCGCACCTGGCCGTTGGCGGAACTGCTGCTGGCCAGGCAGGAGGAGTTCCTGCTCAAGGGCGCCACCGGAATGAAGGGCGAGCAGGTGATCATGGGCCGGGACTCCGACGCCGGCACCTGGCACGCGGCGGTGCGCGAGGCCGTGGACCGTCAGGACAGCATCGCGCAGCAGCGAGTGGAGTCCCTGCGCTGGCCGGTCTCCACGCTGGGCGAAGACGGAGAGGTGTTCACCTCTCGGGTGGCGCCCGTGCTGGGCCCCTTCGTCATCGGTGACGCGCCGGCCGGATGCCTGGCACGGTACTTCGCCGACGGCCAGGACGGTGTGATCAGTGTGGAGCGGCACGGGGCCGCACAGAACGTCGCCGTGGCGGCATGAGGTCAGGGACAGAGGATCGGACGTCGATGAAGAAGCGCGGCATTGTGCCCCTGCTGTTGGCCGGGCAGGCGGTCAACGGCTTCGGTGACGGACTGTGGTTCAGCGTCTGGGCCATCTTCTTCACCCGCATTCAGCACATCCCGGCCGAGAGCATGGGACTCGCCATCGGGATCGGTGGCGTGGCCGGCTTCCTCGCCGCGATGCCGGTCGGCACCGCCGCGGACCGGTATGGTCCGCGCGAGGTGCTCGTCGCGGTCATCGCGCTGCGCGGGCTGGCCTCGATCGCCTACATCTTCGCGGGTGACTTCTGGTCGCTGCTCGTCGTCTCGTGCTGCTTCTCCGCCGTGCAGAGTTCGGGAGTCGGGGTACGGGTCAGCCTGGTGTACCAACTGCTGGGCAAGGACGACCAGTTGCGGGTCCTGGCACAGGGCCGGGTGGTGCAGCACATCGCCTATGCGGCGGGCGCGGGCGTCGCCATGCTGGTGCTGGCGGACGGAAGCCGGTCCGTGTTCGTCGCGTCCATCCTGGTCAACGCCGCCACATTCTTCATCACCGCGGTGATCACGTTGGCCCTCCCGTCGGTGCCGTCCGTTCCCGTGGAGCGGCAGCGGTCGGGCACCGAGGCGCTGCGTGACCTGCCGTATGTGGGGCTCATGAGCACGACCGCGCTTCTCGCGCTGTGCTGGGCCCTGCTCTCCAGTGGTCTGCCCCTGTGGATCGCGGAGGGCACCGAGGCCCCCCTGTGGACCGCCGGCCTCGCGGTCGCGCTGAGTTCCCTGGCGATCGCCCTGTTCCAGGTACGGGTGAGCGGGCGGGCCGTGAACATCCCGCGCTCCGTCCGCGCCAGCCGTGTCTCCGCCGTTGCCCTGGCCGGCTGCTGCCTGCTGTTCGCCGCGGCAGCCTGGGCCCACCAGGCGCTGCTGGCCACCCTGGTCATCGTCGTCGGCATGGCAGCCCACATCGTCGGCGAGTTGTACTACGTCTCGTCCCGGTGGGGGCTCTCCCTGGGGTTCATGGTCAAGGAGGCCGAGGGCCAGTACCAGGGGCTGACCGCCAGCACGGAGGCCGGCACCACAGCCCTGGGCCCCGCGCTTGTCACCTCTCTGGTCAGCGGACTCCGCGAGGTCGGCTGGGTGGTTCTGGCGCTGGTGTTCCTGCTCAGCGCGGCACCCGTCGGCTCGCTGGCGCGACGAGCCCTGCGTGACTCCCGCCGCGTCTGGTGGACGGACCGGGCGGGTGAAAAAGAAGCGCTGTCCTGATTCCGGTCCTCCCTTCCAGCGGCCCCAAGGAGACGCATGACTGTCAGCTCCCCAGACACCGCCGCACGCCCCGCCCCCGGGCGGCCGTCGCTGCCCTGGCAGCCCGCGTCCGTGGCTGTCCTGCGCATGGCGGGCTACCCCTTCGGGTGGCTCGACACGCTGGGCGACTCCCGCTGTGCCGAGCTGGCCCGACAACGGCTGGCCGCCCAGGCGGAGGTCGACTCCTTCGCCCAGGAGGCAGCGCGTTCACAGGACCGGGCGGTCAATGCCGCCGACCGTTCGTTGCTCCGGGCCATGCGCCGCGGCCGCCCCTACCCGCCTCGCGACGAACCGCTGTCGCCCCACTTCACCGAGACGCTGGACCGGTACGCCGAGGCCCTGCGCCGCCGTGACGACGCCGACCGCGTCTATCAGGAGGGCTACCGCGCGTCGTATCTGAGTACGGCCGGCCGGGTGCTGGACTTCTTCCGGGACACCTCCTCACTACGGGACATGTTGCTGGTCTCCAACGAGTCGGCCCACCCCCGGCTGGTGCGCTGGCTGCACCAGGCAGACCCGAGGTCCGGATCGTGGCGCAAGCAGGACCGCAACAACCTCACCACCCTGGTGCGCTACCTGCAGCGGGTGTGCGCCAAGAACGACACCACCAGTCACTTCGGCCCGCTCGCTCCCGCACGCCTGGAAGCCACGCGGGAAGGCGTCCACTGGCGGCCGGCCCCCCTGCGGCGCCGCACGGCGCTGTCCAGGTGGGCGGTGGAAGCCGTCGTGGAGGCACTGCACCGCGACCACGAGGACGTGCGGCATCTCGCTCGGCCCCGCCCCGCACCCGGCGCGCGGCGGCACGGCGAGCTGCTCCAGGTGGTCCGTCTCGATCAGCGCCGCCTGAGCACTGAGGTGCACGAGGCCGTACGGCCCGAGGAAGCGGTCCGACTGCGCCCCGAACTCGCCGAGCTGTTCACCCGCTGCGACGGCGACACCAGCGTCGCCGAGCTGGCCACGGCAACCGGCCGACCGCCCGCGGACGTGCTGCGGGACATCGCCACCCTGCGGGAACTGGGCGCCGTGATGGCCGAACCCGACCTGCCCTACGGCATCGAGGACGCCCTGGGCATGGTGCGCCGGCACCTGGCCCCGCTGGGCCGCGACCACCCAGCCGTACACAAGTGCGCACGTCTCACCCAGGCCGTGGCCGCCCTCCAGACAGCCGTCCCCGATGGGCGTCCGCCCGCCCTGGACCGGCTCAAACAGGAGTTCACCGAGATCACCGGGCAGCCGCCGCACCGCCGGCAACACGGCTTCTACAGCGACCGCAGCCTGTTCCACGAGCACTGCACGGGAGTCGCCGACGACCTGGTCCTGGGCCAACCGGTGGTGAGCCGCATGAGCGGCGACCTGTCCCTCCTGTACGACCTGTTCCTGCTGCGTCCGCGATGGCGCCTGCGCCTGGAACGGGAGCTGCTGGGGGAGTGGTTCGCCCGCAGCTTCGGCCCCCGCACCCGGGTTCCGGTCGGCGACTACCTCACCTCCTTCGTCGCCGATCTGGACCTGCTCGAAGAGGGCTATCAGCGCTGTGAGGCCAGGGTCGGTGCCATCGGCGAGGAGCTGGAGGAGTCCCTGCTGCCACCGGCCACGAGCACGGCGCACGAACACCGGGTGGACCGGTCCCGCGTGATGGCCCTGATCGACCGGCACGGTCTCGACGAGCCCGCCGTGTGCAACCCCGACCTCATGATCGCCGCAGCGAGCCGGGCCCATCTGGCGCGTGGTGAGCTGACCCTCGTCATCGGCGATCTGCACGCGATGGACGACCACCTGAGCCACGGTTCCATCGCTCCCTTCGTCGACGAGGCTTTCCCGGACTACCGCCGCGAGGTGGCCGAGCGGTACGCGGCCCTGGTCGGGCCGGGAGAGACCATGGCCGATGTGACGCAGTGTCACCTGAACAAGACCTTCCCCCGCATCGCCCCGCTCGGCCTGGACATCGAGGCGCACGACCGGTCCGGCGCCGCGGCGCCCGACCGGCTGCGGCTGGCGGATCTGTCGGTGGAGCTCGTCGACGGACAGCTTCGGCTGCTCGCTCCCGACGGCAGCCGGCTGCGGCTGGTGCTGCCGCCGCTGGCCTGGCCGATGCTGCGGCACAACCCGTTCGCCCCGTTCGGGTTCCCGACGACCACAGATGCCAGCGCAGTGCACGGCTCCGACCGTGTGCACCTGCCGCGGATCCGGGTGGGTGACGTGGTGCTCCAGCGCGAGCTGTGGCGGCTGGCACCCGCCACCATCGCCGCCGCCTCCGTCGACGAGGAACCCGACGCCTTCACCCGACTGCAAGCGCTCAAGGAGCGACTCGGCCTGCCACGCCACGTCTATGTACGGTGCCCCGGCGAACCCAAGCCCCTGTACTGCGACATGGAGAGCCCGCTGCTGGTGGCTCAGCTCGCCCGGACGGCCGCCCAGGTGTCCGGTGACGCACCGCTGGAGCTCAGCGAGATGCTCCCCGGCCCCGACCAGCTGTGGTTCGGCGACCAGTCCGGCGGCCGTACCTGCGAGGTGCGGTACGCCGTGTTCACCACGGGCGCGCGCACCGCCGCCCCCACCGTATGACGCACGTCTGCGAAGACACCCCGACCTCGAAGAGGACCCATGACCCTGCACGGCACCATGACCACTGTGGACCCCCCCGCCCCCGCCCACGCGACCGTCCTCGCCCGGCTGCTCGACCATCTCTCCCCCCACGACCGTGCCGCGACGCGGACCACCGCCGACCGTCTGCGTCAGGCGCTGAAGGAGCACGGAGGCGTCCGCGACAGCACCGTGATGGTGGGATACGGCGGAGGGAAGGACAGCAGCTACACACTCGCGTTCGTACGAGCCGTCCAACTGGTCGTGGCGGAACGGGACGGAGCGCCTTTCACCCTGCGCAGCGCCACCAACCGGCACGCGGGGATGCCGCACGCGGTGATGGAGAACATCGACCGGGTCTACCGCGCGCTCGGCATGTACGACGATCCGTCCTGCGAACTGCTGTTGCTGGACGCCGGCCGGATCCGGCCGTTCCATCCCGACCTGCCCGCGGACCCGGCGGTCGCGGCACGCAACCGCACGGACATCCTGATGACGGGGCATCGCACGGCGGCGCAGGCCCGCCCCACCTTCTGCAATGCCTGCAACCTCTCCATGGTCAACTCCTTCGGCCTGGCGGCCGCGCACGGCCGGGGGGCCGACCTCATCATCACCGGCGACTCGCGCTCGGAGCAGCGCGACTACACCGTGTGGATCAACCGCCTGGCCCGTCGGGTGGGGCACGATCCGCGATCGATGCGACGATCGGGCTTCCCGCGCGTGCTGGGCGCGCTGGACACCGTAGGACGCGCCTACGCCCGCGCCATCCACGGCGAGACCACGTCCCCGGATGAGCACGGAGTCCATGCCGACGTACCCGTCGACCTGTCCTTCTTCTCCATCTTCGAGGACACCGACTACGAATCCGGCAGCCACTGGGACCTGCTCACGGGGTTCCTGGACTTCAGGTTCGACGACATCGCCTTCAGCTTCACCGAGTCCGACTGCGCCAATCCGGCCCTGATGGCTCATTTACGGGGCCTGACCTGTGAGCATGTCTACGGCCGCTCCTACGACGAAGGCATGGACGAGTACGTGTCCTTCGCGCTGCGGCTGATGCGACGCAAGGCCTTTCCCGAGCGGCTCATCGATCAGATGGCCGAGCGCTACGGCAGCGCGGTGACGAGGGCTTCCGTACGCCGAGCGGTAGAACGTTTCGCGATGGAGGCGTACGGGTTCACCTCGCAGCATCTGATCTGCCTCGTCCATGCCCCGTTCACCGCCCACGGAAAGCGACTGAGCACGTTCCTCCAACGTGAGCACCCGCGGCTGGCCCGTCGAGAAGCAGCGATCCGGACCCTGCTGGCCGCCCCCGCCGACGAACCCGTCACAGGTGAGGACCGGGATCTGGAAAGCTCCCTCCGCGACGTCAGCGGCCTGACGCTCGACCAGATGCGACACCTGTACGTCAGTGACCACCCCGACTCCGCGGGACTGTTGCACCGCATCCTGCAGGACGATCCGCACAAGGAGTTGATAGAGACCAGGCACAGCGCGGACGGGCCCACCGTGCGCGAACTGCTGTCAGGGCGGTGACGCATGAACGCGTCCGTTGCGGCTCTCGTGCAAGTGGGTGCCACCCGGGACGGCCTGGACCCCTACCGGAGCAGCGCCGCCGCGCGGAACATGCCGGCCGTCCTCGTGGAGACTCCCGCATACCTGGCTTGGCGCAGGCACCTCGGCCGGGCCCCTTTCGACCGTGAGATCGAGGTCGAGCGGCCTCACGAGCCCGGGCAGATCATCGCCGCGTTGCGCGCCGCGGACGTCACACCCGCGGTACTTCTCGCCGGCTTCGAACGCTACGCGGCCGCCGCCTTCGACGCCGCCGAAGCGTTGTCCGTACCGCCCAATCCCCGCGGCCGGGAGCCGTTCCGCGCCCCGGACAAGGCCCGTCAACGATCGACGCTGACCGAACGGGCCCCGCACGTCCGCCAGCCCCGCCACGCGTTGGCCGGCCACGAACGCATGGAGGCCCTCTCGTACCCACGGGTCGTCAAACCCGTCGACGGCGGAGGCGGGCTCGGGGTCTTCCTCGTCAGGAACGCCGAGGACGACCGCCGAGCCCGGAGACGCGTCACACGGACCGCCAACTACGGCGGCGGTGCGTTCACCGGGACGCTGGTCGAGGAGTACGTGGCGGGCACGGAGTTCTCCCTGCAGGGTGTCGCCCGGCACGGCCAGGCGCAGGTGCTCAGTGTCTGCGAGAAGGTCGTACAGCTGGAGCCGCAGCCGGAGGACGGACTGTGCGGCTTCCGGGAAGCCGGCCACCTGATGCTGCCGCCGGACGCGGCGGACCCGGAGCTGCCCGCCCTCGCGCAGACCTGTCTGAAGGCCGTCGGCTACCGCGACGGTCCCTTCCACCTCGACGCGATCGCCGCCCACGCCGGCCCGCTGTACTTCGTCGAGATGGGCTTCCGGCTCTCGGGAGGCGGCCTGGTTGCTCTGGCCGAGCGGGCCCTGGGCGTGCGCTGGGCCGACCTCGCCCTGGCCGCCCACCTCGACGACCGGTGCCCGTGGGACGCCGGGACACCACCGGCGGACGGCCCGATCTTCGGGCAGCTGGCCTGCACGCGGGCGTCCCAGTTGCGCCGGGCCGAACGACTACGCCGATCAGGTGCCCTGGTGGACGTCGTGCCCGCTGCTCCGGCGCCGCCCCTGGCCTCCCTCGACCCGGCGCACGTCGGAGCGCTCGCCTCCGACAGGCAGCGCCACGCCGTGGTCCTGGGGCGCGTCATCGTCCGTGCCCAGGACGCCGCAGGCGCCCGACAACTGCTCATCGACTGCGCCACCGCCCAGGGAGAGGACATATGTGCCGACTCATCATCGCCCGCGGACGCTTCGAAGCGACCGCCATCCTCGACGCCGCACTCTCCATGAGCACCGGCGTCACAGCTCTCGACGACGTGCCCACACGCGTCCACCCCAACGGCTGGGGAGCGGTGTGGCGGACTGACGACGGAGCCCTGGCCGCTCACCGCGACCACCGCGCGTTCGTCGACAGCCGGGAATCCGCGGGGCTGGAGGACCTGCGCACCGACATGCTCGCCGTCCACGTCCGGCACGCCACCCTGCCCGAGAAGACCGGACTGCGCTTCGCACATCCCCTGGAACGGCTCGACGACTTCGGCCCCTGGTACTTCATGCACAACGGTTTCCTGCCCACGGTGTACCAGCGCCTCGGGCTGAGCGCGTCGGCCTTCGACTCCGCCGAGTACTTCGACTACCTGCTGCCGCACGGCCAGTGGGAACTCGACGTGGAGTCCACTCTGCGGCGGCTACGGGAGATACCGCCCGGCGGCACCAGCGGCAACGCCCTCCTGCTCAATCCCCGGCGGGCCTATGTCGTGCACTGGACGATCCCGGAGGCCCCGTACCAGGACTACTTCACCCTGCGCCGGCTGCGGCTGCCGGAAGCGGACATCATCGCCTCCGAACCGGTGCCCGCCCTCGCGGCCGCGGAGCACTGGGAGGCACTTCCCCCCGCCACCATCATCGACCTGCCGTTCACCACCGGGCACGAGAGGAGCATCCGTCGTGCAGCATGAGATCACCTGGGACCGCCATACCTACGACGTGTCGGGGCACACCGCCCTGGGGGTCGAGCCCCTTCGCCGGCTCAGCGCGGGCGAGACCGCGGTCATCCGGCTGCACGGGCTGCTGGGACACGAGGTACTGGAAGCGGCACGCCGCCGAGCCCATGACCTGCTGGGCCTGGCATCGACGGTGAACTACACCAACGGCTCTCTCACCACCGTCGGCCCCTACCTGGCCGCCCATCTCCAGGAACCCGACCGGTACTTCGCCCTGTCCGCCAGTGCCAACCAGCGCATGGCCGACGCCGGCTTCGACCTGCCGACGCGCGTACGCGCCGCACTGCGCGACACCTTCGGGCTGCGCGGCCTGGAACCGGCCCGCGAGCGGGACGGCCGGGGTTACGGCGAGGCCGTCATCCGGCTCCACGCCGACGGCGTGCGCAACCCCCTGCACAACGATCACATCGCCCGCGACGCGCAGAGCACCACCTGGAGCGTCGCCGACGTCGTACGACAGCTCAGCTGCGTGGTCTGCCTGCAGGAGTGCGACAGCGGCGGCGAACTGATCACCTACGCCAAACCCTGGGAGCCGGACGACGAGCGGTGGAAGGTGCCCGGTGAACTGGGTTACCGCAGCGAGGTGGTCGGCACCGTCCCCCGGCACGTCTTCCGGCCCCAGACATACGACGTGTACCTCATCAACCCGACCTACTATCACGAGATCCTCGAGGTCCACGGCGTCACCCGCACCACCCTGGGCTTTTTCATAGGCTTCACCGACGACACCCTCACGAACGCCGTGGCATGGGGATGAAAGGGCGCCCCGGTCCGGTACCGGGGCACAGCAGAGGAGAGACAGTGGACGGCACCTCCACCTACCAGCGCATCATCGACCTGCTCGACACGAACGGCGCCCGCTACAGCGTCATCGAGCACCCGGAGGAGGGACACACGGAGAAGGTCAGCTCCCTGCGCGGCAACCACCTCGGACAGGCGGCCAAGTGCATCGTCGTACGCGTGGGGGTCACGAAGAAGAAGGGGCGGTACGTGCTGGCCGTAGTTCCCGGCGACCGCCGCGTCGACACCGAGGCGGTGCGGAGCCACTACGACGGCGTGAAGGCGATGTTCGCGCCCCAGGAGGTCGCCGAACAGCTGGCCGGGGCTGTCAGCGGCGCGATTCCCCCGTTCTCGTTCGACCCCTCTTTGGCGTTACTGGTCGATCCCACGTTGCTGACCCAGCCGGAGATGTTCTTCAACGCCGCCAGGCTGGACCGGTCCCTGCGACTGGACACCGCCGACTACGTGGCGGCGGCCCAGCCGGATGTGCTGCCCATCACCGAGCCGGTCACCGCGGCGCTGTCCTGACCGTGCGGGTACGGGGCCGACGGGTACCGGGCCGGGCGGGCGCGCCGGCCGACGCCCTCCGCGTCCGCTCTCGGCCGGCCCGGCCGGCGGTCAGCTCCGCCAGACCGGAACCTGGGGGAGGGGCCCGGCAGGCTCGACAGCCAGTGCGCGTCCGTCCGACCGGCCGGTGAGCCAGCCGAGCAGTTCGGCCGCGGGTCCCGACACCCGCGGCCCGCGTCCGCCCCCGACCGGGTGCGGCACCTGGTCCTCGTCGGCACGCAGCACCATGGCCGGGGCCTCAGGACTGTCGCGCAGGTTCCGTACCGTGGTCTGCAGTTCCAGTGCCACGAAGAAGGCCGGCCAGTCGGCCGGGCGATGGCCGGTGGCCAGGTCGGTGTGGTGTACCTCCACCTCGCGCAGCATGCTTCCCACGGCGCCACGCACCGGCCGCAGACCGCCACCGAGCCACCGCACCGGCACCTCCCAGGCGTCCTGCGGATGGCCGTCGGCCGTGGTGAGGAAACGGCGCAGCGAGGCCTCGACGTCCTCCACGAGGGCGAGGGCCGGGCATGCCGCGCCTTCCTCGATCTCCCGGTCCCGTTCGTCGGCGTCGGCGTACTGCGGCAGGTCCCTGCCCGTCCGGGCGGCGGTCAGCAGCCGGGTACGGGAGTCGGCGCTGCGGGCGAGGTGCGTGAGCACGTGCGCGCGGGTCCACCCGGGCAGCAGCGACGATGCCCGTACGTCCTCGTCGGACAGCGCCGAGGCGGACGTGAGCAGCCGGTCGACGGAGGTACGCAGCAGGGGCAGGTAGGCGGCGGGTGAGTCCTTCTCGTGGTGCGCCAATGGAGGTCTCCGTTCGGTGGCCGGGCGTCGTCACCAGACCGTTTCCCCGCGCTCGGGGGGCCATGTACGCGGCGGGCGGGGGGAAGCCCCGCATGGCCGGTGGGCTGTTGATCCATCGACGGCCTGCGTATGCTTCACGAGGTTCAACTCTGTACCGACGTAGGGACCGTTGCAGGACTGTGGGAAGAGATTCCGGGTGGAGCTCCGTAGCGACCAGTGGTACGCGGGTCAGGACCGCAACGCCTACATCCACCGGGCATGGATGCGCAGAGGTGTACCGGGGGACGCCTTCACCGGCCGGCCGCAGATCGCCATCGCCAACACCGCCTCCGACCTGACTCCCTGCAACGCGCACCTGAACGAGGTGGCGGCCTCGGTCCGCAACGGCGTGTACGAGGCGGGTGGCATCCCGCTGGACCTGCCCGTGGTGTCGCTGGGGGAGACGAACGTGCGGCCCACCGCCATGCTGTGGCGCAACATGGCCGCGATGGCCACGGAGGAGATGCTGCGGGCCAACCCGATCGACGGTGTCGTGCTGCTCGGCGGCTGCGACAAGACGATCCCGTCGCTGCTGATGGCCGCCGCCTCGGTGGACCTGCCCGCGGTCGTGGTCCCCGGCGGTCCGATGCTCAACGGCACCTTCCGCGGCGGCCTGTTGGGCTGCGGCACCGGGGTGTGGCAGCTGTCGGAGGAGGTGCGCGCGGGCACGCTCTCCCAGGAGCAGTTCACCCGCTCCGAGTCGTCGATGATCCGCAGCCGCGGGCACTGCAACACCATGGGCACGGCCTCGACGATGGCGCTGGTGGCGGAGGCGCTGGGCACGGTCCTGCCCGGGGTGGCCGGCACGCCCGCTCCCGACAGTCGTCTGCTGGAGGCCGCGCACCACACCGGCCTGCTGGCAGTCGACATGGTGGGCGCCGACCGGCGCCCGGGCACCTTCCTGACCAAGGCGTCCTTCCGCAACGCGATCGTCGCGCTGGCCGCCATCGGCGGCTCGACGAACGCGGTCGTCCACCTCCTGGCGATCGCGGGCCGACTGGGCATCGATCTCACGCTGGACGACTTCGACCGCGTCGGCTCCCGGGTGCCGGTCCTGGTGGACCTCCAGCCGGCCGGCCGCTTCCTCATGGAGGACTTCCATCGCGCCGGAGGCCTGCTTGCCGTCCTGCGCGAGGTCCGTGACCTGCTCGACCCGGACGCGCTGACCGTCACCGGCGAACCCCTGTCGAGCTACCTGGACGACGCGCCGATCTGGGACGGTGAGGTCATCCGCACCCGCGCCCAGCCGCTGGTCGCCGAGGGCGGCATCGCCGTCCTGCGCGGCAACCTCGCCCCCGACGGCGCGGTCATCAAACCCGCCGCGGCCTCCCCGCACCTCCTCCGACACCGGGGCCGGGCCGTCGTCTTCGACTCCATCGAGGACTTCCACGCCCGCGTCGACGACCCCGACCTCGACGTGGACGCCGACTCCGTGCTCGTCCTGCGGGGCTGCGGCCCCAAGGGGTACCCGGGCATGCCCGAGGTGTCGAACATGCCGCTGCCGAAGAAGCTCCTCGAACAGGGCGTCCGTGACATGGTCCGCGTCTGCGACGGCAGGATGAGTGGCACCGCCTACGGCACCGTCGTCCTGCACGTGGCGCCGGAGGCCGCGGCAGGCGGCCCCCTCGCCCTCGTCCGCACCGGGGACGTCATCACCCTCGACGTCGAGGCCCGCCGTATCGACGTCGACGTCCCCGCCGGTGAACTCGCGGCCCGCAAGCCCAACCAGGCCACCATCGACGGATTCGCCGCCCCCCGCCGCGGCTGGGAACGCCTCTACGTCGATCACGTCCAGCAGGCCGACACGGGCGCCGACCTCGACTTCCTCGTCGGCTCCAGCGGCTCCGAGGTGAGCCGCGAGTCGCACTGACAGTCCGCGAACCGGTCCGTTCCCAGGGCGGCCTGTGCGGACGGGTCGGTCACATACGTGACCGTGGTTCAACCCATTGACACATCCGATGAATTGCTGATTGTCTGCGAATCGCTCAGCCTCCGGTCGACTCCGCGCACCCCACGGACACGGACTACTGGAAAGGCGAACCCGCATGTTCAAGAACCGGTACTTATTCGCCGCCTTGGTGGCATCGCTGGCGATCGTCCTGTTGGGAACGGCGGGCGGACTGCCCGCGAGAGCCGACGCGGGGCCTGCCCCCGCCAACCGCCCCGGCTGGACCGGCACCTGGGAAGCCGCAGCGTCCGGTACCGTCCCGGCCCTGCCCGGCACCTCCATCCGCAATGTCGTCCACATCAGCGTCGGTGGCCGCGCCGCACGCGTCCGCATCACCAACCGGCTCGGCACCGCGCCGCTCGAACTCGGCGCCGTGAGCGTCGCGTTGCAGGAGGACGGCGCGCCGAAGAGCCCGAACGCCGTCGCCGGCACGATGCGTACCGCCACGTTCCGCGGCGCCACCTCGGTCACCGTCCCGGCCGGCAAGGACGTCGTCACCGATCCTGTGCCGCTCGCGGTGCCCTCCGGCGCCAACCTCCTGATCACGGTCTACACACCGACCGACACCGGCCCGGCCACCTACCACCGGTCGGCCCTGCAGACCAACTTCCTCGCCCCTTCCGGTGACCACACCACCGACGAGGCCGGATCTGCCTACACCCAGACCACGGGATCCTGGTACTACGTGACCGGCGTGGACGTGGTCGGCTCGCGCAGCATCGGAAGCGTCGTCGCACTCGGCGACTCGATCACCGACGGCTCGGGATCGACCTCAAGCGCCAACCGCCGCTGGCCGGACCGGCTCGCCGAACGGCTGCTCGCGCTGCCCCCGCACCGCCGGCTCGGCGTCCTGAACGCCGGTATCTCCGGCAACCGCGTCCTGCTCGAAGGCACCGGCCCGAGCGCCCTGTCCCGGCTCGACGCCGACGTCCTGTCCCGCTCCGGGGTCCGCGCGATGATCGTCATGGAGGGCATCAACGACATCAAGGGCAACCCCAATCAGACGGACCCGGCCGCGTTCGAGGACGCCTACCGCGAGATCGTGTGGCGCGCCCACGCGCGTGGCATCCGAGTCATCGGCGCCACCATCACCCCCTACGGCGGGAACGGCGGTTACACCGAGGCCCGTGAGACCGTCCGCCAGACCGTGAACGACTTCACCCGCACCAGCGGACTCTTCGACGCCGTCGCGGACTTCGACGCGGTGGTCCGGGACCCGGCCGACCCCCACCGCATCCTGCCCGCCTACGACAACGGCGACCATCTGCACTTCAACGACGCGGGCCTGAAGGCGATGGCCGACGCCGTCGACCTCACGGACCTCCACCGCGTCCGGGCGCACAGCGCCGCCTGAGCCTCAGTCCCGACGGCCGCACGACGCCCGCGGACGCTACGACGCCGCCCTGGCCCGCCTGTCGAGAGGCGGCGCCAGAGCGGCCTCCCCTCGGTCAACCCGGTGGCCACGTCGGCCCATCCGGCCCATACGCCCACCCGATGTCACCCACCGTCGGTAGCGTGACCGCCGTGATGGTGGGAACCGAGGAAACCCGGCTGGTCGTCCTGCGCGGCAACAGCGCCGCGGGCAAGTCGTCCGTCGCGGTCGGCCTGCGCGAGAAGTTCGGCCGCGGCCTGGCCCTGGTCGGCCAGGACAACCTCCGCCGCATCGTGATCCGTGAACGGGACCGGCCCGGAGCGGCGAACATCGGCCTGATCGACTGACGTCCACGAGACCCAGCTGCGCGACTGGTACCGGCCCCGTGATCTGCTGCCGGACGGTACCGAGACCGTCATCGGCGCCGACAGCGCCCTGCACGAGACCGTCGACCGCATCATGCTCGACACCGGCCTGGCCCACCTGCCCGCGCTCGACCTCTGACCGACGGCGCGGTGGGGCCGCCCGGTACGAGAGCCGCTCATACGTCGCTCGCCGGATCACCCGGCCCACGGAACGTCATACGGTAGGCGCTCGGCGATGTGCCCAGGGCAGCGTGGAAGTGCTGGCGCAGATTCGCCGCCGTGCCCAGGCCGGCGCGGGTGGCGACCTGGTCGACGGGCAGGTCGCTCTCCTCCAGCAACTCCCGTGCGAGTTCGACGCGTTGCCGGGTCAGCCAGCTCATCGGCGTCGTGCCGACCTCGTCCCGGAAGCGACGATTGAAGTTGCGCACGCTCATCGCCTCTCTGGCCGCCAACTGGCCGAGCGTGATGGGCTCGTGCAGATGCCGCAGCGCCCACTCGCGGGCGGCCGAGGTGGCCGACGCCGTGGGAGCCGGTACGGGGTGGCGGATGTACTGGACCTGACCCCCTTCCCGATGCGGCGGAACGACCGCGCGACGGGCGACGTCACCGGCGACGGCCGTGCCGTGGTCGCTCCGGATCATGTGCAGGCACAGATCGATCCCGGAGGCGCAGCCCGCGGAGGTCAACACGTCGCCCGCGTCGGTGTACAGCACATCCGGGTCCAGTGCGACCTGCGGGAACAGCCTGGAGAACAACTCGGTGTAGCGCCAGTGGGTGGTTGCCCGACGCCCGTCCAAGAGGCCGGCGGACGCCAGCACGAACGCGCCGGTGCAGATGGACGCCATGCGGGTGCCGGGCCGGATACGGGCGAACGCCTCGGCCAGCGGGGCGGCGAGGTCCGATGTCTCCTGGACGTAGTCCTCGTAGGAGGAAAGGACGATCACGGTGTCGGCCTCCGCCAAGGCTTCGGGGCCGTGCCGGACACGTACGGTGAAGTCGCCGTCCGTCCGTATGTCTCCGGCCCGCAAGGCGCAGGTGGCGACTTCGTACAGAGGCTCCCCGTCCACCGAAGCGCCCGACCTGGCCTGCCCGAACAGCTGGTGCACGATGCCCAGCTCGATGGGGAGCAGGACCTGACGGACCAGGAGGGCGATGCGATGCCGCCCGGGGTGGCAGAAAACAGGCATGGCCATATTCTTGCGCATGTGGTCCATCTGGACTCTCGTGAGGGGGAGGTTCTCCCAGCAGGCTTGAACCATGGCCCAGTTGACATCCACCTCACCGACCACCGCACCGCACAGCCCGGGACCACGTTTCCACCGGGCCTGGGCGGTCGCCGTCGCAGCGGGCGCGGCCATCGTCACGGCCGGTGCCTTCACCACCGTCCCCGGCCTGCTGGTGACTCCCCTGCACGACAGTTACGGCTGGGACCGCGGACACATCGCCCTCGCCGCCTCGGTGAACATGGTGCTCTTTGGTCTCACCGCGCCCTTCGCGGCGGCCCTGATGGACCGGATCGGCGTCCGCCGGGTGGTCGTGGGCGCCCTTGTCCTGGTCGCCGTGGGTGCCCTGCTCACCAGCGTCATGACCCGGCCGTGGCAGCTGGTCACGTACTGGGGCGTGCTAATCGGTCTCGGCAGCGGCTGCCTGACCATGACCTTCGCCGCGAGCATCACCAGCCACTGGTTCGACAGGCGCCGGGGGCTGGTCACCGGCGTACTCAGCTCATCCAGCCACCTGGGCCAGCTGCTCTTCCTGCCGCTCCTCGCGTGGGCCGTCGGCCGCTACGGCTGGCGTCCGCCGGTCGTGACACTCGCGTTCGTGGCCCTCACGGTGACCGCGCTGGTCCTCCTGCTGCTGCGTGACCACCCCGCCGACGTGGGCGTGAAGCCCTATGGCGCACCGACGTTCGTGCCCAAACCGGCACCGGCCTCCGGTGCGGCACGGCGCACCCTGGCCGTGCTCTTCACCGCCGCACGCACCGGCCCCTTCTGGCTCCTGGCCGGCATGTTCGTCATCTGCGGCGCTTCCACCAACGGCATCATGTGGAGCAACTGGGCCCCCGCAGCCCACGACCAGGGCATGCACGCCACGGCCGCCGCGTCGATGCTCTCCCTCATCGGGATCTTCTCCGCCCTGGGCGCGGTCCTCTCGGGCTGGCTCACCGACCGTTTCGATCCCCGCCGCCTGCTGACCGCGTACTTCGCGATCCGCGCGCTCACCCTGCTGGTCCTGCCGATGGTGCTCTCGTCCACGGTCACGCTCACTCTGATCGTCTTCGTGACCGTCTACGGTCTGGTCGACGTCGCCACGGTCCCGCCCGTCATCGCCCTGTGCGGTCGTGTCTACGGCGAGGACGGCCCCATCGTCTTCGGCTGGACGAACTCCGCCCACCAACTGGGCGCGGGAGCCTCGGCGTTCCTCGGAGCCGCCGCGCGTGACCTGTTCGGCACCTATGACGTGGTGTGGACGACGCTGAGCGCGGTGTGCCTCGTCGCCGCCCTGATGGCGCTGGTCGTACGCGCCCCGAAGCGCCCCCGGCGACCCCGACGCCCCGAGCAAGTCACGGCGTAGGAACCGGGCCACTGGCCGGTCGGTCCGCGCGCGGTCCTGCCACCACAGTGCCGCCAGAGGCCGCGTCCCGCGCGATCACGACCACTTCGTCGCGCTCCATCCAGCGTCGTCGCTCGCTCTTGTCCGGGTTGATCCGCACTCCGTGGTCGGGCACGGCCGTGGCCCGGTCGTGGCGGCGGTAGCCGATGGCGCATTCGCCCCGCTGCCGCGCCGCTGCGACGACCGTGGCGAAGGACGCCTCACAGCCGGGCAGGACGTACGACGTCGCCGGTCGCAGGTGGACCTGACTGCCGGTGAGGGAGAACAGCTCCTCGAACACGGCGGCCAGGTGCCGGTTCTGGGAGATCTGGGCCATCAGCAGGCCGATGAGTTTGCCGCTGATGATCACGTCGGACCCGGAGCTGATCGGCGCGAGCGTCCGGTTGCGGTCGTCGATCATCTCGGTGACCACCGGCAGTTCCTGCCCGGTCTCCTGTTGCAGCTGTTGCAGGACGAGGAGCGTGACGAGGGTCCCGTTGTCGGCGTCGTCGGGCCGCTGACCCGGGGCGGGGTCCGGGCCCAGCACCACGACACTGTCGTACGAGTCGATCTCCAGGCACCGAAGTGTCTCGGGCCGGGTGACGTCCCCGGGCCGGAACGTGATGCTCAGCCGAGGCGCGAAGTCCGCGTGGGCGTCCCGTAACTGCTCGGCCGTCACCTCCTTGCGGTCCGCCACCACGGCGATGACCGAGCCGTGCACGGCGGACCGGCCCAACTGGTCGACTATGAGCGAGGCCCGCCGGTTCCAGCCGAGGATCAGGACCCGTTCGGGCCGCGTGCTCCCCGGCTGCCTGGGCGTCATCACCGACTCGTCGACCAGCCCGCAGCAGTCGCTGAGCCGCGCGGTGTCATCGTCCCGCGTGATGACGATCAGCTGGTCGCCGGGGCCGATCAGGGTCTGCGGCGGCGGGTTCAGCAGGGGCCTGCCGTCACGCAGCAGGCCCACCACGCTGGACGTGGCGTAGGCCAGCAACGTGTCGCCGAAGGAGCGGCCGGTCAGAGCCGGATCGAAGGTGAGGTAGAACTCGTCCCCGGCGAAGTCGAGGAGGTCGCGGTACACGAGGGAAAGCCCCGGACGGCGGGCGGACTGGACGATCAGCCGGGCGGTGATCGCGTCGCTTTCCAGAACGATGCCGTGCGTTCCCGCGGCGAGGGAGGCCGCCAGCCGGTACCGGTCGTCTCGGACGGCGGCGACGACGGGCGGCCCTTCCTCCTCGCCGAGCGCGGACCGCAGCGCCAGCAGCGTCTTGACCACTTCCGGGTCTGCCGACGGATCGTCGTGGGGCAGCACCAGCACAGCGCTGGCCGCGCCGGGGTTGGCCAGAGCAAGCAGAGCCGGGTCGGTGGGCGGACCGCTACGGCAGATCAGCCGAGTACCGCCGGTGGCCCCCACCTTGCCGCTGAGGGCCTCCTCCATGCTGGTCTTGTCCCGGTCGGCCAGAACGGCCACCGCGCCGTAGCGCTGATTGGCGTTGGCGGCCACCAGCTCGCTCACCACCGTGAACACCTGCTCGGACCAGCCCAACACCACCGAGTGCCCCTGCTCGATGACCGTGGAGCGGCCCCGCCGCAGCGCGGTCAGCCGCTCGGTGAGTCCGGTGGTGATCAGACCGACGAGGGTGGAGACGTACACCAGCGCGACCAGGGCGAGCAGCACCGACAACAGCACCCGCAGCAGCGGGCCTGTCGCCCCGCCGAGCCGCAGCGTCTCACCGGTGAGCCGCCAGATCGCTGCCAGCCTCCCCGAACGGGTCGCGGGCGCGTGCGGGTCCGTCCACACCAGCACGGCGCTCGCCGGGAAGACGATGACGAGGCAGCCCAGGGCCAGCCAGCCGACGAGCGCGGAGGTGCCGCGTGCCAACGTGGTGTCGAACCAGTACCGTGCCCTGCCCTTGAATGAAGCTGTTCGTCCCACGCCTGCCCCCTGTTCCGCCGAGGCCCGGCGGCGGCCGCCATGCCGCTCCCGGTCTGCCCCGCCCGTTCCCCCACCGGCCGTCGCCCGGCCACGCGGCCACCTGGAAGTGTGCCGACGAGAGGGCCGTGACACGCGGATCACTGGCTGTCTTTCATCCCTTCGGGGACATCGCCGAGGAGCCGCTCCCGTCGATGTCCGACCGGGCGTCAGTGGTTTGACCTCCACATCGCTCGTTCGGGGCAACGCCGCGGCGCAGGCGGGCGGGTCGTGTCGGCCGGCCGGTAGAAGTGCGGCATGACTGAAGATCACGAGGCCGTCCCGGCAGGTTCAGGTCTGTCCAGGCGTACCTTCACCACGGCGGCGGGAACGACGGCGGCGGCCACGGCTCTGGCCGGGTCGCCTGCCGCGGCGATGCCCGTCCAGGCCGCCCCTGCCGCACCGGCGCCCACCAGGGGCGCGGACTTCGACAGATGCCTGGCGGTGGCCCGGGCCCTGCTGGTCGTGGACGACCACGACCGCCCCCTCGTCCCAGGCTACGAGCGCGTACTCAAGGACGGACTGCCCGCTCGGCGGACGGCCACGCCCAAGAAGGTCCTCGTCATCGGGGCAGGCCCGGCCGGCCTGGTGGCGGCGTCGCTGCTGAAGCGGGCGGGCCACCACGTAACCGTTCTCGAGGCGAACGGCAACCGGGCGGGCGGACGCATCAAGACCTTCCGCCGGGGCGGCCACGAACGGGCGGAGCAGCCCTTCGCCGACCCCCGCCAGTACGCGGAGGCCGGTGCCATGCGCCTGCCCTCCAGCCACCCGCTGGTGATGGGTCTGATCGACCAACTGAACCTGAAGAAGCGGCGATTCCACTACGTCGACGTCGACGCTGACGGCCGTCCCGCCAACCGCACCTGGATCTACGTCAACGGCATCCGGATGCGGCGCGAGGAGTACGCCCGCGCGCCCCGCCGCATCAATCGGTCCTTCGGCGTGCCGCGCGCCCGCTGGGACACTCCCGCCGCCACCATCCTGCGGTCGGTGCTGGACCCGGTGCGCGACGAGTTCAGCACCCTGGGCCCCGACGGCAAACGGATCGACAAGCCGCTGCCGGAACGGGTGCAGGGCTGGGCCAGGGTCATCCAACGCTTCGGTGACTGGTCGATGTTCCGCTTCCTGACCGAGCACGCGAAGCTGGACGAACGCACGGTCGACCTGATCGGCACCCTGGAGAACCTCACCTCACGCCTGCCCCTGTCGTTCATCCACAGCTTCATCGGCTCCTCCCTCATCAGCCCCGACACCGCCTTCTGGGAGCTGGAGGGCGGCACGGCGGTACTTCCGGACGCACTGCTGGAGCAGGTGCGCGACACGGTCCGCTTCGACCGCCGGGTCACCCGCGTCGAGTACCACCATCCCGACCGTCCCTCCTCCGACACCCGGCACGTCGGCGCCAAGGGCCCCCAGGTGTGGGTGGACACGGTCTCCGAGGGGCGCGACGGCCCGGTGGTGCGCGAGCAGTTCACCGCGGACGCCGCCGTGGTCACCGTTCCCTTCTCGGGTCTACGGCACGTACAGATCAGCCCCCTGATGTCGTACCGCAAGCGCCGCGCGGTCACGGAACTGCACTATGACAGCGCCACGAAGGTGCTGCTGGAGTTCAGCCGCCGCTGGTGGGAGTTCACGGAGGCCGACTGGAAGCGCGAGCTGGACCGGATCGACCCGAAGCTGTACGACGCCTACCGCACCGGTCGCGCCCCCGCCGACGGCAGCCTGCTGGGTGCCCATTCCTCCGTGCCGGCCGGCCACATCACCCCGGCCCAGCGCACCCACTACGCCGCCAACCGCGCCGTCTCACGTGACCAGCCCGAGGCCGTACACGTCGTGGGCGGCGGCTCGGTGTCGGACAGCGCCAACCGGTTCATGTACCACCCCTCCCATCCGGTGCCCGGCAGCTCCGGGGGAGTGGTGCTGGCCTCCTACAGCTGGGCGGACGACGCCCTGCGCTGGGACTCCCTGGACGAGGAGGCCCGCTACCCGCACGCCCTGTGCGGACTGCAGCAGGTCTACGGTCAGCGCGTCGAGGTCTTCTACACCGGCGCCGGACGCACCCAGAGCTGGCTGCGCGACCCCTATGCCTACGGCGAGGCGTCGGTCCTGCTGCCCGGCCAGCACACCGAGTTGCTGACCTCCATCCCGCTGGCCGAAGGCCCGATGCACTTCGCGGGTGACCACACCTCCCTCAAGCCGGCCTGGATCGAGGGCGCCCTGGAGTCGGCGGTCCGCGCCGCGCTGGAGGTCCACACCTCCTGACCTGACGTAACCCGTCATCACCGCCCGCTGCCCTTCGACTTGGGCAGCGGGCTTTCCCACCAGATGTCGCGAATCGGCCACAGGCCTTCCTTGAACGCACTTGGCGTCGAACACGATCACCTGACGGACCCCGCGATGGGCGCGGTGCGGCCCGCGGCGCGGGCGGCAAGCCGCGCCCACTCGCATTGATGCGCCTACCGCATGCACAGATCTCGGTTCCGATCCTGGACACCGATCCGGTACTGCTCCGAAACTCTCGCGTAGCACCTCGGTCTGCCCCCTCGGCCGCCGCCGCGGGTCCTCCCCCGAGAAAGCGAGCCGCCCCATGCCGACAGACCCGTGCTTCGCCACGGTCGCCGTCCTGCTGCCGTGCACCATGACCGGACGCGCGCCCGCTCCCACGACCGTCGCCCGGCCGATCGGATCCACACACGGAGGCATCTGGTCCGGATGCCCCACCGACTGAGACGAGGGCCCATGGGACACATCACCAGACGTACGGTGCTCGCCGTCACGGCAGGCGCGGTCACGGCGCCGGCCGTGAGCACCGCGACCGCTGCGGCCGCCGACACCACGACGAGCACCTCTGCAGGACGACAAGCGGCCTCCGGATTCAATCCGGTCCTGCGGACGGACCTCATCACGCGGGTGACGCCGAGGAACAACTGGCTGGTGACAGCCGTCGCCATCCAGTACGGGCACCCCATCGACTTACCGGGCGCGGTGATTGCGCCCGCCGCCTTCGAGGTGAAGGCCACGGTGGGCGGGCAGACCGCGGCTCGCACCGTGACCCGGGTCTACTCCAACTCCGCCGCCGAGGTGGACGACCGAACTCGCCCCGGACGGCCGGGGGACCGGCTGATCGTCGAACTCGACCCGAACGACGCCAACGCCCGGGCGGCCGGCACCGATCCCCTTCCACTGGACCGGGCGTACTCCGTCAGGCAGGTGGCGGACGTGCGCGCCCCCGGAGGCGAACCGGTCCTGAAGGCCGGACCGTTCGCGAGTCGGAACGACGACGTCATCACCCCGGTGGTCGACCGCTTCGCCGCCGGTTCCTTCACCGACTCCGCCGGTTTCGAACTGGACTTCCGGCTGTACCAGCCCGAGGGATACGTACGAAATCCTCAGACGCGCACGCGGTACCCCCTCGTCGTCACCCTGCACGGCGGTGGCGAAGTCGCGGACAACAACATGACCCAGCTCACCTCCAACCGGGTCGCGGTCACATTCGCCACACCGCAACGGCAGCGCCGCAACCCCGCGTTCGTCCTCGCTCCGCAGATTCCCCTGCCTCGGCCCATGGACGGACCCGACGGCACCGACTGGACCGACGCCAAGGTCCAGGCCGCGCTGATCGAACTCATCGACACCTTCGTGGGCGAGCACTCCCGAAACATCGACAGAAGCCGGCTCTATGTCGTCGGCCTGTCCTCGGGCGGGCGCGGCATCTACAGCCTGCTGGCGAAGCGACCCGAGGTGTTCGCGGCCGCCCTGCCCACGGCCGGCTGGGGCGACCCGGCCACCATGGACCGGATCACACACATTCCGATCTGGGCCGACCACTCGGTCGACGACCCGGTCGTCCCCTACCGTGAGGGCCGGTTCGGCAAGCCCGGAACCTGGACCCTGATGAACGCGCTGGAGACCGCCGGCGCACCAGTCACCCGTGGGGAGTGGGCCAACGATCTGCCGAAGGCCCAGTTCGAGGCCCGCTCCCGGGCGCTCCTGCGGCAGGCCCGGGCCACCCGCAGTCACGTACTGTTCACGAGCTACACGCCAGGAACGACACCGGTGAACCCACACCTGGCATGGGTTCAGACATACGAGAACGACGTGGTCATCGACTGGCTCTTCGAACAGTCCCGGCCCCGTTCCGAGTGATTGCCGGTCACAGGATTCCGCTCCTTGTCCGCTTCGACCCGCCCGGGTCACGAGGGTTCCGGCCGTTTCTTCTCCTTCCGCACCGTGAGAGCTCACCTTCCGGCTCGCTCCGGCAGCGCTTACAGTGCGGGCGCACCTCGCTGTCCGGTTACCGCGCTCTCACCGCATTCCGGAGGTACAACGATGCGTCCACGCAGTCCTTCAACCACCACGACCGTGCCGTTACGGACCCGGCCCCGGTCCGTGCAGGCGCTGATCGCGCTGGCCACCACCATCGGATTGGCCCTGACCCTGCTGACCGCCGCCGCGCCGCCGGCGGCTGCCGCCGACCTGCTGTCCCAGGGCAGGCCCGCGACGTCCTCGTCGACCGAGAACACCTCAACCCCCGCGTCGGCGGCGGTGGACGGCAACCCCAGGACACGCTGGTCGAGCGCGTTCAGTGATCCACAGTGGCTGAGCGTGGATCTGGGTGCCACCGCCGCCATCAGCCAAGTGGTGCTGCGCTGGGAGGCCGGGTACGGCCGCGCATTCCAGGTCCAGACCTCCGACGACGGCACCACCTGGAGCACCCTCTACTCGACCACGACCGGCGTCGGCGGCGTGCAGACCCTCGACGTGAACGGCAAGGGTAGGTACGTCCGCGTCCACGGCACCCAGCGCGGCACCGCCTACGGCTACTCGCTGTGGGAGTTCCAGGTGTACGGCTCCCGGGGCGGCACCCCTCCGGGCACCGGGATCCCCGACCCGACCGCCGCTTCCCTCGAGGCCGCCGACGGTCCGCTGACCACGGCCACCTACACCGTCCCCCAGACCGTCGGATACGGCTCAGGCACGGTCACCTACCCGACGACCGGCGGCGCGTACCCGGGCGTCGTACTGATGCCGGGCTATCAGGGCACCCAGCAGAACCTGCAGTGGCTCGCACCCCGCCTCGCCTCCTGGGGCTTCGTCGTCATCAACGTCGGAACCAACACACTCACCGACGATCCCGAATCGCGGGGCCGTCAGATCTCCGCCGCCGGCACCCAGCTACTGGCGCTCGGCAACGCCTCCGGCAACCCGATATCGGGGAAGGTCAACGGCACCCTGGGAGCCGCCGGTCACTCGATGGGGGGCGGTGGCGTCATGGCGGCCCTCCGGGACGACCCGCGCTTCCGGGCGGGCGTGCCCACAGCGCCGTACCACGTGAACGCCAACTTCTCCGGAGTCACCGAGCCGACGTTCTTCCTGACCTGTGACAGCGACCCCGTGGCAAACGGCGACACCTACGCGGTGCCCTGGTACAACTCCATGTCCCAGGCCGAGAAGCTCTACATCGAGGTTCCCGGCGATCATCTGTGCCCGATGACCGGATACGGCAACAAGGCCAAGCAGGGCAAGTGGATCGTGTCGTTCTTCAGCCTCTGGCTGCGGGCCGACACCCGCTTCAGCCAGTTCCTGTGCGGTCCGGCACGTGACGCCGACAAGAACAACACGTCCCTGGTCACGCGGTGGATGGACACCTGTCAGTTCTGACCGGCTCGCTCGGAGCGCCGCTGCTCGAAGCGGTTGCCTCGTGAGGCGCCAGGCGTAGATGGGCAGTGATCTGCTTCCCTCGGCCGTAGAACGTCGAGATGACTCTGTCGCTGACCGAGTGCACGATGTGAAGGCCGTGGCCACCGACCCGGTGCCGGTTGCCCTGCCTCACCCTTGGTTGCTCGGTGGAGTTGTCCCACACGGTGATCGTCAGTTCTTCACTCGAGAGGTGCACGCTCAGCCCGCAGGGACCGGGGGCGTGCCGGATGGCGTTGGTGATCAGTTCGCTGACGGTGAGTTCGGCGTCCATGGCCACGAGTGCGGGAACAGGGGCGCGGCCGGTGCGCGGGGCGTGAGCGAGAAAGGCGCGAAGGGCCTGGCGAGCGTCGATCGCGCAAGCCGCGCCATCGGTCCACACCGCGCTGCAGCGCAGCGTGGTGAGCTCGTCCGTGCTCTGCTCATCTGCCGCCTGCTTCATAAGCGGGATGACCATGTGGGTTCTTTCGTCGTGGTCGCCGCTCTGGGCGGCTTTCGGTCGTGCGTATACCCGGACGTCGACGGTGCACACCGAACGCAACCTCCCGATGCCCGCCCACGCGACGAGGTGGGGAGCGAGAAACGCGGAGGCTGTGACACTCGCGGGGCCCGCTGCGCTATGAGCAGTAGGGCCATGACCACGGCCCCTCGCAAGACCCGCTTTTCCCCCGTGAGCGGGTCTTGCCCACGGAGCGGGCAGGTGCCCTCCCCCCGGTCGCCTGCCCGCTCCGTGGCCGCCCCGATCCACGCACCCGCCCCTGGCGGCAGTGTGATCGCGACAGAAGACGGCAGACGCGGTACGTCCTTCACCGCCGCCGCTCGGCGTATGCGCCCGGCTCCCACCACCACGGCCCGCCCCAGGCACCGGTTCGGGCACGGCACCGTCAGCCTGCTCTGAGCCTGCCGGCCGTCATCACCCGCAGGACAGCTTCTTCCGTGCGGTTCGCAAAATGCCTCCCGACGAACATTTCGGTAAGTCGCCGGACAGGGCGCCATATTTAGGCCTCCGCTGGTGCGGGTGTAACACGATGGCGTCTGCAAGGCGCAGAAGTAGGGAGAATGGGTCACTGGCCGAGGCTGAATCTCGGTTCCGGGAGGACCTGCCGACACAGCGCATGCCAGATCGGATTTACTGTGAACAACACCGACCCGGTTTCCGGATATCAGCCTTACGACCAGCCCCCGAGGGCCGACCACGCCACGCGCAACCAGGCCGCGACACGGCGGGCAGCCCTTGCGATCTGCACGATCGCTGACATCGCGGCCGGTGTGCTGGGCCTGTGGATCGTGCTCTACCTGCTCGACGCCAACCAGGCCAACACATTTGTGGAGTTCGTGCGAGGAACGGCGGACTGGTTGTCCGGGTGGGCACAGGATATTTTCACCATGGACACAGACGGCCTACGCGTTGTCCTCAATTATGGTCTACCGGCCGTCATATATTTGCTGATCGGTCATGGGATTGCCGCCCGGCTCAACCGGGCCTGACGGAATTCCTGGCAATCACCCAAGCCGGAATGAGCACGACATCGGAAGGAACAGTGCTGTGACACCTGCTCCCAGCGGAAGCGATCACATCCCCATCTACGAGGACTTGGTCCGTGAACGAGGCGACGTCGTGGCCGAGGCCCAGATGGCCGCCGATCATACGCAGCACCAGGCAGCCGAGCTGCTCGGCAGAGACCATGCCGACCAGCCGTACCTGCCGACTGCATGACAGGTTGTGAGGGTCTCCCTGTAAAGGCGCCGACGCGAACGGCGACGGCGCGACCTGCGCGGTCGCCCGGTCGGCGCTGAATCACTGTCCGTGCCGGTAAGCCCGGCGTACGGACCGAGGTGCTCAGCCGTCGCCTGAGCGACGGCACGAGGGTGAGGAACACAACCGCCTTCAACGAGTGGCCGCGTGGCTACCCCCGCCCTCCCCGGTGACAGCTATAGCGTCGTCGTCGGCTGACGGGCGTGTTCTCGGCGTGTCGAGAACCGCGGACTGACGTACGGGAACAGGGCTGGGGCCGCCTTCCCTGCGGAAGGACTCTCCGACGCCCCTCCGCAAGCCGTGCCTCGTCCCACGTCCACTCGGGGAGCGACTCGTGCCCGTGTTCGACCCGTTGACATCCGCTCCCTGGCCGATCGCCGTCCTGGCCGCGGACAAGGTGTCCGAAGGTGACCTTGCCGCGGCTCGCGCGCAGATGGGGTTTTCGCTGGCCTGGCACATCGTCGTGGCCTGCCTCGGGGTGGGGCTGCCGGCGCTGACGTTGATCGCGGAGTGGTACGGCATCCGTACCGGCAAACCCGTACACCGCCTGCTGGCGCGTCGATGGGCCCGCGCGATGGGGGTGCTGTTCGCGGTCGGCGCTGTCTCCGGCACGATCCTCAGCTTCGAGATGGGGCTGTTGTGGCCCGGACTGATGGGAACGTACGGGCAAGTGCTCGGCTTGCCCTTCGCGCTGGAGGGCATCGCCTTCTTCATCGAGGCGATCTTCCTGGGCATCTACCTCTACGCCTGGGACCGGCTGCCCCCCAAGCGGCATCTGCTCACCGGCCTGCCGATCGTGGTGGCCGGCGTCGCCTCGGCGTTCTTCGTCGTCTGCGCCAACGCCTGGATGAACCAGCCCCGCGGCTTCACCCTGCGCGACGGCCAGGTCATCGGCGTGGACCCGTGGGCGGCCATGCTCAACCCGGCAAGCCCGCCGCAGACCGTGCACATGATTCTGGCCGCGTTCATGATGGCCTCCTTCCTCACCGCTTCGGTCTACGCGGTCGCCCTGCTCCGTGGCCGCCGGGACGCCTACCACAAGGCAGGCTTCTGCATCCCGTTCGCGCTCGGGGCGGTGGTGACGCCCTTCCAGATTGTCGTGGGCGACTGGGCCGCCCGGTTTCTGGCCGAGTACCAGCCGACCAAGCTGGCGGCCATGGAGGGCGTCTACACCACCGGCTCCCACGTCCCGCTCACCCTCGGCGGTGTCGCCCTCGACGACTCCCTGCGCTACGGGCTGGAGGTCCCAAGCGGGCTCTCCCTGCTGGTCGGGTACCACCCCGGCACGGTCGTCCAGGGCCTGGACAAGGTGCCCCGCAGCCAGTGGCCGGCGGTGACCGGAGTGCACTGGGCGTTCGACCTGATGGTGGGCATCGGGTTCTTCCTGCTGGCCCTCGGGGTCTGGCTGCTGGTGTCGTGGTGGCGCGGGCGACACAGGGACGGCGAACTGCTCGACCAGCGCGGCTCCCGCCTCTTCCTGGGGCTGGCCGCCCTGGGCGGTCCCGCCTCGGTCGTCGCGCTGGAGAGCGGCTGGTGTGTCACCGAACTCGGGCGGCAACCCTGGATCGTCTACGGGATCATGACCGTGCGGGACGCCGTCAATCCGGCGCCCGGCCTCATGACCGGTCTGTGGCTGGTCCTGGTCGTCTACGCCGCCATGACCGTCGCGACGGTGTACGTCCTTCGCCGCCTGGCCAAGAACACGGCCGTGCCGATGGCGCCGCAGGAGGAGGACGTCGAGAGCTACCCCGTCGTATAGGTCGTACAGCTCGGCGTACAGACCACCCTCGCTCCGTTCACGTCGGTACCACTGGAGGTGACCGTGCTCGCGGACACGGCTCTTGCTGTCATGTGGGTGGGCCTCACCTGCTACGCCCTCTTCGGCGGCGCGGATTTCGGCGCCGGCGTGTGGGATCTGCTCGCCGGCGGAACCCGACGAGGACAGGCGCAGCGCCACCTCATCGAGCACTCCATCGGGCCGGTCTGGGAGGCCAATCACGTCTGGCTGATCTTCGTGATCGTGCTGCTGTGGTCCGCGTTCTCACCCGTCTTCGCCGCCGTGATGTCCACGCTCTACCTGCCCCTGACTCTCGCGGCGCTCGGCATCATCGCCCGCGGGGCCGCCTTCGCCTTCCGCAAGGCCAGCAGTGAGCTGTGGCAACAGCGCCTGTTCGGTGCCTGCTTCGCCCTCTCCTCGCTGATCACACCGTTCTTCCTCGGCGCCGTGGCCGGCGGTGTCGCCTCCGGCCGGGTCCCGCCCGGCATCGCCGGAGGCGACGTCATCACGAGCTGGCTCAACCCCACCTCGGTCCTCGGCGGCGTCCTGGCCGTCCTCACCTGCGCCCACCTCGCCGCCGTATACCTGTGCGCCGACGCCGCCCGCGACGGCCGGACCACGCTCGCCTCGGCCTTCGCGCACCGCGCCACGATCAGCGGCGTGGCCGGCGGAACCGTCGCCTGCGCCGGCGTCGCCGTCCTGCACGCCGACGCCCCCGAGCTCTTCCACGGTCTGACCCACCGCGCCCTGCCCCTCGTCATCCTCAGCATCGTCGCGGGCGTCGCCGGACTCATCCTGCTCAACAGACGCCGGTACGTGGTGGCACGCCCCGCCGCCGCGCTGGCAGTCGCCGCGATCCTGTGGGCCTGGGGCGTGGCGCAGTACCCCGCCATGCTCGTCGGGAGCACCACAGTCGATCAAGCTGCCTCGAACAGGTCCGTGCTGTCGGCGTGTCTGATCGCGTTGGCCGTCGGAGCGGTCCTGTTGGTCCCCTCCCTGTGGCTTCTCTACGCGACCTTCCAGCGCCGCACCCCTGCCGTGCCCGAGGCCCAAAGCGAGCCGCCCGCCTCCTCATGAGCAGGTGGGTGCCTCCCGCCTGCCGGGACACACGGATCCGCGAGACCGCCGCGCCGTCCACTCGGGTGAGGCCGCCCTCACCCGGATGGCGGGCTGATCGACATCGGGGCGCCCCGTCACCGTTCGAGCACGATTTCCCCACTGCCGGGCACATGGAAATCTATGCCAGCCAGAGTAGACATTGGGCGTTGGCATGGTTATGGTTTCTCTCGTAACCCAGAGAGACAGCAGGACCTGGCAGAAACGAACTGCCGGTCAGCAGTACCCGCAGTGGCAGTACCGCAAGTGCAGTTCGCAGTACCCAGCAGCACGCAGTACCCCGCAAGTACGAACGTGAGCACCGAGGAAAGAACGGAGGAACCCGCGCCATCAGGATCGCCCGGGCTGAAATCGTGAACCCGGGTACCGCAGGACATCGATAGTGAGGTGGTCTCCGGTCAAGCAACCGCGATCCCCGCAGCCCCGACAGCATCTCGGTCGGGTCCGCGGAAACAGGGAGCCGGCGCAGTAACAAGGCCGGCAGATGGTCTAGCAGTTCCTTCGGGGTCCTGGTGCGACAAGCACCAGGACCCCTCGACGCGTTCCGCAGAGAGGTGCGATGACAGCAGACGACACGTACGGCCGTCTCGACGACGACGACTACCCCGCCTACACGATGGGCCGGGCCGCGGAAATCCTCGGCACCACCCAGGGCTTCCTCCGCGCCATCGGGGAAACCCGCCTCATCACCCCGCTGCGGTCCGAGGGCGGCCACCGCCGCTACTCCCGCTACCAACTGCGCATCGCCGCCCGCGCCCGGGAACTCGTCGATCAGGGCACCCCCATCGAGGCCGCCTGCCGCATCATCATCCTCGAAGACCAGCTTGAGGAAGCCCAGCGCATCAACGCCGAATACCGCCGCGCCACCGAATCGACGAAGTGACCGCGCACGTGGTCCCGTTGGACAACACCGTGCACGGACTGGCGGCTGTCGGGGCACCAGTGGCCACCAGCACGTCACCGCCCGCGTGGAACGAGGTCAGGCGGGCTGCCACAGCTCGACCCGGTTGCCCTCGGGATCGGTGACCCAGCCGAATCGGCCGACACCCGCCATGTCCTGCGTCTCCGCGGCCACGTCCGCTCCCTTGGCGCGCAACTGCGTGAGCATCGCATCGAGGTCGCGGACGCGGAAGTTGAGCATGGTGTGCTGTGCGCGGGACCCGAAATAGTCGGTCTCGGAATCGAACGTCGCGAACACCGTCGGCCCGGCGCCCTGGTGCCACAGGCCGTTCTCGTCGGCGTCCAGGCCCAGGCACTCGCGATACCACGCGCCCAGGGCCGCCGGGTCAGAGGCCCGCATGAAGTATCCACCGATTCCAAGCACACGTTCCATGCCGCCATCCTGCCAGGCCGGCGACCGGACGGGCCGCGCCATCGCCCGGCGCGTACGTGCTGTGGCGTGTGTCGCACCTGTCATGTCGGTCCTCTCGGCGGGAAGAAGAGTCCGTAACCCAAGGAGGCTGATGTGGCGCGGGATCGGATCGGACTGGCTGAGGTGCTGACAGCGGCGGAGAATGCCGCGCCGGTGGGCTCCCTCGATGTGGTGGCGCGCAACCTGCGCGACCGGTTCGGTGCACGGTACGTGTCGTTCCTGTTCGTCGACGTCGTCGGCCGACGCCTGCTGCGCGTCAGCGAGAAGGTGGCCACGCAACGGGAGCGCCGCGCCGAACAGGTCCCCCTCGCCGGCAGCGTCTACGACGAGGTCCTGCAGTCCCAGAAGCTGGTGCGCACGACGGAGGGTGAGCAGGGGCAGCGGGTACTCGCCCCTGTGACGAACCGCGGTGACACCATCGGTGTCCTGGAGTTGTTCCTCGCCCAGGCCACGCAGGACGTGCTGGATCAGGTCGAAGAGGCCGCGCACGCGCTGGCGTACATCATCGTCACCGACCGCCGGTTCACCGACCTCTACCACTGGGGCAATCGCACCCACTCGGTCAGCCTGGCCGCGGAGATCCAGCGCCAGCTCCTGCCCTCGGCCTCTTCCTGCGAAGCCGCCGAATTCGCCCTTGCCGGCGCCCTGGTGCCGGCCTCCGACATCGCCGGTGACACCTACGACTACTCCCTCGACCACGATGCCCTGCACCTGTCCGTCACCGACGCCATGGGGCACGACGTCGACGCCTCGCTCATGGCCACCCTCCTGGTCAACGCCTCCCGCGGCGCCCGCCGCGCCGGCAAGGACCTTGCCGAGCAGGCTCGTCAGACCCACCAGGCCCTCCTCGACCACGGCCGACGGACCTTCGCCACCGGCCAGCTGGTGCGCATCGCCCTGGACGGGACCCGTGCCGAGCTCGTCAACGCAGGCCACCCCTGGCCGCTACGGCTGCGCGACGGCATGGTCGAGGAACTGCACCTGGCCGTGAATCTGCCCTTCGGTGTCGTCGGGCAGGGCCCGTATCGGGTGCAGGACCTCGACCTGCGTCCCGGTGACCGCCTCGTGCTCTACACCGACGGCATGCAAGAACGTCAAGCGGGAGCGGTGGACCTGCCCGACCTGATCCGTGCTACAGCCTCCGAGCACCCGCGCGAGGTCGTGCGCACTCTGGTCGCCGCCGTCACCGACGCCTGCGACGGCTCCGTGCGGGACGACGCCACCGTGCTCTGTCTGGACTGGCGCGGGCCGAGACACAGCCCAATCGAAGTGTCTTGACCTCAAGTCGTGTTGAGCTTCTACGGTCGGTCCTGTCGCACCAGAAGTCACGGAGGGGACCGGCAGTGGATTACTCGCACAACGACGCCGAACTGATCCAGCAACCCATCGGCTACTGGAGTTGGGCCGCCTTCAAGGCCGTCGTCACCCGCACCGGGGGCGCACTGGCCCGGATCGGCACCACCCAGCCGCAGTGGTGGGTCCTCGCTCGGGTAGCACGCGCCCACACCCTTCACACGCGCGACGAACTGACCAGTCTCTTCAGGAACTACCTCGACACCGGCTCGGAAACCATGGGGTGGGAGATCGACAGGACCATCGCCCGGGGCTGGATCACCGAGGATCCCGAGGGACGACTGAGCATCACGGCCGAAGGCAGGGCGTTCTACGAGAAGGCCGCGGCCCTTCAGGAAGAGCTGTGGGCGGAACGGCACGCGGGTGTCTCCGACGAGGAGTACTTGACCACCCTCAAGGTGCTGCAGCGATTCATCCACAACACCGGCGGGCGTGCCTGGCACCATTAGGTTCTCGCCCCTTTAGGTTCTTGCCCCTTCGGACAGGAGCGGAGCTGGATCGGAAGGGGTGGGCGGGCCTGAAATCATGTCGCCCACGGTCTCCTTGTCCGATACCGTCGCGGAATTGTTTTCACTGCTGGGGCCCATGAGGTTCGCGCGTTGGTGTTCCCCGCAGTTCCCGGACTGAGAGCAGGTTTCGTCATGGCATGTCGTATCGGTGAGCTCGTGCTCGGTTGCCGCGATCCCGAGGTGCTGGCGCGGTTCTGGTGCGAGGTCCTGGACTTCGTCGTACTCGATCGTGAGGACGACGGCACGCTGGAGATCGGTCCGCGCGAAGGCTTCGGTGGTCCGCAGCCGACGATCATTCTCAGTCGCAGGGACGAGCCGGAGAAGGGGAAATCCCGGCTGCACATCGACGTCAACCCGACCGACCGGGATCAGGACGCCGAGCTCGAACGCCTGCTGAAGCTCGGTGCCCGCCCGGCCGACATCGGCCAGACAGGGCAGGAGCAGTGGCATGTCCTGACGGACCCCGAAGGTAACGAGTTCTGCCTGCTCAGGGCACGTCTCAACCCACTCTGAGGCTCATGGAGTGAGGTCTTCGGCAGAGGGTTCAAGGGCGACGCGGTGACCTGAACGCCGGAGACCTCATGGTCGCCCCGCTGTGGCGAGGCGGCACCGCCAACGGCCGCGGCCTGGCCTGACCTGCTGTCAATGGATGACCCGGCCGCGCACGTCCTCCGGCGCGCTGCGCAGTACGACGGCGACCAGCGCGGCGTTCGCGGCCGGCGCGAGCAGCAGCGCCAGGGCGACCGGCGCCGCCACCAGCGGTGACGGGATGAGCAAGGCCGCAGCGCCGAACAGCAGGGCACCGGCCAGGGTGGCAAGACGCATGCGCCCCTGCAGCCGGGGCGCGACCACGGCGCCGAGCGGTGGTTATCTCGACCCCGCTGGCGTCGCTCACCTCCGACACCCTAGGTGCCGAGGGTGTCACCCTGCCAGGACCTGGCGGCCCTCTTCGACAGCCACCGGCAGACGTTCACGCACGTCGCCGGAGTGGTGACGACGGTGGTGGCCCGTCAGCTGCGGCGTGACTCCGGCCGTGGCCCTGACTCGGGCTCCGGCTCCGGGGCCGGTTCGGCGAGGTGCGCTGCCGCGCGGCGGGGGAGCAACAGAGGGGTCGCCAGCAGGAGTACGCCGGCCAGACCGATGGCCGTGCGCGGGCCGAGCAGGCCGCCCAGCACTCCCCACACGGCCGTCAGCAGCGCGGTCGAGGCCTTGGTCGTCACCAGCCAGGCCGACAGCGTGCGGGCGACCCGGTCCGTCGCGGTGCGCTCGAGGCGGTAGGTGGCGTAGACGGGGTTGAAGACCCCGCAGCAGAAGATGAGTCCGAACTCGACGCCCATCACCAGCAGCAGCCCCGCGGTGCCCGGCCCGAGAAAGGCAAGGCCGATGGGCCAGACCGCGCGCAGCGACCCGGACACGACCAGGACCTGGTGCTGTCCGAACCGAGTGACGAGCGGCCGGGCCAGGCGCGAGCCGAGCAGCCCGCCGATCGAGGGTGCGGCGAAGGCGAGGCCGTACTGCCACGGTGTGAACCCGAGCCGGCCGAGCATCAGGACGGCCAGCAGCGGCTGGGCGGCCATCACCAGACCGTTGAACAAGGCGGTGTTGAAGAACAGCGGGCGCAGCGCCCCGTCGGCGAGGATGTACCGCCAGCCGTCGAGCAGGTCCCCGGCCCGCAGGCGCGCGGCCTTCCGGCGCTCGGGCCGCGGCTCGTGCCCGCCCATCGCGCGGATGCCCAGAGCCGAGAGCAGGTAGCTGACTCCGTCAGCCACCACCGTCGCCACCGGACCGAGCAGCCCGATCGCCGCGCCGCCCAGGGGCGGTCCGATGATCGTCGCGGTCCAGGACGTGGACTCGAACCGGGCGTTGGCGACGAGCAGGTCCTCGGCGGGCAGCAGTGTCTTCAGGTACGCGCCGGAGGCGGCACGGAAGGCGACGTCGGCCGCCGCGACGACGACCGAGACCACCAGGAGCTGAAGGAAGGTGAGCGCGCCGAGCGCGAACGCGGCGGGGATCGTCAGCAGCGCCGCGAACCGCACCAGGTCCATCGCGATCAGCACCGTCCGCTTGCGGCGGAACTCCACCCACGGGCCGAGCGGCACCGCCACGGCCGCACCCACCGCGGCCCCTATGGAGGCGAGCGCGGCGACCTCGGCCGGTCCGGCGTGCAGCACCTGGATCGCGATCAGCGGAAACGAGCCGAAGGCGAGCCACGTGCCCAGCGTGCTGGTCGCGTACGCTCCCCACAGCCACCCGAACCGCCGCCCCAACCGAGGTCCCAGCAGATCTCCCAGCCGGTGTCCGCTCCTCATGCCCGACGCCCCCGTCACTCACTCCGCACAACCGATCCGCGATCGGAATCATCAAAGCGAGCCACGCACCTGGGTATCAAACAACCACAGGGCCGCCAGCCACAACGGATGGTTGTGTCCGTAGGGTAGGTGCATGGACCTCGACAGTGTTCGGACCTTCGTCGCCGCCGCCGACGCGGGGCAGTTCCAGGAGGCCGCCGCCGAGCTGGCGGTCACCCAGCAGGCCGTCTCCAAACGCATCGCCGCGCTGGAGCGCCACCTCGGGGTGCGGCTGTTCACCCGCACCCCGCGCGGCGCCGAGCTCACCATCGACGGACAGGCGTTCCTGCCCCACGCGCGCCAGTTGCTGCGCGTAGCCGACCGCGCGGTGGCGTCCGTACGCACCGGCCGCCGTCCGCTACGCGTCGACGTGATCGCCTCGCGCGTCGCGCCGTCGGGCCTGATGCGCGGCTTCCACCGCGCCTACCCCGAGATCGAGCTCGACGTGGTGATGCTGTTCGACGTCGAGACGGCCGTCGCAGCCATCAGGTCCGGTGCGATCGACGCGTCCTTCCGTGCCGTCGCCGCGCCCGGCCGGCCCCTTCCCGACGACATCGAGTCCGTCCGGGTGCTCGACGAGCCGCACCAGCTTCTTACCGGCCCCGCCCACGCGCTGGCGGGCGCCCGCTCGGTGACCCTCGCCGAGCTCGCCGGGCACCGGATCTGGATGCCCGGCCTCGTCCCCGGCACCGAGTGGACCGCCTACTACGACGACCTCGCCGCCGAGTTCGGCCTCACCATCGAGGCGACCGGCCCCAACTTCGGCTCCGACGCGCTCCTCGACACCGTCGCCGACACCCCGGCCCTGGCCACCTTCACCACCGAGCAGACCCGCCTCGTCTGGCCTGTCGGCCACGGCCTGCGCCGTATCCCGGTGACCGACCCGACGCCCGTCTACCCGCACTCGCTCCTCTGGCACCGAGACAACCCCCACCCGGCGCTGGCCACCCTCCGCGCGCACCTCGCCGCCATCGCCCTCGACCAGGACGCCACCCGGACCTGGGTGCCGGACTGGGTGATCACGCGCTGAAGGCCACGACGACCGGTGTCGTGATCGACAGGAACAGCAGACCCGCCATCGCGGGCCCCACTCGGCGACCCTCGCCGCCGCGCCCGGTTCCGGGCGGCATCACGGACACTGGGAGCAGGAGAGGGGAGGCCGACCGTGCTGACCGTTGTCCGTGAACAGCTGGGCCAAGCCCTGTTCCGCCGTGTCGCAGGCCCCGACGGACCGGCGACGCGTGCCCGCATCCACGACACTCCCGGACCGCGCTGGTTCGAACCGGACCGCCCGATCCGCACCGTCCACGGTGACGCGTCGATGTTCATCGGTGGGCTGAGCGCCCTGCTGCTGCAGTCCCTGCATCCACTCGCCATGGCGGCCGTCGCCGGGCACTCCGGTTACCGCGGCGACCCGTGGGGCCGACTGCAGCGCACCAGCACCTTCCTGGCCGTGACGACGTACGGCACCGCCGACGACGCTCAGCGGGCGGTCGACCACGTCCGCCGCATCCATGAGCGGATCCGCGGGACGACGGCCGAGGGCACGCCGTACCACGCGGCCGATCCGCACCTGCTCGGCTGGGTGCACGCCGCCGAGACGGACAGCTTCCTGCGCGCCCACGAACGCTTCGGCGCCCGCCCGCTGGACGCCGCGGGCTACGACGGCTACGTGGCCGACACCGCGCGCGTCGCCGAGGCACTGGGGGCGATCGACCCTCCACGCGACCGCCGCGAGCTGTCGGAGCGCCTGACCGCCTACCGGCACGAACTCAGCGCCACATCCGAGGCCCGGGCCGCCGCCCGCTTCCTGCTGTTCCAGCCTCCGCTGCCCCTCGCGGTGCGGCCCTTCTACGGCGGGCTGGCTGCGAACGCTGTCGCGCTGCTCCCGCCCTGGGCCCGCGGCATGCTGCGGCTGCCCCGGGTGCCGGTCGTCGAAAACCTCGCCGTACGCCCCACCGGCCAGGCCCTGACCCGGACCATCCGCTGGGCCATGACCCCACCGCGCCAATCCCGCCCGGCGTGAGCACTTCAGCCCTCAGGCCAACGGAGGAGGCACCCGGAGCCGCACCGATCCGGCTCCGGGGGCCTCCTCGACCGTCTTTCCTAACGACGGTCACCACACAGCCGAGGTCAGCCGAGGTTGACCTGGAGCACTCGGTCCGCGCCCTTGCCGGCCTGGTCGGTGGTGATCCACAGGGCGTTCTTGCCCGGGACCTTCACCACGTCCCGCAGCCGGCCGTATCCGTTGGTGTAGTGCGCGACCGGGGTACCGATGCTGGTGCCGGTGACCGGGATGCGCCACAGCCGCTTGCCCTTCAGGGCGGCGGCGTACAGCGCGCCGTCGGCGTACGCCAGGCCGCTGGGCACGCCCTTGGCGGGGCGCCACTGGTGCTTGGGGTTGGTCATGCCCGCGGTGGAGCAGGTGCCCTCGCAGGTGGGCCAGCCGTAGTTCTTGCCGGGCTTGATGAGGTTCAGTTCGTCGTACGTGTTGTCGCCGATCTCCGTCTCCCACAGGTTGCCCCGCGAGTCCCAGGCCAGACCCTCCGGATTGCGGTGGCCGTAGGAGTAGACGAGGGTGCCGAAGGGGTTGCCCGGCGCCGGCTTCCCCTCCTTGGTCATGCGCAGGATCTTGCCGTTCAGGGACTTCTTGTCCTGCGCGGAATGCTTGTTGTCCGCGTCACCGGTGGTGGCGTAGAGGTAGCCGTCCGGGCCGAACTTGATGCGGCCGCCGTTGTGCAGGCCTCTCTTGATGCCGGACACGAGCGTCTTGTACCCGGTGAGCTTGGTGCCGTCGTACGTCAGCCGGGCGATCCGGCTGCCCTCCTTCGCCCCGTGGTAGATGAAGACGTAGTGGTCCCGGCTCCAGTTGGGCGAGACGGCGATCCCGAGCAGCGACTGGCCGCTGTTGGGAGCGGCGATCCGTGGCGACGCGGTGACCTCGGTCTTCTTGCCGGACAGGGTGGTCCTGAAGATCTTGAGGGAGTCCCGTTCGTTGACCAGAGCCGATCCGTCCGGCAGCCAGCTCACTCCCCACGGGATGGTCAGCCCGGACGAAACGGTCTTGATGCCTGAGGGGGCGTGAGCCTCGGGAACGGCCGGGACCGGTGCGGCATGGCCGGTCGCGGCCAGTGGGACCAGCAGACCGGCTGTCGCGCTTACGGCGGTGGCGACGCGAGCCAAGGCTCTCCGGCGGGGTGGGTCCACGTACATGGGCGGGTCCTCCTGGAAGCGGCTGATGACGATGTCCGACGTGCGGAACGGCCAGGTGCTCGCCCCCGGGCCCTCTCCCGGACCCAGAGCTCGCCCGGCTTGAGGACGCTGGTGCCGGCGAATGGTCGCCGCGAGAGCCACTGAGGTCCGGCCGGTGAAACGGCTGCGGCACATCACTGAGCGCACCTCGGCCTCCAGTTCCACGAGATGGTGCTGATAGGTAAAGGTGACGAACGGAAGTGTGATGAGGGAGGCAGCGCCACCGAGCTTGGTCCGAGCGGTGGGGAATGTTCACCCCGGTGGGGCATGACGTCGGCCTATCTCCCCGAGGGGGAACGCCGGTCAGCCGGTCACCAGCGCTCCGGGCGTATCGGGTGCCGCTCCGGGGCGGCGGTAGACATACGGAGGTCGTTCCTGCGTCGGGCTGCCGCCGGTGAGGGTGCGGACGAGGTCATGGTCGGGGGACAGCGCGCACGCCGGGTCGGTGCGGGCGGCGTCGCCTGTGAGGGCGTACGCCTGGCAGCGGCAGCCGCCGAAGTCCTCCTCGCGGCGGGGACAGGTGCCGCAGGGCCCGGTCATCCAGTCAGTGCCGCGGTAGCGGTTGAAGGCCGGTGACTGTCCCCAGATCCACGCCAGCGGACGGTCGCGCACGTTGGGTGCGTCGAGGTCCGGCAGCGAGGCGGCGGCCGGGCAGGGCAGGGCGGTGCCATCGGGTGTCACGGTGAGGGAGACCGCTCCCCAGCCGCCCATGCAGGGCTTGGCGACGCCGTCGAAGTAGTCGGGGACGACCCAGACCAGGTCGATCCGGTCGGCGAGCCGCTCCCGAGCGCGTTCGACGGACTCCCGGGCACGGTCCAGTTGCTCACGGCTCGGCAGCAGCGCGGCGCGGTTGAGCAGGCCCCAGCCGTAGAACTGGGTGTTGGCCAGCTCGATGCGGTCCACTCCCCACGACACGCCCAGCTCGATGAGGGCGTCGATGTCGTCGAGGTTGTCCCGGTGCAGGACGACGTTGAGACCGAGAGGGAGCCCCGACCGGCGGACCAGGGCCGCCGCCCGCTCCTTGACGGCGAAGGAGGACGGGCGTCCGCCGATCCGGTCGTTGGCCTGTGGGTCGGCGTGCTGGACGGAGAGCTGGACGCTGCGCAGCCCCGCCGAGCGCAGCGTGGTCAACCGGGTCTCGTCCAGGCCGGTGCCGCTGGTGACCAGCTGGGTGTAGATCCCGGCGGCCTCGGCGCCGGCGACGATCTGCTCCAGGTCGGGGCGCAGCAGCGGCTCGCCACCGGAGAGATGGGTGTGGACGACGCCCAGCGCGGCCGCCTGACGCAGCACGTCCGTCCACTGGTCGGTGCTCAGTTCGTTCGAACGGCGTGCCAGCTCCAGCGGGTTGGAGCAGTAGGGGCAGTGGAGCGGGCAGGCGTGGGTGAGTTCGGCCAGCAGGGCCCACGGGGGCGCGGGTGCCGCGTTAGGGGCCTGGGGAGCGGTCACGTGAGCCAGCCTTCCTGGCGCAGTCGGTCGAGGAAGGTGGGGACCTCGGTGGCCACGGGCGCGCCGGGGTGGCGCTCGGACAGTTCGTCGACGATCCCGCGCACGGTGCGCGTGCCGTCGCACAGGCCCACGACCTGGGCGGCGTGTCCCTCGAGTACGACCACCCGTTCCGGCAGGACCAGCAGGTCAGCGCCACGCACACGGTCGTGCCGCAGCACCAGGGCGGGAGCGAGGGCGGGTCGCCACTGGTTCTCGGACGCCGTCACCGGGTCCGCCCCCGTCCGCCGTCCGGCTCGGACCGGTCCATGTGCTCCCACGGCTCGCCCTGCTGCACGGCGTCGAGCAACGTCCACAGCACGTCGCACTTGAAGGCCAGCGCGGCCACCGCCCGTTCCTGGTCCTCCCGGGTGCGGGCCCACTCCAGTACGAGGGGGAGTGCCTCGGCGCTGTCCCGCCGGCCCTGGTCGACGCGGGTGCGGAAGTAGGCGAGTCCGGACGGCGCGATCCAGGGGTAGTGGCGCTCGAAGGCGTCGATGCGACGGCGCATCAGATCGGGAGCGTTGAGCTCGGTGAGCGACGCGGCGACGGCCTCCAGGGTCGGACGCAGCCGGCAGAAGTTCACGTAACCCTCCACGGCCAGCCGCACGCCCGGCAGTACGGACTCACCCGACAGCAGGCTCCCGCGGTCCAGTCCGGCCGCCTCACCGAGCCGCAGCCAGCGTTCGATGCCGCCCTCGCCGTCCCGGCGCCCGTCGTGGTCCTCGATGCGGCGCAGCCACATGCGGCGCAGCCGCGCGGAGTCCAGCTTGGCGGTGATCAGAGCGTCCTTGACGGGGATGTGGCGCTGGTAGTGGAAGCGGTTGGCGATCCAGCGGCGCACCTCCTCCGGGGTCAGATCGCCCTCGTGCATACGGACGTTGAAGGGGTGCCGGTCGTGGTACCGCTCCTGTCCGACCGCACGGAGGCGGGCCTCGAACTCGGCGGGACTCCAGGGCTCCGTCAAGGGGGCGAGTGCCGTGGTCACAGCTCGATCACCATTTCGTCGTCGGCGACCTCGATGCCCAGCCGGGCGAGCCGCTTGTGCTGGGCCGCGGCCGGGTCGACGAGGGGGTTCGTGTTGTTGAGGTGTGTGTAGAGGCAGCGGGCGGACAGCGTGGCGAGGAGGGAGGCGGTGCCGTCCGGTCCGTCGATGGGCAGATGGCCCATGCCGGTGGCGGTGCGGGAGGAGATGCCGGTGCGGCGCGGCTCCTCGTCGTCCCAGAAGGTGCCGTCGACGATGACGCAGTCGGCCTCGGCGGCGACCCGGTGCAGGGCGTCGGACCAGACGGCCACCGCTGGTGCGTACACGGCCGACTTGCCGGTGGCTGGGTCGTACAGGCGCAGCGCGACGACCCAGGCGTCGTCCTCGGGGGCGTCGGCGGCGTATCTCGGGCGTTTCCCGGACACGGGCACGGCGCTGATGTGCAGGCCGTCGTCGGCGGGCCCCAGGGAGTCGCCGTTCAGTGGCCGTGCGCTGTGGGTCGGCAGCTCACGCCAGGTCAGAGTGGTGTAGGGGCCCAGCACATCGCCGAGGCGCAGGCGGTCCTCCAGGGCTTGGCGGACCGGGGCGGTGGCGAGGATGTCCAGACCGTCGGCCTCGCGCAGCCGGGCGATGCCCAGGGTGTGGTCGAGTTCGGCATCGGTGAGTACCACTCCGGCGATCGGCGTCTGCCGGGGCTGCGGGCCGGGGTGGAGTGCCGGGTGGGCCTCGATCTGGTCGCCGATGTCCGGGGTCGCGTTGACGACGTACCAGCGGCCCTCGCTCGTACGGACGGCGAGGGAGGCGTGGCGGCGGCGGCGCTCGGGATGGGCGCGTGCCCCGGAGCATCCGGGGCACGCGCAGTTCCACTGGGGGACGCCGCCGCCGGCCGCGGTGCCGAGCACCTGCAGCAGCACGGCGGCCGACTAGCGGTTGGACAGGGAGTAGGCGGTGACCTCCAACGCGCAGTCGACGACCGTGTACCCGGGCGTCTGCCAGGCGATGGTGTCGAGCTGCTCCGCGGTGGTCGCAGCGGGCTGTTCCGTGTGCTCGATGGTCTCGTTCATGGTGTGCGTCTTCCTTTCGGGGGAGGGGGGTTCACCCCTTCGTGAGAAGGGGGGGCACTGGATGGCGATCTCGAGATGCGGTCCTTGTCGTCGCCGCGGCCGCTCGTGGCCGGCCAGAACTGGTCCGGGCAGGGGGCCTTCGTGAGCGTCGCCGAGACGTGGGTGACGTCGTGCTTGACGGCGATCCGGGCGGTCGGTGGCCGACGGCGGGGAACGCCGCGTGCTGGACGGACTCGGTGCAGCGCCGAATTCGCCGAGCGTGGCATTTCGATGTCCGTCCTGTCCTGGAGACGACCGACCGAATTCCGGCAACGAACCCAAAGAGAAAGCAGGGGCGAGAGCCGAAGCGCGGCCCATCACTCCTGCAGGGAGTATTGCGCACAGAATTCCGCGCGGACCACCCGAAGTCGGCCATCTGGAGGCGCCCGGTTCACCCCGATGCGGGGCTTCCGGTCCGGCAGGGGCGGTGACAGAACGAGTCTCACCGCCCCTCGCCGTCGGGTGCGCCCTTCACCACCTGGGCCCGAGCGGAACGCCGTCGACGACGCCCGGATTACCGTTGGCTGCCGCGTACTGTCGCCGTGGGACGGCGCACGTTGGAGGGTCAGCCGGCTTTGCGTTCGCGCATTTCGTGGACGGTGGCGGTGAGGGTTCCGTCCTGCTGCTCGTAGTGGGAGAGGGCGACGCCGAGGCCGAAGAAGGTGGGCGCCCACTGGCCGACGAAGATGCCCCACCTGTCGGCGCGGTCGAGGCCGGCGCCGGGCTCCATCTTGAGGCTGCCTGCCCAGGTGGCGATGGAGAGACCGATGCTGCCGAGGGCTGCCATGTAGGCGTGTTCGCTGCGGATGCCCATGTCGTGCATCTTCTTGATGACCATGCTGTGCTCCGTTCTCGCAGAGGTTCCCCGACCGTGTTCCTCGCATCGGCCACCCCTATTCACCCGTTTTGCCTGATATGTGATTATTGGGGTTGATCTCTGTCGTATGGCCGATGCGAAAAGTCGCGGTCCACGCCCCCAGGACATCGCGCTGACCAGTGAGGACTCTGGCCAGAACGCGACCGTGGCCAAGATCGCCACTTCTCCTGTGAACGACCGTCTACTACTGCGCGGCAGGGTCCGAAAGCTAGGGTGGTGACTGATCATTTGCCAACAGGAGGGGGACCCGAGGATGAGCGGGATGGTGACGGCAGTCAGCAGCAACGGCGAGTACTCGTTCACCAAGCCGAACCGGGACAGCGTCACGCTGCTCGCCGGGCTCGGTGTGGAGGGTGATGTCCATGCCGGTGTGACGGTGAAGCACCGCTCGCGCATCGCGCAGGATCCCACCCAGCCGAACCTGCGTCAGGTCCATCTCATTCATGAAGAGCTCTTCGCCGAGGTCGGTGCGGAGGGGTTCGACGTGGCGCCCGGTGACCTCGGCGAGAACATCACCACCCGCGGCATCGACCTGCTCGGCCTCCCGGTCGGCACCGTGCTGCGGATCGGCGACGACGCGGTACTGGAGGTGACCGGCCTGCGCAATCCCTGCCTGCAGATCGACAACTTCCAAGACGGCCTGCTGAAGCGGGTCGTGGGCCGCGACGAGGCCGGAAACATCGTGCGCAAGGCCGGGATCATGAGCATCGTGAAGGAGGGCGGCACGGTGCGCCCCGGTGACACCATCAAAGCGGAGCTACCCAGCGGGCCGCACCGGCCTCTGGAGCGGGTCTGACGCCCTCCTCGGGCGGGCCGCGCCGCCGACGGCGACCGTGGCCCGCCGCCGGGCGGGTGATTCCGGCCGCGCGGCTGGGGCAACCGACGTGCCCCTGGGAAGGCCCTTGCGTAGACCGGACAAGCGATGCGCAGGGAGCGTCCCGATGCCGAAGTTCCTCATCCAGGCGACCTACACGCCCGAGGGCACCAAAGGGCTGCTCGAGGAGGGCGCGAGTGGTCGTCGCGCCGCCGTCGACCAGGTCGTCACGGCCCTCGGCGGCACGGTCGAGGCCATGTACTTCGCCTTCGGGGAGGACGACGCCATCCTCATCCTCGACTTCCCCGACTCGGTTTCCATGGCCGCCGTCAGCCTCAAGGTCAAGGCCAGCGGCGCGCTCCGTACCCGGGCCACCGTTCTGCTCACCCTCGACGAGATCGATGAGGCCGCCCGCCGCCAGGTCGCCTTCCGCGCCCCCGGCGCGTAGAGGACCGGCCGGCGCAGCGAACACACCGGCGATATTCGCTTGCGCACCGTCGTCACTCGGGTCAACGTCGCCTGACACCTGAGGAAGGCGGAGAAGATGACCAGCCAGGACCACCACGTCGACGAGGAAGTCATCCAGGCAGCGGACCGAGTCGCTCGCCTTCGCTGCCGGGGTGACAACCACACCATGGCCGCAGCGGCACGCGCCGGGGACGGCCGGATCGTTACGGCGGTGAATGTCCACCACTTCACCGGAGGTCCGTGCGCGGAGCTGGTCCTCATCGGCGCGGCAGCCGCCCAGGGCGTCTATGAGTTGGACACGATCGTCGCCGTGGGCGACCGCGATCGGGGGGTCGTTCCTCCGTGCGGCCGGTGCCGTCAGGTCCTTCTCGACTACTTTCCCGGCCTCGAGGTCATCGTCCCCGGGCGCGACGGCGTCCGAACCGCCCTTGTCGCCGACCTGTTGCCCGAAAGCTACGTCTGGGCCGACCACCAGCTCGACGCCGAGTAGACCGCGGCGGCCCCTCACCCACCGGCAAATCCGCGCACGCAGGCACTACCAGCGATCAACAACCGGCGCAGCGCACTAGCGTGCGCCGGCGATGTGGAAGTTGAAGTCGGCGTGGCCGAGGGCGCCGAAGAGGCGCAGCCAGATCGGCATAAGCATCTCGGCGCCCCGGGCCGTCTCGATGCCGCCGAGGTCGATGACACTGCTCTCGGGCCAGCCGAAGGAGACGAGCAGCTCGGAAACCTGCTTCTTGGCGCCGGCGTCGTCGCCGGAGACGAAGACGTTGTGGGCTCCGGTGACGCGGCCCGGCTCGACCATGACGACGCAGTTCATGGTGTTGAGGGTTTTCACGACTCGGGCGTCGGGGAACGCGCGCTGGGCCTGTTCGCCGAGGCTGTCGGTGTTGACCGGGTTCAGCGTCGGCGGCATGCCATGGGAGAAGTCGAGCGCGTTGGTGACGTCGATGAGCACCTTGCCGGCCAGGTTGTCGCTGCCTGCGGTGTGCAGGGCGTCGAGCGAGGCGGCGCCCGCGGTCGTGTTGACGACCGTCTCGCCGAAAGCGGCGGCCTCCGCGAAGGTCCGCAGAGGCACGGAGGCGTGGTCGGCGTACCAGGTGGCGAAGGGCGGGTTCCCCATGGCGTCCGGCTCGGTGCGCGCGAGGGTGGCTTGGGGGTCGCGGGTGCCGATGGCGACCTCGTGGCCCAGCGAGGCGAGTTTGGCGGCGATCGTCCGGCCGACGATGCCGGTGCCGAGGACGGCGTAACGCATGCGGGTGGGTCCTTTCCGGGCGAGCGCGAGATCGGACGTATTGTCATGGTATTTGCCGTTGTGGACGAGAGTCATGTCGAGGGCGCTGCCCGGCAGGGTGATGAGCGCGCCAAGGAGTCGACGGTCGCCCAGGCGTGGTCATGGGGTCATGACGGCGGATTCGATGTCATCCCTTTGTCATCCCTTTGTCAGGATCGCACTCGCGACAACATCGAAGAGGTGATCGGCGCGTGGTGCGAGCGAGGGTTGGTCGCCGAGCCACGCGAGCGCCGCAATCAGCGCGAACAGGTCGGTGCCGTCCATGTCGGTCCGCGCCGTGCCCGCGGCCTGGGCGCGGGTGAGGAGCCGCGCACCGGCCGCGCGCAGGGTGACGCACGACGCGTGCAGTGCGGAGTCGGGGTCCTCGATGGCCGCCGCCATCAGCACGGTCACGCCCCGATACTCGGTCGTCCACGCGACGCAGTCGCGTAGCCACGAACCGAGAGCGTCCTCGGGTGAGCTCGACGTCTCGAGGTCGCTCGCGGTTGCCGTCAGCTCTTCGAAACTGGTGTGGAGCAAGGCCTCGAGCAGTGCCTCGCGCGTCGGGAAGTGACGCAGCAGCGTCGCCAGCCCGACGTCGGCCCTGCGCGCGATGTCGCGCAGGGATACGTCGACGCCCTGCTCGGTGATGGCGGTGCCCGCTACGGCGAGCACGTGGTCGCGGTTCTTCCTGGCGTCGGCCCGCATCTGCCCCTCTTGACTATCCGGATCAGTGGTCCATATATTCGGATCAGTGCTCCAGTTATGTGGAGCACTGATCCGGATGAGTCTATCCCGCAGCGCGGGCAGGAGAGAATGATGCCGACACACACGATGAGGGCAGTCCGACTCCATGAGCATGGCGGCCCTGAGGTTCTGCGTTACGACGAGGTGCCGATACCCGAGCCGGGACCGGGTGAGGTGCTCGTTCGCGTGCACGCGGTCGGCGTCAATCCTCCCGACTGGTACCTGCGCGGCGGACTGACCACCATGCCTGGGGAGACGGAGTCGACGGTCAGCCTGCCGGTGATCCCGGGGACGGACGTGTCGGGCGTCGTCGAGGCCGTCGCCGCGGACGTGGAGGGTTTCTCCGTCGGCGACGAGGTATTCGGTCTTCTGCGTTTTCCCAGCTTCCACGGCAGCGCGTACGCGGAGTACGTGGCGGCGCCCGCGTCGGACCTCGCACGCAAGCCGGCCGGCATCGACCACGTGCAGGCCGCCGGGGCGCCCATGGCCGGGCTGACAGCGTGGCAGTTCCTGATCGAGGTCGGACACGATCACCCGTCGCCCTTCCAGGAGACAGGGCATCGCCCGAGGGCACTCGACGCGGACACGTCGGTGCTCGTCAACGGCGCCGCGGGCGGCGTGGGGCACTTCGCGCTCCAGCTGGCGAAATGGAAGGGCGCACATGTCATCGCGGTGGCATCGGGCGCGCACGCGTCGTTCCTGAGCGAACTCGGCGCCGACCAGATCATCGACTACACCAAGAGTCGCCCTGAGGAACTCGTGAAGGACGTCGACGTCGTCCTCGACACCGTCGGCGGCCCCGGCAGCAAGCGTCTCCTGCGTACGCTCAAGCGGGGCGGCGCCCAGTTCCCCGTGTTCCCAGGGGACTTCGACGAAGAGGAGACCACGAAGCTGGGCGTCACGGTCTCGATCGCCCAGGTCCGCTCGAACGGCCCGCAACTCGCCGAACTGGGACGCCTGCTCGACGCGGGCACGGTCCGTGTCGCGATCGACAGCACGTTCGCGCTCGCGGATACCCGAGCAGCGCACGAACGCGCCGCCCGAGGGCACATCCAGGGCAAGATCGTGCTCACGGTCGCGTAGGAACGAGCCGTTTCACGTCGCGTCCGGCGCCCGTCCGTTTCCCTCCCCCCTCCGGGAGGGGAGCACGTCAATTGCGCAGCCGCACCCGCACCGAGACGGGCAGGTCCTCGACGCTGGAGCCCACGTGCAGCGTGAACTCTCCCGGCTCATGAGCCCAGTTCGGCGAGGCCCTCCTGGACCACGGCGCCGAGTGCATATTCGACCTGGGCGTCCGGGAAGGCGGCGATGATGCCGTCGAGGGGGCTGACGACCTCCTCCGGTACGACGGTGGCGCTGCCGCCGCCCTGCGTACGGGCGCGATCCGCGTTGTGCCCGATGACGGCGATCCGGGTCACCGCACCGGGGTCGAGCGGCAGGATCCCGGTGTTGCGCACCAGCACCATCCCCTCGGCCGCCGCTTCGCGCGCGAACACAGTGCCGGAGTCGGGCGTCACCGCCGGCTTCGCGGGCGTGGTGCCGTCCAGAGCGCCCACCCGGACCGCGAGCGTGAGAATGCGCGGGCCGGGTGCGCGGACGGATGCCGCCGGAGAAGGATGCCTGTGGATCAGGCGGTACCGTGGGCGAGCTTGCGGCGCTCTTCGAGGGCGTGCCTGACACGCCGCGCGTCCCGCGGGTAGGTGGTGTGGAGCACGCCGAGCACCGCGGCGTTGAGGAGCATGCAGACCACCATCACCCAGAGGAAGACCTCCTGGAGGCCGAGGCTCTCGGCGAGTTGGCCGGCGGCGAGGGCGAAGAGGGCCCAGGCCATCGTCTCGAAGACGGACAGCCAGATGGCGAATGCCTGGCCACGGAGTTCGGGAAGAACGACCGCCGTCACCAGCGGGCGGTTCACCGAGGGGTTCACCCCCTGGCCGAAGCCCATGAGGGCCCAGAAGACGCAGTAGATCCCGATCCCGCCGGAGTAGTGGAACTGGGTTCCGAAGAAGGCCACGACGGCGAAGAGAACCTGCGCGAGCTGGAGGTAGGCCACCCGGCCCCGCTGGGGCCACCACCGGTCGACGACCACCAGGAAGTAGCCGCCGCCGATCGTCCCGGCGAGGTAACCGACACCGAACGGAATGCCCACGGCTGCCGCGACGGCGTTGCTGAATCCGCGTTCGGTGACCAGGAACTGGATTCCGAAGATGACGATGAGCAGATGCCCGGAGAGGAGGCGCGAGAGCATCATCACCGAGTAGGTCGGGATGCGGAAAAGGGCGAGCACGGACTTCACGGTGACGGTGTGCTTCACCCGCGCCGTCTCGTTCAGATCCGCGAGCTGTTCCTCGGCGGCTCCGACGCCGGGATCCTTGAAGAGGACCGCGATCATGAGTCCGGCGAGGACGCAGACACCGCCGATCGCCCACATCCCGTAGCGCCAGCCGTCGGTGAAGCCCGTGAAGAGGGCGACGACCGGGCCGATGACCTGCCCGAACGCGTTGGCGATGCCGTAGAGGATGCCGACCGCCTTTCCTCGTTCGCGGTCGGTGAAGGAGTCGGCGATGACGGCGTTGGCGATCGGGGAAGCGCCTATCAGGCACGCGGCCATGAGCGTGTTGAACAGCAGCAGGGTGCCGAAGCCGTGAGCGAATCCCGCGAGGACTCCGAAAACACCGCCGAGGACGGTGGTGAGCACCAGGGTGGCGCGGCGGCCCACCCGTCCCGCCATCCACACCCAGAACGGACCGGTCGGCACGGAGGCGACCTTGCCGAGCGCCGCGAGCGTTCCCAGATGGCCGCTGGTGAGACCGAGTGCGCTGGAAATGGACGGAAAGAGGACGGAGGTCGCGCTGCTCTCGGTGTTGTCCACGGAGATGACACCGGTGAGCGTCAGCAGATTGCGCCAGCGGTGCGGGACCTGGGAAGCGGCGGCGGTGTTGGGTGCGGTGGTAGGAGCGGCGGAGTGTTGCGTCGTCATCGTGTGTTCCTGTCGACGTCGTCCGGCAGAGACCGGGAAGGTGGCAGCAGGTCCTGCAGGGAGCGAGCGAGGGATCGCAGCGTGCCGGCCGGAATGACGGCCGACCGTGCCAGATCGAGCGGGCTCAGCCCCGGTGGAAAGGCGATGAGTTCGGTCCGTGTGACGTCCGGAAGGTGTTTCTCGACGACCGTCCTGACGGCGGGATCGCGGAGCAGTTCGAGCAGCGGCCGCTCAAGGAGACCACCGTTCGGCAGTTCTTCCCGCGTCGGCATCGGCTCCGCGAGTGCGGCCGCGCGTGGCGCCTGGTCCCGGACGAACAGGTGCCGCTCGGTGATCTCGCCGTCGTACGGAATGCCGAGCCGGTCGAACTGGCTGCGGGGGGCGTCATTGGCGTGGAGGAGGTCAACGAGCAGGCGCAGCATCCGCAGCTCGGTCTCCGGGTCGTCGAGGGGGTGTTGCTGCCCCGGGTCGCTTGCGAGGTCGAAGAGCAGGGTTCCGTGCCGCCACGGGTTCATCCACCCTCCGGCGGCGGGAATCCGCAGGGTCCGCAGCCCCTTGGTGAACGGGAACGGGTCGGCGGGCTCCCAGTCGGTGAGTTCCTCCACGCCGAAGCGCGCCCGCATGTGCGTCGGCATCAGGGTGTACTCCTCCAGCGGGCCGTTCTCGGCGGTCGCCGCGGCGCGCATGTACACATGGCGGCCGTCCGTCACGTTCACATGACCGCCGTGGATACCGAACAGCGCGCCCTCGCGCAGCCGCCGGTCCTCCTTGAGAGCCGGTGCGAGGTCACGCCCCTGCATGTCGGGCGGGGCCTCGAGCCCGAAGTAGCGCAGCAGGGTCGGCGCGATGTCGATCGTCTGCGCGAGCGTGCCCCGGCGGGTGTCCGCGCCCCGGGTACGCGGGTCCCACATGAACATCGGCAGATGGACCAGTTCGTTGAACCATGGCATCACCGACTTCGCCCACCAGCCGTGCTCGCCGAGCAGGAACCCGTGGTCGGTGTTGACGATCAGCAGGGTGTCGTCCCACATGTCGTACTCGTCCATGACATCGAGCACCCGGCCCAGCGAGTGGTCGCACATCGACACGAGCGCGGCGTACCGACGCCGTGCGTGTTCGACCTGGTCCTCCGGTTCCGTGACCTTCGCGTAGCCGGGCCAGTCGAACTCGGGGCCGACGTGGTCGTCCGGATAGCGGGAGGTGTACGGCTCGTGCACGAAGAACGGCTCGTGCGGGTCGAAGAGCTCCAGTTGCAGCAGCCAGCGGTCCGCATCGACGTTGGTCTGCAGGAAGTGGATACCGGCGTCGACGGTACGGGTCTGGGAGTGTTCCGCCTCGGTGGGCATGTAGGTGCGGTTGATCAGGTCCTGCCGGTGCATGAGCGGGCCTTCGCCCTCGCGGAGCCCGTCGACGACGCCCTTCCACGGGTCGCCTTCCTGACCGCGGAAGAACTCCCATGTGGTGTAGCGGGTGTGGTACGTCGCCCCGCCGTCCTCCCAGTAGTGCGGGTGGTCCGAGACCAGGTGGGTGTGGATTCCCGCGTCCCGCAGGATTTGAGGCATCGAGTCGTCGAAAGGCTCCAAAGGCCCCCAGGAACGATGCAGGAAATTGTGACGTCCGGTGTGCAGTTCCCGGCGAGCCGGCATACAGGGCATCGATCCGGCGTAAAAGTTGTCGAATGTCACCGCTCGGGAGGCCAGGCGCGCGAAATTCGGCGCGTCCACGATCGTATCCGCGTACGGAGCGAGCATGTGCCGGTTCAAGCTGTCGAACATGAGCATAATGGCGCGCACGAAAAGAATGTCCTTCGTTCAGTGAACGTCGCGGAGATACGAGGGCACTTCCGTCGTGTCGGCCACCGACGGAGAGTCGAGCAGCACTCGCCTCAGCATCTCCAGGCGCTCCAGGTATGCGTCTATCGCCTGTGCGCCGGACTCGTGGGACCATTCAGCCACGAGCGATGCCAGGTCTTCGTCGAAGGGGGCCGAGGCCTCGACGGCTTCGCGGCGGTCGCGGAAGCGGTAGCGGGCCACTTGCTCGCGGCGCGCGGTGAGCTCGGTGTCGATGAGACGCAAGAGCTGCTCCCGCGTCATGAATCCCGCAAAGGCGAGCCGCGTACCGAAATCAGGGTCCTCGTAACGCGTCGGCGGGTTGTAGGGCCCGGTGAGCCAATCCAGGAATACCGTCATTCCCTCGTCGGTGATCCGGTACGTCTTGGCGTCGGTGGCACCGGCCCGCTGCTGGACGGTGTGGGTCACCCACCCACTGGATTCCATTTTCGCCAGTGACCGGTAGACCTGACTCATCTGGGTGTTGGAACGCAGAAAGCGCCCATGGGTGTCGAGGTATTTCTTCAGGTCGTACCCGGTGCTCGGATGTCGGGCGAGCACACCCAGCAGAATGCTTTCGAGTTTCATCGCGTCATCCTTACGGCGGCTCCGCTGGACTGTCCCTGCCCGCGGGCTATGCATGCCACAAGTGGAATGGCTAAGATGCAGAGACCATGACACAAGTCGAATGCCTCCGCAAGAGGTCGGACACCCCGAAAACAACAGCACCCCACGCGCCGCGGCCCAGGGTCGAGCGTCCGACCCGCGCCGCCCCCGGAGCATGCCCGCCCCCCTCCAGGCGTGCGCGGGCCCTCCTGCCCGACCGGACCACCGACACGGAGGGGAGGCGACCATGAGCCGCCGCATCCGACCCCACGGGCCGCGATCCGGTGCGGCCGCACCCTGGCATGAGGAGGGTGAAGAGCCGGATTACCGTTTCTCCCTGGCCAACGAGCGCACGTTCCTCGCATGGATCAGAACCGGCCTGGCGCTGCTGGCCGGTGCCGTGGCCGTCGCCCAGTTCGTCCAGCCGACGGCGCACAGCGAAGCAGGCGCGACGCTTGGGGTGCTGTTGGCCGCGACCGGGACAGTGCTGTGCGCTTCGTCCTACGGACGCTGGATGCGGGTGCAGCGCGCGATGCGGCACAACCGCCCACTGCCGATGACCCGACTGCTGACCGCGCTGACCTGGGGCGCTTCCTCGGCGGGCATCGCGGTGCTGCTGCTGGTGTGGACGGCACGGTGAGCACCTGGCGCCGCGCGGGAGCAACTCCGCATTCAGCGGGGCCCGCCGACCCCGGCCTTCAAGCGGAGCGGACCGCACTCGCACGCCGCCGCACAGCGCTCTCGGCGCTGGTCGCCGCCGCACTCGCGTTGCGCTTCGGACTGACCCACGCGGCCCCACTGGTCACCGCGGCGGGCGCATGCCTCGTCGCGACGGCCGGCCTGACCACCAGGTCGTCCGGGGAACGTCGGCACCGGCTGCGGACCGTCGCGTCCTGCGCCACGGTCGCCGGCCTCCTGGCCACCGCGCACGTGGCACTGCTCGCCCGCTGACATCGGCCACGCGCCCACTCGGCCGACCTCCGCATCCCTGCCGGGCCGCGTGGACCACCCCTGCACAGAACTGAGCCTGCCCCGCGAGATCATGCACTACTGCCAGGGAAATGGCACTTCGGATTGCTCCATAGCGGGGAAATCCGCGAAATCACCGGTACATCTGCGCGGATGAGCGTCCTTTCGCCTGCGTTTTGGGTAAGGAATGGACAGTTCTATTGCTTTCCTACCGAGGAGGCTCGATGGCTCAGAGCACTGTTCATCGACGCGGATATCGAGAAGGCATCGGCGGCGAGATGACTGCCGAGTTCCTTGGCACGTTCGTCCTGCTTCTGCTGGGTATCGGGTCGGTGGCTGTCGCAGTGGTCGGCCTGCCGGGATCAGGTCGCCAAGCCGTGGACTTCGGGCCCGCCAACTGGCTCATCATCTCGTGGGGCTGGGGCCTCGCCGTGGTATTCGGCGTATACGTGGCAGGAGGCGTCAGTGGCGCCCACCTCAATCCCGCGGTGACACTCGCCTTCGCGGTTCGACGGGATTTCCCCTGGCGGAAGGTCCTGCCCTACTGGCTGGCGCAGGTCTTCGGCGCCTTCGTCGCCGCCGCTCTCATCTACGCGACCTACAGGTGGGCCATCGACGCCGCCATCACGAAGTCGGGTGTCCCGCGAGACAAATCGCTGCCGACGTACTCGATCTTCGCCACATTCCCCGCCGAATATTTCGGAGATTCCTGGTGGGGTCCCTTCCTCGACCAGATCGTCGGGACCGGCATCCTGCTGCTGTTGATCTGCGCACTCATCGACACGCGCAACACGGCTCCGATGGCCAACCTCCACCCGTTCATCATCGGCTTGGTGGTCGTCGCGATCGGCCTGACTTTCGGCACCAACGCCGGGTACGCGATCAACCCCGCACGTGACTTCGGCCCGCGGTTGTTCACGTACTTCGAAGGCTGGGGCTCCATTGCTCTCCCCGGCACGTTCGGCTGGTTCAGCAGTTACTGGTGGATTCCCATCGTCGGCCCGCTCATCGGCGGAATCGCCGGTGTCGGTGTGTACGACCTGCTCATCAAGCCGCTGATCAAGGCCAGGCATGGAGAGGTCGAAGAAGGTCCCGCCACCGAAGAGTTCTGAACACAGGGCAGGCACCGTCCGGGCGTGCGGCACCGGCCGGCGAACGACGCTCTCCTCCCGCACCCCGGTTCACCCGAATGGCGGTACTCCGCAGGCGCGCGCACCGGGCCTCGTTCGATGGTGCGGGAGAGGGCGACAGCACTGCCTGACCCGAAACGTCACCCAGAGCGTAATGACGCCAGGACCATGAGAAGAGGCGGCATCGATGCCCGAATTCGTCGGCGCGGTGGACCAGGGGACCACCAGCACGCGCTTCATGATCTTCGATCACGCAGGCAACGAAGTGGCCAAGCACCAACTCGAGCACCACCAGATCCTGCCGCAGTCCGGTTGGGTCGAGCACGACCCGGTGGAGATCTGGGAGCGCACCAACACGGTGATCCAGAACGCTCTCCGAAGCGGAGGGCTGTCCGCCGCCGACCTGAAAGCGATCGGCATCACCAACCAGCGCGAGACGACCGTGGTCTGGGACCCGCGCACCGGGCGCCCCTACTACAACGCCATCGTCTGGCAGGACACCCGCACCGACAGCATCGCCGCAGCCCTCGAACGCGAGGGCCACGGCGTGACCATCCGCCACAAGGCAGGCTTGCCGCCTGCCACCTACTTCTCCGGCGGCAAGATCAAGTGGATGCTGGAGAACGTGGACGGACTGCGCGAGGCCGCCGAAGCGGGGCACGCTCTCTTCGGCAACACGGACGCGTGGGTGCTGTGGAATCTCACGGGCGGCCCCAACGGGGGAGTGCACGCCACCGATGTCACCAACGCCAGCCGCACCATGCTGATGAACCTGGAGACCCTGGACTGGGACGACGAGCTGCTGGAGATCTTCAACATCCCGCGCGCGATGCTGCCCGTCATCCGGCCCTCGTCCGACCCTGAGGCGTTCGGCCAGGCCCGCACGTCACGACCGTTGAACGCCGCCGTCCCGATCGCCGGTGTCCTCGGCGACCAGCAGGCGGCGACCGTCGGCCAGGTGTGCTTCGCCCCCGGTGAAGCCAAGAACACCTACGGCACCGGCAACTTCTTGGTCCTCAACACCGGTACGGAGTTGGTGCGTTCGCAGCACGGCCTGCTGACGACCGTGGCGTACCAGTTCGCGGGCAGCCCCGCCGTCTACGCGCTGGAGGGATCCATCGCCGTCACCGGCGCGGCCGTCCAGTGGCTGCGTGACCAGCTGAAGGTGATCGGAAGCGCCGCGGAGAGCGAGCAACTGGCCCGCACGGTGGAGGACAACGGCGGGATGTACTTCGTCCCGGCCTTCTCCGGTCTTTTCGCCCCGTACTGGCGCTCCGACGCTCGTGGAGCGATGGTCGGTCTCTCCCGCTACAACACCGGTGGGCACGTGGCCCGGGCCGCGTTGGAAGCCATCTGCTACCAGAGCCGCGACGTGGTCGACGCCATGGAGCAGGACTCGGGTGTGCACCTGGACGTACTGAAGGTCGACGGTGGCGTGACCGCGAACGACCTGTGCATGCAGATCCAGGCGGACGTGCTGGGCGTGCCCGTCAGCCGGCCGGTGGTCGCCGAGACGACCGCGCTCGGCGCCGCCTACGCCGCCGGGCTCGCCACCGGATTCTGGCGCGACGAGGATGAACTGCGCTCACACTGGCAGGAGTCGAAGCGCTGGAGCCCGGAGTGGAGCGAGGAGAAGCGCCAGGAGGGCTACGAGGGCTGGAAGCGCGCCGTGGAGCGCACCCTGGACTGGGTCAAGGTCACCTGACGACCGGCGCCCGGTTCCAAGGTGGTCGCGAGGGCGGTTTCCAGACTCTCCCCGCACTCTCCCCGCACCGGGCGCAGACCCACGCACCGTCAGTCTCCGTAGTGGCTGGCAAACGTGGCGGCGCGGTCGCGCAGGAAGGCGCGCAACGACCGCGGGCCAGGTCACCTCCAGCCGTCCGCGCCGGGTTCCTCCGCACGGACGGCCAGCGCGGTGTCCAGCAGGTCCTCCCGCCGCGCCGGGTTCACGCGTACCAGCACGGTGATGTGGTCGCTGTCGGAGAGAAACCGCGCGGAGCGTTCCCGCCAGATCCGGTCCAGATCGACTCGGTTCGGTCGCCCGGCCGTTTCGGGGAGTTCCTCGGCGGCCGACACCCGCGACAGCCGGTAGGTGCGGTCCGCGCCGGCTCTCGTGGCCGGCAAGTAGGCCCGGTCGCGGACGGGGACCAGGCCGACCGGGTCCACCGTGCGCCACTGCGGTGACTGCCCCGTGGCCGCGTAGTGGATGCGCAGCTTGTGTCCGGCGAGCACCGCACGCCGGACCACGATCATCGTGGTGTCGGGTACCTCATCGGTGACCACCCGGCGTGCGAGCAGGCCGAACACCTGCTCGCCGCGCGCCGATCCGGCGGTCAGCAGGGCGAGGTCGTCTCCGGGCACACCCGGACCCTGTACATCTCGGGGCAGACCGCGATGAGCGGCGACGGAAAGCCCCAGCACGACGGCGACATGGCGGCGCAGTTGACGTTGAGCACGGACAACCTGGAGGCCGTCCTCGGACGGAGTGCTGGCGGCAGGCGTGGCGCCGACCACCACGATGCTCGGGGTGACGCGACTGGCGATCCCCGGCCAGCTGGTCGAGATCGAGGGGACCGCCGTCGCCTGACGCGGCCTCCTCACACGCGTGGGCCCTCGTGCGGACCCCGAGTGAAGCAGAGGCAGACGGGTGGGGGAGTATCTGCTCAGCCACCGCCTGCCCGTGAGGTCGTCATGCGCTCCTACACCCGCCGTGCTGCTTCGTCCGCCCTGCTTCTCGCCACCCTGTTCGTGGCGGGCTGCTCGCCCGACTCGCTTGACGGCCTGTCCCCGTCTGCGAGCGGGACCCCGTCAGCGGGCCCATCGGGGAGCGCCGCCTCCGCTGGGCCAGGTGGGCGGGCGATCCCGGTGGGCGCCGGTCCGCAGAAGACGTACACGACGCAGCAGCAGCCGCCGGCTGGCTCCTGCCACTACCGCCATGAGCACGGGGAGCCGCTGGAGGACCCGAAGTGCACGCCCGGCGCCATCTCGCCGGCGGTCACGCAGGCGAACCTGGCGTCGACCATATGCCGCAAAGGCGGCTACACCTCCGACATCCGGCCGTCGACCTACGTCACCGGCAAGGAAAAGGAGTTGAACGCCGCTTCCTACGGCTTCACCGGCCGCATGGGGGATGCCGAGTACGACCACTTGATCAGCCTGCAGTTGGGCGGGGACCCCAACGACTACCGCAACTTGTGGGTGGAACCCGCCGACCCCGGCCACCGCACGGGCGCCGGGGTCAACAACAAGAAGGACCCGGTGGAGACGAAGCTGCACACCGCGGTCTGCAAGGGCCAGGTCACCCTCGCAGCCGCGCAGCACGCCATAGTCACCGACTGGACCACGGCCCTGGCCACCCTCCACCTCGCCTGAGGTGCGGTCACCTCTTGGTGAACGGCACAGTCGATCGCTCGAAGTACCCCACGTGCGTGGACGACTAGAGATATTCGACCGCTGAGACCCTCTTCAGGGCGGCGGGCCCGGCCTCCCTGGCCGGGCCCGCCTTCCGTTGCCTTGGCCCTACGTTGCCGGAACCGTCCGCTCCGACGTGTTCCAGCCCGAGATCCGCAGGCTGGGCGCCGACCCGTGGAGATCGGCCGTGCGGTAGGTGGCCGTCAGGGTCGTCGACTCGCCCGGCCAGATGCTGACCTGGTTGTCGGTCCAGCGCACCGGCAGTACGGGCTTCCCGTCCGCGTCCACGAGATGGACGTCGGTGAGCAGTGAAGGAACCTTGCCGGTGCCGGTGTTGCGTACCGTGACCGTCGTCGTGGACGTCCCGTCCTGGCCCCGTACCGTGGCCGCCGAAGCGGAAATCGGCGCCTTGGCCATGGAGGTGAGGCCCTTCAGGTCTCCGTAGCTCGTCGTCGGGGTGTAGTACCAGTCGGTGTTGTCCCAGTCGAGGGTGTCCGGCTTGGTGGAGAGCCAGTAGACGTTCCGGCTCACCTCCTTGCCGTCCGCGTCGGTCAGCACCAGCCGCGCGAGGTAGGTCGTCGACAGCCCGCTCACGGACGACGGCAGGGTCACGGCGGTGGTACGGGCCCCGTCACCGCCGACGTTCAGACCCGTCGTGGTGTGGTCGTACCTCTGGGTGCCGTCGGTGTTGAAGAGGGTGACCCGGGAGGTCAGCCCCGAGGCCGCGGCATGGCGCCGGTTCACCACGACGACCGAGCGGTTGTCGTAGGAGTACTGGATGTGCAACGGCTCATTGGCCTTCTTGGCGCCGAAGTACGCGCCGCCCTGGTCGAGATAACGGTCCATCAGCTGCCAGTGCAGCGAGGTCCAGCCGCTGTTGAACATCCAGTAGATGACCCCGGTGGCCGGTTTCGAGGTGTCGGCGGCGCCCCGGCCGTAGGCCTCGAACTGGGCGCGCACGTTCTCGTACTGGGCGAGCTGCGCCTTGCGCACATAGTCGGTCAGCCCGGTGGGCGGGCCGTAGCGTCCGGCGAGGGCGTCACCGTAGAGCTTGAGGTTGCCGAAGGTCGAGGACGGCGAGCGGTGGTACTGGCGGGCACTCGGGTCCTTCCAGAGGGTCTCCAGCTCGGCGGGGGTCATCATCCGCTTGAGGGTGTCGAGGGTGGGGATGTCGGGGCCCGCACTGGTCTCGGAGTTGAAGCCGGTGGCTCCTCCCTCGCGTTTGGCGTACCAGTAGTTCGGCGGTATCCAGTCGTAGGGGCCGGTCATCTTCATGCCCGAACTCCCCAGCTTCGGGGAGGACTTGGCAGAGGCCGCCGGGACGACCGGCGTCGGCCAGTCGGCCGCGGAGAGTGCGTCCAGGTAGTTCTTCTCGATCGTCGCGTCCGGGGCGAAGTCGCTGCCGATGAGGAACGAGATGACACTGGGATGGTCACGCAGCCGGGCGGCCTCCGCCGCCATCGACGCCTTCGCCACGGTGTAGTCGGCGGTTGTCCACTTGCCGCCGGACTCGTCGCCGTTGACGTTCCCCTCCCACTTGTCACAGCACTCCCAGCCGGGCAGGGTCAGGATGCCGTACCGGTCGGCGAGGTCGAAGAACTCGTCGGGCTCGATGTGCCCTTCCAGACGGATGGTGTTGAGGCCCAGGTCGAGGGCGTACCGCAGCCGGTCCTCGACATAGGTGCGGTCCCAGCGCAGGAACTCGTCGGGCGACCAGCCGCCGCCCCTGATCAGCAACGGGCGGCCGTTGATGCGGTACTGCCGGGCGCCGTCGGAGTTCAGCGGCGCCTGTACGTCCCGGATACCGAAGTTCTCGTGCGTGGTGTCCGAGGCGGTGCCGGAGACGGTGGCGGTCAGGTCGAGGCCGTACAGCGGCTGCTCGCCCATGCCCGCGGGCCACCACACCTTCGGTGAGGCCAGCCGCAGCGCCGGGACGTCGGCCGGGGCGAAGGTCACCGTCTTCGTCTCGTGGGCGGCGAGGCTGACGGAGCGGCTGAAGGGGATCGGCGCGCCGCCGCCGGAGTCCGGGGCGACGCTTCCCGAGACCGTGGTGGTGACGGCGGCGTCGGTGTCGTTCCTGACCTTGGCCTTGACCGTCAGGTCCGCGGAGACCGGCGCGGAGGTGTCGAGCTTGGTCACGACGTGCGCGTCCCGCAGTGCGACGGGGCCGCCGCGGCGTACCAGCACATCGCGGACGATGCCCATGTTCTCGTCGGGCGGAGGCTGTAGCCAGTCGATCCAGCCCATGGTGAGGTTCTTGTCCGGGTCGTTGGGCTCGATACGGAAGGCGACCGTGTTCGTACCCTTGCGCGCCAGGGAGGTCACGTCCAGCTCATGCCGGGTGTAGGCGCCCGCCACATCGGCGGCCTTCGCGACCCGGGTGCCGTTCACATACACGTCGGCCGCCGAGATCACCCCGCTGAAGTCCAGATACGTACGCTCGGAGGTGTCGCCGAGCGTGAAGTCCGAGCGGTACCACCAGGGCACCTGGAAGTCGGCCCGGGGGATCTTCTGCTGGTTGGTGGAGTAGAACGGGTCGGCGTACACCCCGTCCGCGAGCAGCGCGGCGAGCACCGTGGACCGGGGGCCGGCGGAATACCAGCCGTTCGCCGGGTAGCCCGGGCTGGAGATGTCGGCTGCGGCGTCGGCCACCTTGGCCGAGGACTGGATCCGGTAGCCGGACAGCGCGGTCGTGCCGCCGGGCGCCGCCGCGACCACGGTCGGTTGCGGGGGCCCCGCCGACCGGTGCCCCGGCGGGTGCGCGCCGGCCCAGGCGCTGGTGGAGAGGGTGCACAGCAGCCCCAGGGCGACGGCCGCGGTGGCCAGCGGCCTTCGGCGGGTGAGGGCAGGGCGGTGGAACACGGTGATCTCCTCTTGGGGGGAGGCGGTCCGCGCTTCGGTACTGAACTAGGAGAGGGGCGACAAAGTTAGGAAACTTTACTAACTGCGCTCAAGCTAGAAGCTCCCGCGATGACTGTCAATCACCGTGCCGAGTGGGGCCGTTCGGGCGCCGCCGAGCCGCCTAGGCCGTGGCGTGGCGGTCGAACACCACCTCCCGTGCCGTGCTCAGGGCCGTCGCCACGGCCCCCATCAGCACCGCGTCCTCCCCGAGCCGGCCGGGCACGATCTTCGGGCGCAGCGGGGTCAGAGCGCGCAACGTCTCCTGTACGGGCCGCAGCAGCAGATCCACGCTGTGCCCCACCCCGCCGCCGAGCACCACGAGATCGGGATCGAGTACGGCCGCCGCGGCCGCCACGGTGTGCGCGATCCGTTCGCCCTCCAGCCGGACCGCCTTGACCGCGGCGGGCTGCCCGGACCGCGCCGCGTCGAACACTGCCTTCGCGGTGAGCTGCCCGGTCATGCCGAACGAGCGGGCCGACTCGACGACCGCCTCGCCGGACACCGCGTCCTCCAGCGTCCGGGGCCTGGGCGATCCGGCCCAGGGCAGGAAACCGATCTCGCCCGCGCCCCCGTGCGCCCCGGTGAACAGCCGTCCCTCGCTGACCACTCCCATGCCGAGTCCGGTGCCGATCATGAGGTATGCGAACAGCCGGCTGCCGGCGCCCACGCCGTAGGTGTACTCGCCGAGCGCGGCGAGATTGGCGTCGTTGTGGACCTCCAGCGGAACCCCGAGACCCTCCCGCATACGGTCGAACAGCCCGGCCCGGCCCCAGCCCGGCAGATGCATGGCGTATTTGACCCGCCGCTGCTCCTCGTCGTAGACGCCCGGGGTGCCCACCACGGCGTGCGCGACGGCGGCCGGGTCGCCACCGGAGCCCGCGACCACCCGCTGCGCGGTGGCCACCACCAGGTCGGCCATGGCACCGGAGGTGCGGGCCCGGTTGCGTACGTCCGAGCGCGAGACCACCTGGCCGTCCAGGTCCGCGACGGCGATCCGCAGCCAGCTGCGGCCGATGTCGATGCCCAGCGCGTAACCGGCCGCCGGGTCGGCGGCGTACAGGACGGCGACCCGGCCCCGTTCAGGGGCCAGGGTGCCCGCCTCGTGCACCAGCCCGGCATCCTCCAGGGCGGCCAGCGCGCTGGAGACCGTGGGCTTGGAAAGGCCGGTCTCCCGGGCGAGCTGGGCACGCGAGGCGGGCCCGTGGTTGCGCAGCCGGTCGAGCAGCAGCCGCTCGTTGGCGCTGCGCAGCCGTTGCCGGTTCCAGGGCTGATCTGCGACGACGCTGTCGGACATGCCGCCATTCTCACCTATTGGGTGCGGCCTCTTGACGGGCTAAGTAAAGGTACTTAACTATATCGCCAGCCTGCCCGGTCGAATCGCCCCGTTCCGCTCTTTCTCTCCGCGTCCTGTTCCAGGAGGTCCCCATGTCCGGTAGCCCGCCTCCCGAGGGCGGCTTTGTCCGCCGCGTCGGGCTGTTCCAGGCCACGGCCATCAACATGAGCCAGATGTGTGGCATCGGGCCGTTTGTCACCATCCCGCTGATGGTGGCGGCGTTCGGCGGGCCGCAGGCGGTCGTCGGCTTTGTCGCCGGAGCCGTGCTGGCGCTCGCCGACGGGCTCATCTGGGCCGAACTGGGCGCCGCGATGCCAGGCTCCGGCGGCAGCTATGTGTATCTGCGCCAGGCCTTCCAGTACCGCACCGGACGGCTGATGCCGTTCCTGTTCGTGTGGACGGCGATGCTGTTCATCCCGCTGATCATGTCCACCGGCGTGGTCGGCTTCGTCCAGTACCTCGGCTATCTGGCACCGGACCTGGGGCAGACGAGCGGCGACCTGATCGGGCTCGGCGTGATCGCGCTGGTGATCGCGCTGCTGTGGCGGGGCATCGAGCACATCGCACGGATCACTGCCGTGATGTGGGCCGTGATGATCGCCTCCGTGCTGCTGGTGATCGTCGCCGCGGCGAGCGACTTCTCCCCGCACCTGGCGTTCACCTACCCCGCGCACGCCTTCGAACTGACCAGCAACCAGTTCTGGATCGGCTTCGCCGCGGGCCTCACCATCGGCATCTACGACTACCTGGGCTACAACACCACCGCCTACATGGGCGCCGAGATCAAGGACCCCGGCCGCACCCTGCCGCGCTCCATCATCTTCTCGATCCTCGGCATCATGGCGATCTATCTGCTGCTGCAGATCGGCACGCTCGGCGTGATCGACTGGCACCGGATGACCAACCCGAACGACATCGCCTCCACCTCGGTCGCCTCGGCGGTCCTGGAGGAGACCTGGGGCAAGGGAGCGGCCGACACCGTCACCGTGCTCATCCTCATCACCGCGTTCGCCTCGGTGTTCGCCGGACTGCTCGGCGGGTCCCGGGTACCGTACGACGCCGCGAAAGACCGGGTGTTCTTCAAGCCCTACGCCAGGCTGCACCCTCGGCACCGCTTCCCGACCCTCGGCCTCGCGACCATGGGCGTGGTCACCGCGATCGGGTTCCTCATCGGACGGCACACCGATCTGGCGACCCTCATACAGCTCCTCACCACGGTGATGGTGCTCGTCCAGGCCCTCGCGCAGATCCTCGCGGTGAGCGTCCTGCGGTCGCGGCAGCCCGGCCTCAAGCGGCCGTACCGGATGTGGCTCTATCCGATCCCGAGCATCGTCGCCCTGGTGGGATGGCTGGTCATCTACGGCTACGCCGACAAGAACTCGCCGGGCCGCCACCCCATCGAGTGGTCCCTGGCGTGGCTCGCCCTGGGGTGTGTGGCATTCGTGCTGTGGGCCCGGTTCGAGAAGGTGTGGCCGTTCGGCGAGAAGGAGATCAGCGAGGAGTTCCTCGCGGGGGCGTCCGCGGAGGGGGATCGGGCGGTGCTTTGACGGGCCGTCGGTGCCGTTCTGGGTGCTGCCGCCCCCGGACTCCCGGAACCCGTACGTGATGAGGAATGGGTCGGGGGGGGGCCCCCCCGGGGGCCCCCCCCCCCCCCCCCCGGGGGGCCCCCCCCCCCCCCCCCAATAAGGGAATGAAATTTGGGTGGGGGCCCCCCCCGCGCGGGGGTGTTGGGGGGGGTTTTGTGGGGGGGGGGGGGGGTTGTTTTGTGGGCGCCCCCCCCCCCCCCCCCCTTATCAAATAATTTTTTTTTTTGGGGGGGGGGGGGGCCCGGGGGGGCCCCCCCCCGACCCATTCCAGGGGGCTACCAGGGCACTTCCCCGTTTTCGTCCTGGAAGGTTCCGGTCGGACCGTCCGCGTCGAGAGTGTCTGCTCCAGCGGCAGGAGCGCGGCGACGGGGGCATTCGCGAACAGTGCGTCCAGGCCCCGTTCCCGGCTGCGGATCGTCTCGTAGAGCCGGTCCAGGTCGGCCAGGTTCGAGATGTCGCCGGTCACCGCGGTAGCCGCTGCGCCGGATGCCGCGGACGACAGGCAGACGTAGGGCGCGATGCTCCTCAGACCGGGGGCCTGGAAACAGGCACGGTGCCTGTTCCTGAGGCGGCCACGCCAGCTCGGCATGGGTGGATCCTGGGTTCGTTGCACGGGTCCGTGAGTCGTGCTTGGCTCGCCCGATGAACTTTTTGCTGACTGCGAGTGGCCTGCGTAACGAGTCGCAGCGGGATGCGCTGCGGGACATGCTGGGCAGGCCATTCGGATCGGCCAACGTCGTGTACATTCCCACGGCATCACTCGCCGAGGGCGGGGATCACGGGTGGTTCGTCGCGGACCTGAACCGGCTGCACAGCCTTGGCTGGCGGGAGTTCGACGTCCTGGAGCTCAATGGACTGCCCCGGCAGATGGTGGTCGACCGGCTGCTCCACGCCGACGTCATCTATGTGGGGGGCGGCAGCCACTACCACCTCGCGCGCAGCATCACCGGCAACGGCCTGGCCGACAGCATCCTGGAGGCGCTGGAGAGCCGGGTCTATGTGGGGTTCAGCGCCGGATCAATGATGTTCAGCCGTCATCTCACCGGACATTCCGCCGACGTCATCGGGGACACCACGGACCTCCACGTGCTCGGCGCGACGACCGTGGAGCCGCCGTTCGGCCTCTTCGACTGGTATCTCAAGCCTCACCTGTACTCGCCGGATTTCCCCGAGCGGGACGACGCCTGGGCTGATCGCATCGTTGCGCGGGCGGACTTCCCGATCTACTTCATCGACGACGAGACGGCCGTTCGCGTCCGGGACGGCAAGGTGGATGTGGTTTCCGAAGGCCAGTGGCGGTTCCATCCGTGACTCAACGCGTGCTGGAGAGCCCGTTTCGCCGTTCGGCGGGACGGGGCTTGCTGCGGATGGCCGACGGACGGACCCCGGCGTAGGCGGAGTCGGCGCGGACGATCCGGAGATTCGGCTGGTCAGGTCCCCTTGGGAGGAGCCCCTGACCAGCCGAAGGCCGCCTGCGCGTACGACGATTACCGACTGCGGAGGTCAATTTCCGAGGGATCGTCAGGGGCCCGAGGCTGCGGACCAGGCCGGTCAGACCCTGGTCGGGTTCTCCGTGTGGGTCGAAGCCGCTGACGCAGGTCCGGGTACGGATGTCGGCTCGGGGCCGCCTTCGCTGAGGCCGTAGCGACCGTGCAACCTGCGCAGGAAGCCGGGCGCGTACCACGCCGAGCGGCCGAGCAGACGCATCGCGGCGGGGACGAGGACCCCGCGTACGGCGATGGCGTCGAGGAGGACGGCCAGCCCGCTGCCCAGGCCGAACATCTGCATGAAGCTGATCCTGGCGGTGCCGAAGGCGAAGAAGCTCACCGCGAGCAGACACGCGGCCGCGCTGACGATGCGTCCGGTGTGGCCGAGACCGTTGACCACGGCGGTCTCGTTGTCCGCTCCCTGGTCGTGGAGTTCCTTGATCCGGCTGGTGACGAAGACCTCGTAGTCCATGGAGAGGCCGAAGGCGATGCAGAACATCAGCACGGTCATCGTCATCTCCATCGGCTGCGCGGTGAAGCCGAGGAGGGAGGAGAGGTGGCCGTCGTGGAAGATCCAGGTCATGACGCCGAGGGTGGCGCCGAGGCTGATCAGGTTGAGGACCAGGGCGCGCAGCGGCTGCACGATGCTGCCGGTGAACAGGAAGAGCAGGAGGAAGGTGGTGAGGACGATCAGGGCCACGGCCAGGGGGAGCTTGTCGGCGATGGATTCCTTGGCGTCGACGAGTACGGCGTCATTTCCCCCGACCAGAGGGTGGGTCCCAGGGGGCGGGGTGACTGAGCGCGCCTGCTTGACCAGGCTCTGGGCCGCGTCCGACTTCGGTGTCAGGCTGCTCACCACGCTGATGCGCTGTGCGTCGGGCCGGCCGAGGGCGGCGTTGGCCGGGCCGGTCGCCGCGGACTGTCCCGGGGTGTAGACGCCCGCGCTGGTCTCGACACGCTCGACGCCCTTGAGCGCGGCCAGTTGGCTCGCGTACGACGCCAGTGGGGCTCTGTCCACGGGCCGGCCGATGACGATGTGGAGGGCCGAGTCCTCGCTGCTGCCGAAGTGCTCGCGCAGTACCTGAGAGACCTGGCGGCTCTCGGCGTCCTTGGGCAGCACGCGTTCGTCCGGCGTGCCGAAGGTGATGTTCAGCAGCGGGCTCGCCGCGAACAGCAGCACGGCGAGGACGGGCAGTGCCGTGAGCAGTGGCCGCCGCATGACGCCGCGCGCCAGCCGTCCCCACAGAGGTTCCCGGGCGTCGGAGCGCTGACCCTTCGCCCACGGGAGCCGCCCGCTGTTGACCCGGTGGCCCAGAACCTTCAGCAGGGCCGGCATCACGAGCAGGGTGCTGAGGGCGGCGAGGGCGACGACACCGACTCCGGTGAAGCCCATCGAGCGCAGGAAGTAGTGCGGGAACACCAGGAGCGCCGCCAGGGCTGCCGCGACCGTCGCGGCGGAGAAGGCGACGGTGCGGCCCGCGGTGCGCACCGTGTGCCGGACGGCGTCGTCCACGCTCGCCCCGGCCGTGAGCTGTTCCCGGAAGCGGCTGACCATCAGAAGGGCGTAGTCGATGCCCAGTCCGAGGCCCAGGGCGGTGGTGAGGTTGGTCGCGGTGTCGGCGACATCGGTGACGCTGCCGAGCAGGAAGAGCTGGGCGAATGAGCCGATGATGGCGATGAGCGCGATGGCCAGGGGCAGCAGGGCCGCGACCATGCTGCCGAAGACGACCATGAGCAGTACCAGGGTCAGCGGTATGGCGATGGTTTCGGCGAGGATCAGGTCCTCGACCACCTGGTTCGACAGGTCGGCGCCTACGGCGGCGCCTGCTCCGGCCTGGACTGTGAGGGTGTCCCTGTAGGTGCCGCTGTAGGTGTCGAGGATCTCGATGGCGTTCTTCCGCTGCTCCGTGGTGTCGCCTCTCACATGGGCGAGCACCATGGCCTCATGGCCGTCCTTGGAACGCAGGTCGGGGCTGTTCGTCTCCCAGAACGAGACGACGTTGCTGAGCCGCTTGTCCTTCTTGAGGTCGGCCACCAGACCTCGGCCGCGCTCTGTGGAGGCGGGCGTGTCGATGCGGCCGTCGGGGGAGCGGACCAGCAGGACGAGGTTGGTCTCGCCGCCGAACTTCTCGTCGATGACCTTCGCCGCCCGGGTGGACGGCGAGGCGGGGTCGTCGAAGCCGCCCCCCTTCAGCTTGTCGAAGGCGCCCGCACCGACCACGCCCATGAGGGCCACGGCCAGAGCCGCGACGACCAGGACGAGCCGAGATCGGCGAATCGCTAATTCGGCCATATGTTCGAACACGGGCTGATCTCCTTCGAATCCTTCTTGAAAGACGGGATGGGCCGGCCAGGCAGGAGCCGGCGCGCGGCGTCGCAGAGCCCCGTCACCCCGTCAGAGAGGGCGCGGCGTCAGGCTCTTCGTCGCCGAGAAAGACGCTAGTGAGAGAACAAGGTTTTTAGCAGGGGGAGATTTACCTGACGCTGTTAGGTTTCTAGTCCAGGCCACTGCTTTTTCTGATGCCCTGTCGAATCAGCCGTCCTAGGATCACCGCATGTCCGCAGACGAGAACGCGACGGTTCTGCCCTCCCTTCGCCAGCGACGCCGGGCGGTGGCCACCCAGGAGATCGTGGCCACCGCCGAGAGCCACCTCGCCGAGCACGGGCTGCACGCCCTGTCCCTGAGGGCGGTCGCCCGCGGCCTCGGCATGACCGTGCAGGGGCTCTACCACTACTTTCCGAACCGGGACGCCCTCGTCACGGTTCTCGTCGCCAAGGCGTACGAGGATCTGGCGGACGCCGTGAAGGCAGCCGTCGACGCAGCGGCGGACGAACCGGCCACGCTGCGGTTCCTCGCCGCCGCCGAGGGGTATCGCCGATGGGCCATCACCCACGTCGAGCGATTCCAGTTGCTCTACGGAGCGCCGCTGCGGCACTACGAGGCACCTGCCGAGGGCCCGACCACTCAGGCACTGCGCCGGATGGGCGAGGTCTTCCAGCGCGAGATGTTCGACGGATTCACCACGGCACAACTGGCCGCGGCCGACACCCCGGTGCTTTCGCCGGCTCTCCGGGCACATCTGGAACTCCTGGTTCCGTTCGGCCCGGAAACCCTGCCGCCCCCTGCAAGCGCTCTCATCCTGAGCGCGTGGGGACACATGCACGGCATGGTCGTCCTGGAGGTCTTCGGGCACACCTCCTTCATCGGCGAACACCAGGCCGAGATCTTCCACATGGCGATGCGAGACCTGATCGAGGACGTTCATCGCAGGATCCCCACGCTGCCCAAGGGGACACCGGCTGCGCCCTGACACCGGCTGCGCCCCGACAAGCGGCGCCGGGATGCCCGGCAGCGTGGGGGTGTCCGCAACGTCGCGTCGTGCGCCCGTCGGGCGGGACTTCACGGACACCCCCTGGCGCAGATCTCGTCACGTGCGCGAGCTGTGAGGCCTTAGGTCCGGCCTCGCCTTGCAGCCGGACGTGCCAAGCCCCGCTCATCAGAGTCAATGGGGGCAACCGCCCATTTCCTGCGACTTCAGGAATTCCGTGCCGGAAACACCGCCCGCACCTGCCATCCCGCGCCGCACCGTGGTCCGGCGTCCAGTTCGCCGCCCAGGGCGCTCACCCGCTCTGTGAGGCCGACGAGGCCGAAGCCGCCGCCGTGCGCGGCCGCCGGAAGTTGGGTGCTGCCGCGGCCGTCGTCGGCCACCGTCACCTCCAGGCGGCCGGTGTCCTCGCGCAGGCGGACATCGATGTGCAGGGCGTCGGCCGCATGCCGGCGGATGTTGGTGAGCGCCTCCTGGACGACCCGGAAGGCAGCCGCCTGCACCTCGTGGGGGAGGGCGTGGGACACGGCGGGGTCGCGGCGCAGGACGACCCTCTGGCCCGGTGTCGCGAAGCCTTCGATCAGTTCGGCGATGCCCGCAAGGTCGCCGACCGGGCGGCGGTCGGCCGCTTCGGGGCCTGTGTCGCGCAGGACGCCGACCGTGCGGCGCATGGAGGCGAGGGCCTCGGTCGCGGCGCGTTCGATGCCGGCCAGGACGGGATCCAGGTCCTGCTTGTGGTCCTGTGACTGGGTGGTGGCCATCATGCGGGCCACCTGGGTCTGCACGAGGATGCCGGTCACGTGGTGGGCGACGAAGTCGTGCAGGTCGGCGGCTATGGCCAGGCGTTCGCTGCGGCGGGTCTCGGTGACGGCGACGGTGCGGCGGTAGTCCATCGAGCGCAGATAGCCGGCGAGTCCGGAGACGAGGCCGACCAGCAGCAGCCCGATGATCTCCAGCCCCATCACGTCACTGCTCAGCGTCACGTCGCCGCGTACCGGCAGGAGGAGCAGCGCGCCCGCGTCGAGGGTGCCGCACATCAGGGCCCAGCGCGGCGGGCAGTGCCGTACCGCGATGAAGAGCAGGGTCAGCAGGATCGTGATCTCGCCGGGGCCGAGCACGACAACCCCTCGGACCCACAACGAAGCAGCGGTGAGGAGGGCCGAGGCGAGAGCGGGCACCGCCGTGCGCACCTGCGGGGTGAGCCACTCGGGCCGCCGTCCGGCCGGCCACAGCACGGCGGCCAGTCCGACGAGCACCATGGCCAGGGTCGGCCAGACGGGGTTCGCCAGCGGCAGGACGCTCGTTCCGTCATTGCCGGCGTAGAGCACGTCGACGACGGACGCGGCGAGCAGGACGCCGACGGCGAGGCCGTGCGCGCAGCCCCGGACGGAAGCAGATTTCATGCCGTTCACCGTAGGTCAGGCCCCCGGCGGCGGGATCGGCCGAACGGCCGAGGGGCCCGGACCACGACCCTGACCGTTCGGCCGAGGCGCGTGCCCGGACCCGCGGGTGAGGGTGGAGCGCATCCTCACCCCGGACCTCAGGAGTACGCCATGCAACGCAGCACGTTCCTCGTCGGTGCCGTCGGCGGCGTGACCGCAGTGGTCGCTCTGGGCGGACTCGGCACGTACCTGCTCGCAGGCACCGAGTCCACCAGCCGCCTGGAAGAGTTCAGCACGACGTCGGTGGACGGTCACAAGGCGCTCGCGGCGAAGATCGTCGCGGGCCGCACCGAGAGCAGGTACCACCCGCTGCCCTGGGTCGGCGACAAAGTCTCCGACGTCACCTGCCCGACCGCTCTCAAAGCCGTGGCCGGAGCCACCCTCACCTGCACCGGCACGGAGAGCGGCGGCCGGACCGTCCGCATCCCCGTCCGGGTGACCAAGGCCGACGCCAAGAGCGTCACCTGGACGTTCGAGCGCTGAGAAGGGGCAGGGGAGACACATCATGAGCACCGCTCTGGCCGGATACGGTCTCGTCAAGACGTACGGCTCCGCCACCGCCCTGGACGGCGTGGACGTCGAGGTCGGCGAGCGCGACTCGCTGGCAATCATGGGCCCGTCGGGGTCCGGGAAGTCCACGTTGCTGCACACCCTCGCGGGCATCATCCGCCCCGACGACGGTCAGGTGCTGCTGCGCGGCGAGCGTATCGACAAGCTGGGCGAGAACCGGCTGAGCGCACTGCGCCGCAAGCGGTTCGGGTTCGTGTTCCAGTTCGGCCAGCTGCTGCCGGAGCTGCCCGCCGAGGAGAACGTCGCGCTGCCGCTGATGCTGGAGGGCATGCCGCGCAAGGAGGCCGTCGCCCGCGCCCGCCGCTGGTTCGGGCCGCTGGGTCTGGAGGGGCTGGAGCACCGTCGCCCCGGCCAGCTCTCGGGCGGCCAGGCGCAGCGGGTCGCCATCGCCCGCGCGCTGGCTGTCGAGCCGGACGTGGTCTTCGCCGACGAACCCACCGGCGCTCTGGACCAGCGCACCAGCACCGAGGTGATCCAGCTGCTGACCCTCGCCACCCGGGACACGGGTGCCGCCCTGGTCATGGTCACCCACGACGCCGACGTCGCAGCCCACTGCGACCGGGTCCTCCAGGTCCGCGACGGCCGGATCAGCGGCCACAGCCAGTTCACTGTCGCCTGAGCCCGCAGGAGTAACTGCCATGCGTTCCCCCGTCCTGCCCCTGACCTGGCATCTCGCCAGGTCCTCCGGCCGCCGCGGTCTGCAGTCCCAGCTGCTCGCGGCCGGGGCCGCCGCCGTCGGCTCGTTCCTGCTGCTGGTGATGATCGCCGCCTCCCTCGGCGCCGGCGCCCGCGCCGGCCACACCACCTGGCGCACCCCCGACGCCGTATCGGCCGAGGAAGCGACGGCCGTCCAGGCCATCACCACGACCTACGTCCGCCACGAACCCGTCACCGTCGTGAACCTGGCCCAGTTGCCCGGCCGCACGGCAACCCCCGCACCGCCCGGTCTGAGCGGCTTCCCGGAGCAGGGCCAGGTGTACGTCTCCCCGGCGCTGGCCGAGCTGCTGCACCAGCTCCCCGCCGGCCAACTCGCCGACCGCCTCCCGAAGACGAAGTCCTACGGCACGATCGCCGCCGCCGGACTGGCCTCGCCCGACGAGCTGGTCGCGGTGGTCGGACGGGCGCCCGGCGACGCGGCCGTCTCCAAGGCCGCCGGGGAGCAGAACTACTACGACGAGGGGCTGACGGAGCGCGCACCGGTCTCCGGGTTCTCCGGCACCAAGGCGAGCGTGTTCACCGGCACCGACCAGGGGACCGTGTTGCTGGGCGTGGTGCTCCTGGTCATGCCGGTCGTGGTGCTGGCCTCGGCCGCCGGACGGCTCGGCGCGGCCCGGCGCGAACAGCGGCTCGCCGCACTGCGGCTGGCCGGGGCGACCCCGCGGCAGATCCTCGCCATGACCGCCGTCGAGGCGGCGGGAGTCGGCGCCGCCGGGGCCTTGGCGGGCGCACTCGCCCACACGGCACTGCTGCCCGCGCTCGCCGAACTCCCCTACGGCGTCGGCACCTGGTACACCGGTCAGCTGTGGGTGGGGCTGCCGTGGCTCGCGGCCGTGGTGGCGGCGGTCACCGTGCTGATCACCGTCAGCGCGGTGACGATGCTGCGCCAGGTGGCCACCTCGCCCCTGGGCGTGGCCCAGCAGGCGAACCCGCGCCGCACCCGCGCGATCCGTCTGGTGCTGTTCGTCGCGGTCCTGGTCTACATCCGGGCGACCACGGATGACAGCGGACAGCTGAAGACCCGGCAGTTGCTCGCCCTGCTGGCACTCTTCTACGGCGCGTTCTGGCTGCTCGGCCCCTGGGTCGTGGACCGGCTCGGGCGGATCGTGGGCCGCCGGGCCAAGCGTCCGGCCACGCTGCTGGCCGCGCGCCGGCTCAGCGACGACCCGCGCGGGGCCTGGCGCACCGTCAGCGGCCTGGTGCTGGCGGGGTTCGTGGCCGGGTTCTTCTCCGTCAGCTCGCTGGGCCTCGACGGCCCGAGCCACCAGGGCCAGGTGGCGGTGATCACCGCGAACGCCGCCGACGCACGGCACACCGCCGCCGAGGCCCGTACGGCGCTGCACCGGGCAGGCGTCACCGCGACCGTCGCCGTCGCGGGCGAGGACGACTACGACGGCCTGCTCGGCGGTGTCGACGGCGTGATCGCCCATGTCTCCGGCGGGCGGGAGCGCGTCGACACCGCTGTCACCGCCCTGACACCCCTCGGGTCGGGCAGGTATCCCCTCACGCAGGAGTACGTGTCCGCGGCGGACGACACGGCCACCGCCCGTATCGCCACCGTCAGCACCGCCACCCTCGTACTGAGCTTCCTCGTCGCTGCCGCTTCCGCCGGCCTCACGGCCGCCGCGAACGTCCTCGACCGGCGCCGCGTGTACCGCCTGCTGCGCCTGGCCGGCACCCCGCTTCAGATGCTGGACCGGGCCCGGATCCGCGAGACCGTCATCCCCCTGGCCGCCCTGGCCGGCGGCACCACCGCCATGGGCGCCTTCGGCGCCATGCAGCTCAACAAGGCGGCCGGCACCACGATCAACACCTCCGGCGCCGTGCAACTGGCGATCTGCGTCGCCGTCGGCGCGCTGGCCATGCTCGCCGCGATCGTCGGCAGCAGGCCGCTGCTGCGGAAGGTGACGGCCGGTCCGGCACAGACAGCGGACTGACCCCGTAAAACATATGGACGGCGGATCCGCCCCCCGACGCCCCTGCCCGTGAGGCATGATCCTGTCGTGACCAGTCCAACCGCCAACGGGGTGCCCATCCGGGTCCTGATCGCCGACGACCAGGAGATGGTCCGCACCGGCTTCCGCTTCTTCCTCGACGCCCAGCCCGACATCACCGTGGTCGCCGAGGCCGCCGACGGCGAGGAGGCGGTGGCGCTGGCCCGGCGGGAGCGACCGGACGTGTGTCTGCTGGACATCCGGATGCCGAAGCTGGACGGGCTGGAGGCGACCCGACTGCTGGCAGGGCCGGACGTGGCCGACCCCATGCGGGTGGTCGTGGTGACCACCTTCGACCTCGACGAGTACGTGTACGGGGCACTGCGCGGCGGCGCCTGTGGGTTTCTGCTGAAGGACTCGGGGCCGACGCTCCTCGCGGAGGCGGTCCGTGCCGCCGCGGCCGGTGACTCGCTGGTCTCGCCGTCGGTCACGGTCCGCCTCCTCAAGCACATCACCGCCCCGCAGGTCGCCTCTGCCGCCCCGGCGAAGCCGACGGCCCCGCCCCCGGAACCCCTCACCGACCGTGAACTCGATGTCGTCCGTCAGGTCGCCCTCGGCCGTACGAACGCGGAGATCGCCGCCGAGCTGTACGTCTCCCTGTCCACGGTCAAGACACACCTGTCCAGCGTCCAGCTCAAACTGGCAGCCCGGAACCGGGTCGGGATCGCGGCCTGGGCCTGGCAGAACGGGTACGCGCAACCCGGCGCATGAGGCGCCGGCGCGTATGCCGGCGGCCGGACGAGGCGCAGTCTCCATGGCGGCGAGGACTGTCGCCTTTCGCCAGGTGTCGGTCCCGAACGCCTCGCGGTCGGCCATTGGGGGTCCCGCGACGAGTCTCGCCCTGCGGGCGCGTGGCAGTACCGCGGCATGGTGCCACCGGTGCAACCCCTACCCGTAGGGGGTATACAGTCGGATTGTCGGAAGCGTTGGGTGACAGGGGACGGATCAGGTGGGGACGCGGAAACGGCGGCACCGTGAGCTGGCGCTCGCTCGCAACGCCGGCCATTCGGCGCTCGTCGCACTGGCCGCGCTCTGGGTCGCGCTGGCCGTCCTCGTCCATCACGACGCGACCGCGCCGGCGAGTCCACACTCCATGTCCTCCATGTCCTCCATGTCCACGACGAGGGGGATGCCCGCCTCGCCCCAGCCGTCGGCTCACGGCAGCGCGAAGGCCGTGAACGCCGACGACGCGATGTCCTGCTCGGGCGCCGCCGCCCAGCACTGCGCCGCGGCAAGCGTCCAGACGGCCAAGTACGCCCCACCCTCGGAGGCCCTCCGAACGGCCCCCCGGACGGATCCGGGCCCCTCCGGCCGCCCAGCGGCCACCGCCTCCGTCGAGCGCGCCCCACCCGATCTGTCTGTCCTCTCCCGACTGCGCATATAGGCCGCGACTCCCCGGCATCGCCGGGATCCGTCCGCAGCCATGGCGTCACGCCCGTACGCGACGCCGCGCATCCGTAGAAGAGGACCCCTACCGTGAACAGCATCAACCGTCGCTCCCTCCTGCTCGCAGGTCTCAGCGCCGCGGGCGCCGGCACGCTCGCCGCCTGCACCAGCGCCTCGTCGAACACCCCCGCCCTGGTCGGCCCGTCGGGCTCGGCCGTCGCCCGCGCAGACAAGAAGCGCCGTGGCACGGGCACGGAACGCAAGGTCACCCTGACCGCGGCGCCCGTCACGCTCGACCTCGGCGGCGTCAAGGCCAGGACGTGGGCCTACGACGGTCAGGCCCCCGGCAAGGAGATCCGTATCTCCGCCGGGGACACCCTCGTCGCCGAACTCTCCAACCAGCTCCCGACCAGGACCGCCACGTCCGTCCACTGGCACGGTCTGGCCCTGCGCGACGACATGGACGGCGTGCCCATGGTCACCCAGGGCGCCGTACGCCCGGGCAGTTCCTTCACCTACCGCTTTGTCGCGGCGGACCCCGGCACGTACTGGTTCCACCCACACTCCGGAGTACAGCTCGACCGCGGTTTGTACGCGCCGCTGATCGTCGAGGACCCCAGGGAGCCGCTCGTTTACGACGACGAATGGGTCATCGTCCTCGACGACTGGCTCGACGGTGTGACGGGAACCCCGGACGAGGCTCTCGCCGAACTCCGCCAGGGCATGGGCGGGATGGACATGGGAGGCGACAGCTCGTCCAGTTCCAGCAGCATGCCCGGGCATGACATGTCCGGCCACGACATGGGCGACATGGACATGGACGGGACGGGTGCCTCACCGTCCGCGTCCGCCTCCGGCGACGGTATGTCGATGAAGTTCATGCTCATGGGCGCCACCAGCGACCTCCTCGGTGGCGACGCGGGCGACGTGAAGTACCCGTACCACCTCATCAACGGCAAGGTGGCCGCCGACCCGGACGTCTACAGGGGCAAGCCGGGCCGGCGCGTCCGGCTGCGTTTCATCAACGCGGGGGGCGACACCGCGTACCGGGTGGCGCTGGGCGGGCACCGGATGACCGTCACCCACACCGACGGCTATCCAGTCGAGCACCGGCAGACCGATGCCCTGCTGATCGGCATGGGCGAGCGCTACGACGTCCTCGTGACGCTCGGCGATGGCGTCTTCCCGCTCGTCGCGCTCGCCGAGGGCAAGAACGCGACCGCCATGGCCCTGGTGCGTACGGGCTCCGGCGGCGCGCCGGACGCGACCGTCCGCCCGAAGGAACTGGACGGCGCGGTCCTCACCGCGCCCGCCCTGAAGGCGGCCGACGACGTGCGGCTGTCCGCGAAGACGGTGGACGTCGTGCACCGCGTCGAGCTGACGGGTGGCATGGACAAGTACGACTGGGCCGTCAACGGCAAGAAGTTCGACATGAACAACCCCGACGCCGACCCCTTCCTGGTCGAGGAGGGGCAGCGGGTCCGGCTCGACTTCGCCAACACGACGCAGATGTGGCACCCGATGCACCTGCACGGCCACACCTTTCAGCTCGGCAGCGGCGGTGCGCGCAAGGACACCACCATCGTGCTGCCGAAGAAGACCGTGTCCGTCGTCTTCGACGCGGACAATCCGGGACAGTGGATGCTGCACTGCCACAACGTCTACCACGGTGAGGCCGGCATGATGGCCCTCGTCGCCTACCGGGCGTGACCGCAGTCCCGTGAGGAAGGGGCACCGGCCGCCTGCCGGTGCCCGCCACATGAGTCTGCGCGCCCGCCGCGGTGTCACCTTCCAGCGGACCAAGACCTGGAAGGAGTCCCCGGACCCCGAGCGCGACGCCAACGCCCGTCACCGCGACATCCTTGCCGCCGTCATGGCCTCAGCCTGGGGACTTGAGCATCATCAGCAACCGACCACGCCCTCCACCCGTGCGGGCCGGGTCACCGCGGACCGTCCTGTTGCTGTGGGGGCCCGCTGGGTGCTGGAACGGGCCCGGGGGCAGTCGGTGGGGTGGTGTCAGCGGTGCGCTGCGCGGTGATGCGCGGTCGTGGGCCGTTGAGGCTGTTTCGGGTGCGGATGTGGAAGGCGAGCAGACCGGTGAGGGCGGTGGCCGTGAACCATCCGGCCTGGATGGCCAGGTACTTCGGCAGGGGAGTGGCGGAGAACCCGGCGCCCGTGGCGGCCTGCATGGCGCCGTAGGAGGGCAGGAAACGCACGACGCTGCCGTTTGAGCTGGAGCTGTAGAGGGGGTTTTGGAGAGCCAGGTCGATGACGCTGGTCATCACGATGGCGAACATGCCTTCCACTTCGCGGCGTAGCAGAGAGCCGAAGGCGACGCCCAGGGCGCCGTAGGTGATGCCGGCGAGGAAGAGGGCCGCTGCGAGCAGGGCCGGTTGCTGGGGTTTCCAGAAGACGCAGGTGAGAGCTGTCGCGTAGGCGGCCACGGCTGCGGAGATCAGTGTCAGGGAGATGAGCTTGGCCAGGACGAGGTGGGTGCGGGGGTAGCCGGCCAGGGCGAGGCGGCGGTCGAAGCGGCCGTTGACGAAGGAGGCCGCGAACATCATGAAGCCGATGATCAGGGTGACGGCGTTGAGGGCGCCGGTGATCTCGGTGAGCTGGTTGCCGTGAGGGGCGAGCAGGTGTCCGGTGGCGCGCAGCCGGAAGCGGGTGCGGGTGTCCGGGACGGAAAAGAACGCCAGCGCCGTCCACACCGGAATGAACAGGGCAACGAGCACCACGGCGAAGCGGTTGCGCACATGCTCGGTCAGCGCGTAACGGGCCGCGGTCGTGAAGAACGTGCGGTGGCGGCGCAAGGTCCGGAGGGACGTCATGCCGCACGCTCCGTGGTCTGTTCATGCAGGAGACCGCCGTCCAGGCGCCACAACACGTCGAGGCGTTCGGCGTCGTAGGCGAGGTGGGAGACCACGAGCACGGACCGGCCCGCGTCGCGCAGCCACCTGGCCAGGTCCCAGAACCGCTGGTAGGTGTCCCAGTCGAAGCCCTGGTAGGGCTCGTCCAGCAGCAGGACCTGCGGGTCGTGCATGAGGGCGAGGGTCAGGTTGAGCTTCTGCCGGGTCCCGCCGCTGAGGACCGCGGTCCGCTCGTCGGCGTACTCGCTGAACTGCAGTGCGTCCATGACCTCTTCGGCGCGGCCCAGGTCGCTCAGGCCGTAGGCGACCTTGAAGTAGTCCAGATGCTGGCGGACGGTCAGCGCGTCGTTGAGGACAGCTGTCTGAGGGCAGTACCCGAACCCGCCCTCGTGGGTGACCGTGCCTCGATCGGGGGCCAGTTCGCCCGAGAGAATCTTCAGCAGAGTCGACTTGCCCGCGCCGTTCTCCCCGACGACACCGGCCAGAACCCCAGCCTCCAGCCGTAAGTCGATGCCGCGCAGGACCTCACGTCGGCCGTAGGCGTGGTGCACGCCTCGTACGTCCATCGATGGCCTCCTCCCCTTGGCGTTCCACCCAACGAGCAGGGTGCGGCTACGACACGGCGATTCGGATGTTTATCGACGGGACGTTCATCCGATCTGATGGTCGGACAACCGGTGGCCCGTCACGGAAGCGACGGACATCTATGGTCCCCGCATGGCCACCTCCTCCCGCCCCGCAGCGCATGTTCCCTCGCACGCCACACCGCGTGACGCCGGCGACCCGGCGGTCTTCGGCTTACCCCACCCCTCCGCCGGCGCCGAAGCGTGGTACCTCAACGGTCATCTGCGCGACGAGGACGGCAACGCGTACACGTGGATGATCAGCATGCTGCGCCACCACGACGTCCATGACGACGACGCCGCCCCCGGCCACGCCCTGGTGTCCGTCCGCTCGGGCCCGACCGGTGTGTCCCGGAGCACCTGGCTCACGCCCTCCATGCACGACACGGTCCGCAAGGCACTCGCAGGCGACACCGCACAGGATCCCCGGGTCCGCGAAGCACTGACGCAGGCTCTCGCCGAAGGCCCCCTGCTGCCCGACCGGCTGCTGGCCGAGCCCGTCATCGAATCGGCCGACACCCTGGACATCTCCTTCGGCGACCTGGCGGCCCTGCGCCGCCAGGAGGACGGCGGATACCGACTGGTCCTCGAGGACGGGGAACGCTTCGAACTCGTCCTCGCCCCCACCAAGAACGCGGCCCCGCAGTTCGATGACCAGGGCCGCCACCCGGGCCGGCTGCCCACCGACGCGGACGCGATGACGTCGTACTTCGTACCGAGGCTGCGCGCCCACGGCACGGTTCACCGGGAAGACGGCACACAGATACAGCTGGAGGGCCACGCCTGGTTCGAGCAGGACTGGGGTGCGACCTACTACGACGCCCAACGAACCCCGGGGACACCGGACCACACCTGGGAGTGGGCCGGTATCCAGCTCGACAACGGCTGGGAGATCAGCTGCATCCACTCGCGTACCAGCGATCCCACCACCGGTGCCGACGGACTGGAACTCACCCGCGCCACAGCGGTCGCCCCCGACGGAACCGTGAGCTACCACGACCTGACGTGGCGGCCCCTGACGCACTGGACCTCACTGGCCACCCTCAACACCTACCCCACCACGGTGCACGTGAGCGTGCCCGACCTCGGCCTGGAAGCCGAGATCACCGCGACCATCGCCGAGGGTGAGGTGCGCACCCTGGTCGTGGGCCGCGCCATGTGGGAGAGCCCCGCGGCCGTCCACGGCACCATGGGAACCACACCCGTCAGCGGCACCGCCTTCCTGCAGACCCTGCCGACCAACACCATCGGCGACATCGAGCACTACATGCGCCGTACCCACGACATCGCCGGCGCGGAAGCCGCGGCTCTGTACTCCCCGGACCCGCGCGACGACGCCGCGCTCGGACTCCTCACCGGCACCAGCGGCCTGACCGGCCTCGACGCGAGCGCACGGGCCCGACTCCACCAAGCGGTCTCCGCTCCGCTCCTCCACCTGCTGAACAACCCCGGACGGTCCTGGCGCCCCTACGTCGCCGCGGCCGTCCTGTGTCTCCTCGACGCCGACCCCGAGCCCTACCGGCCGCTCACCGCGATCACCGAGCTCCTCCACGTCTCCGCACTGGTCATCGACGACATCCAGGACGACTCTCCCACCCGTCGGGGCCGTCCCAGCGTCCACGAGGTCTTCGGCACCGCCCCCGCCATCACCGCGGGCACCCTCGGCTACTACACCTTCGACGCCCTCATGCAGCGGGTCCCGCAGGCCGACCCGGCCACCATGCTGCGCATCTACCGTCTCTACCTTCGAGACCTGCGCGCCGCCCACGCCGGCCAGGCCCTGGACATCGCCGGACACCACACAGCGTTCGACGAAGCCGTCACCACGGGCGACGCCCGTCCGCTCCTCGACGAGGTCCGCACCGCACACCGCCTCAAGACCGGGATGCTGGTGCGCAGCACCGCCGAAGTCGCCGCGATCCTCGGCGGCGCCGACGAGCGGCAACTCGACGCCGTCTGCCGGTACTTCGAAGCCGTCGGAACCTCCTACCAGATCACCGACGACGTCGCCGACCTGTACGGACTGGTCACCGCGGAGGAACACCAGCAGGGCATCACCACCCGATCGCCCGCCGAGGACCTGCGCAACGGCGAGGTCACCTACCCGGTGGCCCACGCTGTCGCACGCCTCGACGCGACCGACCGCCGACGCCTGCGCGACACGCTCCGGCAGCGCTCCGACGCCGGCGCCCGCGCAGCGTCCCAGCTCATCCTCCGGAGCGGGGCGCTCGAAGCCTGCACGACCGAAGCCCGAACCCTCGTCGACGAAGCCTGGACGAACCTGGACGCTCTCCTCCCGCCCACCCCGCACAAGGCCATGGTGCGCGCCCTGGGCTGGTACGCCGCTCAACGTGAGACCGACCGAGTCTTCCACTGACGGATGAAGCTCTGGCGGCTACCGGTCCGCAGTCGGCAGATCGAAAAGGCCCACGGTGCCACCCGTACAGCCGACCCCGACCCCGCGCTCGCCTCGCGCGTCGGCGCCGAGGGGTACCAGGCGCAGCATGGAGGGGGAGAGCCGGTCAGGCGGGTGTGGACGGTTTCCGGTCAAAGGTGGGTTCGAGGCGCACCACAATGCCCTTCGACGTGGGCTGGTTGCTGATGTCGGCGACGCTGTCCAGCGGCACCAGGACGTTCGTCTCCGGGTAGTAGGCGGCGGCCGAGCCCTTGGCGGCCGGGTAGGGCACGACTGCGAAGTTCTCGGCCCGGCGCTCGGAGCCGTCCGACCAGACGCTCACCAGGTCGACGTGATCGCCCTGAGCGAGGCCGAGTTCGGTCAGGTCGGCCGGGTTGACGAGCACGACGTGGCGGCTGCCGTGGATGCCGCGGTAGCGGTCGTTGTTGGTGTAGGGGACGGTGTTCCACTGGTCGTGCGAGCGCAGCGTCTGAAGCAGCAGGTGACCCTCGGGTGCCCGGGGGACCACGCGTTCGTTGCAGGTGAACAGGGCCTTGCCGACCTTGTTGTTGAAGACGCCCTCGTTGACCGGATTGGGCAGTTGGAAGCCCCCGGGGCGGGTCACCCGCGCGTTGAAGTCGTGGAAGCCCGGCACGATGCGGGAGATGCGGTCGCGGATGGTGCCGTAGTCGCCCTCGAACTCGTCCCAGGGGATGTCCGCCTTGCCGTCCAGGGTGCGGCGGGCGAGCCGGCACAGGATGGCGACTTCACTGAGCAGCAGCGTGGAGGCCGGTTCGAGGCGACCCTGGGAGGTGTGCACCTCGCTCATGGAGTTCTCGACGGTGACGAACTGTTCGCCGTCGGCCTGGACGTCACGCTCGGTGCGCCCCAGGGTCGGCAGGATCAACGCGGTGTCGCCGCAGACGGTGTGCGAGCGGTTGAGCTTGGTGGAGATGTGGGCGGTCAGCCGGCACGAGCGCATCGCCTCCTCGGTGACCTCGCTGTCGGGAGCGGCGCGCACGAAGTTGCCGGCCAGAGCGAGAAAGACGTTGACGCGGCCCTCGCGCATCGCCTTGATCGAGTTCACCGAGTCCAGGCCGTGCGGGCGCGGCGGGTCGAAGCCGAACTCCTTCTGCAGGGCGTCCAGGAAGGTGTCCGGCATCTGCTCCCAGATGCCCATGGTGCGGTCACCCTGGACGTTGCTGTGACCGCGCACCGGGCAGGCGCCGGTGCCGGCGCGCCCCAGGTTGCCGCGCAGCATCAGGAAGTTGACGATCTCCCGGATGGTGGGCACGCCGTGCTTGTGCTGGGTGACGCCCATCGCCCAGCAGACGATGACGCGTTCGCTCCTGAGGACCTCGTCGCGGACCTTCTCGATCTCCTCGCGAGTCAGTCCGGTCGCCGTGCGCACGTCGTCCCAGTCGACGGTGCGGGCGTGCTGGGCGAACTCCTCGAAGCCGGTGGTGTGGGCGTCGATGAAGTCGTGGTCCAGGACGCTGCCGGGCCGGGCGTCCTCGGCCTCAAGGAGCAGGCGGTTGAGGGACTGGAACAAGGCGAGGTCGCCGCCGGGCTTGATGTGCAGGAAGCGGTCGGCGATCTGGGTGCCGCGTCCGGCGACCCCGCGCGCCGTCTGCGGGTTCTTGAAGCGCCGCAGCCCGGCCTCCGGCAGCGGGTTGACCGCCACGATCCGGGCGCCGCCCCGCTTGGCCTCCTCCAACGCGCTGAGCTGGCGCGGGTGGTTGGTGCCCGGGTTCTGCCCGACCAGGAAGATCAGATCGGCGTGGTGGAGGTCGTCGAGGCTGGCGGTGCCCTTGCCGGTGCCCAGGGTCTCGCTCAGGGCGAAGCCGCTGGACTCGTGGCACATGTTGCTGCAGTCCGGCAGGTTGTTGGTGCCGAAGGCGCGGGCGAAGAGCTGCAGGACGAAGGCGGCCTCGTTGCTGGCGCGGCCGGAGGTGTAGAAGACGGCCTCGTCGGGGGAGGACAGCGCCTTCAGTTCACCCGCGAGGACGCCCAGGGCGTCGTTCCAGCTGATGGGCTCATAGTGCTCGGAGCCGGGCCGCTTGATCACCGGCTCGGTGAGCCGGCCTTGCTGGTTGAGCCACATGTCGGAGCGGCCGGCGAGGTCCGAGACGCTGTGCTCACGGAAGAAGTCGGCGGTGATCCGGCGCGTGGTGGCCTCGTCGTTGATGTGCTTGGCGCCGTTCTCGCAGTACTCGTTGCGATGGCGTCGGCCAGGGGCCGGGTCCGCCCATGCGCAGCCGGGACAGTCGATCCCGCCCACCTGGTTCATGGTCAGCAGGTCCACCCCGGTCTTGCGCGGGGAGGTCTGCTCCAGGGAGTACTCCAGCGCGTGCACGACCGCGGGGACTCCCGCCGCCCATTTCTTCGGCGGTGTCACGGAGAGGGTTGTCTCGGGCTCCTCGCCGGGCGCGTTCTGCATGGTTCGCCTTTCTCTCGCCGTGTCCGGCACGCCGTCAGCCGACAGGCCACTGGGCCACGCGGCTCCTGGGCGGTTCCGGGTGATCGTGCTGCACGCGGCCGTTGCGGATGGTGCCGCGCCAGGCCCCGCCCTCCTGCCCCATTCCCTCCAGGAACTGTTTGAAGTTCATGAGTTCGCCGTGCACCAGACGGGCTGTCAGCCGGGCCGCCCTGGACGAGCGGGTGAGGATCCGCGCGGCTCCCCGTGGTTCCAGGAGCATCCGGACGGTGATCGCGGTGCCGCCGGACTCCGTCGGCCTGAACTCGACCTCGCCCTGGTGGGAGGGGGTCTGCTCCAGCCCCCGCCAGGCCAGGTAGGCGTCGGGGTCCTGCTCCACGATCTCCACCGCGAAGCGGTGGCGCAGGGGTCCGTAGCCGATGGTCCAGGCGGTCACGGTGGGCCTGATCTGCTCGACGCCGTGCACCACGGTCGAGAAGCGCGGGAAGCTCTTGAACTGCGTCCACTGGTTGTACGCCGTCCGAACCGGCACCGCGACCTCGACCGTCTCCTCGACGTGCCGCTCCCGCAGCGGACGGCGGCGCGTGACACCGTCGCCGTCCGTACGCATCCCCGGCACGTTCGGCACGGCCTGCCGGGCGTCGTCTTCGTGCGCCATCGCGTTCTCTCTTCCGGGGTACGGGAGCCGGTAGTCCAGGCGCCCGGCCTTCCCCTCCTGCGTCAGGGCTTCTCCTCCGGTTCCCCCATCGCGCACTTCGAGTCCTCCCTGTGCCGCCGGACCCGTCGTTGCTCCGGCGCCGCCGACCAGGATTCCTGATCGAAGGGAGCCCATCTCCGTAAGCCGCTCGATCGTGCCGTGCGGCCGGTGAGCTTCCCCGAGTTCCGCTCCGGATGGGTGGATCAGCGCAGTCCGGCGAAGAGATCGGTCTCGGGTACGGCCGCGCCGGTGGCGTCCTGGACACGTACGAAGGTCTCCGTGCCCAGCAACTCGCCGAACCTCTCCTTGCCCATCCTGAGGAAGAAGATGTTCTCGCCCTGACTGGCGTGCGCGGCCAGCGCGTCGAACTTCTGCCCGCTGAACGCGGTGGTGTCGACCCACGTGGTGATCTCATCGTCGGGGAGGCCGAGTTCGGCCAACGCGGCGGCTTCGGCAGGGTCCGGCTCCGGCATGTCCGGTTGAAACTCGCGCATGATCTCCCCGAACCGCTGCATCCCCGAGCGGGGAATCGTGGTCCAGTACACCTTCGGTGTCAGCGCGGTCATCTCCAGCGCCGCCATCGTGATGCGGTGGGCCTGGATGTGATCGGGATGGCCGTAGAAGCCGTTCTCGTCGTAGGTGACGACCACATCAGGTCGGTGGTGCTCCATGAGTTCCGCGAGTCGGGCCGCGCCTTCCTCGACGGGGGTCTGCCAGAAGGATCCGGGGGCATGGTTGGTGGGCCAGCCCATCATGCCGGAGTCGGCATAGTCCAGCATCTCCAGATCGCTGACCTTCAGGACGTCACGGCTCGCCTCGAGTTCTTGACGGCGCATCAGGGCCACCGCCGCCGGATCGTGCCCGGGATCGCCCGGCTTGACGCCCCCCGGTCCGTCACCGCAGCCGCCGTCGGTACATGTCACGAGAACCGTGCGGATGCCTTCCGACGCGTATCGCGCGAGGACCCCTCCGGTGCTGGTGGCCTCGTCGTCGGGATGGGCGTGTACTGCCATGAGCGTCAAGGGCCGGTCAGTCATGAAAAACAGTCCTCCTGCAGAAATTCGTCTGGGTCCGACTGGGCGGCGGGTGTACCGCTCCTGGGAACTGGATCCTGGTGGGGCGGACGACCCGCTGGTCTCCGTCTTTCCCGCCCGCGCGGCGCCGGTCCCTCGGTCGATGCAACCGTGCCGACCGGGCCGGCTGTTCCCGACGCGGCCGTTTGATCTCCCAGGTGTGGGCGTTTCGCCGCGAACGAGGGGCGGGCTGCTGACCAGCGCGGTTGCCAGGTCGTCTGAGGGGGCCAGTGGCCAGCGCTCTCGAACGACCTGGATGTCGCGGAAGTCTCGATCGCGACAGATGGAGGAGCGCCGCCAATATCGCCACAGTAGCCGCCGGAGATCGCCGTCTCCATGGTGCTGCGATGTGGAAAGCCCCGAACCCGCCCTCGCCGCCTCGGATCTGCACGTGGTGATGTGCTGTGCGATGTGCACCGTTACCTGTACGCGATGCTGAGCTGCGCTGTTGATGGGGGAGTCGAACCCCCGCGTTGCTCTTCACGCGCCAGGAGTGGGCTGGAAAACCGCCGGCCCTCGGTGTGTGCACGCCTCCGAAGCTGCTACCTGCTCCACATCGAGCTTGCTGGACTACTCAGTCCAGCAGATCGACCTCCCAGTTCGTACGCTGGATCCGCACATCGACCTCGCGGATCTCCCGGGCGAGGGCATCCGCCTGAGCGCGCAGTTCCGCGACCGGAAGCGCGGAAAGCATCATCAGCTCGGACCGGAGCTGCCGGCCGTATCCCCGCTCGCCCTTGCCTGCCGCCGCGTCCGCTGCCGCGGTGACCACGGAGTGACGCAACCGCAGGACATCCCGGCGTGCGAGGGCATCGGTGAGCGTGCCGTCCGGACCCATCTCCACGGTGGCATTGGTCCGGTTGATCCGCCGGATCAACGTTTCCAGAGTGTCCAGCACCTCACCGGCCTCAGCCAACAGTTGAGCCGCGTCCTCGGCTGGCGTCTCCCCTTCCTGGTACCGCGCACTGCTGACGACACGCGCTCGCAGCTGTTCTGCACGGCGCGTCGCCTCCGCACGTTCCGCCAGTGCCTCAGCAAGCTTCACTGTCTCCGCTTCCCCCTCCATGAGCCCGCACGAGTATACGAGTGCGAACCGGCTCATACGCACCTGGATTTTGCTCCGCCAGGGCCCTGACCAGCCACGGGAGTGAGGGCGGACAGCCCCTTGGCACGTCAGTGGTTGCTGGGGAATGAGTGGTGTCCCCATGGGCGAGGGGCGTAGTTTGTGTCGTCGTGACCGATGATCCGAAGGCGTTCTCGAATCGGCATGGCCTCGGCCGGGTGTTCAATGAGGTGCCGGAGCTCTACGACCGGGTCCGGCCGGGGTACCCCGACGAGCTGTTCGCGGATCTCGGCGTGGTCAGTGGCATGGGCGAAGGGTCGTCGGTGCTGGAGGTGGGCTGCGGTACCGGTCAGGCTACGCGCTCGCTGGCAGCGCTCGGATACTCAGTGACCGCCGTCGAGCCGGGCGTGGACATGGCCGCACTCGCTCGCCGCCGGATTGCCTCCTTCCGTAATGTCGAAGTTGAGACGTCGACGTTCGAGGAGTGGGATGACCGCGGTCGGCGTTTCGATGGTGTGGTGGCCGCGTCGTCGTGGCACTGGGTCGACCCGTTGATCGGCTGGCCGCGGGCGCACGACGTGCTCTCTCCCGGGGGCTGGATGGCGTTGCTGGGCCACGTGGTGGTCCGCCGGCCGGGAGAGCCGGAGGTGTATGCCGAGACCGCCGATCTCCACGAGCGGTTCTGTCCCGGCAACCCCGACTGGGGTCATCCGCCGCTGGAGGACGAGGTGCGCACCACTGACGAGGGGTGGGGCCCGGTCGACGGTCCCGGAGGACTCTTCGGCCCGGCGATCGTGCGCTGGTATCCGACCGTTCAGTGGTTCGACGGGGACGGTTTCGCCGATCACCTTCGCTCGCAGTCGCTGTATCGCAGGCTCGACCGGGATGTCCGTGAGCCTCTGCTGGACGCCATCGCCGGGCGCATCCGCACGCGACTGGGCGATCGGGCGTCACGTCGTTATCTGAGCGTCTTGCGTGTCGGACAGCGCGCCGGGTGAGGGCCTGGGGCCGATCTCTGAGTTGTCGGCCGCGGCGCGGCCTGGCTGGGCTGGTCCGGGGGGATCACAGTGGGGTGTTCAGGAGCGTGGGAGTCGCTTCGTCTGTCCCGTCAGTACTGTCCCGTCAGTACTGTGGCGTCGCATGACCGATACGGGCACCGATTTCGAGATCACTGCGGATCTGGTTCGTGACGTGTTGCGGGAGCAGCATCCAGACCTTGCGGGGCTGGCCATCCGCGAGGTGGCGGGCGGCTGGGGCAACCAGATGTGGCGACTGGGGGAGGAGCTGGCTGTGCGGGTGCAGCGGATGGACCCCTCCCCGGAGGTTCAGCTCAAGGAGCGGCGATGGCTGCCCGTGCTGGCTCCGCGTCTGCCGCTTCCGGTGCCGGTTCCGGTGCTGTTCGGTGAACCGTCAGAGCGTTTCCCCAAGCTCTGGACCGTGATGACGTGGGTTGACGGGGAGCCGCTGGATCACGGCTCGATCAGCCGCGGCGTTCACGCGGCCGACACGCTGGCGGGTTTTCTCCGGGCGCTTCATGTGGAGGCGCCTGCTGAGGCGCCGGTCTCTGCGGACTTCGGTGTGCATCCCAGGGACTGCACGGACGGCTTTGAGAGTTTCTTCCAGGCTGTAGTCCCTGACGGGGTCGCTGCCGAGGTCCGGGTGGTCTGGGACGATGCGGTCGCGGCCCCCGAGTGGGAGGGGCCGCCGGTGTGGGTGCATGGCGATCTCCATCCCGCGAACGTTGTCGTCTCGGACGGAACGCTCTCGGGCATCGTCGACTTCGGTGCCTTGTCCGCCGGCGATCCGGCGTGGGACCTCGCTGCCGCGTGGGTGCTGCTGCCCGCGGGCATGGCCTCACGGTTCTTCGACGTGTACGCGCATGCAGACGAGGCGGCGATCCGGCGCGCCCGGGGGCTGGCCGTTGTGAAGAGCCTCTTCCTGATGCTCATGGGGCAGAACGGTGTTCGAGGTCTTCCTGGCGGCAAGCCGCACTGGGGGCCTGAAGGCCGGGCGGCGCTTGATCGTGTTCTGAAGGGCGCTTGACGCGGGCTTCCCTTGAATGTGTGCTCGGTGTTGGTTGAGGGCGGTGGGGCAGTCCGCTTTCGTGGGTTGATCGACCCCCACCGGGGGGTGGGGGTCCCAAGGATCAGAGCCGTGTGCTGCCTGTGGTCCCGATCGGGCTGGCGGAGGTGTCCTCGGTGCCGGTCAGGCTGACCCGGAGCCCCTCGACTGCGCCGGGCATGAGAGTGCGGGCATCCGCCCGCCGCGCACGATGCCACCCGCTCTCCCACGCCGTCAGGGGAGCGCTTCGTGGACGCTGCTGCTGTCCTGGCCCAACTGCCCAGTCAGGATGGCCGAATCGGTCGGCCGGGCGAGCCGGCGCCGACTGAGGCTGCCCGGCGGCCGGGGCCGTCAGCAGGATGGACGATCTCCGGTGGCCAGCGCGAAAACCTGGCCCCGATACTCCTTGAGGGAGGCGTTGCCATATTTTGGCCCGCTTCCCTCCTTTTGTTCGATTCGGCGGCGAATTCCCTTGCACTGAGCGGCCGGTCGCCCCCACGACAGGAAAGGGCATCTGAATGCCACCCTTGACGCAACCGGCACCACACCGATTCCGGCCCGGCAGGGCCGCGATCGCCGCCGTCACCGTTGTACTCGGTGCCTGCCTCCTGCAGCCCGCGTCGGCGGCTGCGGCCGACCCCGCAGGAGACACCCGAGCTGTCGGGGCGCCCTCGGGCGCTACCGTCCTCTCCGACAAATGGACCAGACCCTGGGCCATCACCTTCCTGCCCGGCGGGAAACGAGCCCTGGTGACCGAGCGCTTCACCGCCGCCGTATGGCTCCAGGCGAGCGACGGCTCGAAGAAGAAGGTGGGCACGGTCCCCCACACGGTCCCCCCGTCCCCGAGCGGGGGCAAGGGCGGACTGCTTGGCGTCGCCCCCTCGCCGACCTGGAACGGCACCACGGACAAGGACATCTTCTTCGTCCACACGGCCGCCTCCGCGATCCGGGTCGCGAAAATGCACTTCAACGGCAGCTCACTCAGCGACTACAAGGTCGTACTCGGCGGAATCACCCGGGGCGGCGACCACAACGGCGGCAACATCGCGTTCGGCCCCGACGGCTATCTGTACGTCAGCGTCGGCGACGCCCTCAAGCGCAATCTCGCACAGGACAAGAACTCCCTCAACGGAAAGATCCTGCGCATCACGAAAAGCGGCGCGGCGGCGCCCGGCAACCCGTTCGGCAACCGCGTCTACAGCCTCGGCCACCGCAACGCGCAGGGCCTCGCCTGGGACACCCGCGGCAGACTGTGGGAGACCGAGATCGGCGAGAACACCTGGGACGAGCTCAATCTCGTCGAGCCGGGCCGGAACTACGGCTGGCCCACCTGCGAGGGGTCCTGCGCCAAGGCCGGTATGACCAACCCCAAGAAGGTCTGGAACCCGGACCAGGGCGGCGTGCCCGCCCAGATCGCGATCAAGCACGACGTCATCTACGTCACGACGCTGCTCGGTCAGCGCCTGTGGGCCCTGCCGATCGACAGCACCGGCAAGTCCGTCGGAACGGCCAGGTCGTACTACAGCGGCACCTACGGCCGACTGCGGGCGCTCGCCAAGGTGCCCGGCGCCGACGAACTCTGGCTCGGCACGACCGACCGAGGCGACAACAAGGACCGCATCCTGCGGATCGCCGTCAAATGACTCCCCCTCACACCCATCCCGTGAAGGGGTGAGCCCGCCTTCACGCGAAAGGAAGGCGCGCACCATGAACAACTCCACCGGGCCGTCGCCGCAGGCGCGGCGGCCGGCCCGGACCAGCGCGGAGCCGGCCGACGAAACGGCCTGGCAGACCCCCAGTACAGGGGCGTCGGCACCGCGCTGGAGGTCAACGCCTCCTCCCTCTCCGTCGGCTGGCTGGGCCGTCTCGTGACATCGGTGCCGTGGTGAGTGGAGGACGCGGACGCACAACGGCCCTGACGGGAACCCGGCAGGGGCTGCTTTTTGCAGAAGCTGCCTAGAGGCAACGCCGGAGCTGACATGCCAGCGGCACTCGGCGGGCAAAACGCTTGATTGAGTATTCGGGCGGGCCTCGCCGGTTCGGGTGATCTGCGACAGACCCTCGGGCGGGAGTCAGTCCTGAGCCGGGCGGGGCAGGTCGTGCCCGCGGCACAGGGTGCTGAAGAGCTCGTCGGGTGGGGTGCGCCCAGCATGTCCGACGACACCACGTGCCTGGACCGTGGAACCGCGCTCGCCCACCGGCGGACTTGCTCTCGTATGCCGGCAATGCCCGCACGGCAGCGGGCAGATCACCGCAGCCTCCGCACGCGCGGCTGCCCTTGCCCACCTCGCACGGCACGCACGCGGCGATCTTCGCCCCCCCCCGCGCCGATGGATCTACCAATGTCATGAACGCGGCTGCCACTGGCACCCCCCGCCACCGCGGCTGCGCCGGCCCCATCCGCCTCCTCCTCGCATGCGAACACGGCGGACGACCATGGCGGCTCGCCGACGCCTGCAGCGCCTGCGCCGCAGCGACAGCACAAGCCGCCGTAGTGCCCGACACCGTCCTCGCCCGCCTTCAGTGCACCCGACAACCGCCCGGCGGCACAGAGGCCCGCCCCAAGGGGCCCGGCGAACAGCCCCGAGTACGTGAAATCCTCAGCTACCTGCTGGCCTGCCCATTCCCGAGGAGACCCGCACTGGACGCTGGCGCACAGAGGGGGCCTTCGAACGAATGACGTGCGCGATACGTACGTGAGCTGTGCGCGATTCGTACGGTCAATTCGATAAGGTGTCAGTCAGGAGGTGCTCCATGTCCGAGCTGTTCGACGCGGTCGACGCCCTGGTCGCGTCCCGCTCCCCGCTGCCGCCAGCGGAGGAGCGCAAGCGGCTGCGCCAGTCCCACGGGCTGACGCTGGACGAAGTGGCTTCCGCGCTGAAGGTGCGCCGGGCGACGCTGTCCGGCTGGGAGTCGGTCAAGAAGACAACCGAGCCACGCGGCCCCGAACGTGAAGCGTACGCGCGGCTGCTGAACAAACTCGCGGAGCTCTACCCCGCCCCCGCCCCCGCCCCGGATCCGGTGCCCCCCACGCTCACCGGCCAGCCCGCCCCCGCGGAGGCACGGACGCTGTCCGCGGCCCCGGCCTCCGAGGCTGCGGTATTGGCCGAACACGAGAACGCCCAAACCGCCCCCGCCTCTGCCGCTGCTGAGCAAGCCGTGCCGCGCCCTGCGCGTACCACCGGGAGCACCTCGACATCGACGTCGCGCCGCCCGGGCGCGCGGAAGACGGTCCCGGCCGGAACCCCGGCGGGCGGCACCGACCCGCGCTTCGCGAACGGACCGCTCGCCGTCGTCGACGTCGACGATGACGGCCAGGTCCTCGCGTACTGCACCGGCGGCCTAGTCCTGGACGTGCCCGCCAAGTCCATCCCGGCCCTGGTGGACTGGACGCTCAAGGAGGCGCAGCTCGGGCAGCCGAAGCTGTCCGGCCCCGGCAACGACGCCGACCCGCTGCTCGTACTCACCGAAGCCGCGCTGAAGCGCTACGGCCTGCCGGCCGCCCTCACCGATGAGGAGCGGCTCGCCGGGCGGATCCCGGAGGGCCACAAGGTCATCAAGCAGCTGGACCGCGCCAACTGGAAGCTGACCAAGCGCGGGCTCGGGCCGTGGGCGCGGATTTACCGCCCGGCACAGGGCCCGGAACGCAACTGCGTCCAGCTGTGCATCCCGTCCTGGCACGCACTCGACTCCCGCCACTGGGGCGAGGCCGGGCAGCTTCCGCCGGCGGAACTCGCCCGCGTGCTGGGCGTATACGCGTCGCGGGTGATGACGCCGCGCGGCTCCACCGCCGTCACTGGCCTGGAGCTGATGACCGCGCTGCACCCTCCGACCCGCGCCTCCGAGCCCGACGCGACGGGTAAGCGGCACTCCGAGCACAACCCCGGGTCGCTGGGCAAGGACCCGGTCGATCCGGCACCGTGCGAGGCCCCGGACGGGCACCCACTCCTGGCGGACCTGCCGCGCTTCCACGTCCGCGGCCCGGCGGAGAAGCTGTTCGAGGAGGCCTACGACTGGGCGCGGCCGATGACGGACGCCGAGTGCACCCTGCGGCACCTGGTCGGCATCGACGTGAACATGGCCTTCGCCGCCGGCGCCAACGGCCTGATCGTCGGTCTCGGTGCGCCGACGCACGTCAAGGCGCCGGTGTTCGACCCGAAGCTGCCCGGCTCCTGGCTGGTCGACCTCAGCCAAGTCGACCTGTCCCGGGTGAAGATCGCCAAAGACAAGTGGGCGGACCTGGACGCGAGTCTGCTGCCCAGCCCGTTCACGCCGAAGGGGGAGCGGCCCGAGGGCCCGGCCTGGTACGCCACGCCCACCGTCGCCTACGCGGTGGAACTCGGCTACGAGGTCGCGCCGATCGAGGCGTACGTCCGGTACGAGAACGGCCGGTACCTGGACGGCTGGTACAACCGCCTGCGCGATGCCTTCCTCGCCACGATGGCCGACCTCGGCGTGCACGCGGACATGGCGCCGGCCGACTTCCTGGCGGCGATGGACGGCTACAAGGAGCGCGACCCCGAGCTGGCGATCGTCGTCTCGGCGGTCAAGGCGACGGTCAAAGGAGGCCTGGGCAAGCTGCGCGAACGCCCCCGCGGGGAGGGCTGGCGGCCGGGTGAGCCGTGGCGGGCCCTCGCCCGGCCGACGTGGCGGCCGGACATCCGCGCGGCGGTCATCGCCCGCACGCGCATCAACCTGCACCGCAAAATCGTCAAGCATGCGGCGTTCACCGGCCAGTACCCGGTCGCGATCCTGTCCGACTGCGTCGTGTACGCGGCCAACGGCGAATCGGCCCTGGACTTCCTGCCCTACCGGGACGGCAAGCCGCTGCCCGGCGGGTTCAAGCTCGGCATCAACCCGGGCCTGGTCAAGCATGAAGGCACCCAGAGCGTCCTGTGGGGCGAAGAGGTCCGCGACCGGTTCAACGCCGCGGAGCTCAACCTCGCCCGGTACATCAAGGACGGCACCGTCACCGACGTCGACAACGGAGAGTAGGAGAGGGCGACGATGAGCCTGTTCGGGGACGGCCTGGACGCCGCGGTGCAGAAGTCCTTCACCCGCCCGGCGCCCAAGAGCGCGCCCGCGCAGATGCGGTACCTGGTCAAGCAGCTCAAGGGAACCAAGGCCGTCGCCCAGATGCTGCGCATCTCCCAGCGCACCGTCGAACGGTACGTGAAGGACCAGATCAAGAAGCCGCGCCCGGACCTCGCCGCGCGCCTGGAGCGCGAGGTGAAGGCCCGCTGGCAGCCGCAGATCCGGGCCAAAGCCCGCGAGAAGGCCGCGACCACCGGCGGCATCGTCATCGACACCCGGGCCCGGATCGGCTACACCGCGCCGATCGGCTCGACTGACGAGGACCGGCTCCGTCATCTCACGGTGGCACTCCCGCCCCGCTACGCCGCCCGTCTCTTCGAGGCCCAGGAGCAGGGCGCCACCGAGCAGCGCCTCAGGGAGATCGCCACTGAGGCGCTCAAGGAGGTGTACTTCCAGGACGGCGGCCGCCGCGCCGGACAGCTGGAGCAGGTGCGCTTCACCGACGTCGAACACCTCGAGTTCGACCTGTAGATCCTGACGACCGCGCCCCGGACCGCCGAACGCGGCTGGCGGGGCGCTCTGCTGATCGCCCTCCTGACCAGCCATGGTCGGCGGCTCCTCCACCTCCCCGTCTACGACCGCGAGCGGGCCGGGCCGTCCTAGGGGCAGTCATACGTGATCAGCGAACCTTCGAGGCTCAACCCCCTCAGCGGGGTCTCGTCGCGGCTTGAGCCTGTGGCGCGCTCAGGGCGTGAAGAGCGGCTCATAGGGGTGGCCCTCCGGCGTGAAGATCAGCACGAAGTCTTCTCCCAACTGGGTGGCTACCTCTCGCAAGCGGGCCAGGGCCTCTGCCTGGTCCGGGAGCCCGAGGCCAAGGGCTGCGGCGGCGCGGTCTCTCCGGGCCACGAGGTCCGGCATGTCCTCCAGATACTCGGCCTCAAGCTCGCGACTCTCCTCGTCCGTGAATGCCTGGCAGTCGCGCCACCACGGGACGACCAGCAGCAGCCGCAGCAACTCGGGCAGGCCGACGGCAACCAGAGCCGCACCTCCTTCGGAGCCGGCATAGAGGACGGGACGTTCCTCGCCGCCTTCACCGCAGAAGAAGTACGTGCCGCCCGCACCGTCGCCGGCGAACCCCTCGAGCGCGGCGCCTGAGGCGAGGTGCACTTCCTCGACATGGTCGCCTCGGTCCAGGTCGAAGTCACCCGGCCAAGCAAGAAAACGGGCAGCTTCTTCCTGCTCACGGACGGCAGCGATCAACGATTCCATGAACCGCAGCCTATGGCTCGCTGCTTGACAACCCTCATTGGGGATCAGTCACGCAACGGGCCTTGGCCCTTGATTCTGGACACACGAGACACTGGATCCTGGGGATCTGAGAACGGACATCTCGTGGCCATGAAGAACTGTCCGCAGCAGTGCAAGGCGGAAGCGGTCGCGCTGTACCGGTCGCGGCCCGAGGCGACGATCCGGCAGGTCGCCGCCGGAATCAATCCCGAGACCTTGCGGAACTGGGGCCGGGCAGCCGTAGGGAGCCGACCCCGGGGGCTCCGGGCGAAGTGCTGGCCGAGCCGCCGACCTCGTTGGAGGCGGAGAACGCCGCTCTCTGCGCAAGAAGGTCCGGCGCCTTCATCGCGGCCCACTCGGTGGGGTAGTCGGGACGGATCTCCGCGACCATGCGCACCGCGCGCTCACGAAGAACTTGGGCAGTGGCTCTCCTGTGGAAGACCTCCTGAGCGTCAGTGCCTGGTTTCTTCCCGGCGGCAGTGCAAGAAGAGGTGGGGCTCGGGTTCGGCGTCGGGGTGGTGTGGGGTGAAGGAGGTACTGTGCCCGGACAGCACTGTCAGCCCCGCTGCCTCCACGATGCCGGGGATGTCCCTCTCGGCGAAGCTCGTTGCGCGGACCGGTTGGCCCATGAAGACCAATTCGACGTCCTCCACGTCCGCGGGCACGGTGGCCAGCACCAGATGGCCGCCGGGTTTCAGGGCCGAGGCCAGGCGTCGCGTCACGGCCGACTGCTCGGCGCGGGTCATCTGCAGCAGCGAGAAGAACACGCACACGCCGTCGAACGAGTCCGCTTCGAGCGGGAGTTCCCGAATGTCACCGCAGCGGAACTCGGCCTCGGGGACCTGACGGGTGGCGATTTCGATCATGACGGGGGAGATGTCGACGCCCAGCACCGAGTGCCCCGCCTCGATGAGCGCGGCCGCGGTCGGTCGCCCGGTGCCGCTGCCCACGTCCAGTGTCCGTGCGGCGGGCGGCAGCCGCTCGATCAGCCACTCCAGTGCGGACAGGTGCGCGGGGGCATGGGCGAACGCCTTCTCGTAGTCGTGGCCCAGCGCGTCGAACAGCACGGCGGCGGGCGGCCGTTGGTCCTCGTGCCTCACGTCGGTGTCCCTTCGATCGCCGACTTGCATCGTCGCACCTGCCGGAGGCGTGCCACAACGGTTGTCCGGCGGCGTACGAGAGTAAGGGCCGTACTGACGATCGACCCGCAGACGGCTTCGATGACGTCGGTGATGTTGGCCCGGGTGGTGACGGGCAGGCCCAGGAAGCGGGCGAACTCCACGGTCAGCGAACCCAGATCCAGTTGGCGTCATAGGGGTCTGCGGTGGGCCACCCACAAGTTCCGCTTGCGAGTGACCCCGGAAGGCTGGCGCCCAAAGGGGCCCAGTTCCGCCAGTCGTAGATGCGGTGGTTGATCTTGACGCAGTGGGAGTTGACGGCACGCCAGGTCGCAGGCAGCAGTTCGACGTAGCCCTCCCCGGTCAGTGCGAGGGGGACGTAGTCGGCGCTCTCGACGAGACTGGCGTAGCCCGACGAACCCCACCTGTACGTCCGACGCGTGATCCCAGCCGGATCCCGCCTCCGCAGGGTCGCCCACGGCTCCCTCCCCGAGGCTCGCCCCTCACTGCGAGCGTCGGACATCCAACGCGATGCCCTGCCCCGGATACGGAAGGTGTCACCCCAACGAGCGACCACCCGCTTCATACACCCCGAGAACCAGATCACTTGAGACCACGGGCGGGTCTTCTCGTGTCCAACCTGGCGCCGAGCGTCGCCGGTGGGCTGCGGTGGGCGAGACGGAGTGAGACGCAGACCACTGGGCCCATCAGAAACGAGGACACGTTCGCGGCCCCTCAGTCAATACAGAACTCGTTGCCCTCGATGTCCAGCATCGGGATGCACGAATCATTGCCGTCATACAGCGTTCGCACGTGTACCGCTCCGAGCGGGACCAGCCGTGCGCACTCGGCCTCAAGTGCGGCGAGGCGCTCTTCACCTACGAGTCCGGTGCCGACCCGCACGTCAAGATGCAGCCGGTTCTTGGCCGCCTTTCCCTCGGGGACGCGCTGGAAGTACAGGCGAGGGCCCACACCTGAGGGATCGCTGCAGGCGAACCATGAATCCTGTTGCTCAGGTGGCTGCGAGCGCTTGAAGTCATCCCACGTGTCAAACCCCTCAGGCGGCGGCGGTACGACGTACCCCAACACCTCGCACCAGAAACGAGCGAGACGCTCAGGTTCTGCGCAGTCGAAGGTGACTTGGAACTTCTTGACCGACGTCATCGGCCCACCATATTGGCGCGTGCCGCTCACCGAGAGCCGGGGTTTCACGGCGTGTGGGGCGAGGTCTCCCGTGACATGAGCATCAACGGACCAGATCGCCTGAGACGCCGAGCGAATCGGGCCAGCTCACCCGAGACAGGGACCCATTCGCATGAGACGGGACATGTCTGCCAACCTTCCGTGCGACGGACAATCGCTGTCCGGTGACACAGAACTTGGATCGTTTGCCTTCAAGGCTGACCGGGGTGTGGCCTGATGAGTAAAAGTACTCATGACGCCCCACCGAGCTGCCGGGCAGGATCGGGGGGTGATGACGCTGAGGAAGATGAGAGCCCGGCTCGGGATGCTGCCGTTGGCGATGATGGTTGTGCTGGCGGCGGGGTGCGGAACGCAGCGGGCAGGGGATACCGCCGACGGGTACCGGCGTTCGCACCCAACTCCGACCGGCGTATCGACGCCGAGTACACCAGTGGACTTCCCCTGCCCCGGCGAGAGCCCCAAGCCGACGGCGCCCACGGTCGCCGCCACCCCCAGTTCAACCGTGCCGCCGACCGACCACTACGCCGAAAACCACGGCTTCAGAGTTCCCATCCCGCTCCACGGCCAGAGCCGCTGCGACGGACTCACCGCCGTCGGACGCGTCAAGAGCGCACTGGAACCGATGCGACAGCGCGGCGACTTCAGCCCGGACAGTGTCCGCAACGCGCTTACTGGCCTCGGTTACTCCGCCGGGAAGGTGCAGGCGTACCAGGACGGGTCCGCCGGGGTTGGCTTCCTCATCGACATCGGCGCGTCTCCCTGGTGTGTGGACGGGACGGTGAGCAGTGATTCCACCAAGGCGGATGCCTTCGGCGGCTACCCGGACGGCACTGGCTGCGAGCCTCCGAGCGGCGGCCACTGAGCCTTTTCCAACCTGCCGTTTGCACTGATCAGCCATGTGTCAGGGCACCCTGACGGCAGCCGATCCGGGCCCATGACCAGTCAGTTCGCCGCTAGTGCTGTGAGGCGGTCTGCCCGCTTCTTGGTGACGAAAACCACCAACGTGGCATGCCGAGCGCACCGGGTGACGTGCGATCGTAGATGGCAGAGCCCGACAGGCTCCTGGACGAGGTGCGCCGTACCCAGTCATGACAAGACGACGCGGAGAAGTCTGTCATGGCATGGATCGTTCTGGTGATGTCCGGTGTGCTGGAAGCAGTATGGGCGACGGCGCTAGGCAAATCAGAGGGCTTCACCCGCCCCTTGCCAAGTGTCGTTTTCGGCCTCGGGCTGGTACTGAGCATGGCGGGTCTGGCCTTCGCGCTTCGGACAGTGCCCGTGGGCACCGGCTACGCAGTCTGGGTCGGAATTGGGGCGGTGCTCACCGCGACTTACGCCATGCTCGTCGACGGTGAATCCGCAGGCCTGCTGAAACTGGTGCTGCTGGCCGGCATCCTCGGATGCGTGGCCGGCCTGAAGCTGACGCACTGAGGCCTTCCAACCTGGCTGATCCCGGCGTGAGTTGATATGGGAGCCCTGTGCGTGAAGAGGGCCGGATCTTCATGTGCTTGTCTACCCATCGGGGATCGATCTGTCCAGCTCGGCCCTTCGTTTTCTGTCCCGTCCGCTGACTGCCCGGCGTCTGGAGCTCGGTACGCGATGGCGTCGGCTGCCGGCGGACCGGCAGGCGCTGCTGGTGCTGGCCCACCTGCGGTGCGGGCACACCTATGCTCAGCTCGCGGCCGGTTTCGGCGTCGGCACCAGCACGGTCCACCGGTATGTGACCGGCGTCTGCTGTGGGCCTCGGCAGCCCTGCCCGGAGCGGTCCACGAGATCCGTGCGGCCCGCACCCACGGCATTATCGACACCCTGGCGGACGCCGGCATCCGTTGCTGGGCCGACAAGGAGTATCAGGGAGCTGGCGGTACGGTGCGGGTTCCCTACCGCGGCCGCTGGGAGAAGCTGTCCGCAGGTCAGCAGGCCGTCAACCGCTCTCATGCCCAGATCCGTAGGTCGGCCGCGGTTCACCGGGCAGGGGCCGGGAGGGCGAGCCGTTTCGGTAGCCGGTCTCCGCCTCCAGCAGGTGCGGAACCCGCAGCCGGGCCTGCTTCAACTGCGCCTCGGTCAGGTCCGGGTTCGTCACCGGCTGCTGCGGCAAGCCGCGAATCAGACCTGAAGATCACGATCTACGGCTGGAGTACTAACAACGGCTGACACAATGAGCCGAGTTGTCGGTGAGTGATGAGACAGCAGGCGAGTTTGAGGAACGCTTCATGGATGTCGGCCCTGCGTTCCCATCGGATGCGCAGACGGCGGAAGCCGTGCAGCCAGGCGAAACTCCTCTTTACGACCCAGCGGTAGGTGCCTAGGGCGTGTTGCGAAAGTCCCGTGCCGTGCAGGGTGCCGCGTCTGGCGATCGCGGGCACGATGCCCCGGGCGCGAACCTGGTGACGGTAGATGTCATGGGCGTAGCCCCGGTCAGCAGGACCGCGAGCGGGGTGCCGTGGCTGTCGGTGATCAGATGGGGCTTCGAGCCGGCCCGGCCCCGGTCGACCGGCGAGGGGCCCGTGTGGATCCCCCTTCTAGCGCCCTGACGTGGGAGGAATCGACCACGCACCTTGACCAGTCCAGCCGGGAGGCCACATTCAACTCGGCCAGCAGGACCTCGTGCAGCCGCTGCCACACGCCGGCCTCGTTCCAGTCCCGCAACCGTCGCCAGCACGTCATGCCCGACCCGAAGCCGAGGTTCTGCGGCAGGTCCTCCCACTGGATCCCCATATGCAGCACGTACAAGATCCCGCACAGCACATCCCGGTCCGGCAACGGCCTGCGGCCGGGATACCGGAACCTGCGCTCACGCTGCGGCAGCAGCGGTTCCACGCGGTCCCACAACTCATCCGACACGATCCACGGCGACGTCCCCACACCAGAGCGAACGCTCAACTCCCGCACCAGTCACGGCAGCCAGGAACGACCCACCGCTTTGTGTCAGCCGTTGTTATAGCCCTCTCATCTCCAGCAAGAACACCAACGCACCCGCACCAGCCGCTACCAGCATCAATACGACCAGGCAGCCTAACCAAGATCGAGAAAGTCACTCAGCGCAGAACGCAGCCCCCGAGCACATCGGCCTGGCCCGCAAGCACGTGGACGACGTGCTGGCGCTGCACGACGACTTGGCGGACGGCTGCCGCGGCCTTTCCCTCGTGGCCGCGGCAGCCGGGGACGGGCGGACGTGGTGCGAACAGCAGGCGGAACTGCTGCTCGCCCGCGGTCTCGGCCATCGTCCAGTCGCTGACCCGGCACAGCTCGTCGGAGGCGTTCGTCGCGGGCGACCGACGACTGACCTACGCCCAGGTGCGGGACCTGGTCTCGCAGTACATGGGTGCGCTCAGTCGGCGCGGCGTTGGCCTGGGGGTGGGCGTCACCATGCTCAGCCCGAACATGCCTGAGTCCTGGATTGTCCAGGCTGCGACGTACCTCCTCGGAGGCCGCTTCACGGGACTCCAGGCCCTGGCCTCGGTGCAGGACCACATCGTGGTCTGCGAGGACGCCGAGGCAGCCGTGCTCGTGGTGTCGGCAACTCTCGAGGAGCACGGCCGGCAGGTCCTCGACCAAGTGCAGTTCGGTGATGTCGCTGGCGAGCACCGCGGCGATCCAGTGCGGGGGGGCGATCAAGTATCAAACGGGCCTAACAACGGCTAACACAAAGCGGTGGGTGTTCCTGGCTGCCGTGACTGGTGCGGGATTTGAGCGTTCGGTCTGGTGTGGGGAGGCGCGGATTCACCCGGGTGGCATAGGACAGCGCCGTAGGAGAACCAGACAGGCGTTTCCTCGACGACGGTCGACACCGGATCAGGCACAGCAACCCGAATGACACACCGAACCGGCTCTCGGGAAGCACGGGCTCCCCTTGCCGCATACGTTCACTAACTGATGAGCACGCGGCCCCGCCGTCTTGAGCTTGCGGACTACGCACGCTTCGGCGTGCTGCAGCAAGCATCGCGTGGAAAGAATACGGAAAGCGGGGTAGCGGGTATGACCGACGCAGCCAGACACATTTTTCCGCCGGGGCCGTCCCCTGGTGCCGGTCACCCGAAGGGGTCGGAAGGGCGGGGATTTCGCCGGAGGTCGCACTTTCACGGGGGGAGAGCGTGCGCGGCTGCGCTGCTGACCGTGCTCCTCATCAGTGGGTTCCTCGCTCCCTCGGAAGGCCCAGGCGCCTCCTCCGATAGCGCAAACGGCAACGTGGTGGGTACTCCCACCCCTCTGCGCAACATACCCCAGGACATCTCCACCGTGGCCAACGGCGAATTGATCGTCTACCGCATGCCAGGGATGCAGGGGAAGCAGATCAATGCGACGGCCATGCTGTTCACTCCCAAGAAAGCACCTCCGGCAAAGGGCTGGCCGCTTCTCGTGTGGGGACACGGAACCACCGGATGGGCCCGGCACTGCGCCCCCAGCGTGCAACTGCAGGAGCACGGCACGTGGGCTGACGGCCCGAACTCCTCGCTGCTGGCGTCCGTCCTGACGATGGGCGTCGCCGTCGTCGCGCCGGACTACGAGGGGCTGGTGCCGCCGTCCGCGGGCGTCAGAACGGGTCACGGCTACTACGACCTGTCCAGCGAGGGCTACTCCATGATCTACGCTGCGGTCGCCGCACAGCGATACCTCGGCGGCAGACTGTCCGGGCAGTGGGCCCCGGCGGGATGGTCGGAGGGCGGATTCGCCGCGCTTGCCGCCGCCTACTACTCCGCCTCGGCCACCAAGGCGGATCCCGCCCTGGAGTACCGGGGCACCATCACCCTCGCCCCCGTGCCGGACGTTCCCGCCATGAACAAGATCCTGTGGCAGGACATCAACAACGCCTCTCAGTCCGGGCTCCCCCCGACGGATCACCAGATCAGCCAGCTGGTCTTCGCCAACGCGGAAACCATCTACTTCACGAAGACCGAACGCTACGCGGGCTACGACGTCGACCCGAGGCAGGTCTACGGCCCGAACATGCTCCGGTTCTACCGTCAGGACTGGCAGGCCTGCATCGACGACCTGAACGCCGCCGTCAGGAAGGACATCCAAAGGTATGTCAGCGCCTCTCCGTCCCACCGTCTGAACACCTATCCGGGGGTTCGCGGAAACAGCCCCAACTCGCTTCCGGAGATCAGACGATTCTTCGCACAGAACCAAGGCAAGCTCGAGAGCTCGACCCTGCCGGGCTCGGTCCTGTGGCTGTATGGGACAGATGACATCACCAGCCCGAACTCCGTCACCTACAACGTCGTGAACAAGATGCTGACCAACGGAAACGACATCAATCTCTCGGTCCTGCAAGGGGCAGGCCACTATGACGTCCCCGTCGTCGGCCAGCCGCTGGTCCAGGCCCGCCTCAAACAACTCTTCGCGCTGGGGTGATGACGAGCCGGCCCAGGTTTCGCAGACTCTGCCGACGTGGGGTTACGAACGGGTCACCAGCCCAAAATGACGATGCGCGCGGGCCGGTCTCGCCGGGCAGGCAAGATCACATGTGTCCGCTGAGGGATCCCCTTCAAACGCGAGACCCTGCAAGGGCGAAAGAGCCGACCAACCAAGGGCGAGGCCCGACTCGACGCCTTCAGATGGCTCCACCGCTACAACACCCGCCGCCGACACTCCCGACTCGGACAACGATCACCGATCGCCTTCGAGAACGCCCTCCAACTCACGCCAACTACGCTGACACCAGCCGCAGAACCCGTGTCCAGGACCCGGGGTCAAGGCCCGGCGCAGCCGGTACGCGTATGGGCGAGCATGTCAGGCGGGGCCCCGGAGAGCGTGTTGTGATCGGACCAGGTCACAAAAGAGGAGATGGCTCATGGCCCAGGAACCTGGTGTGAGTAAGAGGGCAAGAGTGAACCAAGTGGTCGCCGGTCTCGTTGACGCAGGGAGCGAGGACACCGTCACGCTCACCGGCTTTGTCACTCCGTCCGCCCGCAAGGGCCACGTGCGCCTGTTCACTGGGCTCAATGACATGTCCAGAAGCATCGAGATCGCCGAGAGCGACATTGTCGCGTCCGTCGAACTGCCGAAATCCGGTCTCGGCGCTGTGGCTCTCTATGTGAAACGGGACGCCGCGCTCCATCATCACGTCGTCGAAACGGCCGAGTCGTGCGCGGACCGCAGGTCGTCGGCCGGTGGATTCAGGACGGTACGGCGGGGCGGGCTCCGAATGAGGGTTCGTCCGCAGACCAATGACGTCTGCACGTGCGAGTACTTCTGCGACGGGACACGCTGCGTCCCCTGCACATCCCAGTGCCTCGCGCAATGACCACGACCACCGTGACGGCCACCGGGACGAGCACCGTAACCACCACCAGGACCGACACCGGAACCACCACCAGGAACAGCATCGCGACCACCACCGGATCCGCGGCGGAGCAGGCCTGGTCCCCGGCACTGACGTACGAAGCTCCCTTTCTCATCGAGAAGCTCATGAAAGACCGCGTCGTCGAGTCCGTTGACGAGGCGGAGGCGCTGTTCCGCGAGGTGAAACGATATCTGGTCATGGTGGCAGCCGACCGTACCGCCGTCTGGGCGATGTACTCACTGAGAGTGGATCAGGTCTGGCACCACTTTATTTTGTTCACGCGCCAGTACATCGACTACTGCCGCCGTAATTTCGGCAAGTATATCCAGCATGCGCCGAGTACCGCTCCGCCAGTCGAGGGTCTGGCCCCACGTCGGCCGTCCACATTTCAGCAGTTCTCGGATACGTACGAGAATCTCTTCGGGGAACCCTTGCCCGACCTCTGGTACGACGAGAAGAGCGTGACCCCGGATCGGCGGATCGTGAATTCGCGCCTCGGCGCCGTCAGCCTGCGCGAGGATGAAGACATGATCGAGTTGCTGAACGGAAAAGGAGAACCGATCTTCGCGGTCGATCGCATCGCAAGATCTGCCCTTGAATTCATCACCCGCACGGGCACCTTCTTCGTCCGGGAATTGCCGGGAGATCTGATGGACGACCAAAAGATCGCCCTGGTTTCCACACTGGTGGAAAACAAGATCCTCGACATTGCCACCTGAGGTCCTCGTGACGGAGCCGCTTGAGGAAACCATCAGAAGTTACGACTCCCATGCCCAGGCGTATGCGCGGCGATTCGCCGCAGCCGAAATGACGAGAGAGCAGGAACTCTTCGCTGTCCGCCTTCCCCGTCGAAGCCGGCCCGTCCTGGACGCGGGCTGCGGAGCCGGACGTGACTTCCGGGGATTCCGCCTCCTGGGTGTCGAGCCGATCGGCGTCGACCTGTCGGCAGGCCTCCTCACCGAAGCGAGGCGGTGCGCGGATGCCTCCCTCATACAGGCCGACATGCTCCGACTGCCGTTTCGTGCCGTCTCGTTCCGTGGAGTCTGGTGCTGCGCCTCACTTATGCATCTGACACCCCCACAAGCAGCCATGGCCCTCCGCGAGTTCCGGCGCACCCTCACCGACGACGGCGTTCTCTTCGTGCTGGTGCGCGAGGGGAACATCCCCGGGAGGAGAGCAACCTCCTGGCGCGACCGAACCGGCCGATGGTTCCACCCCTATGACAGGGAAGCCATGGAGCAGCTGCTGCAATCCGCCGGTTTCACCGTCGTCCATGACGCGGTGCTCTCACGGCCGCATGTCGGCAGGTGGATCGGCCTTCTGGCGGTGGTCTCTCCTGACACCGGCTCCTCCCGGCGCCGAGCCGCCGGGGCAGCCGAAAGCTGAGCGAGCCAGCTGATTGTGTCGGTGGGAGGCAGCAACGCGTGATGGTGAGTTCCGGGAACCCTTGACGGGGCTCAGTCGCAGAAACATCGGCGAGTTTCAGGAGCACCGCACGGCCAGGCGGCCGTCGGGCCAGACCCGTGCTGCGCTCTCGCTCGCGGACTCCCGGAGACCTGAGCGAGGGCGTTCTTGGCCCAAGGGCAGGAGCGGACAGCCCACCAGGACCGAACCTCGAAAATACGATTGCCGACCACCAGGCACGCTGACACGATTGCGGGCGTGATCACTGCTGAGACGCCGGACTGCCTGATCGTGACGGGGATGCCGGGGGCCGGGAAGTCGACGGTGACCAGGCTCGTTGCCGAACGCCTGCCACGCTCCGCCCGGTTGGACGGCGACTTCATCAGCAGGCTGGTCGTCAGCGGTCGCGTCTGGGCTCTTGGCGAGCCTGCCGACGAGGCAGCGCGGCAAGTGGAGCTGTGCAACCGCAATCTGTGCACGCTGGCGAACAACTTTTCCGACGCCGGCTTCACACCCGTGATCGACTGGGTGATCCCCGCCCGCGCGCAACTGGACTTCTTCGTGCCTCTCCTTCCGGCTCGGCAGATCTTGTTCGTCGTTCTCGCACCGGGCATCGAGGTGTGCCAGTGCCGCAACACTCTCCGTGATCCACGGGAGCGGTTCGACTTCGACGGCTATGAAGACCTCGATGCCGGCATGAAGCGCGAGCTCGGCGATGTCGGCTGGTGGTTCGACACAGCGGCCCTCACTCCCGAGGAGACCGCCGATTGCGTCATCCGGGAAGCTCGCCATCGCGCCATGGTGGACTGACGGCAAGCTCCCCGGCTCTGTTCAGGTCGCGGCAGCCTGTTCTGCCTTGGCACGGGACTGGGCCAGGCGGTAGGAGCCGGTGCCGGTCTCGATGATCGTGCCGTTGGAACGTCTTGGCCCAGCCGCCGAAGGCTTCGTTTAAGGCGATGGCGACACTTCTTCTCCTCCCGCGTGCCAGCTGCAAAATCGGGATCCCGACGGCCGTCGCTGGCCGGAGCCCGACGACAACCGCTGGGACGAGAACGATCCGACGGCCTGCCGCGAACATCTGCGCCGACTCTGGAACGACGACACTGACGGCCTCGAGCCGGACGAAGCACTGGCAACACTCCCACTACCGAGGCCGCGCCCCTCCAGGCGGAGATGCCCTTGGCCTGGCGTCCCGAGAGCCGCTCGGACAACCACAGTTGAGTGGCGTATCGCCGTCGTGCCCGGAACCGCGGGGCCGGGTTCCGGGCACCACGGCAGTTAGAGGGCGGTACGTGAGTTGATGTCCGTTTCGGCTTGAGTGCAGCTCGGGTTGAGTGACCGGCCGCGATGGCGTGCTTGATGCACGTAACATGGTGTCTGAGCTGGGGCTTTGGTCATTCACCGGCTGTGCCGGAGCAGTCACTCGAAGCTTCACCTTGCCTGATCGCGGCGCTAGCGTCGCGGGCCCAGGGTTCATGTCTACGCTGGCGGCGTGACGTTGGTGTGGGTGACGGGCAATTCCGGGACTGGTAAGTCCACGGTCTGCGGGGTGTTGCGAGAGCGTGGCTACGTCGCGCTCGACGGCGACGAGGACGGCTTCTGTCGCTGGATCGACCGAGCTAAGGGCGAAGTCGTGATGGATCCTCCGTATCCGGTTCCCGGGGGCTGGCTCGATCGATACGGGTGGGCGATCGTCCGCGAGCGCGTTGAGACGCTCGTCGAGGAGTCTCGTTTCCGAATTGCGTTCTTGTGTGGGTCAGCGGAGAACGAGGCAGACGTCCGCGATCTTTTCGACCTCATCGTGTGCCTGGCGATTGACGACGACACCCTCCGCCACCGGCTCGCGACCCGCACTACGAACGCATTCGGTCAACATCCCGAAGAGCTCGCAGCGGCCCTGAAGTGGAATCCTCGGATGCGAGCGATCTACGAGAGCCATGGCGCGACGATCATCGATGCGTCCAAGCCGGTGACCGACGTGGTGGACAGTGTGATCGACGCAGTTCAGGAGCTGAGAGGCGGTGCGTGAGTTGATGTCCGTTCCACTCCTTCGGGAGGGGCAAGCGGGCTGGCCGCGGTGTCGCCGGGAGGCTACGGCCGTGGCTGGGTGAACAAGCCCTGCTGGGTCTCGACCAGGATTCCCCGGGCGGTCAGCCGCTTGAGTTTCGGGCGGGTGTTGTTGATGCCGCATGAGCAGTTGCGACCGTCTTTCGGCAGTTCTGTGCCCCAATGAAGCACGCGAACCCACGAGTTGGTGGACGAGCACCGCGGGTGTCGGACAACCACACGGCTCGTCGTTCACAGTGACGGGACAAGCCCGCGAGGGAGCGGTCAGGGGCGTCGGTTCGAGGACCTGGGCAGAAGCAGCTTCCGGCCATGTCCGCGGCAGCGAGGACCTGTTCGACAGGGAGCGGCGGGGTAACTGCGTGTCAGAAGGCGGTCGAGAGAGGTTCCAGACGTACCTGGCGGTGCGTGTGGGCGGTAATGGCCTCAGCGGTGACGCCGGGAGTGGTCTCGACCAGTGCGAGGCCGTCGTCGGTGACGTCGAGGACAGGACACCCTCACCGCCCTCGCAACCCGTCTCATGGCCCCGGCGGTCGAGTAGCCTGCACCGGGCATGCCGCCGACCCCGAACGCCTGCCCGGCATCCACGCCGTCAACGTCCTGGCCGACATCGACCAGGACGCCCTGCTCGCCATCGCTGATCTCGCCGGCGCCGGACGACTGCGTGCTCCAGTCACCCGTGTCTTCGGCCTGGAGGAGATCGAGCAGGCTTTCGCCGCCCTGAGCGCCGGATCGGTGGGCAAGCTCGCGGTCTGTGTGTAGCCGCTCCTCGGACTACGGCTGTCGGCGGGCCTCCCAGCCGCGACTCCAGCACAATACGCAGAAGGCGACACGTGGCATTGACCGAGAGTTGGCGAGCCGGACCACGGCAGTGACCACACGGCCGCTGTCGAGTCGAGGAGTTGCCGGACCGCGCGTCGGCCGGTGACCCGGGCGAGCCCAAAGCAGCGACGCTCGCCAGCGGCGGCGGGAGGTTCCTTGCGGCGGGCGTGAGTGATCGCGGCAGGCTGGAACTGTTCCGGTAGACCGCAGGCAGGATCAGTCCGATGCCCTTCTCCCTGGTCGCGTCGCGCTGCGGCGCGACCAGGGAGCGGCGCGGGAGCCGAACGCGGCCTCAGCCCCTGTAGACGATCTCGCCCTGGTCACGCTTGGTCGTGTGCAGCTCCCAGTAGACGGAGGAAACAGCCTCGGGCGTGGCCGCCTTCAGCGTGGGGTCGATCGAGACGCCGCCGAGCGCCACGTCGATGGCGATGTGGGCGGCCTGGATGCCGGTTCCGTCCAGCTCCTTGTGCAGGTTGACCACCCAGTTGCGCAGCGCTGCGGCGGCGGCGTTGACGTTGCCGACCAGCGGCAGCGGGTCGAGAGAGCCGGCGCCGGTGGTGTAGAGCAGGGTGCCGGTGCCGGCCTCGCGCATCGCGGGCAGCACCGCCTTGGTGGCGGCCATGGCCCCGTACAGCTGGACCTCGATCTCGCGCTGGATGTGGGAGGGGTCGCTCTCGGCCGGAGTGGCCAGCACGGTGGATTCCACTGCGAGCGGGGAGTATTCCAGGACGTCGATGCCGCCGAACCTGGCGGCTGCGTCCTTGAGTGCCTGGGTGAGCGCGTCGTGGTCGAGCACGTCGGCGGGGAAGGCGGCGGCGGTGATGCCCTCGGCACTGAGCGTGCCGACGAGGCCGTCGAGCTTCTCACGGTTGCGGGAGATCAGGGCGACGTCGAAACCCTGGGAGCCGAAGGTGCGGGCGATGGCCAGGCCCATACCGGGGCCGGCTCCGACGATGGCGATGCTGGTCACAGCGATCCTTTCGTAAGGCGTGTCAGGGAAGCGGGAACATGGGACAGAGACAACTGGATAGACCTATCCGATTTGAGAACCGGATAGGTCTATCCGGCTCGCTGGAACGAGGCTAGCACTAAAAATGGATAGGCCAATCCGATTGCTAAACTGGCGGGCATGACCCCTGGCTCCCAGCATCCCGAGGACACCGCCGCCCAGCCGCTGCGCAGCGACGCCGAGCGCAACCGGGGGCGGATCATCGCAGCCGCGCGCAGTGTGTTCGCCCGCGACGGCCTGAACGCCTCCATGGCGTCGGTGGCCCGCGAGGCAGGTGTCGGCATCGCCACCATGTTCCGCCGCTTCCCCACCAAGGAAGAGCTGGTCGCCGCCGTCTTCGCCGACCGCATGGACGCCTACGCCGACGCGGTCGCCGTCGCCCTTGAGGACCCCGATCCCTGGCACGGTTTCGTCGGCTACATCGAGACCGCCTGTGCGATGCAGGCCGCCGACTACGGTTTCGCCGACGTGCTGACCACGTCCTTCCCCACCGCCAAGGCCATGGAGGGACGCCGCAACGAGGCACTCGAGGGCATGTTGCGGCTCATCGACCGGGCCAAGGCGGCAGGCCGACTGCGCGAGGACTTCGACTCCTCGGACATCGTGCTGCTCCATATGGCCAACGCCGGTGTCGTCAACGCCACCGGCGGCGCCGCCCCCGATGCCTGGCGGCGCGTCGTCGCCCTGTTCATCCAGTCCCTCGAAGCTCCGGCCCGCGGCCCCCTGCCCCCGTCGCCCCCGCACGACGACCTCCACAAGGCCATGCTCCGTGCCAGTCCGGCCGAACTCACCACACCGGAACCGGACACGGCCGGCTGACCCCGGGCCGCTTCCGCCGTGCCTGCGTCAAGCGCGGCGGCAGCATGCCCGGAGGGGCGGCCAAGGCGGCATGTCGCGCAGGACGCGGCGCACGCAGATCCGCGGTCCGCGGAGCCCGGCGAGGGCGAGGGGTCTCCATGCAGGTGTGCATCGCGCGCCAACAGCGTTGCCGCTGTGGGCGATCCGCCAGAGGAGGACGGCGACGGCGGTGGCGCAGACTGGCTTGATCGTCAGCATGAACTTCATGCCCATGCTCCGCCGGAGGACGAAGCGGAGGGGGAGGGGGACCTGCCCATGGCGCCCATGCCTGGCGCAGCTCGGTGAAGACGCCGTCCGGGGTGCCGGTGATGTGCCGTCGAGCCAGCCGTCGAGGACCACCATCCACTCCTCGTCGTACGACAACGAGCGGTGGCGGAGCCACGTCGCGGGCCCACCACCTATGTGCTCGTGCACGGTACCCACAGCGCCGGCGTGTTCTGGATGCCGATCGCGCGGGCGCTGACGCTGCGCCGTCACCGCGTCGTGATGGTGGATCAGCCGTGGCACGGCACGGAAGCATTCGTCCCGGAGTCGTACCAGCGGCAGGACCTCAAAGCGATGGCAGTCGAGCCATCCCCACTGAGGGGCCTCGGGCTGGACGACTACGAGGCGCGCGTCACGGGCATCGTGCGGCGCGCGGCGCGGAACGGCCCGGTGGTGCTGGTCGGGCACAGCCTGGGTGGCGTATCGGTCAGCCGTGTCGGCAACGCCGTCGCGCGCGGCGTAGGCGCACCTTGTTCGACCCGGTTGCGGCGCAGGCGATCGGGTCGCGACCCGGTCGTCCGTCCGGCTTACCACCGGGCGAGGAGCGGCTTCAGGGCGACTTCCGTACCGCTTGTCCGGGCCGCCGGTCCTGCCATCCCGCGTCACCGTGTAGCCGCCAGCGATTTACCCACTTGCTGGCGCATGCGCGGGAGATGCCCATCTCAGCGGCGACGTGGGCGATGGGACGGGTCTGGTACCGCTTCACGAGCCGCCTACGGCTCTCGACGCTCAGGGGGCATTCGCCGTGGGGCACTCGTCGTCCTCTCGAAGTCAGACAACGGCAGGCGCGACACCTATCGTGCGCGCCTGCCGTTGTGGCCTTTCAGCCCCGCGGTGCCACGCGGATCCGGTTCCCGTCAGGATCGGCTGCGAGGAAGGTCAGCCCGAACCCCGCATCGTGAGGCTCGTGCAGGATCGTGACGCCCTTGGACTGCCACTGCTTGAAGATCGCGTTGAGCTCGTCGGGTCCACCGTTGATGGCCAGGCAAACCTCACTGGTACGCGGGACGTCAGGTGACAGATCCTCGAACTGGTCAGACCACACAGCGAGGTCAGCGCCTGGCCCGAGGTCGAAGGTGATGTATCCCGAAGTCTCGAACGACGGCCTCATGCCGAGGAGGTCGCCGTAGAAACGGGCTGCGGCGGGAGCGTCGTTCACATAGACGATGGACACGACGGAGGTGGTCATGGTTGTTCCTTCTCGCAGGTCGTAGGTACGCATCCACCAGCCTGACCGGGATATGCGCCGCATCGTGTCGCAATTCCTGAAAAACTTGGTGTGTGACCCCAGACCGCTTCTTCTCTCTGATGCTGCTCCTCGCATCAAGGGATGCCGTGACCACACAGGAACTTGCCTCGGCGCTCGGGGTGTCCCTTCGAACCATCACCCGGGACCTGAACTGGCTCCGCGACGCCGGTCTGCCGGTGACCGCACAACGGGGCCGCCTCGGAGGCGTGACCATGCTGCCCGGGTCCGGGCTCGACGTCACGCGACTCACGCCGGGCGAGCGTGATCATCTGTCGCTCACGGGGCTGGACGAGAAGCAACTTGCGGAGCTCAACGCATCCGTCGAAAGTCGGCGCGCGCTCTCCAAGATCGGCGCTACACAGTCACGTCGAGCTCATGAGCTCCTGCCGCTCACCGACGTGGTGCACGTGGACAGCCGGCCGTGGCTCCAGGCACATACTTCCGGCACGACTCCGGCTTCGCTGATCGGCCCAGTGCGGCGAGGTCGCCGGCTCCGGATCGAGTACGACAGCCCACGCGAGTCATGCCCACGCGGCCTGGTCGTGGATCCTTACGGGCTGCTCGCCAAGGCCGGTATCTGGTACCTCGTCGCCGACTGTGCCCGAGTGCCACGGATGTACCGACTCGAACGGATCACGACGTGGAAAGAAGTCGACCAGCCACGACGGATCCGCGAGAACCAGACCCTGGCCACCGTCGCCGCAGCGCTCGTTGATCAGTGGGAACACAACCATGCGATAGAGGTCAGCGTCACCATCGACCAGACCCAGATCGAGCGAGCACGACGGATTTTTGGCCAACGACTCGTCCGGGACGACCATGAGGAATCCGCCACCGGCCACAAGGCGACGATCCGCTTCCTGCATCTGGAGGACGTGCGAGCACTACTGCCGTTCGGGGGCGCCATCACTGTGCACGGCCCTACCGAAGTCAGGGCTCACCTCCGTGACCTCGCCACCGACCTTGCCCACCACTATGCGCCGTCACCAGCGTCCTGACCCGCAACGGCCGATCTTGGTCCGGTGGAGGGGCAGGGCGGTTTCAAGTTCCGGCATCGCGTAGATCGTCGGCGTCGTCCGCGGGTGGGGCTGAGCTGGGGCATTGACGTAGGTTTCTCGTTACTCCACAGCGTGGCCGATGAGTTTGTGGCTCCTGGCCGGTCCAAGCTCGTGACACCGTAGGAAAGGACACCGCCATGTCGGAGCTTCTTGTCGACTTCATCACCTCCCTCGACGGCCACGCATCGGGAGAGGGATGGCCCGGGTTCTGGGGCCTCGAGGGCCCGGAGTACCTCGCATGGCTCGGTGAGCAGCCCGAGGTCACCTACCTGATGGGAGCGAACACCTACCGCCTGATGTCGGGCTTCGCCGCAGGCGAGGTCCCGAAGGGACAAGACGAGTTCAGGCCCGAAGAAGAGGCGTCCGTCGACGAGCTCACGCAAGCGTCCAAGGTGGTGTTCTCCTCCTCTCTCGAGGAGCCACTGACGTGGGCCAACTCCACGCTCGTCCGCGACGACGCCGTCGAGGCGGTCCGCGCCATGAAGTCGAGTGGCTCGGGGCTCCTCAGCACGATCGGCAGCCTCAGCCTGTGCCGGTCCCTGCTACGAGCCGGACTCGTCGACCGCTTCCGGGTCGTGATGTTCCCGGTGATTACCGGGGCTACGGGCGAGGAACGCATCTACGACGGCTATCCGGACGTTGCCCTCGAGATGATCGGGCACCGCACCTTCGACGGCCGCATCCAGCTGGTCGAGTACAAGCCCCGCGTGCTCGAGCACCCGCCGCTCGCCGTCCCTGCGTGACGTCGCCCGGTCCGCCGGGCTGGACGGTCGCCAGGCCAGGCCGGGCCGGCGGGCGCGGAGCAAGACCTAATAGAGGGCGAACGGCCAACGTCAGGAAACCCGGTCGGTCCATCGTCGCTGTGCTGCGGGAGGTGACGCCGCAGCAGAACAGTCACGGAGCTGGGCCATCCGGAAGGCGGCCGCCCGCACCTCGTGCCGCAGATCCGCCGGTACGTCGGCATGCCGCTCCAGGTGACGTGTTCGACCGCGTCGAAGCGTGGTCGGCGAACAGGGCTGGAGCTGCGCCGACTTCGCCACCGCGCCCGGCCTCTTCCGCGTCGACGGGAACAAGAAGGGCGTCTTGACCCGCCAACGCCGCCCGAGGAGCGCCGCGTTCAGCCTGCGGATTCGTCGGCGCAAGGCCGATTGAGCACCTCTGACGTATACGTCCTATGTATGTGGACTCTCTGCCTAGGACCTGCGGGGAAGCCTCGGAATCATGGCGCCGCATCCCTCTAGACATCCTATCTGTCGCCTGGTGATGATGGCGCTGCCTTCAGCTGAGGCCGCGCTTCCCTCCGTAAGAAGAACCGACCACATGCTGGGAGATCCGTCGTGACCCGTGCGTCCGAACCGCAGCGAAGAAGCCTTCTCAAGTTCGGCGGTGCCCTCGCCCTCGCACCGCTGGCCGACGGCCTCTTCGCGGGACAGGCCGTCGCCGCCGACGGAGCGGGGCTGGCTGCCGTTCAGTGGCCCGCCCTGTCGCGCACAGCGCTGAAGTACCCCGTTCCGGCTGCGGATTGGCAGTCCCAGGCCCTGCCGATCGGCAACGGGCGACTCGGTGCCATGCTCTTCGCTGACCCCTACGAGGAGCGCATCCAGTTCAATGAGCAGAGCCTGTGGGGTGGGGTCAACAACTACGACAACGCCCTCGCCGGTCAGCCGGACAGCGCGTTCGACACCAGTATGACCGGCTTCGGTTCGTACCGGAGCTTCGGTGACGTCGTCGTCGCCTTCGGGTCCCGCGGCTTCCGGCCGAAGGTGACGGCCCCTGGAGGGCCGTACAGCTCCTCCTCGTCGGAGGGGGTCGACAAGTCGTACGACGGCACGTCGAGCACCAAGTGGTGCATCGAGGGGCCCGGTTCGACAGTGCAGTGGCAGGTCGAGCTGCCCGACCCCGTCGCGATCACGTCCTACCGGCTGACCAGTGCCAACGACGTGCCGGAGCGTGACCCGCAGCAGTGGACGCTCTCCGGTTCCGCCGACGGTTCGACCTGGGCCACGCTGGACGACCGCACCCTGGCGGCACCCTTCGAAAGCCGGTTCCAGACAAAGGAGTTCCCCTGTGCCGCCAGGGCTTCGTTCCGCTTCTACCGGTTCGACTTCGTCCCCAAGGCGGGGGTCAGCCACTTCCAGGTGAGCGAGATCGGTCTGGCGGGTGTCGACCTCCGCGGCGGCGTCGGTCCGGTGTACCTGTCCTCGCCGAGCGGGCACTCCGCAGGATCCGGTGGCGGCACCGGATCGGGAGACACGGGCATCTCCCGCTCGGTGGACGGCGAACCCGGCACGGTCTGGCGGGTCGGTGGCGCCGCGAAGACGGTCGTCTGGCAGGCCGATCTGTCCAGCGAGGTCACCGTCACCTCGTACACCCTGACGGCGGCCCCGAACCGGCCACGGGACGACCCCCGGCGGTGGACGCTCCAGGCCTCGCAGGACGGCCAGGCCTGGGTGACGCTCGACACACAGAACCCCGCGGTGCCCTTCACCGGGCGCGGCGAGACCCGGACGTTCCGTGTCACCAACACGACGGCGTACGGTTCCTACCGGCTCGCGTTCACCCCTGGTGAGTCGTCCACCGGCTTCCAGATCGCTGAAGTCGCCCTGGAAGGAGCGGATTTCGACTCCCGCACGCAGAGCACGGTCGTCGACTACCAACGCGCCCTGAACTTCACCGAGGGTGTCCATGCCACCCGCTTCGGCGCACCGGGGAAGCGTTTTCGACGAGAGGCCTTCGCGAGCCGGTCCTCGGACGTCATGGTCTTCCGGTACACGTCGGAGCGCGCGCGGGGGCTCTCCGGAACGATCTCCCTGACGTCCGCTCAGGACGAGGCCCCGACAACCGTCGACTCCGGCGCCCGACGGATCGCCTTCCACGGGGTCATGGGCAACGGCCTCAAGCACGCGTGCGCCGTACGGGTCGCCCACACCGACGGCACCCTGAGCACCGACGGCTCGGCCCTCAGGTTCACCGGCTGCACGACGCTGACCCTATTGCTCGACGCCCGCACCGACTACAAACTCGACGCCGCCGCCGGGTGGCGCGGAACCGATCCGCGAGCGGCCGTCGACCGGGCGCTCGACAGGGCGGCCAAGAGGCCTTACGGCGCGCTGCGCGACGAGCACACCGCCCAGATGCGCGCCCTCATGAACCGGGTCTCCGTCGACTGGGGCACCACCGAGGACGCCGTCGTCGCCCTGCCGACCCACTCCCGGCTGGCGCGCTACGCGGCGGGCGGCGACGATCCGACACTCGAACAGACGATGTTCGACTACGGCCGGTACCTGCTGATCAGCTCCTCCCGCCCGGGCGGCCTGCCCGCCAACCTCCAGGGCCTGTGGAACGACAGCAACGCGCCCGCCTGGGCCTCCGACTACCACACCAACATCAACATCCAGATGAACTACTGGGGAGCCCAGACCACGAACCTGCCGGAGTGCCACGAGGCGCTCGTCGAGTTCGTCAGGCAGGTCGCCGTACCCAGCCGTGTGGCCACCCGCAACGCCTTCGGCAAGGACACGCGCGGCTGGACCGCCCGCACCAGCCAGAGCGTCTTCGGCGGCAACGCGTGGGAGTGGAACACTGTCGCGAGCGCCTGGTACGCCCAACACCTCTACGAACACTGGGCGTTCACCCAGGACCTGGACTACCTCACCACCGTCGCGCACCCGATGATCAAGGAGATCTGCCAGTTCTGGGAGGACCACCTCAAGGAGCGCGAGGACGGACTCCTCGTCTCACCGGACGGCTGGTCCCCCGAGCACGGGCCGCGCGAGGACGGCGTCATGTACGACCAGCAGATCATCTGGGACCTGTTCCAGAACTACCTCGACTGCGAGGCGGTCCTCAAGGCCGACCCCGCCTACCGGGCGAAGGTCGCGGACATGCAGGCCCGTCTCGCGCCGAACAAGGTCGGAAAATGGGGGCAGTTGCAGGAATGGCAGGAGGACATCGACAGCCCCACGGACATCCACCGCCACACGTCGCACCTCTTCGCGGTCTATCCCGGCCGTCAGATCACCCCGAGGACAGCCGAGTTCGCGGCCGCCGCCCTCGTCTCGCTCAAGGCGCGATGCGGTGAGAAGGAAGGGGTTCCCTTCACCGCCGCGACGGTGTCGGGCGACAGCCGCCGCTCGTGGACCTGGCCCTGGCGAGCCGCGCTCTTCGCCCGCCTCGGCGACGGGCACCGCGCCCAGATCATGCTGCGCGGGCTACTGACCTACAACACGCTGCCGAACCTGTTCTGCAACCACCCTCCCTTCCAGATGGACGGCAACTTCGGCATCTCGGGCGCCGTGGTGGAGATGCTCCTCCAGAGCCATGACGGCGTCATCCACCTGCTTCCCGCCCTGCCCGACGGCTGGAAGGCCAAGGGCTCCTACACCGGGCTGCGAGCCCGCGGGGGCTACGAGGTCAGTTGCGTGTGGCGGGACGGGAAGGTCACGTCCTACAAGATCGTGGCCGACCGCGCGCGAGACCGCGGGAAAATCACCGTGCGCGTGAACGGCGTGGAGACCAAGGTGAATCCGGCCAAACCCTGACTCGGATGTCGGGGCTCCCCGGCACTGTCCGTGGCTGCGGAGCTGCGGACAGCGCCCTGGTTCGCCAAGGTTCTGTGCCTCGCCGACCCACACGGATGTGGCGCGGCCGACACCGAACGCCTGCTTGCGGCCTACGAGTTGTCCTCGGGCGACACGGCGCCCTCGCTCCAGCCGGTGTGGTATTGAACCCCGGGGGCACAGAGCGAGGGTGCCCCTGGAGGTAGCTGGTGGCGGTGCCGGTGACCCAGACAGTCCCGTCCTCGTCGGCAGTGATTGCAGGCTGCTCCCCACGGCGATAGGGACCGCCGAGCTGGTCCCATAGCCGTGAGCTCCTCAACCCGGTCCGCCCAGAATGATCTTCCACACCCGGGTCGCGACCTGCAGGTTGAGGCGGTCCTCCACGTTCGTGAGGTCATGGCCGCTGATCTCACGGATGCGCTGGAGCCGGTAGCGCAGCGTGCTGCGGTGGATCGCGAGGGATTCGGCGGTCTCGGCGTAGTTGCCGCCGCAGTCGAAGTACCGGGACAGGGTCTCCACGAGCGTCGTACGGTGCCGGCCGTCGTAGTCGACGAGCTGTCCGAGCCATTCCCGAACGAACACCTCCAGCTCCTGGCGTTCGTTTCCAGGCCCCAGGATGCGGTAGAGGCCCAGATCGTCGAAGAACGTCGTGCCGTACCGACTTCGGGACCTGCGCCGTACCTCCAGGGCACGCAGTGCTTCCTGGTAGCGGCCGGGGATACCGTCCGGGGTGTCGCAGCGGGCGCTCACCCCGATCGTCCCGTCCGGTGTTCCGGTCTCCCGGGCGAGCGACTCGTACAAGGCGTGTTCGTGGGGCCTGCCCTCGGCGACCAGGACCACGTGGTCGGAACGCCGAGTCACCAGCGACGGCATGCCCACAGCCGAAGCCGCCCGGCCCACGATCCGCGCGAAAGCGTCGTCCGCGGCCCGGTTCCTCCACTGCACGACGACCACGTACTGGATGCGGTGCAGGTCGTGTCCGAACGCCTCGGACCGGGCGTAGGCACTCGCCTCGTCCGTGCCCCCCAGAAGATCGTCGACCAGTTCGCGGCGCAGCCGCAGCTCGACCTCAGCCAGATGGCGCAGGTGCGACAGTTCCACGGCGAGTGACGTGGCGGCGTGCTCCAGCGCGAACACGGTGTACTCGTCGGCGTCGTCCCGGGGATCGACCAGGGCCAGTATTCCGAGGACCTCACCGCGGGGGTGTATCAGGGAGATCAGCCGGTCCTTGATGCGCACAGCTCCGCCGCTCCGGGCGATCGTCTGGAGCATCTCCTCGTGGCATGCGGGGTCCGGTTCCGGATAGGGGTCGGGCCGGCCGGGACCGGTCCAGGACCGCAGTCGGCCGAAGCGGTCCTCCACCAGCACGGGAAATCCGGTGAGCTCATGCAGTGCGCGGGTGAGGGCATCCTCGCCGCCGCCCGAGGCCGCGACCTCGGCGAGGGTCTCATGCACGGCCCGCTGATATCCCAGCTCGACCACGAGAGAGATCAGCCGCCGCTGGAAGGCTGCCCGTTCCCGTCGCAGTCGGTGCAGCTCCAGGGCGTCTTCCCGCTGCCGGCGGTGCGCGACCGCGACCGACAGGGCCGCGGCGGTGAGGCGTACGAGCGTGGCGAGCAGGAAGTGCTGGGCTTTGGTGGGCCGGGACGGAGACGTCACCACAAGGTAGCCGTGCAGTCCACCGGGTCCGTGCAGGGCCAGGGCCCGGCCCCTGGACCGGCCGGGAACGGTTACGGGGACGTCCCGCCCTGTCAGCTCTCGCACCGTCCGGTCGACGGCTGACGCATGACCCGGCTCGACCTGCGGGCTGGGAACCATATGGCCGTGCACCCTGAGGTATCCGGCCTCGGCTCTGTACGGGCCGACAGCCGACACGTGGTCCATGGCCAGGCGCAGGATCTCGCTTTCGTCCAGAGTGTCGAACAGGGCGCGAGAGACTGCCGGCAGCTTGCGGGACGCCAGGGTGGAAAGGGACGGGCGAGACCCTCGCCGCGAGATCGTGGGGTGCTGTCCCAGACGGCCCGGCGGAAGGCCGCCTTCCCGGTCGGGACGGCGTCGGTACATGCTCCGGCCCCTGAAGCCGGCCATGGGACCACTCCCTTCCCTGAGCCCCCAGAGAGGTGACAGCGCGTCTTCCTCTACGCCTTCCCCGCAACGTACCCGAGATGTCCGGGAGGCTCCCTCTCGTTCTCGCGGGGGGAGAGGCTCCGTTGTTTTTCGACCTGCCGGGTGCAGGCGCGGAGCTGCTCAGTCCGCGAGTCTGAGGCGTGCCGGGGCCGCCGTGCACACCGGCAGGAAGGGCTGGGCGATGAGCGAGCAGCCTCGTAGGAACGTTGCCACGTACGAGACGTACCAGGAAGCCGAACGCGCCGTCGACCACCTCTCGGACCAGGGGTTTCCCGTGCAGAGGGTGGCCATCATCGGCCAGGACGTCCGCCTCGTCGAGCAGGTCGTCGGCCGTGTGGACCATGGCAGGGCCGCCCTGCACGGAGCGGCGAGCGGGGCCCTTCCCGGAGCGCTGATCGGCTGGCTCTTCGGCCTGGTCGACTGGGTGGACCCGCTCGTATCCGCTCTGCTCGTCGCCCTCTACGGCCTGATTTTCGGAGCGATCGTGGGCGCGCTGTTCGGCCTGCTGCTGTACGCCCTGCAGGGCGGTCGACGGGACTTCGCCTCCGTCCGCACGATGCAGCCCAGCCGGTACGACGTCGTCGTGGACGAAGCGGTCGCCGACGAGGCGGTACGGCTGCTCGGCGGGTTGCGGACCGCCGGTGCCGGTGGACGTCCCGCCCATACCTGAACGATCGGATCCGCAGTGCCGGCGCTTGCCGCCGCACGGGAGGAGTTCCTCATGGCCAAGGCAGTGGGCATCGACCTGGGCACCACGAACTCGGTGATCGCCGTGTGGGAGGGCGGCGAACCTAACGTCGTGCCCAACACCGAGGGCAACCGTACGACACCGTCCGTGGTGGCCTTCACCGACACCGGGGAACGGCTGGTGGGCCAGCTGGCCCGACGCCAGGCGATCCTCAATCCCAAGGGCACCATCTACTCGGCCAAGCGGTTCATCGGCCGGCACTTCGACGAGATCCCGGACGAGGCCAGGGCGGTGGCGTACGACGTCGTCGAGGGCCCGGGCGGCGTCGCCCGCTTCAAGGTGCGCGACAAGCTCTATGCGCCCGAGGAGATCAGCGCCCAGGTGCTGCGCAAACTCGCCGACGACGCCTCCAAGCAGCTCGGGGAGCGGGTCACGGAGGCGGTCATCACCGTGCCCGCCTACTTCAACGACGCCCAGCGCACCGCCACCAAGGACGCCGGGCGGATCGCGGGACTGGAAGTGCTGCGGATCATCAACGAGCCGACCGCGGCCGCCCTCGCGTACGGCATGGACAAGAAGCAGCACGAGACGGTGCTGGTCTTCGACCTCGGTGGCGGCACGTTCGATGTGAGCATCCTCGACGTGGGCGACGGCGTGGTGGAGGTGCGTTCCACGGCGGGCGACAGTCACCTGGGCGGTGACGACTTCGACCGGCGTCTGGTGGATTACCTCGCGGACGACTTCCAGAAGGAGAACGGTATCGATCTGCGCAAGGATCCGCAGGCCCTGCAACGCCTGTTCGAAGCGGCGGAGAAGGCCAAGACCGAGCTGAGTTCGGTGACGCAGACGCAGGTCAGCCTGCCGTTCATCACCGCCGATGCCTCGGGCCCCAAGCACCTCACCGACTCGGTCATGCGGTCCACGTTCGAGCAGATCACCGGCGACCTGGTGGAGCGTTGCCTGGGACCGGTCCAGCAGGCCATGGCCGACGCCAAGGTCGGCGAGAACGACATCGACGAGGTGATCCTCGTCGGCGGTTCCACCCGCATCCCCGCCGTCCAGGCCCTCGTGCGCCGGCTGACCGGCGGCAAGGAACCCAACATGAGCGTCAACCCCGACGAGGTCGTGGCCCTGGGTGCCGCGATCCAGGCCGGGGTGCTCAAGGGCGAGGTCAAGGACGTCCTGCTGCTCGATGTCACACCCCTGTCGCTGGGTGTCGAGACACGCGGCGGCGTGATGACGAAGATCATCGAGCGGAACACCACCATCCCCGTGCGCCGCACCGAGACCTTCTCCACCGCCGAGGACAACCAGCCCGCCGTCGACATCGTCGTCCTCCAGGGCGAGCGCGAACGGGCCGCCGACAACCGGGTGCTCGGCCGCTTCCAGCTCACCGACATCCGCCCGGCGCCGCGCGGCGAACCGCAGGTCGAGGTCACCTTCGACATCGACGCCAACGGCATTCTCAACGTCAAGGCCCGAGACCAGGACACCGGCAAGGAACAAGGCATCACCATCACCGAGAGCTCCAACCTCGACCGGAGCGAGGTCGAGCGCATGGTCCAGGAGGCCGAGCGCAACCAGGGCCAGGACCAGGCCCTGCGCGAGGCCGTCGACGCCCGCAACGAGCTCGACGCCGTCGCCTACCAGGTCGACAAGCGCCTCGCCGAGCTGGGCGACGCCGCACCCGCGCACGAGAAGGCACGCGCCGAGATGCTGGTGTCGGATGCCCGGGCGGCGGTCAAGGAGGAGGCAGGCGTGGAGCGGGTGCGGCCCCTGACCTCCGAACTCCAGCAGGTGCTGTCAGGGCTGGCGGCGCATCAGGGCGGCGCCACCACGGGCGGTCCCGACCAGGGCACCACCGGGGACGGTGCGACCGGCGGCGGCCCGAGCGGCGGTGGGGGTGACGACGACGTCATCGATGCCGAGTTCGACAAGGACTGAGGAACCGCCATGCCGATCCACCCCAGGGAATCCGACCCGGCCGTGCCGGACCCGGCCGACCCGACTCCGGAGGGCGCCGTACGCCCTCCCCGAGGGGATCTTCCGCGCTCGGGCCGGCCGACCGGGCCGGGGTCTGACACGGACCAGGAACCCGGCCCGGACGCGGCCGGCGGCCCCGCACTGTCCGAGGACGAGCCCACGGCCGAGCTCAAGGAACTCGAGGACCGCTGGCGGCGCGCGCTAGCCGACCTCGACAACCTCCGCAAGCGCCACACCAGGGAACTGGGGCGGGAGCGGACAGCCGAGCGGTCCCGCACGGCCGCCGCCTTCCTGCCCGTCCTGGACAACCTCGAACTCGCCCTGACCCATGCCGGATCCGACCCCGGCGCGATCGTCGAGGGTGTCCGGGCGGTCCGCGACCAGGCGGTGAACGTCCTCGAACTGCTCGGCTACCCGAGGCACGCGGAGACCGGCGTCGCCTTCGACCCCGCCCGGCACGAGGTGGTCGGCGTCGTCCAGGACCCCGACGCCCCACCGGGCACGGTCGTCGAGGTGCTGCGCCCGGGCTACGGGGACGGGGAACGGCAGCTCAGGCCCGCCGCCGTGACTGTCGCGAAGCGGGAGTGACCGGTCATGGCACGGGACTTCTACGAGGTGCTGGGCGTGTCACGGACCGCGAGCCAGGACGAGATCCAGCAGGCATATCGCCAACTCGCCCGCAAGTACCACCCCGACGTCAACAAGGACCCGGAGGCGGAGGAACGGTTCAAGGACCTCAACGAGGCATACAGCGTCCTTTCGGACCCCAAGACACGGGCGCGTTACGACCGCTTCGGTGAGGACTTCCGCAAGATCCCCGAGGACTTCGACGAACGGGTCGCGGCCGGAGCGGGCGGCGGCTTCCGCGCTCGGAGGACCGCCGGTGCGGGCGGCCCCCGCGTCCGGTACACCGGCTTCGGCGACGACTTCGCAGCGGAGGGCGTCGACATCGAGGACCTGCTCGGCTCGCTCTTCGGAGCAGGCGCCGCTCCCGGCGGTGTAGCGGGGGCCGACCAGGAGGCGGAGCTGCCGCTCACCGTCGAGGAGGCGTACCGGGGCGGCCGCCGTACCGTCACGCTCGCCGGCCCCACCGGGCAGCCGCGGCGGTACCAGGTCGACGTACCGCCCGGCGTCACCGACGGGCAGCGCATCCGCCTGGCGGGCGAGGGCGGCCGGGGCAGTGGTGACGCCGCCGCGGGCGACCTGTATCTGCGGGTGCGTATCCGGCCCCACCCCCGGTTCCGGCTGGACGGCCGCGACGTCCACGTACAGCTCCCCGTCACCCCCTGGGAGGCGGCCCTGGGTGCGACCGTGCCGGTGCCCACCCCCGGTGGCGGCACGGCCAAGGTCACGGTGCCCGCGGGCTCGTCCAGCGGCCGGCGACTGCGGCTGCGCGGCGAGGGCATGCCGAACCCGCGCGGCGCGAACGGTGACCTGTACGCCGAACTCCGCGTCATGGTGCCGCCCGCCCTCGGCGACCGGGAGCGCGAGCTGTTCGAGGAGCTCGCCGCCACCTCTTCGTACGACCCCAGGAGGACGTGATGAGCGACCGACCCTCATGGGCGTCGACCGGCGGTCGGACCGCCGGGGCCGACGCGGGCGGGCGTCCCGTACGGACGAGCGCCGGCTCCACGGCCGTGCGGTACGCGCTCGTCCCCGTGCCCAAACTTTCCCTGGACACCGTGGCCCGCCGCTCGGGCCTCCACCCCGACCTGGTCCGCCGGTTCGTCGCCCTCGGACTGGTCGACGCCGAACGCGACGCCGCGGGGCACCTCGTGTTCGACCCCGCGGCCCCGGCGGTCCTCGCCCGCGTCCAGCGGCTGCGCTCCGGACTCTGCCTCAACTACGCATCCATCGGTCTGGTGCTCGACCTGCTCGACCGCATCAGCCTGCTCGAAGCCGCACTGCGCGAGCGCGGCAGGAGGAGTGACTCACCCCCATGGACATGAACCGTCTCACCCAGAAGTCACAGGAAGCCCTCCAGGAGGCGCAGACCGCCGCCGTCCGCATGGGCCAGACCGAGGTGGACGGTGAGCACCTGCTGCTCGCGCTCCTCGACCAGGAGGACGGCCTGATCCCCCGGCTGCTGCAACAGGCGGGCAGGGAGCCCGGGCAGCTCCAGGAAGCCGTGCGCGAAGAGCTGGCGCGCCGCCCCAGTGTCACCGGACCCGGCGCGGCCCCAGGTCAGGTGTTCGTCACCCAGCGGCTCGCGCGCCTGCTGGACACGGCCGAGCGGGAGGCCAAACGCCTCAAGGACGAATACGTGTCCGTGGAGCACCTCCTGCTGGCCCTGGCCGAGGAGGGCTCGTCCACCGCCGCCGGACGGCTGCTCAAGGAACACGGCATCACCCGGGACTCGTTCCTGAGCGCGCTGACCCGGATCCGCGGCAACCAGCGCGTGACCTCGGCCAACCCCGAAGTGGCGTACGAGGCCCTGGAGAAGTACGGCCGCGACCTGGTCGCCGAAGCCAGGGACGGCAAACTCGACCCGGTCATCGGCCGGGACGCCGAGATCCGCCGCGTCACCCAGATCCTCAGCCGCAAGACCAAGAACAACCCCGTCCTCATCGGCGACCCCGGCGTCGGCAAGACCGCCATCGTCGAGGGCCTCGCCCAGCGCATCGTCCGCGGCGACGTGCCCGAAGGACTGCGCGACAAGACCGTGTTCGCACTCGACATGGGCTCCCTGGTGGCCGGGGCAAAGTACCGGGGCGAGTTCGAGGAACGCCTCAAGGCCGTGCTGTCCGAGGTGAAGGCCGCCCAGGGGCACATCCTGCTCTTCGTCGACGAACTGCACACCGTCGTAGGCGCGGGAGCCGCCGAAGGAGCCATGGACGCGGGCAACATGCTCAAGCCGATGCTCGCCCGCGGTGAACTCCACATGATCGGTGCCACCACCCTCGACGAGTACCGCAAGCACATCGAGAAGGACGCCGCCCTCGAACGCCGCTTCCAGCAGGTCCTGGTCGACGAGCCGAGCGTGGAGGACACCATCTCCATCCTGCGCGGACTGCGCGAACGCCTGGAAATCTTCCACGGCGTGAAGATCCAGGACAACGCGCTGGTCTCCGCGGCCACCCTCAGCCACCGCTACATCACCGACCGTTTCCTGCCCGACAAGGCCATCGACCTCGTCGACGAGGCGTGCGCCCGGTTGCGTACCGAGATCGACTCGATGCCCGCCGAACTCGACGAGATCACCCGCCGCGTCACCCGCCTGGAGATCGAGGAGGCCGCCCTCTCCAAGGAGACCGACCCCGCGAGCAAAACCCGCCTGGAGGAGCTGCGCAGGGAACTCGCGGACCTGCGCGGCGAAGCCGACGCCAAACATGCCCAGTGGGAGGCCGAACGGCAGGCCATCCGCCGCGTGCAGGAACTGCGCCAGGAACTGGAGCAGGTCCGCCACGAGGCGGAGGAGGCCGAACGCGCCTACGACCTCAACCGCGCCGCCGAACTCCGCTACGGCCGCCTCCAGGACCTGGAGCGCCGGCTCGCCGCGGAGGAGGAGCAACTGGCCTCCAAACAAGGGCAGAACCGGCTGCTTCGTGAGGTCGTCACCGAGGAGGAGATCGCCGAGATCGTCGCCGCCTGGACCGGCGTCCCCGTCGCCCGCCTCCAGGAGGGCGAACGCGAGAAACTGCTGCGCCTCGACGAGATCCTGCGCGAGCGCGTCATCGGCCAGGACGAGGCCGTCAAGCTCGTCGCCGACGCCATCATCCGCGCCCGCTCCGGCATCCGGGACCCGCGCCGCCCCATCGGCTCGTTCATCTTCCTCGGCCCCACCGGCGTCGGGAAGACCGAGCTGGCCAAGACCCTCGCCCGGGCCCTGTTCGACTCCGAGGAGAACATGGTCCGCCTCGACATGAGCGAGTACCAGGAGCGGCACACCGTCAGCCGGCTGATGGGTGCCCCGCCCGGGTACGTCGGCTACGAGGAGGGCGGTCAACTCACGGAGGCCGTACGCCGCAAGCCGTACTCGGTTGTGCTGTTCGACGAGATAGAGAAGGCGCACACCGATGTCTTCAACACCCTGCTGCAGATCCTCGACGACGGCCGCATCACCGACGCCCAGGGCCGCACCGTCGACTTCCGCAACACCGTGATCATCATGACGTCCAACATCGGCTCCGAGCACCTCCTCGACGGCGTCACCGCCGAGGGTGAGATCAAGCCGGACGCCCGTGCCCTGGTGATGGGTGAGCTGCGCGGGCACTTCCGCCCGGAGTTCCTCAACCGCGTCGACGACATCGTGCTGTTCAAGCCGCTCGGTGAGCGGCAGATCGAGCGGATCGTGGAGCTGCAGTTCGACGAGCTGCGGCAGCGAGTCGCCGAACGCCGCATCACCGTTGAACTCACCGACGCGGCACGGGAGTTGATTGCCCACCAGGGCTACGACCCGGTGTACGGTGCACGGCCGCTGCGGCGTTACATCTCCCACGAGGTCGAGACGCTGGTCGGGCGCGCCCTGCTGCGCGGCGATGTCCAGGACGGCGCGAAGGTCCGGGTCGACGCCGAGCACGGAGAGCTGGTCGTCACCTACGACCAGCCCGAGGACGTGCAGGGAGCGAGGGCGGCATGAGTACCGTGCAAGCCACCAACGTCACCTGCGCGCACTGCGGGCGCACCAACCGGGTACCCGTGGCCGCCGAGGGCCGCCCCAGGTGCGCCAACTGCAAGCAGCCTCTGCCGTGGGTGGCCGACGCGGGCGACGACGACTTCACCGAGGTCGTCGAGCAGGCCACCGTGCCCGTCGTCGTCGACCTGTGGGCCACCTGGTGCGGCCCCTGCCGCATGGTGAGCCCCGCGCTGGAGAAGGTCGCCGCCGATCTCGCGGGAAAGATCAAGCTGGTCAAGGTCGACATCGACAAGAACCCGCGCCTGGCGCAGCGGTTCGAGGTCCAGGCGGTACCGACGCTGTTGGTCCTCGACAAAGGACAGACCATCGCCCGGCAGGCGGGTGCCGCGCCTGCCCCTGCCCTGCGGCGGTGGGTGGAGCAGTCGATCGCGGGCCGCGAACCGGCCGGGAAAGGGTGATCAGCCATGACCGTACGAACCGACCCCCACCTCGAGCTCGTCCGGCCGGTCCAGCCACTGACCCCCGAGGGGTGTCAGGAGTGTCTGCTGCTCGGCTCCCCGTGGGTCCACCTCAGGCTCTGCCTGACTTGCGGCCACGTCGGCTGCTGTGATTCCTCGCCGAACCGGCACGCGCGCCGGCACGCCGCCGCCGACGGCCATCCGATCGTGGCGTCGCTGGAGCCCGGCGAGGACTGGCGGTGGTGCTTCGTCCACGAGGCGTTCGTGTGATGCCCGGCGACGAGACGCGGCCAAGCCCGGCGCCTGTGCCGGACGACGCGGAGGAGAGCGTCCCCTTCGAGACCGCCGACATCTACGGCGCCTATCCCCGCCTGCCGGACGACCAGCTGGCCCGCCTGGCGCAGCGTGGCCGGCGGCGCGCGGTCGACGCCGGTGACGTGCTGATCCGGGAGGGGGAGCGGTGCGAGACGTTCTACGTCGTCCTCAGTGGCTCGGTCGCCATCGCCGAGGGCTACGGCACGGCCGACGAACGTCTGCTGCGTGTGCACGGCCCCGGGCGCTTCATCGGCGAACTCGGCCTCCTGAACGGGCAGGTGGCCTTCTACACCGCTCTGGTCAGGGACCCCGGCGAGGTCCTCGCCCTGTCCATGGATCAGCTGCGTGACCTGGTGACCCGGGACTCCGTCCTTGGTGATGTGGTGCTGCGCGCCTGCCTGGGCCGACGTGCTCTGCTCGTCGGGCAGGGCGCCGGTTTCCGCATCATCGGCTCGCGCTATTCGCCTGACACCCGGCGGCTGCGCGAGTTCGCCGCCCGCAACCGGCTGCCGCACCGCTGGATCGATCTGGAGACCGACGAGGAGGCCGAGGAGCTGCTGCGCCGCTTCGGCGTCGGCCCGGAGGAGACCCCGCTCGTCATCTGGCGGGACACCACTCTGTTGCGCAACCCCAGCAACGCGGAACTGGCCCGGCTCATGGGCCTGCCGTCGCTGCCTGCCGGAAGCCATCCCGGCGATCTCCTGATCGTCGGCTCCGGACCCGCTGGTCTCGCCGCCGGGGTGAACGCCGCCTCGGAGGGCCTCGGCACGACCGTGGTCGAGGCCCTGGCCAGCGGCGGCCAGGCCGCCACGTCGTCCCGTATCGAGAATCTGCTGGGCTTCCCCTCCGGCATCTCCGGCGCCGAACTCGCCGAACGCGCTGTGCTCCAGGCCGACAAGTTCGGCGCCAGGATCAGTGTCCCGGCGGAGGCGGCTCGGCTCGAACGGCGGGACGGGCACTACGCCGTCGGGTTCGGCGACGGCAGCGAGATCACCGCCCGTACCGTCGTCCTGGCCACCGGCGCTCGCTACCGCCGCCTCCAGGTGCCCGGCATCGAACGCCTGGAGGGAACGAGCGTCCACTACTCGGCGACCGTCTACGAGGCCCAGCAGTGCCGCACCGACCCGGTGGCCGTCGTCGGCGGAGGCAACTCCGCGGGCCAGGCCGTGCTCTTCCTGGCCGGGTACGCGCCGCAGGTGAATCTGCTCGTCCGTGGGCCGAGCCTCGAGGCGCACATGTCCCGCTACCTGATCGATCAGGTGGAGCGTCACCCGCGGGTGCGCGTGCTGCTGCACACCGAGATGACCGAGGCACTCGGCGACAAGGTGCTGGAGGCGGTCACCGTGGTCGACCACCGTACGGGCGAGCATCGCCACCTCGCGGTGCGGGCCCTGTTCGTCTTCACCGGCGCCGACCCCCACACCGAGTGGCTGTCCGGCGCGCTGGCCCTCGACGCGCGCGGCTTCGTGCTCACCGGCGCGGAGGCGCAGGCATGCTCCGCCCCCGGACTGTGGCAGAGCCAGGGCCGCGACTGCCTGACGCTGGAGACCAGCCTGCCTGGCGTCTTCGCCGCCGGAGACGTCCGCAGCGGTTCGGTGAAACGCGTGGCCTCCGCGGTCGGCGAAGGCGCGATGAGCATCCACTTCGTGCACCGCTACCTGGGCCACACGGCCGCGCCCGGCGGCACCGACAGCTCACCGCACACCCGTCCGAAGGAGTCCGCTTGGCTCGCATGACACCCAGCAGGCGACGAGATCACGAGAAGGAGAAGGAGGCGATGGGAATGACCACGCCCGTCCGGCGCCACCGCGGTGGCGCAATGCAGGACAGGCCCCTTGGCTGGGCACGCAATCCGCTGACGGAGTTCGACCAACTGCTCAGCGAGATGAGCGGACTGATCGAATCCACGGTGGGAGGCGCGGCACCCGCAGTCGCGTGGACACCCCTGGCGGATGTCACGGAGTCCGACGGGGCTTTCCACGTCGAGATCGAACTCCCCGGCGTCAAGAGCAAGGACATCAACGTCGAAGCGAACGGCCAGGAGCTGGTGGTCACCGGAGAGATCAAGGAGAAGGAACGCAAAGGCGTCCTGCGCCGGAGCACCCGCCGCACCGGAGCGTTCGAGTACCGGCTGCGGCTGCCCGGAGAGGTCGACACCGAAAAGATCAATGCGCGGATGTCGGACGGGGTGCTCACCATCACCGTCCCCAAGGCCGAGGTCACAAAGCCCCGGCACGTCGAGATCAGCGACACGACTGAAAGCACCGGGAGCAGCGGCTGAGACGCGAACGCCGCGGTGCCGGACACCCGTCCGGCACCGCGGCCGGGCCGACGGGGCTCGTCATCCGGGGTGACTCATGAATGACGTCCCGTATGACAGCCCCTCACGACGGGCGGCGGCTCGGCATGTGGCTTGCCACCGGCTTCCTTTCGGCGCCGCAGACGCCGGCGCGCAGCAGCCGGAGGGGAGCAGGTCCAGTGGTGCTCGCCGGCGCTGTTCTTCCGCCACTCACAGCAGGAGGTCGAAAACGGCTCGAGCCTCGTCCCAGTGCTGGGGCTGGGGGTTTTTCAGGTCGGGGTGGAGGATCTTGAAGCTCTGGGCAAGGGCCAGGCTGAGTCCGCCGATAATGTCCGGACAGGCCGCCTCGGTCTCCTCATCGGGCGGGCGGTCCAGAGGGGGATGGGTGGCGAGTTGTTCCAGGATCGGCTTGAGTTCGACTTCCTGGTCGATCTTCCGGAAGTGGTGAATGCTCTCCTGCAGGCCTTTCGTGATCGGCAGGTCACAGGTCCGGATGATGTCGCGCCCGTTGGCCTTGGCAGTGGCCTGGGCGACGGTCAGCAGATCGTAGAGCTTGGCGTCGACGAAGTCGCTGTAGCGCTTGAGATCGTTCTTGTCGACGTTCAGTCCTGCGGCCGCGCGAAAGAACCTCTCGAATCTGGCGATGGACATCACGGTCATGACGGCAACCTCCGGCAGCGCGAGCCGGGTGGCTCCCGGCCTCTGGGCTTCCCAGTCAGCCTGGCCGACGGGGGCGGGCGAACGCATGCGCATGTCGGGCCCAATTAGCCTCCCTGTATTGCCCTGCCAGGACCATGCGTCCGACTGGCCGGCTTGTCCCCGCATAGGGCGGGGCTTTGCCGGACTCCGGCTCTCGGGCGGACACCGAAGCCGGGTGGTCGGTGGTGCGTGCCGGGGTGATGCCTGAGCGGGTCTTCGCGGTGGCGGACGCGATCGTGGCCCGGTGGTGGGAGCGGCCCGGGTCTGGGAAGACAAGGAGATCTGGTCGTTCCGCCTGCACCTGCTGGCGGGGGCCAGCCTGTCACGCGGCGTCGACGTTACCTCGGCGGCGTCTGTGGGCACTTGGGATCGCGGGACAGCCGACGAGAAGGGTCCAGTTATGCGGGTGTCGTCTCAGGGCGTTACGGTCGTGGCTCTCCTGGCGGATCCGGACACGCCGACGGAGATCGCGCAGCGCATGGCCCGGACACTTTCTGCTCGGCTCGCCGACAAGTCGGGCCAGGGGCGACGGTTCGGCGTCGAGGTGGTCAGTGAGCCCTTCACCTCGGGGACGGAGGACCCGCCCACCTTGATGCGCCGGATCATGGACCGTGGGAGTGCGGAGAACTGGGACATCGTCGTGGCCCTCACCGACCTTCCGCTTCACTCACACGGCCGCAGGCTAGTTGTGCATCTGAATCACGAACACGGCTTGGCGCTGCTCTCTCTTCCTTCACTGGGAGGCCTTCGGCTGCAGACGAGGGCCCGACGGGCCGTCGAAGAGGCCGTGCTCGGCTTGGCGGGTCCGCACACCACTGGGACTGAAGGACCTCCGCGAAAGCAGCCGCTTCTGGGGCCCCTCGCCGATCGTCTCGCGCCTGTTCATCCGGGCCCAACCGGTGAGAAGGCGACCGACGATCTTCGGTACGTCGTCAGCGGGCCGCGCGGTTACCTGCGGGTGCTCGCCGGAATGGTCCGCGCCAACCGGCCGTGGCGGTTGGTGCCGGGCTTGTCGAAAGCCCTGGCGGCCGCACTCGCCACGGGAGCAGTCGCCACCGTGAACTCCACCGTATGGAGCCTGGCCGCGTCCCTCAGCACGCCACGCCTCGTGATCGCCACGGTCGGATCTGTCGCGCTCATGATCGGCTGGCTGATCTTAGACGCGGAGCTGTGGCATCGAGCGGCAGAGAGCTCGCCTGAGGCGAGGCAGAGGGCGCGGCTCTACAACGCCTCGACGGTCGTGACCGTCGGGATCGGGGTGCTCGTCTGCTACGTGGGTTTGATGGTCATCAACTGGGTGTGGGCGCTGTTCATCCTCAACGACCAACTGTTCGCTTCCGTGACACGAACCCCACTGCACGCCGAGGAGTACGTGACGCTGTCCTGGTTCGTCGCCTCGGTCGCCACGGTGGGCGGCGCGCTGGGATCAGGCTTGGAGAGTGACGATGCGATCCGGGCAGCCGCCTACTCCAAGCGCGAACAGGAACGTCGTCACATGCTCCGAGACCACGGTGACCAGCCCTCGAACTGAACCGATTACCGGCACAACCAGCAGCGCGATGTGCGCCGACGCGTTGATCATGGCGAGGGCGGCGAAAACGGCATGCGCCGTCTCGACGGCCTCCGGTGGCCGCGAGCGCGTCGAGCTGCGTCTGGAGGTCCTGGGGGAGGGTCGAGAACGCGCAGGAGTTTCGCGAGCCGGGGCCCCTTGGTGAAGCGGCCGGTGTGGTCGGACCCGGCGACCGCGCCGGAGCGCGAGCGGCAGGGTGAGCCTGACGATGCGTGACAGCGTGCGCAGGGGCGGCGTCCGCTCCGGACCGCCCCCCCGCCGATCACTTTCGATCTTGCTCTGGGAAAGGTCGTTTGTAAGTGGGCTGCGCGCATCGTGTCCTCCTTGCCCTCGCTCGGAGAGGACCGGCACGGGCGGTCGGCGGAGCCGTGAGTGACGCCACAGTCTACGCAGCGACGATAAAAATCGACGTTGTGTAGAGTTGGGAGTGAGGGAGCAACCCAGCCCCTCGCGGATCTGCTCTGGAGGAGCACATGCAAAAGCAGACTTGGCTCATCACCGGCGTCAGCACGGGCCTCGGCCGTGCCTTCGCCCAGGCCGCCCTGGCCGCCGGGCACACCGTCGTCGGAACGGTCCGTTCCGAGGAGGACCTGCGGGCCTTCGAAGGGCTGAAACCCGGGTACGCGCACGGCCGCATCCTGGATGTGGCCGACGGCGACGCCGTGTCGAGTGTGGTCGTGGAGGTAGAGCAGAGCGTCGGTCCTTTGGATGTCGTCGTCGCCAACGCCGGCTACGGCCTGGAGGGCACCTTCGAGGAAACCCCGCTGGCCGAGGTCCGGCGGCAGTTCGAGGTCAACGTATTCGGGGCAGTGGCCACCCTGCAGGCAGCACTGTCCCACATGCGCCGGCGCCGCCGCGGACACCTGATGGCCGTCACTTCCATGGGCGGGCTCATGGCCGTGCCCGGCATGTCCGCCTACTGCGGCAGTAAGTTCGCCCTGGAAGGCATCCTGGAAGCACTGGGTAAGGAGGTCGCCCAGTTCGGGATCCACGTGACGGCGATCGAGCCCGGCTCCTTCCGCACCGACTGGGCCGGACGGTCCATGACGCGCGCTGCTCAGTCCATCGATGACTACGACGAACTGTTCGCCCCCATCCGTGAAGCGCGGCAGAAGGCCAGCGGGAATCAGCTGGGTAATCCGGCCAAGGCCGGGGAGGCCGTCGTGCACATCACGTCGGTCGACCAGCCGCCGGCCCACCTGGTCCTTGGCTCGGATGCGCTGCGACTGGTCACCGCCGCGCGCACGGCTGTCGACGAGGACATCCGCGCTTGGGAGCCCCTCTCCCGTACGACCGACTTTGCCGAGGGTGCTCAACTGTGATGCCCAGCCACCACTCTGCGCGGAGCCGGCGCGCCACCGAACGCAAGGGCGATGTCCGGGAGCGGGCCATTCTGGACACCTGCGAAGCTCTGCTGGTGCAAAAGGGCTACGACGCCATGACTGTCGGCGACATAGCTCAGGGTGCCGGCATCACACGCGGCGCGCTGTATTTCTACTTCGGCTCCAAGCAAGAAGTGGTCACGGCACTCGTGGCCCGGACCGTTGAGCATCTGTGGGCGAGATCCCTGGCCACTGCAGCGACCGACGAGCCGCGCCAAGCCATCGCAGCAGCCATGCAGCGCACGGTTGAGCTGTGGAATGAGCACGGCCTGGTCATGCGCACGGCGATCGACCTGTCATTGACCGTGCCGGAGATCGGCGAGCTGTGGAGCCACACGGCTGACTTGTTCATCACGGCCATCACCACTGTCCTGGAACGAGCCGGCGTTCAGGCCGGCACCGAACCAGAACAAGCGTCAGCGATGGCACGCGCCCTGTGCTGGATGATCGAGCGGACCTTTTACCACGCCTCGCAGGAATCCCGCGAGGAGTTGCAAAAGGCATCTTCAACCTGCGAACACATCTGGCTGACCAGTGCCGGTCTCACCACCTGAATGAGGCATCTTGCGTGAAGGGCAGTACCACTCGCGCAGCCGCAGGAAGCGCACCGGGTGGTAGGCCAGCTCACCCCGGGTGCCAGGTGGCGGCGCCGCACTGCCCCACCCCGCGGAGACGGACTCACCGTGCAGCAGAGTTCCGCGCTTCGGGACCTGACCGTGCCCTGCACGATCTCACCGGCGGCCGGCTGTCTGCGTTCGACGGCTGCGGGGGCGGCGCGAGCCGAAGTCCTCTGCTCTCGGCTGTACTTCGCCCGGGTGCGCGGTGGCGGGGCGCAGTCGGATGCGGGCGTCGAGGCCGGTGCCGGGGGCGGGGTGGAGGGTGATGGTGCCGCCGGAGGCGTCGACGAGGTGGCGGACGATGGGCAGGCCGAGGCCTGTGCCGTCGTGGTGGGAGTCGGACGAGCGCCAGAACCGGTCGAAGGCCCGCTCCCGGTCAGCCGCGTTCATGCCCGGCCCCTGGTCGATTACATGCAACTCGGTGCCCGGGGTGCGGCGCAGGGTGATGGTGGTGCTGGGTGGGGAGACGCGCAGGGCGTTGGCGAGCAGGTTGTCGATGATCTGTTCCAGGGCGCCGGGGATGGCCCATACCTGTCCTGCGGGCGGGCCGGTGATGTCGAGGGCGACGTACTGTTCGGCGGCCAGCGGCTCCCACATCGCCACCCGGTCGGCGACGATCGTGTCGAGGTCGGCGGGTTCGGGGGTGGTGGCGGTGTTCTCCAGTCGGGCCAGGGCGAGCAGGCCCTGCACCATGCGGCCGAGGCGTTCGACCTCGCCGACGGCCTCCTCCAGGCTGGGGTGGGCACGCGGGTCGAGATAGGGCTCGAAGTTCTCCAGCCGCAGCCGCAGTCCCGTGAGTGGGGTTTTGAGCTGGTGGGAGGCTTCCGAGGCGAATGCCTGCTGGGCTTTGAGCAGGTGCTGGAGCCGGGTCGCGGTGTGCGTGAAGGACGTGGCGAGGCGGCGCAGTTCGGGCGGTCCGGCGGTGGCGTCGGGCGGGGAGGTGAGCTGTCCCTCGGCGAGTTGGGCGGTCGCGGCCTCCAGGGTCCGCAGCGGACGGGTGATCCAGCGGGCCAGGGTGAAGGCGGCCAGGGCGACCGCGGCAAGCACGCAGGCACCGGCCAATGCGAGAGCGCCCCAGATGCGGTGCACCCGGGTGCTGACCTGGTCCAGGGGATACGTCAGCCGCAGGACACCGCGGATGGTGGTGCCGGAGGCGCCGGGCATGGTCGCGGACAGCACCTCGCGGCCGGCGCTGTCGGTGGTGGTCGTGACGGTGGGCTGGTTGGTCAGGGCACGGGCGATGTCCGGCTGTGCGGCGAGGCTGATGCCGGTGCGGGCGGCCGGGTCGGAGTCGGCCAGGACGATGCCCTGCTTGTCGGTGACGACGACATGGCCGCCGGTGCGCTTGGCGTAGTCGCCGATGACGTCGGGCAGTTCGTCGAGCTTGCCTTCCTCGATGTCCTCCTCGGTGACCTCGGCGAGCATGGACGCGTCGCGTTCCACCTCCTGGGAGGCGCGGGAGGTCTCGCCGCGGGCGTAGATGTAGCCGAGCGGGATCTCCAAGCCGGCCAGCACCAGCAAGGCCAGGGCGAGGTAGCTGAGCAGCAGGCGCCGGGTCATCCCGTGGCCTCCACGGCAGGGTGGTCGCCGGGTACGGTCAGGCGGAAGCCGACGCTGCGGGCGGTGGTGATCCAGCCCGGATCACCGAGCTTGCGGCGCAGCGCGGCCACGTGGGCGTCCAGGGTCTTGGTGGGGCCGAAGAAGTGCGGGTCCCACACGGTGTCCATGATCTGCTGGCGGGAGTACACCGTCCCGGGATCATCGGCGAGGTAGGCGAGCAGGTCGAACTCCCTGGGCGTCAGGGCGACTTTGCGTCCGTCGAGGTGTACTTCGCGGGTGCGGCGGTTGAGGGCCAGCGGTCCCAACACCTGTGCACCGGAGGCAGGTTGGTGCACCTGCGGTGCGTCGACGGGCCCGGTCGGCGCGTATGCCGGTGCTCCGGCACGGCGGGTGACCGCGCGGATGCGGGCTATCAGTTCCCGTACGCCGAAGGGCTTGGCGAGGTAGTCGTCGGCACCGAGTTCGAGGCCGACGATGCGGTCGGCCTCCTCACCCCGCGCGGTGATCATGATGATGGGGACGTCGGAGCGGGCGCGCAGGCTGCGGCAGACGTCCAGGCCGTCCATGTCCGGCAGGCCGAGGTCGAGCAGGACCAGATCCGGCGCGGTGGTGGTGCCGGCGAGCCCCGCGGCGCCGGTGCGGACGTGGTCCACGGTGAATCCGTAGCGTCCCAGGCCCTCGGTGAGGGGTCCGGCGATTCGATCGTCGTCTTCGATGAGCAGCAGCCGCATGGCGCCAGGCTCGCACAGCTGTGCCAGAGGAGTTGAACGGTTCACGGGAAGCCGCCTGGGAGCAGGGGGACGTACGGGATGATGCCGGACAAGGGTGTGTCGTCCGGCCGACGGGACGGGAGGACGGCGTCGGCCGGACGGCGGTGGTGGGACGTCGGCGGCGCCGACCGGGGGTCAGTCGTCGGCGTCGTCGCCGTCCTCGCGTCCCTGCTCCTCCAGCCCGTGGTCCTCCCGCCCGTGCTCCTCCCGCCCGTGCTCCTCCTCGCGCCCCCGGTCCTCGCCGACGCCTGGCGACGAGCTCGTCCGCGTAGGCAAGGCAGTGGAGGAGACGGTCTCGCGCTGACGGACGACAGCGCGAACCCGAAACCGCCCAGAACAACCAGCGTGGCAGCGGCCATCAGGAGGGACCGGTGCCGGCCGGCCACCTGTCGCCGGCCACCCGCGCCCCGTGCCCTGTTTCCTGCGCGGGCTCGCCCCTGCGTCGGCACCTGTGACGCGTGGCCGTCTCACCGGTAGCTGTGGCTGACGCGGCGTCGGCGGACCAGGTGTGGGTGGCCTGCGAGGAGGGGTAGTCGAAGGCGTCCTCTACGAAGCGGTCCCCGTAGCCGCGCGGCGCCGGTGTGCCGGACACCGCATCGAGGATCGTTGTCTGTTCGGCGTCTGGGAGTGAGGCAGGGCCGTGCTCGGGTTCGGATGGCATCGGATTCGCCCTTCCAGCGGCTCGGTCCGTGGCCGTCAGCTGGCGTCGTCGGCCTCCTCGGTGCCTTCCTTCTTGGTGTCGGTGACCTTGTAGGACTTGTCGAGGTAGACCTCGATCGAGGTGCCGTCGGCCTGTTTGACCTCCACCGCGTACATGCCGGGCTTCTCCGCGTCCTCCTCGGACTTCAGGACGGTGCCGGGGTACGCGGCGAGTGCGGCGGCCTCGGCCTTCGTCTTGATGTCACCGGTCAGCGGCGGCTCCTTCTTGTCGTCGGTGTCGCCGGCCGCTTCACCGCCGGCCTCGGCGCCGCCCGCGCTCTGGGCCTGCTGCTGAGTGTCCGCGGCACTGGAGCTGTCGGAGCCGGAGTCGGATCCGCCGCAGGCGACCAGCGCGAGCATCAGCACGGCGCAGGGAGCGGCAAGCACGGCACGACGGGGCAGAGCACGCATCAGGGTGTCTCCAAACACTGGGGAATCTCGCGGGTTCGAAGGCGGTGGATCCGGGCCTTCGGGGGATGACTACGACCCTAGGAACACGCTGTTGAGAGAAAGCCCAGCACATGCAGAGAGGCAGACCAGCAGACTGCCAATCTTTCGCCATACAGGGCTCGCCAGCATCCGCGTGGCCCGGGCACAGGACACCGCCGCGGGCTGAGATCCCGCCCGGCCCGGCCGCCACCGCGGGCGAAAGAATGCCCGACATGGAACAGGCACTGCAGGTGATGGCCATCGTCGTCGCCGCCTTCGGTACTGCGGCCCTCTCGGCGGTGGCGGGATTCGGCGGCGGGGTGCTGCTCCTGCCCGTGTTCGTCGCTGTCCTCGGCACCCGCGACGCTGTCGCGGTTCTCACCGTCGCCCAACTGGCCAGCAACGGCAGCCGGGTCTGGTTCAACCGCCGCGAGGTCCACCGGCGCCTGGTCGGCGTCTTCGCGATCGGCGCCGTCCCGGCCGCAGCCGCCGGCGCGCTGTTGTTCGCGACCACACCACTGCCCGCACTCACCCGCCTCATCGGCGTGTTCTTGCTGGTCGTAGTCGCCTGGCGGCGCTGCTCACCGCACGCCGCGCGACTGGACGACAGTGCGTTCGCCGCTGTCGGCGCCGCGTCCGGCTTCGGCTCCGCCCTGGTCGGCTCGGTCGGCCCGATGGTCGCCCCGTTCTTTCTCGCCCGTGGCCTGCTGCGCGGCGCCTACATCGGCACCGAGGCCGCCTCCGCCGTCGTCATGCACCTGACCAAGCTGGTCGTCTTCGGCGCCGCCGCGGTACTGAGCGCCTCCAGCGCGCTCATCGGTCTGGCCCTCGCCCCGGCCAGCACCGCAGGTGCCTGGGTCGGAAAGAAGATCGTCGACCGGCTGCCCGCCCACGTCTTCGTCATCGTGGTCGAGATCGGCCTGATCGCCTCCGGCTTGCTACTGGCCATCACCGGCGGCTGATCACCGCGGCCAGTGCACCAACCAGGGCATCATCACCCAGCCCCGGCGAGACCAGGTCCCCGAGAGTTGTCCGCTTGCGTCGAAGCGGCGCTCACAGGTGTACCGGCGCTCTGTCGAGTGGAGTGAGGCTCGGGGCACCCCGCCCCACGCCCCGTGGATCCCCGCAACTCGGTCATGCGGGGTTGTGGTCAGCGACACTGGGAGCATGCTGCTGCCCCCCACTCATCTCAAGGCCGAACTGATCGAAGCTGTCCGAATCACCGACCCCGCCAGCCACCTGACCTCCCCAAGCCTGACAGGTGACGCTGTCGCCATCTGGGCAGGGAGCCAGGCACGGCAGGTTCTGGAGCTGATCGAGGACATGCCGGGCAGCGAGCGGTACCGCTGCTTCCTCCCTTGAGTTGCTCAGCCGATTCCGCTCTTGCGTTCCGGACTGAAGCACTTGGTCTCGATGAGAACTGGCAACGCCCTGCGTCGTCCGGTGATTGCCCGTTCGGGCCAGTGGCAGTTGAGCGCAGCCACTCGAACTCGTACACCTTGATCGTTTTTTGAGCGGCGCCCAGGCGTCCCGTAAATGATCTTTGGGTCGGCGTGACGTGCCTGATCGTTGTCAGCCGCCCGCCTGTCCGGCGGGCGGCGACGGGGACGTGCGGTACGGCGCTGAGCGTGGCGGCCAGGACGATGAATCCGGAGCCGGTGACGCCGGCGGCGCCCTTGGAGGTGCGCAGCGTGACCGCGAGCATCGACAGCTGCTGGGTGAGGCTGAGTTCGATGCCGAGGGCCTGGGCGAGGAAGACCGAGCCCGTGGTCAGGTAGGTGGCGGTGCCGTCGAGGAGTGTCGGAATTGCCAGGCCGCCGGCCCATCGCGCGGAGTGCGGGGCCGGCGGCACCGGTCGGCGGTCAGGCCCCTGGATGCAGTCCGAGCCAGCCGGGGGTCGGGTCACCCTTGACCTCGCCGAAGTACAGGGCGAAGGTCTGCTTCCACCGCTCCACCTCGGCACGGTCGCCCATGAATGTCGGGAAGCCGTCCAGGTGGGCGTTGGGGTACTCCCAGATGGGCTTCAGGCCGCCCGCGGGAGTGATGTCGGTGCGCACCGACCAGCCGTTGGGCGAGCTCTGCTGCACCTCGGCGGACAGCTGCCAGTTGAGGTAGAGCTTGGCGGCCGTCGGGTTCTTGGCCTGCTTCAGGATGGCCGCGCGCTGGCCCCAGCTCATGAACGGGTGCCCGTCGGCGATCACCCACGTCGACGGGGACGTGGACGAGGGGACTGCCGAGCCCGAGGTACCGACGCCGATCGCCTTCTGCCCGGCGGTGACGGCGACGCCCGGCGAGTTGCTGCCGCGGGCGAACTGCACGTCCTGGGTGGCCAGTTTGGCGATCCAGTCCCAGCCGTAGGTGCGGGTGTACAGCGTGTAGAGGAACAGGGCGGCGTCGTCGTCGTGCGGGTACGAGGAGGCGATCTCGCCCTTCCACTTCGGGTCGACCAGTTCGAGCGGGTTGCGGGGGGCGTCCGAGCCCACGGCCGCCTTTCCGTACAGGAAGCTGAACGCGCTCACCCTGACGGCCATCCACGCGCCCTGCGGGTCCTTGAACGCGTCGTACAGCTTTGAGAACCCGGCGGGCTTGTAGGGCAGCAGCCGGCCCTGCTGCTTCCACCGGACGAAGTCCTGCACGGTCTGCAGCTGTACGACGTCGGGAACGAGGGTGTCGGTGGCGAACTGGTTGTCGACGCGGACGTCGTGGTACTTGCTGTAGTCGACGACCAGTGTCAGGTCGATGCCCGGGAAGCGGGACTTGAAGGCCGCCTTGGTGCTGTCCTGCTGCGTCGGGGTGTCGCCGCCGGCGTAGATGACGAGCTTTTCGCCCTTCTTGAGGGCGGCCTGGTAGAGCTCGTCGAGCGTGCGGGTCTCTTCGGAGCCGGCCGGGTGCGGGGACGCGGCGGCAGAGGCGGAGGCTGCTGTGGTGCCGAACACTCCGGCGCCTATGGCGGCACCAGTACCAGCCGCCAGGATACGTCGCCTGCTGGGGAGGATGGACATGCCGATGAAACCTTCCTTCACGGGGGGGGAGGGGGTTCGCACCGAGGGTGGTGCTCATTCGCATGCGGGCGGACCCGGTTGCGCGTCATCCAGGCAGATGGAGGCGCTCTAGAAGGTGGAACCTGAGGTCAACCATTCGGTTGACCTCCGCACAGGCTTGGCCGAAATTAGCCTGGAGCGGTTCGGTGACGAAGCTTTCCGCTCCCGCCTGGCGGCACCCGGGACCGTCGTGCAGGAGCACTCACCCTGTGGTGCGCGAGTGATGTGCCCTGCCGGACGGGCTTCAGAACATGGTGTTGTCGTTGGCGCTCTTCTCCGGTACCTCCTGGATCACGTCCCAGTGCTCGACGATTTTTCCGTCGGTGACGCGCCAGAAGTCCGCGACGGCCATGCCACGGTCACCGGGCTTGAGGTGGAGATTGCTGTGGGTGACGACGAGGTCCCCGTCTGCGATAGCCCGCTTGATGTCCAGGCGCAGGTCGGGGAACTGCCCGCGCAGCCAGTGGACATAGCCGACGAAGGCTTGCGGGCCGTCCTGCGCCTCCGGGTTGTGCTGGGTGTAGCTGGGGCCGAGATGAGCGGCGGCGGCCGCTTCCGGCTGGTAGTCGTTGAACGCCTGCTCGTAGAAGGAGATGACGAGTGCCTTGTTGTCTGTGGCGGACATGGGATTCCTGTCTTGAGGCGGGTATTTCAGCCAGTCATGGCGTCGCGGACGAGGGCGGTGTCGACGAACTGCTCGAAGCGGACGATGAGTCCGCCGCGTACGACGAAGTGGTGGGCGGCGCGGACGTCGATCGGTTCACCGGTGATGGCGTGCCGACCGCTCTCGGCCACGGCCTGCCGGTACAGCGCCCGCAACTGGGCCTCCTCGCTTGAGTCGGTCCGCTCGGCGTTGGAGGAGGAGGTGGTGGCCCCCGCCGAAGTGGGCGCCGCAGACGGGCCGCCCGCGACGCCGGACTCGGCCAGGACGCGCTTTCCCATGGGACAGGCTCCACAACTGTGGGGTGCTTCCGACGAAGTATCTGCCGACGCAGACAATATATCTGCTGCGGCAGAATTTGCAACGGCAGCTTCTTCCGCTCATGTCCTTCTGTCACCCTGGAGCAGTGAACGAGCAACTGCTGAACGACGACGACGTGACACTCTTCGGGCTCTTCGTGGAGGCCTACAGCCGTATCAAGCCCCTGGTGAATCGCGATCTCGACATACCGCACACCTGGTTCGAAGTGCTGCTGCGACTGGGCCGCACCCCCGGCCACCAGCTCCGCATGACCGACCTGGCAGAGGCCGTGTCCTTCAGCTCGGGCGGCTTCACCCGGCTTGCCGACCGTATGGAAAAGGAACAACTCATCCGCCGCGACCCCGATCCTGCCGACCGGCGAGCCGCACTCGCCGTACTGACCGACAAGGGCGGTCAGGCGCTCGACCACGCACTCACCGCCCACGTCTCGCACCTGCGCAACCACCTCGCCGGACCACTCTCAGTCGAGGATCGCCGCCACCTCGAGCGCATCCTGCGCACGCTCCGCGAGGCGAACGCGTAAGTTCCTGTCCATATCCAGATCACCGTCGCGGGCTTCGGACGCCACCAGAGCCTGCCCCTGGCTCCCCATGACGGTCGTCGGTTCATTCAGCGGGCCGTATGGGCCAGGCGGGAGCGGGAAGGGCCGCCAGAGGGCCGACTTTCACGTCGGGCGGTTCTGGTCCACCGCAGATGGCCAGGCTCCTGGTACTCCAGTGCGGTTGCAACTTCCGTACGTGGGCGGCGAGCTCCGATACGAGTCCGGAACTTCTCACTCCACGTTCCCCGCCCCGTACCGCCTCACCACGCAGAACACGGTCTTGGAGGAGGTCGGTCAGCGAGGCATTGATGGCGGGGACTTCGTGCAGGAGGGGGTGCGGCGCCGGCTCTCGGGTGGCCATGCGCAGCGCGCTGACTCGGTTCTCGATTCCGGCGGCCCCGTTGCGTCCGGGTGAACAGCAGCCTGGAGAAGACCGGATGGCGCCGCCGCCACGCTTCCACCCCCGGCTCTGCATGGTGGCCCGGTCGGCTTCCACGAACGGCCTCAGCATCGACCCGTCGTCGCCGGGGCAGCGCCGGTAGTACGCGAGCGCGCCGGGGGTGACCGCTTGGCCGTTGCCGATCGGGCTCCATGTTGCGTACGTGGACACCGCCATGACGTCGGGCGGCAGCGACGTGCCCAAGGCCGACCCCCGTGACGTCGCCGTGGCCGCGCTCGACGGTATCGAGGCGGGGGCCCACGAGGTGCTGGTCGACGACATCACGCGATGGATCAAATCGCAGCTGTCCGCCGACCTGGAAGACATGTACGCCCAGCTGAAGGGGTAGCGCGCACTCACTGATCCCGAGGACGATACGGGAAGAGATCTGGAAGGTCCGCTGGATGCGTTCGCAATCCGCGACCCGGCGCAGGTAGAGCCCGTCGTCGAGGTCCGCGCCAGGCACCGGCAGGCGGCGCGGCGGGGCACCCGTGGTCCTGGTCGGTGCACCACTGTTCCGCGTGGACGAAGATCGTGTCGCGAGACTGCTTGCCCCGCGGGTATCCCTTGGCAGCGGTGGCCACTCGTGGGGGCGTCCGGCTCGTCCCCGATGAGCAGGATCCGCTCCTGGAAGCTCTGCCCGCGCAGCGCTTCGGCGGCCTTGGCACCGGCCAGGCTCGCTCCCACGATCACGAACGTACGCGGTGCCATCACGCGTGCTCCCCGCTGTCGTCGGTGCGCCCCGGCCGTGCGGTGGAGGAGGCGTGCAGGCGGGCCGTGAGTTTCCCGGCCAGGTCGTCCCAGCTGGCGTCAAACGTCTCGACGCCCTGGTCCTCCAGCACCTGGACGACATCGTCGTAGTCGACACCGGCGTCGGCGAGGTCCTCCAGCACCTGGTGTGCCTCGCCGTAGGTGTCGCGGATGTGGCCGGGCGGCAGCACGCCGTGGTCGGCGAACGCACTGAGGGTGGCCTCCGGCATGGTGTTGACCACGTCCGGTGCGACCAGGTCGACCACGTACCGGGTGTCCATGTACGCGGGATCCTTCACGCCTGTGGACGCCCACAGCAGCCGCTGCGGCCGAGCACCGGCCCCTTCCAGCCGTTGCCATCGGACGGCGGCGAGCATGCGCTCGTAGTGCTCGTAGGCGATGCGGGCGTTGGCGATGGCGGCGCGCCCACGCAGCGCGGCCGCCTTCTCGCCGCCCGTCCGGTCGAGCCGCCGGTCGATCTCTGTATCCACCCGGGAGACGAAGAAGGACGCCACCGACGCGATACGGGTCAGGTCGTGCCCCGCGTCCCGGGCGCGTTCCATCCCGGTCAAAAACGCCTCCGTCACCGCGTCGTAGCGCTCCAGCGAGAACAGCAGCGTGACGTTGATACTGATGCCCTCGGCCAGACAGGCGCTGATCGCCTGCAAGCCCTGCTTGGCCGCGGGGATCTTCACGAACAGGTTCGGCCGGTCCACCAGCCACCACAGCGCGCGGGCCTCGGCGACCGTGCGCGCGGTGTCGTGTGCGAGCCGCGGGTCGACCTCGATCGAGACCCGCCCGTCCACACCTCCGCTGGCGTCGTACGCCGACCTCAACACGTCACAGGCCCAGCGCACGTCGAACGTAGTCAGAGCGCGCAGTGCCTCCTCCACACCGACCCCGCGCAACGACAGATCCGTGATCTGCTCGTCGTAGCAGTCGCTGTGCTCGATGGCCCTGGCGAAGATCGTCGGATTGGTGGTCACACCGACGACGTGCCGTTCCGCGACCAGCCTCGCCAGGCTGCCGTCGACGAGCCGCTGCCTGCTCAGATCGTCCAGCCAGACCGAAACCCCGGACTCGGACAGCTGAGCGAGCGTGTCGGTCACCGTGTGCCTCCTCTGCCCGGCATGGGCGTCACGGACCGGGTAAAGACTCCTCGGTTCAAGACTCACCCAGCACGCGCCAGGCCGCAGGTCGGCCTGCGGCCGGTCGGACACCGGTCAAACGCACACCCACGGCGACGCCGCCCCGGAGTGCACCATCAGCGCGTGCCGAAGCCGCCTGGAGCGTTCGGGGCAGTACCGAAGCCCTCACGCGACGAGCAGCGGGTCATCGAGGAAACCGCCTCCACCTCGCCGAAGGGCAGCCGGTCAGGCCACGGCCGGACGGACTCACCGTCAGGACGCCATCCAGAACCACTACCGGGCATCAGGCTGCGACGAGCTCCTGCTCGCGGGTCGGCGTTTTGACCTTGTTCTTCTTGTTCGGCAGTGAGAGCCGGAACACCTTGTGCCACGCGGAGAACACCTGCTTGGGCAGCGGCCCGGTGACGTACTCCAGCTCGTACTTGTCGAACAACGCGCGCACCTTCACCGCGACCTCGGCGTACCGATTGCTCGGCAGGTCCGGGAACAGGTGGTGCTCGATCTGGTGCGACAGGTTGCCGGTCATGAAGTGCATGGCCTTGCTGCCGCTGATGTTCGCCGAGCCCATCATCTGGCGCAGGTACCACTGGCCGCGCGTCTCGCCCTTGATCGACCGGCGCTCGAAGACCTGCACGCCCTCGGGGAAGTGCCCGCACATGATCACCGAGTGGGACCAGACGTTGCGGACCAGGTTCGCGGTGAACGTGGCGGCGAGCGTGGGGAGGAAGGACGGGCCCGACAGCAGCGGGTGGATCACGTAGTCCTTGAGTACCTGCTTGCGGATCTTGCGGCCCACGGCCTTGGCCCGCGCGCGGAATTCCGGGTTCTTGCGGCGGCGCTTGTGCAGGTTCTTGCCGAGCTCCAGGTCGTACGCTGCGATGCCGTACTCGAAGAAGCAGGCGTTGATGAAGTTCCACAGCGGCTGGCCGAGGTGGAACGGGTGCCACTTCTGGTCCTCGTCGACGCGCATGATGCCGTAGCCGAGGTCGTTGTCCTTGCCGATCACGTTGGTGTACGTGTGGTGCAGCTCGTTGTGCGAGTGCTTCCACTGGTCGGCCGGCGAGACGTGATCCCACTCCCAGGTGGTGGAGTGGATCTTCGGGTCCCGCATCCAGTCCCACTGGCCGTGCAGGATGTTGTGACCGATCTCCATGTTGTCCATGATCTTCGCGACGGACAGACCAGCGGTGCCGATCAGCCACGCGGGCGGGAAGATCGAGAACAGCAGCACGCCCCTGCTGACCAGCTCGAGCTTGCGCTGCGCAGAGATGACCTTGCGGATGTAGGCGGCGTCCTTGTCGCCGCGGCCGGCGATCACCTCGTCGCGGATGGCGTCCAGCTCGCGGCCGAGCTCCTCGATCTGCTCCGCGGTCAGGTGGGCGGTGGGGTCGATGGCGGTCAAGGTGCTCCTACCGTTCGATGTCGCACGGGCCCGCCGCGGCGGACACGCAGGTCTGGATGAGGACGCCCGGCTCGGCTTCGGTGATCTCGCCGGTGCGCAGGTCGCGGACGGCGCCCGCCTTGAGCGGCGTGACACAGCCGAAGCAGATTCCCATGCGGCACCCGGAGGGCATGAGGACGCCCGCCTCCTCGCCGACGTCCAGCAACGGCGTGGCGCCGTCCGCGTCGACGGTCTTGCCGGTGGCGCTGAACGTGATCTCGCCGCCGTCACCGGCGACGACGATGCCGGGGCGGAAGCGTTCGGTGTGCAGGCGCTCCGGTACGCCGTGCTCGCTCCAGTGCTTCTCGGCGGCGTCGAGCAGGCCTGCGGGCCCACAGGCCCAGGTCTCGCGCTCGGCCCAGTCGGGCACGAGTTCGTCGAGACGGGCGATGTCGAGCATGCCGTCGGTGTCGGTGTGCACCTCGGTGAGCTGCAGCTTCTTGTCCGCGACCAGGTCGTGCAGTTCGTTGCGGAAGATCACGTCGTGCGGCTGTGGCGCGCAGTGGACCATGACGACGTCGTCGAACTCGCTGTCGCGCAGCATGCCCATCACGGGCGTGATGCCGCTGCCGGCCGTCAGGTAGAGCACCTTGGCGGGCTTGGCCTCCGGCAGCACGAAGTCACCGGTCGCCTGGTCGAGTTGGATCAGTGTGCCCGGTTTCGCCCTGCGGACCAGGTGGTTGCTGACCTTGCCGTCCGGGATCGCCTTCACGGTGATCGTGACACGGCCGTCCCGGCGGTTTGCCGGTGAGGTGACCGAGTAGGCACGCCACAGGCGCACCCCGTCGACGTCGACGCCGATCCGCACGTACTGACCGGCCGTGTGGCCGCGCCAGCCCCGTCCCGGCCTGATCACGATGGTCGCGGCGTCACCCGTCTCGGGGTGCACGGCCTCGATGCGCCCACGCAGGTCAGCGCCCGCACGCAGCGGGCTGACCAGGTCGAGGTAGTCCGACGGCAGCAGCGGCGTCGTGACCATCTCCAGCAGTTTCCACGCCCTGCTGCGGAGGGCTGCACTCGTCATGACTCCAGCTTGATGTGCCCCAAGGCGTAAAGTCCTGACCGCAGGATGTGAATCTGGTCGCTTCAGTTGTTCGCAGGGAACAAATATGAGCCATGCAATCCAGAGGGCCAGCGAACTGGCCCTGGATGAGAGGACGGTCACCGCACTGCGGGCCGCGCTGAAGACCACCGCCGACGAGGTGGTCCAGGCGATCATCGACGAGGTCCCTCCCTACGCCAACGCCCTTTCGGGCAGCATGGGCGGCACCATCCGCCGAGCCGTCCGCACAGCCCTGGGGCATTACCTGGACCTCGCGAGTGGGAACGCCACGGGCGGCGACGCCGGTGACGCAGCCTACGAGCTGGGCCGGGGCGAGGTCCGGGACGGCCGTTCGATGGACGCCCTGCTCAGCGCTTACCGCGTCGGCGCCCGCGTGGCCTGGCGATGCCTGGCAGCGGGTGCCGTACCCGCAGGTCTGCCCGCCGCCGAGGTCGCCAAGTTCGCCGAGCTGACCTTCGCCTACATCGACGAGCTCTCCGCCGCGAGCGCCGCGGGCCACGCCGACGAACTGGCCGCCCAGGGCCGGGCTCAGGAGCGCCACCTGGAACAGCTGGCTCGTGACCTCCTCGCCGGCGCGAGCCCGGATGTGCTGCTTGTCTCTGCTCAACGGGCCGGGTGGCAGCCTCCGGTTTCGCTGACCGCGGTCCTGCTGCCCGCCGCCCAGGTCCGGCCTGCCTACCGCGTGCTCGACCCGAGCACCCTCGTCCTCGACGATCTGCCGGATGCCTTCGGCGTGCTGCTCGTCCCCGATGCCGACCGATCACATCTCTTGCGGCGGCTGACCGACCGCACCGCTGTGGTCGGCCCGGCCCGGCCGTGGACTCGCGTGTCCGCCTCGTACGCACGAGCCGTACGCGCGCGCTCCCTCTCCTCTGATATTCGCGACACCGAGGACCACCTGCCCGAGCTGGTGCTGAGCGCCGACGGGGACGCGTTCGCAGACCTGCGTGCCCGAGCCCTCGCGCCGTTGCGGACCTTGCCCGTCGCGACCGCGCAGCGGCTGGAGGAGACCTTGCGGGCGTGGCTGCTGCACCAGGGCAGACGGGAGGAGGTGGCGGCGGCGTTGTTCGTCCACCCCCAGACCGTCCGGTACCGCATGTCGCAGGTGCGGGAGCTGTTCCCGGATCTCGCATCGCCGCAACGGGTCCTTGAACTGACGCTGGCGGTCGGTCTTCCAGCCAGCTGACGCGTTGTTCGACCGTCCACGACCGCGTCCGCGAGCGGTCCAATAATCGGGCCTCGTCCTCGGTGTCATCGGCTGGCTCATGCGGCCAGGGGAAGAGCGTATTGGTCAGCTGAGACTGGGGGTTGAGGTCTCTCGGCCACAGCACCGAGCAGCGGATCGACCGCCGCGAACTCATCGGCGTCCTGGGCGACGAACCGTCGCAGCACCTCGTCCACGCGGGCCTTGAACGCGGCCGGCTCCCACCGCTCATACGCCACCGGCGGCCTCCGGGCCAGGGCGTGCTGGGCGAGGATCTCCAAGTGGGCCGGGGCGCCAACGGTTACCGGCGACGGCCGAGCAACAGCCCGCCGGCGACCAGGGCCGAGGCGAGGCCGAGGAGGCCGACGGCGTGCGCCATGCTGCCGGTGGCCGATTCCAGGCCGATCACGACGAGCGGGCAGATGAACTCGCCTGCGAAGAAGGCGGCCGTCCACAGACCGGTGCCGCGGCCCCGGTCGGCGTAGCTGAGCCTGGACATCGCGATGGTCAGCAGCGAGGGCAACAACATGCCGGTGCCGAGGCAGTTGAGCACCGCACCGACGATCACGAACACCGGGCTGTTCGCCAGAGCGATGACCACGAAACCGGCCGCGCACAGGGCGAACACCAGGGGCAGCCGACGGTCCGGGCTGCCGGACAGTCTGGTGAAGGCGAGGGAACCGACCACGGTGGCGGCGCTGGCGACCGCGGTGGCGAGGCCGATGACGCCGGTGGACTTCACGCCCAGGTCGTCGAGCAGGTAGGACATCTCGACGGGCACGGTGTAGAAGACCATCGCGCCGAACACGGTGAGTGCGCAGATGCCCGCCAGCGGGCGCACGGGGAACGGCCTCTTCTCGTCCGCGGTTTCTCCGGCGTCCGCGGCGCCGGCCGGTCCGGGCTTGGACAGGGTGAGCGCCATGGCGGGGGCCAGCAGCAGGCCCACCGCGTAGATCCAGAAGGGCGCGCGCCAGCCCGCCGAGCCGAGGGCGCCGCCGATGACGAAGAACGCGGTGGCGGAGATGGAGGCGCACATGGTCTGCAGGGCCAGGTAGCGTTCGCGGGTCCGACCGCTGTAGTAGTCGCCGATCAACGTGGTGCAGCAGGTCATGATGGCCGCCTCGGCGATGCCGACGAGCACCCGGCTGATCACGATGGCGCCAAGCGAGTCCAGCCACAGCGGGGCGGTTCCCAGCAGCGCGTACACAAGCGTCGCCGCGACCAGCAGCCGTACCCGGCCGAGGCGGTCCACGATGACGCCCGCGAAGGGGGCCAGCAGTGCCAGCGCGAGCGCGGGGACGGTCAGGACGACCGGGACGAGGGTCTTCACTCCGGGCACGGTCGCGAAGTGTTCCTGCATCTTCGGCAGTACCGGCGCGAGAAGGACGGCGCCCAGCACCGGCAGACAGCTGCCCGCCATCAGCAGCACGGCGCGCAGCGGCCCCGCGTTCTCGGTATGCGGGCGGAGGTTGTCGGCGGGCGCGGGTGCGGGTGGGGAAACGGGTCTGGACATGCCGAACTCCACGGGTGGTGGCAGGGGTGCGGCGCAGAACCGCTGCGGCTCGGACACACAGCGGGGCACCGGCGCACCGGAGGGGACGCGCCCGGGACAGCGGGCGTCGGGGACAGCCCCGACTATGAGCCAGGCCGTTTCCGGCGACTACCCCTCACGTGATCGCACTGCCGGATCCTCGTCATCCGTGCCGCGGATGGGGGCCTGCTCGCACCGCCGACGCCACGCGGGCGGCGGTCTCCCGCAGCCAGATGTGCGCGGCGTCGTGGGTGTGGACGGGGTGCCACCACAGCGCCTCCCGCAGCGGGACGGTCTCGTAGGGCGGCGTCATGATCCGTACCGGTGCGGTGCCGCGCAGGCGTTCGGCGAGGAGCGCCGGGACGAGGGCGATCCGGTGGGTGCCGGCGACCAGGAAGGGCAGCACCGTGAAGCTGTCGACGGAGACGCTCACCCGCGGTTCGATGCCGAGCATGCCGAGCTGTTGGACCGCCGGGGTGTCGTAGGCGCGCAGGTATGTCACCCAGGGCAGGCGCGCCAGGTCGTCGCGGGAGAGGCGGTCGCCCACCTCGGGGTTGTCCTCGGCGACGAGGAACACCCAGTCGTCCTCGTACAGGTCGGTGACGGGGAAGTCGCTGATGATGCCGTGCGGCATGACCATGCCGTCCAGGGTGCTCAGCACGGCAGAGGCCACCTCGGTGATGCGGGGCGGGATCTGGACGAAGCGCACCCGGATGCCGGGCGCCTCACGGTCGAGGATCCGGGTGAGCTCGGCCCCGAAGACGGCCACCGAGTAGTCGCTGACGCCAAGGGCGAATTCGCGGGACTCCGTCGCCGGATCGAAGTCGGCCTGGCTGGTGAAGAGGCGTTCCAGCTGGTCGCAGACGGTGGAGGTGCGGTCGAGCAGTACTTGGCCGAGGGCCGTCAGTTCGTAGTGCCCTCCCACGCGGGCGAGCAGGTCGTCGTCGAAGTGCCGGCGCAGCCGGGCCAGCGCGCCGCTCATCGCGGGCTGGCTCAGACCGACGCGCCGGCCGGCCTGGGTGACGTTGCGCTCCTCCAGCAGGGCGCGCAGGGCGACGACCAGATTGAGATCAAGGCTTGCCAGGTTCACGGCGGCTCTCCAGCGTGCGACGGCGTCGAGAGGATAAGTCCGACGGATGACTGCCATCCAGATAATCGATTTCCCTTATCCCAAAGCTGCGGCCAGATTAGTCCCATCGCAATCAGGAGGACACGTTCGTGAAACCCGCAGCCACGTCCGTCCCTTTCGCCGGACCATTTGCCCTCGGTACCCTCTCGGTCCCTGACGGGATCCCGTTCCCCGCTCTCGTCGCGCCGGACGGCCGCGCCCTGGACCTGCGCGCCGCCCTCGGTGAGCACGAACTGACGGTCCGCACCCTCCTGGAACGCTGGGACGAGGCCGGTCCCCGCCTGCACGTCCTCGCGAGGGACGGCAAGGCCGCCTGGCAGCGTCTCGGGGACCTGCGGGTGCACGCTCCGGTGGAGCCCCGGCAGGTCTTCCAGTCGGGTGCGAACTTCCGGCAGCACGTGATCGACCTGGAGGTCGCCCACCGCGCCCCCGACGACCCCCGCACCGTCGAGGAGGCCCGCGAGGAGATCGCCGCTCTCATGGACCGGCGGGCGGCCGAGGACCTGCCGTACGTGTTCATCGGCCTGCCCAGCGCGATCACCGGGCCCTTCGACGACGTACACCTTCCCGACTGGGCCGAAAAGCCGGACTGGGAACTGGAGTTGGCGGCCGTCATCGGCAAATCCGCCTACCGGGTGTCCACGGAGGAGGCGCTGGAGTACGTCGCCGGCTACACCATCGCCAACGACCTCACGGACCGGGCCACCGTCTTCCGGCGGGACATGCCCGCCATCGGCACCGACTGGCTGCGCAGCAAGAACGCCCCCGGTTTCACCCCGCTCGGTCCGTGGATCGTGCCCGCCGAGTCGATCGCCGACCCCGGCGATCTGCGGGTGACGCTCAAACTCAACGGCGACACCATGCAGGACGAGTCCACCAAGGACATGCTCTTCTCAGTCGCCAGGCTGGTGTCGTACATCTCGCGGACTTCCCGACTCCTGCCCGGCGACCTCGTGCTGACCGGCAGCCCGGCCGGCAACGGCATCCACTGGGGGCGGCTGCTGCGCGGCGGCGATGTCATGGAGGGGTCCATCACCGGTCTCGGCGTGCAGCGCACCCGATGCGTGTCCGAGGGGACGGGTTCATGAACCGGAACGACCCCGAGGGCATGATCGCCGAGGCCGCCAGGACATACTCCAACTGGGGCCGCTGGGGCGAGGACGACGTCCTCGGTACCCTCAACTTCCTCGACGAGAGCAAGCGGCGCGAGGGCGCCGCCCTCGTCCGGCGGGGCGCGAGTTTCTCGCTGTCGCAGCGGTTCGACATGGACGGCCCGCAGAAGGGCTGGCGGCGCCGCACCAACCCGGTGCACACCATGCTCGACACCGGCACCGACGCCGCCCTCGGCAACCAGGGCTTCCCGCACGGCATCGGCGGCGCCGACGACGTGATCGCGATGCCGCTCCAGTGCTCCACCCAGTGGGACGGCCTGGGGCACATCTTCGACCACGGCAAGGCGTGGAACGGCCGGGCGGCCGAGAGGGTCGTCACCTCCGACGGCGACCTGGTCACCGGCATCGAGCACATGGCGCCGCACGTCGCCGGGCGCGGTGTGCTGCTGGACGTCGGCCAAGTCCACGGGCAGAACGGCGAGTTGCCCGACGGGTTCGCCGTCACCGAGGAGCACCTCACCCAGGCCGCCGCCGCCCACGGGGTGCGGGTCGGCCGCGGGGACATCGTCGTCGTACGCACCGGACAACTCAGCCGGGTCCGCCGCGACGGCTGGGGCGACTACGCGGGCGGCGCGGCACCCGGCCTGTCGTTCACCACGGCCGGCTGGCTGCACCGCACGGAGATCGCCGCCATCGCCACCGACACCTGGGGCTTCGAGGTCCGGCCCAACGAGTTCGAGCACGCCTTTCAGCCCCTGCACCAGGTCGTCATCCCCAACATGGGCCTGCTGGTCGGCGAGATGTGGGACCTCGACTCGCTCGCCGCGGACTGCGCGGCCGACGGCGTGTACGAGTTCTGGCTCACCGCCGCACCCCTCCCGATCACCGGAGCCGTCGGCTCTCCCGTCAACCCGATCGCCGTCAAGTAGCCCTAGGGGGTGTCCGCAGGAACACCCTCGCCCGGACCAGCCTGAGGACAAAGGACTTCCCCCATGAGAACACCCCGCACCGTCCTGGTCGTCGGCGGCGGATCGGCCGGCAATGCCGTCACCATCCTGCTGAGCCGCGCCGGACTCACCGTCGACCTCATCGAGGCCAGGGAGGACTGGAACGCCACCGCGGGTTCCGGTATCACCGTGCAGGGCAACGCCCTGCGGGTCCTGCGCGAACTGGGCGTGTGGGAGCAGGTGCGGGCCTCCGGGTTCGGCTTCGGATCGCTCGGCATCACCGGCCCGGACGGCACTGTCCTGCACGTCGTCGAGGACATCCGCACCGGCGGTGACGACCTGCCCGCCACCGTCGGCATGCAGCGCTCGCGGTTGCAGTGCATCCTCATCGACGCCGTCCGGGCAAGCGGCGCCTCGGTGCGCCTCGGCACCCGCGCCGAGAGCTTCGACCAGGACGCCGACGGCGTGCGGGTGCGTTTCACCGACGGCAGCGAGGGCCGCTACGACCTGGTGATCGCCGCGGACGGCATGGGATCGAGCACACGAGCCGCGATCGGCATCGCCGACCGTCCCGTGCCGACCGGCATGGCCATCTGGCGCATCGCCGCTCCCCGCCCCGAGGGCCTGGAGCGCACCGACCTCGCCTACGGCGGCCCCGCCTACATCGCCGGCTACTGCCCCACCAGCCGGGACACCATCTACGCCTACGCGGTCGAGGCCAACCGCGATCGCGCTTCCATACCCCCCGAGAGCTACGCCGACGAGATGCGTGGCCTCGTGCAGGCGTACGGCGGCCACTGGACCGAGATCGTCAAGCACATCGACGATCCGGCGAAGGTCAACTACACGTGGTACCACCGCCTGTTGGTGGAGGGCTCCTGGCACCGCGGACGGGTCGTGCTGATCGGTGACGCGGTCCACAGTTGCCCGCCCACCCTGGCCCAGGGCGCCGCGATGTCCCTGGAGGACGCGCTGGTCCTCGCCGAGCTGCTCACCGGCACCGACGACTGGGACGACCAGCTGTTCCGGACGTACTACGAGCGCCGCATGTCGCGGGTGCGCCCGGTGGTGGACGCCTCCATGCAGATCGGGCAGTGGCAGCTCGACGGGGTGCGTGACGCCGATGTGCCCGGCCTGGTCAACCGCATGTCGACCATGCTCAGGGACCTGCCGTGACCCTCCACCCGCCAACCGGCCACCCACCCACGACGAGCACTGACCCGCACATCTGGCCAACGGTCGATGTGCACGCCCACGTCCTGCTGCCCGCGATCGAGGCACTGGTGGACGGCTCGCCGGCCCTCGCCGAGGCGAGGGCGCTCGACGCCCGCCGCAACGGACCGGCCGCTCTCGCCGTCAACGGCCCCATGGTGCGCGAGCGGATCCCCCGGCTCACCGACGCCGGTGTGCGGCTGGCCTCGATGGACGCCCAGGGTGTCGATGTGCAGCTGGTCAGCCCGTCCCCGTCGCACTACCACCATTGGACGGACGAGGCGACCGCCGACAAGGTGTGCCGACTGGCCAACGAGGGCACGGCGGCGCACTGCTCGGCCGCGCCGGACCGGCTGAAGGGGCTGGGCCTGGTCCCGTTGCATCACCCCGAACTGACCGTCCCGGCACTCGAACACGCCCTGAGCCTTGGCCTGTTGGGCGTCGAGATCTCCAGCCACGCCCCGGGCCGCGAGCTGTCCGACCCGGCCTACGAGCCCTTCTGGCGGCGGGCCGAGGAAACCGGCGCGGTGCTCTTCCTGCACCCGTTCGGCTGCACCCTCGACGAGCGGCTGGACCGGTGGTACCTGTCCAACAGCGTCGGCCAGCCCACCGAGAACGCGGTCGCGCTGTCCCACCTCATTTTCTCCGGGGTCCTGGACCGCCATCCGGGACTGAAGCTGATCGCGGCGCACGGCGGCGGCTACCTCCCCACCCACATCGGCCGCGCCGACCACGCCTGGTCCGTCCGCGCCGACGCGGGCGCGGACTGCGCCCACCTGCCCAGCAGTTACCTCGAGCGGCTCCACTTCGACTCCCTCGTCCACGACCCCCACGTCCTGCGCGCGCTCATCGCCGCCGCGGGCGCGGACCGGGTCCTGCTCGGCTCCGACTTCCCCTTCGACATGGGCACCGAGGACCCCGTCGGGGCACTGCGCGCCGCCCACCTGTCCGACGCCGACTTCCACGCCGTACGCGGGGGCAACGCGGCAGCGCTGCTGCGGCTCGCCCGACCCCCGCGCTCACCTGCCCCCACAGGAGGAAACCCATCATGAGTGCACGTCTGTTGACCCACCTCCGTCACGTCGACCTCGCCGTACCCGACTACGACAAGCAGCTCGACTTCTATGCCGGCGTCTGGGGCCTGACCAAGGTCGCCGAGGACTCCGGCATCTCCTTCCTGGCCGCCGAGGGCAGCCCGGAGCAGTACGTCGTCCGGCTGCGCAAGGCCGAGGAGAAGCGCCTCGACCTCGTCTCCTACGGCGCCGCGAACTCAGCCGACGTGGACACCCTCGCCGAGCAACTCCTGGCGGGCGGTGTGCAGTTGATCTCCCAGCCTGGCAAGGTCGACACCCCCGGAGGCGGCTACGGCTTCCGCTTCTTCGACGTCGACGGCCGCACCGTCGAGGTCTCCGCCGATGTCGAGGCCCGGCAGCACCGCAGGATCGAGGAGAAGGAGTCGATCCCGGTCAGGCTGAGCCACGTCGTCCTCAACTCCCCGGATCTCAACCGCACCCGCGAGTGGTACGAGCGTCACCTCGGCTTCCGCCTGACCGACACGCTCAGCTCGCCGCACATGGGCGAGGTCATGCACTTCATGCGGATCTCCAACCAGCACCACTCGATGGCCGTCGCGCAGGGCCCGCACACCTCCGTCCACCATGTCTCCTTCGAGATGCGCGGCATCGACGAGTACCTGCGCGGCACCGGACGCCTGCTGCGGGCCGGAGTCCACAAGGTCTGGGGCCCCGGCCGGCACACGGCGGGCGACAACACCTTCAGCTACTTCCTCGACCCGCACGGCAACACCGTCGAGTACACGACCGAGCTGGAGGTCGTCGACGAGGACACCTGGCACCCGCAGGTCTACGACTTCTCCCAGCCCGACGTCGCCGACCAGTGGGGCACCGCCAACCCGATGAACGAACTCGTCGCCAAGGAGTCGTTCAACGACGTCGACCCCGGCGTGTTCATCGCCCCGCCGGTCTGACCCCCTTCAGTTCCGGGGGCGCGGCACGCCCTGTCCTGCCCTGACCGCCCGCCGCGCCCCCGGTACTTCCCGCCCCCGAGAACCCCGTAGCAACAGAGCCTGGAGCCGCAGATGCGTTTCGCCGCGTACGAGCACCGACACCAGCGCGAGGTCGCCGCCGTCGGCGAGGACGGCCGCCTCCACCCGGTCCCCGGCGAGCGCACACTCACCGAACTGATCACAGCAGGCGCCCTGTTCGAGGCGGGGGCCACGGCCCTCGACGCCCCGGCCGGACCACATGTCTCCCAGGTGCGACTGCTGCCGCCGCTGCGGCCGGTCTCCATACGGGACTTCGTCACCTTCGAGGAGCACGTCGAGGGCGTACGACGCTCGGTCGACGGGGCGAGTGGCGTGCCGGACGCCTGGTACGCGGCGCCGACCTTCTACTTCACCAACCCCCACGCCGTGTTCGGGCCGCACGACGACATTCCCGTGCCCCCGGGGTCCCAGGTCCTGGACTTCGAACTCGAAGTCGCCGCCGTCATCGGCCGCGAGGGCCGGGACCTCACTCCCGAGCAGGCACGTGAGCACATCGTCGGCTACACGGTCTTCAACGACTGGTCCGCACGCGATCTCCAGTCAGCCGAGATGAAGGTCGGCCTCGGCCCCTGCAAGGGCAAGGACACCGCCACCACCCTCGGTCCGTACCTGGTCACCGCCGACGAACTGGAGCCGTACCGGGACGCCGAGGGCTTTCTGCGGCTGGCCCTGACCGCCGAGGTCAACGGGCAGGTGGTCGGCAAGGATCTGCTGTCCAACATGAGCTGGACCTTCGAGGAGATGGTCGCCTACGCCTCCCGTGGCACCCGGGTCGTGCCGGGTGACGTCCTGGGCTCCGGCACCTGTGGGAACGGTGGCTGCCTCGCCGAACTGTGGGGGCTGCGGGGCGAGCGGACTCCGCCGCCGCTGGGGCCCGGCGACACCGTCTCGCTCACCGTCGAGGGCATCGGCACGCTCACCAACACCGTCGTCCCCGGCGTCGATCCCGTACCCCTGCCGACCGGCCGGCGCCGCAGCCGGGAGCGGCCATGACGGACCTTTACCCCCAGCGGCTGCTGGGCAAGGTGGTCGTGGTCACCGGCGCGGCTCGCGGACAGGGTGCCGCCGAGGCCGAGGCACTCACCCGCGAGGGCGCCCGGGTGATCGCCACCGATGTGACCGAGACACCCGGCTGCCGCCGTCTCGACGTGACCGAGGAGCAGGACTGGGCCGATCTCGCCGCAGAGTTGGAGGAGGCGTACGGGCAGGTCCACGGCCTGGTCAACAACGCCGGCGTCACCTGGCGGGCCCGGCTCGGTGACGTACGCCCCGAGGACTTCGACCGGGTCCACGCCGTCAACGTCACCGGCCCGCTGCTCGGCATCCAGCACCTCGCCCCGCTGATGCCGCCCGGCGCCTCGATCGTCAACGTCGGCTCGTCCGCCGCGCTCACCGCCCACTACCCGGTGGCCTACACCGCCAGCAAATGGGGCCTGCGCGGGCTGTCCAAGGCGGCCGCGCTGGAACTCGGACCGCGCGGAATCCGCGTCAACACGATCCACCCCGGCTACATCGAGACCGAGATGACCGCCTCCGCCGCCCCCGCCTTCCGCGAGGCCAACATCCGCGAGACCCCGCTCGGCCGCACCGGCACCGTCGACGAGGTCGCCCCACTGATCGTCTTCCTGCTGTCGGACCAGTCGTCGTTCATCACCGGCGCGGAGATCCCCGTCGACGGGGGCCTCACCGCGCACGGCGGAGCCAAGTCCGTCTCGGACGCCCTGCGACCGGAGACGCCATGACCGACACCCGGGGCCGTGCGGCCACCAGAAAGGACCTTCGCAAGTGAACAAGGTCAGCGCCGGAGCCGCGGAGGCGGTCGCCGACCCTCCGGACGGTGCCTCGCCGGCCGTCGGGGGCTTCGGCCTCCTACGTCGGCGAGAACAAGGAGTTCGATGGTCGGCGACTGCTCCCTGCCGCTGACCGGCGAGCGGTGCGTCCACCGCATCTCACCGACCTCGGCGTCCTGGATGTCACGCCGACCGGCCTCGCGCTCGTCGAGACGGCACCCGGGGTCACCGTCGAGGACATCCGCGCCCGCACCGGCGCGCCGCTGCACACCGACGCCGTCACGGCCGCCTGCTGATCCCCCTCCCTTCATCCCGCACGGAGCCACGAGATGACCGTCTTCCTCACCGACGCCGACGTCAGAGCCGCCTTCGACTGGGCCGACGCCATCGCGGCCCTGCGCAGCGCCTACGCCGCACCGCCCGACGAGTCCCGCTTCCCGGCCCGCACGATGGCTCGCGGAGACGGCCTGTGGCTGCGCACGCTCAGCGGTGTGCCCGGTGACGGTGGCCCCATGGGGGCCAAGCTGATCGCCGCCTCACCCCGGCACCGGCGCGCCTCGTATCTGATCCCGTTGTTCGACCAGCAGAGCATGGAACTGACGGCGCTCCTGGACGGCCACTCCATCACCGGATTCCGAACCGCCGCCACGTCGGCGCTCGCCGCCGACCTGCTCGCCCCCGCCGGGCCCCTGCGGGTAGCCGTGATCGGGTCCGGCTTCGAGGCGCAGAACCACGTCCGCGCCCTGGCGGCGACGCGCACGCTGTCGTCCGTCACGGTGTTCAGCCCCAACCCGGCCAGCCGCACCCGCTTCACCCGGGAACTCGCCGATCTCGGGCTGCCGCTCGCCACCGCGGAGAGCCCCGAGGCGGCCGTCGCCGATGCCGACCTGGTGATCTGCGCGGCCCGCTCCCGGGACGAGCAGCCGACCCTTCGGGAGGTCCCGCCCGGAGTCACGGTCGTGTCGATCGGGTCCACCCTTCCCGAGCAGCGCGAACTGGCGACCGAGGTGATCGCCCGCGCCGAGGTGATCGTCGCCGACATGGCCGACGAGGTCGCCGAGGACACGGGAGACCTGATCGCGGCGAGGAAGGCGGGCGTCGAACTGGCCGGGAAAGTGGTCCCGCTCGCCGACGTCGTCTCCGGTCGTACGCCCGGCCGGCCGGCGGACGACCCGGACGCGGTCGTGATCTACAAGTCGGTCGGTTCGGCGGCGCAGGACCTCGCCGTCGCCGCGATGTGCGTCCGGCGGGCCGCCGAACTGTCCCTGGGCACCGAACTGCCCGTCACCATCTCCCCAGTCTCGAAGTGAGCGACCCCGTGAGCAACGCCGTGGGCAGAGAACTCGACGACCCGTCCCTGCTGAAGAGCGCCGCGTACGTCGACGGCACCTGGATCACCACCGGCGCCACCCTCGCCGTACGCAACCCGTCCACCGGCGACCTGCTGGCCGAGGTGCCGCTGCTCGACCGGACCCGGACCACCGCGGCGATCGACGCGGCGCACCGCGCGCTGCCGGCCTGGCGAGCACGCCCGGCCAAGGAGCGCTCCCGGATCCTGCGGCGCTGGTTCGACCTGGTCACCGAGCACGCGCAGGACCTCGCCCGGCTGATCGTCCTGGAGGAGGGAAAGCCGTACCCGGAGGCCGTCGGCGAGGTCGCGTACGCGGCGTCGTTCCTGGAGTGGTTCGCCGAGGAGGCCAAGCGCATCCGCGGTGACGTCATGGAGGCGCCGGAGGCCTCGCGCAGGATCGTCGTTCTCAAGGAGCCGGTCGGTGTGTGCGCGGCGATCACCCCGTGGAACTTCCCCGCCGCGATGATCACCCGCAAGGCGGGGCCCGCGCTGGCCGCCGGCTGCACGATGGTCCTCAAACCCGCCGAGCAGACCCCGCTGACCGCCCTGGCGCTCGCCGAACTCGCCGACCGGGCGGGCATCCCGGCGGGCGTGTTCAACGTGATCACCGGTGACCCGCGCGAGATCGGCCCCGAGCTGACGGGCAACCCACTGGTCCGTAAGATCACCTTCACGGGCTCCACCGAGGTCGGCCGGCTGCTGCTGGCTCAGGCGGCTCAGACCGTGAAGAAGACATCGATGGAGCTGGGCGGCAACGCGCCCGTCCTCGTCTTCGACGACGCCGACCTCGACGAGGCGGTCGAGGGCCTGATCGCCACCAAGTACCGCAACACCGGCCAGGCGTGCATCAGCGCCAACCGCGTCTACGTACAGGACGGGATCCACGACGCCTTCGCGAAGAGACTCGCCGAACGGGTCGGCGCCCTCGCCGTCGGCGATGGCTTCGACGAGGGCGTCCAGCAGGGCCCGCTCATCGACGAGGACGCGGTGGCGAAGGTCGAGTCCCACGTCGCCGACGCCGTCGCCCACGGGGCCGTGGTCCTGCACGGCGGCAGGGGCCACGCACGCGGCGGCCTCTTCTACGAGCCGACCGTCCTGACCGGCGTCACCGCCGAGATGGCCGTCACCCGCGAGGAGACCTTCGGCCCGGTGACCCCGTTGGTGCGGTTCACCGACGAGAGCGACGCGGTCCGCATGGCCAACGACACCGAATTCGGCCTGTCCGCCTACCTGTTCGCCAAGGACGCCGAGCGCGTCTGGCGCGTCGCCGCCGCCCTGGAGGCGGGCATGGTCGGCATCAACACCGGCCTCATCTCCAACGAGACGGCCCCCTTCGGCGGGGTCAAGCAGTCCGGCGTCGGCCGCGAGGGCTCGGTCTACGGCCTCGACGAGTTCCTGGAGCTCAAGTACCTCGCCTGGGAAGGCGCGAAGACCTCCGCCTCCGCCCAAGAACCCCGCTGACCACCCCGCAAGGAGCACACACCATGGCCCGCTACACCCGCGCCGAAGCCCGCGACTGGGCGCGCGAGACCCTGGTCGGCGTCGTCAACTGCACGATCCCGTCCTTCACGGCCGACCTGACGGCGATCAACGAGAAGGCGATCCGCCACGACACCCGCCTCGCCATCGAACACGGCTTCATGGGCACCCTCGGCGTCTCGGAGGTCTCCATCCAGCTCCCCGAGTACCTGGACTTCCTGCGCGTCATCAAGGACGAGGCCGGCGACCGGCTGCTGCTCACCCACCACGCCAGCTGGAACAACCTGGAACAGAACATCGAGGCCGTGAAGGGCGCGGAGGAGGCGGGCGCCGAACTGGTGCTGTTGTCGTACCCGCCGAACTTCTACCCCGAGTCCGAGCAGGAGATCTACGACTACACCAAGGCCGTCTGCGACGCGACGAACCTCGGCGTCATGCTCTTCCCGATGTACCTGTGGGGCTTCAGCCCCCGCATCCACCCCTCCGACATCCCCGTACGCCTGATCCGGCGCCTGCTCGACGACTGCCCCAACATCGTCGCCATCAAGGCCGAGGGCGGCTTCCCCAGCATCCAGAGCGTCATCGAGTGCCACCGTCACTTCGGTGACGAGGTCGTCATCTCGATGCCCATCGAAGGGGAGTTGATCCCGCTGTCGCAGATCATGCCGCTCCAGTTCTCCGCGACCAGCGACCACGAGTACTACGGCCCGATGATCCCGCGTGTCTTCCAGCTCCTGCGGGAGGGCAAGTACGACGACGCCGCCGACATCTACTGGCAGCTCCACCCCGCCCGCAAGATCAAGGGGGGCCTCGCCCCGGCCCTGCACGGCGGCGCGTTCATCAACCGCCAGGCATGGAAGTTCCAGGGCTGGCTCCAGGGCTACAACGGCGGCCCGCTGCGCATGCCCACCCAGCGCATCCACGACGCCCAGATGAACGCCCTGCGCAAGGGCCTCGTCGACGCCGGCCTCGAACCGAGCATGGACCCGTTCCGCGAGTTCTTCACCGGCCGCAACCCGGCCTGAGCCGCAGGAGGCTGCCATGCCCCCGCCGCGAGGTGATCGCCCCGCGCACCCAGGATTGCCCGACGTCACATAGGTGGGGAGTATGGAGAGCAGGCGACAAGTCCGGTTTCCCCGTGGGCGCTCGGGGGCCGGACCGCGGTGATGAGGGAGACAGCGGATGTACTGCGACTCGGAGTACACCCTCTCCTTCGACCTGTTCCGTGTGTCCTCAACCGGCACTACTATCAACAGCTTTGATTGGAGCCAGTAAGGCCGGCTGGAGCGGCCGGACTGGAGCGGCCGGTCCACGCGCGGACGTGCGTCAGACGCGCTGCCAGGCGTCCAGCAGGGCGAGGGCGTTGTCCACCCCCTGATCGAGAAGCTCGTTGGCGAGTCGGCTGTCGGTCAACGCGCGGGCAAGCTGCAGTGTCCCGGCCATCTGGCCGAGGAGGCTGAGCGCCTTCACACGTGCGGAGGACGGGTCGTCGGGCGCCATGCGTTCGGCAATGCCCTCGACGAGGATCAGCACACCGTCGGTGTACGCCTGCCTGGTCGTCTCGGTGCAGCGTCCGATCTCGTCGAGCAGAGCGGCGTTGGGGCAGCCGTCGCCGAGCATGTCACGGTGCTGGGGCGAAAGGTATCCCCGCACTATCTGCTCAAGTCCGGCGCGGCCAGGCGCGGCCAGCGCGACGACGCTCTCGGCCTGCGCCTTCAACTGGTCGGCGACAGCCGTGGTGACGAGGTCATCTTTGGATGCGAAGTGAGCGTAGAAGGCGCCATTGGTCAGCCCTGCGTCCTTCATGAGCGTCGAGACCCCGGAGCCGTCGATACCGTCCTGCTTGAACCGGCGGCCCGCCGTTTCGATGATCCGCCGCCTCGTCTCCGACTTGTGCTCTTTTCCGTACCGCACCACGCCACACGCTCCTTCGCCGGCCGGAAGGACCGGTTGCCCTTCACCGACTCAGCCAGTCTATGGTATTGCAAACGTAATCCAAAGAGCGGGCAGCGGCGACCGCCGGCGACATGGGGCTTTCATCAGTGAGAGCAGGCACGGGCCCGGCATCCGCACTCCCACTCCGGTCGCCGGCGGAAGCGGCCGTCCCCCACTCGACGGCGATCTTCGTATCACTTGTGCTGTTCGGCATCTATCAGCGCGAGGGCGGTGCGGATGCCCTGTTCGAGGAGTTGGTCGGCGAGCTGCCGGTCGGTGAGGGCACGGGATAGCTGCAGCGTGCCGGCCATCATGCCGAGAAGACTGAGTGCCTTCAGGCGTGCCGAGGGCGGGTCGTGGGGTGCCAGGCGGGCGGCGAAGTCATCGATGAGGATCAGCGCGCCTTTGGTGTATGCCTGCCTGGTGGTATGCGTGGAGCGTGCGATCTCGTCGAGGAGGGCGGCGTTGGGGCAGCCGTCCTCGATGTCGTCGCGCTGGTCGGTGGAGAAGTACCAGCGGATGATCTGTTCGAGCCCGGCGCGGCCGGGTGCCGCCTGCGCGACGATGTTCTCGTGCTGGGCGCGCATCTGGTCGGCGACCGCGGTGGCGACGAGGTCGTCCTTGGACGTGAAGTAGGCGTAGAGGGTGCCGTTGGTCAGGCCCGCGTCCTTCATGAGGGTCGCGACTCCGGAGCCGTCGATGCCGTCCTGCTTGAGCCGGCGGCCGGCCGCCGTGATGATCCGCTGCCGTGTCTCCTGCTTGTGTTCTTTCGCGTATCGCACGATGCGTTCCTCCGTAGCAGCCGGGGCCCTGTGCCCCGGCTGCCGCTGGTCAGGTCAGTGGGCTACGCCTGCAAGGAGAGCGGGGAAGTTGATCCTGGCGATCTGCAGTTTCGGGTCGTGGGGCTCGGGGACCCCGCCGTCGGTGATGTACAGGCGGTCGCCGCGAACGGCTGTCGCGGAGGGTGAGGCAAGGCCGTCCGCGCTGGTCAGGACGGGCTTGTAGGTGCCGTTGGGGTAGATGACCACGACCCTGTCCGGGCCGTTGTTCGAGGAGGAGCCGTTCTGCGCGGCGAACACCACATCGGAGAAGGGGGTCAGGAAGCTGAGGTCGTCGATGTTGGGCAGGCCGCCCGCGACCTGGCGGATCGGGCCGGGCGCGCCGGCGGGGGTGATCGGTACGCGCAGCAGGGTGCCCTTGTTGAAGTTGCTGACCCACAGGGCGCCGTTGTGGAACCTGAGCCCGTTGGCGCCGATCGGCAGTGCCTCGGTCGGTACCGGCGCGAGAGCGGCGTCGGTCAGCCACGGCGTCGCCGATCCGCCCGAGACCGGAACGGACCAGATGATGCCCTTGAGGCTGTCCGCGATGTAGAGGGTGCCGGTGGCCGGGTCGACGGCCAGCCCGTTGGGGCCCGAGTCGGCGGGCAGAGCGGCGACGCGCTGAGGGGTGCCGTCGCCAAGCAGCCGGTACACGCCGTTCCTGGCCGCGTTGCCCGGGGCCCACAACGCGTAGTAGACGGTGCCGTCACTGCCGCGGGCGTTGCCGCTGATCGCCTCACCCACCTGCCCGGTGACGAGCACCGTGCGCTCTCCGGAGGGCGAGATGCGCATCAGTTCCGGTCCGTGGGTGCGCTGGCACACCGCGCAGCTGCCGAGCATGGACAGGGTCACCGAACCGTCGGGGTTGGCGGTGATGTTCTCGGGGATCTCGCCGGCGGCGAACTCGAACGCCGCCGCGGTCCGTACGTCAGTGACCACGGACCCGCCGTACGAGCCTCCCGTCCATGCGGACGCGGACGGCGCCGAGACCAGTACGGCCGCGGTCGCGGTGACCGCAAGCGCGATGCCGACGTTCCTCCTCAGAAAACGCTGTGCGCTGGATGTACTGCGCCGGGCCGTGTGCTGGTGTTGCTGTTGCATGACTCTCCTAGGTGAATCAACGAGTGGCTGATCAATGGACTTGGGGAGACGCCGTGGACATCGGAGATGTCGGGTGGATCGGGAAGGTTCGTGCGGAATGGCGCCCGTGAAACCGGACCGGGATGCCAGGCGGGCAAACGGTTGTTCCTGCGGAGCTGCTGGTCGAACGGTGGCCGCGGTGACGACCGTCTTGGTGAAGACGGCGGGGGCGTCGCCGTCCTCCACCGCATCCGCTGTCACCTCGTCGAAGACGCGCCGTCGCTTCCGGGCGGGGTCGGGCACGTGAAGGTCGGGCGTCAGTTCGGCATCCGGTTGAATCTGCGGACGATGCGGTCGAAGATCCGGGCCGGAAGGACGCGGTGGAACACGCTGATGCCGGCGGCCGTCGAGCCGGCGGTGCGCCGCAGTTTCGGGTTCCGGTCGGTGGCCGCCGCGACGATCACCTTGGCCACGGTGGCGGGATCGTCGCCACCGCTGGTGTTCTTCGCCAGCACCTCGTCGAAGGTGCGCCGTCCCGACGCGTAGAGCGGCAACGGGGTGTCGCCCTGCACGCTGTGGTCACCGAACGGGGTGTTGATCGGGCCGGGCTCGACGAGCAGGATCCGGACGCCGTGTTCGCGGACCTCGTGGTCCAGCGACCCGGAGTAGCCCTCGACCGCGTGCTTGGTCGAGGTGTAGATGGCCATGAACGGGCTGGGGACGAATCCGCTGAGGGAGGAGACGTTGATGACGCGTCCGCGCCGTTGAGCGCGCATGTGCGGCAGAACCGCCTTGGTCATCCGCATGATGCCGTAGACGTTGACGTCGAAGACCTCGTGCGTCCGGGCGACGGAGAACTCCTCGGCGGCGCCGTTGGCTCCGACGCCGGCGTTGTTGACCAGGACGTCGATGCGCCCGAACCGGTCGATCACCTGCTTGACCGCGGAGTCGACCGATTCGTCGCTGGTCACGTCGAGGTCGAGGTAGGTGACCCCGGCGGGCGCGGTGACTCGCGCGGTGTCGCGGGCGGTTCCGATCACCTCGAAGCCCGCCGCGGCGAAGGCGCGGGCCGTCTCCTTGCCGACTCCCGATGAGGCACCTGTCACGAGTGCCACCGGCCGAGTTGATGCCATCACGAAACTCCTCGATTTGCATTATGGTCGTATGTCTTACGTTCATACGACCATATGGTGGTCGTCGGTCGGTGGCAAGCGGTCACGCCCGGAAATTCGAGAAAGGTCCGGGAAACGTGGGGTGCGTACGGGAAGGCCCGTGAGCGGGCCCGACGGGCCGGAACCGTCGGCCGGCCTTCGGCGCCCAGTCCCTTTGTGAACTCGCTCGCCTGACCAGGGCGTCACCCACCGCCGAGCCGGCGACCGCGCCAGCGGCCCGCTGCATTCGCTTCATTCGCGAAGGTTTCTGCCGCGCCCACCCGCAGCGCGGCCTATTTCCTTCCTCAGCTCCCCGAACCATCGGCGGCCAACGCGCCTCGTCTACAGAGGGTGCGCCGTCTGAGCCATCGTGGTTCTCAGGCACCCGTACAGGTCACCCAGCGCCGTCCAGCGCGGTCGCCTCCGGCAGCTGCGCGGCCCCCGGTCTCAATCACTTGGAAACGCCGGAAGCATCCCGGTGCCGCGCACCAGCATGCTCGACGCCTTGCAGGAAGCGGGCGTCGAGATCATGTACGACTGTCTGCGCGGCGAGTGCGGACTGTGCCGCGTCCGCATCCTTCAGGCCGACGGGTCCGTTGACCACCGTGACGTGTTCCTGTCCTCACGGCAGAGGGCCGAGGGCCGTCAGATGTGCGCCTGCGTGTCCAGGATCGCCGGGCCGGGGGTCACCATCGACTGCTGAGCGCCCTCCGCTCAGGGGGTGAGCGCCTCTCGCCTGGATCCAGCCGTTGCCCGCTGTAACCGCGTCCGGTCCGGCGCCGGTCCCAGCAGCTCAGCGGGCGTCGTCCCGCTCGAACAGTAGCCGTACGAAGTCGGTGACCGGCCCCACGATGTCGAGGCCCTGGTCGAGGACCCACTGCAGCTGCAGCCCGTTGAGCACGGCCTGGAAGAGGATTGCGGCACTCTCGGGGGTGACGCCCTCGCGGAGTCTGCCGCGGGCCGCCTCGTCGGGAAATCCGTCGGAGAACTGGGCACGGCTGCGTTCGTAGCGTCCGACGAAGTACGTGTGCGCGGGATGATCCGGCCGGGAGGCCGCCGCCGCGAGCTCGATCCACAGGCGTATCAGCTCGGGGGCCTTCTGGTGGTGGCGGATGAGCTCGGCGAGATAGGGGCCGAGCCGGTCGGGGGTGTCGACCTCGTGGACGCCCTGTTGCCACTCCTCGAAGTCGCGGGCGGCGAGCACCTCGGCGAGGAGTTCGTCCTTGTTGCGGAAGTGGTGCAGGAGCCCGGCGTGGGTGATGCCGGCCCGTTCCGCGATGTCGCGCAGGGAGGCGTCGGCGTAACCGCGCTCGGCGAAGCTGTCGCGCGCCGCCCGCACTATCTCCGCCCTGCGGGCCGGTGTCTTGGCGTACGGTCCCCGAGTCCTCGCCTGACCCACGGTGCGCTCACTCTCCTTGGCGAAGCCGGTCCTGACAGGTCGCATGCGCCCAGCTCCGTACAAAATCTACCGTATGGTTGAAATTTGATTGCACCGCGCCTGTGTTCGCTGCTGCGCCGGTCCTGCCGCGGGAAGTGCCGGGGTCTCAACTCTCCTGCCTCATACGCCTGGTGATGGTGAAGGTGCCGGCCGGAAGGGACTCCGCGGTGCTGCCGTCGGGGAACACGATGCGCGCGCTGGTGGCCGGCGGCACGTCGACCGTGACCGTGAGTTCGTCGCCGGTCCGTCGCCACTCGACGGCGATGGTGCCCTGCGGGGACTCGTGTGTGCCGCGGGCCCAGGTCAGCGAGGGATGAGGGACGGGGACGACCTCGAAGGACTCCCAGGCGACCGATCCCGGTGCCTGCCGCAGCCCCAGCGTGTGGGTGTGCAGGAAGCGGATCACGGCGCCCTTGCTGTAGTGGTTGAGGGACTCGTGTGCGTCTCCGTGCTCGTCGATGCCCTCCCAGTCCTCCCAGACGGTGGTGGCGCCCCGGTCGAGCATGTAGAGCCAGGAGGGTGCGGTGCGCTGGTGGAGCAGTGCGTAGGCGATGTCGGTGTGGCCGGTGTCGGCCAGGACGGGGAGCAGGTCGCCGGTGGCGAGGAAGCCGGTGGTGAGGTGGGTGCCTGCGGCGCGGACCAGCTCGACGAGGCGCGCGGCGGCCGCCGCGCGCAGTTCGCCGGGGACGAGCCCGAGCGAGAGCGCGCGGACGTAGCCGGCCTGGGTGTCGCCGGTGGTGCGGCCTTCAGGGGTGAGGAACTCGGTGCGCCAGGCGTCGCGGACCCGTTCGGCGGTCACCGTGTAGCGAGCGGCTTCCTCGGCGCGGCCCAGCACCGCGGCGACGCGGGCCAGGGTCGTCGTCGAGCGGTACAGGAACGCGGTGCCGACCTCGCCCTTGTCGGCCATGAACCAGGCGAGGGGGTCGGTCCTGACCGGGTCGATACGGGTGCCGTCGGCCGCCTTCGCCCTCGGCTCGGTCCACTCGCCCCAGTGGAAGGACCCGTCCCACAGGTACTGTTCGTGCGGCAGCGGCTCGGCCGAGCGCTCGACGCGGGAGCGGTGGCGGGCGGTGCGGGCGGTCTGAAGCGCCCACTCCACCCAGCGGACCATCGCCTCCCAGTTCTCGGCGAGGACCTCCTCGTCGCCGTAGGTCTCGTACAGCTCCCAGGGGACGGCGACGATCGCGTCGCCCCAGCCGGCCGAGCCGGTCATCATGGCGAACTGGTCGTCGAGGTGGTGCTTGATACGGCGGCCGTCGGGGGAGAAGTTGGCGATCCGGCCGTCGGGCAGCTGGTCGTCGCGGACCGAGCGGAGCCACTTGCGGCTGAAGCCGAGGACGTCGTACAGGCGCGTGGCGGTCGGCGCGAAGATCTGGTAGTCACCGGTCCAGGCGAGGCGTTCGCGGGTCGGGCAGTCGGTGGGCACGTCGACGGCGTTGCCGCGGAAGCTCCAGTCGGCGATCTCGTGCAGGCCGTTGAGGTCGTCGTCGCTGCACGCGAAGGTGCCGGTGCGGCGCAGGTCGGTGTGGACGACGCGCATGGTCAGGCTCGCGGGATCAAGTGGTGCGCCCTCGCGCCGGATGCGCGCGTACCGGAAACCGTGCACGGTGTGGCGCGGCTCGAACGTCTCACCACGGCCCGCCGATACGACCTCGTCACGCTGGACGAAGGGAACCGGGGCCTCGTTCGGCCGGAAGCCATCGAGATGACTCGTCGTCAGATCACCGTCGGGGCCGACGTGTTCGCCGTAGTCGATGACGGTACGGGTCCCCGTCGGCCCGAGGTGGCCGAGGGTGATCCAGCCGGAAGCGTTCTGCCCGAAGTCGGCGATCCAGAGCCCGTCCTTGATCTGCTCGACCGACTGGGCGGGGCGCGACTGGACGACACGCACCGGCGGCGCCGGCGACCAGTCGATCGCGGGTGCCTCGACCTGGTCGACGAGGACCGGCCGCTGGGCGTCGGGACGGAGGCGGTAGTCGGTGGTCTGCCCGTCCATGAGGTCGGCCCGGGTGATGGCCGACGTCGCGGACGTCCAGGTCTCGTCGGTGCGGACGACCTGGCGTGAGCCGTCCTCGTAGGCGATGTGCAGCTCGGCCCGCGTGCCGAGCACCGTGCCCCATCCGGCCGGCTGCCGGAAGGCGCCCACCTGCCCCCGGTACCAGCCGTCGGAGAGCACCAGCTCGATCCGGTTGCCGCCCGGGCGGAGGGCGTCGGTCACGTTTGACGCCTGCGCGTGGAGTGTGCGGTCGTACGACGTCGAGCCGGGCGACAGCTGGGCGGTGCCGGCCCGCTCGCCGTTCACGTACGCCTCGTACAGACCGAGCGCCGTCGCGTACAGTCGCGCCGAGCGCACTGCGGCCCGTGCGGTGAACCGCGCCGAGAGGACGTCTGCCGGGCGCCTGCCGTATCCCGGATCCGCGGGCTCGGCCGGCGAGATCCAGCGGGCCCGCCAGTCCCGGTCGAGGAGGCCGACCTCGAAGGCGTGCCACGGTGACCACGGCGACGGGCCCTCCGCGTCGCGGGCCCGGACCCGCCAGGCCACCCGGCGGCCGCTGTCCAGCGCGGACCAGGGCCAGGGAACGAACCGGTGGCGGCCGACGTCGGTCGTCACCGCGGGCCGCCGCTCGCCGTCGACGGTGCACTCCAGCTCGTAGCGCACCGGGCGTGCCGCCTCCGTCGGCGGCTTCCACGACAGACGCGGGGTGGGGCCCGACACGGGGAACTGGTCACCGCCGCTGTCGATGCTCAGGTCGTACGGTGCGTGGTGCATGGTCTGCCTTCAGGGAGAGAGAGGGTGTTCGCGATGACGGCTGTCCGCGCCGCTACCGGACCGACTTGACCTTGAACTTGACGATGAGACCGCCGACAAGTGCGAGGACCGCGCCCATCAGGTAGAGCTCCGTGTAATTCTTCTGGCCGCCGGTGGCGCCGACGGTGATGACGAGCGGGGCGATCAGCGGAGCGAGGGCGCTGGGGATCTTCTGCGAGAAGGCGACCACCGCGAGATAGCGGCCGGCCTGAGCCCGGTCCGGAAGGACGGCGAACACGATCGCCAGGTCGACGGCGCTGAACACCGCGATGGCGAGCTGCATCACCACGGCGCCGACGATGAGCTGGGGCAGCGAGTACGCGAACGCCTCCGTGACCGCCCCGACGACGAAGAGCGCGGAACCGATCAGGGTGAACAGCTTGCGCCGGCCGAGCTTGTCGGACAGGAAGCCACCTCCGATGGCGCCGCCCGTGGCCGCGAGCACCCCGATGACGCCGATGGCCGCCACGATCCCGGCGACCTCCTTGACCGGCATGTCGAGCCGCTGGGCGTAGAAGAAGGTGCCGAAGGTGGTGTTGAAGTACAGGCCCATGAAGAAGACGAAGCGGCCGAGCCAGTTCCAGCCGAAGTCCGGGTACTTGCGCGGATTGAACCCGTAGCTGGTCACCAGGTTCCTGAGCGTCACGCCGCCGGTGTGCACGAGCGCGCGGGAGTCGCCCTCCGGCTTGAAGAACGGGAAGAGCACCACCAACACCGCTCCCAGGAGACCGGGCAGCAGGAACACCAGAAGGGTGCTGGAGGCCACCGTGTACGCGAGACCGATGCCGAGCACCGGGGCGATCTGGGTCATGACGCTGGTGAGAGCTGAGATACGGCCGCGCTGCTCCTCGGGGACCCGGTCCGCCTGGACGTTCTGGATGGCCTGCCCGGTCGTGGACCAGCCGATCATGCCGACGGCCCACGCCAGGCCGACCAGGAGGACGGTCGGTGCGAGAGCGACCCCGAGGAGCCCGACCATGCCGAGTACCGAACCGGCGATCATGAAGGGGGTCCGGCGGCCGAGGCGGGAGCGGGTCCGGTCGCTCCACACACCGATCATGGGGCTGAGGACCAGGTACACGAACTGGGCGGACCCGGTGACGTAACCGAGCTGTTCCTCGTGCCCGGGGGCGAGGTCGGAGATCCGCAGCGCCAGTGAGTACGACAGCGGAACCATCAGGGCCAGCGAGCCGCCGAAGCTGGCGATCAGCAACCAGGTGAGGTAGGCCCTGTCGACCGTCTGCAGCGGAGGGGCCTCCACCTCGGGTACGGGGGCCGGGGGTTCGGCCGGACTCCCGTCGAGGTCCGGTGCCGAAGGGGTCGGAGAGGGAACTGCCACACTGATGTCCTGATCGTCGTGAGGCATGAGGACTCCTTCGTCTCATGAGTGCCCGGTAGCGCACGGCAGTTGCTGGGCGATGACACCGCGTTGGTGGATGAGTCGGTGGGGCTGATGGCCAGCGGCGCGTCACGAGACCGCCTGGCCATCGACCACCACCGGGGGTTGCGCGTTACTGGACCGACCAGCCCCCGTCGGAGGGGAGGACGGCGCCGTTGACATTGATGCCGTCGTCGCTGAGCAGGAAGGTGATGGAGGCTGCCAGTTGTTCGGCGGTGGCCAGGCTCGGAATCGTCTGCTGGAAGGGGGCGAGGCGGGCGGAACCCGTCTTTGACGTGTGTGCCGGCATCGGGATGCCGGTCGCCACACCGCCGGGCGCGACCGCGTTGACCCGGATGCCGTGCGGGCCGTACATGAAGGCCGCCGACCTCGTCAGGCCGATGACACCGTGTTTGAGGTCTCGTGGACCGGCTAGAAGTCGTCCATCACGCCGGCCACGTTCGCGAGGGCGTCGATGCGCCCGTCGGCCGCCGCGACGATCCGGTCGATGTCCTCCTGTTGTGTGATGTCGCCGGCGACGGCGGCGATCGCTCCATCGGGAACGGTCGCGGCGAAGGCTTCGAGGCGCTCGGCCGCGACGTCCACAGCGATCACACGGCCGCCTTCCCGCGCGATCCGCGACGCCGTCGCCCGGCCGATACCGGCGGCCGCACCGGTGACGATGACGGTCCTGCCGTCGAACCGTCCTGACGTGACGCGTTCGGTCCACCCGCTCGGGGCGCTCTCGTCCTCGGGCATGACCCCGTCGTTGACCTGCGACACCAGGTCGTCGACCACCGCTTGCGGCAGCTGCCCCTGGCTGACGGCGACAAGTTGTTGGAGCGGGAGTGTGCGGACCGGGGCGAGCATCTCCCGCGGTATCCCGGCCTGATCCAGCAGCGACTGGATGAGCGGTGCGCCCTTCGCGTGGTTCAGCCAGGCGTCGATGGTGCTGTGCGCCGTGAGCGGGGGATGGAGCATGTGGTTCGGCCTTTCAGATGCACGTGGAAGCCGTGCTGAAACGATTCAGTGAGTCGATGGTCGGGTCCGGCGAACCGGACCCACGGGATCGCGCGACAGGCGTCAGCCGTTTGCGGGTGGGCCGGGCTTGCGCCCTTCCAGGCCGTTCCAGCGGCTGCGGAGGGCGTACGCTGCCGTCTTCGGCTTGCGGTCGCGGGTGAACACGCCCTTCTTGTTGCCGTCCACGCGGTGGATGCCGGCCGAGGTCTGGAAGTCGGCGAAGTTCCAGACGTGTTCGCCGACGAACTCGGGGAGGCGGTCGAAGACGCGGTGGTACATGGCGAGCAACTCGCTCTGGTACTCCTCGCTCCACGGGGTGTCCCAGACGGAGTGCAGACCCGGCTGGGTGTCGGCGCCGTACTCGGACATCAGGAGCGGCTTGCCGAAGCGCGTGGCCCAGCCGCGGAGGTCCTGCTCCAGGGCCTGCTCGGCGGTCGCGAGGTCGCCGGTGAACAGGTACCAGCCGTAGTAGCGGTTGATGCTCAGTACGTCGAACAGGTCGCCGATCTGGTCGTTCTGCGACGTGGCGAACATGACGGCGGAGTAGGTCAGGGGGCGGGTCGGGTCGAGCTTGCGGGCCAGTTCGACCAGCGGCTCGAAGTACTCGCGGGCGCCGTCCTCGTTGGATGCCGGTTCGTTGGCGAGGGACCACATCACCACGCTCGGGTGGTTCTTGTCCCGTTCGATCAGCTCCCGCAGGTGCGTGGCGTGGACGTCGCGGGTGACTCCGCCGAAGTTCTCCGGGGCGAACGTCGGGGTCGGCGCCTGGCCGGTGAGGCCGCCCATGACGCCCAGATTGAGGCCCACGGCGGCGGTCTCGTCGATGACGACGATGCCGTGCCGGTCGGCGAAGTCGAGGACTTCCTCGGCGTACGGATAGTGCGAGGTGCGGAAGGAGTTGGCGCCGGTCCACTCCAAGAGCTGGAAGTCGTGGACGAGGTAGGCGTCGTCGTGGCCCTTGCCGCGCACCGGGGTGTCCTCGTGCTTGCCGAAGCCGGTGAAGTAGAACGGTTCGCCGTTGATGAGGAACTCGGTTCCCCGCACTTCGACGGTGCGCACGCCGAAGGGCTGGGTGTAGCTGTCGACCACCTCCCTCGCGCCCGTCCGGTCCTCGGTGACCAACTCCACCACGAGGTCGTACAGGTAGGCGGCGCCGGGCTGCCAGAGGGTCACGTCAGCTATGCGCAGGACACCCTCAGGGCCCTCTGCCGCCGCCACGGCCCGGCCCGCCTCGTCGACCACGTGCACCAGGACGGCGGTCGAGTCGACGGCCTCGCCGGCCATCTCCACGCGGTAGTCGACGATGCTGCCGGCCCCGCCGTCCCGTTCGGTGACGACCGTGACGTCCTCGACGAAGGTCAGCGGTGTGCTGCACAGGCGGACCGAGCGGGCGATGCCCGCGTAGTTGTAGAAGTCGTGCAGGTACGACTGGCGTTGGCGGCCGTCGGGGCCGGTGGTGAGGGTGCCCGGCGGGAGCGTCTCGTTGGTCAGCCGGTTGTCGACACCGACCGTCAGCCTGAACTCGCCGCCCGGCTGGACGATGTGGGTGAGCTCCACGTCGAACGGTGTGTATCCGCCGGTGTGTTCGGCCACCAGCTGGTCGTCCACGTACACCTGCGCGGCGTGGGTGACGGAGCCGAAGCGCAGAACCACCCGCTCGCCCGCCCAGCCGCGCGGCACCCGCACCTCGCGCTGGTACCAGACGACTCCGACATGGTCGCGGATCTCGGGGTCCACGAACAGGTCGTTGTAGCTGGCGGGGACCGGGACTTCGAGGGGCGAGGCGAGCCGCGACGTCCAAGGGGTGGCGCCGGCGCGGCTGTCCAGGGCGAACCGCCACAGGCCGTCGAGACCGACGATGTCGCGGGTGGGGCTGGTGCGGGGAGAAAGCATCGGGTTCCTCTGCGTCGTTGTGGGGGCCGTGACCGGCGCGTACGGAGTGGCGGATCAGGCCGTTTCGCCGGCGTCGGCGAGGAGGGTGCTGCCGGTCATGAAGGCGGAGAGGTCGCTCGCGCAGAACAGCACGACGCGGGCGATGTCGTCGGGCACACCGAGCCGGCCCAGCGGCCCGGGCTGCATCACCGACATGATCGTCTCGGAGTCCATCGGGATCCCCGCCGCGGCGGCTGCCGCCATGTTCCCCTCGGTCGGGACGAAGGTCGGTGCCACGCCCAGTACACGGATGCCGAACGGCGCGAATTCGAGGGCGAGTTGGCGGGTGAGGCCGCGCGCCGCGTGCTTCGATGCGACGTACGCGGCGAGCCCGGGAGCCGTCCCCCGGAAGCCGGCCGTGGAGACGACGTTGACGATGACGCCCCCGTGTCCGGCCTCGCTCATCCGGCGCGCGGCCTCCCGGGCACCGAGGAAGGCACCGCGCGCGTTCACGGCGAACACCTCGTCCCAGGTCTCACCGGACATCTCCAGCGCGGGTACGGCGGGGAAGATCCCGGCGTTGTTGATCCAGATGTCGAGCCCTCCGAGTTCCCGGAGCGCGAGATCGGCCGCCGCGGCGACGCTGTCCGCGTCCGTGACATCCAGCTGGGCAGCCACCGCACGGCCCTGGCCACGGGCACCCAGGTCCTTGGCGGCCGCGGTGGCGAGTTCGTCCTCGATGTCGGCGACGAGGACGTCCGCTCCCGCCTCCACCAGACGCCCGGCGATGGCCCGGCCCAGTCCGCGGGCCGCGCCCGTCACGACGGCGCGCCGCCCGGACAGCGAGATCAGCTCGGTCAGGGACCGGGACGAGACGTCGGGCACGGATACCTGCATCATGTGTCCTTCCGAAGACGGTGGGGTCAGGCGCGCGAGCGGCGGGCGGTCTCGCCCAGCCAGGCGAGGCTGGGCTTGGGCCGGCGCTCGAAGGTCTCCCGGTCGACCTCGACCAGGCCGAAGGTCGGCTCCCAGTGCCCCCACTCGTAGTTGTCGAGCAGGCTCCAGTGCAGATAGCCCCGTACGTCGATGCCGCCGCCGATCGCCCGGAAGAGGTGCTCCAGGGCCTCGCTGGTGTAGGCGATCCGGCGGGTGTCGTCGTGGGTGGCGATGCCGTTCTCGGTGACCAGGATCGGCAGTCCGCCGGTGACCTCGGCGGTGTGCCGCACGGCGATCGCGAGGGCGTCGGGCCGGTAGGCGGTGCCCACGAGCGTGTTGTCCGGGTGCTGCGGGTGGGGTTCGACGCCGTCCGGGCCGACCCACTGGCTGGAGTACGACTGCACGCCCACGAAGTCGTCGCCGCGCGATCCCTCCAGGTAGAGGTCCTCCCAGACGTGCTCCAGCTCCCGCATCTTCTCCTCGGCTCCGGGACGGGCGACGAAGGCGCGGTTGGCGACCGTCCAGCCGACCTTGGCTCCGGTGCGCCCGCGCAGCACCTCGCGGGCCGCTTGATGCGCCTCGACCAGCCGCTCGCCGATCTTCACGTCGGGCGCCGGCAGCGGCGGTCGCGGCCCCTCGTTGTCGACGGTGGGGCTCTGCCACTCCCCGGCGTCCTGCCGGCTCTGCATGGCCTGCGCCATGCCGACCATGATCGCCAGCATGTTCGGCTCGTTCATGGTGACGACCCACTCGACGCCGTCGAGGATGGGGACGACCGCCTCGACGTACGCCCGGAACCGCTCCACGGCCCGGTCGCCGAGCCAGCCGCCTTCCTGGGCGAACCAGAGCGGGCTGGTGAAGTGGTGCAGGGTCACGACCGGGGTGAGACCGAGCTCGACGGCCGTCTCGATCATGCGCCGGTAGTGGGCGAGTTCGGCCCGCGAGACCATGCCGGCGACGGGCTCGATGCGGGCCCACTCGATGCCGAAGCGGTAGGCGTTCAGGCCGGCGTCGGCGAGCAGTTGCATGTCCTCGCGGTACCGGTGATAGCTGTCGCAGGCATCCCCACTGCGCTCCATGCCCGGCACGCGTCCCTCGCTCGCCCAGAAGTCGCTGCCCACGTTGTTGCCCTCGATCTGGTGCGGAGCTGTGGAGGCTCCCCAGAGAAACCCAGGGACGAGTTCGGTCATGTCGACTGCCTTCCTTCGTGTCGGTCGTGGTGGACCCGGCCGCGCTTGCCCTGCGCCAGGGCAGGCGGGTGATCAGCGGCGGCTGCTGTTCGGACGGGCACGGGGTGCTGTGACGTGCCCGGATCGTGACCGACGTGCGCTGCGGCGCCAATGCTTACCGCATGGTTAGTTTTGCTGTTGCTGGAAGGTAGGCCGAGATCGCATGCGGGGGAAGTCCGTATTTCGACTTCGTAACCAGAGCGTTACATGGGGGTAGTCGGCCGCAGGGGAAGCGGCGCCCGCCGTTCCCGGCGAAGGCGGAGGGACGAGGCGACGATGCACTGGCATCGACTCGGGGGTGCGGTGCCGGAGCCGGTGTCATGGTGATGTCGGTGTGGGCATGTGGTGTCACGCCCGGAGTTCGGTGCCGAACCCGTTCGTCAGCACAGGCAGCGCTGCCGCCGAGGAACGCGCAGGTCGTACAGCCGGTGTCCAGACGGCTGCGGGCGTCGGGCCGCAGGGCGAAGGCGCGGGCCTGGTCGGCGACCTGGCCGCACCGCACTGCCACGTTCAGCAGGAGCGTTCCCGCCCGATCAGGTTCCCGCGCCGCGTCGGCGCCGCGAGCAGCCCGCGCGACCGGCCGGTGCGCAGTCTGCCGGAAGGTGGGTGGCCCGTCGACGTGGTGAGGATCCGACGGAGGGTGGCCGGCCGTGAGCCCGCCGAGCGCAGGGCTCCAAACTGCTGCCCGACGACGAGACCGGCAGGGCTCGCTGCGCGTGGAAATCCGGCGGCGTCGGACTTGACCTGTCGGAGAAGAAACCGATGATGGCCGGGTGAGGACACAGAACGGCGAGTCGGTTCTCGCGAGAGTCGTGCGGATCTTCGAGGCGTTCACCCCCGAGGAGTCGGCGCTGACCGTCTCGGAGATCTCCCGCCGCACGGGACTGCACGTGGCGACCGTATCGCGGCTGGTGGCCGAGCTGGTCTCGTACGGCTTCCTGACCCGGGACGCGGACCGCCGGGTCCGTATCGGCACGCGCCTGTGGGAGCTGGCCACCCGCGCCTCGCCCACCCTGTCGCTGCGCAACGCGGCGATGCCGTTCATGGAGGGCGTCCACGATGTCGTCGGCCACCATGTGCAGCTTGGCGTGCTCGACGGTGACGAGGTGCTCTTCCTGGAGCGGCTGACGGCACCGGGCGCGGTCGTGAACTACACCCGAATCGCGGGCCGTCTGCCGCTGCACGCCTCCTCCAGTGGCCTGGTCCTCCTCGCCCACGGACCCGCCGACCTGCGCGGGCGGGTGCTCGACGGATCTCTGCACCGCTACACCCCGGACACCCCTGCCACCGCGACGCGGCTGCGGGCCGTGCTGGCCGAAGTCCGCCGCCAGGGCTACGCGTACTGCCCGGGATACGTCCATCCGGACGCCCTGGGCATCGCGGCGCCGGTGCGCGACACGCGCGGCGAGGTGGTGGCCGCGCTGGCGGTGATCGTCCCCAACGAGGCGGGGGCGTCGTCCGTCGTGCCGGTGGTGCGGACGGCGGCACGCGGTGTCTCACGTGCGCTGGGAGCCCGGACGTCCCAGGTCGGGACGCGGGTGACCCGCGTGATGGCACCAAGGTCGTTTGAGACGCGCCGAAACTCGTCTCTCAGTGATTGAGAATGCCGTCGCGACCGTCCGTCGGCACCGCGCATCCTTCGTGCAACCCAACGACGGGAGGCGACAACGTGGTCGGAACCAGCGTGGCTGCGGACGCCGGGTCAGGCGTCGGCGCAGGTCGGTCGACGCCGTGGAACGCGGGGACCTTGACGGTCTCCGCCAAGGAGGACGTCGCCGAGGGGGTCGTGGCCCTCACTCTCACGCACCCGGACGGTGCCCGGCTGCCGGACTGGACGCCGGGTTCCCACATCGACCTGGTCCTCCCGGAAGGAACAACGCGCCAGTACTCCCTTTGCGGTGACCGCTGGGACGCGCACACCTACCGCGTCGCCGTCCTGCGGGAGCCCGCCGGCCGGGGCGGATCCGCCTACGTCCACGACGAGTTGAGGCCGGGAGATCTCGTCGGGGTCGGCGGACCGCGCAACCACTTCCCCCTCGTACCGTCCAAGAAGTACCTCTTCATCGCGGGCGGCATCGGCATCACCCCGCTGCGGCCGATGGTCCACCAGGCCGAACTCCTCGGGGCTGACTGGGAGTTGCTGTACGGCGGGCGTACGCGGTCATCGATGGCCTTCCGTGAGCAACTCGCCGAGGCCTACGGCGAGCGTGTGCACCTCGTCCCGCAGGACGAACTCGGACTGCCGGACCTGGCGGCCTGGCTGGGCACACCGCGACCCGACACCAAGGTCTACTGCTGCGGCCCGGGCCCCCTGCTTGCCGCTGTGGAACGGGCGTGCGCCGACTGGCCGCCGTACGCCCTGCGCACCGAGCGTTTCACCGCCGCCGCACAGACCCCACCGGTGCGCAGGGCGCCCTTCGAGGTCGAGCTGCGCCGCACAGGACGCACGGTCACCGTCACCCCTGACGAGTCCGTGCTGGAGGCGGTGCGCCGGGCGGGCGCCGACGTGCTGTCCTCCTGCGAGCAGGGCACCTGCGGAACCTGCCTGACACCGGTGCTGGAGGGACAGCCGGACCACCGGGACTCGGTCCTCGCCGACCACGAACGCGCCGCGAACGACTGCATGTTCCTGTGCGTGTCGCGGTCCTGCGGTGACCGGATCGTCCTCGACCTGTAATCCCCCTTCTGCTAGGAGCCGCGATGACCGAGGCACTGGAGCGGGCCGTCTCACCGTCCGTCAGCGACGCCGACCCGTTCACCCACGAAGCCCTGCTCGACCCCGAACCGCTGCACCGGGCCCTGCGCGAGGCGGGCCCGGTCGTGTACCTCTCCCGCTACGACGTCCACGCGCTCGCCCGCTACGAGCAGGTGCACGCCGCCCTGCTGGACTGGCAGCACTTCGAGTCGGGCTCCGGCGTGGGCCTGGCCAACTTCCGCCACGAGAAGCCGTGGCGCCCGCCGAGCCTGCTGCTGGAGGCCGACCCGCCTCGGCACGACGCCCCGCGCCGGGTCCTGCGGGAGATCCTCGCCCCACCCGCGCTGCGCCGACTGCGCGAGATGTGGCATGGCGTCGCCGAGGAACTCGTCGACCAGGTCCTCGCCCGGGGAAACGAGTTCGACGCCTTCACGGCGTTGGCGGAGGCGTTCCCACTGCGGGCCTTCCCGGACGCGGTGGGTCTGGGCCCGGACGGACGAGAGAACCTGCTGCCGTACGGCAACATGGCCTTCAACGCCTTCGGTCCGCGCAACGACCTCGTGGCGGCGGACGCGCACCGGGTGGCCGAGCTGTCGGCGTGGGTGAACGCCCAGTGCGAACGACAGGCGTTGAGTAAGGACGGTTTCGGGGCCGCCATCTGGGCAGCCGCAGACCGCGGTGATCTGACGCACGAACAGGCGCCGCTGGTGGTGCGCTCCCTGCTCACCGCCGGCGTCGACACCACCGTGCACGGACTGGCGGCCTGCCTGTACGCCTTCGCCACCCACCCCCAGGAGTGGCAACTGCTGCGGAAGCGACCGGAGTTGGCGCGGGCCGCGTTCGATGAGGCGGTCCGCTGGCAGTCACCGGTGCAGACCTTCTTCCGTACCGCCACCACCGACGTCACCATCGCCGGCACGCTCATCCCGGCGGACACGAAGATCCTGATGTTCCTCGGCGCGGCCAACCGTGACCCCGCCCGATGGCACGATCCCGACCGCTTCGACCTCACCCGTGACCCGTCCGGGCACGTCGGCTTCGGCATGGGCCTCCACCAGTGCATCGGCCAGCACGTGGCCCGCCTGGAGGCCGAGGCGCTGCTGGCCACCCTGGCCCGCCGCGTCGAACACATCGAACTCGCCGGCACACCGCACCGCCACCCCAACAACACCCTGCGCTCGTGGGCGTCCATGCCCCTGCGCGTCCGCCCGGCCGTCCGCCCGGCCGTCTGAGCGGTCGTCTCCGAGGAAAGCGAAGGGCGCGGGCGAAGGGTGAGCCGGTGCGGGTGGAGACGATCGTGATCCCCGATCCGGGGCCGGGGGAGGCGGTGGTGAAGATATAGACACGCGGGGTGTGTGCCACACCGACCTCCACTATCGCGAGGGCGGCGTCAACGACGACTTCCCCTTCCTGCTCGGCCACGAGGCGGCCGGTGTTTTGGAATCGGTCGGTGAAGGCGTGGCCGACGTCGCGCCCGGCGACTTCGTGATCCTCAACTGGCGGGCGGTGTGCGGTCAGTGCCGGGCCTGCCTGCGAGGCCGCCCCTGGTACTGCTTCGACACCCGCAACGATGGCACGGAGCTGTCCCGTGCACGACGGTGGACCCGGCCGCGGTGACTCCGTCGCCGTCATCGGCTGCGGCGGCGTCGGCGACGCGGCGGTGGTCGGCTCGCGGCTGCGTGAGCTGACCGGGGGCTTCGGCGCGGACGTGGTCATCGATGCGGTCGGGCGTCCGGAGACGTACTGGCAGGCCTTTTACGCCCGTGACCTCGCTGGAACGGTCGTCCTCGTCGGAGCGCCCACCCCGATGTGAATCTGGACCTGTCGCTGTTGGACGTCTTCGGCCGCGGTGGGGCGCTGAAGTCCAGCTGGTACGGCGACTGCCTGCCGAGTCGGGACTTCCCGACGCTCATCGACCTGTACCTCCAAGGTCGCCTCGACCTGGACGTGTTCGTCAGCGAGACGATCGCGCTGGACGGTGTCGAGGATGCCTTCGCCCGGATGCACAAGGGCGACGTGCTGCGCTCGGTGGTCGTCCTGTGACGGCCACCCTCATCGAGCGCCGGGTCAGACGGGCGGGGTGAGGGATGGCGCGCCGGTGGCCGGGTTCTGGGGGGGGTGCCCCTATGGGTACTGATCAAATACTTGACGAGATACGCGCGTACGAGGCCCGCTACCACGAACCAGACGGCGGCTGACGGCCCCGCCAACAGAGGTCGGTCGGGCGGGACGCCGGCAATCGCATGACTGACTGTGTCGGTTTCTGAGGGAGTCGTTTTTGCGGCGCGCATCAAGAGCAATCACGACGCCACCGCGCTCACCTTCCCACAACTGCTCACCGACCGGTGGGCGACGGTGACAGCGGAGCAAACGACGCGGGACGCGGGCAGCCAGGCAACGGCTGCGTTACTAACTGGACTTGCCAGGGCCGTATCCGGTCGGCTGCGCGCAGCTCGTCGGCGTCACAGGACATCGAAGGCCGTTACGCTCCTGTCCTCGGTGTCTACGGACCCCGTCCATGACCGCTCAGGCAGGGGCCCCTCGGCCTTCCAGTGCTGATGATCGGTGGATCGAGTGGCGCGGCGGCAGCGCACACCAGTGGAGTGCTGCCTGAAGCCGCTCTTCGCCCATGCCCTGGCTGCAGTTGAGGAGTGGGAGGGTGGGATGGGCGGCGCGGACGCTGCCGGGGATCGGGGTGTGCGCGTCGGCCGGGTCTCCGCGCTGCGCCGCCGTCAGTGCAGCGATGACGTCGGACGGGGGACGTCGGCGGGGGAGAGGTCGGCCCGCATGCCCTGGGCCGCCCCGACGAGGCGGGGCGATGCTGGGAAACGGCACGAACGAGCGTCGTCGGCCGGGACCTGCTAGGCCGTGTTTTAGGTTCTGATTCCTGTGCGCGCCCTGCACGGTGATGATCAAGATGTGGGGCGAGGGGATCTTTCTGATGAGCAGTGGTCGGTGCTGGAATCGTTGCTGCCTGCGGTGGGCATAAGTCGCAGGTGGCCTGGCTGTCGGCGGCTGGTAAACGGTGTGCGGTGGCGGGTTCGGACCGGAGTTCCTTGGCGGGACCTGCCGTTCGAGTACGGACCGTGGCAGACGGTGTATGGACTGTTCCGGAGATGGCAGCGTCGGGGTGTGTGGGCCCGGCTGTTGACGTTGTTGCAGGCGAGGGCTGATGCGGCCGGGCTGATCTTCTGGGAGGTCAACGTCGACTCCACCATCTGCCGGGCACACCAGCAGGCTGCCGGTGCCCGCCGACGCGGTGCTGTGCAGAAGGAACCGCCGGGCGGAGTGAGCGCCGAACCTGAAGACCATGGACTGGGCAGGTCGCGAGGCGGGTTCACCACGAAGATTCATCTGGCGTGTGAGCAGGGACAGGAGCCGTTGGCGCTGCTGATCACCGCCGGGCAGCGCGGTGACAGTCCGCAGTTCGAGCCGGTCCTGAACGCGATCGGTGTGCCCCGGCTTGGTGTCGGCCGGCCGAGAAGCCGCCCGCTGCGGGTGCGAGGCGATAAGGCGTACTCTTCACGCGCGAATCGCGCCTACCTGCGCAGACGTGGCATCAGGTGCACGATTCCTGAGCCGGTCGGTCAGGTCCGCAACCGCAGGCGCCGCGGCCGTGGCGGTGGCCGTCCGCCCGTCTTCGACCGCGAGGACTACAAGGCCCGGCATGCGGTCGAATGCGGGATCAGCCGTCTCAAGCAGCACCGGGCCGTGGCGACCCGGTTCGACAAACTTGCAGTTCGGTTCGAGGCGACGGTTCAGGTCGCGGCGATTTATCAGTGGTTGTGAACCCTCAGTCTGCCGTCGTGCGGATGCCCCAGCAGGAAAGGACAGGCCTGCGGTCATTACGGAGGAACAGCGCGTTTCCTGGCATTGGCGCGGGGCGGTGTGTATGGGGTTGCACCTTCCGTAGCGGCATGTGGTCCGGTGGACTTACGTCCCGGTCCCTTGAGGAAAGGTCCTTGCTCATGCATTCGCCGTTCATGCCACCTCGCCAGGTCAAGATCGGTGACGCGGCGGCCTTCGCCGGCACCATGCCGCGGGCGATTCGCCATTACCACGAGATCGGCCTGCTCCCCGAGCCTGAGCGGGGCGGCGATGACCGCCGCCGCTACGGGTACGAGGACATGATCCGCCTGTTGTGGATTCGCAAGATGGCCGACGCCGGGATCGCCCTGGACGACATCCGTGACGCCTTTACCACCGGCACGGCTTCCGCCGGTGCGGACAGCGGAGACGGTATCGCGGGCATCCTGGAGCGGCTGGAGGAAACCCTCGCCGAGCAGGAGGCGGAATTGCGGCGGCAGCGGACCGCGGTGCAGCGGATGCGCACCGAAGGCAGCCGGATGGGCCTGCTCTCCGACTTCGTCACCGAACGCCTCAAGAGCCGGCCTGAGGGCTCCCTGCGTCAGGCGGACCTGGACAGTCTGCTGGTCACTGAGCGGATCTTCGGCCCGCTCGGCGCGGCCATCCAGGCCACCCGCTTCGTCATCCTGGCCACGCATCCCACTCTGCGGGAGGATTCCGACCGCATCGATGACGCCGAGGAGGCACTCGATGACAGCGTCGCCGTCGATGATCCACGGGTGGCTCAAGTGGCCGTCGAGCGGCACGCATTCGAAAGCGCCCTGCAGGCCTTCATCGAGGAGTCCGGCCTAGGGAAAGACGACGATGCCCTCTTCGACGCCTGGGACACTTTGCACCCTGCCACCGCCGATGACGGCGAGGACGAGGCCGACCTCAGCTCTGGCAGGCGGGAGGCTGACTCCATGAGCGTGCTCGAAGCCACCGGCAAGATGCCCTACGACTTCTCCCCAGCCCGCCTGCGCTGTATGGAACTGGCCGAAGAACTATCCGCCCAAGAGCCACCCGCTACCTAAAACACGGCATAGGCGGGGGTCAGAAACAGGTACGGAGACCGGGACCGCACGTCCCATGGCACGGCCCGCTGGTCGACCGGGCATGACGACGATGTACGACACGGCCCCGCGGCCCGCCCCGAGGGCAGAGGGCGCCATCCCGACGACAGTCCGCATGGCACGTACGCCCCACAGCATCCTGTGCGACGCCCTGGCCGCCCGAGCCTAGGGGGTCGGCACCTGAGTCTGAATTGTGCGTCCTGACGGCTCCTTTCTCCCCACCGGCAACGTCGGTGCCGACCTGGGCAACGTCAGTGGCGAAGGGCTTCTCCGCCTGCGCCCGGCCACCGGCCCGGACCGAGGCGAACGGCTGGCCGGGCATGTTCCCGCTGCGGAGGGCGGCCTCCTGGTGCAGTGAAATGTTTTGTGGGGGCTGGCGTGTGGATGGAACTCTGCCCTGCCTGTGACGTCCACCGGCCGCCGCCCGCGCCCTTGTCCGCTGGCACCGCGATCCCGGCCACAGCCGTGACCAACGCTGGCCGTTTGTACTGCGCAACAAGCTCGTAGGCGCCGCCGTATGGTTCGACGGCCTGTTCGAGCCTGTCCGTGCGCCCGCTGCACAGTGCTCACCTGGATGCCCGCCTGAAGTAGCTGTGGCCCGCCGCCCGCCGCAAGCTGACCTGGAAGTGGGCGCCTCAAGTGACACAGGACACTCGCCCTTCTTGTACGCCATCAGGAGACGCATCATGCGCCATGTCAAACGTCTTGGTCTGAGCGCGGTCACCGGCCTGACCGCTGCCCTCTTCTGTGCTCCCCTGGCGTCGGCCGCCACACCGCCCGTTGGTGCAGCTGACCCTCTTCCTCTCCATGACAAGGAAGAGGTCTTCTCCCTGACGGCGATGCCGACTCAGTTGAACTTCGTTGATGTGGACCCTCCTGGGAACAGTCAAGGGGACGAGCTCATCGTCACCGGGGACATCGTTCCCAATGCCACGGTGGGCCGCTTCGACGAGGTCTGCACGGTGACCCGTACTGGCCCCAATGACACGAGCGACCTGCAGTGCCAGATCACCCTTTCGCTGCCGGACGGGCAGATCACCGTGCAGGGAGTGTTCAGCATTTCCGGTTCCGGCCCGGGTGACATCACCCTGGCGATCACAGGAGGCACGGGCCGTTACCAGACAGCCCACGGGTTCATCCACGCCGTCAACACCAGTGACACCGAAACTCAGATCACCGTCCACCTGATCCGCTGATGGTTGGAAACACGCTCCACGGCGGCCGGGTCGTCTCCATCGACCCGGCCGCGGAGTCGCCGCACCCTCCCTCACTTTGAGCGGAGCCTTGCCTGACCAGCAGTGATCAAACGATTGCCGCCGGCCCTGTCCGAACTGCTGGAGCTTGTCATCACCCGGCAGGACGCACCGCCCAAGCCGGCTCCCGACGGGCTGTATCTCGCCCTGAACCGCTTGAACATCGAGCCGGAGCGCGCGGTGTTCGTCGGGGACAGTCCCACCGACATGACCGCGGCCCGTGCCGCCGGAGTCCTCGCCCTCGGAGCGGTCTGGGGCTGGCACCCGCCTGCCGCTCTCCGCGCGGCCGGCGGCGCCGATCACCTCCTGCCCGGGCCCGCCGGCATCGGGCCGTACCTGCTGCGCCACCTGCCCCTGATCGACAGCGCGTGACCCAGTAGCCCCACTGCAGTGGAGGGGAACCTGCAACGGGTTCCCCTCCACTTCTGCACCCAGAGGACACAGGCGATGCGCGTGATGCGGCGGCGGGCGCCCGGCGCCGAGCTGGAGCACTGACGACCCCGGTCCTCAGCCGACTCGCGGTCCGGCTCGGCCCGCACCCCATCACCCGGCCGCCGGTTCCTGGACCTCTGAGAGCTGCTCCGATGCCTGTGCCGCCCACCAGCGGCCGCCTGCAATGGACCGATGTCCCCCTGGAGCTGCGCGCCCGCATCGAAGACGTCCTGGCCTCACCCGTCACCGACACGGTCACTCCGGGCGCCGGCTTCGGCCACCAGCTCGCCGTCGCGCTCCGCCTGGACAGCGGGCGACGGGGCTTCGCCAAGGCGGCCCCCGACGACGACCCGCTGACCGCCGCCAACGTCCACGAGGCCGACGTCCTGGACGCGCTGCCGCCCGGCGCTCCGGCCCCGGGCCTGCTGCGCATCCACCGCGCGCCGACTGGACCGCCGTCGTCATCGCCTACCTGGACGGCCCGCACCCCGACTTCTCCCCGCAGTCCGGCGACGCCGAACAGACCTGGGCTCTGCTGGACAAGCTCACCTCCAGCCCCGCCCCTGCCCCCTACGCCGCGGCGGTGAGCACCATGCCCTCAACAGCGGCCGTTCTACACGGCTGGGACGAACTGCTTGCCGATCCGCCGGCCGACCTCGCCCCCGCCGCCCGCGACCGCCTTCCGCAGCTCGCCGAACTGGAAGCCGCCTGGCCCGCCCTCGCTCACGGCAACCGCATCGTCCACGGCGACCTGCGGGCCGACAACATGGTCCGCGACCACCACCTTGGCGTGACCTTCGTGGACTGGGCACACGCCACCACAGGCCCGGCCTGCATCGACGCCGCCTCCCTCGCCCTGCAACTCATCCTCGCCGGACACACACCCGCAGCCATCGCTCGCCTGCTCCGCGACCACCCCGTCACCGCCAGCAGCCCAGACACCACCACCGCGTTCCTCGCCGCGCTCACCGGCCACTGGCACCGCAACGCCCGCAAGCCCGCACCCCCCGGACTGCGCGCCTACCAACACCGTGCTGCGACCGCCGGTCTGGGGCTCCTCGGCTAACGCCTGAGCTGATTGCGCGGCAGATATCCTCTTGCCTGTCGTGACCGCGCTCGGACCTCAGCGAACCCTCCCGGCCGCCACATGGCCGAGAGGGGAGCCGCCCAAGATCCCAGTGCCTACACACGCTCCAGTGCGATGCGGCAAGCCTCAGACAGCGAATGCCCCCGGGCCGCTCACAGAGCCCGGGGTCTGCCCGACAGCGTCAGGACGTCGCCTAGCCGAGCCCGAGTTCGGGGAGCGCCTGGAGTTTGTCTGCGGTGAGTTTCGCCCACCGGCTTCTGATGTTGGACAGGAATACGGCGAGCTTCAACTCGGTGCCGTCCTCCAGGCGCAGCGAGCCAGGGAGCAGACGCGTCAACCTCACACATGCGAGGTTCACGCAACACGGACCACTGGTGAGGATGCTGCACACGCAACCGGGGCGCGGATGAGCGACACCTCGCTGCCGCGTACTCGTCCAACGAGGGGAATTCGATGCTCAAGAAGATCAAGCGGATCGCCGTGGCCCTGGCACTGGCTACCGGTACTCTCGCCGCCACCGCCGCGACTGTACAGGCCGGTGAACTGGGAGCGCAGCAGGGGGACTACGCAGGCTGCCAGCTCGGCTATGTCTGCATGTATCAGAATGAGGCTGACTGGAACGCTGGCCAACCCAGCCACCGCTGGTCTCAGTACGGCGCCCACAACCTGAACAACCAGTACGGCAAGAAGTGGGTCTTCAACAACCAGTACTCCGGCGCGAAGGCCCAGCTGTGCTACGGGTACAGCGGTGCCAACTGCACCGGCCTGATCATCAACAGCTACACCGTCGGCGTAGCCGACATCACGCCGATCAACAGCATCAAGCTCTACCCGTAGTCCGCTCCAGCGGTCCGCGGGCGCTGCACTGGCGTGGGTTGCAACGCCCTTGCTGGGCTCCGTAAGGCGACTTACGGAGCCCCACCCGTACCGCCTCCAGCCCGAGGTCTGCAGTCGCCTGGAGCTTGTCGGCGGTGAGCTTCCGGCGCCTCGATTTCGCGTGAGGCGGACAAGTCTCTTGTACCAGCACAGGGCGATGGCGAGTCCGAGAAAGCTCAGGTAGGACACGGTCTTTGCGTCAGGCAGGGTGCATGCGGTCTGTCACGGGTTCCCGCACTGGATCTCCCAGTAGCGGACGGGGCCCCAGTTCGCCGTCCAGTCCGCCGAGTAGGCGTCCGGCGTGTCGTAGATGTTGGTCCCCGCGTTGTTGTACATGGAGACGAAGCCAGTGGGCAGGCTGTTCTGCCACCAACCGCCGGCGGCCCCAGTCCTCCAACTCTGTGGGATGTAGGCTCCGACGCCGCAGTCGTCGGCGACCTGAACCTCTCCCGCGTTTGAACTGTAGGCGCAGAAGGCGTCGTCGCAGAGGGCGGCGGCTTGGGCCTCGGTCTTCACCCCGCTGTAGAGGGTTAACCCATTGGTTGTGCTGACACGCTCGACGCCAACCAGGAGGTCGACGTCTCCGCTGGAAGCGAAAGCGCCGCCCGCAGTGACGAATAGCGCGGCGATTGCCATGATGATGGCAATAAGCTGGGCACCAGTTCGACGCATTGCGTTTCCTTTCTGATCCAATGATGGGAGCCTGATGGGTGGACTCGCGCCCGGAGCGGGTAAGGGAAAACAGCTGCGCTGGTAAACGAACGAACTCCCGCACGTTTCGCCTCAGCGGGCCATTGCTGCGCCGGCTTTCCTGTTCCAGTACGTGCTCGGCTGGCGGACAAGCCAAGGAGGACGCATCGGCCCCGAGAAAGGGCTACGTCACAGCAGTTGCCGGGGGAGCAGGACCAGTTGGTGGGCCTACTCCCCCTCCCCCCCCGCAATTCAGCCCGGTCAGTTGTACGGTGACGGAACGTCCCAGCCGCCGCAGGCGACTTCTCGCCCGTCGTCAACTCGGCATTCCATCACCTCGAAAGGTTGCCACGTGTCGAGGGAGTCGCGATCCTCGTGGTACGTCTGCGTCGTCTCGTTCTGGTAACCGGAAGCGGTGAGCGGCCCGTAGATCCCGCTGGTGTCTCCCCAAGTGAAGCGCCAGCGGAAATAGACGCGAGCGGAGGCGCGGTCCGACTTCGAGTCGGTGATTGTCACCTTGGCGTAGCTGGTGTAAGGCATGTGCGAGCTGTCGATCCAGTAGTCGCCGTGCGCCCAGGCCCCCACAACATCAGCCTGGGTACCCGTCGCGTTCCAAGCGGTGGCTGCCTGTGCGGTGCTCGCGGAGGCCAAAACCCCCGCCAGTGCCAGCACCCCGCTGGTCGCCGTAAGTGCCCACCTGCGCGGACTCCTCTGGCGGTTCTCCCGTTTCACACTAAACCCCCTACCAAGAAGCTTTCACATTCGAGGCTGACAAGGCGACCTGGTGCCACCTTCACCATCCGGTTGACCGACTACACACTTCGCCGAACCGCGGGACCACGAAGGCCATCACCTTCGCCGTCACACCGACCCTCCGCAGTTCCCAGCGCCTGCAGTTTTCGGTATAGGTCCACTCTCCTGAAGTTCGGGGACGTGCTGCTCACGATGCCGGGGCCGGCATCGGCAAACCTTCGGAAAAGCTTGAATCCGCCTAGGAGACCAGGTCAGTGGCGCGCAGAGTGGGGCGTAGCGGTGATCGGTGACGCAGGGGGTGTGATGGCCACGCACTTCGGGATCCTGGGGCCCATCGAGGTACGGCGGAACGGGGCGCCGATCGACGTGGGGCACGCGATGCAACGGCGAGTGCTGGCGGCGTTGCTCGTCGACGCGGACCGGGCGGTGCCGGCCGACGCTCTGGTGGACCGGGTGTGGGGCGACGGAGGGGCCGCGTACGGCCGTCGGAGACTGTATGGATACCTCTCCCGGCTGCGGCACGTACTGGCGGCCGACGGAACGGCCATCACACGGGAGCGGAGCGGCGGCTACCGGTTGGCGGTCGAGCCCTCGTTGGTGGACGCACACCGCTTCCGCGACCTGTCGGGCCGGGCCCGGAAGGCGGGCAGTGACGGGCAGGCGGAGGCTCTGTGGCGGGAAGCCTTGGCGCTGTGGCGAGGCAGCGCGTTCGACGGAGCGGACACCTTGTGGTTCAACACGCAGCGCCACCTCCTCGACGGCGAACGGCTGGCAGCCCAGCTGGAGTTGGTCGATGTGCGGCTCCGCCTGGCGCAGCACGATGGGATGGTGAGCGAACTCGCCGCCCGGGCCGAGGCGTATCCGCTCGACGAACGCGTGATCGGACAACTGATCCTGACCCTGTACCGGTGCGGACGGCAGGCCGAAGCGCTGGAAATGTACGAGTGCGCTCGGCGGCGGCTCGCAGACGAACTGGGGGTCAACCCCGGCGCGGCGTTGCAGCGGCTGTATGAACGGATCCTCGCCGGCGACCCGGAGCTGGCTGCGCCCCGCGCCGCTGCACCGCCCGTCACCACGAAACCGTCCGGCAAGAGCGGCACGGTGGCAAACGTAGGCCCGCCGATGGCACGCCAGCTCGCTCCCCGGCTCCTCCCGGCGGACCTGTCACTCTTCGTCGGCCGGGAGCACGAGGTGGACGAGGCTCGTCGGTTGCTTGGCGAAGAACGGCCTAGCTCGGTGACACTGCTGGTCACCGGCCCCGCCGGAGTGGGCAAGACCGCCTTTGCCGTACGTACAGGGCACCTGCTCGCTTCCCGCTTCCCGGACGGTCAGCTCCATGCGGATCTGCGGGGCTTCGGCGACGATCCGGCCGAGCCGTTCACGGTCCTGGGCACCTTCCTCCGTGCGCTCGGTATCCCCGGCGGTACCGTGCCCGCAGAGCTGACCGGCCGCGTCCATCTCTACCGCACCCTGCTGGCAGGGCGGCAGATACTCGTCGTCCTGGACAACGCCGCCAGTGCCCAGCAGGTCAGTGACCTCCTGCCCAGTGGCGTGCGCTGCGCCACCATCATCACCAGCCGGACGACCATGGCGGACGTGTGCGGCCGCCGACTCCCTCTGGGAGTACTGGACTCCGCGACGGGACTCGACCTGCTGCGCGAGATGCTGGGCCGGGACCGGACCGACGCGGAGTCCGGGTGGGCCCGCTCGATCGTGGACACCTGCGGTGGACTTCCCCTGGCAGTATGGGTCGCCGGTGCGCGGCTGGCTGCTCGACCTCACTGGCCGCTGGCCAAGGTAGCGCACGCCCTCGCCGACGAGCAGCGCAAGCTCGACGAGTTGGCCGTCGGCCACATCGCCGTACGGGCCAGTCTCGAACTGACGTACCAGCAGATGTCCGAGGCGACGCAGCACGCTCTGCGGATGATCGCCCTGCTGCCCGTACCGAGCTTCGCCGCCTGGGCGCTGGCCGCGCTGCTGGACGCGGGCATGTCCGAGGCGGAGGCCGTCCTCGACGACCTGGTCGAGGTACACCTGGTGCAGACCGGTTCAGCGAACGCCACCGGAATCCGCTATCAACTGCACGACCTGGTACGACTGTTGGCCAGGGAGCGCGCGGAGCAAGACGTCCCGGAACGGGATCGCAGGGCCGCGCTCACCCGGTTGCTCGGGGCGAGCCTGCATCTCGCCGACCTCGCCGCAGACACCCTCAGCGTCGACTTCCAAGGCATCTCACAGCTGGACCTGGCCTCCTGGCGGCCAGCCGCCGCCGAGGCCGATCAGCTGCTCGCCGATCCACTCGCCTGGTTCAACGACGAACGCCAGTTCCTCATCGCCGTGGCTGAACAGGCGCTCAACGGAACGGAGGGCGTCGCACCCGCCGTCGGGCTGGCCACGACCCTCACGACCCTCTTCCAGGTCGGCAGCCACTTCGACGATTGGGAGAGGCTCCAGAACCGGGCGCTCAAGACGGCCCTGAGCAGCGGCGACCGGCGCAGCGCCGCAAAGGCCCACCGTTGCCTCGGCGAACTCACCACCATCCTCGACCGCTATCCGGAAGCACTGGACCACTTCGAGCAGGCCCTGTTGCTCGCCGAGGGCGAGGGGCCCACCTACCGGGCCAGCGCCACGGCCGGGCTGGCCTATGTGTACCGGCTCCTCGGCCAGTACTCCTCCGCCGTGCTCCATTTCGAAGAGGCCGCCGAGCTCGCCGGATCGGCAGGCAACGTCAACTGCCTCGTCTACGCGACCAACGGCCTCGGCGTCATCGACCTCGAGCAGGGCCGTGTCGAGGCCGCCATCGCGCGATTCACCAAGTGCCTGCGGGTCAGCAGGGTCTCAGGCTACCGGCCGGGAGAGGCCCAAGCACTGCGATGTCTGGGCCAAAGCCATCGCGCACTCGGCGCCTATCCGGCCGCCGCCGACGCCTACCGGCGAGCCGTCGCGATAAGTGAGGACCTCGGCGACCGCCTCAGCGCTACACACGCCACGTGCTGGCTCGGGGACGTCCTGATCCGGCAGGGCGAGCACCGGGAAGGACGCCGCCTGCTGGCCCGGAGCCTGTGGACCTACCGGGAATTCGGCAACCTCTGGGGCGAAGCGGCGACACTCAATGCGCTCGCCGAGGCACAACTCGCGGTGGGCCGTGGGGCACCAGCCCGCAGGCGCGCCGAAGCGGCCGTCAGGCTCTGGAGGCAGATCGGCTCCAGCAGGTGGCTGGCAGTTGGCCTTGAAACCCTGGCCGAGGCACACGAGTTGGCCGGCGACCACCCGGCCGCGGCTCGTGCGCGAGACGACGCCGACGACATACGGACCGCTTGAGCTGGTGGCCGCTGGCGACCATCCCGGCCTCGCATCGCTGCCGCAGCAGCCGCATAGCCGAACCGGGCTCCGGGCCCGCGCCCACGACAGACGGCTCGGGGAAGTGCGGCCGGCCCAGCCCGAGATCGGCCGGGGTGAGGGTACAGGACTGGCTGGTCGCCCCGGTCTCGGCCAGCAGGCGTACGGCACGGGCGGGATCGTCGTTGTCTGGGGTAAAAAATGGGCGTCAGGCATGTGAGGCAAGTGCCCTGTTCAGGGACGTGCCTGACAGATATCCGAGGGGCGTCAGGCATGTTGGCCATGTCTGGCAGGCGCCGGCTTCGGGTTGGTCGAGCCGAGTCGAGCGGGCGTTTCGTTTCGATCGAAACACCTTCCCGGCCCTGTCCTCGTGTAGCAGGGCCTGCTCCGTCGGCCGCATGCACGATTGCCCACACCCGAGCCCCGCGGGCTGACGGTCCACGGACGTAAAACTCCTACGTTCTCCGGCTGAGCACGCCGCCGAAGCCCACCGCCAGACCATCAAAGTTGAGAATCAACCTTGGCCACTGACTCCAGTGTTGCCCGAACAGCAGAGCGAACATAGCTACGGACGGCCTAGGCCAACCCTCAACTGACCTGCGCAAACGACGACTTGCGGCGCTAACTGTCAATCCTTCATCGTCATCACATCGGGCCGCTGGCCCACCGCGCTGCAGGGCTCCTAGGCCCGGCTGAGCCTGACCGGGCATCGGGCCAGGAGCCCTGGATGCGGACCGAATCCCATCGATGAAGGAGATCCGTCATGAGCGACGGTAGCAACACGGAGGGCCCCGGCAACACGCCCGACGAGCCGGAGAGCCGCACCGCCCGGCTTCGTCGGCGGATTCGAGAGTGGCAGATCCGCCAGCACGTCGTCCGCGGCATGGCCTATGGCGTCGGCAGCGGCACGGTCAGCCTGATCGTGCTGTGGGTGCAGACCCGGTACTAATCTTCGACATGGCGCTGGGCGCGCTGCCCTTGCATCCCCGCCCAGCGAGGCCTGGCCACCCGCGGTCTCCTTAGGCGGCCCGGCGGTAGCGGTCGCCGCGGTTGCGGTCGAACACCCAGTGGTGTGCTTCGGGGGGTTCGCCGCAGTCTTCGCAGATGCCGGGGCGCAGGGCCACCTCAAAGTAGTTGTGAGCGAAGCCGCCGGGGCCGTCGTAATCGCGTTGTGCGGCGCTCTGGCAGTCCCGGCCGGGCCGGCAGCGGCCGCAGCAGTCGTGACCGAAGATGGTCGGATCTACCTTTTTCGCACACCCCATGTGACTGCACACGAAGTAGCCGCCTGCATGGTTGGTCCACCGGCGGGTGATGAGCAGGTCGGTGTCCTCCTCCTCCGACGCGGAGGGCGCAGTCGCGCGGGGGTTGGAAAGGGAGATGAGGACGGCTCCGGCCACTGCAACGGCCACGCCGCCGATCACAAAACCTGCTTGGCGCACGTGCCCGAAGCTGTTCCATCTGTCCGCGATGCGCTGGCGCAGGGTCCGCTGTCCGTCGCTGCCGTCTGGCTGCGGGTCGCAGGGCTGAGGATCTCCACTCTGGGATGTCGAATCGTCCGGCGCAGCCATCTGACGGGCGGTCCTCTCTGCTCTGGGAATCTGAAGTTTAGAGGCGTGCCAGGGGCAGCGGCAGCCGCTATTTTCCGTTCGAAACCGCCCTGAGCCCCGGTGCCTTCCACACCTACGCGGCTCGATCACACCGCCCGCACGGGAACGTGCCGCGCACGACCTATCCGGGCGGCCAGGTCCACGTGACGCATCGCAACCTGCTGGGGGGCAACCGTTCGGAGAAGACCTAGGGCCGGTTGTTCCTCGACCGCTCGGAGCTCACGGCGCTAGCAGTGCTGCTGACCGACCAGTTCGGATGGAATCTGTCCCAGTACGACTGCATGCCAGTGCCGACTGAACTCAAAGAACTGGGTCAGCTGGTGACCAATCTGACGCTGGCCAACGCCGTCCTCACCCAACAGCAGCAGGCACCACAGCCGTCGCCGGACCTCCTGGCTGCGGACAACATCATCCCGTTCCGCCCGCTCGCGGGGCGAGGGTCGCGTTGAACTCGGCCAGGTAGTCCTTGGCCCGGCTCGACTGGACGCGGGCGAGGATGTCGACGGATCGGTAGCCGAGCTCGAGGCCGTGGTCGAGGTCGCGAGCCTGGATTTGGGCGGTCCCGACGATGGCGAAGCGCATGCCGACGGAGCGGGTGAACCCTCCGGTCGGCATGGCGGCGGCCTGACTTCACGCGCTTGAGTGTCCAGCCCTGGTCCTCATCATCGAAGCCGCGGGACGGCGGGCCCCTTGCCCGTACCGCATGACGCCGTCGTACCGCAGGGATCACCACTCGTCACGACCGCTCGGACATCACCGATTCAACCTGAGTAGTGGGTCTCGCCGGATTCTCGTGACGAGGTGACCGTCCGTGCCCTCGTAGGCCTACTCGGAAGCCTTTTCACCCCCGGCGCCCTCCGCCAGCCGCACGATGTCCCCGAAATCGCCTTCCGCAAGGGTCCCCAGAAATTCGGCGGCATCGACGAGCGGGGCAAGCCGCTCTTCCGTTTCCATGTACAGCTTGATCGCGCCGATCGAGTCACCTCCGCATTCGAAGAACTTCTCGTGATCCTCAACCTGCCCATCGGTCGAACGGCCAAGCCTCTGGAGCCACATCTGGGACATGACATCCCGAGTGGTGCTGTGCGAGGACAATGCAGTCTCCTGACCCACTAGATTCTCTGCAATCCCATGTCATGCTGCCGTGCCGGGGGTGGCCACGTAGAGATGCTGTTCCAGCACCGCCGGAGGGTCCCCTTTCCGTACGGCACTGTGGCTTTCGAGGTGAAGTCGGCCAGACGCAATTGCTCGTGCCATTCCGCGGGGGTGAGGAAAACACGGTTCTAGTCTAGGCGGACCGGAAGTCGGCCGAGCCGGGCCGAGGGTTCCCCTCGGGGGTCGGCAGCATGAACAGCGCCGGTCCGCGGTCATCCGCCGTAGTTGCGTCAGCGTCGCCCCGACATTGTGGGCGTTGTGGAGCACATTCGCTGACAACAACACGTCGGCCGGCGGTGCGGCCGGCCCACTTCTCCTCTTGATATCGAGCAACTCGAACTCGACGAACGGATGGGCGGCGAAGCGTTCGCGCGCTGTCTCGAGGAACTCTGGTGAGATATCGCTGTAAGCGTAACGCAGCTCAATCCCAGTGGCGGGCAGCTTCGGCAGTAGGCCATCCGTGGTAGCGCCGATGCCAGCCCCGAGTTCCAGAATCGGGGCCGGTGCGGTTCCGGCCCTGCCGCGCAGGTCGTCGACCTGGCCAAGCGTTGCGCACGCTTTCGATATCCGGTCGTGGTCGGCCGGATCAGGACCAGTCTTGTCCGTATCGTCCGTCACGACGAGCACGTCGTTTCGTCGGCGGCATCGAGGTCGTGCAGTGCCGCGCGCGACGCGTTCGTATCGACAGTCAGCTCGCTGACCAGGAGGCTTCGGACTTCCTCACGACAGCGGTCCACGAAGAAGTGGTCGCCGGGGAAGACGTGGACCTTGGTGCCGGCATGGGTGTGGTGGTCCCAGTGCTGGAGCTCGTCCGTCGGGAGACCGGGGTCGTCGGTGGAGCCGAGGACCGTGATCGGGATGTCCAGTGCCGGTCTGGGCTGGTAGCCGTACCCGTCGACGACGCGCCAGTCCGCGCGGAGCACGGGCAGGGCGAACGAGAGGAGCCGCTCGTCGTCCAGTACCTCCTGGGGTGTGCCGCCCAGTCCCCGCAGTTCGGTCATCAACTCCTCGTCCGTGCGCGGTTGCGCCGACGGCACGGCCTGCAGCCGGTGCGGCGGGGCGCCCCCGGCGACGACCAGGTGCTGGGCCCGGTTCCCGGTGAGGTCGGACAGCTTGTACGCCAGCTCGAACGCGACGCCTGCCCCCATGCAGTAGCCGAACAGCGCGTAGGGCCGATCCGTATGCGGCGCGAGATCGGCGGCAAGGGAGCCCACCAGCTCTTGCATGTCGTGGACAAGGCTGTCCCGGAAACGGTTCTCCCTGCCCGGTAACTGGACCGGCACGAACTCGATCCGTTGGTCCGAGCCCTCCCACCACTGCCGATAGAGGCTGGCGCCCTTGCCCGCGTACGGCAGGCAGAACATCCGGAGGCCGGCTGCAGAGGACGGCGGGCCATACAGGAATATGCGCTCGCTGATGGAATTGCCTTCCTTCCGATTCGCGACGATGCCCCCGAGGGGGGCGAAATGCAAGGGGATAAGCGCGCCCCCGTGCCTCGTGTTTGATATACCGAACAAGAGTGAATCGTCGAATGCCCTGCCGCTGGCAACCGGTTGTATTGCCCCGCCGATCTTGCTTCGAGCCCCGAGAGTTCGTCAAGGGCCCGGCGGATCTTTCGAGCCCCTGACTACCCGCCGTCAAGCGTCAGGTGACCGGAGAACCGCCGCGAAGACCGCGACGGGCTAACGAAAGAGCAGCTCATCGCCCATTCTTCGATCGACGCCCCCTGCGCCGCGTCAAGTTGGTGCAGTGACCCGCCGTGATCGCGCCACCAAGGTGCGGCCGAGTGCTATCCAGCGGTCCCTCCAGCGACAGTCACATCCTTGCGTAACCCAACTGGCTTTAAACGCCAGGTTTTAGGGAAAAGTGCCAACCAAGAATGATCACGGCGTGAAAATTTGCCGATAGTACGTGCGTACGGCCTTCGGTGATCGATACGATCACCGAAGGCCAGACGATGCATGGAACGTGTCCAAGGGGTAAAGATGCGTAAAGTAGTCAGCTCGGCAAATCAAGCCGCACGGCACACAGCGGCGGCAGGTGTTGCGCGGCGACCGCGGAACTCGGGTGTCCAGCTCCACAAATCTGGCTTGCTGTTCACGACCAAGCAGAGCTTCAGCACCTGGGAAGATCTGGGTACCGAACTGTTCTCCTTCGCCGACTCCTCCACCTGGTGGATCGCCGATTGGCTGGTCTACGGCGAGTCCGTGTTCCACGACCGCTACGAGGAAGCCATCAGGCGTACGTCGCTCAGTTACCAGACCCTGCGCAACTACAGCTGGGTTGCGCGCGCGTTTTCGTTGTCCCGCAGGCATCAAACCCTGAGCTTCAGCCACCATCTCGAAGTCGTGGCCCTTGAAAAGCCGGAGCAGGACTACTGGCTGCGGAAGGCGGAAGAACTGGGCTGGAGCCGAAACAAGCTGCGCCGTGAGGTCCGCAGCAGTCTGCTCATGCGGCAAGGCAACCTGATGCCGTCAGATGCCGACAGCGACGACGAGGCAGGCGGCATCGACCGCACAGCGGCCGGGTCCAGGTCGACGCCGGCCCTGCTCGACACCACCTCCGCGCCCGAAGCGCGCCCGCTGAAACTCCAGCTCTCGGCCGAGGACCTGGAGGGTCTGGAGAGAGCCGCCAGGAGGGACGGCGAGCCGATCGAGACCTGGGCGGCGAAGATCGTACGGCGCGCCATCGCCTGTTCCTGAGCACATCCGTTCCGAGAGTGTGCGCGGTTGGGTGGACCAGGCCAAGAAGGCTCTGGCCGCCCAACCCGCGCCGAAGGTCACCTGTACGATCCCGCCGTCCAGTCGGCCTCCTTGTTCTCCATGTCGTGGGCCAGCTCGGTGAGCAACGCGTTTGGGGCGCCCAGGAAGTCGTAGTGGGCGCCGTCCAGGAGTACCTCGCGGACGCGCCCCTCATCGGCGTACGGGTGCCAACCGCCCATGAGCCGGGCGGGGATGACCGTGTCCTCCCGCCAGCCGATGGTGGTGATGCCGGTCGCGAGCCGCACCGGCTCGGTGGGCCGGTACCGGCGGTTGGCCTCGATGTCGGCGGCGAGGAGCTGCACGCCGAGTTCGACGAGGTCGGGATGCGGCTCGCCGCCCATGGCCCGGGTCATGGCCTCGATCTCCTGGGGGAGTTCGTCTTCGGTGAGCTCCAGCAGGCGCCCGTACGGGCCGTCGTGCGGGGCCACCTGGGAGGAGACGAAGAGCCGGTCCGGCAGCCGCCGCTCCCGCCGGGCCAGTTCCACCGTGACGGCGAACGCGGGCAGGACGCCGCTGCAGTGGCCGAAGAAGGTGAAGGGGCGGTCGAGGTAGGGCTCCAGCCCCTCCAACAGCGGGCCGGCCAGGGCGTCATAGGTGCCGAAGTGCGGTTCCCGCAGCCGGTTCTCGCGCGCGGGCAGTTGCACGAGGCAAACCTCGGCGCCGCCGATGTACCGCGGCCATCTTGCATACATCGACGCCCCCACCCCTGCGTAGGGGAACAGGAAGATGCGCGCGGGGCTGTCGTCCTTGGGGCGACGCAGCAGCCACTTCGAGGGACGCTGGGCGGAAGTCATCCTTCTCCTCATGTGGAACGTCGGAACGGGGGAGTGGGGAGGCAGGGGGCGAGTGGTGACGAAAGCAGCTCGCGGCGGGGCGGAGTCGTCAGTCCGTCGTCGCCGCGTCCGCTCCTGACGGGGCCGGCGCCGGGGCTCCCGGTGACAGCGCTTCGTCGATGATCTCGGCCAGTTCGGCGACGGTCGAGCTCAAGTAGAGGTCGCGCGGGCGGAGTTCCACGCCGTAGCGCTCGGCGATGTGGGTGACGATCCGAGTCACCAGCAGGGAGTCGCCGCCCAGTTCGAAGAAGTCGTCGTCCACGCCGACCTCGTCCAGCCCCATCAAATCGGCCCACAAGTCGGCGACTTGCCGTTCGACCGGCGTCCGCGCGGCCCGGAAGTCGGCGTTTGTCTCGGGGCGCTCGCGGATCTGGCGTGCCGCGAGCGCGGCCCGGTCGACTTTGCCGTTCCTCGTCAGGGGCAGGGCTTCGAGCCGGGCGAAGACCGACGGGACCATGTAGGGCGGCAGTGAACGGCGGAGGAGCTCGCGCAGGTCCGCGGCCCCGACGTTCTCGGCGCAGACGTAGAAGGCGGCCAGGCGCTTTCCCGCCTCCGTGTGCGTATGGACCACGACGCAGGCGTCCTTGACGCCGGGGTGAGCCAGCAGCACCGTATCGATCTCACCGGGCTCGACGCGGAAGCCGCGGACCTTGACCTGGTGGTCGAGGCGGCCGAGGTACTCGACGACCCCGTCGGTCCGGCGCTTGACGAGGTCGCCGGTGCGGTACATCCGTGCGCCGGGTTCGGAGCCGAAAGGATCGGGCAGGAAGCGGTCCGCGGTCAGGTCCGCGCGCCCCACGTATCCGCGGGCCACGCCGGCCCCTCCGGCGTAGAGTTCGCCGCTCTCGCCGTCCGGCACCGGCCGCAGACGGTCGTCGAGTACGTACACCTCGGTGCCGGTGACGGGTCGGCCGATCGGGACGGTGTCGCCGTCGACCGGTCCCTCCATGATGTGGCAGCAGGTGAACGTGGTGTTCTCCGTCGGGCCGTAGCCGTTGACCAGACGGATTCCGGGAAGGGCGGCGAACGTGCGGTTGACGTGGTGCGGGGAGAGCACGTCTCCGCCGGCCAGCAGTTGACGCAGCGTTGTCATCCGGGCCATCGGGCCCTCGGCCATCTGGTGGAAGAGACCCGCGGTCAGCCACAGCACGGTCACCCGCTCCCGTACGACCGTCTCGGCCAGCTCCGCCAAGGACGGTTCGCCGGGCGGGACGACCGCCAGCCGGGCGCCGCCCAGCAGGGGGGCCCAGATCTCCAGCGTTGAGGCGTCGAAGGCGAGCGGAGCGAACATCAGGAAGGCGTCGTCGGGTTCGACTGCCAGGAAGTTGCTGTTCTGGACGAGACGAAGCACGGCGCGGTGCGTGATGCACGCGCCCTTGGGTCTGCCGGTCGACCCGGAGGTGTAAGCCACGTACACCGCATGGTCCGGCTGTACGGGTAGCGCGAGGTCGGTGGTGGGCAGATCGGTGAGTTCGAGGGTGTCGGAGTCGATCACCAGGATGTCGGCCAGCCCGGAAACCTGTGCGAGCAGACGCTCCTGAGTGAGGACCAGACGGATGCCTGCCTCCGCCGTCAGAAGCGCGTGACGCTCACGTGGCTGGCGCGGGTCGAGCGCGACGTAGTGCCCGCCGGCCTTCAGGACCGCGATCAGGGCGACGACGGTGTCGACGGATCGCTCCATGCAGACCCCGACCGGGGTCTCCACGTCGACTCCCTTACCGCGCAAGTGCCGGGAGAGCTGGTTGGCCCGCGCGTTGAGCTCCCCATAAGTGACGCATTGGCCACTCATGGATATCGCTACTGCGTCCGGGAAGGTGGCCGCCCGCCGCTCGAAAGCCGCGTGCACCGATTCAGCGGTCGATGTCATTATCGGTCCTTCTGCGCCTTTCCAGATGGTCGGCTGCCAATTGGGGGCGTCGTGTCACCCGGCGACGGACACGGCGGCGTCGGCTTTGAGGAGGTCCTCCATGCGCGAGGCGAAGAAGAAGGCCGCGGCCTGTGCGTCCGGTTCGGCCATTTTCTCCAGTCCGGCCCCGGACATGAAGCGCGACGTGACGAGCCACTCGAACAGTTCGGGCGACCGCGCCCACCGCGCCATCCGCTCCAGCTTGAGGGAGTAGAAGGACAGCAGGTCGCGCGAGGAGCCGGGGTTGACGACCGGTGGGCACAGGCCGTTGCGCCACTCGTCGTCGCCGTCCATGCACTCCAGGCGGGCGGCGACGGCCGCGCTGGGCGGAAGGAGACAGGGCAGCAGCGGCTGGAGCGTGATGGCGCCGTCCTCGAACACCGGCTTCAGCGGCTTCTGCGTCAGGCCGTCCGCGGTGCAGTCGATGTGCACCGTCTCCGGCGTGGTCGGGATCGTTCCCTCGTCGAGCGTCACGGTCGTGGCACCGACGGCACGCACCCGTCCCAGACGCACCACGTTCTTGATCCGGCGGAGCTGGACCAGTTCCTCGGTGTCGACGGTGGCGCAGCGGAAGGCAGCCGGTTCGATGTCGACGTCACGTCGTATGACGACGCCTTTCTCCTCCAGGACCCTGATCACCTCGTCGGCCGAGCGGCACATCAGCAGGTTCAGCAGCGGCTGGAAGCCGCCGTTCTGCCATTCGAGTTCACGGTTGATCAGCCACGCGTCACGGGGCACGATCCAGGTGAGGCGGTCAGGGTCGATGCCCCGCTCCAGCAGCCACAGGCAGGCGTCGATCCCCGTCTTGCCGGCGCCGATGACGGTGAACCGCTCGGGCGAGCGGTCCAGTTCGGGCAGCTGATTGATCGGGACCACGGTCGCCGCGTCGTCGACGTCGAAACCGGCGGGCCGGATCGCGGGGACCGTGATGTTCATGTACGAGGCGTCGACGACGCGCTTGCGCACGACGATCTCCGTCGTCTCCCCTGTCACCAGTGAGCGGGCCCTGGCCGGGCGGCCGGGCTCCGCCACGTCGACGTGGTGCTTGGGCAGATAGGTGACGCGCCCCGAGGCGAGCAACGTCTCGCGCATCCCACGGTCGTAGTAGTCCAGGATCTCATTGCGTGACGCGCGGCTTCGCGTTCCCTCGTCACTGGGCATCGGCCGGGAAATGACGCCGTAGAAGTTCGAGGGCCCGTGCAGCCTGACGAATGGATAGGAAACGGTCCAGTGACCGCCCGGGGCGTCATTGCGGTCCACGATGGCCATCGTGGACGCGCTTTCGCCGACGAGGACGTCGGCGAAAGCCATTCCCATCGCACCAGCGCCGATGACCAGGTAATCGACCGTCAATACGTTGGTCGGCAACTCGTCTCCTTGTGTGTTCCGGAAGGGGGGGGGGCGCCGGGCGCGTGTCACGCCGCTTCGGTGGCGAGCAGCGGTTCCGGGGGCTTCGGGGCCAGCGCGCGGATGGAGGGGGTGGCGACCATGGCGAGGGTGGCGAGGAGGATGAGCGCGGCGGCCGCGTAGAGGGTGGCGTGGAGGCCGATGAGGAGTACGGCGGGACCGGCGGCGAACTGGGCGAGCGGGAGCGCGAGATAGGAGCCGAGGTCGTCGTAGGCGTAGACGCGGGCAAGACGGTCCTCGGGGATCTGGTCGTTGAGGGTCGAATACCAGGCGACGCCGGCCTGCTCGACGCCCACACCCGACACGAAGTTGGCCACGACCAGCACCCAGGTGTACGGCGCGAGCGCGAGCAGCAGCGGTGTCAGCGCCGTCAGGCTCATCAGCGCGCAGCCGACCAGGATCGCGCGCCGGGGCCGCCAGCGCAGCGACAGCAGACCGCCGGCGACCGCGCCGACCGAGCCCGCGGCGACGGCGAGACCCCAGCCGGTGCGACCGATCCCGGTGGTGTCGGCAACGGCTGGGCCGAGGACGGTGAACGAGGCGGTGACGCCGGCGTTGAGGAAGCAGAAGGACACCACGATCACCCACACCCAGCTGCGGGAGGTGAACTCCTGCCAGCCGACGCGCAGTTCGTGCACCAGGCCGGGGCTGGGCGCGGGCGGCACGGCCTGGACGCGGACCAGCGCGAAGGCCGAGGCGGCGAGCGCGAAGCTGAGCGCGTCGACGGCCAGGCCCCAGCCGGGGCCGATCGCCGCGACCAGCACGCCGCCCAGCGACGCGCCCACGATCGTCGCGCTGCTGCCCGCGATCCGGGAGAGCGCGAGGGCGGCGCGGCGGAACTCGGTCGGCACGGCCTGGGGCAACAGGGCCTGGGCGGCGGGCTGGTAGCAGGAACTCGACGCCCCGTTGACCGCGGCGAGCGCCATGAGCAGGGGGATGGCGGCGTTGTGGGTGAGGACCAGGGCGGCGACCACCGCCTGGCTGGCGGCGCTGATCAGGCTGCTGCCGACCAGCAGCGGGCCGCGCGGCAGGCGGTCCGCCAACACCCCGCCGAACAGCAGGAAGAGGATGCTGGTGAGGGAGTGGGCGCCGACCACCAACCCGAGCGAGCCGACCGAGCCAGTGGCGTCGAGTACGGCGAAGGCCAAGGCGATCGGCGCCACTCCGTTGCCGAGCAGATTGGCCGTCGTACCGATGAAGAGGTGACGGAACGGGCGGTGGCGCAGCGGCGCCAGGGCGGCAGACATGCGCCTGATCGTCGGGGCTGGGAGGCGTGCCAGTCAACGGGGTCCAGGCCCCGCACCAGGCCGGGTGTGCTGCTGCCCACTCATGGACGCCCCGGCCTTCGCCCACGCGGGCGCGGCATACGTGCCCCTGCGGATCGACGGCACCGACGCCCAGGTCCGCGGTCCGCACGCCCCCTGGAGCGTGGCCGTGGCCCGTTCGCCGACGCACCGGGGCTTGGCGTGCGTGGTGTTGGGGCGCCGTAGCCGTGGGTGCGGGCGGCGCGGTTACAAAGCACTCCGGGAGCAGTACGGGCGGTCGGCGGCTACCCGGTCGCTGATCTGCAGCGGCGGGGTGCCGTCCGGGATGGCGACGGCCTCGTGGACGTAGCGGCACACGGTGGCGATCCTCATGCCGAACCAGGCCGGGAGCTGGGCGTAGGTGTCGCCGTACCGCGGATGCGCGAGAACGATTAGCCCCTGACACCCCGCTGTCAGCCCTCGCCACGGAGACGTGATCCGTATTCGGTGCGTGGCCAGCTGCTCATCCTGGACGACCTCACGACGCGACGGCGTGAGGATCGAGGCCGCGTGCCAGGGCTGTAACCGCGTCGCCGATGTCACGCAGGAAGAGGTCGCCCGGGCGGGTGAGTTCTCCGTTCAAGCGCCAGGCGAGCCGCATGGAGATGCTGTCCGCCTCCTGCCAGGCGAACAGCATCAGCTGCGGACCGTGTTTCCGCTCCTCCTCAAGGACGATCTCCTCGTCGGGCAGGAGCTGCGGCGCAAGGGAGGACGCGAGAGGCCCTTGCGGATCTGTGTGGAGGTCGAACATCGATGTGTCGATGAAGTTGAACAGGGCGCCGGCGACCCGGATCGAGTGTGCGCCGGGCAGCAGCTCATCCCTGACGGTCTCGGCCTCCGCACGGTCGATGTGGGCGAACAGGTTGGCCTGGGTGTGCCGGCGGAAGGTGTCTCTCGCGGAGCGGGAGAGGTCCTCCGGTGACGGACTGGACACGAGCACCGGAGCCTGCAGGAACATCTTGCTCGCACTGGACCGGACGTTCTTCAGCCACCTGTTGTGGGAGAGGGCCAGCACGCCGATCGACGGAGTGCCGGTGAAACGGCACAGCGCCGCACCGTATGCCATCAGCAGCACCGTGGCCACCGGAACCCGGAGCCTGACCGACGCGACCTCGGCCGCCTTGAGCAGGGAGGCGGACCGCAGCATGCAGCCGGCATACCGGTCCGAGTCCGTGGAAACGACCGACGAGCTGGCATCGACGCCGCCTGGTGGCCCCACAGCCTTCCGGAGCTCCTGGAACTGATCGGTCCAGTACTCGAGAGCCTGTCGGCCGTGGCGCTTCCCCGCCTCCGAGTCCTCCCAGCGGACGACATCCAACGGCTGCGTGACGTCCGGATCGGCAGGGGGCACCCCCCGCAGAAAGCCGTCGAGATCCTGCCGCAGCACGTTCATGCCCCATCCGTCGACCGCGCTGTGGTCGGTCACCAGGCCGATCTCCTCGACGCGCCCGGCCCTGGTCGACAGCACCGCGTGGAACGGCCATTTCGGCGACAAATCGAAGGAAGAGTGCCGGACTTGAGTGAAGAGCTCCTCGGCTGCCTGGACGCTGCTCACCGAGACGGCGCCCTCCACCGCCGGGGCGGACACCGCGGTGACCCGCTGCCTGTCACTGCTGTTTCCGCCCAACGACAGCAGGGTGCGCAGGGACTCGTGCCGGGCGACCAACTGGGTCAGTGCCTGAAGCACCTGAGGGACCGTGGCTCCCTTTCCGTCGACCACGGTGTACAGGTTGTCCTCGTGAGTATCCTCGTTGTGCTTCTTGAGCTCCTCAGGATCGGTGGGGCGCTCGGCGAACCAGTCGGCCTGGGGCCAGTTCAGACGGCCTTCTCGTTCCCCCGTCGCGTTCTCGACACTTTCTGACACTGCTCTGCCTCTCGCGTCGGCCATTACTTATTCCGGTTCCTCCACCAGGCGACGAATCTCCGACAGCTCACCGCGTACCAGCAGAGTCATGAGGTGCCGGTCCGTGGCCGGCAACGCGTCAAGAAGGTCGGCGGGAAGACTCCTGACGAACGAGCGGGCGGGCGACAGCGCGTCGCGCAGTGTGGCGTCACTGTGCAGATGCAGCGTGCGGAGCGCCCGCCGGACGTTGCCGCGGCACATGTCGTCCGCGTACGGGGGGACAAGTTCCGGGGCGAGATCCGTGATGACCTCGAATGTGTCGAGCACCATCCGCATACAGGCCGCGATGTTCTCCGGTTCTTCGCCCCGCTGAGTGATCGACAGCGCGCCCTCTTCGCGAATACGCCAGAAATAGACGACCTCCGACACCACATCGACGGACGACGCCTCGATGTGCGCGCGTATCATCACCGGCGCGTCCTCGTACTCGGGCAAGGTGAACACGAGATCTCGCGCATTCCAGAACGAGCGCCGGAACACCTTGTTCCAGACCATACGGTCGCGTACCAGCGCGGTGTGGCTCCGGATGTGTGTGCGTCGCCGGTCCTGCTCGAACACGTCCTGGTATCCGAAATACGGTTTCACACCGGAGCTGTGCAGTCGACGTACGTCTCCGGAAGCGAAGTCGGATCCCGTGTGTTCCAGCGACTTGATGAGCGAGGCGTACCCGGTGGTCGGCACGATGTCGTCACCGTCGCAGAAAGCGAGATAGCGTCCGCGGGCCGCCCGAGCCCCGGCGTTTCGGGCAGCGCTCACTCCGGAATGCGGCTGCTGGAGCACTTGAACGCGGGAGTCCTTGCGCGCCCACTGTTCGGCGATGCTGTGGCTGCGATCCGTGGACCCGTCATCAACCACGATGATCTCGACGTCCGCGACTTGTTGGTCGAGCAACGAGTCGAGGCAGGAGGAGATGTATGGCTCGACGTCAAACATCGGAATGACGACGCTCAGTGTCGGTGGCATCGCACACCAACCCTTTCCCATGTATGCCCGGTGTAGAAGCTCAACCAGTTGCCCGTCGAAGACTTGGGTGCGATCAGGGCACCTTCACGAGATCGTGTCAAGAGCTCCCACGGCATCGCTGAGGTCCCTGAGTACGGGATTCTTGAAAACGAGGCGGAGATTTCGACGTATCCCGAGTTCCTCACTCAGGGCCTGTGCGAGTCGGATGGCTATGATGGAGTTGCCGCCCACGTCGAAGAAGTCGTCGTCAAGGCCGATGTCGGCGTTACCCGTCAGCTTTCGCACGCTGTCGACTATCAATGCGTCCATGGAGTTGCGGAACTCGCTGTCGTTCGTCATGCTCCCGAGGCCTCTCCGTGCGGTTCGTCGTCCATCGCCCTGACCAGGCTGGCCGGCCTCATATCGGTCCAGTGCGCGGAAACATACTCAAGACAGCTCTTTCGAGTGTCCTCTCCGTGTGTCACCTTCCAACCGGCCGGCACCGATCTGAACGCAGGCCACAGGGAGTGCTGGTTCTCGTCGTTGACAAGGACCAGGTAAACACCTTCGTCGTCTTCGAGTGGATTCGCCACGGGCTCCCCCTTCTGAATCTATCTACGCCCTTGAAGCGCAAGGGCGACAAAGTGTCGAAATGGGGCGCAGGTATGCCCGCCATGCCCGGCACGCCTCACCCGGCTGATTATTGTGCTTGTCTCGCTGGCGAGACAAGCTTGATCGCGAGCCGGACGCCTGGTCGTCCGCATGGGCGACCTGGTCGACGCTATGGGTGAGGTGGGCAGGGTAATGTCTGATCGTGTTGCCGTGATAGGAATGTCGATTCGTGCGGCCGGCGTGCGGAGCACGGCGGACTTCTGGCGAATGCTGAGCACGGGCCGTTCCGGTCGGCGTGAAATCGACAATGCTGAACTGGCGCGACGTAGGATTCCAGGCCGCATATACAAGGACCCGACATACGTGCCCGTTGCGTATTCCATGGAAGATTACCTCGGGTTCGATTTCAAGGCATTCGGATTCGGCCGGTCCGAGGCGGAACTGACCGACCCACAGCATCGGGCCATGTTGGAAGCTTGTTATCGGGCAGTGGAAAGCTCGGGATGCTTCATCGGTTCGCTGCCGGATCGCGTCGGAGTGTTCGTCGGATCACGGACGAGTGGCTACGGTGCGCAGATCGAACACTGCTCGGCCGTAGCCGACAGTCAGGTGGATCTCGCCGGCCTGGCCATTGGAACCGATCCCGACTACATGTCGAGCAGAGTTTCCTACACCTACGGTCTCACCGGTCCCTCGATGACGGTCCTGACCGCCTGCTCGTCCTCAAGTGTGGCAGTGCATCTCGCCTGTCAGGCGATTCTCGCCGGTGAGTGTGACTCTGCACTGGCGGGCGGCGTCGCCCTGGACGTACGGGACGCGGGATATACGTTCACCGAGGGCGGCATTTACTCACGGCGAGGCCGGTGCGAGCCATACATGGCGTCAGCCGACGGCACGGTGGACGGCAATGGCGTTGCCGTCCTGTTCCTACGCCGGTTGGATGCGGCGTTGGCCGCGGGCAACCCGATCCTCGGAGTCATCGCCGGTACCGCGGTGAACAACGACGGCCGAGAGCGCGCCGGCTTCACGGCCCCAGGAGTTGCCGGTCAGACCGAACTGATCGAAGAAGCCCTCGACGTTGCCGAGTTGAACTCCTCCAGCATCGGCCTGCTGGAGGGGCACGGCGCAGGCACGAGCATCGGGGACGCGCTGGAGATTGACGCCGCGACCCAGGCCTTTCGATCCACCGGAGCCGGTGCCGGCGAGTGTCGACTCCACTCTGTCAAGGCGAACATCAGCAACCTCACCGCGGCGGCCGGCGCAGCTGGCATCATCGGTTGCCTTCTGGCCCTGCGCCATGGCCAGATCCCTCCCAACGCTCCCCTGGTGGACGGAGCCCCGCCCATCGACCTTCGGGGCACACCGTTCAAGCTGGCAGGCAAGCCGACCGCCTGGCAACGGTCGGACCAGGGCCGCTATGCGGCGGTCAGTTCGTTCGGGCTGGGCGGGACGAACGCGCATGTCATCATCGGCGACGCCGAGTCGGAGTTGCTGCTCGCCTCCCGCAAGGGGCGGTCCTGGCAACTGCTTCCGCTGTCCGCGGACGACCCGGAACGCCTCACCGAAGCCGTCGACACCGTGCGTGCGGCCGTGGACGGAGCATCGGCCGCGGTGCGACAGGACATCGGCCACACGCTGCGCACCGGTCGCCCCGAACTCACCACACGCGCGGCCGCCCTGATCCCTGTTGACGACAGTTCGACCGGCGTGAGGTGGCCGCAGCCGGTGCAGTTCCGTACGGCTCCCGACGGGCCGCCGACACTCGTCTTCATGCTCCCGGGCGAGGAGGCCGGCGCGTCGGACGAGGCGCTCGCGCTCTACGAGGCCGAGCCTGTCTTCCGATCGACCGTGGACGACGGCCTCGCAACCATGGAACAGGTACTGCCTCCCCAGACGTTCGCGGCCGTGCGCGATGCGTTCCTCCACGGCAGGTATCCGACCGCGACGCAGGTCTCTCAACCGGTGCTCCACCTGCTCGGCGTCGGACAGCACGCATTCCTCAGCGACCTGGGAGTCGGACCGGACCTGCTGGTGGGACACGGCGTCGGCGAGCTGACCGCTGCCCAGCTGAGCGGTGTCCTCTCGTTCGAGGACGCGGCGCGGGCGGTGTGCTGGCGCAGCCAGGCCATGTCAGATATTGCGGAACGCGCCGAAGCCGCCGTCCGCTTCACCCGTCGGATGCGCGACGTGCGGCTGAGCCCTCCCACGACGCCGACGCGTTCCTGCGTCACCGGGACTTGGCTGACCAGCGAGGAAGCCCGTGATCCCGGATACTGGGGTGCGCAACTGCGTGAGCACGTCCCGTTCGACGATGTCCTGCGCTCGGTGGTGTCCGAGCACCCCGAGGCGGTGTGCCTCCAGCTGAACGGCGGGACGAGTCTGCTGCAGTCGGCCCAGCTCCGCGAAGACGCCGCCCTGGCCCTGGTGTCCGACGGAGAAGCCTCGGACAGCCGACGTTCGCTGCTCCAGGCGGTCGGAGCCCTTTGGGAACGTGGTGTGCGGATCGACTGGCAGGCCTACGCCGAGCGTGATCATGCGCTCCGGATCGACATGGCACCGCGGACTTTCGAGCGGACTCCCTGTCTGCATCCGTCACTGCTGGAGCATTGCCCCGGGATCGACCCGGCGGAACTGTCGGGAAAGCAGGTCAGCCGATGACGTTCGACGCAAGTGCAAACCCGGCCTCGCTCTCGCAGCAGCGGCTTTGGTTCACTGAACAGCTGCTGCCCGGGACCTCCCGGAACAACCTGTGCGCGCGGTTCGTCGTACGCGGCGAACTGGACGTCCCGACTCTCGAACACGCTGTCAACGGCGTGATCGAACGGCATGAGGTCCTGCGGACTCGTTTCGGCATCCTGGAGGACGCCCTCGTCCAGGAGGTGCTGGACGACGCACGCATCACCGTGCAGAAGCTCGACGCGTCCGATGAACCGTCGGTCTTCGCCAAAGCGGAGGAACTCGCCCGCGAACCGTTCGACCTGACCGACGCTCCCTTGGTGCGGGTAGGTCTGGTGCAGGGCAGCAATGGCACCAGAATTCTGGTGTTCGTACTGCATCACGTCGTGGCCGACGCCCGGTCTCTGGACATTTTTCTGCGCGAGGTCGCCGAGCTCTACCGAAAGGACAGGACAGGCGGTGTCCCGGACCTGCCCGAGTTGCCGCCGACCCGTTACGTCGACTTCGCGAGGAGGCAGCGCGAGTGGGCGAACACGCCGGAGGCCGTGGAACGACGGACCGCGCAGGTAAGCGAGCTCACGGGCTTCCCGACGGTGGTCGATCTGCCGGCCGACCGCCCTCGGCCGGTCGTGCAGACCTTCGCGGGGGCGTCCTTGTCCTGGCGCGTCCCGCCCTCGCTGGTTCGCGAGCTGGAGAAGGCGGCACTGGAGCACGGTGCGAACCTCCGGACGACGGTTCTGGCCTCGTTCTCGGCAGTACTGGGTCTCTGGTCGCGGCAGTCACGGCTGCTGGTGGCAACCCCTGTCGCCAACCGTTCGTCGGTCGGCACCGAAGAGCTGATCGGTTCTTTTGCCAACACGCTCGTGATCCCGACGGACATGACCGGCGATCCAACGTTCGCCGCGTACATCGAGCGTGTACGTGACGTGTACCGGAGCGTCGAGTCGCGGAACGTCCCCTTCGAGGAAGTCGTCGACGGCATCGCGCCTGAGCGCAGCCTGTCCCACAACCCGCTGGTCCAGGTGATGGTGGCATTCCACGACGGCTCCGTCCGTCAGACGGAACTGCCGGACGCCGAACTGGAACTGATCGACAACCAGACGGGAACCTCACAGTTCGACCTGGTACTCAACGTCACTCCGCTCAGCGACGGTCTCGACTGCCGACTCCAGTATTCGACCGATCTCTTCGACCAGGACACGGCGGAGCGGTTCGTCCGGCACCTGCGGCGGCTGTGGGAGGTCGTCGCCGCCAACCCGGACGTCCGCGTCGAGAACGTCGACCTGGCGGACGCGGAGGAGGGGGCCCTGCTCGCCGCACTGGGCACGGGCCCCACGCGTCCGGTCGACGCTCGCGCGCTTCCCATCAGGCTGTCCGCGACTGCGCACAGCCGACCGGACGCCGTTGCGGTGAAGGCGTCCGACGGCACCTACACCTACGCGGAGCTCGTCGAACGAGCGGAGGCGATCGGTGCGGGGCTGACGGCACGTGGGCTGCGGCCGGGCGATCTGGTCGGTGTGGCTCTCCCGCGCGGCCGCGACCTGCCCGCGGGCCTGCTCGGCGTCTGGGCCGCAGGAGGAGCCTACGTACCGCTCGACCCGGCGTACCCCAGCGCCCGGCTGGAACACATGACGCAGGACGCCGGCATCAAGGTGCTGCTGAGCGTGCGCGACCTCGCCGACCGCATCCCCGTGCCCCCGGGTACCGAAGTGCTGCTGCTGGACCCGCCCGCCTTCCCGCTGCCGACCGAACAGCCGACCTTCGTGCCGTGCGGCGACGACGTGGCTTACGTGATCTACACCTCTGGCTCGACCGGCCGCCCCAAGGGCGTGATGGTCAACCACAAGAGCCTCGGGAACCTTTTGGACGACTTCGTGTCCGAGTCGGGGTTCGGCACGCGCGACCGGTTGCTCGCACTGACCTCCCTGTCCTTCGACATCGCAGGACTGGAGCTCTGGCTCCCACTGCTGACCGGCGGGACGCTGGTGATCGGGCCTCCAGGTGTCGGGGGCGACCCGGAACGCCTGCACAAGCTGCTCTCCGACGAGGAGATCACGGTGGTGCAGGCCACCCCGGCGACCTGGAAGCTCTACGCCTCGTCCCAGCGCGTCACGCCGCCCGCGCTACGGCAGATATGGAGCGGCGGAGAGCACCTGCCGCACTCGCTCGCCCGAGCGCTGACCGCGATGGGGCCCGAAGTGCACAATCTCTACGGGCCGACGGAAACGACCATATGGTCGACGCGTGCGGTGCTGGGGCGGTCCGACACCGTCACCGGAATCGGGCGACCCATTGCGAACACCCGCCTGTTCGTCCTCGACGCCGCCGGCCGCCAGGCGCCCATGGGGGTACCTGGAGAGCTGTGCATCGGCGGTGCGGGGCTGGCACTGGGCTACCTCGGCCGCCCCGAACTGACCGCGCAGCGGTTCGTCGACGTCGAAGGGCTGCCCGTTTACCGCACGGGAGACCTCGTCAGGTGGCGGTCCGACGGGAACCTTGAGTACCTCGGACGTCTCGACGACCAGGTGAAGATCCGTGGGCACCGTGTAGAACCCGGGGAGGTCGATGCCGCGGCCCGAGCCTGCCCCGGCGTCCGCGACGCCTGCACGCTGGCCGTGACGACCTCCGCGGGGGAGGACCAGATGGTCACCTTCGTGACGCCGGACAGCGTGGTGGAGCAGGCCGACGGCACCACAGAGGACTGGTGCACCATCTGGGAGACCACCTATGCCGAAGGCGAACCCGCCGCCGAAGACGACTTCAACCTGAAGGGCTGGCAGAGCAGCTACTCGAAGCAGCCACTACCGAAGACGGACATGCGGGACTGGGTGACGCGGACCGTCGACCGAATCGCCGAAACGGGCGCACGCACCTTCGCGGAGATCGGCTGCGGCACCGGATTGCTGCTGCTGCGCCTGGCCCCTGCGGCCGACCGATATCTGGGGATCGACTTCTCCACGGAAGCCATCGGTCATGTGCGGGTCGCGGTTGCCCGAAGAGGGCTCGCCGACCAGGTGCGGCTGGCCACGGCCGCTGCCACGGAGATCGGGGACGTGGCCGGCGGAGAGCTCTTCGACTGCGTGGTGATCAACTCCGTAGCCCAGTATTTCCCCGGCCGGGACTACCTCACGGAGGTCCTGACCGAAGCGAGCAAGATCGTTGTTCCTGGCGGTCACATCTTCGTCGGCGACCTGCGGAGCCTGAAGCTGGCAGAGGCGTTCCACGCCGGCGTGCTGCAAACGGACGACCGGCTAGGCACCGAGGAACTGCGCGCCCTCGCCGCACGGCACGCACTGGAAGAAGACGAACTCCTCATTGACCCCGGCTATTTCGCGGAACTGCAGGACGCGCTTCCGGCGGTGACCGGAATTCAGGTCTCGCTCAAGGCCTCCGGGTTCGACAACGAAATGACGCGCTTCCGCTATGACGTCCTCCTGAAGGTCGGCGGGGAGGTACGGGACCAGCCGCAGCCCTGCGAGTACCGCGGCTGGGAGGAGGTCTCCGACCTCGCAGGCCTGGACGGGCTGCTCGACACGTCGAGCTCGGTCGCGGTCGTCGTCGACGGCATCCCGAACGCCCGCGTCGCCCGCTTCGCCCAGCTCGTGGCGGGTGACGAGGCGCCCCACTCCACGTGTTCGCCGGAGGAACTCGACGAGGTAGCGGCCCGGCACGGCTGGGGGACTCACCATGCCTGGTCCTCTCGCCTCCCGGAGCAAGGACGGATCCGGACGGTCTTCACTCGCCGCGGCCAGTGGGGCGGAGACTTCCTCCACGAGCGGCCGGCGGTCGACGGGCCCGTCAGCAACGACCCCAGGCAGGGCGCTCTGCTGCGAGTGCTGAAGCACAGCGCGCGGGCGTTTCTGCGTCAGAGCCTGCCCGAGTACATGGTGCCGAACCGGGTGCTGACCTTGCCTACACTGCCGCTGACCCCGAACGGGAAGACCGACCGGAACGCCTTGAAGGCTCTCGCCCGGCAACAGGTCTTCAGCACGGACCATGTCCTGCCCAGCGGACCCGTTCAGAATCTTCTGCACGAGATCTGGAGCGAAGTGCTGGACGTGTCCCGGGTCAGCGTCACGGAGAACATCTTCGACGCCGGCACCACATCACTGCTCGTGGTGCGGATACGCCAGGAACTGCGTGACCGGCACGGCATCGACGTCCCGCTGACTTCCTTCTTCACCTACCCGACGATCTCCGCACTCGCTGAAAACCTCCGACCAGAAGTGGAAAGTCGTTCCCTCGACGGACAGTCCACAAGCCCTCGTGCGCGCAACGCCACAGCCGCGCGGCGCCGGCAGAACCGTCGGCAGCAGGAGAGGAAGCATCCGGAGTAGGGATCCCCGCCACGTACTGGCGGGGAAGCTCAGGTATCTGCCTCACGGCGAGGCAGATACCTGTCTTCGTACCTAGCTCGCGTTCACGGTTTCCTGGCCTTCGTGGTCGAGTTCGTCCAACGGCCGTTCGCTGTTGGCGACCATGGCGCTGAGCAAATTCCGGTAGTACTGCGGGAGGCGCTCGACGAGGTCGGAGTCGACGAGATCGGCTGCGGCCTCGAACTCGCACCGGAAGCCGTCCGTGCTGTCCACGATGTTCAGTGCCAGTGGATTGCCGGTGTGGGTGATCGGCAGCGGGTCGGCTTCCGAGACCGTGAGCCCGTCCATGGGGGGCACCACGACCTGGCGGTAGAACGACATCGACGTGGTGAACAAGTCGCTGCGCAAACCCGCTCCGGGCGGGGAGAAGTCCGTGATCAGGTCCGCGAACGGGTAGTCCTGGTGCTCGAGTCCGGTGACCAGTTGCGTGAGCACCTCTGCCACGTAGTCCGCGACGAGCATGTCCGCCGGTCGGCGCAGGCGCAGCGGCAGCAGGTTCGAGCAGTATCCGACCACCTGGTCCAGCTCCGGCGGACGCCGGGCGGCCGCGACCGGCACCAGGACGTCGTCCTGCCCCGTCAGCCGCTGCAGCAGGGCCCCCCAGGCCGCCACCAGGTAGGCGAAGACCGTGACGCCCTCGCTGCGCGCGGCATCGCGCATCTCACCGCAGAACTCGGGGTCGAGGAGAAGGCTGTGCCGTACCGCGCGGTACGGGAACGGGCTCGGCTGCCCCGACGAAGGCAGTTTCAGCGCCGGAACGTCCTTCAGGAGGGACCGCCAGAAGTCGCGGTGCTCGACGGCGGTGGGGCCGGCGGCGACCCGCTGGTGCCAGGTGAGGTAGTCCCGGAACTGCGTGGCCGGCGGCAGTTGGGGGCTCGTGCCACGGCACCTGGCGTTGTACATCGCGGCGAGGTCGTCGAGCAGAACGCTGTAGGACCAGCCGTCCACGATCGCGTGATGCACCGTCACCAGCAGCAGATGCCGTTGCGGGTCGACCTCCACCACAGCGGCGCGGAACACCTCCCCGTCGACCGGGTCGAGCGGCCGCTCGGCCCAACTCCGCTGGAAGCGCCTGAGTTCGTCCTCGTCCCCGCAAGTGTGCTCGGTCAGCACTTCGCTCTGAGGTGTCTGCGACGCGGGACGGACGACCAGCGTGTCACCGTCCGAACCGAACGTGGTCCGCAGCGTCTCGTGGCGGGCGACCAGGTCCCGCACGGCGGTGCGCAGTGCGTCGCGGTCGAGCGGGCCGTCGAGCCAGAACCCGACGGACATCTCGAAGGCGGGCACGCTGCCCTGGTCGAGGGCCCGCAGCTGCCGCTGCGCGCGGGTACTGCTTGGCGCTGCCGCATGAGGCACGGGGCCGGCCGGATTCGTACGGCTGCCGCCCAGTAGGCCGTGGGCCCGCAGCTCCTCGATGGATTCGCGCACCGCGGTACGGATGTGGTCGAGGTCGGCCTGCGCGTGCGCGGTGGACAGGAAGAAGTTGCGCAGCTCCCAGACGAACACGCCACGGTCGAGCAGGTTGAAGTAGAACGGGTCCATGTTCGCCTGATGCTCGAACTTGAAGAGCGAGGAGAACCTGTGGACTTCGATCGGCACGTCGAGCTCGCGGAAGTCGGCGTTCAGCTGGTCGGCGAACGTCGCGGTCGTGCGGTCGAGGTTCCGTTGCAGTTCCGGTCCCTCTGCGCGGAGGTGGTCGAGGACCGCCTTGGCCGTCGCCATGGTCAGCGGATGCTGGTTGAACGTGCCGCCGAAAAAGGTGGATTCCACCCTCGGGCCCGAGTCGTCGCCGAAGTTCCAGACGCCGCCGTCGATCGAGTCCATGACACCACCGCGTCCGGCGATCACACCGAGCGGCATGCCGCCTCCGACGATCTTGCCGTAGGTGGCCAGGTCGGCCTCGATGCCGTACAGCCCCTGGACGCCCGCCGGATGACAACGGAAACCCGTGACCATCTCGTCGAAGATGAGCTTCGTACCGTGCCTCCTGGTGATCTCCCGGACCGCGCGCAGGAAATCGGGCTTCTGCACGCCAGGAGTGCGCAGCGTCACCGGCTCGGTCAGAACCGCGGCGAGTTCCGCTCCGTGCTTGTTGATGAAGTCGAGAGCGTCGTCGGAGCCGAACTCGAGCACGTACACGTTCTCCACGGCATGCGGCGAGACGCCCGGTGCGAGCGGTCGGGTGCCGAACACGCCGTTCTCATGGGAGGGCACGGCGAGCACGCTGTCGAAGTGGCCGTGGTACGCGGTGGAAAAGACCACGATCTTGTCGCGGCCGGTCGCCGCCCGTGCGAGCCGGACCGCGGTCATGACCGCTTCCGTGCCGCTGTTGAGGAAGGCGACGCGCTCCATGCCGGTGAGTTCGAGTATTCCGGCGGCGACTTCCTCGACCAACTGGGTGCGCGGCCCCAGGCTGAAACCGACGTCCAGCCGCTCGCGGATGGCCGACATGACGACGGGTGGATTGTGCCCGAGGAGGTGGACGCCGTATCCCAGGGTGAGGTCGACGTACTCGTTCCCGTCGATGTCCCACAGCCGTGAGCCCTGCCCGCGCTCGGCGACGATCGGGTACAGCATCTCCTTGGTCGAGGGGCGAAAGCCGACAGTGGACCGACTGTCGGCGACCATCGTCCGGAACCGTTGGGCGAATTCCTTGGAGCCCTTGGTCCGAGCGCCGAGACGGTCGGCGAGCTCCTTCAGGTAGCGGGCGCGCTCCGGCGTCTCCACGGGGCTGATCGCGCTGCTCCGTGCGCCGGGTGCGAGCGGCACCACCGACCTCGCCGGTGCCGGCCGCGCAGGGGAGAGCGCCACGGGCGCCGACGCGCCGGCTCCGGACGCGGGCCCGGTGGCCGGGTCGGCCGTGGGGGCCGTGGAGGTCGCTTCGTTGCCCGCCAGCAGTTGGAGCTGGCGCTGCATGACCAGGAGCTGTTCCTTGATCAGGTCCTGCACGGCCGTCGAGACGCCCGGCACCGAGTCACCACCTGGCGTCGGCAACGCGGTCGATGATGCTGCGACTGTCGGCGCGCTGTCGATCGGCGTCACCGGCGACAGTGCCAGTACCGGTGCCGTGTCAGCCACGGCGGCTATGGAACTTACGGCAGCCATGGTGGTGGTGGACACAACAGCAGGCGAGGGCGGGACCGTCCGCGCTCCCGGCAGCTTCTCCGCCGGTGCGTGCGCGAGAAGGTACGCGGCGAGGTCGGGCAGCGTCTGGACGTCACCGAAAAGCTGCCGGAGCGGAACTTTGCAGCTGTAGCGGTCCTCCAGCCGCTGCAACATACCGAGCAGCGACATCGAGTCCCCGAGTTCCGTGAGCGCGAGGTTGGGGTCCAACTGTTCGGGCTGGATGTCGAAATAGTCGCCGACGACGGTGGCGAGTTCCTGGAGCAGGGGTTCCACAGTGCTCTCCTCGTGGTCGAACATCAGGCTGTTTCCCTTCGGCGGCCGACGCGGCGATGGGACGGCGCGGCCGTTCGTCCCGCGGCCAGGCTTGCCGCGAGGCGGTCGATCGTCGGGTTCGCGAGGAGTTCGACTGCCGTCAGTGGCACGCCGAGCCCTTCCTCGATGCGCCGGGCGAGCCTGACCGCGAGCAGCTCGTCGCCACCCACGTCGAAAATGCTCAAGTCGTACCGGTTGATCTCGGTCCGCAGTACCTCGGACCACAGTTTCGCCAGCGCCGCTTTCAGCTCGTCGCCACTCAGCTGCTGCCTGGGCCTGGGGGAGGCGAGGGCGGGGCGCACCGGCTCCGTGAGGGCCGTCGGCTGCTGGATGCGGCGGTTCGGGTCGGTCGTGAAGACCGAGAGCAGGGACGGCATGTCGGAACGCAGAACAAGGTCAAGGACGTTGGCACGCTGCCCTGGTGGCAGGGAGTCGCCCCAGTCGATGTCGATCACTCTGTCCATGGCCGATGCCTGGGCATGGAGGAAGCGGTCGGCCGCCGCCTGCCACGGGTCGCCGCTGCCCGGCACCGTGGGGGAGCCCATCGTGACGCCGAAATCGACGGGCGTTTCGGCGAAGATCTCGGCCAGCACCAGCGCTCCACGGACCCTCGGGGCGAGGGCCTGCCGCCAGGCTGCCCGGTCGGTGGCGTCGATCCCGCGGTGGGCCTGGTCGTGTGGCGCGTCGGCGCAGTGGAACCATCCGTCGATCCGGCCGAACCGCTGACGGGCGGTGCCGACCAGCTCCCGCATCGCACCCGCGTCGGTGACGTCGACGGACGCCGCCATGACGGTGGCGCCGAGGCGTTCGAGGCCGCGGACGGCCTCGATCTTCCGGCTGACCGGATCAGCTGCTCCGTGCGCGGCGATCCACCGGTCGAAGGCGTCGGGGCGCGGCAGTGGGGACTGTTCGGTGAGCACCAGCCTGGCCCCGGCGACGCGGGCCAGGTGGTCGGCGAGGGTCAGACCCATCTGCCCGAGACCGCCGGTGATGAGGTACACACCGCCGGGGCGCAGCCGACTGGTCGGGACCGATGGGGCGGGGCCGGCCGCTGCGGGAACGAGATGCCGCGTCCAACGGTGCCCGTGCCGGAACGCGATCGGGACCCCGGTCGGGGCGACGATCTCCGCGAGGAGGGCTTCCGGTGTGAGGGTGCTCCCGCCGATGTCGATGCTTCGACAACGGAGCCCGGCGAATTCCTGGGACATACGGTTCAGCGCGGCTTCGGTCATCGCGGCGGCGGGCGCGAGGGTTTCACCGCCCGTGATGTCGTGCACGTCGCGGACCACCACCCCGATGTGCGCGCCTTCGTGGCCCGGACCACGGGCGAGCCGCCTGGCGACGTCGAGAACGGAGAACAGCCCGAGGTCGAAGGCCTGGTTCAGACTGTCGGTCGCGAGGTGCCCCGGAGCGATGTCGAGAGACCAGAGATGCACGACCCGCTCGGGGGTCAGCCCATCCACCGCGAGCGCGTCGAACAACTTCTCGTAGTCGCAGAAATCCGTGGGATCGACGACGAAGGACGCGGCGCCGACTCGGCCGAAAGCACCACCCTGACGTACTACGACCACGGCGGCGCCTCGTTCGCGCAGGGAGCTTGCGAGGGCGTCGCCGACCCCACCGGAGTCCCCGAACAGCAGCCATGGGCCTGCGGGCAACGTGCTTTCCGCGGGCGCGCCGGGTCCTGGGCCGAGGCGCTGCCATGAGGGTGTGTACAGCCACTCGGCCGGGTTATGACTACGGCTCGGCTCCGTGTGGCCGCCGGTGAGTGTCGGTTCGAGACGGAGAAAGGTGCGCTGCAGCGGGTGCACCGGCAGGGGGACGCGGTGCCGCTGTCCGCCGTACCAGCCAGACCAGTCCACCGGCACGCCTTCGGTCCACAGTCGTGCCGCGGCGGTCAGAAGCCTGGCCACGGGCGGCAGGGCCTGTTCGGCGTCGAGGCCGGAGCCTGCCGGGAGTACAGGAGGGTTGCCGACAGCCACCACGGCCGCACCGTCCGCCGCGCGGCCGGTGAACGCCTCGGCCAGCCGGTCGCCCTCCCAGACGTCCCGGGTCCAGTGCAGCGGGTCGAGCACCCGTTCCTGCGGCAGTTCACCGCCCACGACGGCCGACAGGAGAGGAATGTCCGGAACTCTCGGGCGCACCTCAGGGGCCTGGTCGGTCAGTCCTGCTCGCCAGCACAGCAGTGCCAGTGCCTCGGACGGTTCGAGGACGCCGGCGTAACAGGCCGCGAGGAGTTCGCCCACCCCAGCCCCTCCGACCGCCGCCGGCCGGACGCCGGACTCCCTCCACAGCGTCGCGAGCACCTGGCTCGCGGTCACCAGAGCCGCCGACGGGTCGTCCCCACTCGGGACGGCACCCCCGGCACCCCCGGAAGACCGCTTCGCGATGTCGGCGACGGCGGGCAACTGTGCAAGCAACGCACGGAACTCCTCGGCCGGGACGTCGCCGAAGAGGAACGACACGGCCGGGGTGGTCTCCGCCACCCTCCCGCCCGCGCTCTCGCCCTTGGTGAGCGCACGCAATCCGGCCGCGGCGGTGGCGTGGTCCACCGCAGTGACGGCGTAACGATGTGCATGGCCGCGTCGGCCCTGGCGCAGTGTGAACGCCACGTCGACGAGCTCGGGTGCCTCCGGTGCCTCCAGTACATCGGCCAGCCGACCAGCCAGCTCTCGCAGCGCCAAGTCGCTCGGGGCACTCACCGCAAGCGTCTGCGGCCCGCCGGTCGTCGCCGGCCGGCCGGGGAGCGGGGGTGCCTCCTCCAGGACGACATGAGCGTTCGTCCCGCCGATACCGAACGAACTCACTCCGGCCCGGCGGGGGGTCTCGCTCGACGGCCAGGCCATCGGCAGGGTGTTGATGTGGAACGGGCTGCCCACGAGATCGATCTGGGGGTTGGGTCGGTCGAATGCCGGGTGACCCGGGATCTCCTGGTGCCGCAGCGCCAGCACCGCCTTGATGAAGCCGGCGATTCCCGCCGCGGCGGCGAGGTGCCCGACATTCGCCTTGACCGAGCCCAGGGCGCACTGGCCCGGCCGGGCACCGCCGTCGGCGAAGGCCTCGCTCAGCGCGGCGAACTCGATGGGGTCGCCCAGCACCGTGGCGGTGCCGTGCGCCTCGACGTACGTGATGGTGTCGGCGTCCACCTCCGCCACCGCCTGCGCCTCGGTGATCACGGCCCGTTGCCCGCCGATGCTCGGAGCGGTGTAGCCGATCTTGTCGGAGCCGTCGTTGTTGATCGCCGAGCCCTTCACCACCGCGAGGATCTGATCGCCGTCCTCGATGGCCTCGGCCAGCCGCTTCAGGGCGACAAGCCCCACCCCGTCACCGAAGGTCGTCCCTGCTCCGTCGGCGTCGAACGGCCGGCATCGCCCGTCCGGGGAGAGGATCATCCCCTCGCTGAAGACGTAGCCCGGATAGCTGTTGGCGATGACCGACACCCCGCCCGCCAGGGCGATGTCGCACTCACCTGTGAGCAGGCTCTGCACGGCCAGATGCACAGCGACCAGCGACGTCGAACAGGCGGTCTGCACGTTGATGCTCGGCCCGTTGAGATCCAGCTTGTACGAGATCCTGGTGGTCAGGTAGTCCTTGTCGTTGGCGATCATCAGCTCGGTGCCGGCGTAGCCCAGCGGGTCACAGGAACGAGCCACGACATTCGTCAGGTACGTGTTCATCGACGCACCGGCGAACACGCCGACGGCCTGATCGTCCGCTCCACCCGAGTAGCCGATTGTCTCCAGCAGCTCCCACGCGACCTCAAGCAGGATGCGCTGCTGCGGATCGAGCAGTTTCGCCTCGCGCTTGGTGAAGCCGAAGAACTCGTGGTCGAAGTCGAACGCGTCCGGCAGGACCGCGGCCCGTTTGACATAGGCGGGATCGCGAAGCACCTGCTCCGGCGCCCCGGCAGCCGCGAGTTCGGCGTCCGTGAAGGTGGTCAGCATGTCGTCCCCGGCACGCAGCCGGTTCCAGAACTGAGCCAGATCCCCGGCGCCGGGGAACCGACCGCACATGCCGATCACGGCCACGTCATTCTGCCGAGCCGTCGGAACGGCCATGCCACCGTCAGACATCGTTGCCCCCATCGCTGTCCTGGACACGACGCTCCCGCGCACGCAGACGAGCGCTGCGGGCCGTTCCGCCCGCCAACTGGGCCCGTCTGCTGGACGCCCGGCCCCGGCCAGAGTCCGTGTCGGCCCCGGGGCCGGTCTGGCCGAGGCGCCGGGCCAGACCGGCCACGGTCGGATAGCGGAACATCTCGTTGACCTTCAGCGGCGTATCCGCGGCTTCGTCGGCGAGCATCTCGTGCACCCGCATCAGCAGCATCGAATTGCCACCGAGATCGAAGAAGTTGTCATCCGGCCCCACACCCTCGCGCCCCAGCACCTGCCGCCAGACGGCCGTCACGCGCTGCTCGATACCCCGCAGTGCGGTGCCGCTCCGCGGAGTCGTGCCGACGGACTCGGGCACCGCGGTGCGCCGGCTGATGCCGGGGGTGACTTCGCTCGCCATCGGCAACTCCGCCACACCACGATCGGGGTCCGCGAGCGCGGCCCGCAGCAGCGCCAGACAGTTCCCGATCACCTGACGAGCCGCCAGGGCCGAGAAGACGGACTTGCGGTACTTGAGCAGCCCGACGAGCCGGTCGCCGTCGTGCACGACCTCCAGCACGAGCTCAAGCTGGTCGTCCTGCTGGTCCAGGCGGAACGGCACCGCGGTCAGCCCGGCCCAGGCGGCCGGCGCCGCGCCGTCGTCAGCCACGTACAGGCCCGCCAGCGCCGGGTACCTGTTGGGTTTCTGGTAGCTGAACATCGCCTGGAAGATCGGGTTACGGTCGTCCACCCGGCGCGGCGCCAGCTCGCCGACCAGCAGCTCGAACGGGTAGTCCTGGTGCTCCAGCGCCTCGATGACGGTACGGCGCGTTCGCCCCAACTGCTCCCGGAACGACACCGCGTCGCTCAGATCGGCGCGCAGAACGACGGGGTTGACGAAGTTTCCGACGCACTCGGCCATCGTCGGACTGGTCCGGCCCGCGAAGGGGGACCCCACCAGGACGTCACGCCGGCCGGTGTAGCGACTGACCAGGACCTGAAAGGCAGTCAGCAACACGGCGTAAGGAGTGACCCCTTCTTCCTTGGCCAGCTGGAACACGCGGTCGGCGAGTTCCGCGCTGATGGGGAACGGGATCGATCCGCCCGCGTCGGCACCCGGATCGAGTTCGAAGCGGGGCCATTCGGCGGGCTCAAGTCGGCCGGAGAGTTGAGAGTGCCAGTAGGCGCGAGCCTCGCTGCCCTTCTCGCCCTGGATCAGCTCCCGCTGGTGAGCGACGAAGTCGCTGTAGGGGATGTTGCGTCCGGGCAGCTGCGACGGACGCCGTTCGGTCTCCGCAAGGTAGAGCTCTTCGAGCTCCGCCACGATGACACCGAGCGACCAGAAGTCGCACACCACATGGTGCACGGCCAGCAGTATCACTGCCTCTCCCGGCGCCACCGAATACGTCCGTACGCGGACCAGCGGCCCGGTCGAGAAGGCGAACGGTTCGCGATGGGCGTGGCGCACCGCGTCCTCGATCTGCTGCTCGTCCCACTGGCTCGCGTCCACGTCGGCGAAGTCGGGTTCGAGCCACCCGTGCACTGTCTGGTGGTCGGTGCCGTGGAAGGTCGTACGCAGGGCCGCGTGCCGTCCGACGAGCGACGACACCGCGCTGCGGAACGCGGCGGAGTCGAATCCGCCGGTGAACCGGGCAGTGAACCCGACGTTGTAGGACGCGCTGTCCGGATTCATCCGATGCAGCAGCAGAAGCGGGCGCTGGGCGTACGAGAGCGGGTGCTCGGTCCGCGCCTGGCCGGCGCGTGCTCGGAGAGCCGCCTCCAGCTTCTTCCGTATCGCCCATTGCTGAAGGTCGTCTTTTTGAATGTCGTCGGCGGTCATGAGGTTCCGTCCTGGTCGGCCAGCCAGGGCAGCAGCGCCTGGATCTGGTCCTCAGTCAGCGAGTCGAGGTTGGCCAGGAGGCGTTCGGCCTCCTCCGGTGAGAAGGGCTCCACGGCGGTCGGCGCCGCCGTGGACGCGGCGGCCTGGGTCGGGGCGTCGAGCATCAGGCGCTCCGACAGCTCATCGATGAGCAGACGCAGGGCCTTGCCTTGGAGAAGACCGGTGAGTGGCAGGTCGACGTCCAGGTCGCGGAAGATCTGGCCGCGTACTTCGACCGCCACCAGCGAGTCGAGCCCAGCTTCGTGGAGCGAGAGGTCCTCGTCGATGGCGGCCTCGGCCAGGCCAAGTCGCGTGGCCAGCATGGCGCGCAGGTAGGCGAGCACCAGCTCGCGGCGATGTTCCGGCGTGGCGCCGAGCCAGTCCCGCCGCAGCCGCCTGACCGCCTCCGTCCCGTCCCCGGCAGGCGTTCCCTCACGCATGGCGACCGCGCGACCGGTGGGGAACCGGTCCAGGTAGCGGGACCAGTCCACGGAGAAGACCCCGTACTGAGCACCGGGCCCGGCCAGGAGCCGGTCGAGCGCGGCGAATGCCGGATCGGCTTCCAGTGGGGTGAACCCACCCTCCAACAGCCGGGATTGGAGCCGTTCGCTCAGTTGTGCCACCATGCCCGCCTCCCACGGCCCCCAGCCGACACTGAGGGCGGGTAGTCCCAACCCGCGCCGATAGTGGGCGAGCCCGTCGAGGAAGGCGTTGGCGGCCGCGTAATGGGCCTGCCCCGGGGCCCCGAGCAGCGCGGCCGTGGAGGAGAACAGGATGAAGTGCTCAAGGTCGAGATCCAGGGTGGCGCGGTGCAGGTGCCAACCACCGGCGACCTTCGGGTCCAGGACCGACTGGAAGCGGTCCCAGCGCAGCTGCGACAGCACCGCGTCATCGAGTACGCCGGCCGCGTGGACGACGCCCTTGAGGCCGCCCCACTCCCGCTGCGCCCGCTCGACCAGCTGTTTGACCGCGGCCTCGTCCGTGACGTCCAGGCAGGCCAAAGTGACCTTCAGCCCGGACTGCTCCAGCTCGCGGACCTGCTCCTCGACCCGTGCCTCGTCGGCACGCCGTGACGCGAGTACGACGTGTCGCACCCCGCGTCTGCCCAGCCACGCCGCGGTACGCAGACCGAGCGCTCCGGTCCCCCCGGTGATCAGGTAGCACCCGTGGCCGCTCAGTCGGCCAGGACTGGTCGGCAGCCCCGACTCGCGGTGCAGCGTGGGCCGGTAGAGCAGCCCGTTGCGGATCGCGGCTTCAGCGCCGGGCCATGCGGACGGCACGCTCAGCGCGCCGGTGACGTCCCGTGGGTCCACGTCCAGCAGCTGCACGTTTAGCTGAGGTGCTTCCAGCGCCGCACTCCGGCCAAGGCCCCACAGCATCGACCCGTAGGGGTCGCCGACCTCGACGGGCTCGCGTACGGACACCGCACCGCGGGTCAGCAGCACCACGGAATCGGGCGTCCAGTCCGTGCGCTCGGTGGCCTGCACGAGCGCGGGCACGCTGCCGACGGCGGTGCGGGTGTTCCGGGCGTCCAGGCCGAGGCAGTGCAGCACGCTCGCCGGCCCGGTCTCGCCAAACAGCTGGACCAGGTGATCCGCGTCGGTGGGATCCAGCGCGAATCGATGATCGTCGAGGCGGGTGAAGGTCGTGCCCACCTCGGCGATCACGCACCGGCTGCCGCTTGCCTCCAGCGCTGTGACCGCGTGCCGCCAGTGCCCCTGACGGTCGGCGAGCACGATCCATGTGCCGGTCGCGGGCGACGTGTCATCGGTCGCCTCGGCCAACTCCCAGGTGTCGGCGTAGATCGCGGCCTCGGACGAACGGAAGGAGACCGCTCTCAGCTGGAGGCCGATGAGCTCGACCAGCGGGTTGCCTTCGCGGTCGGTCAGTGAGACGTCGGCTAGTGCTCCAGATGCATCGGCCTCGCGGTGTCGGACGAGCGCGACACCTGATGCCACGGCGTGGTCGGAGGGGTGGAACACGGCCCGCTCGATCCGGAACGGCAACAGCACGCCGTCCGCAGGGGCCGCGCGGACGATCCGTGCCGCGATCGCCAGCTGAACGCAGGAGTCAAGCAGTGCCATGGTCCGCTCTCGCGGCGAGTCCGCCGCGAAGCCGAGGTCGCCGGAGCTGTCCTCACCGTCCAGACGCAGCTCTTCGATCCACTGGAACGCCGGACCGAACCGGAAGCCCGCCGCCTCGAACAGCGGGTAGAGCTCAGCTGGGGAAACCGGCCGGCCGGCGAGGTGGGCCGACGGATCCGTTGCTTGTGCGAGGGCGTCAGTCCGTTGGATCCGCCCCTCCGCGTGCACCTGCCAGGACTCGTCGGCCAGCGGGTCCTCCGCGTTGGTCAGGCTGAGCGACTGGGCGACGAACCGGTGGTCCCCGGCCGGGGTGAGCACAAGCTGGAGTCGGCGTTGCGCCTTGTCGACCTCCAGTGCTCGCGGGAACACCAGATCCTCGATGACCACAGCGGAGTCGTCGCCGGCCACAGCCTCCACCAGGCAGGCAGTGTGGTAAGCCCCCGGCACGACGAGGCGGCCGGAAATCTCGTGATCGGCGAGCGCCCGCGGAACCGTCGCGGCCACCGTGGTCTCGTAGCGCCGCTGCGTGGACTGCGGCAGCGCCAGCCGGCTCAGTTCGGGCAGATTCCCGGTCGGTTGAGCGGACAGCTCGGCGCCGGAAGACGCCGCGGCGGCATGGGGGAGTGCCGGTGCGGTCCAGTGCCGGGTCCGGGCGAAGGGATAGAGCGGAGCGGAAGTCTTGCCCGCCTTCATCGGGGCGTAGTACGCCGCCCAGTCGACCGGTATCCCCGCCCTGTCCAGGCGTGCCAGGTGATTGAGCACGGTGATCGGGTCCGGGGTCCTGGGGGCGAGGCCGGGCAGCCAGACGATACCGTCGTCGGATTGGACGCGCCCGGCGGTGGTGAGGGTCCGGCCCGGGCCCACCTCGAGGAAAACCGTGCATCCCCCGCCGAGCAGTTCGCCGATGCCGGGCGCGAACCTGACCGGTGAGGTGAGTTGCCGTCCCCAGTACTCCGCACCGGGCTCGGCACGGCCCGCCCAGGTGCCGGTGACGTTCAGCGCCATTGGCACGACAGGCTGCCGGTGGGTGATCCGGTTCGCGGCCTGGACGAGTGCGGGGACGGCCGGGGCGACCAACGGTGAGTGGAAGGCGTGCGTCGTCTCCAGAGGGATCGTGGCCCAGCCCCGCTGTCGGAACTCCGCTTCCAGCGTGCTCATCTCGGTGTCCGAGCCGGAGACCGTGATCCGTTCCGGCGCGTTGTACGCGGCGACTGCCGCCGAACCGCCCTTGGCCTCGACCAGTCGTTCCAGCTCGGCCACGTCGGTGCAGCCGACGGCGACCATCCGGCCGCCACCGGGAACAGCCGCGAAGGCGCGGCCGCGTGCGCAGACCAGTTCGAGCCCCTCCTCGACGCCGAACACGCCGGCCACGCAGGCGGCCGCGTACTCGCCGAGGCTGTGACCGACCACCGCGTCCGGCCGCACTCCGCAGGCGGACCAGAACTCCGCCAGCGTGACCTGTAGGAGGAAGACCGCCGGCTGGAGCAGCTCGGCCCGCGTCTGGGCAACGGGGTCGGCGAACACCTCGAGGGGGCCGACCCCGGTGAGGCGGCGGAAGGTGTCCACGTGCCGGTCCAGTGCCGCGCGGAAGGTCGGATGCTCGCGGTAGAGGTCGACCGCCATGCCGGCGTACTCGGAGCTCTGACCGGGGAAGAGGAACCCGACCCTCGGATTCGCGCGCCCGGATTCACCCGCGTCCGCCGGTCCTGTTCCGTCGCGCAGCCACGACTCGATGCGCTCGGCTGCTGTGTGCTCGGTGTCCGCGACGACGCTGAGCCGGTGGCGCAGCGCGCGGCGACCGACATGACTCGTATAGGCCAGGTCTGTCAGGGCCGCGTCCGGCTCGCGCAGGCGGTTGGCCCACCGGTCCGCGAGTTCCCGCAGCGCGTCCGCGCTCCTGGCGCTGATCGTGATGAGGTCGTGCCCCGGACGATGGCCCGCCCGCGTGCGTTCCGGCGCTTGTTCGAGCACGGCGAAGGCGTTGGTGCCGCCGATGCCGAGGGAGTTGACCGCAGCCCGGCGCGGAATTCCGGGCAGGGGCAGCGGCGCCGGGTTGACGAACAGGCCCGTGTCGTCCAGCTTCAGCCGGGGATTCGGCTCCTTGAAGTACGGGCTGGGCGGGATCTTCCCTCGATACAGCGACAGTGCGGCCTTGATCAGGCCCGCTATGCCCGATGCCGCCTCCATGTGCCCGATCAACGCCTTCACCGAGCCGATGGCGCAGGGAGCGTCCTGTCCGAAGACCTGCTTCAGCGCGCCGATCTCGGTGGGGTCGCCGAGCGGTACCCCGGTGCCGTGCGCCTCGATGTAGCCGATCGTGGCGGGATCGACGCCAGAGACGTGGAGCGCCTGACGCATCGCGGCCAGCTGGCCCGGCAGGCTCGCGGCGCCGTAGCTCGACTTGCCGCCGCCGTCGTTGTTGATCGCGGTTCCGAGGATGGTGGCGTAGACGGTGTCACCGTCGCGCAGCGCGTCGGCGAGGGGCTTGAGGACGACGGCGCCCACGCCGCTGCCGAAAATCGTTCCCTGCGAGCCGATGTCGAAGGGGCGGCAGCGGCCGTCCGGTGACAGTATGCCGCCCCGGCGGTGCCAGTACCCGGTGGCCTGGGGGAGCCGGATGTTCACGCCGCCGGCCAGTGCCGCTTCACACTCGCCGCGCAACAGGCTCTGGACGGCGAGGTGCACCGCGACCAGTGAAGTGGAGCACGCCGTCTGCACCGTCAGACTGGGCCCGGTCAGATTGAGCTTGTACGACACCCGCGTGGCGAGGAAGTCCTTGTCGGTCCCGAGCTGTTCGAGTGAGGCCGTGGGATCTTCCAGTGTCCCGGCGCTGTTCAACACCTCGGGGAGGTAGCTGGTGAGAACACCGCCGCTGCCGGCGAACACACCGACCGAGGTCCCCGTCCCGGCCGCGGTGCGCAGGCCCGCGTTCTCGAGAGCGTGCCAGCACGTCTCCAGGAAGACCCGCTGCTGAGGGTCCATCACGGCGGCCTCGCGGCCGGAGATGTCGAAGAATGCCGCGTCGAACAGGTCGACGTCGTCCATCGACGCGGTCGCCTTCACGTAATCAGGATTCGTCAGCCACTCCGGGTTCACACCACCGCGCAGCAACTCCTCGTCACCGAGGTCGCGTATCGCTTCGCGTCCGGCCAGGATCGCGTCCCAGAACCGGTCCAGGTCCGCGGCTCCGGGGAAACGGGCGGCCATGCCGACGATCGCGATGGGTTCCCCGCCCGGTTCGCGCTGCGTCATGACGGCTCGCCGGCACCGAGTCGGGGCAGCACGACCGGGTCGTACGCCTGCAGCAGGTCACCGACCGTGCGCACACTGGTGATGGGAACGTCGTCGGAGAACGGGTCGGTGTCCAGCTCCATCTCCAGCACGGCGACGAGCCGCGCCAGGTGCAGCGACTCAAGACCGAGCTGATCGACGAGCAGCTGGTCCTCGTCCAGCTGCTCGACCGGCCCGGCCACCTCGTTCACGATCTCGAGCAGTGCGGCTTTGACCGTGTCCCGCTTGTTCATTGGAATCACACTCCGTTCATATGCACCCGGCCCCCGCGGTAGGGGTTCAGCAGGTGTAGCCACCGTCGACGGTGATGGTTTGGCCGGTGATGAAGCTCGCCGCGGGCGAGGTGAGGAACCGGATGACGCCGAGCACGTCCTCTATCGAGCCGAGCCGGCCCAATGGCGTCCGGCGCACGATGCGGCGGCGCTGGGCCTCGTCGATACCCGCGGTCATCTCGCTGTCGAAATAGCCGGGGGCGACACTGACCACGCGGACCCCGGCAGGGCCGACCTCACGGGCGAGACCTCGCGTCAGCCCGTCGAGCGCCGCTTTCGCCGCGCCGTACACGGCGACGCCGGTCTGCCCGCGCAGCGCGTTGATGGAGGACAGGTTGATCACGACACCCGCCCGACGGGCCAGCATGGGCTTCAGACAGGCCCGGGTGAGCAGAACCGGCAGTGTCACGTTGGTCCGCAGGGCGGTGTCGATGGCCGTCGGGGCGGTCAGCGTCAGCAGGCCCTCCAGCCCGATCGCCGCGTTGTTCACGAGCGCGTCGATACGGCGATGGCGACGCACGGCCGCTCGGGCGAACCCCTCGACGGCTTCGGCGTCCGTTCCGTCGATCGGGGACCAGAACAGGGTGTCCGCGGCGGTCGACTTGCGCAGCGCGATGAGCTCGGCCGACTCGGACCGGCTGAAGGTCTCCACTCGGTGACCGCGTTCCAGGAAGTCGGTCACCAGCGCCAGTCCCAGACCTCGGCTGCCTCCGCTGACGACCGCCACCGGACGCTGATCCACGGTGCCGTTCACACCGCACCCCCCATGCGCTTGAATCGCTCGCCGTGCAACGGCACGTCCGAGACGGTGACGACGGCCGGAACCTTGTGCGGCGGTAGGTGGTCGGTACAGAACTGGCGCAGCCGCCTGTTCAGTGCCCGCTGCTCCTCCAGCTCGACCAGCTCGACCGTGGCCGTGACGATGTGACCGGTGACGGCGTTCGGGCGTCCGGTCACGATGACGTCGCGGACGTTGCCGGCGCGGAGGAGCACGTTCTCGACCTCGGCCGGTGACACCTTCTCTCCGCCTACGTTGATCAGCGCCGAGAGCCGCCCGAGTACACGGAGGGTGCCGTCCTCGGCCACCTCGACCGCGTCTCCGGTGTTGAGCCAGCCGTCCTCGTCGAACGGGCTGGGCGCGTTGAGATACCCGAGCATGGCGCTCGGCGACTTGATCCAGAGCACCCCGTCGCGCACCTCCGTCCCGAACCCCCGCCCTCCGACGTCCATCCGCAACGAGTCCGACGAGATCGATCGCGTGGGCAAGATGCCGGTCTCGGTGAGGCCGTAGGTCTGCTTGAACTGCACACGAGGGAACTCGGTGGCCGCGTGCGCGAGGGTGACCTCGCGCATGGGCTCCGTGCCGTAGGTGATCAGTTCGAGCGAGGACAGGTCGTAGTCCCCGTAGACGCCGGAGACCAGCAGCATGTTGAGGAAGGTCGGCGTGGTCGGTAGCACCTGGACGCGGTGACGCTCGATGGCCTCGCACGCGTGCTTGGGGGTGCGTTGCGGTTCGGTGACCACCGTGCCGCCGCCGATGAGCGTACGGAACAGCGTGTTGACTCCACCGATGTGGTCGAGCGCCATGAACTGCAGCGTTCGCCGGGGGCGCGACGACGCACGGAAGCCACCGAGCAGCCGAGGGAGCGAGAGCAGCGCGGCCTTGCTCTCGCCCGTCGAGCCCGAGGAGAACAGCAGCAGCCCGGCCTCCCCGAGGGTGGCGAGCTCGGTCAGAAGGCGTGGGCGTGGCGCGTCCGGTGCCGCGATGGTCTGGACCGTCCACTCGTCAGGACCGCTGAACTCGACGACAAGGGTCACGTGTGCCGTCGCGATCCGGCTCTCCCGCTGGTCCCTCGGCGGATCGGCGGGAGCGAAGGGCACCACGACAGCGCCTCGGACGGCGAGCGCCGTGAAGAGCGCGACCGTGTTCGGTGAGGCGTTCCCGACCACCGCCACGATCTCGCCGGCCGATACTTCGAGCCGGTCCAGCTCGGCCAGCCAGCCGGTGGCCCGCTCCGCGAGGTCGGCGTACGTGACCCTGCCGCCGTGCCCGACCATGGCCTCGGCGTCGGCTCGACCCCGAAGTTGCGACAACAGCCAATCCATCGCGCCTCCCTCAATCGTCATGTGCTTGCTTCCAACTCCGGAGCACGATCGTGTGGTGAGCCGGGTGTTCGGGCTATCTCCGCGTCACAGCAGACCGGTGACACCGCGGCAGGTTGGTGACATCGTGGCTCGGCTCAGTACCGCTGGCAGCGCGCCCTCGCCTGCTCGGGGCGGGCCAGGGAAGCCGTGCCCCAGGACAGCGCGCACTCGACCGACGACCCCCATAGCCGGCGGGTAATTCCCGGCGAACTCGAAGAAGCTGGAGCCAACGCGAGAAGCCCTCCGGCTGATCGGACATATCGCATATCTGCTGTCTACGTGCGGACTGATCACGGAGATTACCTGCGTTTCATCCGGTCCGGCGATAAGGCGATCTTCACCTCCGCCCAGTCATTGCCCGGCCGATATGCGCCGCGAGCCTGCCGTGGAGCCGTGCGCCGAGCCTGTCCCGCCGGCGAGACAAGCGGTGGCACATGCTCGTGCACCGATTAAGTCAACGCTGGACTTGCCTTCGATACCGCTGCATAGCATGGCGCCTATGCGTGTCAATGATGTCGGCACATTCTGGTCCCGGTTCCATGCTGACCGATGAGGGGTGTGAGTGTGATGGATTTTAGCCTTTTCTACTTCGCCAATGACAGTGGAAACGTCGAGGGTGATCGGTACCAGCTACTGATCGAGGGCGCTCGTTTCGCGGACGAGCACGGCTTTCAAGCCGTATGGACGCCGGAACGTCATTTCCATCACTACGGAGGCACTTATCCGAATCCGTCGGTGACCAGTGCGGCGATTGCCGCGATCACCAGTCGCATCAAAATTCGGGCAGGTAGCGTTGTCGCACCCCTCCATCACCCCTTGCGGGTCGCCGAGGAATGGTCGGTGGTGGACAACATCTCACACGGCCGCGTCGGTGTGTCCTTTGCCTCAGGGTGGCATGCCACTGATTTTGTGCTGAACCCGTCGGCCTATGCGGACCGCCGGACCGAGATGTACGAGCGGGTCGAGCAAGTACGGGCCCTGTGGCGTGGCGAGACTGTCGATCTCGCTGACGGGATGGGAAACCCGGTGAAGGTGCGGTCCTTTCCCCCGCCGGTGCAGGAGGAATTGCCTGTCTGGATCACCAGCGTCGGCGACGTCGAGACCTTCCGGAGCGCGGGCCGTATAGGCGCTGGGCTGCTGACCCACCTGCTCGGCCAAAGCCCCGAGCTGTTGGCCGAGAAAATCTCCGAGTACCGGAAGGCTGCGGCCGAGGCGAGTCAGGGTGCATGGACGGGCCACGTCGTGGTCATGGTGCACACCTTCCTGGGTGAGGACAACGAGGCGGTACGTGAGCTGGTCAGGCCGGCACTGTCGGCCTACATGCGCAGCGCGCTCAATCTCATCCTGGCCTCGGACCCCGGCTCCAGCTCGGAGGATCCCGAAAACCTCGAAGACGACGAGGTCGATTTCCTGGTCGAGCGATCGTTCGAGCACTACTTCGACAACATCGGCCTTCTCGGCTCGGTCGAAAAAGCGAAGGAAGTCGTCGCGCGACTCGCGGAGATCGGTGTGGACGAGATCGCCTGTCTTGTTGACTTCGGGCTTTCGACGAACGAGGTGATGTCGGGCTTGACGCACCTCCAGCGCCTGCGCGATGTCGTCGGCGGCAGCAGTACGTGAATGTCTGGACTTTTCAGGAGGGTGTAGTGACCGACGACGACAAGCGGCAGGACTTCCTCGATTACCTGTACTTCAAGGAAACCTTCGACGCCGAGGTCGCCGAGATCGATCAGGTCGAAAATGCGACACCTCATTCGGAGTCGAAACGAGCGCTCCCTTCGAGACCTGGGACATCGACGAGGCCGGCGAGGTCGACCTGTTTCACAACTGTCGGTACTCCCCGTCACCTATCGGGACCATAAGGGAGGTGATATCGCGCGTTCCAGTCAAGTACGAGGAGGCGACATTCATCGATTTCGGCTCCGGAAAAGGTCGAGCACGGCTGGTCGCTTCGGAGTTTCCGTTCAAGAGGACCATCGGAGTTGAGCATTCCGGGCATCTCTGCAAGATTGCCACGCAAAAAGTGCAGCGGTACGACTCCAGGAGTGGACTTCCTCGGATTCCACCACCGATGGGTCATGTCCCGGCCTCGCGGCGGGCGGCATCCGATCGCCTTCCTCGCTCGCTGGCGCTCGGACAGGGCGGTGCAGCATGCTCATGACCGGATCCGTGAACTCACGGAGCGGCGCAGGATGTTGCGGCCGGTCAAAGTGATCGTGGAGGACGTGAACGCGTTCCTACGCGGATGGGCCGCGTATTTCCGGTTCGGGAACTCGGCCCATCAGTTTGACCGGATCAGCTCGGAACCCGAACGCGTTGCGTGCGACGATCTTGATCCGCGGTTGATGCCTTCGCTCTTGGCGTTGCTGTGTCCGGTGTCGATGAACGCGGCGATCTCGGTCCACCAGCCGTCGACGGTGGCGGCGAGGGTACGGACTTCGGGGAGGTCGGCGTCCGCGCACCAGGTGAGGAACTTCCAACGGGCGTGGCCCAGTTGGTTCTGGCCGGCGCCGGCGCCGGCCCGGGCGAGGAGGGTGCGCAGGCTCTCCTTGGCGATCCACCCGGTCAGAAGCGTCTGTCCGATCTTCCCTTCGTCCAGCAACGGGTTCCACATCCGTTCGAACTGTTCGTGGTCAAGGTTTTCGCGGTTGCGGAGCAGGCTGCGTCGGGCCTTCCACTCGGGATCACTGGCACGTCCGCGTCGGCCGCGGATCTCGGCGGTGGTGCGGTGCCGGACCAGGGAGAGCGCGTCGGGCAGGCCGGTGCGGACTGCGGCCCGGTAGGTGGCCGACATGTCGATGGCGACGTACCGGATGGCTTTCCTCCAGGTGTCAGGGGCGTGGTGGAAAGCCAGGCCAGCACGTCGGCGACGGCGCGGCCCTCGACCTGCCCGAGCAGCCCGCCGGATCCCAGGGCGTCGACGAACCCGGTGTGCCAGCGGCCCCTGGTCATCTTCCACTTCCCGGTGTCGGGGTCCTGTTCCCAGCGGGTCCGCCCGCGCCGGGTCTCATCAATGCACAGCACCTCGACGCCGGGCAGCGCACGACCTCACCGGTGGTCGCCGAGCGCTTCACCTGGGAGGCGAGGACCCCGTAGGCCGGGCAGGTCCGGGCCGAGGCGTCCGCCCTGGCCAGGTGGACCTGGCGCCCACCGCACTGAAGCCGCTCGATGCGCATGACGGACACCCCGTCGAGGCCCAGCAGCAACGTCGTACTTTTTTGATTAAGACCCAGACGGCCTCACTCGCGAAAGCGCGAGGTTAATCCTGGGTACTCAGCGGGCGGAACCGGGGCCTTCCGAGTGCGAGTTCTTGGGCGATGAGGGAGAGCACTTCCGCCCGCTGGTCGAGCAGGTAGAGATGGCCTCCCTCGAAGACGCGTACAGGGCCGGCGGCACCGCAGTGCCGCCGCCATGCGGACACTTCGTCCACCCGGACCTCGGCGTCGTCGCCGGCGGCGAGCAGGCAGGTCGGTATGTCCAACGGCGGCTCGTCCCGGTACTGGTAGTTCTCGCACGCCGCGAAGTCGGCACGCATCGCGGGAGCCAGCCACAGCAGCACATCGCGGTCGCGCACAGCCGAGACCGAGGGACCGGCGATCTCGTTCAGCCGATGCAGCAGGGCCTCGTCGCCCAGAACGCTCGCGGCCGGGCGCCAGGGGGTGAGGTCGGGTGAACGCATCCCGGAAAGGAACAGCTGGGCAGGGGCCGGTGCGCCCGTGGCTCGAAGCGCGCGGGCCAGTTCGAAAGCCAGCAGAGCCCCCATGCTGTGGCCGAAGAACGCGAACGGTCGGTCCAGCAGCGATTCCACAGCATCCCGCAGGACGTCGACCATCGAGGTGATGGACGGCAGCGGAGGTTCCCCGGCCCGGTCCTCGCGTCCGGGGAGCTGGACGGCCCACACTTCGGCAGCCAAGTCAGTGGGCAACTTCCAGGAACTGTATCCGAGCGCCCCGGCCCCGGCCCACGGAAGACAGAACAGCCGCATGTCGGGGCTTGGATGAGGGGAACGGCAGCGCAGCAAATTCTCCGCGGTGGCGGTCATCGGCCGTCACCTTTCTCTGTGCTGTCGTCGACGGCAACCAGCTGAACCGCCATCTCCCCGAGCGAATCGGCTTCAAAAATCGCTCTGACGCTCAGCTCACAGCCCAAGGCGGTACGCACTCGACCGATGATCTGCATGGCGAGCAGCGAATTTCCGCCGAGTACCCAGAAGTTGTCGTCAGGGCCGGCCTGCGGTGCTCCGACCACCTCAGCCACGATCTCGCACAGACGCTGTTCCCGGGAGGTGTCGAGCAGCGTCGTGCCCCGGTCGGCCTCCAGCAGGGTGCCCGACGTCTCGATGCCCGACAGCGCCCTGCGATCCAGCTTGCCGTTGAAGGCGACCGGGAACTCTTCAAGGACCTCTACCCGGTCCGGCAACAGTGCGGAGGGGAGCTTGCCACGAAGGTGTTCCCGTACGGCGGAGTACGTCAGCCCGTCCCGGCCTCCGTCTTCCGGCACGACATATGCCACCAGTTGAGCCATGTCCGTGCCTGGGTCGGTCGCGATGACGGCGGCGCGGGCGATGGCGGGATGGCTGTCGAGCAGAGCCTCCAGCTCACCCGGCTCTACGCGCAGACCTCGGACTGTCACCCGGTCGGCGAGACGGCCCGAGAACTCCAACTGCCCATCAGGACGCAGTCGGCCCTTGTCACCGGTGAGGTACATGCGCTGTCCGGGGACACGGCTGAACGGGTCGGCTATGAACCGTTCACTGGTGTACACGGGCTCTCCCGCGTAGCCCTGGGCCACACCGAGTCCACCAATGCAGATCTCGCCGACGAACGTGGGCGGCAGCAACTGCAGTTGGTCGTTGACGATGTAGATCTGAGCCGCGCCCACCGCGCGCCCGGCCACCTGGTGTGCGTGTTCGCCGATCTCTGCCCTGGCCGAATCGGCAGTGCACTCGGTCAGGCCGTACGTGTTGAACGCGAGGAGTCCAGGCTGGTCGTGCAGACGCCGCCACAGCCGGTCCGACGTGCTCTCGCCACCGATGACGACCATCTTCGGCGGGTACGGAAGGGCCAGGAGACCAGCGTCGACCAAGCTTTCCATCTGGCTGCTGTTGCAGTTGAACACTTCAATCGATGATCCAGGATCCGACCCTCGGGCAAGGAGCCGGAGCGGATCCGTCCTCTCCTCTTCGTCGATCAACAGCAGCCGGTGCCCGAAGGCGATCATCCCGAGGCACTGGTTGATGAACACGTCGAACGTCACGGAACTCAGCGCGCCGACATTCACCTGGCGTCCTTCGGGCAGCCGTGCGTACATCGGCGCCAGTTGGGTGGTGGCGAGAGCGACGAGGCTCGCCTGATCGATGACCACGCCCTTCGGCTGTCCCGTGGAACCTGCTGTGAAAAGCATGCAGGCCGGAGCAGTTGCCGGGCGAGGAGCGGCATCGACCCCGTGCGTGGAATCGGCCCCGACCGCCGTCGCCGCGTCTGCCAGGAGCGCGGCCGCTGAGACCGTCTCCACCTCGGCGATGCGTTCGTCCGAGACGACCAGGGCGATGCCGGCCTCCTCAAGGAGTTGGCGGCGGGCCTCGTCCTGCTGCGGATCCAGCAGGAGAAAGGCACCGCCCGCACCCCAGGTGGCGAGCATCGCGACGATCAGATCGCTGCGCCTGGCCAGGCAGATCCCCACCATGGTGCCGGACCGTACGCCGCGGGCGCGCAATGCCGTGGCCATCGTCCGGGCCCGACCGGCCAGTTCGGCGAAGGTGAGCCGCTCCCCATCCGCAACGACTGCTTCCCGTTCAGGAACAGTCGCGGCCGTCGATTCGAAGAGGTCCCATGCGGATGTGCATGCCGCGGGGGCACGGCCGTCCTGCGTATCACCACTCGACCCGAGCGCCAGCGTTTCGTTCAGGGCGACTTGGTCGAGGACCGGGATGTTTCCGAGCGGGACATCGGGTGCCCGACTGAGCGACTGCAGCAGGTTTCCGTAGGTATCGGCAAACCTCTGCATGGTCGCCTCGGAAAACCGCTGACGATTGTATTCGATAGTGAGTGAGGTTTCGTGTGCCAGCCGTTGTATGTCCAGACGCAGGTCAAACTCGATGCGCGACAACTCCATGGGGTCTGGCATGGGCGTCACCTGGAGGCCGTCAAGTGCCCAGGTATCGCTCGGGTCTAGAGTGCCATAGCCGATAGCGGCCTGGAAGAGGGGATTGCGATCGGCGTCCCGGTGGGGGGCAATGTCCTCTACGACTGCTTCGAACGGCACGTCCTGGTGGTCGAGCGCGTCCAGAACCGTTTCACTCACGTGGTCGAGGAACTGATCGAAGGTCAGTGTCGGTGCTACCGGGCAGCGCAGCACCACTGTGTTGGCGAAGAATCCGATCGTTCTGAAGAAGTCCGAGTCCGGTCGGCTGAGTACCGGCGTGCCTACTGCTGTATCGCTCGATCCCGCCCAGCGCTGCAACAGAATGAAATACGCTGCGAGCATGCCCGTGAACGGAGTGATCGAGCGGTCCTTGCAGAATTCTTCGAATTCTGTTACCGCATTCCCTGGAGCGGCGACCGGGATACGGGATCCGACGATCACGCCCGGGTCTTCCCTGCTGTCCTCGGGCAGCTGGGGCGACTGGAGACCCTTCAGCTGGCCACGCCAGTAGTCCAGGCCGACAGGGTCCACCCCGGAGGCATTCTCCGCCAGGCAGAAATCCGCGTACTGAACGGCCGGCGTCGCGACGGCAAGCGCGTTTGCGTCAGCGTAAGCGAGGCGTAGTTCTTCGGCGAATACCTGGGCGGAAATTTCGTCGATAATGATGTGATGAAAAACGAAGATTATCAGGTGCAGCCGGGATGACACTCGTATCGCGCTTGCTTTCCAGAGGGGCCCTGATGAAATATCGAAGGAAATGTCAAGCAGCCTCCCGGCCTCATCCTCCGCCCAGTCACAGCGTTTGCTGTGTGAGTCTCCCTCGGCCTCTACGATGTCAAGCAACGAAGACTGGGTAACGTCACCGTTCGTGTCGTGCACCACCTGGAGAACTTCACCGTCGCGCTCCAGGAATGTGGTGCGCAGTGTTTCGTGTCTGCCGCGCAGCACCTGTAGGGCGCGCTCAAGCCTGCTTATGTCGAGATCCCCGCCGACTGTGAGGGTGGTTCCCCAGGTATCAGCCGAACTGGCTGGCCGCACAATTGAGGAGAAATACATTCTCCGCTGGGCGGATGAGGCGCGAACCATACGCGAATGATGGTCGTCCTGCCCCTTCGCGTGATGCATCTGAGACATAGAAGTCCGCCAACCAATCAATCGTAGCTTCAAGGGGAAACGGGGACTTGCTCTCCTGCTTGCACGTGCATACCCTGTGCGGCCCCATCAACCGCACTCACCAGGCGGCATCCCATCCCGACCCGGGAAATCCTAGCCATTTGGCCGCAGGCATCAAAGGAGAGTTATCTATTCCACCGCGGGACAGGGCCGGCTCTTGTCTCGCCAGCTAGACAGGACGTGGTCATGCTGGTGAACAACGCCACCTGAGCTGCGGCCTCTGCGCCCCCACCCCACCCCTCGACTCAGCGGCTCCCGTCCAGGATCAGCCGGGCCACCTACGCCGGGTCGTCGTTCATCGGGACGTGGCCGCAGCCGGGTAGGCGGACCAGGCGGGCGCGGGGGATGATCCGCTTGGCGCGGATGGATTCGGCGCCCATGGAGGCCACGTGTCGGGGTCTGACCAGAGCGTGATGCCATCGAGCCGCATGCTGGCCGATTCGATTTCGAACTGGGGCACCCGCGCATCGGGAGGGAGGAAACACCACGAGTCTCATGGGAACGGGTCCCGGGGTGCGCGGTTCGCTGTTCTGATCGGCGGGGAGGCTGATCGCGAAGTCACGGTTACGGAGTTCTCGCACGGTGTAACGGCTACTGCTGACCTTGAGCTGTACGTCGAACCTACATCGCCGCACTCGTCGCGGTCCTGATGCCACGAAGTCACGTCAGGGCAGTCGTAGTCGACCTGCGGATCGCTCAGGTAGTAGCCGGCGCCGTTAGCGAGCAGTGCGAGCGGGTGATAGCTGGCCCTCTCCTGGTGGGCGTCAGCAGTCATGCCCGCGCGTCGGAAGGCTTCTTCGCTCACCCTTGGATACCCGCCCGCTCCGCGATTCCGTGCGCTCTGTCGCTGGGGCCAAGGGAGCCTACGCCCAACTTGGCCCCAAGGCGCCGTCAGAGACTGCCTCGGCCTGCGGGGTCACCCCTCTCTCCCGCCTGACGCCTCAGTAGCGGGGCATTGCGCAACTTCTGATATCCGCTGAGCGGGAGGGCGTGTGGGCGCAAGGAGAAGCGACCGGGTCGGCCAGGGGCACCACCGCGAGGATCGTGTGCTGAGATCAATCAGTTGGTTGAGCTCGTGCGTTCCTGGCTGGTTGAGGCCGCAATATCGGTGAGTCAGCTCCACCAGCTACTCACGCCGGCCCACTTCGTGACCGGGGCCGTGCCCGAGCTGCGCCGACTGCGTGACCTGCTGACCGGTGAGGCGCTGGGGTGGGACCTGGTCGAAGCCGTGGCTGACGTCTGCTTCCCTGATGAACCAGTTGACTGTGCCGAGTAGGGTTTCCAGACGGCACGAGAGTTATGGGACCGAGCCCAGGCTAGCCCGACACCGGTCGCGGAGAGTAGGCAGAAGCTGGCACTCGCCCACGGATTGCTGGCGGTTAGGGCGGGCCGCACCATCGAGGTTTACCAGGAACTGCAGGTCGTCAGGCATGCATACGAGGCCAGCGAGCGCAGCCGGAACCAGGCGCTGCAAATCGCCACGCTTCTGTTCGCCCTGCTCGCCCAGGCCCAGGCAAAGGCGCCTCGGTCGTCTCGCGCACCTGCTGGTGAGGACGCAGTATTTGAGGGGCGCTATTCCGGTCTCCTCGCTGCGCGTTCGGTCCCCGTGTCGACGCTCACGCAATTCCCCACTTCCGACGGCCTGAGCGTCACGTAATTCCCCACCCTCGCGGTCAGGACTCCCCATGGGGACGGTGAACGTGAGCGGTGCTGGTGTCGTTCTCGGTTGGCCTTCCGGCCCGGGCGTGCTGCAGCTTGTGGGTGAAGCGGTGCATGTGGGGGTCGAGCAGCTCGTCCGACTCCTCGAGCACCTGCTCGTCAGTTAGCCACCGGATCGCGTTGAACTCGTCCTGGTCGTAGGAGGTGATGGTGTCAGCGTCGGCGGTGAGGAGGTACCACAGCGAGACGTCAGTGTGTGCGCCCTGACCCGCGTTTCGGTGACGGTGAGGAAGAGAGGGAGCTCGCCGGTGATCGGCGATGCCGTGGCGTGAATGCCCAGCTCCTCACGACATTCACGGACCACTGCGGACCACGGGTCCTCACCCGGCTCGACGTGTCCGCCTGCCGGCAACCACAGGCCCGCCTTACGGTGCGCTACGAGCAACAGCTGACCGCGCGTGCCGTCGAGGACGACGAAGTAGCTCACCAAGTGCATCGCGGGAACATCCGGCTTGTGCACTCGATAGACCGGGGCTCCGCTGGAGATCCACTGCGCGGCGGTCTTCAGGTGGGTGCGCTCCAGGCTGTCCCAGGGTTCGATGGCGCCGACCAGCTCCAGAAGGCGGGCACGCGGCTGAGCGTCATTGTCGGTGAGCGAGTGGCCAGTTGAGGTCATCCGCGCATCCTGTCAGGAGGTGCTGACAGGCGACGTCGCTGTCGGATCATTTTCCCCAACTTGGGCGGTTTGTGCATTATAAATCAATCATCATGAATTCTCCGTATTGGCCATGGGTAGCGCGGAGGTCGGGATCGGGGGACCTGGTCGTCGCGGAGCTGCTCATGCCCCTCGTCCCTTGGTTCGGATGGCCGATGGGCAGCCCGGATGGCGAGGAGAACGTTCGTCGTGGTCGGCATCATTGAGATCTACGTGCACTGGTACGCGGGCCGCTCGAAGAGCGAGCTGGCCGCGTCGCTGGGGGTGGACCGCAAGACGGTCAGGAAGTACTTGGCCCCGGCGGAGGCATCCGGGATCAGCCCGGGCGGGCCGTCAATTGAGCGAGGCGGACTGGTCGAAGCTGATCAAGGAGTGGTTCCCCGGGCTCATCGACAGACGGCTGAGGCAGGTGACCTGGCCGGAGATCGACCAGCACCGTGACTACATCCAGAGCCTGCTCGGGACAGTGACGGTCTCGACGATCCATCAGCGGCTTCGTGATGAGCGCAAGCTGCAGGTGTCGATCTCCTCGTTCCGTCGTTGGATCCATGCGACGCTGCCGGATGAGGTGACGAAGTCGCAGGTCACCGTGTTGCGTGACGAGATCGAGCCCGGCTCGGAGGCCCAGATCGACTACGGTTTTCTCGGGCAGTGGATCGATCCGCGGTCCGGGAAGCGCCACCGGGTCTGGGCGTTCGTGATGGTGCTGCCGTGCTCGCGGCACATGTTCGTCCGGCCGGTGCTGCACCTGGACCAGCATGCGTGGACGGAAGCGCACGTCGCGGCCTTCCGCTACTTCGGTGGTGCCCCTCGTCGGCTCGTTCCGGACAACCTGAAGACCGGGGTCGACAAGCCCGATCTCTACGACCCGAAGATCAACAAGGCATATGCCGAACTGGCAACTCACTACGGCGCGTTGGTCGATCCGGCCCGGGCAGCGAAGCCGAAGGACAAGCCGCGGGTCGAACGGCCGATGCCCTATGTCCGCGACTCGTTCTGGCGGGGACGCGAGTTCACCTCGATCGAGCACATGCAGGCCGAGGCCGTGACGTGGAGTCAGCAGGTCGCCGGGCGGCGAAAGCGCCGACAGCTGGGCGGGGCCGCCCCGATGACCGTGTTCGAAGCACTGGAGGCTGCCGAACTGCTGCCGCTGCCGCCGCCGTTCGTGCTCGCCCGCTGGTCGACGGCCACGGTCGGACCGGACATCCACATCAAGGCCGGCCGCACCCTCTACTCGGTGCCGTGGAAGCTGATCGGCCGCAAGGTTGACGTCCGCTCCACCTCCACCATGGTCCAGGCCTTCCACGACGGTCAGCTCGTCAAGACCCACACTGCCCTCGACTAGGGAATACGCACAGACAAGAGTGACTATCCGCCGGAGAAGATCGCCTTCCAGATGCGCACGCCGGTCTGGTGCCGCAGTCAGGCATCCGAGATCGGCGACGCTTGCCGCGAGGTCATCGACCAGCTGCTGGAAGTCAACGTCCTCTATCGGCTCCGCGCCGCCCAGGGGGTTCTCGGTCTGCGGAAGAAGTACGGCGAGACGCGGCTGGAAGCCGCCTGCGCCAGGGCCATCGCGGTCGGCGACCCCTCCTACCGCACCATCAAGGGCATCCTCATCGCCGGCACCGAGACCGCCCCCGAGCCCGAGACCAGCGGAGACGCCGGGGCCGCGGCCTTCCTTCACGGCCCGGCCCGACTCTTCGCCGCCGTCGCGACCCCCGGCGTGACGGACGACGACCGCGAAGACCGGGTCCACGACGAAGCCGAGGTGGAAGCCCGATGACCGTGATGGACGCCGCCCTGCGGGAGTCACTCAAGGCCCTGCGACTGTCCGGCAGGCTCGAAACCCTCGACGCCCGCCTCACCCAGGCTCACGGCGGCGAACTCGGCCACCTCGACTTCCTCTAGGTCCGCTGCCAGGACGAGATCACCCGCCGCGAGACCGTCGCCTTCCAACGTCGGCTGCTGCGAGCGAAGTTCGAGCAGCAGGTCACCCTGGAGGAGTTCGACTTCACTGCCTCTTCGAAACTGCCCGCAGCCCAGATGCGAGACCTCGGCGCCCTCCGCTGGCCACATGCCGGCGAGTCGGTCATCCTCTTCGGCCGGTCGGCGTCGGCAAGACCCACGTCGCCCAGGCCCTCGGCCACCTCGCCGTCCGCCAGGGCGCCCACGTCCGCTTCGCCAAGACCAGCCGCATCCCTGCAGACCTCGCCGGCGGCCAGAAACGGATCCGCGAACTGGTCCGCCCCGACGTCCTCATCCTCGACGACTTCGCGATGCGCCAGCTGAACGCCACCCAGGCCGACGACCTCTACGAACTCGTCTCCGAGCGGCAGGGAAGGTCTCTGATCATCACCAGCAACCGGGCGCCCAGCGACTGGTATCCCCTCTTCCCCAACCCCGTCGTCGCCGAGTCCCTCCTTGACCGGCTCATCAACACCAGCCACCAGGTGATCACAACTGCCAACCCCCAGTGCCTATTAGGCATACGACTCTCGCAAGAACCGCGCCTACCTGCGTCGGCGCTGTATCAAGGCGACAATTCCGGTTCCTGCGGACCGGGTCCGCAACCGGCAGAAACTCAGCTCCCTCGGTGGTCGGCCACCGCGGTTCGACAAGACCGACTACAAGCAGCGTCACGCGGTGGAATGCGGCATCAACCGGCTCAAGCGCCACCGCTCGGTCGCCACCAGATACGACAAACTCGCCGTCCTCTATGAAGCTACCGTGCTGGTCGCAGTGCTAAACGAGTGGCTGTGACTGAGCACCGCAGTTGTTGGCTCCATCAGCTCTGATGCTCAGGCGTCACGATACCTCCGGCGAACAGACCTCGAAGATGCTCAGCCAGCAGGTCGGGAGCTATCGAGGGTGCAACGGACAGCCATGTCACGGCATCGAGCGCAGGGTTGCCCGCAGCATCAAGGGAAGCGCAACCCCAGCCCTGACGTCCGCCTCTGGTGCCCCAGAACACGACGACTCCGTTCACCCAGGGCCCCTGGCCGAGCGCCGGATCACCCTTCGGCCAGTAGAAGGCCGTCCCGCCGGCTTCGTCCCACCGCTCTCCTGGCGGCAGATCCGCGTGTTCAAGGGCCTGAGCCGAGGTTGAGCAGTACCGCCGGATCTCGGCATAGCTGGTCAAAGCTGAACCGCCACCCCAACTAGTCACAACTCCCCTTCGCCCGGAGGCCAACCGAACTACTCAATCACAGCAGCCGCTGGCAGCACTTTTGCAACAGGCCCTAGCGTCTTCCGCATGACGACCGACGCGCATCGAGTGATACGTCCGAGCATCCTGTACTTCGGAACCCCGGTGGTCCTGCTCACTACGGAGACGAGGACGGCACCTTCAACCTCGCCCCCATCTCGTCCGCCTGGGTGCTGGGCACAACATCGTCCTGGGCGTGGGCAGGGAGAACCAGACGGTGCGCAACCTGGCCGAGCGGCCGGACGTAGTGATCAACCTCGCCTCGCCCGAGCTGGGGCGGGAGGTCGAGCGCCTCGCACCGCTCACCGGCGCCGATCCGGTGCCGGAGAGCAAGCGGGCGGTGTACCAGTATGAGCCCGACAAGTTCTCCGCCGCCGGGCTGGCCCCGAAGCCCTCCGATCTCGTACGGCCGCCCCGGGTCGCCGAGTCCCCACTCCAGCTGGAGGCGAGGGCCGTTGCACTGAACCCGGGCGGAGAGGGCCGCTTCTTCGGTGTCGAGTGCGAGGTGCTCCGTGTCCACGCCCACGAGCGCATCGTCGTCCCCGGCACGCACCACGTCGACCCCGAAGTGTGGAGCCCGCTCATCTACAACTTCCGCCACTACCACGGGCTTGCTCCCGAGGTCGGCCACGGCTTCCGCTCGGAGACGGCCAAGGTCCCCGCGCGTATCGGGTGACCTGCGCCAGTAGGGGGTGAGTCCGGCACCTGGGGAGGTATCGGACTCACCGTTGCAGCGATGCCACGGAAGTTTGGCATAGGACAAAGTGTTAGAGTCGTTGCGGAGGTGATCACGTGCCGATCAGCGGTACCACCGCAGCGGAGATCGTCGGCAGTGTGCGTGACCAGGTCGCATCGGGCGTGCTCGCACCACAGGCGATGCTGCCGCCCGTGCGGGCACTCGCCGCCGAACTGGGAGTGAACCGGAACACGGTCGCCCTGGCGTACCGGCGACTCGTCGAAGCCGGGGTGGCCGAGACCAGGGGCCGCGGCGGCACGGTCATCGCCGCGGTGCCGCAGCTCGCCCACGAGGGTGTCGGCGTCGGCGGCGACTCCGTCGACCTGTCCAGTGGCAACCCGGACCCGCAGCTACTGCCGGACATCCTGGCCGCAGCGCGCAGCGGACACTACTCCCAGCCCCTGTACGGCATGCCCGCCGTCGACAAGGAGCTGGCCGCATGGGCTTCGGCCGACTTCGCCGAGGACATCGAGCAGCCGTTCCGGACGCTGGTCGCGCACGGAGCGGTCGACGCCACCGAACGTCTCCTGAACGCCTATCTTGCCCGCGGCGACATCGTGGCGGTCGAGGACCCCTGCTTCCTGGCGAGCATCGGCACGCTGCGGCTGAGCGGCTACCAGTCGGCACCGGTCCAGGTCGATGGCGCGGGCATGCGTCCCGATGCCCTGCGGGCCGCACTCGAAGACGGAGCCCGGGCAGTCGTCTGCACACCGCGCGCCCACAACCCGACAGGTGCGAGCCTGACCGAGGAAAGGGCCGCCGAGCTGCGCGCGATCCTCACCGAGCACCCCCAGGTTCTGGTGATCGAGGACGACCACTTCTCGGCCGTCTCCGCACGGCCGTACCACCGGATCACCCCTCCGACCACGGCGCGCTGGGCACTCGTGCGGTCCGTCTCCAAATTCCTCGGCCCAGACCTGCGTCTCGCTCTGGTCGCCGCTGACGCAGAGAGTGCCACACGCCTGGAAGTGCGGCTGAGCGCAGGCACCACCTGGGTCAGCCGACTCCTGCAGCACACCGTCCACGAGCTGCTGGTCGACCCCGGCGTGCAGGAACTCCACGAACAGGCCCGCGCGGCCTATGCGGACCGCAGCGGCCTGCTCATCCAGCGGCTGCACGCACACGGCATCGAGGTGGCCCACCAGCCCGACGGGCTGAACGTATGGGTCGAACTCGACGTCGACGGCCGATCAGTGGTCCAAGCCCTGGCGGACAGGGGCTGGGCCGTGCGGCCCGGCCACCTCTTCGCCCGTGATCCGTCCGCCTACCGGGGCGCGATCCGTATCACCAGCGCGACCATCACCGAGCCGCAGGCCGAGGCGTTCGCCACCGAACTCGCCGCGGTCGTTGCCGACTTGCGCACCGCGCTCTGACAATCCCGACTCGCACTCTCTCCCCATTGAAGGAGCCCCCATGTTCCACGGCCTCAGCGCCTTCCCGCTCACACCAGCCAACGAGGACGGTATCGACAGCACGGCCTACGCCGCGCTCGTCGCCCGCCTCGCCGCCGCCGGCGTGGACTCCGTCGGCGCGCTCGGCTCCACCGGCAGCTACGCCTACCTCACCCGTGAGGAGCGAGCCCACGCCCTGAAGATCGCGGTCGAGGCCGCCCACGGGACCCCGGTCATAGCGGGCATCGGCGCGTTGCGCACCTCGCACGTCCTCGCCCTGGCCGAGGACGCCCAGAAGGCCGGAGCTTCCGCCGTCCTGCTTGCCCCGATGACGTACCAGCCGCTCACCGAGGACGAGGTGTTCGGGCTGTACGAGGACGTCACCCGTGAGCTGTCGGTGTCGTTGTGCGTGTACGACAACCCCGGCACCACGCATGTGCATTTCAGCGACGAACTGCACGGCCGGATCGCCCAGTTGCCGAACGTCGGCTCGATCAAGATCCCGGGTGTGCCCGATGATCCCGCACAGGCAAAGGCCCGGATTGACACACTGAGGGCCCTGGTTCCCGACAAGGTCACCATCGGGGTAAGCGGCGACTGGATGGCCGCCCGTGGTCTCAACGCCGGTTGTGATGCCTGGTACTCGGTGATCGGCGGCACCTTCCCGCTGACCGCACTCGCCCTCACCCGCGCCGCTCAGGCCGGTCATGCAGGACCAGCCGCAGGCATGTCCGACGGGCTGGAGCCGCTGTGGACACTGTTCCGGCGCCACGGCAGCCTGCGGGTCATGTGCGCCGCCGCCTCTCACCTCGGGCTGACAGGAGAGCCGAACCTGCCGCGTCCGCTGCGTGGGCTGGACGACGCCGCCCATAGGGATGTCGTCGAAGCGCTGGACGCACTCGGTCTCACCGCCTGAGCCTGGCCGCCATGAATCACCAGAACATGGCGACCGGAACGAACACGGAGACCGCGCCGCCAAGTCCTGCCGACCGCAAGGGTGGACTGGCCCGCTACGTCGTGGCCGCGGCCCTGGCGCGCACGGCTGACGGGGGAGCGGTTGTCGCCGTCGTCCTGCTCGTCAGCTCATCGGGTGGTTCTGGGACCCTCGCGGGTGTGCTGGGAGCGTGCGTGACCGCACCGCACCTGCTCGGCCCCTTCGTCGCCCGTCCGTTGGACCTCGCGCGAGACGGCCGCAAGGTCATCGCCACGGCCTGCTTGCTGTACTCCACCGCACTGACCACGGGAGTACTGACCTACGCCCGGGTGCCCGCCCTGATGACCGCACTGCTGCTGGCCGTGGCCGGCACCTGCGGCCCCCTCCTGACGGGCGGCATCAGCAGCCGACTGCCCGCCATAGTCGGATCGCGGCTCCGCACCCAGCGGCGCGCTCAGGGCTGGGACGTGGCCACCTACGGCATCGGCGGCACCGCTGGCCCGTCCCTGGTGGCTGCCCTGGTCGGCTGGGCCTCACCCACTGCAGCGGCGCTCGCGCTCGCAGCCGCGGCGAGCGCGGCGGCCACCTGCGTGTTGCTCCTGCCCCGCACCGCCCCGCACCACGGCGACGGCAGAAGCACGACCCTCAAGCCGGGCCGGACCCTCGTGCTGATGGCCCGCACCGGCCCTCTCCGGCGCACCACCTACTTGACGACGACCGTCGCACTCAGCGTCGCGGCCCTGCCCGTCACGGCCGTGCACATGACCACGATCATCGGCGTGGAGACAGGCAACGCGGCCGTTCTGACCGCCGCCTACGGCCTCGGCAACCTCCTCGGCTCCGTGACGGTCATGGTCTCTCCGCTCACCGGCGATCCCGACCGTCTCATGCGCCGCCTCGCCCTGTGCGTCGTCGTCGGCCTCGGAACGGTCGTGATGAGCCACAGCTTCACCTTTTCCGTGTCCGCGTTTACGCTCACCGGCACCCTCAACGCACTCTTCTTCGCCGCCACTCTCGCCGCCCGTACCGAGTACGCGCCTGTCGGCGTCCAAGGACAGGTCTTCATCTGGGTAGCCGCCCTGAAGATCACGGCAGGATCCGCAGGCACCGCCCTCGCCGGCTCCCTCACGGGCCTGGACGTGCGGCTGCCTTTGCTCCTCGGCATCGTCGGCACGACGGCAGCCGTCCTGGTAGCGACGTTCGAGAAGCGGGCCGACGGGAGGTTTGCGAACACCCGATGAGCAGGCAGTGCCGGGTGGGGTGGGTCCAAGACCAGGCAGGTCGCTCTTCAGCTGGCAAGAGCTGGCAGAGGCGGCCCGATTTCGGCCCGACAACTCTGATCCCGACAACACCCTTGCCTGGTGAAGGGGCTGTCCACCAGGGAACCGGCGGAAGATGCCGCGCGCAGGGTCACTCGCGGCCGCCGGGCAGGAGTCGGTGCGCAAGGCGTAGGTCTCCCGCGGCGAGGCCGCCTCCGCGGTCCGGGCCGGGACGGCGGCCCGCCGCTCGAGCCGGCCGGCACTCCTCGGGGCCGCGGCGAGCGCAGCCGTGTCCGCGCTGCCCGTATGGTCAGCGCGGACACGGCCCTGCAACTCCTCAGGGAGGCGCACGGTGGGCTGGACACCGGCTCCAGGCCGTCCGCGGCCTTCCGGAACGTCTCCGGCATGGTGGCCCCGACCGCGGCGTACACCGCCGCCGGGGCCCATCTGCCCTTTGCCGCTCAGCAGTTCGCAACCGTGGCCGACCGGACCGCAGCCCGCCTTGTCCGCGGCCGCGGGCGGGTAGCTGTCGTCGGCGCTGTGCGTGCTGTACGCGGGCGTTGCCGGGTCCTGCGCTAGAAGGTCAGGTTCCAGGCGTCGATCTTGCCTGTGTCGGAGGCGGAGTTGTCGTTGACGCGCAGCTTCCAGGTGCCGTTCGCGACCTCCGAGGAGGCGTTCACGGTGTAGGTCTGGGCGATGTTGTCGGCGCTGCCGCCGGTGTGGTTGTGCAGGGTGTAGGCGGTGCCGTCGGGCGCCACCAGGTCGGCCTTCAGGTCACCGATGTAGGTGTGCTTGATGTCCACACCCACCTTGAGGGTGGCCGGGGCGTTGCCGGTCACGCCGGTTACGGCGATCGGGCTCTCCACGGTCGCGTTGTCGTTGATGGCGAAGTCCGCGAGGTTCTCGAAGTACGTGCCGGGCGGCGGGGTGGTCCCGACGGCCTTGAGGGCGTCGACCTGTCCTTCGCCGAAGAACGAGTTGTTGGCCGTCGTGCCCGTGCAGCGGCTGTCCGAGGGGCAGGCGATGTCGTTGGCCTGGGAGGCCAGCTTGGCGCGGAGCTGCGCCGGGGTGATGCCCGGGTTGGCGCTGGCGATGAGTGCCGCCACGCCGACCACGTGGGGGGTGGCCATCGAGGTGCCGCTCTTGCTGCCGTAGCCGCCGCCGGGGACGGTGGAGTACACGTTGCTGCCCGGTGCCGCGACGTCGATGACGCTCTGCCCGTAGTTGGAGAACGAGGCCTTGGTGACGCCCGTGCCGTTGGCCGCGACCGTGACCACGCCCGGCAGCTCGGTCGGGATGTCGAGGCAGGCGTTGGTGATGGTGCGGGTGACCGGCGTCGAGTCGTTCGGGCTCGCGGAGTCGGTCGTCTTGTGGGCGAGGTCGTAGTTCTCGTTGCCCGCGGCGGCGATCTGGAGGGAGCCCTTGCCCTCGGCGTACTCCTGGGCGCGCTTGACGCCCTCGATGATGGCGGCCTGGTCGATGTTGTCCGGGCAGTTGAACTGCCACGGGTCCGTGTAATAGCTGTTGTTGGTGACCTTGAAGCCGTGGTCACCGGCCCAGACGAAGCCGCAGATGGTGTTCTCGGCGAAGAAGAAGGAGTTGCCCGGCTCGGCGACCCGGACCGCGGAGATCTTCACCCCGGGGGCCACGCCGACGACGCCCTTGCCGTTCTTGGCCGCGGCGATGGTGCCCGCTACGTGGGTGCCGTGCGTGTCGACGTCCCGCCAGGCGCCGGCACGGGTGTCGGGCTTGCCGTAGGCGCAGGAGACCGAGTCGGCCGCGTTGAAGTTGGGCGCCAGGTCCTGGTGCTGGTCGTCCACACCGGTGTCCAGGATGCCGACCGTGACGGACGCGGAGCCTGGGTTCACGGCCCAGGCCAGGTCGGCCTTGATCTGGCTCATGTCGGCCCGGACCGGTTCTCCGGCCGGGGTCGAGGCCTGGGACGGATTTGCCGGGAGCGCCGGGTTGTAGGCGTCGGCCGGGACGTCCGAGGTACGCGTGGCACCGACCTGCTGCACCCCGGCGACGCCGCGCATGGTGGCGGCGAATCCGCTGGACGCCGAGTGGGCGACGATCACGCCGATGGCGTCGAAGTTGGAGAAGACGGTGCCGCCGTTGGCCGCGATCGCGGAGCGGACCGCCGAACTGTCACCGGGGGCGGTGATCACGAGGTAGGCACGCGTGCCGGCCACCCAGGTCGCACTCTGGGAAGCCGGCACGGCGGCCGGAGCGTGGGCCTTGGCGGCCGGCGCGGTGGAGGGGACGACGGGGAGCGTGCCCGCGAGGGCGCCCGGGGCGCCGAACGCGAGGGTGGCACCGAGCGTGGCCGCCAGCACCAGCGTGCGTCTAGGTCGGCTGGATATGTGGGGTATCAATGCGTCCTCCGGAGACGGCCCGGCCGTGCTGAGGGCAGCGGCCGGGCCGTACGAAACGAGTGGTGGATGCAAGATGTCAGGTGCATGCTCCAGTACGGAAGTACCTTTCCGTGCAGGGACGTTATGGAGGCATGGCTGAAAAGAGACGTACTCCGGGCATCAATAGGTCGGGATCCACCGGGAGCTCGGCGACGTCGACCGCGCCCTGGCGTATGCCGCCGGCCTGGTGCCGGCCGCGCTGCCCGCACCAGAGCGCCGGAACCCGCGCGGCGACCGACACCGCCCGCGCCCTGGTGCGTGCGCCCATCACGAAAAGCGAGCCAGAACCGAAACCGGTGAACAAAGCCACCCGCCTGGGTTCTGTCACGCGGGCGCCGGAGCGTCCTCCGGGTCATGGTGTATCCATGCCGGCGGGTGTGTGCGATGAGTTCGAGGATCGCCGGCGGCCAGCCCATGCCCCGCCGTGATGGCGCAGGCTCTCGGCGATGTTGTCCCGCCCCGCCAGGCGGAGCGCGCCGATGGCCAGGTTCCGCAGGGAGGCCATCGCCCGGGGCGGCGGTCGCGGTGGAGCAGAGACGGGTGGCATGCCCCGGACCGAGGTGCTCGCGGAGCCTGCGGCCACGGGCGGCTTCACTTTGCGCAGCAGCCTGACAGACCTGCGAACGGATCCGGTCGTGTCCGAGTCAAGAGTGGCGGTCGGCTTCGCCCGTCGCGTTCTGGACGGTGAGGAGCCGCACCCGTGAACCGTCACCGACAGCGCGCCAGCGGTGGGGAGTTCCTCCGGGGTAGCAGATGCTGTCGCCCGGACCGAGCACGTGGAGAAGAGGCCCGTCCGCTGTGTGCAGGTCGATTTCGATCTCACCGGCAACGACGTAGACGAACTCGTCGCCGGGGTGGTCGTAGTACTCCTCGAACCGCTCCCGAGTGCCGGTGTACTCCACGGGGTGGACGGAGTAGGCAGGGGCGCCGAGCATGCGCGCCGTGCCGCCGGGGTTGTCCACGGGCAGGCCCTCGCCGGAGCGCACCAGGTGGGCCGAGTCGGCCGAGGCGTCGGGCTGCGGCACCACCGCCGCGGCCATGAGTGCCTGCTGTGTGGTGCCGAGGGCACGGGCGATGCGGTGCAGGGACGGCATGCTCGGCCGGGTCAGTCCCCGCTCCAGCTGGCTGAGGAACGGGTGGGAGAGCGCGGCGCGCTCGGCGAGTTGGACAAGAGTCAGCCCCCGCTCCTTGCGCAACTGGCGGATCGCGCTGCCGAGTTCGGCGCGCAACGGCGCGTCCGCGTCCCCGGCGGCGGGCGATGTGCTGTGGGCGGGTTGGGCCGGCATGGCAGGAATCCTAAAGGGTCGGGGTCGGCGGGCCATCGGGCCCCGGTTGGCCCGCGGAGATGTTTTACGCCGGTGAAACACCAGGGCCCTACGCTCAATGTTGATGGCACGAACATTCTAGGTGCTGTCGAGTCCATCGCGTCGCACGCGGCGTACGTGCTTACCCGTCCCGTCCAGCCCATAGGGAGCTCTCATGGCCGCGGCCACCTCCGACCGTCTAGTCGACTCCCCGCCGGACTCCGGCTTCCTCGACGCCATGGCCGCACTCGCCGGAGGCGTCTGTGTCGTCACCGCCCTGGCAGCCGACGGGCGCCCGGTCGGCTTCACCAGCACCGCCGTGATGAGCGTCAGCCGCGAACCGCAGCTGGTGGCCATCGGAGTGGGCCGCCGCGGCCGCACGCTGACCTCGCTGCTCGACGGCCGCAGGTTCGCGCTGAACATCCTGCACGCCGGCGGCGAGCACGTCTCCCGGCGCTTCGCCGACCGCTCCGCGGACCGGTTCGCGGAGCTGGAGTGGTCGGCCGAGGAGCCCGGCGGACTACCCCTCCTGCTCGCGCACAGTTCGTACGCGGTCCTCTGCCGCGTCGTGCGCGACCTCCCGGCGGGGGACCACCAGCTGATCGTCGCGGCCGTCGAGCACGTCGTGCCCGGCACCGGCGGACCGACGGCACTCGTGCATCACGACCGCCGCTATCACGCGCTCGGTGCGGCGTGAGCGGGTCCGACTGGTTCCAGGTCGCCGAGACCGGCCCGGCCGCGTTCGTGATCGCCGAGCCCGGCCATGTCAACAGCTACCTCGTGCTCGGCGATGAACTGGCCCTGCTCTACGACACCGGCATGGGGATCGGCGACATCGGCGAGCGGGTACGACGGCTGACCCGGCTGCCGCTGCTCGTCGTCAACTCCCACCACCACTTCGACCACCGCGGCGGCAACGCCTCCGTGGCCGGGTACGCCGAGGACATCGCCGTACACGCCACCGGCGCCGCACTGCACAGGGATCCGGCTCCGCGCGAGTGGCTGGAGGCGTACGCGCACATCGCGCACGGCCTGCGGAAGCAGTACGAGGAGTTCCGTGTCCTGGACACGAACGGGTTCTTCCTCACCGACTCCCGCGTCGAGGTGCGGCCGGTGCCCGACCTGGCCGACTGGCGGATCGAGGCGGTACGCCCCACCCGGCTGCTGCGCGAAGGAGACGTCCTCGACCTGGGCGGTCGGCGCCTCGAGGTGCTCCACACCCCCGGTCACTCTCCGGACGGCGTCTGCCTGTGGGAGCCGGAGACCGGGCTGCTGCTGGCCGGGGACACGCTGATCAGCGGTACCTTCTTCGCCCATGTGCCGGGCGCCGACGTGAGCGCCTTCGCCGACTCGACGCGCCGCCTGGCCGAGCTGCCCGTCGCCACTGCGCTGCTCGGCCACAACCTGCGGCACCGGGAGTCGGCGGACTTCGTGGGCCGGGTCGCCGATGCGTTCGCGGCCGTACGGGAGGGACGCACCCGTCCGTCCACGTCGACCGACATGTTCGGCGTCCCCGTACGTCGCCATGACTTCGACGGTTTCGCGGTGCTCACCGCGCCGCACGGAACGGACCACTGAACATGTCACCATTGCTGCTGCGCGGCGCGCGCCTGCCCGGCGAGGGCGTCCGCGACGTCCTGGTCAGTACGGACAGCGGCCTTGTCGCCCGGGTCGCCCCGCCCGGTCTGCTTCCTTCCGGCCCCGACGAACTCGACCTGAACGGATACCTGCTCCTGCCCGCCCCGGCGGAACCGCACGCCCATCTGGACAAGGCTTTGACCTGGGACCTGGCGGGCGCACTGCCGGGGGACCTGCTCTTCGCCGTCACCGCCTGGCGTGCGTACGCCGCGCGGGTCACCGAGGAGGAAGTGTTCCAGCGCGCCAGGCGGGCGGTCGACGAGCTGTGTGCGAACGGCGTGACGGCGGTCAGGACCCACGTGGATCTCCTGAGGGACGACGGCGGCTACGGCGGCGGTGATCCTTTGCGCGGCCTGCGCGCCCTCCTCCGCCTGCGCAGACAGCTCCGCGGGCGGATACGGCTCCAGATCGCCGTCCTGCACGTCGACGCCCCGGACGAGCTGCTGCACGAGGCGCTCGACCTCGGCGCGGACCTGCTGGGCGACTGCCCCCACCTGTCCGCGAACCCGGCCGCGTCCGTGGAGCGCACCCTGCGTATCGCCGCCGAGCACCAGGTCGGTGTGGACCTGCACGCCGACGAGACCCTCGACCCGGGGGCGGGGGATCTGCGCCTGCTCGCCCGTGCGGTACTGGAGCGCGGCTTCGTTTCCGGCGTCACCGCGAGTCACTGCGTCAGCCTGGGCGTGGTGGAGCCGGCCGAAGCGGCTCGCACGGCCAAGGAAGTCGCGGCTGCGGGCATCGGCGTGGTCACCCTCCCGCTGACGAACCTCTACCTCCAGGGCCGCGACCGACCGTCGTCCACCCCGCGCGGTCTCACCGCCGTACGGGCCCTGCTGGACGCGGGCGTGACGGTCGCGGCCGGCGGTGACAACATCCGGGACCCCTTCAACCCCGTGGGCCGGGCGGATCCGCTCGAGACGGCGTCCCTCCTGGTCACGGCCGGTCATCTCACCCCGGACGAGGCGCTGTACGCGGTCACCGGGGGAGCTCGGGCGGTCCTCGGGCTGCCCGCGGCGGGACCGCACGAGGGTGCTGTCGCCGATCTGCTGGCCGTGCGCGCGCAGACCGTCTCGGAGGTTCTCGGCGCGTCCTGTCCCGAGCGGCTGGTCTTCGCCGGCGGGCGGCTGGTCAGCCGTACGTCGGTGGTCCGCGAATTCTTCTGAAGATCCTCTGGGTCTGCCGCCCGGCAGCTCTCGGCGAACAGATACGGCCACGACATTGGCCGGAAACAATCAATGTTCATGCTATCAACATTCCTGACTGTGGCACTGAAGGGAGCTGACGTGCCGACCACCGCCGAAGCGACACTCGAAGCGACGCTGCGATTCGAGGGCGTCGACAAGCACTTCGACAACGGGACCACCGCCCTCGCCGGAGTCGAACTCTCCATCGCCCCGGGCGAGTTCGTCGCCGTCGTCGGCCCCTCGGGCTGCGGCAAGTCCACCCTGCTCCGCCTCGCCTCAGGCCTGGACACCGCAACCGGCGGTACCGTCCACGCCCCCACCGACTCGGTCGGCTACGTCTTCCAGGACCCGACCCTGCTGCCCTGGCGCACCGTCCTCGCCAACGTCGAACTCCCCGCAGAACTCACCGGGACCCCGAAGGCCGAACGGCGGGATCGAGCGCTGGACGCCCTGCGCCTGGTGGGCCTGGAGGGCTTCGAGAAGCAGTTGCCGGGGCAGCTGTCCGGCGGCATGCGGATGCGCGTGTCCCTGGCCCGCGCCCTCATGGCCCGTCCGTCGCTGTTCCTGTTCGACGAACCGTTCGGTGCCCTCGACGAGATGACGCGCCTGCGCATGCAGGAGGAACTCCAGCGCATCTACGCGGAGACCGGCTTCGCCGCTCTGTTCATCACCCACTCGGTGACCGAGGCCGTCTTCCTGGCCGGCCGGGTCGTCGTGATGTCGGCCCGCCCCGGCCGGATCACCGCCTCCTTCGAGGTGCCCTTCGCCCATCCGCGTCCGTCCGAGCTGCGCTACGACCCCGATTTCGGCCGTATCGCCGGCGAGGTCTCGGCGGCGCTTCGAGGAGGCTTCCAGTGAGCACCCACGTCACCGTCACCGCTCAGTCCCAGGACGTCCTGCCGGCAACGGACTCCACGCAGGCCACGCCTCCGGCCCCCGTACGCCGACGCCGGGCCCGGACCGTCGCGGTGCTCACGCCGCTCGGGTCGCTCGGCGCGGCCGTCGGTATCTGGTACGCCGTCAGCTATCTGCTGCTCAGCCCTGCCCGGCGCTTCCTCGTCCCGCCCCCGCAGCAGGTCCTCACCGTGTCGTTCCTCGACTGGACCCATCTGCAGCCGATGCTCCAGGCGCTGTGGCTCACCGCCCAGGTGGCGCTCGTCGGCCTGCTCATCGCCTCCGCGCTGGGTGTGACGGCGGCGGTGCTGATGAGCAGGGCTCGCTGGCTGGAACGCTCCCTGTACCCGTACGCGGTGATCCTGCAGACCGTGCCGATCCTCGCGATCGTGCCGCTGATCGGCCTCTGGTTCGGGTTCGGCTTCACCAGCCGGGTGGTCGTCTGCGTCCTGATCGCCCTCTTCCCGATGATCGCCAACACACTGTTCGGCATCCAGTCGGTGGACCGTACCCACCACGACCTGTTCACCCTCCAGCGGGCGAACCGCTGGGCCCGGCTGCGTAAGCTCGAACTGCCTGCCGCCCTGCCCTCGGTCTTCACCGGGCTGCGGACCTCCTCCGGCCTGTCCGTGATCGGCGCGATCGTCGGCGACATGTTCTTCAAGCAGGGCGAGCCCGGCATCGGCACCCTGCTCGACGTCTACCGCTCCCGGCTGCAGTCCGAGGATCTGTTCGCCGCGATCATCCTCGCCTCCTTCTTCGGCGTCGCGGTCTTCGCCGTCTTCACCCTCGTCGCGCGGCTCGCCGTCGGCTCCTGGCACGCCTCGGCCGACCGGACGTAGCCCCGCCCTTTCCCCGCCTTCCCTCTGGTCCCTCAGGGAGTCAGTCATGCCTTCATCCGCCAGACGTGCCGCCATCGCGGGCGTTTCCTCCATAATCACCCTGGTATCGGTCACCGCCTGCGGCGGTGGCTCCACCTCGACCGGTTCCGCCGAGAAACTCCCGGCGGCCCCCGCCGCCCAGCGCCTGGCCGGCGTCTGCCCCAAGACGGTCGTCGTCCAGGTCGACTGGGAGCCCGAGGCCGAACACGGCCCCCTCTACCACCTGGTCGGCCCCGGCTACACGGTCGACTCCGCGAAGAAGCGGGTCACCGGCCCGCTGGTCGTCGACGGCAAGGACACCGGCGTCGACATCCAGATCCGGGCGGGCGGCTCCGCCATCGGCTATCAGACCGTCCCCTCGCAGATGTACGTCGACAAGAGCATCACCCTCGGCACGGTCACCACCGACGTGGCGATCACGGCGTCCGCCAAGCAGCCCGTCACGGCCGTGGCGGCGCTGATGAAGAAGAGCCCGCAGGTCCTGATGTGGGACCCCGCCACCCACCCCGGCTGGAAGACGATCGCGGACATCGGCAAGTCGAACGAGAAGGTCGTCTACGTCAACGGCAGCACCTACGCCTCGATGCTGGTCGCGAAGGGCCTCATCAAGAAGAGCCAGCTGGACGGGAGTTACGACGGCGCACCCGCCCGCTTCGTGTCCAACCCGGGCATCGCCCAGCAGGGCTTCGCCACCGCCGAGCCGTACATCTACCAGCACGAGGTGTCGGCCTGGAAGAAACCGATCAAGTACCAGCTGCTCGCGGACGTGGGCTTCAACGTCTATCCGGAAGCCCTGTCGGTGCGCAGCGGCGAAGTGAAGTCGCTCAGCCCCTGCCTGAAGAAGCTCGTCCCCGTCCTGCAGCAGTCGGCCGTCGACTTCGCGGCCGAGCCGTCGGCGACCGTCAAGCTCATCAGCGACCTGGTGCAGCAGTACAACACCGGATGGGTCTACTCCGAAGGCACCGGCACTTTTGCCGCGAAGCAGATGGTCAAGCTCGGCATCCTCGGCAACGAGTCCGACGGCAGCATCGGGAGCTTCGACATGAAGCGCGTCGCTTCCGTACTGAAGACCTTCACCCCACTCGTCGAGCAGAGCGGCGCCAAGGTCAAGCCGGACCTGACCGCCAAGGACATGGCGACGGACGATTTCATCGACACCTCGATCGGACTGAAGTGATGACGACCGGAAACCTGACCGCACTCACCGAACTCGTCGACGAAGGACCGGCGACGGCGATGACGGAACGTCAACCGACGCCAGGCATGGAGGAATTCTGCGCCGACGCCGCCGAAATCCTCGGCTCCGACGGAGTGATCCGCGACCGTGCCGCACGGGAGAAGGCCTCCTCCGACTGGGCACACATGTCGCCCATCCTGTCCGCGAAACTCCCCGCCGGACACGCCGAGGCCGTCCTGCGCCCCACCTCGCACGAGCAGCTCCCCGGCATTCTGGCCCTGGCCCACCGCCACCGCGTTCCCCTCACCCCGCGCGGCAAGGGCACCGGCAACTACGGCCAGGCGATCCCGCTGTACGACGGTGCCGTGCTGGACCTCACCGGCTGTGGCCGGGTCCTCGACGCCGGTGACGGCTGGATCCGTGCCGAGGCCGGGGCGAGAATGTCCGACCTGGAGGCCCACGCCCGCACACTCGGTCAGGAACTGTGGATGTTCCCGTCCACCTTCGGCACCACTGTCGGCGGCTTCCTGTCCGGCGGCAGCGGCGGCACCGGCTCACTCGTGCACAGGACCAACAGCGACGGCTTCGTCCGGGAGCTGACGGTCGTGCCCTGCACGGCGGACGCCGAGCCCTTCACCGTGCGGGAGTCGGACGCGCTGCCCTACATCCACGCTTACGGCACCACGGGCTTCATCGCCACCGCGACCGTACGGCTCCAGCGGGCCCGCACCTGGACGGGGCTGTTCGCCGCCTTCGCCGACTGGGCGTCCGCCACCGCCGCCCTCTCGGCTCTCGTCCGACTGGAACCGGCGCCGCGCCTGGCCTCGCTGGACGAGGCCGGCCTCGTCAGGGTCTACCGACCGGACCCGGCACTGGACCCCACGGCCCTGAGCCTGCGCGCGATCGTCGAGGAGGAGGCCGTCGACCAGGCACGCGCGATCGTCGAGGCGTCCGGCGGCCGCGTCCTGGACGTCCGGTCCGCACCCGAGGGCCCCGCGCTGATCAGCTCGCTGTCCTTCAACCACCCCACCTACCACCTGATGAAGGCCGAGGACGGCTGGTTCCACCTGGAGATCGGCGGCGACGTCCTGCTCGGCGACACCACCGAGATCAGGAAGGTCTTCCCGGACACCCTGCTCCACCTGGAGGGCATGCGCTCCGGCACGGTCGGCATGCTCATGGCCCGCTACCAGGACGAGCAGACCGTGTACGACGGCATCGCCGCCCTGCAGGCCCTGGGCGTCGGTGTGCACAGCCCGCACAACTGGCACGTCGACCGCCGCCTGGACCTGGTCAGGGAGGCGGTCCGCACCACCGACCCGCTCGGCCTGCTCAACCCCGGCAAGATCCCCGCCGCATCCGAGGAGACCCCGTGACCTTCACCCGGTTCATCGACCTCCGCGGCCCGGAGATCGAGCGGTTCAGCGAGGACACCGTCGCCGTGCTGCCCGTCGGCGCGATCGAGCAGCACGGGCCCCATCTGCCCGTCGCCACCGACTACTACATGGCCGAAGCCGTCGCCGAAGGCGCCGCCCGGCTTGCCGGGGAGAACTGCGACGTCACGCTGCTGCCGGGGCTCGCCTACACCAAGTCCGACGAACACGCCTGGTCGCCGGGCACGCTGTGGCTCAGCGCCCGCACCCTGCTGTCCGTCCTCGACGACCTCGGCCGTTCCCTGGCCGCCGGCCCCGTACGCCGGCTCGCCTTCCTCAACGCGCACGGCGGCAACAGCGCCCTGCTCGGCGTCGCCCTGCGCGAACTGCGCACCCGGTACGGCCTGCGCACCTTCCTGCTGCACGCCTCCCTCCCCGCCGACCAGGGCGGCACGTCCCCGGCCACGGAGTACGGCATGGGCGTGCACGGCGGGCTCAAGGAAACCGCTGCCATGCTTCACCTCCACCCGGATCTGGTGGACATGACCCAGGCCCGCCGCAGCGTCCCCGAACACCTCACGTCGTACGAGCACATCGGCTTCGGCAAGCCAGTCTCCTTCGGCTGGACCAGTGACGACTTCGCCACCGGCAACGGCCTCATCGGCGATCCCACGGGAGCCACGCCCGAACTCGGGCGCAAACTGATCGACGCGTCGATCGCCGCGGCCGCCGCCGCGTTGTGCGAGTGCGCGCGCTTCCTGCCCGACCACCCCTTGACCTCCTGAGGGAGCCCGCGATGGCCAACCCCCCGCTGCACACTCAGCTGCGTGACATCTCCGCCCACCACATCACCGCAGGCGACACCGTCAAGCTCGCCGTGCTCACCGGTCCCCGGGACGGCTCGCCGACCACGGTCGTCTTCGAGGTCTGGGAACCGGGCGGCGCCCAGCCCCTCAACTGGCACCCTGAGTCGGTCGAGACGTTCGTCGTGCTCGCCGGCCACGGTCGCGCCGCCAGCGACGAGCACGAACGTGACCTCGCCCCCGGCGACGTCCTGGTCCTGCCCGCCGCATCCAGGCACCGCATCGTCAACACGTCCGCCACCGAACGCCTCTACACCCTCACCGTCATGTCCCCCGACGAGGGCTTCGCCGACCTCGTCGAACGCGGGCCGCTCGCCACGCTCGACGAGAAGGACCTGGCCGTACTGCGGGCGGGAACGTCGTGACCGACTCCCCGGACGCAGATCTCCTCGCCGCCTTCCGGGCGTACGAACAGGCACTGGCCGCCAACGACCTGACCGGCCTTGACCACTGGTTCCTCGACGCACAGAGCACCCTGCGTGCCGAGGGCGACACCGTGCTGGTGGGCCACAGGGCCATCGCCGACTTCCGGCGCCAACGGGGCGGGGCTCCGGCGCGCATCGTCGAGCGGGTGCACGTGGTCCGGCCGGCAACCGGGGTAGCGGTCGTGACCGCCGAGACCCGGCGGCAGGACGGGACGCGCGGGCTGCAGACCCAGGTGTGGCAGCACACCGACGCCGGGTGGCGGATCGCCGCCGCGCACGTGAGCGCCGTCTCCGTGCCGGCACCGGATGACCGCCCGGATCCGGCGGTGTGGCGCGTGGCAGGTCTCCACGAGGACGGTGGGCCGCTGGTGGCGTCCACCGGACAGGGGCCGCTGGCGCACGTCCGCACCGCCGTGAAGGATCTGTTCGCCGTGGCCGGACAGCGCGTCGGCGCGGGCAACCCCGCCTGGCTGGCCGAGGCCCGCCCGGAACCCGCGCACGCGGACGCCGTACGACGGCTGCTCAACGCCGGCGCCGAACTCACCGGCCTGGCCCAGACCGACGAGCTGGCCTTCAGCCTCGCCGGTACCAACGCGCACTACGGCACCCCCGCCAACCCCGCCGCGCCCGGCCGGATCACCGGCGGCTCCAGCAGCGGCCCGGCCGCCGCCGTGGCCCACGGCTGGGCGGACCTGGGACTGGCCACCGACACCGCCGGCTCGATCCGCGTACCCGCCTCCTACTGCGGCCTGTACGGCTGGCGCCCCACCCACGGTGCCACCCCCACCGGGGGCCTGCTGGCGCTGGCACCCTCCTTCGACACCGCCGGCCTCCTGGCCCGCGACCCCGCCCTGCTGCGGACGGCGGCCGAGGTTCTGCTGCCCCCGGACGACAACCCTGTGCCGGTCGCCGAGCTCATGGTGGACGAGGAACTGGCGTCGCACGCCGAGCCCGAGGTGCGCGCCTCCTTCGAGGCCGCCTGCCGCGCGCTCTCCCTGCGCACCGGGCTGCCCCTGGTGCGCACGGCCACCGGAGCCGCCGAGCACCTGGAGGAGTGGTTGGCCGCCTTCCGTACGGTCCAGGCCGCCGAGGCCTGGGAGCGGCACGGGGCCTGGATCACCCGTCATCCGGGCGCCCTCGCCCCGGACGTCGCGGCGCGCTTCGAGAACGGACGCCGGGTGAGCGCGGACGAGCGGGCGGCGGGCGACCACGTCCTGGCCGACGCGCGGAGGGCACTGGACGCCGTACCGCCGCCCGGGAGCGCCCTGCTGCTGCCCGCCACGAGCGGCCCCGCCCTCCACGCCGACGCGCCGCCCGAGGAGGTGGAAGCCGTACGCGCCGCCACCCTCCGCCTGACCTGCCTCGCCTCGCTGGCCGGGCTCCCGGCGGTCGTCGCGCCGCTGCTGCGGGTGCGCTCACTGCCCGTCGGACTGTGCGCGCTGGGCGCCCGGGGCACCGACCGGGCGCTACTGGACCTCACCGCCCGCTCGACCGAATCGAGGAGTCCCACGCATGCCTGAGTCCCACGGTCTGATCGGGCCCAACCCCCGCAACGCCTGGCGGGCGGACAGCAGATCCGTCACCCTGGCCCGACCGCACCGAGACCCGCGTCCGGTCACCGTCGAGGCGCTGCCGCAGACCGTGGTCGCCGACCTCGCCGCCACCGCGCTGATCGTCGTCGACATGCAGAACGACTTCTGCTCACCCGACGGGTGGCTCGCCTCCATCGGCGTGGACGTGACCCCCGCCCGCGCCCCGATCCCTGTCATCGCCGGCCTGCTGCCCCCGCTGCGTGCGGCCGGCGTCCCGGTCGTCTGGCTCAGCTGGGGCAACCGCCCCGACCGGGCCAACCTTCCCCCCGGCGTCCTGCACGTCTACGACCCGGACGGCACCGGCGGCGGCATCGGCGCCCCACTGCCCGGTGGCGCGGGCAGGGTTCTGGAGCACGGCAGCCCCTCTGCCGCGCTCGTCGCCGGGCTGGAGGCGGCGGAAGGTGACATCGAGGTCGCCAAGTACCGGATGAGCGGCTTCCAGGACACCGAGTTGGACAGTGTGCTGCGCAACCTGCGGGTCGACACCCTGCTGTTCGCCGGCGTCAACGCCGACCAGTGTGTCCTGGCCACCCTCATGGACGCCGCGAACCTCGGCTACGACGTCCTCATGGTGGAGGACGCGGTGGCCACCACCTCGCCCGCGTACTGCATGGCCGCCACGCTCTACAACGTCCGCCAGTGCTTCGGATTCACTCTCGCCTCCGAGGCCCTGCGAGAGGCCCTGACGTGAACCTCCTCCAACCCGGACTCGGCCCCCTGGACGGGGAGCACTACCTGCCCGCCGACCCCTCCCGGGTGCACTGGGGCCTGCTCCCCAACGCCACCGCACAGCCGGCACTGACCGTCCGCTCGGGCGAGACCGTCACCTTCGACACCATCAGCCACGAGGGCATCCTCGAGGACCAGGGCCGCGACCCGGCCGCCTTCTTCGGCGCGGCCGGCATCCCGGCGAACGGCCTCCTGCACGACGCCGTAGAACTAGCCGCCTCCGCACGCGAACACCTGCCGGAGATACACGGCCCGCACGTCGTCACCGGACCCGTGGCACTGCACGGCGCACGGCCCGGCGACGTTGTGGAGGCCGAAGTCCTGAACCTGTACCGCCGCGCCCCCTACGGGGTGATCAGCAACCGGCACGGCAAGGGGGCCCTCCCCGGTGAATACCCGCAGACACCCCCGGGCGAGCCGGCCAGCATCGTGACGACCGTGGGAGACGACGGCCGGGGCCGGCTTCCGGTCGGCGACGGCCGCCAACTCACCTTCCCTCTGCGTCCCTTCCTCGGCATCATGGGCGTCGCACCGGCCACCGAAGCCCCCGTCCACTCCGTACCGCCGGGCCCGCACGGCGGGAACATCGACGTCCGCCACCTCGGCACCGGCACCCGGCTCTTCCTCCCCGTCCAGGTCCCCGAGGCCCTCTTCTACGTCGGCGACCCGCACTTCTCCCAGGGCGACGGCGAGGTCGCCCTCACCGCCTTCGAGGCCCCGCTGCGCGCTACCCTCCGCCTCACCGTCCACAGCGACCCGGCCACCCGCTCTCTGGCGGCCCGCCTGCGCGCCCCCTTCGCAGAGACGCCCACCGAGCACATCGTGCTGGGCCTCGACCACGACCTCGACGAGGCCCTGCGCAACGCCGTACGCGACGCGCTCACGCTTCTCACGGACCGGTTCGACATTCCCGGCCCCGTCGGCCTCGCCTACCTCAGCGCGGCCGCCGACTTCCACGTATCCCAGGTGGTCGACATGGTCAAAGGCGTCCATGGCCGCATATCCAAGGCGGACCTGGCGTACTGAACGGCTGTCCGAGGGTGAACCATCCGACCGAGTTGGGGTGCCGGCGGCCTAGGGCCTGTCTGATGGGTTGCGTGCCCTGCCCCCTGGCCGATCGTTTCGGTCGTTGTGGGGCGGGGTGGGCGGTGGCAGTGTCATCGCCAAGTGGGAGACGGTTTATGACCGTCTTCGCAGGTGGTCAGCAGACGGCACGTGGGAGAGGATCCTGCGGGCCGTCCAGGGCGACGCCGATGCCGAGGGTCGGATTGACTGGAGCATCCGGCAGACGAAGCACGCCGGTCCGGCACCGGGCCGATGAGGCCCTGGGGCGTTCCAGAGGCGGCCTGACCTGCAAAATTCATGTGGCGGGTGAGGGTGGACGTCGCCCCCTCGCCTTCGTCATGACTCCTGGCCAGTGGGGTGATGCCCCACAGTTGATCCCCGTAGGTGAACAGATCCGGGTTCCGCGGCCGGCCGGCGGACACCCGCGTGCTCGACCCGATCACCTTGGCGGCGACAAAGCCTATTCGTCGCGCCGCAACCGTCGCTCTCTGCGGCGGCGCCAGATCAAGCACACGATCCCGGAGCCCCAGGACCAGCGTGCCAACCGCCGGCGGCGCGGTAGTAAGGGCGGCCGTCCGACCGGGTTCGACAGAGAAATCCACTGGCGCCGCAACGAAGTGGAGCGGACGATCAACCGACTGAAGACCTTCCGTGCGGTCGCGACTCGTTACGACAAGAGGGCCTACCTCTTTCACGGCACGGTCACTGTCGCCTCGATCCGCCTCTGGCTGCGTACACAGGTTCGCGCGGGCCTACTCCAGCAGGAGTTCGACATCATCCGGGACCCAGGGGAAGGGGACGTTGGGCCATCGCGCAGCGGCCCACACGTCGAGATCGACGGCGAGAACCGCATCGATGAAGACCTGCGGCGGTCGGTAACCGTGATCGGTGACGTAGTGCGTGATCAGGAACGGAGCGGCATAAGCGACCCCGGGCTCGCCCGGGATACGAACCTCGCCAGTCCCTTCCGGAGCCTTCTCTGCAGGGCACAGGTCGCACTCGTGCACCCCGAGGCAGACGTTCATCCATTGGACCTGCTGAACAGCCTTCAGCTTTTCCACGAACGCGGTGGGAACCGATCCCGTCGAGTACGGCTTGCCGGTTTCCAACCACCCGATGCTCAGGCGGGTGTATGCCGGGCGGTACCAGAGCGCGTAGAAGCCCGACTCCCTGTCCGTGAACGCATCCTCGTCCTGATAGTCGTACTCGCTGAGATCTTCGTAGAACACCCGCACATCATCGCCGCATCGCTTCCTTGACGCCCAAGCAAGCCAAGACCCATCGGACACGCCCTAGCTCTCGCCGGAACAACGACAAGACAGACGACTCACAGTTGCGTGACTTGAACGCGCTCAAGAACTGATCAACGTATGCAGGCGCGTCGCCACTGGCAGTTGGAACGAAGCACACCTTGGGTCGAGGGCTCCTCACCTGGTTAGGGCCTGTCCGGCGGATCTTGATTGAGGGCCGCGACGATGCCTTTGACCAGGGGGTTTGGGTCGTTCTTACGCCAAGCGACGGCGACTCGTGTGCGCGCGGTATCGGGATCGATCCTGCGGAAGGCAACACCTTTAAGGCGGATCCGGCGGATGCTCTCCGGGGCCAATGACACACCCAGGCCGGTTTCCACCAAGGCGCAGACGGTCTGCCATTCCACAGCGTGCTGAGTCACCTGAGGGGTGAACCCTGCAGCGATGCAGAGATTGGCGATCTGGTCGTACAGCGGCGGACCGACGGCACGAGGCAGGAGCACGAAGGGACAGTCCGCCAACTGCTCCACCCGGACGGCTCGTTGTGCCGCGAGCGGGTGTGAGGCGGGCAGGACGGCCACGAACGGTTCGGCCACCACGGTCTCGAACCCGAGCTCCGAATCATGGGCTGGTGGCTCCCGCAACAGGCCGATGTCGATCGTCCTTTCGTGCAGGGCGGCCAGTTGCGGCGTGGTGGTCATCTCCTGGATGTCTAGATCCACAGCGGGAAACCGTTCCCGGAAGGTTCGCAGCAGGCTGGGGAGGACGGTGAGGGCGAGGGAGGCAGCGAAGCCGATCCGCAGGCGGCCGGCCCTGCCGCTGCCGACATCGCGGGCTGCGGTCAGCCCTTCTGCGAGGTGAGTGAGGGCACGCCGGGCGGCGGGGAGGAGTTCTCGCCCTGCCGGGGTGAGGCCGATGCGTCCGGGTTCGCGGCTGAACAGCGCGTAGCCGACCTTGGACTCCAGGCGGCGGATCTGCTGGCTCAGCGGAGGCTGAGCGATGCCCAGGCGGGTGGCGGCGCGGCCGAAGTGGAGTTCCTCGGCGAGCACTACGAAGGCGTGCAGCTGCGGCAGGGGAAGGTCGGGGCGCTCCATACGCCTAGAGATATCACTCTGTGCCTGAAGTCGTATTAGACGTATCGGTGCTGGTCACTTAGCGTTCGGCGCATGACAGAGCGACGTTCCATCCTCAGCGGCTCGACGTTCGAGGAACAGATCGGCTATGCCCGCGCGGTGATCGACGGCGACTGGGTCCATGTGTCCGGGACGACCGGATTCGACTACACCACCATGACGATCTCCGACGACGTGGTGGAGCAGGCCGAGCAGTGCCTGCGCAACATCGAGGCTGCCCTGACCGAGGCGAAGTGCACCTTCGCCGACGTGGTGCGGGTGCGTTATCTGCTGCCCGACCGGGCCGACTTCGAGCCCTGCTGGCCGGCGCTGCGTCGCGCGTTCGGTGAGGTACGACCGGCCGCCACCATGCTCATGTGCGGTCTTGCCGATCCCCGGATGAAGATTGAGATCGAGGTGTACGCCCGGCTGACCACCGCCTAGGTCGTGTTTTGGAAATGGACTTCACCATTCGTCCTGCGCCGTCATGATCGCGGTGTGGGGCGAGGGGATCTATCTGACGATCAGTGGGCCGTGCTGGAGCGGATGCTGCCGGTCTCGTTGCGGGGCAGGCCGACGGTGGGGCGGAGGAGGTTGACCGATGGGATCCGATGGCGCGTTCGTACCGGTGCTCCGTGGAGGGATCTGCCGTCGGACTACGGTCCGTGGCAGACGGTCTATGGGCTTCTTCCGCCGCTGGCAACGTGACGGCACCTGGTCCGAACTGCTGACCCAACTGCAGTCCCGGGCGGATGCGGCAGGGCTGATCACGTGGGAGGTCAACGTCGACTCCACGATCTGCCGAGCCCATCAGCATGCCGCAGGCGCCCGCCGCGACGGGCAAACCCAGAAGGAACCACCGGGCGGAACCCGCACCGAGCCTGGAGATCACGGCTTGGGACGGTCCCGGGGAGGCTTCACGACCAAGGTCCATCTCGCCTGCGAGCAGGGCCAACGGCCGCTGTCTTTGGTGGTGACCGCAGGCCAGCTGTGACTGACAGTCCCCAGTTCGCGGCAGTCCTGGAAGGATGACTACAAGGCCCGGCACGCAGTCGAGTGCGGAATCAACCGGCTCAGCGCAACCGGGCAGCGGCCTGTCGCTTCGACGAACTCGCGGTCCGCTTCGAGGCCACCGTCCTCATTGCTGCGGTCAACGAATGGCTGTGACCTACCGATGGACGTTGACCGGCCCAGCCAGAGCTGGTGCTCACCTCTGAGATACCTCGTAAGCCTCGCGGATGGACGCAGGGATGCGCCCACGGTCTTACAAGGGCTAACACAATGAGCCGAGTTGTCGGTGAGTGATGAGACAGCAGGCGAGTTTGAGGAACGCTTCATGGATGTCGGCCCTGCGTTCCCATCGGATGCGCAGAGGGCGGAAGCCGTGCAGCCACGCGAAATTCCTCTCCACGACCCAGCGGTAGGTGCCCGGTCCCGTGCCGTGCAGGGTGCCGCGTCTGGCGATCGCGGGCACGATGCCCCGGGCGCGGACCTGGTGACGGTAGATGTCATGGGCGTAGCCCCGGTCAGCGAACAGCGGGTCCGGCTTGCGTCGGGGACGGCCGGTGCGGCCGCGGACCGGTGGGATCGCGTCGAGCAGTGACGTCGTTGCGGTTGCCGGCGGTCAGCAGGACC